>NZ_KB898673.1:13093-109402 GCF_000377765.1 Gracilibacillus lacisalsi DSM 19029 | reverse complement strand
ATTAAGAGAAAGAGGAAAAGGGCATTACGTAGCTGTTGGCGCCGTAGCCAGAAAGCTAACACATATTATTTTCGCCATATTACGAGATAACAAGCCATATGAACCACATGTTAAGTAAATAAAATTCGAACATACTTTCCCTTGAAACACCTCTCACATGAGGTGTATTTTCGCATGTCTTTTTTTAAATGAAAAATAATTCTTTAAAAATTACATCTTTATGGTTGACTTTCCATAGCTGGTCTTTCCGTGGGGTTTGCCCTTCAGCTAACTTTTTCGAGCAAAAACCGCTCGAAAAAGTGGATCTTCAGGCCAAACAATTCCCACAGGAGTGAAAGTGGGCGGCCTTCGTTAAGATATGCTCCACAACACTTATCCGAAATCAGCCAGTCGATTTCTCCACCATATGTAGTTCCGGAAGTGTCGCATTTTCCACAGCTTAGTATACAATTCTAATCAAGTGACAGAAATTCAAAGAGTTTAGTTCCATGAGTTCTATCCTTTCTATAACCAGAGCACAACAATAGCGTAGGCAGAATACGGAGACTCCTGTGGGAAAAGCACGAGCCGAAGATCCACTTGGTAAAGTGCTTTTCTTTACCAAGTTAGCTCAAGATCGCCCCCGGAAAGCGCAGTATTCTGCCGAAGCGGTATTCGGTGCACTCTCTATGGGGGATGGACAGAGCAGATCCTCAAGAGGAGCTACTTCGCAGTTTATGTTTTATGTGCATCATTTTCCTAATATCCAACAGAAAAGAGAGACTTCGTGGTCTCTCTTTCTTTAGGAATTCTGAAATTGTTGTATCTCTTTTTCGGTCATTTCTTCTCGCCAAACTCGGGCACCGAGCTCGTCTAATTTCTCTGTTAGGTTAGCGTAGCCTCTGTCAATATGTTCCAAACCTGTAATTTCCGTTACTCCATTTGCCATTAGACCGGCAACAATCAGAGATGCACCTGCTCGTAAATCACTCGCCTTTACTTTTGCACCTTCCAACGGTGTAGGTCCTTGAACAATGGCAGAACTTCCTTCTACTTTAATTTGAGCATTCATTCTTCTTAACTCATCGATATGTTTAAACCGTGCTTGGTATATAGTATCTGTGACAACTCCTGTACCTTCTGCTTTTGTCAATAAGGCTGTAAAAGGTTGCTGCAAATCCGTTGGGAAACCAGGATGTACAAGGGTTTTGATATCAACACTTTTGAGGCCATTTCCTCTATGGAGGAGTAATTGCTCTTCCCCTTCTTCTATATGTACACCCATTTCTCTTAATTTGGCCAACAATGGTTCAAGGTGTTGTGGAATAACATTATCAATCAGAACTTTCTCGCCTTGAGCAGCGGCCATTATTGTATAGGTACCCGCCTCAATACGATCGGGAATAATGGTATGCATGCATCCAGTTAATTGCTCTACACCATCAATACGAATAACGTCCGTACCTGCACCCTTAATTCTCGCACCCATACTGGTTAGTAAGGTGGCTACATCAATAATTTCCGGTTCTCTTGCTGCATTTTCAATAACTGTACGTCCTTTTGCTTTCACAGCAGCAAGCATAATATTGATCGTTGCACCCACACTGACAACATCCAAATAAATGCGGGCACCTTTCAGTTCTTTTGCTCGTAAATAAATAGCTCCTTGTTCATTCGTAACGGTCGCACCAAGAGCTTCAAAGCCCTTAATATGCTGGTCAATGGGTCTTGGACCAAGGTAACAGCCACCAGGTAAACCGATCACCGCTTCCTTAAAACGTCCCAGCATCGCACCCATAAAATAATAAGAGGCTCTCAATTTTTTGACACGTCCATTTGGTAGCGGCATAGCTGTCATATGAGCAGGATCTATATGAACCGTCTGTCCTTTTCGCTCTACTTCCCCACCAATTTCTTCCAGCAAATAACTTAACGTTTCTACATCAGAGATATCTGGTAATCCTTCTATAATTACTTTTGTATCCGCCAATATAGAAGCTGGTAATAATGCTACCGCACTATTTTTGGCACCGCTAATCCGAACTTTTCCATTTAATAAATGACCGCCCTCTATAAGCAACTTCTGCATATATTTCCCTCACTTTCAAGGATTCCTGTAAACATACAGCAACAACAATATTATAAACTTATTCTGTACGAAACCTGCCAATATTATGTAATAAAAACAAACTTAAAATCATTATATCTCATTTTCGAGTGATTTAAAACAGGAGATTGAGACAAGGGAAAGTAGATCGATTAATTTCAGCATTGATTTAATGCGAACGATTTAGATTTACTATCGACTTTGGGTTGGTTTCTGGCAACTTTTCGGATTTACTGGCGACTTCGGGCTGCTTTCTGGCAACTTTTCGGATTTACTGGCAACTTCTATCATCAATATACAGAAAAAAACCATACTCACTTAAGAGTATGGTTTGTAAATGAATTTATGCTTTACCTGAAGAACCGAATTCGCGCATTTTACCGATTACTGTATCTTTAATCGCGTCACGACTTGGTCCTAAGTATTTACGTGGATCGATCATTTCTGGATTCGCTTCTAATACTTCACGAACTACTTTTGTTTGTTGGATTTGGTTTTCTGTATTTACATTAATTTTAGATGTACCATAGGAGATTGCTTTTTGGATATCTGCAACTGGGATACCAGTTCCACCGTGAAGTACTAATGGTACTCCAGCTACTGTGTTGATTTCTTCCATTTCTTTGAAGCCTAAGTTTGGTTCGCCTTGGTAAGGTCCGTGTACAGAACCTAATGCTGGTGCAAGACAGTCAACTCCAGTACGTTCAACTAGCTCTTTACATTCGTTCGTATCAGCATACATGATGCCACCTTGTACACCATCTTCATTACCACCAACTGTACCAAGTTCTGCTTCAACAGATACTCCGTGGAAGTGTGCAAGTTCTACTACTTTAGAAGTAACCGCAATATTTTCTTCAAACGGATCGTGTGATGCGTCAATCATTACAGAAGTGAAACCTGCATGGATTGCTTTTGCACAAGACTCAAAGCTTGAACCATGGTCTAAGTGGATTGCTACAGGAACGGTTGTACCTTGTGCTTCCATTGTAGCTTTTACCATTGCTACGACTACATTGAAACCACCCATGTATTTTCCAGCACCTTCAGATACACCAAGGATTACCGGTGATTTTTCTTCTTCAGCTGCTTGAAGAATAGCTTGTACATACTCTAAGTTATTAAGATTAAATTGACCTACAGCATAACGATTTTTATTAGCTGTTTCAAGCATTTCTTTCATTGAAACTAATGGCATAATTGCTCCTCCTTTAAGGTATGTATATACAATTGATTTAACAATCGATCCTCTTACGAAAGATTGCACCCATTAATAGAATACCAATTCCGACAAAAAGGTGCAACAAAACAATCGATAGTAAACGCTTACCCCCGTAAATTTCTCAAAATCTTTGAACCATTGCAGAAAATTTAATCAGCTATTCCAAAATATTCTTCAGCAATTGTCTAATATCATTTAACTGAAATGGCTTTCCTATCGTTTTGGACACAGATTTTAGATTTTGTACATCACCTTCAGCTTTCTCTGGCAAACCACTCATTATAATAGTTGGTATTACAATGTTATCATTTTCCAATTCCTTGACTAATGTTGGACCATCGATGATTGGCAACTTATAATCTAACATAATCAAATCAGGCTTATTATCCAAAATTTTGTCTAACGCTTCTTTGCCATTTAAAGCTAACTCTACATTATACCCTTCTTGCTGAATTACTTCCTCAAGTAACAGCCGAATACCAATTTGATCATCGACTACTAATACTGTTTTGCTCATGCTCTGCCAGCTCCTTTATGTTTTTCTATTTATATATATTTAGTTGCTTGATACATTGTCATAAATTGCGAATTGGCGTCCATTTTGTAATAAGCCCTTTTTCTTATAGTTCGATATGATAGACGAAAATCCTGCAATATTCGTAGTATTTTATTAATTTTGTCTCTATTTGAGCTGAATAAAAGCAAAAACAAAGCAATTTTAGGTAAAAAGAAACCGTCATAGTAATGTACCATGACGATTGGTAAAATGGAACTTCTTCCTACATTATTATTTGTTTACGGCTGCGCTGATAAAGCCTTTAAACAGTTGTTGTGGTCGAGTTGGTCTTGATTTGAATTCTGGATGGAACTGCGATGCGACAAACCACGGGTGGTCGTTTAGCTCGATTGTTTCTACTAGCTTTTCATCAGGGCTTGTCCCTGAGAAAATAAAGCCATTCTGTTCCATCTGATCGCGATATTGATTATTAAATTCAAAACGGTGACGATGACGTTCATATACCACATCTTCATTATGATAGGCATCCTTTGTTTTTGTTCCTTCTTTTAAGCGGCAAGGATACAAACCTAAACGTAATGTTCCGCCAAGATCGGAAATATCTTTTTGCTCTGGCAAAAGGTCGATAATCGGGTGTGGTGTATTTGGATCAATTTCAGCTGAGTTAGCTCCTTCTAATCCTAACACATTACGTGCGAATTCAACTGTTGCCAGCTGCATACCTAAACAAATACCTAAGAAAGGTAATTTGGTTTCACGTGCAAAACGGATTGCTTCAATTTTACCTTCAATGCCACGATCCCCGAAGCCACCTGGTACTAATAAGCCATCTACGTCTGCTAATTCCTCTGCCACATTCTCAGCGCATACTTTTTCCGCGTTAATCCATTTCACATCGACATCTGCATCATGTGCGAATCCTGCATGTTTTAATGCTTCTACGACAGATATATATGCATCTGGTAATTCTACATATTTACCTACAAGTCCTATTGTGACTTTTTTCGAAAGGTTCAGTACTCTTTCCACTAATTGATTCCATTCTGTCATATCTGCTGGACCACAATCTAAACCAAAGTGATCACATGTTAGTTGATCCAGTTTTTGTTCCTGCATTGCTAAAGGGATATGATAAAGGGTATCAGCATCACCTGATTCAACAACTGCCTTTTCATCAATATCACAGAATAATGCGATTTTCTCTTTCATTTCCTGGCTGATTTCATGCTCTGTACGTAATACAATGACATCAGGCTGGATACCTAAAGAACGTAATTCCTTCACACTATGCTGGGTTGGTTTGGTTTTTAATTCTCCTGCTGCTGTAATATAAGGAACTAATGTACAGTGAATATACATGACATTCTCTCTACCAATGTTACTTTTGATTTGACGAATTGCTTCAATAAAAGGTAACGACTCAATGTCGCCAACAGTACCACCAATTTCAGTAATAACGATATCTGCGTTTGTTTGCTTTCCTGCTTGGAATACTTTGTCTTTAATTTCGTTCGTAATATGCGGAATAACTTGAACAGTTCCACCTAGGTAATCACCACGACGTTCTTTCTTAATAACCGTTGAATAAATTTTACCTGTTGTAATGTTACTATACTTGTTTAGGTTGATGTCGATAAATCGTTCATAGTGACCTAAGTCCAAGTCTGTTTCAGCACCATCATCTGTTACGAACACTTCACCATGTTGGTAAGGGCTCATCGTTCCCGGGTCAACATTAATGTAGGGGTCGAACTTTTGAATGGTTACTTTTAATCCTCTGTTTTTTAAAAGGCGGCCTAGAGATGCTGCTGTGATTCCTTTTCCAATGGAAGATACAACACCACCAGTTACAAAGATATATTTCGTCACACTGTATCCCTCTTTCTTTTGTAATTGTTCTATCTTTTGCTTAGTATTCTGTTTTTATAATAGTAGGCATACTAAGCTTGATGAAAAAATGATGTAAGGGGATGTTCAAAAAGTCCGGGAAAAATTGCTTTGAATCTCTGCGTCAGCTTGCTTCTCCGGTACTCACGTATTGAAAAGCATACGCTCCGGTCCTCAAAGGCTGCGCTTCCTTGATCTTCTTTGCCCTTTTTGTCCTCCTTTTTGAACATACACTTTAAATAATAATTGCTTGTTAAAAAATAAAAAGCGCTCCCCTTGAGCAGGGGAACGCTGTGTAATTCCATTAATTTATGGAGCCCAATAAAAATTTTACTCAGAAGCTTGTGGAAAGTCAAGTACTCTGATGGAACTATTTTTCTAGTTCGTCATCTGTGTCAAAATCATCATCAACTTCATCTTCGAGGTCATCATCATCGAAGTCAAAGTCATCATCCACGATGTCATCTGTATCCAGATCCTCATCAAAACCAGTTAAATCCTCATCACCAACAACTGTTTCATCAAGATCTTCTGTTTCTTCCAGTGGTTCTGGAGCTTTTTTCTTCTTCGCTTTTTTCTTTTTCTTCTTTTTCGGTACAGGAGTAATGTCTTCATCAATCTCTTCTACCGGATACCATCTTTTTAATCCCCACAGGTTAGAACCTTTCGTCATAAAACGGCCATCTATATTTAAATCAGTATAAAATTGCGAAATCCAGGCATCTTTTTCCGTCTCGGATAATTCCTTTAACTTTGCAACACTTTCAAAGATTTCACGGAAATCCATCGCTTTGTTTTCTTCTTCTAAAATTAACGTTGCAATATCAATCATTGCCAATTCATCTATTCTTTCTTTTGTTAAGTCCTTTAAACTCACGCTCTAGCACTCCTTTTTATCTAATCTATGTAAACAAATTCACTGACTAGTTAAGTTCTACCATCATATTATATGGCTTTGTTAATTGAATTGCAACAATCTTTAAGGAAGCTATTTTTGAATGAAACTTACCAGCTTATCAACCTTTTCTTCCGTTAAATCACCGGAATTATCAAAAATGTTGATATTTTCTTTTGGGATATCCCAATTAATGGTTGGTACAAAATCTACTCTTGTTTCATAAGAATCCCAATTTTCCAACTTCCATGTATCACGGTCTGTACCACGCTCTTCGATTCGTTCACGTTGTTGTTCCATATCCTGTAGTGTTACAACTACAACCTTCACATCAACCTCTGCTTTTGATTTGCCACTTGCTGCAATGACTTCTTCGATCCATTCTTTATTTTTTAATTCTGCAGTAAACGGTGAAATCATAAAAACATTTTGTCCAACACGTAAGTTTTCAATACATATATCTTTCGTTGTGTCATACTCTAAATCGCGAAGGTTTTCCTTATAAAATGTTGAATCACGATCGTTTGGATCTAAATCATTCATTTCTAGAAAACGTTCTACAAAACGTCCTCCAACTGTATCACGATCAAGAAATGCACACGAGATATCTTCTGATACTTTTTCTGCTACTGTTGTTTTACCTGTTCCTGCTACACCTACAAAAAACACTAATTTTTGCACGATTAACACCTCTTTTATTTATCTATCCTTCTATATGTTAACTTATTATTTCAAAAAACGCATCCATTATGTTGCTTATGATTTTAACCTTTTTTGGGTATAGTAACAACAAGAAATGAGGGAAAAATATATGCTTTGGATAATCTTCATTTTTATTCTCTTACTAATTATTGATTTCCAACTTGGCCGTTTTCTTGTTTCCCATCGTAATAAAAGTCAGAGTTGGCGAACCACTACTGAAGAAGTTGAATTGTTTGCTGACGGGAATTCACTATTTGAGTCGATGCTTTCTGATATCGAGAAAGCCACTGCGTCGATTGATATGCAATTTTTTATCATTCGTAACGATCGAATTAGTAACCAGTTTTATACCCTGCTCGCACGTAAACATGCGGAAGGAGTTCGTGTCAGGTTGTTAGCCGACTGGGTGGGCAGTTTTAAATTTCGTAAAAAATGGCTTGATCAAAAATTTTTCATGCGCAAAATGAATCCCCCGCGCTTTCCTTTTTTCTACCATCTACAACAGCGGAATCATCGCAAAGTGCTTGTGATTGATCAGAAGATTAGCTACTTTGGCGGCTTTAATCTAGGTAATGAATATGTTGGTAAAGATGTATTACTGGGAAGATGGCGTGATTATCATTTGCGAATGGTTGGGGAAATTAGCGAGGTGTTACGGAACAGCTTTGCTATCGATTGGGGAGAAACAAATACTAGCCAAAATGCTCAAACTGGTGATGTACAGGTATTAGCGACGGAAGGGGATGTATTGGAGAAAACATTGTTAGATTATATTAAGAAAGCAAACCAATCGATTGAAATCGGTTCTCCTTATTTTGTACCGACTCGACAACTTGCAGAGGCACTTATGGCTGCATTGGTAAGAGGTGTTGAAGTGACCATCTTAATTCCCGAAAAAGCGGATCACATTGTGGCTAAAGCTGCAGCTCTCCCTTATTTGAGAAAACTGAAAGAACACGGTGCAACCATTCATCTCTATGTTGATGGCTTTTTTCATGCAAAAGTTATATTTTTTGATCGAAAAACTTGTGATGCAGGTACAGCCAATTTCGACCGCAGAAGTCTGCAGTTGAATCAGGAGTTAAACCTGATCGTTAGCCATGAGCACCCTATTTACCAGAAAATGCGCAAAGCCTACGACGCCGATATCAGCAACAGCAAATTAATGACGGATACTTGGCTCACTCACCAACCGCTATACCTTAGAATCCTGTCATGGGTTAGCATCCCATTCCGGATCTTTTTATGATGTTTTTTTAACAGTGCTTGATCCACCTATAGTTTAACTCATAAATCAAGATACACGAAGTACCAAATTTTTTTATATAGGAATTAATTTGGTACTTAGTTACAGTTTAAGTACCATTTTTCCTTCTACAGGATTTAATTTGGTACTTAATCGCAATTTAAGTACCATTTTTCTTTCTTCAGATTTTAATTTGGTACTTAATTACAACTTAAGTACCATTTTTCTTTCTTCAGATTTTAGTTTGGTACTAAATTGCAAAATAAGTACCAATCTCGCTTTTAAATTTGGAAGTTAGTACTAAACGTCTTTCGATTGTTATTTAAGAAAAACCGGGAAAGCCCACCCGGTCCTGTCCAAAGTAGTTATTTTGACATGAATAATAGGCGTAACAACCGCTACGGCTTGCCCACTTCGCTTTCCGTGGGCCGTGTCTTCAGCTAACTTTTGTAAAGAAGATCGCTTTACAAAAGTGGATCTTCAGATCACGCTGATCCCACAGGAGTCGAAGTGGACGCCTACGCTCATTCATGCTCTACAATGAATGTACTCGCTGACATTCCAGTTTTATTACACAGGTTAAGAAGGCTCGAGCAGTTAGCAGTCACAAACGTTGTAGAACAGTTTCATAGCGGAGGCCGTCCACTTCCACTCCTACGGGATGATTTTCGACTAAGATCCACTTTGGTAAGCGCTCTTTGCTTACCAAAGTTAGCTTAGGCGAAAATCCCGTGGAAAGGGAAGTGGACAGCCGCAGCGATGGTTTCCTGTACAAGCTATTTCAAAATGGCTACTATGCTTACAAATGCGTTGATACCGCGGATTATATACTTTCCTATATTATAAAGAAAAAGGGTAGCCATAAGTCTTTAACTAAACTTATGACTAGCCCTTTCTTACATACTCTCCGGTGCGTGGACACCGATTAGTTTCATTCCGTTTGCCAGTGTGATGCGAACTGCTTGCATCAATGCAAGTCGTGCTTTTGTTGCATCTAAATCATCTTCATTGATTACTTTTTCGGCATTGTAGAAGCTGTGTAAGTTGGCTGCTAAATCAAAAATGTATTGAGTGATGCGATGTGGTGTACGGTTTTGTGCTGCATCGGCAACCACTTGGGTAAACTCGCCCATCTTTTTCAATAAATCTTCTGCTTTCTCAGACTGCAAAATGGTTGCATCGTAATCTGTAAAGTTGATTCCCTTCTCTTCTGCTTGCTTGAGCATTGTACAAATACGTGCGTGCGCATATTGTACATAATAAACTGGGTTATCGTTAGACTCTGATTTGGCTAAATCCATATCAAAATCTAGATGAGAGTCAGCTGAACGCATAACGAAGAAATAACGCATCGCATCAATACCGACTTCTTCCATTAACTCTCTTAATGTAACTGCTTTACCAGTACGTTTACTCATCTTTACCTTTTCACCATTTTCGAAAAGGTTGACCATTTGAATGATTTCCACTTCTAATGTATCGGCATCATAACCTAATGCTTGGATAGCTGCGCGCATTCTTGGGATATAACCGTGGTGGTCTGCACCCCATATGTTAATAAGCTTATCAAAGCCGCGATCTAGCTTATTTTTATGATAAGCGATATCTGGTGACAAATACGTATAAGAACCGTCTTGCTTGACTAAAACACGATCCTTATCATCTCCGAAATCCGTTGTGCGGAACCATGTCGCACCATCTTGTTCATAGATATAGCCTTTTTCTTTTAATAATTCAATTGCCGGGACAATTTTGTTTTCTTCATATAAGGACGTTTCGGAGAACCAATTATCAAAGGTTACACGGAATTGTGCTAGATCCTCTGCTAATTTATCTAATTCGAATTTCAATCCATATTCACGGAAAAAGGATTGCTGCTCTTCTTCTGATTTTTCCAACAACGCTTCTCCATGTTCCTTTGCTAACGTTTCTCCGATTCCGATAATATCGGCACCATGATAACCGTCTTCTGGCATTGGAAAATCTTTCCCAATTGCTTGCATATAACGTGCTTGGACGGATAACGCAAGATTATTAATTTGATTACCAGCATCATTAATGTAATATTCACGCTGCACATCATAGCCTGCTTTAGCTAAAATATTGCACAGTGCATCACCGACAGAAGCACCACGAGCATGACCAAGGTGCAAGTCTCCTGTTGGGTTGGCAGAAACGAACTCCACTTGAATTTTTTCGCCATTACCAGTGTTTGATGCTCCGTAGCTTTCAGCTTGTTCTAAAATAGTTGGAATTAAATTTGTTAAGTATTGATTGTCGATGAAAAAATTGATAAAGCCTGGGCCTGCAATATCGACACTTTTAATTGAAGCTTTCGATTGATCTAATTGTCTAACAATGTCTTCTGCAATTTGGCGTGGTGCTTTTTTAGCGACTTTAGCCAGTTGCATCGCGATATTCGTTGCATAATCACCGTGCGCTTTGTCCTTCGGTTGCTCGAGGACAACAGCAGGGATTTCTGCTTCTGTTGCCAACTCTGCCGACAGAACCGCACGCTTTATTTCTGCCTTTAAGTTTTCCTGCATCTTTTGCATCACGTTCATACAATAACCTCCATTAGTTTTCTTTTGCTAAGCTAATCGTTAAGCGGTGACGTCTCGGTGTTTCCCCGTTCAAACTGGTTTGATAACTGATGAATAATTTACCATCTTGATTTGCAACTGGTGGTTGGTATACTATTTGATCTGTTTCAGTTTCCATATGCATCGTACCAAACTGATGCCGATAAACATTTTCGGTTACTTGCTTACTTTGAAACTTTTGCAGCATCGATACCGCTCCAGACCTTTTGACACTAACTTTGTCCGGTTGAATCGTAATCAAGGAATCAGTTTGCTCATTATTTTCGTTTGTTTCACTAAATTTCAATACAGTAGTATCATCTTTCTCCAATAAATGACCTTTTTCTTCAACAATCGTAACATCTTTGTTTCCTAGTTCGGTAATTTCCATTGTCATTTTAATGGATACGGGAGATTTGTTCATTTTATTCATCCTTCTATTGATCAAGGGCGTTTAATGCCTCAAGAGGTAATCTCGCATAAAAATAATCGTCACGTTCTTCAATAAAACGTTGATAAGATGTGCGTAACAAATACTTATCCTGCTTAGCTCGTCCTAAATAATATTGTTGAAAAGGGGTAAGTTGCTCGAAACTTTCTAATATACGGATACATTTGTCTAGCTCATTTTCTGCCAAGGCAATATGGGCTTGCTCTGCCTGGTCTTCACTTGTGACACCTTCTGTCTTTTTATAATAAGCGGCGATAAAAGGCAACGTGAAGTTTTTCAAACCATACATCGCTCGTTCATATTGCAATTCTCTAGCGATCTCCAGTGCGACAGAAACATGGTACATGGCCTGATCATAGCTTTCAAATAAGTAACCTTGTGCCAAAATGTTATGAATATCAATTTTTTTGCATGGATTATTGGTATCCGTTAATAATTGATAACCATACTTCCGTGACAAAATCAGTTCATTTCGCTTCCAATGATAAATAAACAACGTCTCATTCAATCTCGATTCCAATAAAGTATACAATAATGGATCTTTTACATGGAGAAGATCTCTTTTAATCGATTGATTAAACGTCCCAATTTTGCCATACTGGTTCATATCAAAGTAACAGAAAATATGAACAAGATCACGAAGGATTTTCAAAGAGTATTCATCATCATTTATCCTCAACCGGTTTACGGCTTTAATATATTTTGCTGGTGCATCGGGCTTTAGTTGTTTAGCTCTTAATGTTTTCCGGTCATACATGATTTGATAAATTCGTGATGTTTTACGAACCAGCTTGTTGGTAGCATATTCGGTCTTTTCAATCAAGAGCTTTAATTCAGGAAATAAACCATTGGCATACAAATATTCCATCGCTGCACATTGATTTGCTGCACTTTTACTCTCTAAGCAAATCTCACTCATATCTTTTATTTCATTGGGCTGACCTTTCAACTGCTGATATACGACATGTAACGGCATCTCTGTCTCATTTAACAAAAAATCTCTCACGATTTGATTCCTTTTCATGTAATATCCCCTAATCAAAATATAAACTGTAACATATTTTATCATATTTACGTCATAGTTTACATATGGTGTGACTTATTTTACCCAACCTAACAACATTTCTCGGATAAACTTGCTCGCAGCAATTGCAGTCTGTTCTGTTGGGTCATAGTTTGGTGCTACTTCGACAAGATCTGCTCCGACTACATTTAGATTCGATCGGGCAATCAAATGAATAGCTGTCAATAATTCTTTTGACGAAATCCCTCCTGCTTCCGCTGTTCCTGTACCGGGTGCAAAAGCGGGATCTAGTACATCAATATCTACGGTAACATAAACGGGACGTCCCGCTAATTTTGGCAACATCTGCTCTAATGGCTCCACTACAGCAAATTTCGCCATATACATACCACTTTCTTCGGCATAACGGAACTCCTCACGGTCACCAGAACGGATGCCGAAGGAAAAAACATTTTCGGGTCCGATTTTTTCACATACTTTGCGAATTGGTGTCGAATGGGATAATGGCTCGCCTTCATATTCTTCACGCAAATCTGCATGGGCATCGATATGGATGACCGCGAGATTTGGATATTTTTCATACACCGCTTCAATAATTGGCCAACTGACCAGATGCTCGCCACCTAGACCTAATGGAAATTTCCCTTTTGCTAGAATTTGATCGACATAATTCCGGATCATCTCCAGACTCCGTTTGGGGTTACCAAAAGGGAGTGGAATATCACCTGCATCAAAATAATTCACTTCTTCTAAATGGCGATCTAAATAGGGACTATATTCCTCCAGACCAATCGATGCTTCCCGAATCCGGTTAGGGCCAAAACGTGACCCCGGACGGAAGCTGACTGTCCAATCCATTGGCATCCCATAAAGGATGGCATCTGCCTCTTCAAAATCCGGACGTGACATAATAAATACTTTTCCTGAATAGGCTTCGTCAAATCGCATTCCACTACCCCTTTCTAAACAGTTAAATCTGCTACAAATTTCGGTAAAACAAAACAAGCATGGTGCAGCTGTTTTGTATAATATTTCGTGTCTATTTCAAAAAAGCGTTCCTCTTTTACTTTTAATGGATCATGCATTTTACTACCGATCGTAAATGTCCACAATCCACTTGGATAAGTTGGAATATTCGCTGTATACAAGCGGGTAACAGGAAAAATTTCTTTCACGTCTGCATATACCTGACGAATTAAATCTGCTTTAAACCAAGGATTATCGGTTTGTGCCACAAAAATACCGTCATCTTTTAATGCTTTTGAGATCCCTGCATAAAAACCTTTAGTAAAAAGGTTGACAGCAGGCCCGACTGGCTCTGTAGAATCGACTAGGATGACATCGTACGCCTTTTCACTTTCGGCGATATGCATAAAGCCATCCGCTACACGTACCTCCACACGCGGATCATCTAATTTCGCTGCGATCGACGGTAGATATTTTTTAGAATACTCAATGACCTTTCCATCAATATCAACTAGTACTGCTTTTGTAACAGACGGGTGCTTTAAAATTTCACGAATCACCCCTCCGTCACCACCACCTACAACAAGTACTTCTTTCGGATTGGGATGTGTAAACAGTGGAACATGTGCAACCATTTCGTGATAGACAAATTCGTCTTTCTCTGTTGTCATCACCATGTCATCCAACAACAGCATGTTGCCCCATTCTGCCGTTTCGACCATGTCCAGTTTTTGAAAATCCGTTTGTTCTGTATGGTAGGTTTGCTTAATTTTTGCAGTAATCCCAAAGTTGTCTGTTTGTTTCTCGGTAAACCATAAACCCATCTGGATCGCTCCTCCATCTATGCATACAAATAATTATTTTAGTAGTAAACAATACTATTCTAGAGTTTTTCCGTAAAAAATCAAGTAATTCTTCCATCTTGTATGTTTATCACCGGTTTTTTTTATCCATAATGCTAATGATGAGCATTCTACTCATAATTGCTTCTTGATGAGATAAGAAGTGGAGGTGTGGTCCGGTGAGGCGTAGATATAGACGCAGGAAGAGAAAGAGACAGAGACGGTTATTAAAGTTTAGTTTTTTTCTAGTATTAATGATGGGGTCTTGTATTGCAGTGCTGTTGATTGCTAGCTTTTTACTTGGCCCACCGTCCTTAGAACGACCGCAAAATACGATTTATTATAGTAATACCGAAGAAGTGATTGGGGAGGAATACGGTTCAGAACAAAGATACTGGGTATCCCTTGCTGAAATAGATGACCGCTTGGAGCAGGCAACGGTCTTAACAGAGGATCAACATTTTTTTGATCACTTCGGGTTTGATCTTAAACGTTTAGTCGGAGCAATTTGGAAGGATATTCAGACGCTGTCCCTGAAAGAAGGGGCAAGTACGATTACACAGCAGTATGCTCGTAACCTTTTTCTTACACATGACAAAACATGGAAACGGAAATTATATGAGGCTTTTTATACGATTCGATTAGAAATGTTCTATGATAAAGACGAGCTGTTAGAGGGATATTTAAATACGATATATTTTGGACATGGTGCGTATGGTATCGAAGCTGCGAGCAAGTATTTTTTTGATAAATCTGCAGCTGATCTCAGTTGGGCCGAAGCTGCAATGCTGGCAGGAATACCGAAGGGGCCGTCTCACTACTCGCCTTTTCATAACTTAGATAATGCGAAAAACAGACAAGAATTAATCTTAAGTAATCTTCATGAGAAAAACGTGATCGATGATAGCGAATATGAAACTGCCTTGAATGAAGAATTATCTTTTTCTGAGGATCGTGATATTGCTAGCAAAAGTGTTGCACCGTATTTCCAGGATGTCGTTGTGAAGGAATTGCAAGAATTGTTGGATGTAAACATCGAGGATATTCGTTCAGGTGGGTATCAAGTTTATACGACATTAGATTTGAAGCAGCAACAAGCAATGGAACAAGCCTCTGAAACGATCGATAGCGACTCAGAAATCCAAGTTGGGGCTATGGCAATGGATCCAGATACGGGAGGTGTCACCGCACTGCTCGGCGGCAGGGACTATGAAGATTCTTCCTTTAATAGGGTAACACAAGCAAAAAGAATGCCAGGATCTGCTTTTAAACCGTTTCTTTATTATACAGCTTTAGAAAACGGGATGACGCCTGCCACGACCTTAATGAGTAAACCGACCACTTTTGAGTTAGCGGATGGCAAAAGTTATCAGCCTAGTAACTATAATGATTATTATGCCAACCAACCGATCACAATGGCCCAGGCAATGGCACTCTCTGACAATATATTTGCTGTCAAAACGAATTTGTATGTGACACCAGAACGGTTTGCACGAACAGCTAAAAATAAATTTAAATTTAATAGTGAACTGGAGCCAGTCGCATCGTTAGCATTAGGAACAGAGGTGGTAACGATGCAGGAGATGGTGACAGGATACAGCATGATAGCAAATGGCGGTCTAGATGTCGAAAGCCATACGATTACAAAGGTTACCGACGCGTATGGAGAAGTCTTGTACGACAGAGAGGAAGAACAAGCAGAGAATAAAGGATGGAACCCATTCTCTAAACAAGAGGATAACCAAGTATTGCGAAAAGAATATGCCTATAT
Source organism: Gracilibacillus lacisalsi DSM 19029 (assembly GCF_000377765.1). Lineage (GTDB taxonomy): Bacteria > Bacillota > Bacilli > Bacillales > Amphibacillaceae > Gracilibacillus > Gracilibacillus lacisalsi. Next base: position 93,211 of record NZ_KB898673.1, on the reverse strand, counting down.
TCTTGCTGATATGATGAAAGGAATGTTTGAGCAAGAATTAAACGGCTATATGAGTGTGACTGGTGCTTCTATCGCTGACAAGCTGACACATGAATATGCTGGTAAATCTGGAACAACCAATGTCGATAACTGGATGATGGGTTTTAGCCCTGCCTTAACCGCTGGTGTTTGGGTTGGATATGATGATAATCGCGAAATTGTACGAACCAGTGATCAGCAGTATGCGAAGGAAGTTTGGGCAAGTTTTATGGAATCAGCTCATGAAAACTTACCTGAAGAACATATCGTAAAACCGGACAATGTGGTGGAGGCATCGATTGATTTAAATACGGGTTTTCTGGCAGGAGATGGATGTGGACAGACACACACGATGTCATTTGTCAGAGGAACAGAGCCAACGAGATATTGCACCGCCCATTTAGATGATGAGCATGAGCATCCTGAAGAATTAGATGAGATGATCCCTGAAGACCGCCTGCTGGAGAACTGGTGGGAATGGATGTGGACAGGCGAAGATGAGCAATAGAACGGAAAAAGGCTGGGCAAATGCCCAGCCTTTTCCGGTCCTAGTAACGAAGAGTTACCATGTGTGTATATTTTATAAAAAATTAATCTCTTAGGACAAGTATAATCGCTCATTTTCAGATAATGTTCACAAAATGTTCATTATTCTGGTAAAGCTTGCTTTAATTCATCGGATGAATTTTTCCACATCTCTGGATCAAATTCGCGTAAGAAATCAGCGAGTAACTTTAGTGACTTCTCATCCATATGCTCGACAATCACATGTCCTTTCATCGATTTATCCATATGATTGACATGCTCTGGCATTGATTTATAAGCACGTTTGATCGAACGGTCGACACGGATTTCACATCCTGTTACACCATGATAGTAAGGGCCTATTTCTCCACGTTCAACCGTAACCCAAACAATCCAGTACAGTTTACCATTTGGCACATCTTCTTTATTTGGAAGAAACTTCACACGACGTTCTACTTCACTTCTTGCGTGCATCGCTCCCATATCAACAAAGGCACGATCTTCATTCGGATCGATAATCACTGGGGAGATATTTTCTAAACTAATCGACCCGACACCATATCCGCCATGACCATCCGTGGAATCGTCCTTCATGATCGTAAATTGATTGGATTTCTTTTTTTCTTCACTCATGACAATCCATCCTCCTACTTATTTTACTTATTATTGTAGCATGTTTAAAACTGAGTTTTCATCTTCTGTGTTTCCCTCTTTTTGTTTTTACGATACAATAATATCGATATCCCATAACAGAAGGAGAGAAACATATGCCATACGTAACAGTACAAATGCTAGAAGGCAGAACAGATGAACAGCGCAAAGCTTTAATTGAAAAAGTAACAGATGCGGTTGTAGAAACAACCGGGGCATCTCGAGAAAAAGTTGTTGTGTTTGTCGAAGATATCGATAAGCGTAATTATGGTGTTGGCGGCAAACGGTTAATCGATTGATAGGTACTTGGATTCGAGAGGATGAAGGACACTTTTTTCAGTTTGATGTTTTTTTCCTTTACCTTCCATTATTATCCTTCCATTGATATACTAGGAATAAAAGGATGTGTTTTATTTGCTTTACGCGGGTATAGGTGGATTGCAAGGTGGCGATATGTTTTTCGCTCTTATTTCGTTTATCCTATTTCTAAGCATCATTACGATTTTAATCCTATTGATATTTCGTTTAGGAAGGAAAAAGAAACAATTAGAACGAATCGAAAGTAAGCTAGATCAATTGTTAAATGAGCAGAATAACAACATATAATTGCAAACAAAAATAACCCATCACAGGGTTATTTTTGCAATCTATTGATAAATGCCCAGGCTTCTTTGATATCCTCTGGTGTATAGTTCGACTTCTTTTTCACTTCTTGTACCTTTTGTTCGATCTCAGGCTTTGGTAAATGATCGAAATATAGCATCGTACTTACAAGCTCCAAAAAGCGTGAGCTCTGTTCTTTCATCTCCTGCAAAAGCGACTGTTCTAATGGCAGCTCGGTGTTGGAATGTTTAAGAAAATCCTCTCCCTGCTCTGTTACTTGGTATCGATATTGATAATAATTGCTCTTCTTTTCTCTTACTTCTGAGACAAAACCTAGGTTAGTAATCTCCTCAATTCGCAAACTTAACTCCTCAGAATACGGCCCGTAAAAATAGAACGTATACTTTTCTTCAAAAGGTAGTCCAAGTTTTTTCATGATGTAAATGATTTTTTGCAACTTTTTGCGCCCGACAATTCCTTCCGATGCTGCGATCACTTTTACAAGCTTTGCATGATTATCTAGCAATGAAAACACCCCAGTTTCTTAACTTTCTTGTTTATGTAAAATTTTCTTTATTTGCTGTTTCTCCGGTCTATCCTCTGGCAACTTTTCGATTAAATCTTTTGGATAATATAACTTATGATCAGTCCGTTTCTTCCCTGATATCGCCTCTACAATATCAGACTGACGAGATAATTCACGTAATTCCTTATTTGGCATTAGTAAATGAATCGGTAACCGTTCTTCTTCCTCTCCTGGTCGGTAAAAATCATACGGCAAATCGGAGGAGGAATCTACTACTAAATAATAGTCTGGATCAAGGTCAATATCTCGGAACAGTTGATACAACTCCATCCATTCATTCATTTGCAAATTTGGATTAAATTCGGCATATTTAAACAAACGACGATTGATAAAACGATAGGCCAAATCACTTAAAATCGGATCATCTTCTTCCGCCCACATTTGGAAATAATACAAGACTACCGCTTCATCCAACTTAATGTAATCCTCCAGTGACACTTGTTCCTCGAAGAAAGATACAAAAGGTGCCGGTTCCACTTTAAACGTGTATCCTTCGTCATATAATTGTTTGACACGGTGCAAAATCTTCGTCAAAATCACTTCGGCACTACGAGTAACCGGGTGAAAATAGACTTGCCAATACATCTGGTAACGGCTCATAATATAATCTTCAACTGCATGCATACCCGATTCCTTGATCACGACTTGGTCTTCTACCGGTCGCATAACACGCAAAATCCGCTCCATATCAAAGTGGCCATAGCTAACCCCAGTAAAATAGGCATCACGCTGTAAGTAATCCATCCGGTCCGCATCAATCTGACTCGAGATCAAACTTACTACTAATTTGTCGTGATAGGTCTTATTAATAACATCGGCAACTTTTTGTGGAAATTCAATACTAATATTTGTTAATACTTGATTCACTTCGGTATCACCAAGAATAATCGATCTCGTGAAATCCTCGTGATCTAATTTAAAGACTTTCTCGAACGAATGGGAAAACGGTCCATGTCCTAAATCATGAAGCAATGCGGCACATAAACAGAGCAATCGTTCCTCATGATTCCAGTTAGGCCTGTCCTCAAAATTGATGAGTATTCGACGGACAATTTCATAAACTCCTAGTGAATGGTTAAAACGACTATGTTCCGCTCCGTGAAAGGTTAAAAAAGATGTGCCTAATTGCTTGATCCGTCTCAATCGCTGGAATTCTTTGGTGCCGATCAAATCCCAGATCACTCGATCACGAACGTGGACATAGCGATGGACTGGATCTTTAAATACCTTCTCCTCGTGTAACTTTTCATCTTTATAAGCCATGGCAAATACCTTCCTCTTTTTTCTTACTATTAGTATAATATAGTTTTAGGTGAACGAAAAGGTTTGGAGGATAATAATGAAAGATTGGAAGCAATTTTTTAAAGATAAACAAATAAGAGTAATTGACCATAGTGATCCGGAGGTGCTAGGAACAGCAATGGCATCATTTGCAGTCGATGATACGTTGTGTGAATCGATAGGGCGAAGCAGTAACAAGGTTGCGTGTCGATTCTGGGTCCATGATAACACGGTTGTTCTTGGCATTATCGATAGTCGCTTGCCAGCCGTGGACGAAGCAGTCGTTTTTTTACAAGAAAAAGGGTTTGATGTTGTCGTTCGGAATTCTGGTGGTCTTGCGGTAGTGCTTGATCGGGATGTCTTGAATTTTTCATTTGTGGTGCCGGATTTGGATGAGATGGGGATTCATTCCGGGTATGAGCTGATGACAGCCTTTGTCCAGGATATGTACGCAGATCTTACGGATGGAATTGAAGCGTTTGAAGTCGTTGGTTCGTATTGTCCTGGTGATTATGATTTGAGTATTGGTGGCAAGAAGTTTGCTGGTATCTCACAGCGACGGGTCAAGAAAGGGATTGCGGTGCAAATCTATATTTGTGTACGTGGTAGTGGAGCGGCACGTGCTGAGTTAGTTCATGATTTTTATCGTGCGGGGCGTTCGATTGATGATGAACGCTTTGCGTACCCGGAAGTGGAGCCTGATACGATGAGGTCCTTGTCAGAGTTGGTTGGTAAGGAGTTAACAGTCGAGGACAGCATAGACCGCGTTTTGCGTTTGTTAGGGGATGTACAATACACTGACTTAGCTGGTGATGAGTTAGCTGTTTTTGAAAAAAGGATGAAACAAATGGTAGAGCGGAATCAAAAAGCACTTAAGTGAGCACTTTTTGATCCGTTGTGGGTAGATTGAGATCATAGCCGATTCCTGGCCTTTTTGGCAGCGTAACATAACCGTTATGGACTTCAACCTCTGGAGTGATAATATCTTGATGCCAATAACGGTTGGATGCTCCTGGATCTGCGGGTAGCGTGAAGTTTGGTAATGTTGCTAACGCCAATGATTGGGCGCGCCCTACTCCTGCTTCTAGCATTCCACCACACCAGACTGGAATGTTATATTTTTGGCAATAGTCATGAATCTTGATCGCATTCGTGAATCCACCGACTTTCGCTAATTTAATACTGATGATTTTACAGCTGTTAAGTGCGATCGCTGTTTGAACATCTGCTAGAGTATGGATACTTTCATCAAGGCAGATCGGTGTGTTGATTTCATGCTGGAGTTTGGCATGATCGATGAAATCATCAGATGCTAGCGGTTGTTCAATCATCATTAAGTTGTATAGATCCATTTTTTTAAGATGATCGATATCGTTGATTGTATAGGCAGAATTGGCATCGACCATTAGTGGTGTTGTCGGAAAATGGTTGCGCACTGTTTCTAAGGTGTGCAAGTCGTTTTCCGGCTTTATTTTTAATTTGATTCGTTGATAACCTTGCTCAAGTGCTTGTGCAATTTTTCCAATGACCTGCTCATCGGTGGATTGCAGGCCGATCGCTGCTCCTACTGGTATTTGGTTGGTTGTACCTCCGATTGCCTGATAAAGTGGTTGTTGCGTTCGCTTCGCATAGATATCCCACACTGCTCCTTCGATAGCTGTTTTTGCCATATGGTTGCGGCGAATGTTGTCGAGCTTGAGTTCTGTCGGATGGTTGATCTGCTGCTTTTTGATCAATGGCCAAAGGTGATGCTCCATCATATATTGCACTGTATCTGTCGTTTCTTCTGTGTACCAAGGGGAATCAAAGGCTACAGACTCGCCATAACCGATAAATCCATCTTGATCATGAAGCTCGGTAATGATGATATCCTTTTCTGTAATCGTTGTATTACTGTTCTTAAACGGATATTTTAGCGGCATTTTCAACCGGTGCATGATTAATTTTTTGAATGAAGTCATATGCGTGGCTCCTTTTTATGAGTTGCATTTTATTGGACACTTTTTCAAGTTTATTGGACACTTTCGAGTATTTACTGGACACTTTTAATCGTTTATTGGACACTTTCGGGAATTTACTGGACACTTTTTGATGTTTATTGGACACTTTTAATAAAAAGGGATTAGTTTTGGATGTTTATAGATAGCATTTTTATTTGCTCCTTCTTTAATGAAACCTGCGCGTACCATCAACTTTCGAGCAGCGTCAGGAGATTTCATACATAAAAAGTGAGATGCTAACTGCTTTGTCACTCTATTATTCGATAGTAGTGCGATCTGATATAAAAACTTATGGTGTGCATCGGTACTTCTCGTTCGACAAAAAGGACATTGCCAACGCATTCGCTCTCTTCGCATGGACCGTTTGTTACAAGAGGGGCATGGTAATCCTTTGTGTAAATCATCCCACAAAATGGCGTGTTTTTCTAGTATCGAAATCGCACGCTCACGATGATTTTCCACTAAGAATTGTTCGATTTGTTGGTTTGCTTCTTCGGAAATAACGGGAGGGTGCTTTTCTGCTAAATTTTCTAAAATAGCTGGCACTCTTTGGGATGTTAGTACGCGTTGATATTCAGGATAGTCATGTAAACGGAGGATCGCGTTAGGATTGACAAAGACTGCGAAGCGATAAGTTGGTAATTGGTCGATGTTGTGAGCGATAAAATAGGCACGTAAATTAGCATATTGGCGATCGACTTGCAAAAGCGGATCATCAAAACCTTCTTTGATGCCGTCTATGATACGTGTCAACTGATGGGACTTCGCATCAAAATAAATTTCTCCTGTGTGACTTTTCACTTCAAATATAACTCGGAATCCTAATCCGAGAACGAGCCAATCGAGTTGGAATGCACTGTGGTGTTCGAGTCGTAACCTTTTGATACATGTTAGAGATGGAACCTGTGCTTGATCGAGGTAGTAAGCGAGGTTGTCTTCTCCAGCTTGTCCAGCTTCTTGGCGCCGGAATTGGTTGATAATGTTTGGGTACTCAGGATGTTGTTCTGGAAGGAGTTCTAGGAGTGCCCGATATTGTTGCCATAAAATGGGGCTGTCGGGTTTCATATCTATTCTCCTTTCTCCCCTTAATATAGCAAAAAGCACAGTAGAAATCTACTGTGCGTCTAATGCTTGTGCTGCGGTGATTAGTGCTAATTTATAAGCATCTTCACTGCTGCATCCACGTGATAGGTCATTTACAGGCTGGTTAAGTCCTTGCAGAATTGGGCCAACTGCATCAAAGCCACCTAAGCGTTGGGCAATTTTGTAGCCTATGTTACCAGCTTCAAGGCCCGGGAATACAAAGACATTTGCGTCACCATTCAAAACAGAGCCCGGTGCTTTTTTCTCTGCTACCGATGGTACAAAAGCTGCATCAAACTGGAATTCGCCATCTAATGTTAATTCCGGAGCTTTTTCTTTTGCGATGTTAACTGCTTCGGCAACTTTCTCTGTTTCTTCTGATTTTGCTGAACCTTTTGTTGAGAAGCTAAGCATTGCAACGCGAGGGTCAATATCAAACAGTTTTGCGGTTTCGGCACTGCCAACTGCAATTTCTGCTAAGTCTTGACTGTCTGGTGCAATGTTGATCGCACAGTCTGCGAAAACATATTTCTCCTCTTCGCGCACCATAATAAAGACGCCAGAAGTTTTCTTGATACCTTCTTTCGTCTTGATAATTTGTAATGCTGGGCGTACTGTGTCAGCTGTAGAATGCGCTGCACCACTTACTAAACCGTCTGCTTTGCCCATGTAAACAAGCATCGTACCAAAATAATTTTCGTCTACTAACATCTTACGTGCATCTTCTTCTGTAGCTTTCCCTTTACGGCGTTCCACGAAAGACGTAACCATTTCGTCAAATTCAGCGTAAGTGCTTGGATCGAGAATTTCCACTCCATCGATAGCAACACCTAGCTCTTTCGCCTTCTGTTCCACTTTTTCATGTATTCCGACTAATACAGGTTCAACTAATCCATCTTTTTTCAACATGCTTGCTGCAGTTAAAATTCGTTCGTCTAAACCTTCAGGAAACACGATTTTTCGAGCATTTCCTTCTAATCTACCTTTAATATCCGCAAATAAATCGCTCATGTTATAACCCTCCAAATTATTATCTGTATTATATGATACGCGTTTTTGTGTAATAATGAAAGTAGGAATCAAAATGAATGCGTTTCATTATAAAAAATTTTTAAATTGTTCATTTTTCTGTAAAAATTTGTTATTTGATACAGCATTTCAATAAGTATTTTTCCCCAAATATGTTATATTAAAACGAAAGAATCAATTCTAAGGAGTGAATCAAAATGCCAGAAGCAGTCGAAACAATGGATGGTTGGTACTGTTTACACGATTTACGTAAAATAGATTGGACAAAATGGAAAAAAGCTTCCGAACAGGAGCGCAAAGAAGCAGTCGATGAATTACAAAAGATGCTCCGTGAATGGGAAGAAGTATCAGAAGCACGTGATGGCAGTCATGCGTTCTACTCTATAATGGGACAAAAAGCAGATATCATATTAATGATTCTTCGCCCAACAATGAAAGAACTAGAAGAAATTGAATTGCGTTTTAATAAATCAAAATTTGCTGAGTTCACAACACCAAGTTACTCATATGTATCTGTTGTAGAACTATCCAAATATATGTCGAAAGACAATGACAACCCTGAAGACAATCCTGGTGTTCGCGCACGCTTAAAACCGAAGTTGCCACAATGGGATCATATTTGCTTCTACCCGATGGACAAGCGTCGTGAAGGTAATGATAACTGGTATATGCTGCCGATGGATGAACGCCGCCAATTAATGTATGAGCATAGTTTGACGGGCAGAAAATATGCTGGTGAAATCAAACAAATTATTACCGGTTCTATGGGCTTTGATGATTGGGAGTGGAGTGTGACATTATTCGCCAAAGACGTGCTACAACTTAAAAAGATTGTCTATGAAATGCGTTTTGATGTTGTCAGTGCACGATATGGTGAGTTCGGACCATTCTATGTTGGCAATATATTAAATACAGATGAGATTCCAGCTTATTTAGCTGTCTAAACACACGGTATTTACCGTGTGTTTTTTCTTTATGCATGTTTACGAAACAAAATGCATATAGATGGCTAGTAGGAATGCGGAAAAAGCACGAGCATATTTCCGATTATAGAAAGGAGTCTTTTATCGATGAGTCAAAATCAAAACCAGAACCAACAGCAACCTGTGAATATGCAACCATATACTCCACAAGGCTATTATGGTATGCAAAGCGGTTATGGAGGATATCAGTATCCATATGGACATATGCCACGAATGGATCAACTTGGACAGATGGGACAGATGGGACAGATGGGGCAGATGGCACAGTCGGGAGGGCCGATTGGAAATGGACAACAACAGCAACCATCTGTTTCAGACGTACCTGGCATGCTTCCGGCAGAGGAGTCCTATATTGAAAACATCCTTCGCTTAAACAAAGGCAAAAGGGCTACCGTGTACATGACGTTCGAAAATAATGACCGCTGGAATGCCAAAGTATTTAAAGGAACGATTGAAGCAGCAGGCCGTGATCACATTATTTTAAGTGATGCAGAAACAGGTAAGCGTTATGTGTTATTGATGGTATACTTAGATTATATTACATTCGATGAAGAGATAAATTATGACTATCCATTTAATCAAAATCCAGGTACCGCAAACTATTCGCCACGCTAAAGCTTATCGCCTACTGCAGGTAAAAAACCTGAGTCTACGTGAATTAACTACTTTACTGTAATCTATTTTCCTAACGTGGAAAAAGTATATACTTCAACAGCGCAGACACAAGTAATTGCTTGTGTCTTTTTTATGGAGGTAAAGATCGTGAAGAAAAAAGCTTCAAACGATGAAATAACGGTTGCCTGTTTTAGTTTGACACTCGTATTTATTATACTTGCATGGCAAAATCAATCAACTTTGCTAGGGGTGATTGCTTTAGCAAGTTTAAGTATAAATTTATTTATCGAAGCTTGGAAAGAGTGGAAAAAGGGGCATACATTTTTCTTTTCACAATTTATATTACGAGGTATTGGCATCATCGGAATTATGGCGCTTTTACTTTTTCTATAGGTAAAACAATGACCCTTTGGTGATAGCAAAGGGTCATAAAAAGCTAGATAAACTTAATTACGGCATAGCCTAACAACACCCAGCCGACTAAAAATGCCAGTCCCCCAATTGGTGTAATCATCGCAAATGTTTTGATCTGGGTTGTGGAATAGATATAGAGACTGCCAGAGAACAAAATGATTCCCGCAAAGAAAAACCAGCCTGCTGCCACGATACTTCCAGACGTAATTTTAGGCATTAATAAACCTGTTGCAAGTAAGGCGACAGTATGAAACATTTGATATTGTACTGCTTTTTCCCACGTAGCAAGCATCTTCTCTGATAATTTTCCTTCTAGACCATGGGCACCAAAAGCTCCCAATGCCACGGCCAGAAAACCATTTAGAATACCTAATAATAAAAAGATTTTCATCTGTATCTCCACTCCCTATTTAAAAGTCAAGTAGTGAATCTCCATTAGCACCGTCATCTTCCACCTTTTTCTCTTGTTTTAACGGTGGTTTTGGCGCAGGTTGTCCCACCATTTTCTGCCACTCTAAATCATCAATTGAGCTCGTAGATTGAGCCGGAGCACTCTTATCCTGATCTAATAATAAATCTGTTAAAGATTGTACTGCTTTCGCATGCTCTCGTACTTTGCTTTCATTATTTAATGCTTGTTCACATTCGGCTATTATCTTTCGTAAAATCTGCTGATTGGTAATCGCCATAATCGCTCATCCCCTCTCCCGCTATTATACAATTCCAAGCGAATTTAAGAAAATGATAGCAATGATAAATGGTGCGATGAATTTTACTAGTACATACCAGAGACCACCAATTGGATTATTCGTTAAATCCGATGCTTCCAACGCCTCTTGTTTGCTAAAATACCAGCCGACAAATAATGCCATCGTTACTCCTCCAATTGGTAAGAACACATTGGATGATAGAAAGTCCATCGAATCTAAGATGTTGCGATCGCCAATTAAGGTGATCCCGCTCCATTTTCCCATTCCTAAAGAAACTGTAACACCTGATGCAAAAATCACGAGTCCGACAATAAGTGATGCTAATTTTCTCGACATATTAGCCGCACGCATCAAATAGGCAACCGGCACTTCTAGCAATGAAATCGAAGAAGAAATCGCCGCTAAGCTTAATGCTGTAAAGAATACCAAACCAATAACACCACCGAAATTCATTTGATAAAAAATTTCCGGTAATGTGATAAATACAAGTGGCGGTCCAGAACTAGGGTCAATGCCAAAGGCAAATACAGCTGGGAAAATGACAATCCCTGAAATGATCGCAAATAAAGTATCCATCACACCAATTCCCACTGTCGCACCTGGTAACTGATGTTGTTTCGTTAAGTAACTTCCGTAGGTCATCATCGTACCAACACCTAAACTTAGTGAAAAGAAGGCTTGTCCCAATGCTGCAATATAGACAGAAGGATCATCTAATACAGACCAATCCGGTTGAAAAAGAAAAGCAAGTCCTTCACCTGCGCCAGGTAATGTCACACTATAAATCGCTAGTGCAATCATCATTAATGCTAAAATCGGCATTAATATTTTATTGGCTAGCTCTATTCCCTTCTTTACCCCGACTAATACGATAAACATGGTAATCCCCATGAAAAGTGCATGCCAGAATAATGGCGCATAATCCTGTGAAATAAAAGCCTCAAAGGAGCCACCAAATCCAATGTCCGGCATCTCGGTCATTGCACCTGTTACATATCTCCACCAGTAGTACAACGCCCAGCCAGCTACGACACTGTAGAAGCTTAGAATCAGAAAGGCACTTGCAACACCTAAGTAACCGACCATAAACCATGGTTGTTTCGGTGCTAATTTCTTATACGATCCAACTATATCTCTTTGCGCCTTTCTTCCGATGCTCACTTCTACTAATAATAATGGAATACCGATAACTAACACACTCAAAATATATAAAATTAAAAATGCGCCTCCACCATTTTCACCAGCAACATAAGAGAACCGCCAAATATTACCTAAACCAACAGCAGAACCCATTGCAGCTAGCATAAAACCTAACCTTGATGCCCAATTTTCTCGTTGCATATATCTTTTCACCTCTATTACCTATTAATAAATTCTTTCCTATTGTACACGATAGAACCTCGCTTTTCTACCTTGATTTTTAGATGCTATACTAGTTTTACAAGGAGGGAGCGTTATGCACGAAAAGTTACAATTAATCGGGGATAATTCCCCTGTCCAGCTTGTTCAACCAATAGCTGGTGGTGATATCAACCAGGCTTATTATGTCCAAACAGCTGAAAAGCATTATTTCATCAAAACCAATCAACATGTACCTGCAGATTTCTTTAAAATGGAAGCGGATGGCTTAGAACGAATTCGTGCTACCAATACTATTGCTGTACCAGAAGTATATTATTATGACATCGCTAAAGGTTATGAAGAAATGGTGCTAATCATGGAATGGGTGGAAGGAAACAAAAGTAATTCGACTGGTCGAGTATTAGGAGAGAATTTAGCAGCTTTACATTTAGCTGAGACAAGTTCATCTTATGGGTTAGATCAAACAACTTTTGTCGGGGAATTGACACAGGAAAATATCTGGTATGACAGTTGGGTTGACTATTACCGGGAGATGCGCCTTCGCCCACAAATGGAAATTGCTATGGAAAAAGGGAGAATGAAGGGTAAAAGACAGAAGCGGATGGAATCTTTGTTAGTAAATCTCGATCAATACATACCGAAAACTCCGCCAGTATCACTGCTGCATGGTGATTTATGGGGTGGTAACTGGCTTGTTGGAAAAGACGGAGAACCTTATTTAATTGATCCATCTGTTGTTTACGGGGATCATTTATTCGAAATAGCGTTTACTGAGTTATTTGGCGGTTTTCCGGCTGATTTTTACCAGAGTTATCAAGCAGTGTTTCCTTTGGAGAATTATTACGAAGAAGTAAAGCCAATTTATCAATTGTTTTATTTGCTTGTCCATTTGAATTTATTTGGCGAAGGATATGGTGGGGGTGTAGACAGAATTCTTGCACGATATGGCAAGCTTTAAAGTAGTTGACTGGTATTTAAACGACAAATCTTTTTTCGTGATAGAAGATTTGTCGTTTATACAACTACTGAGCAAAATCCGCTCAGGCCTTATGACTAAAAGCTAAAGATTTACCATTTCTCTAGCATCCATTATGAAATACTTGAACAGCTTAACCACCGCTCCGGCTGCCCACTTCCCTTTCCGTGGGGTTTGACCTTCAGCTAACTTTTTCGAGCAAAAACCGCTCGAAAAAGTGGATCTTCAGGCCAAACGATTCCCACAGGAGTTGAAGTGGGCGGCCTTCGCTAAGATCTGCTCTACAACGCTAGCATGAAGTAACACGGCTGCTTTTATACTCACGGATAGCGGCCAATTGTAAAAATGTCAACCTATTACTTATGACAAGAATTGTTGGGCCTTTTCCGAACGAAGTAATTAGTCGGAGCGTTGCCATAAAATATTTCACAATAACTACTTCGTTTTACATGGTTAATGCGCTGTTTTTATACTTTCTTTCCATACAAGAAAAGCCATCTTATGATGACTTTTCTTGGTATTGATATACTTGATCTGACGATTGGCGTTTGTTTTTTCGTTCTTTCCACCATTGTTGAATGCGGTCTGTTCTTCCTTCGACGATTGGTTGAGTGAAGGTTACAACCCATTTGGATGCTAAGAACCATACAATGGCAGCCGCAATGACAGCAAGGCCCAATGTGTCAAGGTTTTGGTCTACTGCCAATAAATGCGCTTGACGACCGTATTGAATAATAACACCATGTAATAAATAGACATACATCGTATTTTGACCAAGTGTTGTAAAAGAGTAATGTTTATTCGGGACTAAAAGTAATACCGAAAAAACCATTATTGTTGCTACGATATATAACAATGCACGAATCAAACCACCATTAGCCGCTGCATCCAACATCTGATAAGAATGGGAACCAAATAACCATTCGGAAGGGATTGTTGGTGTCACATAACTTACAATAAACACCGCAATTAACGCGCCTACTGCGATTGCCTTTTTATTGACTGTCTGCCATTTAAATATTTGATCCTTGCTCAGCCAGTATCCGATTAAGAAAAAAGGGAAAAAGACAAGCGTTCTTGATAAACTAAAAGATGGTCCGATAAATGGTAAATACCCAACCAAAACACCTATTACAAAAGCTAAAGAAATTCCGTAAAAAGGTTTTAACTTTTTAAATCCAATCAATAATATGTGCCAGCTAAATAAACTTAATAAGAACCACAATCCCCAATGCGGATCATACAACGTGGTATCCCAGCTATTCTTACCTATGCTTAAAAAGTAGACAGAATAAAATACCTGGAATAAGAAATATGGAATTAGGATCCTTTTGGCTAATTTAAGCAAGTAGCCTTTATCACTTGCACCTTTCGCAAAAAAACCACTCACTAAGATAAACACCGGCATATGAAATAAATATATCCATTGATATAGAACATTAACTAATTCGATATGCTGTTTTAAAGGTTGAATTAAATGACCAAACACAACTAAAAATATAAAGACTAGCTTGGCATTATCAAAATAAGCTTCACGTTGCATCTATTTATTCTCCCTTTTTTAACGGTTTTATACTATCTTACCCTCTATAAGGAAGAACCAAAAGTAATTCCGTTTATTGTTAACAATTTGTAAATGTTGTGTTAAAGTTTTGAAATTTTTAGAAAGAGATCGCCCATGTACCATTACGGAAAATCGCCTCTTTTTCTCCGTCTTTTGTAATACCATCAATATTCATATCTGCAGAGCCAATCATAAAATCTTCATGGACAATACTGTCATTGACACCGTATTGATCCATCTCCTTCTCCTTCATATCAGAGCCGCCTTTGATATTCGTTGGGTACGCTTTTCCTAAAGCTATGTGACAGGAAGCATTCTCATCAAATAGGGTATTAAAGAAAATAATCCCCGCTTGAGAGACTGGAGATTCATGCGGTACTAAGGCAACTTCACCTAAGCGAGATGCTCCATCATCATCTGCTTCTAATAACTGTTTAAGCGCTCCTTCTCCCTTCTTGCATGAGTAATCAACTACCTTACCGTCTTTAAATGTCAGGGTGAAATTCTCAATTAATTGGCCTTGGAAACTAAGAGGTTTTGTACTAGTTACTTGACCGTTAACTCCGTACTTATGTGGCATCGAGAATACTTCTTCTGTCGGTATATTCGGATTGAATGTCACGCCATCTGTCGCCTTTGCTGCTCCTCCATGCCAAATATGTCCTTCTGGTAATTCAATCGTTAAGTCAGTACCTGTCGCTTGAAAATGGAGTTTTGCATAATTTTTCTCATTTAAATATTCACGTGCATTGCGTAATAATTGATTATGTTCATTCCACGCTTCGATTGGATCATCTTGATCAGCGCGCGCAATACGGAAGATTTCTTTCCAAAGTTGTTCCTTCGCTTCTTTTGCATTTAAATCTGGATATATTTTTTGTGCCCACTCTGTAGTAGGATAACCAACAATCGACCAACGTGCTCGGTCGTTCATCAGGTAATCACGGTATTCTTTTAAAGCAGTAGAACTTGCTTTCGTTACGGCTGCCATTCGTTTCCCGTCAATATCTTGCAAGAGGTCAGGGTTTTCACCATAAATATTTAATACTGCATAGCCCTCCTTCACCATGCTAACCATGGCATCTTTTCGCCATTCGGGGAACGTTTCTAACACTTCCATTGGCGCATGTTTCATTTTTAAATACGTTAATTGATCATCTTTCCATTCAACATGGACATTTTTTGCTCCCATTTCATACGCTTCTTTGACAACGATTCGGACTAATTCAATCGCTTCAATCGGGGCCTGGACTAGTAATCCTTGACCTTCTTGTAAATTCACACCTGTATGTAATGCTAGTTGAGCATATTTTTTTAATAATTCCTGCATATGTCATCCTCCTCTAATTAGGGTACTATCATATTATGCTAGTTGATTGGATGAAAATGCAAACGTTTGTTGTTTTCATTTATTTAATTATATACAATATACATAAATCAAACCCCATCATTGTGGGGAATTTAATGAGGTGGAGTTTTTTGGAAACATTAATTAAATATCGAAAAATAGTTTGGATTTTCGTATTATTATTTATGATCACTGGAATTTTCACCTATATACAAACGCCAAAACGAGACATACCGGAAATAGAACAAAATATCGCTACTATTTCAACTGTCTACCCTGGTGCAAGTCCTGAAATAGTCGAACAGATGGTTACAAATATTGTTGAAGAGGCAGTAATGGAGATTGATGGGGTTGATCAAGTGACATCTGCTTCCACATATGGTTTTTCCAACATATCTGTTAAATTAGAAGATAATGTTAATAGTGATCTCGTTAATTCCACGATACGTCAGACAGTACAAGATGCTCAAAACAGCCTACCTGATGAAGTAATGTCACCCGATGTAACCACAAATTTAGCAACCTCCAGTGTTGCTACTTACCATCTATTAAGTGATGATCGTAAACAATTGTTGTCTACTTATGAACAAATAGAAAATTGGAAGTCTACTTTAAGCGAAATAAACGGAATAGCTGACATTTCAGTGAAAGGATTACCAGATCAAAAATTAGTTATTTCACTAGACCAAGAATTACTTCAAGAAAATCAAATTCAACCAAATCAAGTAATTGAAGTCATTCAAAATGAATTAACTCCAAGTGCGTTAGGAACTGAACGAGACCAAGATCAAAATATCTTATTACATATTGACTCTGTAAACCAACTGTCACAGTTAGAGACTATTAAGATAACAGCGGATAAAAATCTTACTGACCTTGCTACCATTTCGATAACCAATAATTCGGTTGAAGATTTAATCACACATAATCAAAAAAACGTCATCTCGCTAACACTGTTCGCAGAAAATGGTGTGAACATCTCAAGCCTGCAATCCAAAATCGATGATAGAATATTGAGCTTAAAAGAGGAGTTACCTGCTAATATTTCTGTAGAACAATTTTATTCACAAAGCACAATTATCGATGAAGTTTATACGAATTTACTCATTTCCTTTGCAATATCCTTACTAGCTGTTATCGTTATTATGATTCTCGGGTTACCATTATCTTCTGCTATATTAGTAGCATTCGCTATCCCTATCTCGATTATTATTGGGTTAATTCCTTTGCCATACACAGGAGTAGATCTTAACCAAATCTCGATTATAGGTATTATTGTAGCGATAGGTATTCTAGTAGATGATGCAATTGTTGTAAATGATAATATAATGCGACGTTATCAATTGGGAGACGCACCACTCGAGGGAGCAAAAAAAGGAGTAAAAGAAGTTGGTGTGTCGATTGTGACATCCACGTTATTAATCGTGTTCAGCTTTTTTCCTTTAACCTTTTTGTCCGGTAGTAATGGAGAATTTATTAGAGCTTTACCAATTGCCCTTATCGGAACGATTATTGCTTCTACGCTTCTTTCTTTGATGGTTATTCCTACTATTCAATATACAAGACAATTAAAATTGCATCGTTTTAAAAAACGCAAGTCCGGGTTACTAACAGGCCTTTTCCAGTGGTTAGAAGATCGCTACACGAAAAACATTTTACCTGTAACACTGAAAAAACCTTTGTTTACCGTAGTAAGTGGGATAGTTGTATGTATTTTGTTACTGTTACTTGTTATCAAAGTACCATTTGAATTCTTCCCTGCTGCAGATCGCCAGGAAGTAACACTGTCCTTTACACTGGATGAAGGTACACCAATAGAGGAAACAGATCAAAAACTAGCTGAAATTGAGCAATTTATTCAGGAAAATATGGATCATGTTGATGAAACCGTTCGGTATACTGGGTCAGGGCTACCTAACATCTTTAACTCAAGCCTAACGAGGGCCGGTGCAAATACCGGTCAAATAGTTGTACGTGTTGACCGTGACCAAACCTCTGCCGATCAATTTATTAATCTCTATCAGGATGAACTACGAGAGCAATTCCCTGATGGAGAAATCTTTCTAGAAACAATTGTTTCCGGTCCACCGCCATCGCCAACAATGGAGTTAAAACTTAAAGGATCTGATTTAGCGGTGTTACAGGAGCAATCTAATTTTTTAAAGGATGAATTAATTAAACTTGATTCTGTTGATATTGCAACAGTAAATACTGGAACAAGTCAATTAGTAAAAACTTATGAGATCGATCGTGACTTCATAGCAGAAAATGGGATTGCGATTCGTGAAGTAAAAAACACACTTCAGCTTGTCAATGCTGGTATACCACTTTCTGAAATAAATACAGATACCAGTAGGTGGAGCATGGAATTAGTATTGGATGAAGGAGCAGAACAAGAAATCGATCTTAGCTCATTACATGTATTCGTGGCTTCAGACGAGGGCATGCCGGAAATTTATTCATATGATGAGTTTGTATCTACTACAACTGAAGAGCAAACCGCAGCAATCACTCATGAGAATGGGGAAAGAACTTTTACTATTGCTGCATATGATTCTGGTGAAGGAGATTTCGCTGCTGATACATCAGACTTAATTGAAAAACAGAACACAGCGTTTGCTCAGTTAGGTGATAATTATGAGTTAACTGAAGATGGGGAAGCAAGTGCAGAGACAGAATTTTTTGTTGAAATCGCTAAGTTATTTGTGATTGTACTATTTTTAATCTATATAACACTGGCCATCCAATTTAATTCATTATTGATGCCTATCTTAATTACAAGTACTGTTTTTTTAGCTATGACAGGAGCAGTTGTTGGTTTATTTATTAGTGGTCAGCCTCTAAGTTTTTTAGCAGTACTTGGTATTGTTTCTTTATCTGGTATTGTAGTTCGTAACTCGATATTAATCATAGAATTTATTGAACAGAACAAAGAGCGTTATGTCGGTAATACCATTGAAGCCATTATTGCAGCAGCTCGTGCAAGATTACGACCAATCATTTTAACAGCGTTGACTTCGATTGCTGCGTTAACACCCATTATCATTATTGGTGATGTCTTATTTCAACCATTAGCAGTATCGATTGTGTCTGGGGTAATTTTCTCGACAGTGTTGACTTTATTATTACTTCCAGCCTTTTATATAACAATGGATCGATTAAGCGTTAAAGAATAATAAAGCAGTTGATATGCTTGATCATCATACATGACAAAACCCCTCTTACGGCTTGTAAGAGGGGTTTTAAGATAACTATACTGCGATGTCTTTATTGATTGCTTCTTTATCATTATATTTTTTAATGTTTAGTTTTTTCATTATTTTAGATGTTAGTGTGCCAGATAAAATCGAGTCATTAACGTTTAACGCTGTACGCCCCATATCGATCAGTGGTTCTACAGTGATAAGTAAACCTGCTAATGCTACTGGTAAGTTCATCGATGATAACACAATTAATGCAGCAAATGTTGCTCCACCACCAACACCGGCAACACCGAAGGAACTAATACCAATGATTAAAATCAATGGCAATAAGAAACCTGGTGATAATGGATCAATACCTTGCGTTGGTGCGATCATTACCGCTAACATCGCAGGGTAGATACCCGCACAACCATTTTGACCAATCGTTGCCCCAAATGATGCTGCCATATTCGCTGTACCACTATGGACACCTAGACTTTCCTTCTGTACCTGAATCGTTAACGGAATAGTACCTGCACTTGACCTAGATGTGAAGGCAAAGCTTAATACTGGTAATACTTTTCGTGTGTAAGTCAATGGATTCAATCCAAACAAAGCTAAGAGAATCATGTGAATGATAAACATGATAATCAACGCAACATAAGACGCACCAACAAATTTACCGAGCTCAATAATACCTGCTACATTTGTTTGTGCTACCGTATTTGCCATTAATCCTAAAATACCAAATGGTGCTAAGCGTAAAATGATGGTTACAATACGCATGATTACAGTGTAGAAAGTGTTGACGATATCTACAAATTTCTCTGCTTGTTCCGGTTGTTTTCTTCTTACACCTAATACGGCAACCCCAACTAGAATCGAGAAAATAACAACAGCAATAACAGATGTTGCACGTTCTCCTGTCATATCTAAGAAAATATTAGATGGAATAAATTCTAGAATTTTTTGAGGTGTTGTCATCCCTTCAACTGATCCTAGTGTTTCTTCTAGTGACTCCGCTCGCTCTTGCTCAGCTTGCCCCATTTCTATTTGGTCTGCATTTAAATTAAAGATAGAAGAACTAGTTACACCAACTACTGCAGCAACCATAGCGGTAGAAACAAGAATACCAATAATCCATGCTGACATTTTTCCTAATTCTGATGATTTCTCTAAATTAATGATAGATTGAATAATAGAAACCATTACTAATGGTATAACGATCATCATTAATAGGCGAACATAGCCGCGACCTACAATGTTATACCAATCTGTCGTAGCCGTAACGACTTCAGAATCTGCTGAATAAGCAATCTGTAAAAAGGCACCTAGAAGAATACCTAGACCTAAACCTGCGAAAACTCGTTTACTGAACGATACATATTTTCGCTGCATACCTATTAAAATACCAATGAATAATAGCATAATGGCAATATTGATAATTATGAAGACTGTGTTCATCTTTTTTCCTCCTTCTAATTAATCTGATATAAATACTTGGAATATCATACAGTTAATTATGTATTATGTCAAAACTTATGTTTTGTGCTTGTATCAACGTTTATTTTGAGATGGATATTGGGCGTAACAACCGCTACGGCTTGCCCACTTCGCTTTCCGTGGGGCGTGTCTTCAGCTAACTTTTGTAAAGAAGATCGCTTTACAAAAGTGGATCTTCAGATCACGCTGATCCCACAGGAGTCGAAGTGGACGCCTACGCTAATTAATGCTCTACAATGAATGTACTCGCTGACATCCATTTTTTATTACACAGGTTAAGAAAGCTCGAGAAGTTAGCTTAGGCGAAAATCCCGTGGAAAGGGAAATGGACAGCCGCAGCGATGGTTTCCTGTACAAGCTATTTCAAAATGGCTACTCTGCTTACAGATGCGTTGATACCGCGGATTATACACTTTCCTATATTACAAAAAAACTTGCACTCACGAGGAGTACAAGTTAGCTTGCAATTGAAAGGTCTTCTTCTAACACTAGTTCGACGTTTCCTTTAATTGCTCGAGAGATCATACAGGATGACTCTGCTTGTTTCACGATATTTTTTAGTTTTTGCAAATGATCGGCCGTTGCCTCTTTATTTAATACGACAACAGGACGATGAGTGATTCGTTGATAAGTAAATACTCCATTGGTGACATCCACATCACCTACAGAGCTTAACTCTATGTGTTCAAGAGGCAAATGCGCTCGTTCAATCATTGCGGCCATCGTAATTAAATAACAAGTAGCAGCAGCACCTAATAACATTTCATCTGGATTCGTACCAACACCTGGACCATCCATTTCAGGCGGAATGGAAATCTTAGTGTTTAAATTACCTGATTCAATATGTCCTACTTCGTTTCTGCCACCAGGCCACGTGGCCTTTAACGTAAATTGGTGTAATGCCATTTTATTCATCCTTTCTCTTCCACCATTATAGCGATGGTTGACTTGGTGATAAAATGATTTGTTTACGCTTCAGCTTCTCCTTTTTTACTAGATAGAAACCAACCAGCTACTGCGATAGCAACAAGGACAAGGTAGAACGTTAATTTCCAAGGTAAGGAATGTGCAAAATCATGTGATAATAAATGAACATCTTCATGCGCTAATACACTTACTACTAATTTAATACCAAC
This sequence comes from Gracilibacillus lacisalsi DSM 19029, assembly GCF_000377765.1. GTDB lineage: Bacteria > Bacillota > Bacilli > Bacillales > Amphibacillaceae > Gracilibacillus > Gracilibacillus lacisalsi. Next base: position 71,642 of record NZ_KB898673.1, on the reverse strand, counting down.
CCATCCGACAATAACAAATGCTGCCACTTCCAATCCAGGACGGTCCTGTAATAATTTAACAAATACATTCGCAGCAAAACGCATAATGATTAGTCCGATCATCCCACCTGCTAGTACAACAAGGAATTGCCCTGTATCAAGGCTTCCAATTGTACCTAAACCTGTTGCTGGTAAAGCAACGGCTAATGCAACAGCTGCTAAAATCGAGTCCACTGCAAATGCTAAATCGGCAAGCTCAACTTTTAAGACGGTCATCCAGAAGCCAGTTCCGCCTTTTTCCACTGCCTCTTCTGCCTGTTCTTCTGCACCCGTTTCTCCTTTATTCTTCTTACGATATGTGTCGTATAAGTGCTTAATCGAGATAAATAATAAATAAGCAGCTCCAATTGCCTGTACTTGCCAGACATCAACAAGGAACGAAATAATAAATAAGGAACCGAATCTTAAGATAAAAGCACCAGCCAAACCATAAAACAATGCTTTTTTTCGTTGTTCTTCAGGCAAATGCTTAACCATAATCGCTAAAACAAGCGCATTATCTGCTGCTAAGATCCCTTCTAAACCAATTAAAACTAATAAAACCCATCCGTACTCTAATAATAATTCCAAACTACTCCATCTCCTTTAAAAAAATATGATCTTCACCAGTTGGTAAAGATCACACAAAAAAACGAGACCTTTACCACTGGTGGTAAAGGTCTCGCCAACAACGCCTGAGTTGCCAATAATGCCGGAGATAATTCTCGAAATGACGACATTTATTGTAATAGCTACTCCCCTTTATGTATGTTATTACTATAAGTCTTTTTTTACTTTCTGTCAATCTCTACCTATCAAAAAGAATCTATACCATCGCAGTGATAGCATTAGGTTCTTCTTTTTCCGATTCATTATACATTAATAATCTTATTTATTCTTTCCTCTACTTCTGCTTGGATTGTTTGCAATAGCGATTCGCTCTTCTCTGCGTTATCTGTTTTAACACCGAAATAGCTCTTAATTTTAGGTTCTGTACCAGAAGGACGGAAGCATACCCATGCATCATTTTCCAGTAAAAATTTCATCACGTTTTCTTTTGGTAAAGTAATGTCTTCCTCGGTCGCATCTACTGGTAACTGACGCTTGCTGCTTTGATAATCTTCAATAGCCATTACTTGTAATCCACCTAATTGTGTAAATGGATTTTCACGAATATCTTCCATAATGGAGGCAATTTGCTCCGCACCATCTTTACCTTTTAAGGTTAAAGACTTCTGTCCTTCTAAGTAATAACCGTGACGTTCGTACAATGTGTCTAATGCTTCTAATAATGTTTTGCCTTTCGCTTTCCAATAATTCGCCATTTCACATGCTGCTACTGCTGCTTGTACCGCATCTTTATCACGAACGAAATCACCAATTAAGTAGCCATAACTTTCTTCATAACCGAAAAGGAAATGTCTTTGATCTGATTCAAATTGCTTGATTTTCTCACCGATAAATTTAAATCCTGTTAACGTGTCGAGCGTATTAACACCATAATAGGAAGCGATTGCTCTTCCTAACTCTGAGGTTACAATCGTTTTAATTACTTGTCCATGTTCAAGTTCCTTCTCACTTACATGAGATAATGTGTAATCTAATAATAGTGACCCAAGCTGATTACCTGTTAAGACTTGGTAGGACCCACTGCTATTCTTTACAGCAACACCTAAACGGTCAGCATCTGGGTCTGTACCAATTAGAATATCCGCATCGATTTCTTTCCCTTGCTTGATTGCCAATTCAAATGCTTGATGCTCTTCAGGATTTGGCGACTGTACTGTCGAGAATTCCGGATCAGGCTTTGCTTGTTCTTCTACGACATGTACTTGATCATAACCTATTTGAGCTAACCCTTTTAATACGAGGTCATGTGCCGTCCCGTGCAATGGTGTAAAGACTATATTCACATTATTTTCTTCTGCTTGCTTTTGAATGGTTTTGAGCTCGCTAAGATAGGCATTATCTACCGTTTCGCCAACCCACTCCAATAGACCAGCAGTTTCGACTTCTTCTTTGCTTTTGACGGTAACATTTAATTCATCTTCTACTTTATTTACCTCTTCTATGATCGCAGCAGCTTCTTGTAATGGTACTTGTCCGCCATCCTCGTTATACACTTTAAAACCATTATACTCAGGAGGATTATGACTCGCGGTAATCATAATACCAGCAGCTGTCTTTAAATAGCGCACCGCAAATGATAGTAATGGTGTTGGGCGTAGTGATTCAAATACATACGCTTTAATATCATGTGCACCTAATACCTTTGCCACTTCAACGGCAAATTCTTGTGACATATAGCGGGAATCATACGCAATCACAACTCCTCTGTTATGTGCATTATCTACATTTTTCGTTATGTAATTTGCTAATCCTTCCACCGCTTTACGAACGGTATAAATATTCATTCGATTGGTTCCAGGCCCCAGCATCCCTCGCATTCCACCTGTACCAAAAGTTAAATTCTTGTAAAAGGAATCTTCTAACTCCTTCTCATTTTGGGATAGTTGTTTTAGTTGTTCTTGTAAATCTTCATCTAGCGTTACATGAGTTGTCCATCTTTTTAATGTATCTTGCCATGACATGTGATTTCCCCCTTAGTCCTACATTATATATTCTTATACTAGCATAGACTTTCTATTGTTTCTATTGTAATCTCACACTATTTGGAAGAGACTTGTGTTCCAAAAACCATTTTTTTCATTTATATGATAGAATAGGATTAACGAATAATGACAGAAAAGGTTGTGGCACTTTTGTTTGAAAAAAAGAGCATACGGATTCTCGTAACATGCATACTTATTTTTACGCTAATCTATCTCCTCTCTTTAACTAAGTTTATATTTGAACCTGTTGGTGCTTATCTGACTGCCATTGCGGTTCCTATCATAGGAGCTGGGATTATCTTTTATATTACAAATCCTATTGTTAATTGGTTAGAAAAAAAGAAAGTACCGCGTATTGCCGGTACGTTTATCGTATTTCTCATCATCGTCTTAGTGATTACGATTATTATTAACTTCGTTGCTCCTATTGTACAAAGACAATTTTCAAACTTTGTTGATAGCATTCCAAAAATGGTAGAAAACGCAGAGAGACTGTTTAAAATGTGGCAGGAAAATCAAAACATTATACCACCGCAATTTGAAAATGCGATCCAAAATGTAATGGATAACTTAGACCAATATGCAGAAACCATTACGTCCAGTATTATCGGAGTTATCGGCCAAATTTTCAGCTTTGTTTTTGCCTTTTTCTTAATTCCATTCTTCCTTTTCTTCATGTTAAAGGATGGATATAAATTTGTACCTTTTGTTTCAAAATTTCTTAGCCCTAAAAAGGCACAAAGCTTTAAAACTTTAACTACAAACATTAATCATACATTGGCATCCTTCATCCAAGGGCAGTTTATCGTCAGTGTTTGTGTCGGTGCTATGCTTTATATTGGTTATTTGATCATTGGTCTCGATTACTCCTTGTCCTTAGCGTTGTTCGGATTATTAATGAACTTCATTCCATTCTTAGGTCCGTTTTTATCAGCAATTCCTGCCATTATCGTTGGGTTCTTTCAAGAACCGATCATGGCTTTTTGGGCTGCAATCGTGATGATAGTCGCACAACAGATTGAAAGTAACCTTATCTCACCAAATGTAATGGGAAGAGCGCTATCCATTCATCCGTTAACGGTTATTACCTTGATTCTAGCAGCAGGAGGAATTGCAGGATTTTTAGGATTATTGTTTATCATTCCTGCTTATGCAGTTGTCAAAACGATCATTGCGCATTTCTATCGTGAGTGGAAGAAAAAACAACCAGAAGAGGATCCAGATTTGTTTTAAGCGTGAAGAATTGATGATAGTATAAGATACCATGGCATTTCGCCAATTAAGTTGGCGAAAGCCTGTTACCTTATAGAAGATTATAAGACTTATAATGATAGATACTCTGCATTATTTTAACTGCTTGACCATAATATAATTATTTTGTTCCTCATCTCCTATATAAATCGAGTAGGATCCTCTCTTTTCAAATCCCATTTTTTCGTGAAAATCAATAGCATTTTTGTTTTTCCGCCATATGCCTAACCAGATCTCACTTTTGTCTCGCTCTCTTGCGATGTCAATTGCTGTTTGTAGTAATAATTTACCTAATCCTTTCTCATGAAAGGTATTTTTCACGTAAATGCGTTCGATTTCCAGTGCATTATCACCAATTTGGTATGTTTGAGCTTCTCCTTCATTTACTTTTAAGTAACCTGTTAGCATGTTGTCTACGTATTGGAATAAAAATGTTGAGGATGGATTGGATAATTCTTTCGTAAGTTGTTCTGTATTGAAGGCTTGGTCTAAATATTCGTTAATATTTTCGGGTGTGTTTAGATGACTGTAAGTTTCATTATATGTTTCTGTACCTATGTCCTGTAACAAATGCAAATCTTCCAGTGTACATTTCCTGATACTTGTCTTCACTTAACCCTCTCCTTTACAGTTTAGATTTACATTAAACTTTGCTTATGCAGCAAAATTTAACGGCAGATAATTTAAGTATATTGTGAAATTCATTCAGAGTCAATGAAAGCGAATTCAGATTTAAAATATTTTTTTATGTATAGTCCTTATCACTAACTGTTAAGTGGATCTGCGATTGTTTTAGTAGCCATTTTCAAATATATCAATCGCATAACCACCACTCCAACAATTTCCACAGGAGTGAAAGTGGGCTGCCTTCGCTAAGGTCTGCTCTACAACTCTAGCATGAAGTAACATTGCTGCTTTTATACTTATGGATAACGATTCTTGCTATTTTCTATTTTATAAAAGTCAACCTATTACTTCTGACAAAAATTGCTACACCTCTTCAAAGCTGGAAACTAATTACGTAGACTCCTGCGGGAATAGCGCGAGCCGAAAATCCACTTTACAAAGTGATTTTCTTTGCAAAGTTAGTTGAGGCCGTGCCCGCGGAAAGCGAAGTAATTAGTTGGAGCGTTGGCAAACACACATAAAATATATCAAAATAACTACTTCGCTAAACACGGTCATTGCACTGATTATATACTTTCTTACCTTTTAAAAAAAGTTGTGATACTAAGGTTTAGACAGAAAAAAGCCTTAGCATTCCGCTAAGGCTTTTTGATGAATGTTTATTCACCCATTATTTCTGCAATTTCTTCTTGCAGTTTATCGAAGATTGCCGGATCAATACCTTCTACTTCATCACGATAGTATTGATGTACTGGCTCTGCAACTTCTCTAAACTCAGCGATCTGATCTTCTGTCAGTTCGATAATCTTAGTTTCGTTGTCAGTATCAGCTTCAATTGCTTCTAAACCTGCTTCATTTTGAGCTTTTTGCTCATCAAATACCCAATCTTGCATTTCTTCTACAGTTTCATCTACTACTGCTTTTACATTGTCATCAAGACCGTTATACCAATCCGTATTAGCCGTAGTCATCGCTACATAATTATTATGGTTCGAAATGGTGACAGTGTCTTGTACTTCATGGAAACTTGCAGATTCAATAAAGAAAATCGGATTTTCTTGAGCGTCAACTGTTTCACGGTCTAGTGCTTGGTACAGTTCACCCCAACTTAATGACTGTACTGTTGCACCGTATGCATCATATGTTTCACGCATTAATGGTGACTCTTGCACACGCATATTGAGCCCTTCCCAATCAGAAGGAGATTCAATACCAACATTACTAGACCAAGCCATTGCACCTTCAGTCCAGAATGAAAGTGGTGAAATACTGTGTTCTTCATATTTTGCACGTAAATCCTGGTTCAAAGCTTCACTATTTGTTAATACTTCCTGTACTTGCTCTTGATCCGATGGGAAGAAATAGTGAAGTGAGAAAATCTGTCCGTCTGGTACTTGCCCACCTGTAAAACCTGGTGACATGACTGCAAGCTCAACTCCACCTTGTTGTAATAATTGCGCTTGGTCAACTTCACTTCCAAGTGCACCATACTCTAGTGGTTCTACAGTAATTGCTCCGCCAGTTTTTTCACTAATACGGTTAGCAAACTCTGCTGCATATTCGTATTGAACCTCTCCTTGAAGTTCTTCTGTTACGAATTGCCAACTATCTTCTTCAAAATCTCCAGCAGCTTCTTCTCCGCCTTCGTCCGTTTCTTCTGTAGCTGTATCGTCACCTGTGTCTTCTGTTCCTTCTTCTTCGTCGCCTCCACCACATGCTGCTAGCAAAAAGCTAAGCGTTAAAATGGAGATCATCATAAGGAAAAACTTTTTGTTTAAAATGATCATTACCCCCTAATAATTTTTGTAACAATTTATTTAAAGTGGCTGAATAGATAAACCACTTTAATAACTTAGATTAATACTAATGATAATTGTGGGAAGATAATTAGTAGAACACCAATTATCAATAACATGATAATAAATGGCGGTGTACTTCTAATAACTTCTAAGTATGGTTTCTTAAATACCGCACTTGCTGTAAAAATATCTACACCAAATGGTGGTGTTGCTGAACCTAGTGCTGCTTGGAATGTAATAATAATTCCAAGGTGTATTAAATCTACACCTGCTTGCTCTGCTGCAGGAGCAAAAATAGGTGTCAATATTAAAATAACCACAATAGGATCTACGAACATACATCCTACAAAGAAAAATATACTGACAATAATTAACACATATACTGCACTTGGGTCAGTTCCCAACACAGCTTCAGTGATCTGTTGTGGAATTCTAGCATACCCAAGTACCCACGTAAATAATTGTCCACCAGCCACTAAAATAAATACGGCCGATGTAACTAACCCTGTTGAAAGGGCGATGCTAGGGAGTTTTTTCCACGGTATTGTTTTGAAAATGAGTACTTCTAAAATAATCGCATATAATACCGAGATACCGGATGCTTCAACCGGTGTAAAATATCCTAAATAAATACCACCGATGATAATAACAGGAAAACCTAGTGGTAATAAAGATTTTCTTAAAAACTTAAATCTGTCTGGCCATGATACTCTTTCAGCTAACGGGATATCTTTTATTCTTGCATAAATAACACTATAAATTGTAAACGCTAAGAACACCATCAGACCTGGAATAATACCAGCAATAAATAAATCACCAACTGATACACCTGATCCTGCCGCCATAGCGTAGATAATCATCCCAATACTTGGAGGTACAAGCAATGCGGCATCACTTGAGTTAATGATAAGTGCCATGGCACTAGAATCTTTATAACCGACCTTTAATAATCTTTCACGCATTGGTCGACCTATTGCAACAACCGTTGCCTGTGTTGATCCCGAAATTGCACCAAACAATGTACATGCTGCTGCTGTCGTAACTGCATATCCCCCACGAATATGGCCTACAAACGCACCAATAAAGTCCAATAATCTGTTTGACGTTTTTCCAGATGTCATAATGTCTGCTGCAAATATGAATAACGGAACACATAATAATACAGGTGATTCAATACCTGTTAACAATTGCCCCATTAATAAATCCATATTTAAATTCGGATTAAAAATTAACATGATGATAACTGGTCCTAAGATTAACGGTATCATCATCGGGAAATTTAACAGCAATAATATAACCATTATCGTTAATAATGTGGCTAACATAAACTTTTCCTCTCTACTCTTTTATCGTTTATACAGATAAATCTTCCAACTTTACTTCTTTTGTCTCTTTATCATTGTAATCTACTGCATCGATACCTAAATATACTTTATCTTTTGCCTTAGCTGTAAAGTTAACGTACGTATTACGTAAAAATTGAATACCTGCTGTTACGAAACCGATTGGAATAAAGACAGCCATTAAATATCTAGGAAGTTCTAATGAAGTCGTGATTGCTCCTGTACTATGTTCAAACATCACATAGCTGTAGGAGAAGTATGCCATAGCAAACATCACAATCGCAGTTACGAAATTAATAAAAATCATCATAATTTTACGCACTTTGAACGGAGCAAAATCATAAAATGCTGACATACTGATATGTCGCCCTTTTCTAGCTGCATATGCAATCCCCATGAATGTGGCAATAACGATTGCGAATTTACTTACTTCATATGCAAAGTAGAAAGCTCCCGATTGAAACACTTCACGTGCTATAACATTACCTACTATCATGATGGAAATTAATATAATCGAGAAGCTAAGGATAAATTCCTCCAACTTCATAACAATCTTGTCTATCCAACGAAATATTTTCAACAATTCCTTCCTCCTCTGTATAAAGGATTACTGCATTTCCGAATTTATACTATATTTAATGTTACAAAAATGTTGCATTCTTCACAAATTTACTATACCCTGATTGAGATCAATTAAACCACAAATAGTCGTATATAAAAAAAATGTTCGGCTTTCATGGATATATAATGTCGTATGCTCATAAATAATTCATAATCCTCCAAAAAAGGTACATCCTTTTCATTTTTTTGGTAGTTTTTGTTTATTTTAGCATGTTACTTGCCTATTCTCGTTAACTGATTTACGCTTTACTATGAAGTAAAGAATTCATATTTGGAGTGAATAAGATGAATAAAAAAGAAATCGAAGCGGAAATAGAAGACTTAAAAGCTGATTATACAAGACTATCTGCCGACCTTGAAAAATTAGTATATGTTGGCGGGAACACAGAATATAATGAAAAAGAATTGGAACGCTTAGCAGCTAAAATTTCCTCCCTTCGCCAAAAGCTCCAAAAGAATTCATATTTGGAGTGAATAAGATGAATAAAAAAGAAATCGAAGCGGAAATAGAAGACTTAAAAGCTGATTATACAAGACTATCTGCCGACCTTGAAAAATTAGTATATGTTGGCGGGAACACAGAATATAATGAAAAAGAATTGGAACGCTTAGCAGCTAAAATTTCCTCCCTTCGCCAAAAGCTCCAGCAGCAAAAAAGCTAGCAACAGTTTGTTGCTAGCTTTTTTCATTTCTTTTTTCCTCTAGTTTTTCCTTGATTTTATGAAATTCTTTACTTGGTGGTGTTAAGCTGACAATCGTATCGCCTGCTGTTGCTGTTGTCTCTAAATCATCGGTAAAGAACTCGATTTGTTTAGACTGTTTTAACACAAATAACAGTACGGTTTCCTTGTCACGATCCTTCAAATAATCTTCATACAAATAACGATCTGTTAGGGATGTCTTTCGTAAAACATAACCGCTCTTTAATTTGTATTTCAATTCTTCGATGCCTTCTGTAGGTGTAAATACTTCTCTTCCACCAATCGTATGATCAATATCTACTAAATGATCTCCGCTATGATTTTGTTTTGGTAAACGGAACACATTCTTTCGACCAAACTCAGGCAAGAATGTAGAACATACTAAGGCATTATAGGAATCATATTCAGTTGCTGTTAACAAGTAATCATACGGTGTGAAATCCATCGTATATTCTGTTTGCTCTGATAAAATCTCACAATGGTTATGCTGAATACCTGCTTTTCTGGCACCGTTTAGACGATCCCACGATGAATCAACAACAACTGCTGGAATACCTAGTTCTTTCATCGTCTTTGCTAATCCATTAGTAAAGCGGTTAGAACCGACAATTAATACACCAGGGTTTCCTTCTGATGAAAGATTTAGTTTTTTCGCTAGCCAGCCAATTGAAAAGCCATGGACAACAACCGTGGAAAATACTAATGCAAAGGTTAAAGGTGTGACAAGTGACGCACCTGCAAAACCTTCATCTGCCAAAATAGTTGCAAAATAACTTGCTACGGTTAAAGCAACAATCCCTCGTGGTGCGATCCAGCCCACCAATGTTTTCTCTTGCAACGATAAACCCGAGTTAATCGTCGATAAGAAAATCGATAGTGGGCGAACGACAAATAGCATTAATAATACATATCCAATAATTGCTGGCTGGAAAACATCCATTAATGTGTCCATTGTCAGCGATGAAGTTAAAAGAATAAATACTGTTGATATTAAAAGCATCGAGATATTCTCTTTAAAGTGACGCATATCCCTAATAGAAGATATACCAAGATTCGCCAACGTCATCCCCATTGCGGTTACTGCTAATAAACCTGTTTCATGTTTCACTTCATCCGCTATGATAAAGCAAGCAATAACTAATGCGAAAACAGCAGGTGATTTTAGAAATTCTGGTATATGCCCTGACTCAAACATCGATCCAGTAATTTTCCCAAAGACAACCCCTAGCACTACAGCAAATAAGGATGCTAATAAGAAAAACAATAATGCTGTTGCATCTCTTCCATCAGCTAACAAGAATAAAATGAATTCAAACGCAAAAACAGCTAATAAGGCACCAAATGGGTCGACGACAATCCCTTCCCATTTTAATATTTTTGCTGGTGTTGGTTTTAATTTTGATTGCCTTAACAGTGGTAAAATAACGGTAGGACCTGTTACAATAAAGATACCACCGATGACAAATGCAACTGCCCAGGATAAGCCAGCTACATAATGGGCAGTTAAAGATCCGAAAATCCAGGCAAGAAACGCTCCCCATGTAACAATACGAAAGACTGGCTTGCCTAACCCTTTTACTTCTTTAAAATTCAGATTCAAGCTTCCTTCAAAAAGAATAATCGCCACAGCTATGGAAATAAATGGGCGATATAAATCACCGAAAGCTTCCTCTGGATTCATTAGTCCGAATATCGGCCCAGCTAGTAACCCTGCTATTGACATCACGACGATTGCCGGCAGTCGAAATTTCCAGGCTACCCACTGCGAACCTACACCAAGCACAGCAATAAGCATGAGTATTAATAATAATGAGTCCATCATTATCCCCCTTTACCTTCTATCTTTTATCTATATTTACTTTCATTAATTTCATCAGAAGCTAGCATTATTTTAAAGGTTAATAGGTTGGATGTAAATATTTTTATTTCAAACTTTTTTCTTTGTACGATAAAGGGATTTATTTCTATAGAAGTAGGACAATGAAATCCGCCAACATAACAGCGATAAGCCAAGTTTTGCTATATGTATTGTGGTTAAAAAATGTTATGCTAACAATGAGTTTATTAAAAGGATGATATTTTATGAGTACGTTGGATTTATTAAAAAAATATTTTGGGTATGATGCTTTCCGACCTGGACAAGAAAAAATTGTGAACCATATCCTCCATCAAGAAAATACGCTAGCTATTATGCCTACTGGTGGAGGGAAATCTATCTGTTATCAAATCCCCGGTCTTGCACAAGAGGGGATTACCGTCGTGATCTCCCCACTGATTTCCTTGATGAAAGACCAGGTGGATGCCTTACAATCTTTAGGTGTTGCAGCTACCTACATAAACAGCTCCCTGACAACAGAAGAACAATTCAGCAGATTAGCTGAGATTCGTAACGGTGAATACAGCTTTGTCTATGTTGCACCAGAACGTTTTGATTCTAATGCTTTTTTTGCTGCCATTAATTCGTTGAATGTGTCATTGATTGCTTTTGATGAAGCTCATTGTATTTCACAATGGGGACATGATTTCCGTCCCAGTTATCGGACCGTTGTTCAAGCCGTTCATCAATTACGGAACCGTCCTGTACTGATTGGTTTAACAGCAACAGCTACCGCGGAAGTGATTCGTGATTTACAGCAACTGCTCGCTGTCGAGGATCATGCTGTTGTTAACACTGGCTTTGCACGTAGTAACCTTACCTTCCAGGTTGTAAAAGGACATGATCGTCAAGAATATGTCACGGATTATTTAAAGGCGCATCAAGATGACACTGGTATTATTTATGCGATAACCCGGAAACAAGTCGATCAGCTATATTTTTTGTTACAGGAAAAAGGATTCTCTGTTAGAAAGTATCATGCAGGTATGTCAGAGGAAGCTCGAAAAGAAGCACAAAATGATTTTATTTATGATAATGCACGAGTAATGGTCGCTACCAATGCATTTGGGATGGGGATTGATAAGTCCAATGTCCGTTATGTACTCCACTATGCCTTACCGAAGAATCTAGAAAGTTATTATCAAGAGGCAGGACGCGCTGGACGGGATGGTGAACCAAGTCAATGTGTGATACTTTTTTCTGGACAAGATATTACGTTGCAAAAATATTTAATTGATCAATCTGAAATGATGGATGAGGAGAAAAAGAAAGGTGAATATGATAAATTACAGGCAATGATTAACTATTGCCATACCGATCAATGCCTGCAGCAATATATTCTCCGTTATTTTAATGATACAATTTCTTCAACAGAAGCATGTGGCAATTGCTCTAACTGTGACAGTGATTTAGAAAAAGTTGACCGTACAAAGGAAGCACAGATGGTACTATCTTGTGTCAAGCGGATGGATGAACGATTCGGAGCCAGTTTAGTAGCGAAGGTGTTAAAAGGATCCAATGATAAAAAAGTAAAGCAATTTCGCTTTGACCGACTATCCACGTACGGACTGATGAAAGAGATGACAGAGAAAGAGCTTGTTTCCTTTATTCAATTTTTAGTTGCAGAGGATTTTTTAGTATCTGAAGGCGGGCGTTACCCGATCCTACGTCTAAGCAAGCGAGCTCTATCGGTTTTAACAGGAGAAGAAAAAGTATATGTACAGGCTGCCAAAGTGGAGACCAAAGAAGTGGTTGCATACGATACGGAAATGTTTGAACAATTACGGAGATTACGAAAGTCTTTAGCAGATCAGCAAGGTGTTCCGCCATATGTGATTTTCTCTGATAAAAGCTTACGTGAAATGTCTGTAGTCAAGCCAAAATCGAAATACGAAATGCTACAAATACATGGTGTTGGTGAGCGCAAGTTCGAACAATATGGGGAAGTGTTTTTAGAGTGCTTTTTGGAAAAGGCCTAGATTTTATTGTACACTTTTCATATTTTACTGGACACTTCCTAATAAAAGAACTCTCGAAAATCAAACGAGAGTTCTTTCTTTTCCTGTACAGAAAGTATAAAAATTGGGTGTCTGTCTAGCTCCGAACGCCCAGAAACTAGGCGGCTTCGCGAATCCTTAATCAAAATCAATGGCCCATGCACCTTGACGGAATACCGGTTCTTTTTCTCCATCTGCCGTTTCTCCATCGATATCTAAGTCAGCAGATCCGATCATGAAATCAACATGTGTCAGACTATCATTGACACCATGTTTGTCCAGCTCTTCTTCATTCATATCAGATCCGCCTTCAAGGTTTGTTGGATATGCTTTTCCTAATGCAATGTGGCAAGAAGCATTTTCATCATATAAGGTGTTATAGAAAATTAAACCAGATTGTGATATCGGAGATGCATGTGGTACTAATGCTAATTCTCCAAGGCGTGTTGCTCCTTCATCTGTCTCCAATAAATGCTTTAATGTATCATGCCCTTGTTCTGCTTCAAAGTCGACTACTTTCCCATCCTTAAACGTTAAACTGAAGCCATTAATCATATTACCACCATATACAAGTGGTTTTGTTGCAGTTACTTTACCATCTACGTTGTATTTATGTGGCATTGTAAAGACTTCTTCTGTCGGCATATTCGGGTTGAAATTATTACCATTTGGTAATTTCGCAGATCCACCCTTCCAAATATGACCTTCTGGTAGTTCAAAGCGAATATCTGTACCTTCTGACTTGAATATTAACGCTTTATAAGATTTTTTATTTAAGTATTCTCGAGCTTGTTTTAATGTACGATTATGTTCATCCCATGCAGCGACAGGATCTTCCTGATCAACACGAACAATCTTAAAAATCTCTTCCCATAAGCTTTCGATTGCATCTTCTTTCGATTTATCTGGAAAGATTTTTTGTGCCCAGTCACCTGTTGGAATGGAGATGATTGACCATGGAATCCGATCATTCATCGTATATTGACGAAATTCTTTCATCGCTTGCCCACTTGCTTTGTTTGCTTTTGCGACTTTCGCAGAATCGATATCTTTCAATAAATCCGGATTAGTCGAGCGGATCGATAATAGCGCCGCACCATCTTCAGCAAAATCTAAATGCTTCGCTACTTGCCATTCCGGTATATCTGTTAACACTTCTTCTGATGCATAGTTAAATTTCAAATAGGTAAGCTCATCATCTGACCAATTAATATGGACATTTTTAGCACCCATTTCATATGCCTTACGGGCAACAATTCTCGTAAAATCTGCTCCTTCGATGGAAGAATTGATGACTAGTGCTTGTCCTTCTTGTAAGTTCACACCTGTTTTTAATGCGAGTTCTGCGTATTTTTCCTGTAGTTGTTTGTCTGCCATTATGATTCCTCCTTCAGTTCTTCTATTAAAAGGGATAGTTCTTCCCATCTTTCCATTTTTTCTTCTAGTTGTTGCTCGATTTCACTTTGTTTATTGTATAGTGGTTGAATTTTGCCTATATCACTACCTGCTTCGGCAATTTCTGTAGCGATTTGCTCAAGTTCTGTTTCCAATTCGGTTATTTCATCTTCAATTGTATCCCACTCTTTTTGTTCATGATAGGATAGCTTTTTCTTTTTTCGTTTCGGTTTATGCTTGGATGTCGTTTTATTTTGCTTATCCTCTGATTCTTTTTGCTGTTCGCGGAATTCAGAATAATTGCCATAAAAAAAGGTTAAAGTTTCATTTTCAGTAAAGGCAATAATCTGTTCAACGGTTTTATCCAGAAAGTAGCGATCATGAGATACTGTGATTACGACACCCGGAAATTGATCTAAATAGTCTTCAAGTATCGCGAGTGTTTCGGTATCTAGGTCATTAGTGGGCTCATCGAGAAATAATACATTTGGTTCGCGCATTAATACGGTTAATAAATATAATCTGCGGCGTTCCCCACCTGATAACTTCTTAACATATGTCCATTGTTGTGATCTTGGAAATAAAAATCGTTCCAGCATTTGTTCAGCGGTGATAACACTGCCATCTATGGTATGGACAACCTCTGCAACATTGCGGACAAGGTCAATTACTTTGACACTATCATCTAGTCGTGGATGATCCTGGGTATAATAACCGATTTTCACGGTTTCCCCAATATCGATTGTACCTGTATCCGGCTCGACACGACCAGCTAAAATATTCAGTAATGTCGTTTTCCCACTACCATTAGCACCAACTATTCCTAGTCTGTCACCAGGCTTAATTAGAAAATTAAAATCTTTAAACAAGGTTTTTCCATCATATGATTTACCTAGATTTTTAACTTCCATGACTTTTTTCCCAAGGCGAGTGGATCCGACTTGAAACGATAGATCCTGTTTTTTTGTGTCGAAGGTTTTCTCTTTCATCTCTTCTACACGATCAATCCTTGCTTTTTGTTTCGTTGTTCTGGCCTTCACACCTGCTTTGAGCCAGGCAATTTCTTTTTTTAGAATATTTTTATGCTTTTGTTCTGCTTGTATTTCTTGTTCTTCTCGTATCGCTTTTTGTTCTAAAAAGGTTTGATAATTGCCTTCATATGTATATAAGTTACCCTTATCCAACTCAAAAATACGGTTAGTAATTCGGTTAAGAAAATAGCGATCGTGTGTAACAAGCAAAATAGCTCCCTGATAAGTTGGTAAATATTCTTCGAGCCATTCGATCGTATCGTTGTCAAGATGGTTGGTTGGCTCATCAAGTATCAGTAAATCTGCTGGTTGAATTAAAGCTTTGGCTATTGCTACACGTTTACGTTGACCGCCAGAAAGATTTTCGGTTTTTTGGTCAAACGCTGGAACTCCTAATTTGGTTAAGATTGTTTTAGCAACAGTCATGGCGTCCCATGCTTCGATTTGATCCATTTTTTCCTGCATTTTCAAAAGTTGATTTTGCATGGTTACATTTTCAGGATCTCTCTCCAAAGCTAATACAGCTGATTCGTATTGTCGTAAGGTGACCATCATCTCTGCATCACCATAATATATTTGATTTAGCACCGTGCCCCCGTCCGTTAATTGCGGGTCTTGATCTAGGTATTCTATCCTGTAATCGTTGGGATGATCGATCATGCCGGATTCTGCCTGATCAATACCTGCTAATACTTTTAGCAAGGTGGATTTCCCTGTACCATTAACCCCAATTAAACCAATACGATCGCTGTCTGTAATCGAAAATGATATCTCGTCAAACAATACTTTCTCACCATACGTTTTGACTAGATCCTCTACTTTAATCGTGCGCATTGTATCTATCCTTTCTAGTTAAGAAAAACTAAGCAAAACCTCCACGTTCCTTTACGTTCACCTGATTCCTAGTCGATATATACTGCGAAGTAATGAAAGTTCTGTCTGAAGTAGCGTGGTAATTAGATGTGCGGCCACCTAAGAGATAATTTTGAAATATATTGTGATGATAACTACCACTCCGGCTGCCCAATTCCCTTTCCGTGGGGTTTGCCCTTCAGCTAACTTTTTCGAGCAAAAACCACTCGAAAAAGTGGATCTTCAGGTCAAACATTTCCCACAGGAGTGGAAGTGGGCGGCCTTCGTTAAGATATGCTCCATAACGCTTATCCGAAATCAGCTAGTCGATTTCTCCACCATATGTAGCGTAGGGTACGACTATGCTAAAGAGGCATTCACACCCAATTAGTACTGTAATAAAACAGAAAATTTTAGTTCCATGAGTTCATTTCTTTCTATAATTAGAGAACAAAAATAGCGTAGGCAGAATACGGAGACTCCTGTGGGACAGCGAGAGCTGAAGATCCACTTGGTGAAGTGCCTTTCTTCACCAAGTTAGCTGAAGCCGAGCCCACGGAAAGCGCAGTATTCTGCCGGAGCGGTTTGCATGCACTCTCTAAGTCAAGAATGATGGTAGAGAGCAATTCCTTGTCCTCGTTACTGCGCAGTTTATGTTTTTTTGTACAGCAAATTGATTCTGTTTCTTTGTCCGAATTTCTACAAAATCGGTGAAATCAATCTTGAAATAGACTCTTTGAAACGAATCCATAAGGAACGTTGTTGATAGAGAGAATAGGTAAGATTGGTTACGTGCTCCATATCTTTTTCAAATTCATCGACTAGCATTTCTGCCATCGTTTCATTATATAAAAAAGCATTTACTTCGAAGTTAAGACGAAAACTTCGCACATCAATATTTGCCGTTCCAATCGATGCTATTTTGCTATCGACTACTATCATTTTAGCATGCAGGAAACCTTTTTGATAAATATAAACGGTTGCTCCGGCTTTTAACATCTCCCCGATATAGGAATAGGTTGCCCAGTAAACAAAGGGGTGGTCCGGCTTGTTCGGGATCATTATCCGGACGTCCACACCTGACAGGCAGGCAATCTTCAAAGCATCCAACAGGCTTTCATCGGGAATAAAATAAGGCGTTTGTATAAAAATATAATCCTTTGCTGACATAATCATTTTTATATAACCATGTTTTATCTGTTCCCATTCGGAGTCCGGACCACTTGAAACAATTTGCATGCCGACATTACCAGCAGGAACAGGTGTATAATAACGTTCATTATATTCAATATCATGACGGGATGCCTGATTCCAGTCCAGAATAAAACGTGTTTGCAAATGCTTCACCGCACTACCGGTAATGCGCAAATGCGTATCGCGCCAATATCCAAATCGCTTATCTTTTCCCAGATATTCATCACCAATATTAAAACCACCTATATAGCCGACTTTGCCATCTATAATAACCAGCTTACGGTGGTTACGGTGATTGATCTTTAAATTGACTTTCGGAATCAATGGTGGGAAAAATCCTTCGACCTCTGCCCCCGCATGCCGCATTTTTCGAATCAGCTTTCTGCTTAACGTCCGGGAACCTAAATCGTCATATAAAAAACGGACTTCGACTCCTTCTTTTGCTTTTTTTATCAACGCATCTGCTAAGCGGGAACCGAGATGATCAGATCTAACTATGTAATACAGTAAATGAATATGATCGGTCGCATTTTCGATATCTTCCAATAACGAATTAAACTTTCGATTGCCATCGGTAAATATGTTAACTTCGTTATCCTGTGAAAAGATGGCATCATTATTACGTAAATGCAAGTAAAATAAATCTTTATATTGGTACATCCTAGGATCATTAATAAAGAAATCCCCATTTTCAATGTCTCGCAATTGATGCTGTACAGCAGTTTTGACACCTAACTTGCTTTTGGTATCCCATGTAAAAATCGTTTTATTACTTAATTTTCGACCAAAAATAAGATATAAGATAAAACCAAAAATTGGGATGAACGTCAAGACCATAATCCAAGCCCATGTAGCAGTAGCATTTTTGCGCTCTAAAAAGATAATGGTTAAAGATAAAAGAATATTAAAAATTAAGATAAAACTAACAACTAGTTGTGTAATCTCCACATGAAGCCCTCCCTTCCCTTGACACCTTACACACTATAAATATAGCACAATTATGACCAAGCTAATAG
This sequence comes from Gracilibacillus lacisalsi DSM 19029, assembly GCF_000377765.1. Lineage (GTDB taxonomy): Bacteria > Bacillota > Bacilli > Bacillales > Amphibacillaceae > Gracilibacillus > Gracilibacillus lacisalsi. Next base: position 53,309 of record NZ_KB898673.1, on the reverse strand, counting down.
CAATCGCTATCAGCTTAGTCGATCGTAATCGAATCATTGTCTTTTTTCGTTTTAGGACCTCTAATTTCTAACACTCCATTTTGGAAGCTTGCTTTGGCTGTTCTTTTATCAACTGCATATGGCAATGTAATGGTGCGCTCGTTACGATGCTGTCTTCTTTCCTTATGATAATAATGATACGATTCATCATACTGTTCGGTTTCCTCATGATGATCTATCATTACTGTAATTTGATTACCGACTATACGCAGTTGTATTTGATCTTTTTTAAGACCTGGCAAATCGACACGGACGATCCACTCTTGCTCTGTTTCGGCAACATCTACAGGAATTTGTTTCGGTACTTTTGCTTGTTCAAAAAAACTATCGATTGTTCCCATCACATTACGTGTCGGTTTTTCGTAAAGAAACGCATCTAGTTTCTTAATGAAGTCTTCTCCCCACTCTGGTATTCCACCTTTTTGTGCCATTTTGCTCACTCCTTTCTAATAAAATTCCCACTTTATTTTATGCATCAAGCTGACAAATGATCCTGTCGTTAATTTTTATTAATATTCTGATTTTTTATTGACGGTTTCCAATATATAACTTATAATAAGTACAATTGAATTGTATAAGTAGTAACTCTTATCTAGAGTGGCAGAGGGAATAGGCCCTATGAAGCCCGGCAACCGTCAGTTTGAACATCAAATTGAAAAGGTGCTAAATCCTACAGGTTTAACCTGAAAGATAAGAGGAGGACAACTAGTATTTTCAACCTCTTCTTACCTTTTGTTAAGAAGAGGTTTTTTATTTTATAAGGAGGGTACATAATGACAAACTCGTTCCAATTTCCAGGTAGTGAAACCAATCTATTACACGGAGGACAACAAGTAGACCCTGCAACAAATGCCCGTGCTGTTCCAATCTATCAAACTACGTCTTACGTATTTAATGATACGGAACATGCACAGAATTTATTTGCTTTAGCAGAAATGGGCAATATTTATTCTCGGATTATGAATCCTACAGTCGATGCGTTCGAACAACGTATTGCCCTGTTAGAAGATGGCGTAGCGGCAGTCGGGACAGCATCTGGTGCATCTGCGATCACGTTAGCTATTTTAAACCTTGCAAATGCAGGGGACGAAATTATTGCAGATAGTAATTTATACGGTGGTACTTTCAATTTGTTTAACAAAACATTGCCTAAATACGGTATTGACGTGAAATTTGTAGACGGAACAGATCCAGAAAATTTCCGAAATGCGATTACACCTAAAACAAAAGCAATTTTTGGTGAAGTAATTACAAACCCTAGTTTGAATGTATTTGATATTGAAGCTGTCGCTGATATCGCACATGAACAAGGTGTACCATTAATTATTGATAATACTTTCGCAACGCCATATGTATGTAAGCCGATCAGTTGGGGTGCTGATATCGTAGTACACTCTGCAACTAAATGGATTGGCGGCCATGGAACATCGATCGGTGGTATTGTCGTAGATAGTGGCAGATTTAATTGGAATAATGAACGATTCCCTGGCTTCACTGAACCTGATGAAACATATCACGGTATACGTTTTGGAATTGATATTGGACCACCTGCATTTGCCATTAAATTGCGGGTACAATTATTACGAGATATCGGTCCATCCTTAAGTCCACAAAATGCATTTTATTTCTTACAAGGACTAGAGACGTTACATTTACGTATTGAGCGCCATAGTGAGAACACGAAGGCTGTTGCAAATTACTTAGAAAACCATCCGCAAGTTGAATGGGTATCTTATCCTGGTCTTGAAAATCATCCGTCTCACCAATTAGCAAAAAAATATTTGTGTAACCATTTTGGCTCTATTATCGTCTTTGGTATAAAGGGTGGTAGAGAAGCAGGTCGTCAAGTAATAGATAATATTAATCTATGGTCTCATGTGGCCAACGTTGGTGATGCTAAATCATTAATAATTCATCCTGCATCTACTACACACCAGCAGTTAAATGAAGAAGAACTAGAGTCTTCTGGTGTTAAAGAAGAATTAATTCGTTTATCTGTCGGAATTGAAACGGCAGAGGATATTATCGCAGACCTGGATCAGGCAATTGCAAAAGCAACAAATAGTGAACCGTCGATCCAACCAAATACTGAGAAAGCCATTGCATGGGCACTTTCATCTCCATTAGCTCGAGAGAATGGCGATATTCGCCCGAAAACAATTGCAGTAGCAGGTGACATCAAAGGTTCAGAAGCACTAGCTAAATTGAAAAAGTTAGGCTACCAAATTGTTTCTGCAAATACTGCAGAGGGTGAAATTGATATTTTATTTGTCACTGATAGTAAGGAAGCAGCAACTGCATATACTGATCAAGCCAAAATTGTCTGGTTTGCCAAAGAGCAAACAGATACTGAAACGAAGACTAAGGCGGAAGCAAACGGGCAAATTGTCGTTGAAGATAAATGTCCGTTCCAAGAAGCAGATCGCTTACGCCGAGGAGAATAACTTTCTCCCTGAACATCGTTATTTATCTCCCCAAGATAAATATATATACATAAGACCGCAGACCTTTTATATGGCTTGCGGTCTTATCCTATTTACAGCACATTTTCCTATTTACCATAAAATCTTTCATGTGATACAATACATACCATTATACAAAACAAGCATTTTCATCCCATGAATTGCATAACCTGTAACACATAACCAAAGATTAATTGCCGAGCTCTGCTCTAATTATCTGATTCGAAATAGATACATACTGCGAACTAGTGATCTAGGTGCTTACATTGATGAAGCGGACATTTAGTACGTTATTTCACTAGAAATCACCTATTTTTTGATGTTAGCGGACATTGAATACCTTATTTGGTTCATTTCGGCTTGCATTAGCACTATTTTCGATGAATAACGGAATAGATGTCCGCGACTACTCTAAAAACGGCACTTTTGCGACAAATAGCGGAACAAATGTCCGCGCTCATCCCAAAATTCACTTGGGCGTCCACTTTATTTCGCAGTTTGTACTATATTTAGATTTTCTGTTAACAAATTTAAAAGACGGGTATAATCAAGTAAGAGACTTTTTAATGTAGGTGTTGGTAATGAGCAAAAAGGTGTTCATTTTTCTTATTATATTTATCTTCGTAGCTGGATTCGCTATCTTTCTATTGTTTTTCCAAACGGATAATAATAAAACAAATGAATCTATTTCACAACCAAGTGAAGAAACAGCAGAAGAGACGACAGAACAAGAAACAATTGAAGAGGAAGAAGAAGAATCACTTAGCCAAAACGTACGCAACGCAGTGAGAGAGGCACTCAGTTTTTTTCAAAAAGATACACATATTACTGCGATTGGCGATTCCTTAACTCAAGGGGTTGGCGATGAAACAGGCAATGGTGGCTATATTGGTATTTTAGATGAACGATTGGACGAACAAGATATCGATGTGACATTTGATAACTTTGGCAAACGAGGTAATCGTACCGATCATTTATTAAAAAGATTAGAGGAAAATCCTGAGATAAATGAATCTTTAGCAAAAGCAGATATGGTTCTTATTACGATTGGTGCAAATGATATTATGCAAATTATGAAAGATAATTTTATGAATCTAACAGAAGAACCTTTCATCGAAGGACGCGGACCATATGGTGAGCGCTTATCACAAATATTAGATCACATTATATCAGTACAACCAGAAGCAGAGATTTATCTGTTAGGCTTTTTCAACCCTTTCGAGAAATATTTTGGTGATATTGAAGCCTTAAATCAGATTTTGACACGTTGGAATAATGAAAGCTTACAAGTTACCAATCAATATGAACAGGTTCATTATATTCCGATGCAGGATATCTATCAATACGAGACAACAGAGAATGTCTTTTCAGATGATAATTTCCATCCGAATCATAAAGGATACCAATTGATGGCAGAACGAGTCATTACTTATTTAGAAAATGATTTAGAAGAAGCCCAAAACTAAAGGATGACATAAATGAAAGACAAAATAACCAATTGGAAAAAATTATTTATTACTTTAGCTTCAGTTAACCTTGCTCTTTTTGTGGGGATTGTCCTTTTCATTTTCTGGCCGGCGCCTGGTGCGGAACCACCAGAAAAAGTTTTTCTTGAGGATGAAGCAGGGGCGGAATTTACCATCCGTTCCAGCAAAGATAACTTGAATGAGCTTGTCAACGCTTATATCGCGAAATTACCGAAACTGGATAATATTCAATATTCACTTCGGCTAGATGAAGAAGTCCATTTAATGGGGAGTGTGGAAGCTTTTTCAACAGAAGTACCCGTCAACATTTCGTTTGAACCGATCGTACAAGAAAATGGTGACGTTATTCTTCAATCAACCGGAATGTCACTGGGATTATTACGATTACCACAAGATCGTATCTTGCAATATGTCAGTAGTCGAGTGACAACGCCCGAATGGATCACAATCAATCCAAAAGAAGAACATATTTATATTGCTTTAACTCAGATGGAATTAAAAAGTAATTTCCGTGTACGGGCACAGCAAATTGATTTAATCAATGATAATATTTCATTCCGTATTAAAGTACCAAATGACACTTTGGGCTTATAAAGAGGCAGGGAAAGTTCCCGCCTTTTTTTGTGGTCACTACTATTCATTTTCAATTAATCCGTTTTGGTAGGCATAGACCGCTGCCTGTGTACGATCTTGTACTTCAAGCTTGCTTAAAATATTGCTGACGTGGACTTTTGTGGTTTTGAGCGCAATAAAAAGGTCATCCGCAATTTCCTGGTTAGTCTTGCCTTGGGCGATCAATAATAAGATTTCTAGCTCTCTTTTAGTTAAGCTGTCATGTAAGCTTTTCGACTTTTGATTACTGAATTTCGCCATCATTTTAGCTGTCACTTCTTTTTCAAGAACTGATTCGCCAGCATAGGTATCACGAATAGCTTTAGCAATGACATCTGCCTTGGAAGTCTTTAATAAATAACTCGTCGCACCAGCTTCTAAAGCAGGATAGACTTTATCGTCGTCGATAAAACTCGTAACAATTAATATCTTTGCTTCCGGCCATTTAGCGATAATTCTTCGTGTTGCTTCGATGCCATCCATCCCATCCATGACTAAGTCCATTAAAATTACATCTGGTTTATGTTCTAGGGCTAATTCTACTGCTTTTTGACCATTATCCGCCTCTGCAATCACATCGATATCATCTTGTGTCATCAAATACGCACTCACACCGATTCGCACCATTTCATGGTCATCAACAAATAATACGCTTATCATTCTTTCTCACCTTCTTCACTGATTAATGGAACACGCACTTCTATTTTGGTCCCCTCATCTGCCAGACTTACGATGTTGAGCCTGGCACCCACTTCTGCTGCTCGTTCATACATGTTAGTGAGGCCATAAGAACTTTCTTTTTTTTCCTGTACATTAAATCCAATACCGTCATCAACTATTCTTAGTATTAAAAAATCATCACGTTCGATTAATAATACGTCAATCGTCGAAGCTTTCGCATGTCTTAACGCATTGGAAATCGCTTCTTGTAAGATTCGGAACAGCTGATCTTCAATTCCTTTGTTTACTTTGATTTCTTCCAAACGCCAGGAAATATCCATTGGGACTTTGGCATGAAGCTCTTCTAGTAGTTGCTCCATTCCTTCTTTTAATGATTTATCTTTTAATAAGACCGGGCGTAAATGTAACAGCAGTGCCCGCATTTCTAATTGTGCCTGTTGAATCATTGCTTCAATTTGGTGTAATTGTTTGGTCTTTGTTTCTTTTTGCTCCTGATTTGAAGCGATCACAGCTGAAACAAGCATAGATGCGGCGAAAAGCTCTTGACTGACAGAATCATGTAACTCTCTTGCTAAACGATTACGCTCCTCGGAAATAACTTGATTAATCGTCTCTTCCTGTGCACTTGCTCTTTCATCGATTAGTTTCTGGGTTCGTTTCGTTTGATCCTGAATGTATTGCTGGACTTCTTTTAACCGGCTAAGTACATGATTCATTTCTTCATACGATACAGGATCAGAAAAGGTTTGATTTTTTAGCAATCTTGCTAAACTATTTTCTAAAAATTGAATCCGACGTTGCCAAATTGCAGCGACAATAATACCGATAATTGAGCCGAAAAGGATTGTAATAGTCGGTAGCATGACGACAAATGGAATCTCTAAAACTTTTGTCGTCCATAATAATTGCCAATCTTCAATTGGAAATGCTAAATAGTAGAATACACTTAAAATGATGAGAAGGAATAAAGCAAACAGAGACCCGGTAGCGATCATTCTAGTATACATTTTCATCCTCTTCTCACCTCGAGCTTTCCGGCAATCATTTGGGTAAAGATTTTTACCCTTTGAGGTGATTCATGGTACCCTTTTGTTTGCAGTTGAATATGGCGATTAAAGGCGTTTTTCTCCTCATGATCAAATGCTTCAATATCACCAAATACAACCGCATGATCGATTGTAACTTCTATATCATACGGTACGATAATAACAATTTTTCCAGCGAGATGGCGAATTACCATTACTGACTCTTCCTTAGGCAGCATCGTATCATTTAAATCAACGACAACATCACCAACTGCTGATTGAATATTAAGGTCTTGCCAGGAGAAACCATTTTGAGTTGTATGGTATTTGCCAAACCATTTATTTTGAATAACACGGTCTTCATATAGTGTTTCTTCTGTTATATCAATATGATTAGGCAACGGCTGCTTTTCTTTTTGTTTCTGTTGATACCAATGCCAAGCGAAATAAAGTATAATAACAAAAATAAAAAAGCGTATTACAAATGTATTAATAACAGCAATAAAAACAATAAATGCGCCACCCCAGAAGAGCGTTTTACCTGTTGTAGTATGAAAGGAACGCCTTCCGAAGTACATGCCGACTGCCCCTAATGCAATAAGAAAAAGGAGGCCAGCATCCATAAAAATGAATTCTACAAGTAAAAATACACAGCCAATGATCAATAAAGTCTTTAATAGATCATTATTTGGTTTGATTGACATTGGTGCAGACCTCCTTTTTGTACATTTTTAACGGGAAGTAAAAGGTGCAGTATAGACTGCACCTACTTGTATTACTTCACTAACGGCCATGGAGAATTACTCCACCATGATCGTAGTTCCTCTTTATAGGATAGCATGTTTTTAGTTGTTTGTTGTAGCTTTTTTTTCTAATTCTTGAAAGCGTGCATCTAAAGTATGCAGGCGATAATCTGATTGAACACGCTGTTCAATGCGTTCAATGTAGCTCTCAAGCTCTGCAAATTTCGAAGCACTCTTAGAAACTAATTCGGTTTCCAACACTTTGTTCATCCCTTGTTTCGTACGAGCAACATTTTCTCTGCTGCGTAATTCCAGTCGCTTAACATATAGATCCTTTAATTTCTGTTTCATTTGGACATATTTTGTCTCAAGGGTTTCTAGATCTTTGACTGATTTATCGGACATTTCATTTAAATGAGCAACGCGTGCTTCGAATTGCTCTAATTCTGTTTGTGCCTCCGTCTTCAATTCCGTTTCTTGCATTTCTTCTGCTAATTGGACTTGGCGTTTACGCTTTTCAACCATCATTTTGGCATGGTTTAATTCTTTTGCAATATCCTGTTTTATTTCATATTGTTTTTCCACCAACCGTTTGATCTTCTTTACTTCCTGCTCACACTCACGAATGTACTGGTTAACGTGTGCGATTGGATTTTTCTCCTCTTTTCGATCCATAGCCTCGTGTAAATCTGCCATCACCGAATCTTTAATACGTGTAAATAAGTTTGACATATTATATTCCTCCTTCATTTGAATTAAAGCTTGTCCCACTCTAAGTAATCTTGACGTTCTTTTTCTTCCTGATATTTTTTATAACTGTAATACAATACGACTAAAGCTACTACACCGATTAGTGCCGGTATGTTCGACAGTGACATGGAAACACCGATTAAGATGACTATTCCCCAGCCGACTTTTTTTCCGGTAGTATTCGCTAAGATGAATTGCTTCACACCATAGTAAGCAAGTACCACACTAATCAATAGCATGATCATCGGACCTAGATTTGCTAATAAAATGATTGAGGCGATCACCGCTAAACTGATAAGTAGAAATGTTTTCAATTGCGTTCCCTCCTTCCATAACTTAATGATAGCTTGTCTCATCGATTTGGGTAACGGACTGCGGATATATTTTAGACTAAGACCCGAGGCTTATTTTTACTAGGACCATGCGTGTCACAGTTCAAATCAAGTTCCTCCCCAACTCAGTCAGTCGTTCAGATTCGATTTTGGAGAAAGGTTGCTTGAGCGGACATTTAATTCGTCATTTGGTTCAATTTGGTAAATGTCCGCACTCAGCCCGGATTTACCGGGAGATAATCTATACCCACTTTTTTGCACATTTTTTCCATTGCCGGGGACTATTTCGTTAAATTAGGAACACACGCATTTCGTGAAAACGGAATGCGTGTGTTTACTCTTATATAGATCATACGGCTAATAGCCAAACAGTGTTGGCAGGAATAGGGATACTTGTGGGAAGTAGGCTACTACTAATAATATTACAATCATGGCTGCGTAGAATGGAAGCATTCCAAGTGATGCTCTTTCAACCGAGATCCTCCCTATCGCAGAACCAACAAATAACACTGAGCCAACTGGAGGTGTCACAAGCCCTACTGCTAAACACAAAATAAGTAATACACCAAAGTGAACCGGATCAATTCCAACATTCATCGCAACTGGCAACAAAATAGGTGTAGCGATTAAAATAAGTGGTGCCATATCCATTACCATCCCTAATGCCAATAGAATGAGGACAATAAATAATATGGTTATATAATCATTCGGTGAAATACCGATCAATGTGTCCGATACCATTTTTGGTACTTGCAATAACGCTAACAGCCATCCAAAGGAAGAAGATGTTGCAATTAGGAACATAACCATCGCTAACGTTTTAAATGTTTTATGCAGGATTACTTTCATATGCTTCAATGTTATTTCTCTATAGATAAAAAAGGTGATGATAAAGGCATAAAGTGCACCTATTGCCGCCGATTCTGTAGCTGTAAAGAAACCACTAAGAATTCCACCCATAATGATAACCACTGTAAATAAACCTAATATGCCTTCCCAAAGAATCTTCGGAACATCTTTTTTCTTAATAATATCACCTGCTGGATAATTTCGTTTTACAGCAATCATATAGGTCAATATCATAAATGCCAATCCTAACAATAGCCCAGGTCCTAACCCTCCCATAAACAAGGCTCCTACCGAAACACCGCCGGCAGCTGTTGAATAAATAATCATATTATGGCTGGGAGGAATTAAAACGCCTTGCGCAGCACTTGAAATCGTTACCGATACCGCGTAATCCGAATCATATCCGTTTTTCTTCATCATGGGAATAAGTACAGAACCTAGTGAAGATGTATCCGCTAGAGCTGATCCAGAAATACCACCAAAAAAAGTACTAGCCAGCACATTCACCATAGCTAACCCTCCGCGGATTTTACCTATAATGACATTGGCAAAGTTAATCAGCCTCCTCGAAATGCCACCCTCATTCATTATTTCACCAGCTAAAATAAAGAATGGAATAGCTAATAACGAAAACGAATTCATCCCACTTACCATACGTTGTAATATAGCCGCTGGATCGATATCCATATATAAACCTGTTAATATAGAGGATATGATTAAGGTTAATGCAATTGGTACACGAAGTAATAATAATAGGACAAAGCTACCTAGCAGTATGGTTATTTCCATAATCCTCATCCTCACTTATCTCTTCAGTATAGTTCTTGTACAATCCACGTTGAAATAATAGTTCAACTCCATACAATATCAGAAAAACTCCCCCAATCGGAATACATGCATATAAATAGCTGGACTTCAATCCTAAGCCTGGCATTGTCGAGCCACCCATTAACACGGTAAATTGATAACCGTAGTAAACCATCATGATTCCAAATCCTATTAGTAGTAACTTGGAAAACAGGTCCAATATATGCTGTACCGGCTTTGGCAGCATATGAACAAAAAGCCCGAGCGCAATATGCAGCTTTTCCTTCACACCGTATGCCACTCCTAAAAAGCTAATCCAGATCAGTAACACCCTGGAAAGCTCTTCTGACCATGATGGAGTATAACTAAATAACTGTCGAGAGAAAACTTGTATCACAATAACAATTACCATCACTGAAAGCATAGTTAGTGCCGTAAATAAAAATAGCTTATCAATCAGTAGTTTGATTTTTTTTAAAATACCCATACTATTTCCCCCCAGAATAAAGAAAGGGACGAGACGTTCTCCCTTTCTTATTCTATTTGACTAATCTGATAGTTTGTCGATCCATTCTCCGTATTGGTCACCAAATTCATCATATACAGGTTGAACAGCATCTCTCCATTCTGAAATATCTTCTACTTCTGTTATCTCAGACCCAGCTTCTTCCACCGCAGTTCGTGATTCTTCTGTAAGTTCTGCCCAAGCTTGACGCTGCGCTTCAACAGATTCAAGTGCCGCTTCACTAAATGCTTGTTTATCTTCGTCACTTAAGGTATCCCAAACTTGTTGAGAGGCAATTACTACCTCGGGTGTCCCCGTATAACCTGGTAATGTGTAATATGGTGCTACCTCATAGTGGTTAACTGTATAGTAACTTGGAAAGTTATTTTCTGCTCCATCAATAACTCCTGTTTGAAGACCGGAATATACTTCTTCGTATGCCATTGGTGTAGCGGAAGCTCCAAGTGCTTCGACAACTGAAATCGCTAAATCAGATTGTTGGACACGAATTTTCATTCCAGCTAAATCATCTGGAGATGTTACAGGCTGTTCTGTATTATAAAATGCTCTTTCCCCGGAATCATAAAAAGCTAATCCAACTAAACCAGAGCCTTCAAATGTTTCCAAAAGTTCTTTTCCTATTTCTCCATTTAACTTCTCCCACTTCTGTTCTTCACTTTCAAAAAGATAAGGCATAGATAATACACCTATTTGTTCATTAAATTGCGTTAATGGAGATGCGTTTACACGGGCAAAATCAATGGACCCTAACTGAACTTGTTCGATGGCACTTACTTCATCCCCCAATTGCCCACCTGCATAAACTTCAATTTTATATCGCCCATTTGTTTTTTCTTCTACTAATCTAGCGAATTCTTCAACACCTACTACCGTTGGATAACCTTCAGGTTGATTATCTGCTAGACGATAAGTAATAGTCTCTCCAGATGATTCTTCACTATCAGTTTCAGAATCATTGCTTTCTTCTGTTACTGGAGTTTCTGTGTCCGCTTGGTTATCTTCAGCATCATTTCCAGACTCGGATGAACCTCCACATGCGGCCAGCACTAACACTAAACTGAAGAAAATTGCCACTACCATTAACCATTTTTTGTTCATGTGCATTACCCCCTAAAATAAATATGTAACACATTAATTTGTTTAGTAACCAAAGTGTTCACTTTTGCATGTAACCGCTTAACAAAAATGTGTTTGATACCCTAGTACTGCTCAAACCTCTATGGTAATTACATATATATTCTAAATGATTGGATATATGCTTATATGATTAGACATGTTATTCTGTCTAAATAGTAGGGCGCTCTCGGGAAATCTCCTAGTTTTTGGAGGTCGGGGCTAGACATCTGCGTTTATACTTTCTTTACCAACTAAAAAAAGCACCCGCCATTCGGAAAACGAGTGCTCTCATTCTATAGTTCTCTAATATCAAATGATATAACGCGTTCTGTTGTCGGGTTATAAACTACTGTTCCTCTGACAGTTATCCGTTCTTGCGTGTTTTGTAAAGAATAATCGTAGACTTCTCTCACTTGATTTTGCGACGGTTGTGTTTTTTCAACAAAACTATAATCTGTCACATTATAGTTCGGATAAGCGGTCTGGGTAACTTCTAACAAATACTTCCCCCATTTAACCTGCTCCAATTCTGGAGAGGGTTCAAATTGAATGGACAACACTCCTACAGATGGATTTACACCTAATGCCTCAAATGCTCTGCGATGCAAGTTTAAATTTGTTTCCGGTGCGTTCGGTACTGTATCCACGACCATCACAATAACTTCTCTAGCATTCTGCGGGTTTCTTACTTTAATCGTTTGACCACATTGATAAGGGGAATTGGTGCTGACCGCTACTGTCATGTATTGATTATAAGACCAAGGAATATTACATTGGGTTATATTTCCGCCTTCTGTCCAAGTCGCCTGCCCATTAATAATATTTTGCCGGAAATCATAAGGATAGATTTGATATTGCGGATAGCCGTACTGGTAATATGGGTACATATTCTTTTCCTCCTAAACATTTACTCAAGATATTCTATGAAAAACTGGGCAAATGTTGTGACTGGAATATTCAATAGCGAGCTTTCACCAAAAAAACAAGAGCCTTGTTAAAGACTCTTGAAAAATTAATATATAAATAATTGCGTTAACTATAAATTCTTTTCCATAATGGTATTTTCACTTGATAACCACCATGATGCTCTAAATAAACGGGTAAATCACCGTGATAAATTAATTCTAACGCTTTCCACTCTTTTAAGTCCTGCGGTTTCACCAGACATGCCGGTTTCTCATCAACGTAAATCCCCGCCTCTTTCAAGATGGTAACGACAAATTCCGAACAGAAATAAGCGTGTTCGCGTTGCCATTCCAAGTTTAAGAGGACCCCAAATAGACCTAACAAATTATAGCGGTATTGATCTGTTTCAGCTTCCATTTTTTCTATCCGTTGCTTTAATACATAATATGTATCATCTGATATCGATAATTGATAAATTGCACATTTCGAATGACTAAAAAATGGAGTGCGTAAATTTTCTCTAACAAACCCGCCAATCCAAGGATTATATGGATGCTTTCTTCCGAAACTATATACTTCTGTTAAAGAAGAATCAAAAGCAATCGATGCATGATTTAAAGTTGATTTTGTACACAGATTAATCATACGCGATAAAAGCGTTCCAGTATCTGTGAAAAGAAGATAAACTTTTTTCACCTTCGCCCCCTCCTTCCATCTCTATATGATAGTTTGTCTTATCGGTTTGGATAATGGGCTATAGATATATTTTGATGTAAGACTTGAGGCGTATTTTCATCATTTATTTACTTTGATTTTCTTAGGTGGAAAAAAATTCAATACGAACGTATTTTTACTATAGTATATTTTTTACCGATGTGCAAGGGTGACTTGTCAATAAGTGTAAGAAGATCGGGTGATTGACCTAGTAGCCATGTGAAAGTGAGTGGCCTACGCTAAAAAACGATCTACATTTTTTTAACATACGGACATTATGTCTTTTATTTTACATTGTATAAAACCTGAAAAAGTTAGCTGAAGGTAAAACCCCACGGAAAGGGAAGCGGGCAGCCGGAGCGTTGCTTTCCGTCTACATATCATTTCCAAATGACCACCTATAATACAAAAACACTATCATGCCGCGTACTATATACTTTCTTTACAAGTAAGAAAAAACAACGTGACGGAGCTAACCATCACGTTGTTTTTTTCTTTTATTTCTTCTTTAATTTCGCAAGTGCATCTGCCAATGCAGTGTTGGTAAATTCGTCGTCCTGCTGTTTCATATATTTGTTTACATCACGTTTCGTTGCCTTATTCTTGCCTTGTTTTTCTTTTCGTTTTTGAAATGAAGATAACTTTTCACGATATCCACATACACAAGAAAAGGTTTGTCCTTCACCTTGTCCGCGTAGTTCCATTCTTTTATGGCAATTTGGGCAACGTGCATTTGTTTTCTTGGCGATCGGCTTACGCTCCCCACACTCTCTATCTTGGCAGACAAGCATGCGACCTTTCTTTCCATTTACTTCTAACATAAGCTTTCCACATTTAGGACATTTCGTACCGGTCATGTTGTCGTGTTTATACTTGGCATCCGTCGTTTTCACCTGGTGTACGATTTCCTTGGTATATCCTTTAATTTCACTGATAAAGGCTGTTTTCTTCAGTTGGCCATTTGCGATCTGGTTCAGCTTCTTCTCCCACTCTGCTGTTAACAACGGAGAACGTAAATCAGCTGGTACAAGCTCCAGTAGTTGTTTACCTTTTGACGTAAGGTGAAGATATTTTCCTTTTTTCTCGATGTAAAAGGTATTGAACAATTTCTCGATAATATCCGCTCTCGTTGCAACAGTTCCTAATCCACCAGTAGCTTGTAGCGTTTTGGATGCATGTTTTTCATTTTGTTCTAAAAACTTCGCTGGATTTTCCATCGCTTGTAGTAATGTCCCCTCTGTTAAGCGTTCTGGCGGTTTTGTCTCCCCTTCGCTCAATGTTAAGGTTGGTTTTTCCCAGACATGCTTTTCTTGGATTTCACTGATTTTTTGTTCATCATTATCGTCATTGTCATGGTTATACACCGCTTTAAAGCCTTGGTCAATCACATTTTTCCCACTAGCAGTAAATATTTCACCAGCTACTTCTGCCTGCAACTCAATCTTCTCATATTGAAATGGCGGCAATAAAACAGCTAAGAAACGTTTGATTACGAGATCATATATTTTCTGTTCCTGATCAGATAATTTCGATAGATACACCGGCTCTTCTGTCGGGATAATCGCATGGTGGTCGGAAACTTTGCTATTATCAACAAACGATTTATGAGCTTTAATCGGCTGTTTTTTTATTTTGTTTGCTGTCTTCGCATACGGACCTACTCCACAGCTTGTCACTCGTTCCTTTAATGTCGGGACAATATCGGTAGAAATATATTTAGAATCAGTTCTTGGATAAGTCAATACTTTATGCTGTTCATATAGCTTCTGCATGATCGATAATGTTTGTTTTCCGGAGAAACCGAAAATACGGTTTGCATCTCGCTGCAAATCGGTTAAGTCATAAAGGCTAGGTGCATAGCTTTTTTTATTCTTTTTGTCGATATGAGTGACGGTTAACGGTTTATTTTGCAATCTGGATTGAAGCTCTTTTGCCGTTGATTGATCAAACAGGCGTGTTTCTCCTTTAGTATTTCGCCAAGTTAGAGTAATGCCGTCCTTTGTTCGCGCCTTGATTTGAAAATACTTTTTCGGCTGGAATTGTTTAATTTCCTTTTCTCTTGATGCAATCATCGCCAGAGTTGGGGTTTGTACACGACCACTTGATAGTTGCGCATTATATTTCGTCGTTAGCGCTCTCGTTGCATTCAATCCGACATACCAGTCAGCTTCTGAGCGAGCAACTGCTGATGCATAGAGGTTATCGTATTGTTTGGCTGGTTTTAAGTTTTGAAAACCTTGCTTAATCGCTTGATCTGTTACAGAAGAGATCCATAATCTTTTGAAGGGTTTGTTCACACGAACCTTTTCCAAAATCCAACGAGCCACTAATTCCCCTTCTCGTCCAGCATCCGTAGCAATCACGATATCCTGCACATCTTTTCGAACAAGCTGACTTTTTACTGATTGAAACTGTTTGCCGGTTTTCTTAATTACTACTAATTTCAAACGCTCTGGTAACATCGGCAATTCATCCAGTTTCCATGTTTTATATTTATCATCGTAAACCTCGGGATCTGCTAGTGTAACTAAATGTCCTAACGCCCAGGTAACGATATATTTTTGACCTTCTAAAAAGCCATTTCCTTTTTTATTACACTGTAATACTCGAGCTATATCCCGAGCAACAGAAGGCTTTTCCGCTAACACTACGGTTTTCTTCATGAAGGAACATCCTTTCCATAATCATTACACTTTAATATAACATACTAGCGACTTTACTGACATTTAAATGAGTACAAATATCTAATCATAGTTATAAAAACTATAGATTAAAAAATCACCATGGGTATATCCCGCATGGTGATTTTTTCTTTCCTTATCAACAAAATGAATCTTTTGGTTTCGGTACGGACAATCCAAACAAAGGTCTGAGATATAGTGCCACAAAAGTGCCTGCTAATGCTAGAATCCCCCAAATATAACCGTGAAGGCTAAAGGAGGCAATTCCGCCAAAATAAGCACCGATATTACATCCGAATGCAAGGCGGGCACCATAGCCCATCAGTAGACCGCCTATAACAGATGCCAGCGCATTTTTTCCAGTTATTTTAGAAAATTTGAAGAGCCCACCTGCTGCTGATGCGAGGAATGCCCCAAGAATAACACCTAAATTTAACACAGTAGTAGAGTCAGCAAAAATAGATGCCTCTAATGCTGACGCGTTTGCGCCTTGCCAATATCCCCAACTAGCTACATCGACTCCGAAGAATTGTGCTACTTTCGAGCCCCATAAAGCAAAAGCAGAGGTAACCCCCCATGGAGCACCGCGCGTCATTAATGTTAAGGCATTAAGAACGGCCAAAACAATTGCTGCAGCAAATAATGGCCATGACCCTCGGAAAATCCTGCGCCATCCTTTTTCAGAAGGTAAGGGAGCCATTTTAGGTGCACGTTTCTTTTTCTCTACAACTAAGGATACCCAAGCTATTAATCCAAATAATACAATCGATAAGATCCAAGCACCACCATAGCCAAGTCCTGTAGATGTTGCTAGAGACACAGGTTCAAAGGCTGGTAAATCTTCTGTCCAAAACGGTAGATGATAGGCTCCTATTGTTGAGCCAATAATAAAGAATAATAGCGTGACAAACATGACAGAGCGTCCACCACCGACTGCATAGAGGGTACCAGAAGCACATCCTCCGCCTAATTGCATCCCTATCCCAAACATGAAGGCTCCTACAACGAGACTTACTCCAACTGGTGACACATAACCAGCAACTTCTCCTCCAAAGAATGAAAAGCCAAATGCTAGAATAGGAGCAAATAATGTAACAGCAACTGCTAACATTAACATATGTGACCGTAACGCCTGCCCATTTCCAACAGACATAAATCTACGGAATGCAGAAGTAAAACCAAAGCGTGCATGGAACAATGTATAACCAAGTAACAAACCAATTACTAATAATAACGGTTGAACACTATTTTGGGTGAACATTAAATAAATCATTAATATCAAACCAACCGCTAATCCACCAATTATAAGTGGCATTTGTGGTTTATTTAAATTTGAATCTTTTGGTTGCACGGATTCTTCTACTTCATTTATAGTTTGTAGTTTCGTTGTTGTTTCCATCCAAATCACTCTTTCCCCATTAATTTACTAGGATTTTACTTCTATTATCATAACGGCAAGTTGTCTTGGTGTCAAAGGAATAATTTAGGTTTGCGATCTCTTAAAGCAATTTTATATGCTCAGTAGATCTACAATTCCCTAGTAGCCATTATGAAATACTTGAATAGCTTAACCACCGCTCTGGTTGCCCACTTCCCTCCGTAGGGGTTGCCCTTCAGCTAACTTTTTCGAGCAAAACCGCTCATCATTGCACTGATTTTATACTTGTCTTATTAAACGCCCTAACAATGTTAAGGCGCTTTTCACTATATTGTGATCTTATCTCTAAGAGGTTATCTCCCAAATATTACAGCAAATCACAAAGGAAAACTAAATTTTATGGTCTATTGGTAAGAAAAGTTGAACAAAATCCGTGATGATTTGAATGGAACTAAATGATTCTAGCGAGAAAAGGTGTAGTCTGTTGACGATGAACAAAAAATAAGCTGTTGTTAAAAAAGAGAAATACAGAATTAACTCTCTTTTATTTTTTCTTTTCCATAACTGTTTAGCATCTATAATGATAAGCACTATAAATAGAAGTGATAATCCAGCAAACCACATCTTTCAGCATCCTTTCACTCTATCTCCGTTTGAGTTGGTTCGATAATTAATCCTGACCTTCGAATATTTGCTTCCACTTGAATATCAAATGTCACTTTTTCAAGCATTTCATCTGGTTGATCTTGAGCTGTTTTCCATGCATCCGGATAGACTCTTCTCAATTTCTGCCCAATCCCATAAATATCTGAACCCATCTCTTTTGCACGTTCAAATTCATTCTCAATCCGTGAGGTAATCACTTCACCTATTTCCTTTTCCACCTGCTCCATTCTCTCCGGATCTAGTAGATCTGCTGAACATGTCTGATCAGAAAGGTTTCCTTCTACGAATATATCCAATTTATAGGTCAATTCCTCGTTTTTTAATGTCAGCTCATCTTCACTTTCATAGTCAGTGGACTGAAAGGAAAAAAAACCCTCCTCATTCCCAGGGCATACTCCTTCTACAATGAAATAATCATATGTGTCCTTCAAAAGCTCAGTACCCGACATAATAGCGCCACCAATATATCCCACTAGTTGATCGTCTTTAAATACGGCAACATCATTCAGCTCGTAAGCTTCCACTTCTCCTCGTATGTTTTTCGGTTGTATCACATCAAGAGATGGATCAATTCCAGGCGTTGTTAATACTGTAGTAAAGTCACGCAGTTTAACTTTCCTGGCAATAATTTGTCGCTGTTCAGCTGAATCTAAAAGGTCACTCATTGCTTTTGCCGGAATACTGCCAAGCTCTATTTTTTGATTTAATAAATCTTGGGCACTGTCTCGGGTTACTACTACATAGGAACCAGCACGACTATCTCTATCTCGTTCAAACCATGTGATAATCGGCGCAACACCTTCTCTAGCTAATCCTTCACTAAAAATGATAATCTGAAGGTGGGACCAGTATAACCGTCGTGGGGAAAGTCTATTTAAATTTTTAATCGCATCCATGATCGTTTCACCTTGAGCTGTCACACTCCATGTTGGTAATTCTGATCCTTGTTGATCATCTTCTTGCGGTTTGATTACCTGTGCTGTTATTTCATAAACCCCCTCATTTTCACTAACTTTATCAATACCAACTCCAATTACAACAGCAACTTCATTTAATTCTTTCTTATCCCAGCAACCACTTAAAAGTACAATACAAACAAATAGCAAAGCTAATCTTATTATTTTCACTTTTTTTGTCTCCTATTTAAATGGTTATTATCTCTTGAATCAGACATCCTATCCTTGTTTTCACCTGCAACCTCATTTGGCCGTTCTCTCATCGCCCACCATGGTGTTCTTATCAATAAATCTCCCCAATTGTCTTTATGAAAAGGTACAATAGGAGTTAAATATGGAACACCAAAGGAGCGCAGTGTAGTCAAGTGGATATACATAAATATTAGCCCAAAAATTAAGCCAAAAGCTCCGAGAACGGCAGATAATGTTATTAGCGCAAACCTTAGCAATCTTGCCGATATTGCTAAGTTATAGGAAGGTGTTGTAAAAGAACATATTGCCGTTAACGAAACGGCAATTACGGTTGCTTGTCCAACTAGACCAGCTTCTACTGCTGCTTGTCCTAACACTAATCCACCCACGATGGATACTGCTGCACCAATTGTTTTAGGGAGCCTGAGTCCTGCTTCCCTTAATATTTCAAACGTTATCTCCATGAAAAGTACCTCAATAGCTATTGCAAATGGTACCCCTTCTCGTTGTCCGGTTAAGGCAATAAGTAGTGGTGTCGGTATCATTTCCTGATGATAAGTAAGCAACGCTACATAAAAACCTGGTAAAACAACAGATAAAAAAAACGCAAAACCTCTTAGCATTTTAAGAAAACTTGCAAAATCATATCGTTGATAATAATCTTCATTCGATGTCAAAAATAAGCCAATTGTAGCTGGCACCAATAAGGTACCTGGGCTGCCCTCTAACAAAATGGCAATTCTACCTTCTAACAAACCAGCTGCAATTCGGTCAGGTCTTTCTGAATTAAAAATGGTTGGAAATGGCGTATAACCATTTGGATCTTCAATAATTTCCTCTAAATATAAAGAATCAAGAATGCCATCTATTTCGATTTTCTCCAAACGGCTTTTAACTTCCTCATACATTTCTGGTTTCACAACCCCATCAATGCCTAATATAGCAACTGGGGTTTGGGATAACTCGCCAATCTTCATCTCATGAACCTTTAATTTATGCGTATGGAGACGTCTTCTGACTAAACCGATGTTGGTTTGTAACGATTCATTGAAGGACTCTCTTGGCCCGCGGACAACTGTCTCCACTTCAGATTCAGAAACTTGACGTCTCTCCCCACCTGCCGTGTCAAGTGCAATTCCACTTGTTTGATTCTCTCTTAAAACAAGGGAATATCCTTGTAACAAGTATGTAAGGGAGTCCTTTATAGACGATGTAGCTTCTTTTTTTATCGTAGCAAAATGAAGTTCTCTTAAATTTTGATCTTGCTTATAGTTTTCGTTTAGTTCACTGATTACATATTCTTCAATCGATTCCCTTTCGATTAAACTGTCTAGATACAGAACGGCAACAGAGCTCTCCTTTTCATTGTCAATAAAACGAACAACTAAATCAGAACTATCCCCAAACAATTCTTTGATGATTTTGATATCATCATTGAGGTTACCTTGAAAGCGAAGATCTTCTATTTTCCTGTTCTGTTTCTTATTTAATTTTGGTTTTCTTCTAAACATATCATTCAACCTCTTTTTAACTGCTTAAATTGACTGATTAGGAGTAACAGTAAAGGAATAACTAATGCTATTAACGTTGCGAAGTATGGATAAATATGCATGAGAAATCGATATATCCCAATTAAGTCATCACTTGTAATTAAAGAAAAAATAGCTAATAAAGCAGCTGTTGGAATCGTTAAAATTTTGTAATCATCTAAATGAAATAATTGTGCCAACCCTAAGACAATTGCGTAGAAAAATAAGGCAATTTTAGAAAAAGACCCTAATGACCATAATAAAACGCCAAGAATATCCAACCTTTGCAGTGCACCAATTTCGATATCTCTTAATGTTTGAAAGGTCGGAAAGTATAGCCCCATCGCACGCTCTTCTCCGAAAACTGTCACTACACCTGAAACAGGGCCCAAGAACATAACAATCAAAATCAGCATCGTCAGAATACTAAACCTCTTTAATTTTTTCTTATTAGAAACAAACGGAAAAACCATAGCCATAACAATAAATGAACTATATAGTGAGGTGATGTTAAATGCCCCCATCACGACAGGACTGAAACCATCCTCAAGTATAGGGAGTAAATTTTGATAGTCTTTATCTTTGTGCGTTAAAAATGATGCCAATATACCAATTGGTATCATTAATATAAGGAAGGTTTGATTCGTTCTTGCTAATATTTCTAACCGATTTCGAATCGCATATGTGGCCAGAATTAACATTGCCACCAAATAAATCATCAGTGGTGTTCGAGGAGTAATCGCAGAATTGTAAAATTCGCTAAAACCTCTTAAGGATAAACTTGCCTCATGAAAAAAATAAAAAAGAAATATAATGGCTACTATCTTTCCAATCCATTTTCCAAGAATAGTCTGTGAATATTCAATTAATGATTGTTCAGGATACCGCTGTGCAAGTAAAGCTATCACAAATCCAATCAGAACGGCAGGAATGATAGCAAAGAGTAAAGATATCCAACTGTCTCTCCCGGCGTGATTAATAATAACGGGAATAAACAATAAATGGCCTGTAACAGTAATACTAGCTACTGCCAGCATTAAAGCTTGAATCGATGAAATTCTAATACCCTCCATATATCCCCACCTCCATCGTACATACAGTTATTAACCAGTATTGTCTATTGGTGGTATATTTATACAGACCTTAATGAAGAATCACCCTATCTGTATGACAGAAGGTTTAAAGGGATGGTATTATATGTAGGAAACGAGTTCTTGGAAGAATCAAAAGGTGTTTAATCGATACTCTACTCCTTTTGCATCTATACAAGAGAACGAATTATACATGTATCTGACATTAGTGTTTTTAATCTATATAATGGAGTGAACCAGCTTGAAAGCATGGATAAGAAATTTATCAAAGCAGCAACTTTTAATATACATCCTTATTACGGTAGCCTTTATCAGTTCGATTATTTTTGTCAATCACAATCACGAATTCTATGACAGACCCATTGCTAAAATTACCAATACAGTAGAAACAGATAAAGCAGAAACGGTTGATCAGCACCAAAATCAAGATTATCGGGTTACCCAGGAGATCACCGCTGAAATACAAAACGGTTCCAACAAAGGGGAAATGATCGAAATAACGAATGAGTACTCCGGATCACAGGCGGTTGATCAATTATTTGATACAGGGGATGAAGTATTTGTCACCATTGATGAATCCACTTCTTCCGGAACCATTGAAGATGTCAAACGTGATAAGTATCTCATCTTGGTAGCTTGGATTTTTATCATTATTTTGCTGGCCGTCGGCAAGAAACAGGGAGCTCTATCGGTTATCAGCTTAGCGGTAAATGCCGGCATCTTATCGCTGGCACTCGATATCTATCTGCAAAATTCAGATCTTAGTCTGGTGATCATTTGTGGTATTAGCATTGTCCTTTTTACCGTGATATCGTTACTGTTGGTCAGTGGTTTCAATGAAAAAACATATACAGCGATTGTCGCTACTTTACTTGGTACGTTAAGTTCACTTTTGATTGGCTACTTTGCTCTATCTGTGACAGGAGAACAAGGATTACGATATGAGGAAATGTCCTTTCTAAGCAGAAATCCACAAATTGTTTTTATGGCAGGGCTTTTAATTGGCTCCTTAGGGGCGGTAATGGATGTCGCCATCACCATGTCGTCATCTATCTTTGAGCTATATGAGAAAAATAACCAGATAAGTCTAAAGAAGCTTAAAGCATCTGGCATCGATATAGGCAAAGATATTATGGGGACGATGATTAATGTATTATTTTTTGCCTATGTAAGTGGATCAATCCCGATGCTACTTTTATATTTTAAAAATGCATCACCAATAGGATTCACACTATCCATGAATCTATCTATTGAATTGGCACGTGCCTTAGCTGGTGGTATCGGAATTGTACTGACTATTCCGATTGCTATCTATACATCGATTTTCTTTATCCGAAGAAAGAGGGCTAGAACATGAATGTATTAGTGTTATTGTCGATCATCTTATTTACGTTGATGGCCATTGTTGGAGGAAAAAAAGGAATAAAATCTTTCATCGCTTTATTCTTAAATTTTGCCATCGTTATCGCCACGGTTTTAGTGATGAACGATCCAAATGCCAATCCGATTTGGCTAACGCTTTTAGCATGTGCCTTCATTAGTGCTATCAGTCTGTTCTATATTAACGAGGTCAACAGTAAAACAATGATGGCCTTCTTATCTACGATTGTAACGTTAGTGATATTGTTACTTTTCATCATTATCATCACGGATCAATCCATGATCCAAGGTTTCGGTGAGGAAGAACGAGAAGAAATGATGGCTTTTTCCTTAAATATTGGGATTGACTTTGTAAAAGTGGCCACTTCAGTAATTATTATGAGTACAATCGGGGCAATTGTTGATACAGCTATTTCGATTACTTCACCGATGCGTGAAATTCATTACCATAATCCAACGATTAGTAGAAAAGAGTTATTTCTGGCTGGAATTCGAATCGGGAGAGATATACTCAATACAAGTACCAACACATTGTTCTTCGCCTTTTTCGGTGGCTATATGGGCCTCTTAATGTGGTTCAAAGATTTATCTTATTCATTCGGGGAGATTATTAATTCCAAAGTATTTAGTGACGAAATGATTACCATCTTTACCGCGGGAATGGGAGTGGCGATTGTTATCCCAATCGCTTCGGGGATGACTGCCTATTACCTTGTTAGGGGTAAGCAAAAAAACTAGACTCGGGAATATTATTGAGCGGACATTCGTTCCGTTATTTGGTTAAATAGTGCCCTTTTTTAGCAGTGAACGGACATTTAATCCCTTATTTGACGACTTTAACCAGAAATAAGTACTATTTATCTGAAATAACGGAATAGATGTCCGCGAACACCTTCAAAACAGCAATTCCGTCACAAATAGCGGATTAAATGTCCGCTACATCATTTCAATTTATTATATTCCAACATCATCTGGTCGTAGTTAAGCGGACCAAATACATTAAACTGGATGATACCATTGGAATCTAACATATAGGTGGTAGGAATTGGACGAATTTGATAGCGATCACCCACGATATTTCCCTGATCTAACGGAATCGTAAATGTCAGATCATATTCTTCTATAAACTGACCAACATCTTCAACATTAGCTTCCGTATCCGTTAAATTAATCGCTAAAATGTTCATGTCTGTATCCTGATAAAACCGTTGCATATCTGGCATTTCCGATCGGCATGGAGGACACCATGTTGCCCAAAAGTTAAGCATTACCGGCTCACCACGGTAATCAGATAATTTCACCGTTTCGCCATCCAATGTTTCCAGTTCAAAATCCGGCGCAATATTTCCTACTTCCAAACCAATATTATCTGCTTCAGTTACCTTGTTATCTGTTACCATGTCGATAACAGCCCATACCACCATTGCTAGTAAAACGGCACTAATGATCCATTTTTTCATCACAGACTCCCCCTGTTACGGTAATATGTATATCCTTGGAGAACGCCAATCATGACTAAAAAGATATAAAAGATTAAGTGTGGTTTAAATTGAAAAATCGATGTTGATATTACGATTTGCAGTAATCCCCATCCGATCAATGTAATATTTGCAATGATGATCGGTGATTTTTTATCACTGGAATAGATGATAAAAAATAAGAGTGTGATCAAAGCTATCAGATATAACCAGTTCTCATGGTACAATATATGATCTAAAAAAGAATAAATGAAACTAGCACTGAGAAATACTGTGCTAAATACATAGAGATTGTCATAATATTGCTCAATCGTCTTGATCCATCTCCACTTACTAAACAGAATGGTTATGATAACCGCTAGGTAAAATGCATTCGTATTAGCTGGATAAGCTAAGATAGCAACTGGGTCTGACAAAAACGTTTGGAATTGAAGCACTATTTTTCCAATCCAAATGGAAATCAAGCATGTAATGAAAATATTAGAAACCGTATCGATTAAGTTCTTCGTTTTTTGCTTTTGATATGGGCTAATCCAGTAAAAGAAAAGAAAGCCTAGTACAAAACCAATAATGATTAGAACCAGATCAATCTTAATCACGAACGGGCCAAGCAACCAAGCTTGAGGCATGTCCCCACCTCCATCCTCTATTATATATCGATTGGGAGAGAAGTTGATAGGGCAATACCATTTAATTTTCCATATGCTTACTAAGAAAAGCTTAGTGCGTCCGATTAGAAACGTAGCGACTGGAACGAATTAACTGAGATAAAGGAATCACGGTGAGTTTACGAACCGATGATGAATTCACCTAAAGGCATAAGTGCGACTAAGCCTCTGGTTTCACCAATCGGCAAGTCTTCTTTATCGTAGGGCAATTCGTGAAGTCGCCTAGTTTCTGGGCGCTCGGAGCTAGACATCTGCGCAAAATTTATACTTTCTTATCATATAAGAAAACCGGGGAAGCCCACCCGTTCCTGTCCAAAGTAGTTATTTTGGCATGAATAATAGGCGTAATAACCGCTGCGGCTTGCCCACTTCGCTTTCCGTGGGGCGTGTCTTCAGCTAACTTTTTCAAGCGGTTTTTGCTTGGAAAAGTTAGCTGAAGGTAAAACCCCACGGAAAGGGAAGCGGGCAGCCGGAGCGTTGCTTTCCGTCTACATATCATTTCAAAATGACCACCTATGATACAAAACACTATCATGCCGCGCATTATACTTTCCTTATAGTTTAGAATAGGCAGAAATATTTAATAATATTCCTGCCGAAACCATCGTGACTATTAATGACGAACCACCGTAACTAATAAAAGGTAAGGTAATACCAGTAATGGGCAACATCCCCAAAATTGCACCTAAATTAACAAACGCTTGGATAATGATTTGAAAGGTAATCCCAATGGCTAACAGCTTACCAAATTCATCGCTTGCATGCATTGCAATACGAATCCCTTTCACAAAAAGAAAGAAATAGAAGCTTAACACAACTACGACTCCAAACAGGCCTAATTCTTCCGTTATAATCGACATAATAAAGTCTGTATGTGCCTCTGGTAAAAAGCCAAGCTTCTGAACACTTCCTCCTAATCCATTTCCAGTAATACCTCCTGTATGAATCGAGATATAAGAATTAACTAACTGATAACCTGATCCTTGAGCATCTGCAAAGGGATCAATGAATGATGTAATTCGCTCGAGTCGATAAGGGGACATCATTGCGAAGAAAATAAATATCGAGACCGCAACACTTCCTAATAAAAATAAGTGACGAAATCGAATCTTTGTAAAAAACAAAATGATTCCACACGAAAATAATATTAATGTTGCAGACCCTAAATCTGGTTGTTTCAACAACAAACCAAATATAATTGCCAAGATAATAAGTGGTGGAATGACTCCTTTACCAAAATGACCAATATAGGCTTCTTTTCTACTATAAAAGTAAGCAAAATAAATCAGCATAGCTAGTTTCGCAAATTCAACCGGCTGAAATAGAAATCCACCGATTGAAATCCATCTAGTTGAAAAATTCCGTTCCACTCCAACTCCAGGTATTAAAACGAGAATTAAGGCGGCCAACGTAAACAAAACAAGCAATGGACTTAACTTTCCATATATCTGATATGGTAATAACATAGCGCCTATTAAAAACAAACTGCTAATAAAAGCCCAAAATAACTGTCTGTGAAAATAGTATGCTGCACTATCATACTGGATATATGCATAAGGATAGCTTGCACTATAAACCATTACGACACCAAAGGTAACAAACAACAAAAGTACCATTAACAATGTTAAGTCTATATTTCTCATACGCTTCATCACATACTCCCCTTATGCAGCCATATCATTCTCTGATGCAAACATATAATCTTTAGAGCGCACATAAATACTTTGAACTAAGCCTAATGCCAGCATATTGGTAATTAACGCACTTCCACCATAACTAATAAACGGTAGCGCAATTCCTGTTACAGGCATTAATCCTATCGTCATCGCGATATTTTGAAAGATTTGGAAGGATAAAAGTGTAATAATACCAACACAAATATAAACACCGAATAAATCGTCTGTTTTTAGCGCAATCACTATGATGCGATAAATTAGTAAGAAATAGAGAACGATTAAGATACTTCCTCCTATGAAGCCAAATTCCTCCCCAATCACAGCGAACACAAAGTCAGTATGCGCTTCAGGCACACGCCCACTTTGGACTTGAAACCCTTGGTTAAAACCTGATCCTGTCAACTGACCTGCACCTATCCCTAACATCGCCTGTCTTAATTGATAGCCGAAATTCATCGTATATTCAGCCGGGTTAATCCAGCTGTAAATGCGGCCTAATTGATGTGGCTCAAAAAATCTTGATATCCATTCTTCATGATACGTAAATAAATAGATTACTAATATTATGCCGGAGGTCAATATTGACACAACACAGGCAATCATCTTATTACTTATAGTTGACATCAATAATAAACCTAGTGCTGCCACCGCAATTAAAAGGGCAGAACCTAAATCTGGTTGTTTAAGAATCAAAATAAACGGAATCGCCAATGCAGCGACAGTTTTTAAAACAAGTGGAATACTTTTGATAAAGGTTAATTTTTCTTTACCATATCTTTTATACATAGCTGCCAGATAAATCACTAAAAACATTTTCATTAATTCCGATGGTTGTAGATCCATAAATCCCAGATCCATCCACCTTTGAGAACCATTTCTTTCAATACCAAAATAACGAACATAAATAAGTAACAAAATCCCCAAAATATATAAATAAACGGCCCACTTTTCAAGTAAGTCATAGTCAAAATAAGCAATACCAATCATCATAGCGATACTGACGATGTACCAAATAAGTTGTCTCCTGGCGAAATAAAAGGATTGCCCATCCGTGTATTGACCTGTTCCACTGTAAACAGCTAACAAACTAATCATTAATAGACCGATTAAAATAAGGAGCATTAGATAATCAAGTGTAGGTTTCTTTGTCATTTGTCTCTTCCTTTGTTTAATGCTTCAGTGATAAAGATTGCATAACGTATTGTATTACTAATGCATCATCTAAATACCCTACAGGAAATAAATAATCGGGAATCATATCCATTGATGCAATAAAATAAAACAATGCGCTTCCCATTAATAAAAGCTCTTTTTTAGATGCTTTCTTTTCCTTGAAGGTTTGATACATAGACTCTAACTGTTGTATATACGGACCTTGTCCCCCTAGAGCAGCCATTTTAGATTTGAACTGTTCCAAAATGGTAGCTCTTCCCTCTTCTGTATTACTTTTTTTCTCATACTTTTGTATATTATCTTTCAAGTTGTCAGCTGAAAAATCTTCTACAGGTAGATTCATTTCCGAGATGATGGCACGTACATGATTAAAAGATAATGGATGAGTTGGCTCACCAATTTCTTCAGAACTTACCAAGTCTGATAAAGGAATATGTAAGCTTGTTGAAATTGCTTTTAGATGATCTAAATTTGCTTTTCTCTTCCCGTTCAGAATTCTAGAGATAGTGGAAACGTTAATCCCTGTTTCTTTTGCCAATTGACGCATACTTTTATTACTTTCACGTAATGCTTCTTTTATTAACACAACAACATTTGTTGACATAGGTGTGCACCTTCTTTTTCAAATCTATATTTAAGATAAAGGAGCGTTGACAAAATGTCAACACTCCTTATGTTTATGGGTTTTACTTCCTTTATCATTCATCAGTTTATTCTATCCATATCGGAACATTTCGGATATAATATCTATGGGGCATTACTAAACTAAAATAGTTTTTAAAATAAAAGAGATAAAAGGGGATACAACATGAAAGCGATGACATGGAAAAGGTTTAATATGGTGCTTATCGGAAACCTGTTTATCGGGATTGCTGTAGCACTGCTACGAATTAGCGCTTTAGGGACAGATCCTTTTTCAACATTAAACTTAGGAATAAGTGGGTTTCTTGGTATATCATTTGGTGTTTATCAATTGATATTTAACCCTTTTCTACTAGGTATTGTATTTATTTATTATCGAAGTTTAATTGGAATCGGAACTATCGTGAATATGGTTGGAATCGGTTTTATTTCTGATTTTATAGTCTTTGGTTATAACTTCTTCTTCGATGATATGTCTATTCTTGCCATTCGAATGGTCATGATGGCAGCAGCAGTTATTTTTGCAAGTCTAGGTGTTGCTTTATATATTACGCCGAATTTAGGCATTTCACCCTATGATGCATTAGCTTTTGTTGTTGAAAAAGTATCAAAAAACAAAATTCCTTTTCCCATTGCGCGGATTACGACAGATATTTTATGTGTTGCGATTGGATTTTCATTTGGAGCGATAGTCGGTGTTGCTACCGTTATATTCGCCTTTTTTACTGGACCTCTTATCCAATTTTTCCGTAAGCATGTAGCTGAACCAATGCTCTCTCATGAGAAAGCACCAGCTGTTGCTGTAAGTTTGAAATAAGGTTTAATTTGATAAAACACCTTTCAAACCTACACCTTACTACAAATAGGAAGAATCCATTTTGGGAAAAGTTCGACCAAAACGGATTCTCTTTACAGATTTATAATGGATTTTTTAAAAGTTTAATTTTGGTCGTTTCTTTAATTTAAACTTCATTTGAACTGATTAATTAGATAACTGTTTAAGATATTCATCAAGATCATTAAATTGTGAGGCCATTCCTTCCTTTAAGCCCATTTCTATAACGACTTTAAGTGCTTCTTCTGATTCAAATTGGCTTTGTATAATTAGCTTTGTCTTCCCAGACTGCTCTTCAAAGTTGATAGTAATTAATTGTTTAGGGGCATTCGAACTAACATTACCCTCTTCATCAGAGAATGTATCAGTATATACAATCTTCTCCGGTACAATAATTTCATGGTAAGTAACCTTTCCCCAAGATTTTTGGCCATAAAAATCTTTTTGGTTTTTATCTTCACAAGTCATACAAAAATGCCAAACTCCTCCAGGCTTAAAATCGAATGATTTATTCTCTGTTGTCCAGCCGGTAGGCCCCCACCAGTTTGCTAAATGTTCTGATTCTGAGAATGTTTTAAAGACGAGTTCCCTTGGTGCCTCAAACATTCTCTCCAACACAAGTTTCTTCCCATTCACATACGAATTCAAACGATTTGCTGCATTTTTTTCAGACATTTATTTCCCTCCTTATTTTGAGACATTTTTCTTCTCGATAACCGATCCTCCCTCATAGTTATTAAAAGCATATTGTCTCAGATACGCTTTTTATTCGCCCTTTTCCTTCCGTTGCAGTTCCTTTAGGTAATCGTCCAATTGATCCAATCTGTCTTCCCACAAATGTCTAAAGGAATCAAGCCAACTGTCTATTTCTTTCAATCCTTGGACGTGTAACTTATAAATACGACGATTGGCCATTGGATGAACTTCTACGAGCTTTGCTTCACACAGTACCCGAAGGTGTTTGGAAACTTGAGGCTGGCGAAGACGAAGATGTTCAGCGATTTCCCCTACTGTACAAGGGCCATCGCGCAATAGTTCAATGATGCTTAGTCTATTTGGTTCGGCAATTGCACTCAATATCTTTTCCATATTTACAATATACCACTAAAAGAATATTCCTGTAAAGGAATATTTAAATTTCCTCACGCAAATCTTATCTAATATAAAAAAGGATCTCTACTAGCAAAGCAGAGATCCTTTTTTAATATTTCTTATGAAGTACAAATAAGCGAGAATAGAAGTCCCCGGATACTTCGTGTTCATGATGTTCACGGAATCATTCGTGATCTAATGGTATACCAATCTCCATTAATTCATCACCATGATATGTCCCTTCCTATCCTTCGATTTCATAGCTTGCCTCTGGGGGTCTAATCCTTTCAGTAACAATCGTTTGAAGCCTGGATAGTAGCAGCTATTGCCTTCGACTTATCATCCGATACTGAAATCCATGATGTTCGATTACAGATAATGTTGAAAAGAAGCTTTATGTTTCATTTTTTTGCCATAATAGAGATGTCCGAGTTGTTCATTTTCTAATACTGTAAAAATATAGCTAGATTGATTTGTTTGTAGATGGCATTCTCTTGTTTGTTCATTATAAGTTATTGCCATATAAATACTCCTTACCTTAATAATATTCTGGCAACCAATCTCCATGTTCTTCGATTAAATCGTCACATAAAGCGATAATATCATCTATGGATAATTCTGCTGCAGTATGTGGATCGAGCAGTGCTGCCTGATAAATGTTTTCTTTTTTCTTCGTGAGTGCCGCTTCGATCGTTAATAGTTGTGTATTAATGTTGGTCCTGTTCAGTGCTGCCAATTGTTCTGGTAAATCACCAACATAGGTAGGTGTTACCCCACTGGCATCCACTAAACAAGGGACTTCAACGACAGCATTTTCCGGCAAGTTGCTGATTAGTCCTCCAGTATTCAGGACATTACCACCTATTTTAAATGGTTGATTCGTTTCCATTGCTTCAATGATGTATGAACCATATTCATGTGTACGTTCATGTTGTAAGTTTTGATCATTGACAAGGTCATCGCGCATTTTCTTCCAGCCTTCGATCTGATTCACACAGCGACGCGGATATTCATCTAATGGAATATTATATTTCTCGATTAATTCCGGATATTTGCTCTTAATAAAGTATGGGTGGTATTCGGCGTTATGCTCCGATGACTCTGTCACATAGTAGCCGAACTTATCCATTAATTCAAAACGCACCATGTCGTCATGCTTTTCTTGTTGTTTTTCCTTTGCACGCTTTTTTATTTCTGGATAGAGATCTTCCCCATTCCTTGTTATTTCAAGTAACCATGCCATATGATTAATGCCGGCAATTTTCCACTGTATATTATCTTTCGGCATGTCTAAAGAATCTAATAAATGGCTAGCACATACTTGAACACTGTGGCATAACCCGACAGTTTTAATCCCTTCTTTTAGCATCACATTGGTTAATACCGCCATTGGATTGGTATAATTTAAAAACCATGCATCAGGGCAAACTTCTTTCATATCACGGGCGAACTCCTGCATCACAGGAATTGTTCTTAAATTTCTGAAGATCCCGCCTATCCCTAGTGTATCTGCAATCGTCTGGCGTAATCCGTATTTCTTTGGAACTTCAAAGTCAGTAATTGTACACGGGTCGTAACCACCAACTTGTATAGCATTAATCACATATTTGGCATCCCTCAGTGCCTCTTTGCGATCATGGTAAGCTGTTACTTTCACATTCGCGTTTAAGCTTTTCTTTAAATTGTTTAACATCATTTCCGAATCATTCAAACGCTCGTGATCAATATCAAACAAGGCAAATTCGAAACCTTGTAAAGCCTCAACTGTCATACAGTCACCTAGTACATTTTTGGCGAAAACCGTACTTCCTGCTCCTAGAAATGTAATTTTAGCCATCCTTCTCCTCCTCATTCGCATTAAATTGCTATTACTTACTATCATCTTACGAGGATCTTGAAACGTTTACAATCGTAAATATTTTTAATAAGAGTAAAATATTGCGGTTATTAATCAATGAATAATCGATCGACGGGCATCACGTATTTATTTTGACGATACTCACTTGGTGTCTCATTCAATAATTTCTTAAACACTTTACTAAAATAATTGCTAGAAGAAAATCCGGTTTCTTGGGCAATTTCTTCTATTGTCTTCTCATTATTTTGTAAAAGGTCTAAAGCGTGCTGAATGCGTACTTTCGTTAAATATTGAACTGGAGTTTGATTGATAGAAGTAGCAAATAGTCTCGTGAAATGATATTTGGATAAACCAGAGACGGCAACCATATCATCTAATGAGATATCCTCTCTATAATTTTTTTCAATAAAAGAGACTGCCGTAGCGACCGCAACAGGCAACTGATCCTCTTGAAATTGCTCATGTTCAAAATATTGCGAGCATTCCATCAAAAAACTATAGGCATAGCCTGAAGCTTCATAACCATGCTCAATACCTGTTGCTTCAATTTTCTGCAGTACTCGCAATATGTGTTTAATTGGTCTGGAATGGTCCGGGAGTTGAAGGATATGACCATGTTTTTCTGATAAATACTGAAAGTGACGAATGGCTTCATTTCCATAAACGGTCATATAGATGAAATCCCAGTTTGTTGATTCTTGAGGTAAGTAGTAACAATGGTCACTAGGAATTTTCACAAAAAAAGCATTCCCTTTCGTTAATGGATAGATGTCGTTACCAATTCTAATTGCTCCTTTACCACTTAATGTATACTGAAAAACTACTCTTCCTTCTTCCCCTCTTTTTAATCCATCCCAAATATAAGTATGATCGGTGCGTGACTCCCTTCCGATTGAATGAAGACCTGCAACGCGTTCTTGATAATCTCCTTTTAAACGAAAACCGTATGACTGATGTTTAGAATATGTCTGCATGAGAACTTTCCTCCTTACTTCTATCATACCGAATTTCCTCAGAATGTCATTCCTTGATTGACTTCCTATCCCAAATCGCTTAAGCTTGCTTTATGATATGAGATAATGGAGGAATTTTGGAGTATGCTACAAGCAACTAATGTAAGTTTACGTTTTGGTGATAAGAAGTTATTTGAAGACGTTAATATTAAGTTTACTGCTGGAAATTGCTATGGTTTGATTGGTGCCAATGGTGCTGGTAAATCTACTTTTCTTAAAATATTGTCAGGTGAGATCGAACCACAGACTGGCCACGTTTCACTTGGGAAAGATGAACGCCTTGCTGTATTAAAACAGGATCACTTCGCTTATGAAGAATACGAAGTGTTAAAGACAGTTGTCATGGGGCACACTCGGTTGTATGAAGTGATGCAGGAAAAAGACGCTATTTATGCAAAAGGAGAATTCACAGAAGAAGACGGTATGCGTGCTGCTGAATTGGAAGGCGAATTTGCCGAGATGAACGGTTGGGAAGCAGAATCAGATGCTGCAATTCTGTTAAAAGGTCTTGGTATAAGTGAAGACCTCCACACGAAAAAAATGGCTGATTTAATAGGTTCTGAAAAGGTAAAAGTATTATTAGCACAAGCATTGTTCGGTAATCCAGATATTTTATTATTAGATGAGCCGACAAACCACTTGGATATTCAAGCGATTCAATGGTTGGAAGAATTTTTAATTAACTTTGAAAATACCGTTATTGTTGTATCCCACGATCGTCACTTTTTAAATAAAGTATGTACACATATTGCTGATGTCGACTATGGCAAAATCGAAATGTACGTCGGAAACTATGATTTCTGGTATGAATCCAGTCAACTAGCCTTACAAATGGCTAAGGATCAAAACAAGAAAAAAGAAGAGAAGATTAAAGAATTACAAAACTTTATCGCTCGCTTTAGTGCCAATGCATCGAAATCAAAGCAAGCAACTTCTCGTAAAAAAATGCTCGATAACATTACACTGGACGATATTAAACCATCTTCCCGTCGTTATCCGTATGTAGCCTTTCAGCCTGGTCGTGACATTGGTAATGATTTATTACGTGTCGAAGGTATTTCAAAAACAATTGATGGCGTGAAGGTGTTAGATAATGTTAGTTTTACATTAAAACCGTATGACAAAGTGGCATTTATTGGACCAAATGAAAATGCTAAAACCGTGTTATTTGATATCCTAATGGGTGAAATGGAACCTGACGAAGGAAGCTATACTTGGGGTGTTACCACTTCCCAGTCTTACTTCCCGAAAGATAACTCAGCATTTTTCGATGGCAATGACATGACCTTAGTAGAATGGTTGCGTCAATATTCACCAGAAGATCAAACCGAAACTTTCTTACGTGGATTCCTTGGTCGTATGTTATTCTCTGGAGAAGAAGCACTGAAAAAAGCAAATGTATTATCTGGTGGAGAAAAAGTACGTTGTATGTTATCAAAAATGATGTTATCGAATGCCAATGTGCTTGTATTAGATGAACCGACAAACCACTTAGACCTAGAATCAATCACTGCGTTGAACAATGGTTTAATTAAATTTAAAGGTTCGATTCTGTTCACATCACATGACCATCAATTCATTAACAGTATCGCCAATCGCCTAATCGAGATTACACCTAAAGGAATTGTCGATAAAGAAATTAGCTATGATGAGTATGTAGCAGATCAGAAGTTACAAAAGGAAATTAGTGCGATGTACGTATAATATGTAGGCTATCTCTTTTTAAGAGGTAGCTTTTTTATTGCGGGAAATTAGTTTGATTATTGCGAATTGCAGCGACTTTATTGTGAAATCCTGCTTGATTATTGCGAATAGGACCTGCTTTATTGCGAAATCCACTCTGATTATTGCGAATTCGACCTGCTTTATTGCGAAATTCGCTTTGATTATTGCGAAACCTCTTTGAACCCATTTATCCTATTTTTAGAATCTATATCTTTTCTTTTAAATTCCTCCTATGAAATTTACCATTCTAATATTTTTGTGTATGCTTAATAGATAGATATTGAGATCGGGAGGTTCCTTGCTATGAATAAAGGTATTTCAGTTTATATAACGGTTGGAGAGTGGATTTTTAAGATTCTGCTGTTAAACCTGTATTGGTTCATCTTTACAATACTCGGATTATTTATAGTTGGAATTTTCCCAGCTACCGCAGCCTTGTTTGCAACAATTAGGCAAGATATCAAATCAAAGGAAGATATTAAGCTTTTTCGCGAATTTATTCACTATTACAAACAGGAGTTTATCAAATCTAATATCCTTGGGTATATACTCGCGATCGCCACAGCTATTTTACTGTTGAACATTCAAATCTTAGGCCAGTTAGACAGTTCACTATTAAACTCTACATTAATGGTGATGACCTATATTTTATTAGCTATTATTGCGCTTGTTGCTGTGTTCATTTTCCCAATCTATGTGCATTATCAATTTTCCGTACTTGGTTATCTTAAATATTCTGCTATATTGGTTATTGGTAAGCCACTGCATACGATTGCCATGCTCGTGTTAATTGCGGCGACTTTTTACCTTTATTATTTAGTACCAGGTTTTATACCTGCTTTAGGAGTTAGTTTACTAGCTTATATTATTATGCGGACGGCTTATTCTTTTTTTGCAACACCGAATTAAAAGGACAGAACTGAGATTTCAGTTCTGTCCTTTTTACTTATCCTTTCACTGATCCGATTAGTACACCTTTTTCAAAGTATTTCTGGATAAACGGATACAAAATTAGCACTGGCAGCGAAGATACGATAATAACACCATATTTAACCTGATCGGCATAACGTTGTGCATAACCTCCACCTGTTCCACCGCTCCCCGCACCTTCGGCAAACACTTGATTGGATAAAAGAATATCTCGCAACACAATCTGCAATGGCTGTAAATCGTAATTACGGATATAAATTAACCCAGTAAAGAAATCATTCCAGTGCCACACTAGATAATAAAGTCCAATTACAGCAGTTACAGCTTTGGACAATGGCAATACGATCGATGAGAAAAACTTAAAATGTGAGCAGCCATCCATTGTTGCAGCTTCAAACATCTCGTGCGGTATGTTGTTCTCAAAGAATGTTCTTGTAATAATTAAATTAAATACATTCACCGTAAGTGGATTAAAGATAAACACCCACGGCGTATCAATTAAACTTAAATCTCTCATTAACATATAGGTAGGAATTAACCCACCATTAAAAAACATTGTGAAGATAAAGAAAAACATCAAAAATCTTCGAGCTTTAAACTCATGGCGTGACAACACATATGCTGCCGGTAAAGTTAACAATAAATTAACGAACGTCCCAAAAAGGGCGTAGAACAATGTATTGCGATAGCCAATCCAAACTCTCGAATCGGAAAAAATCTGTTCATATCCAAATAAACTAAAACCTTTCGGAACAAAAAGTACTTTTCCGGTTGAAACATAAGTAGGATCACTAATCGAAGCAATCACGATAAAATAAATCGGATAGGCTACAATAAAGAATATTAAAATGCATACCGCCACTACAGTAGCATCGAATAGTAAATCAGTTGGTTTTTTATTTCTTATTCTATTCATTGTGATAGAAGGCATTGCACTTCCTCCTTCAAATTGATTTGAGCTAATTTACCACAAACTAATGCGAGCCACTTTCTTTGCAATGGTATTAACAATAACTAGCATCATAAAATTAATCATCGTATTAAACAGACCAATCGCAGCGGCATAGCTAAATTGATTGGATACGATACCAGTTTTATAAACATATGTTTCAATCACTTCTGATATTGGTAAGTTGAGAGAATTTTGCATCAGGAATATTTTTTCAAATCCTGTACTGATAACTGTCCCCATGTTTAGTATTAATAAAATGATGATGGTCGGAATGATAGCCGGTATCTCTACATTTCTAATGATTTGCCATTTATTCGCTCCATCAATTTTGGCTGCATCATATAGCTGTGGATCAACAGCAGCCAATGCGGCTAGATAAATAATGCTGTTCCATCCGACATGCTGCCACACATCTGATAATACATAGATTGGAACAAATGCTTTTACAGACGCTAACAGGTTGCCTTCCACACCTAGTTTTGCTAATAATAAACCGATAACTCCAGTATTTGGAGATAACATTACATTTAATAACCCTACTAATACAACGATGGAAATAAAATGAGGCAAATAAACGGTCGTTTGTAAGATCCGTTTTCCTCTTTTCCATCTGATTTGGTTTACTAATAATGCGAGTGCAATTGGTGCCGGGAAACCAACAACAATCGTCGTGATACTGATGAGTAAGGTATTACGAATCAGATCCCAAAAAAGGTGACTATTGATAAACTGTTCGAAATATTTAAGTCCTGCCCAATCTCCACCCGTCAAACCAGCCGTGAAATCATATTCCCGAAATGCTAATTGAATCCCATACATCGGAATATAATTAAATATAATTACACAGATGATTGCAGGTAGAATCATTAACCACAATTGATAGTCTCTTCTTAACGTATTAAGAATGGTTGCTTTCTTCGCCTTGGGCAAAGTCTCCGTATTCGTTCCTTGGGTCAAGGCCATGATATGACTCTCCTTTTTTATAGAGAGATATCAGCCTTTAGCTAATATCTCTCCTTCTAGTTTTCTAATTTAATTGTTCCTTGTAATCATCATAGTAACCTTGGATAATCTCAATGTTGGATGGTAATCCCATCTGTTCTACTTGTTGCACATAGCTATCCCACTCATCTTCAATACCACCTGAGGTGATCCACTCGCCAAACTTGGAGATTGCAATATTCATAAAGTCTGTATTAACAAGCGTCATTTGGTTATGGTCCTCTTCGGAGTATTTCAGCATCATTCCCGGGAACACATCATTTTCACGATCCAATGATTCAAATACATCATTAAATGGTGCTTGTTGTTCATCTACTGCCTGCATATCAACAGGTAATTCGACATCTAATTGATCAGAGATGAACATTGGACCGTTATCTGCCCAAGTAGAAGTCCATTTCCATGTGCCTGGATCCATTTCTTCATCTTGAGGTTCGAGAATCTTGTAGGAGTTATCTCCAGTCTTTTCAATATTAGGGCCGATAGAACCAAATAGCACTTGGAGACTGACTTCAGGGTCGTATAGTTCATTGATAAACTTCATGGCTGCTTCTTTATTGCTTGTCGCCGATGACATTTGAATGAAGTTAACACCGAAGTTCAATTCATTATAGTCATAAGACCAGCTTACTTCACCGTCATAATCAGCCGAAACTTTCATCGGATCAAACGTTTCGTATTGATCTGCAACACCTAAACCGAATCTGTCTGTTTTTTCCCAACCAAATGTATAACCTATTTTGGCATCTTCACCTTCACCACGTGCTAAAGCCTGATATTGTGAATAATCTTGTGTAAAAGCTTCATCATTTATTAAACCGTTTTCATATAATTTATTTAAAAAGGAAACGAATGTTTTGTATCTCTCATCAACAAAGAAGTTTTTCACTTCACCGTCTTCCAGGAAGTAACCTTGGCCACCACCACCAGTTACTGTCATTCCCATACTGCCAAGTAATACAGTTGGATGGAAATAACCAAATCCAGTTTCCGCAACTGGGGCAAAGTCCATTGGAATCTCATCATTTGGATCACCATTTTCATTGGCATCCTCTTCTTTAAAAGCCATTAATACGTCAAACAATTCATCCCAATTCGTTGGGGTATCTAACCCTAGATTGTCTAGCCATTGTTGATTAATAAATTGCATGGTAGCTGTTTCTGGCCAGAACTGTTGATATTTGGATAAGCCATAAATTTCTCCATCCGTTTGTGTTGAAAGTAATTCCGTTTCTGGTTGTTCCTCAAACATAGCTTGGATATTTGGTCCATGTTCTTCTATCAATGGTTTTAAGTCTGCAAATAAACCAGGGAACTGTGCAAAGTCTGCATCTGTGATCGCATTTGGACCGACGATAATATCAGGAATATCACCACCTGCTAACATGGCACCTTTCTTTTGATCCCAGTCAGCAGTAACTTCTTCCCATTGGATTTCTACACCTGCTCGTTCTTCTACTTCTGCTAACCATTCCATGTCTTCAAGGTCTTTGGTTAATGGGTGCTTTGTAATCAGCCCTGTTAAAACAACCTTTCCATCTTCGGTTTCTTCGGGCTCATTACTGGTTTCGTCATTACTACAAGCTGCTAATATAAGCATCAAGCAAATTGTGATAAATAAAATAATTTTGTTCTTCACACCTAATTCCCCCTCATTCATTCTTCACTACTAAACAAATTGATACGCATATTTTTCAGGTCAAACTATGAATATATAAAACTAAAAATGAAGTTTTTAAAGAGTTTAAAAATGTACATAATGGAAAATCACAGAATATTATGGTGAGCTAAAACACTTAAATATTCGCCACCTCCCTCGATAAATCAAACAATTAATGATATCGCTTACAACATTTAGGTAATAAATAAGTTTCTTTATTTCTTGTTCGTACATGTTTTCGATCTATTGCAATAGAACTTATTTACAGTATGCCATTATATACATAGTGTGTGAATTCACTTTTTTTATAAAAACATATCCTTTTTTTAGATTCAACTATATTTTTTCTATAATGTCAGTTCGTTTGATTAATGGATATACTAACTAAACACTAGTAATATAGATAGACTAAGAAAGTTGTTTGGATAAGAAGATAAGATTATGTGAAAATTTGTGCTTACAAATTTTCATGCTTTACAGTTTAGATTTCGCGGGTTTATTTGCAACTTCGGGATTTTATTTGCAACTTCGGGATTTTATTTGCAACTTCGGGATTTTATTTGCAACTTCGGGATTTTATTTGCAACTTC
>NZ_KB898673.1:0-12993 GCF_000377765.1 Gracilibacillus lacisalsi DSM 19029 | reverse complement strand
TTTATTTGCAACTTCGGGATTTTATTTGCAACTTCGGGATTTTATTTGCAACTTCGGGATTTTATTTGCAACTTCGGGATTTTATTTGCAACTTCGGGATTTTATTTGCAACTAAAAAAAGCGCTTGAGGTGCGGGCACCTCAAGCGACTTTTTTTAGGGTTACTGCTTTGACAGGCGGGCGGAATCGATTAATTCACGGATTGCAGCTCGATCATTTTCATATAACGAATCAACAATTTTACTTCCGACTACGACTCCATCACAATGCTCGGTTAATGAGCGCACATGCTCTGGACTGGATACACCGAATCCTGCAAGAACAGGAACATTACTTTTTGCTCGTAATGACTCTAAATGAGTTCCGAGATAGTCTTTGAAGGAAGATCGTACACCAGTAGTTCCCGTTACTGTTACCGCATAGAGAAAGCCTTCCGTACGTTTAGCGATCTCTGCTAAGCGTTCTTCTGTACTGGTTAGTGCTGCTAAGCGAATAAGAGCAATGTCGTTTTCCATTAAAGCAGGAACAACGATTCCTTCTTCTTCTAAAGGTAAATCGGGAATAATTAAGCCGTCTACTCCCGCTTCTGCACAGGATTTAGCGAAGTTATCCACACCATATGCATGAATCGGATTTATATAGGTCATCAGTACAATTGGGATATTTCGCTCTTCTTTGCCTTCTTTTAATTTATCTAATACAGCACGGAGTGATACCCCATTTGCTAATGCTCGAAGGCCCGATTCTTGAATAGTAGGACCATCTGCTACTGGGTCAGAAAAGGCAATCCCTAATTCGATGACCGTTGCACCTGCTTCTTCTAAAAAGGCTAATTGTTCATCTAATTTGTCTAAACCGCCATCACCAGCCATAATATAGGGTACAAAGGCTTTGTCTCCTCGTTCTAATACGTCATGAAATGCTTGATCTATTTGTACCTTACCCATTTGCTTCACCACCTAATGCATCTCTTACTGTTTCCACATCTTTATCGCCACGGCCTGATAAACAAATAACCATAACCTCATCTTCGTTCATTTCCTTGGCTAGTTTCATCGCATATGCAATCGCATGGGAGCTTTCCAATGCTGGAATAATTCCTTCTGTTCTTGATAATTCCTGTAATCCCTCGAGTGCTTCTTCGTCAGTAATATCCACATAGTTGACACGGCCAATATCGCGTAAGTGACTATGCTCTGGGCCTACTCCAGGATAATCAAGACCAGCAGAAATAGAATGTGCTTCTTGAATCTGTCCGTTTTCATCTTGTAACAAATAAGTCATCGTACCGTGTAAGATACCTTTTTTTCCATAACTTAATGTAACAGCATGCTGATCAGTATCGACGCCTTTTCCACCTGCTTCTACTCCATAAAGCTTGACTTCTTCATCCTCGACAAATGGAAAGAACATGCCCATTGAGTTACTGCCGCCACCGATACAGGCAACTACCGCGTCTGGTAGGCTTCCTTCTTTTTCTTTTACTTGTTTCTTGGTTTCAGTACCAATCATGCTTTGAAAGTCTCTTACTATTTGCGGAAACGGATGCGGTCCTACTACAGAACCGATAATATAATGGGTATCTTCCACATTACTTACCCAATAGCGTAATGCCTCGTTTACAGCATCCTTCAACGTACCGCTACCCTGATCAACACTTTCAACACGAGCACCTAATAACTCCATGCGGAAGACGTTCAATTTTTGACGACGCACATCTTCTTTCCCCATGAAAATCACACACTCTAAACCAAGCAATGCACATACCGTAGCTGTTGCCACACCATGTTGACCTGCCCCGGTTTCTGCGACAACTTTTTTCTTACCCATTCGTAATGTTAAAAGTGCCTGTCCTAATGCATTATTAATTTTGTGAGCACCGGTATGATTTAAGTCTTCTCGCTTCAAGTAAATCTTTGGTCCGCCTAATTTTTTGGAAAAACGTTCAGCATAATATAATGGTGTTTCTCTCCCTACATATTCTTTTAAATAATAATCGAATTCTGCTAAGAATTGCTCATCTTTAATAGCTTCTTGATATGCTTTTTCCAGCCCTAAAACGGCTGGCATTAACGTTTCCGGTACAAAACGACCACCGTATTCACCATAATGGCCTGTTTCATTTGGCGCCTGATAGTTTGCCATTTCCATCACCTTTCTTTGCTGCATCTATAAATGCTTTTATTTTCTCTAAATCCTTTTCGCCACTTGTTTCGACCCCACTGGAAACATCAACACCTGCAGGAGCCACTTCTTTGATCGCTTCTTCAATGTTTTCGACTTTAAGACCACCTGCAAGCAAGATCTTTTTATTTAAAAAGTCAAACTCCTTTGCTACCTGCCAGTCGAATGCCTCACCTGAGCCACCGCGGTATTTACCGCTCGGGCTATCCAGTAAATAGTACGCACAGTCATAAGAACTGATTTTATCCAGGTCACTCGCCCCACGAACCTCAAATGCCTTAATTACCGGTAAGCCAATTTCCTGACAAAAAGTTGGCGATTCATCCCCGTGCAATTGCACATAATCCAAGCCGACAGCTTGAGCGGTTTCCCGAATCACCTCGATATCTTCATTAACAAAAACACCGACTTTCTTCACATTGGACGGAACAAATTGTGCCAGATTTGCTGCCTGTTCTTTTGTCACTCGTCGTTTGCTTTTGGCAAAAACAAATCCGATAAAATCTGCACCTGCTTCTGCCGCAGTTTGAATTGCCTGTATATTTTGTAACCCGCAAATTTTCACTTGAACCATATTTATTCTCCTAACGGTACTCGTAAACTATCGAATGTTTCTTTTAAATCGACAGAACGCATCATCGTTTCACCAACTAAAATTCCTCTGGCGCCCACTTTCTGCACCCGTTCCACATCTGATTTTTCCTTCATGCCACTTTCACTAATTAATAGCGTCTTCGTTGTATCAATTTTTTCTGCCAGTCTCTCCGTTGTGGCAAGATCGACTTCAAATGTTTTTAAATCACGGTTATTAATCCCGATAATTTGAGCACCGATTCTTTGAGCAACAGCTAATTCTGCTTCATTGTGTACTTCGAATAATATTTCCAACCCCTTTTCACTTGCATACTGATATAATTCCGCTAATCTTTGTTCAGAAAGTGCGGCTGCGATTAATAGAATTAAATTTGCACCGGCATCATACGCACGATCAATTTGGATTTCATCAATAATGAAGTCCTTGTTTAATACCGGAATGTCAACCACTTCTCTAACTTCCTGCATATCTTCCATTGTTCCTTGAAAAAAAGGTGTATCGGTTAACACCGAAATTGCACCTGCTCCACACGTTTCATAGATATGTCCTTGCGCACTAGGTTCGACCCCATCATTGATTAACCCTTTAGACGGGGAAGCTCGTTTCATTTCTGCTATAATACTCATTTTGTCTGCGTTCATAAACGTATCATATAAGGAAACATCCACTCGTTTCGCTTGGATCTGCCCAGGCTGATAGCTTTCTTTTAAATCTGCTACTTCCTTTTCCTTTTCTGCTAAAATCTTATCTAAAATAGTCATATTACACCTCTTGTTTCATCTTATTGCTTATGGTAATAAGATTCTCCAATTTGGCTAAGGCCGCACCTGAATCAATCGACTCTCGCGCTATTTCTACACCTTCTTGTACCGTACCTGCCTTACCATTAGCGAAAATACCTAACCCTGCGTTTAAT
Source organism: Gracilibacillus lacisalsi DSM 19029 (assembly GCF_000377765.1). Classification (GTDB taxonomy): domain Bacteria; phylum Bacillota; class Bacilli; order Bacillales; family Amphibacillaceae; genus Gracilibacillus; species Gracilibacillus lacisalsi. The sequence continues at coordinate 9,299 of NZ_KB898673.1, read as the reverse complement.
AAAACAGTGTCACGATGTGGTCCTTTATTTCCTTCTAATACACTCCGTAAAATTTCTGCATTTTCTTTCGCATCGCCACCTCTGATTGAATCATTTTCTACCACAGGCAAGTTCACTTCTTCGGGTTTAAGGGTGAATTTCATGATTTCTCCTCGATCTAATAATACCAAATGATTCTCACCTGCTAAAGATGCCTCATCCATATAACCAGCACCATTGATAATCAATGCTCGCCTGCGACCTAATTTATGCAAAACAGCTGCCATTTTTTCTAATGAATCACGACGATAAGTCCCCATCAATTGTGATGTTAGTTTTACCGGGTTCGTTAATGGTCCAATTACATTAAAAATGGTCGGCACGCCTAATTCTCTTCTCACTTTCATCGCACGCTTCATTGCTGGATGTACATTCGGCGCAAATAAGAAAGCAATACCATTTTGTTTTAAGATCTCATATGTTTCCGGTCTTGTAAATTCTAATGGTACACCGAGATGCTCTAAAACATCTGCACTTCCTGTTTTACTAGAAATACTACGATTCCCATGTTTGGCAACGGTAATACCTGCACCTGCAATAACAAAAGCAGACGTTGTACTGATATTAAAACTTTGAGAACCATCGCCTCCTGTACCACAGTTATCCATTGCCTCTGTCAGGTCATCGGGCAATGCAAGTGGAGAAATCTCTAACAAAACGTTGACTAATCCAGTAATTTCATCAACTGTTTCTCCTTTTGTCTTCAAAGCTGATAAAAAGGCACCAATCGCTATATCACTTGTTTCTTCTGAAAAAATATACCTAGCAGCCTCTTCCATTTCCATTAATGTCAAATCTTCTTTTTCCATCACTTTTTTTAAAAATGTTTTCATGCTTGTTGCCCCTTTCTAATCGACTCAAAGAAATTGTTTAGTAATTGCTTTCCTTTCCCTGTTCCTATTGATTCTGGGTGAAACTGTAAACCATAAACAGGTAAATAGGTATGTTTCACCGCCATGATCTCCTGATCATCCATTGCCGTTGCCGTTATTAACAGCTGGTCAGGAAGTGTATCTTTCTCAATAACAAGAGAGTGATAACGCATCACCTCTAATGGTTGTTCCAAATAATTAAAGATTTCATCGTTTTGATGACGAATCATCGAGGTTTTACCATGTTTGATCTGGCCGGCATGTGTGACAGTTGCTCCATACGCGGCACCTATTGCCTGATGCCCTAGACAAATACCTAAAATCGGAAACTCGCTTGATAAACTTTTGACTATATCGATACAAATTCCAGCTTGTTCTGGAATTCCAGGTCCAGGTGATAAAATAATCGCTTCCGGCTTTAGTTGTCTGATTTCATCGATGGTTATTTTATCATTGCGGACGACTTTCACTTCTTTGCCAAGCTCTGACATATATTGAAACAAGTTGTAGGTGAAAGAATCATAGTTATCAATTAATAAAATCATTTTTTACTAACCTCCAATAGCGATTTCGCCTTATTTAATGTCTCCTGGTATTCTGATTGTGGATCAGAATCATAAACGATCCCCGCTCCTGCTTGCACATAAGCTTGGCTTCCTTTAATGACCATCGTACGAATCGCTAACGCTAAATCTAGATCACCATTCATATTGATGTAACCGACAGCCCCTGCGTACACGCCTCGCTTTTTGTCTTCGAGATCATTAATAATTTGCATCGCCCGAATTTTCGGTGCTCCTGAAACCGTTCCTGCCGGCAGGGTCGATACTAGGGCATCTAATCCAGTGTAATCTTGTGTTAATTCACCATGCACTTCAGAGACAATGTGCATAACATGTTGATAACGTTCAATCACCATGTATTTCGGAATGGTGATCGAACCAATTTCACAAACGCGACCAAGATCATTTCGACTTAAATCTACTAGCATTTTGTGTTCTGCTAATTCCTTAGCATCTGCTAATAATTCTGTTGCTAATTGCTGATCTTCTGCTTTTGTTTTCCCTCTTGGTCTTGTACCTGCAATCGGGTTTGTCACAACATTTCGTCCGGTTGTTTTAATTAAACTCTCTGGTGAGGCGCCAAGCACAATATAATCATCAAAATCGATAAAATACATATAAGGTGATGGATTCGCTACCCTCAATCTACGATAAAAGGTAAACGGGTCAGCATCGAAGCTTGCTTTCATCCGTTGTGATAAGACCACTTGGAATATATCGCCGTCTTTAATATGTTGTTTAGCTGTTTCGACCATGTTTAGGAATGTTTCTTTTTCAATTGATGGTTCGAAACTAACGAGTAACTCTTCATCAGGTATTGTCGGCTCCGGTGTTAAGATTTGATCTTGTAGCTGAGCTAAGTTGGCCTCTAATTGGTCATCATCTCTTGAACCATCTAAATTGACTGTCATGATGGTAACTTTTTGTTTGATATGATCAAAAACGATAACATCCTGGTAAAACATCATGTGAACATCTGGCATATCCATTTCGTCATCTAATAGTTCACCAATGTATTCATATTGTCGAATCGCATCATAACCGATATATCCAATTGCTCCACTGTAAAAGGCGTATGATAATGGTAATTCTTCGTTCGGAATATGTGCTTTAACAACTTCTAATGGCTTTTGCTGGAGCGTTTCAGTTGTTCCAGCAGTATAATTCGTAACAGTTGTGTTGGTTCCCGATCCAATAATTTCTTTGTAAGGATTGAGGCCGATAAAAGAAAATCTCCCCTTTTCATCGTGACTGCCAGAGCTCTCCAGTAAAAATTTCTTCTTACCTTTGACTCTGTTAAATATTGAAATCGGTGTGATCGTATCTCCATTTAGTTCCGTGCTTTTATAGTTAACCATTTTGTTTCGACTCCTTTTTTTTGAAAGTTGATGATCCGAATATAAAAAAACCGTCCTTATACAAACTTTACAAGTCTGCATAAGGACGGTTTGGTTACCGCGGTGCCACCTTTTGTTGAGGGCTACTTTCTAGCCTTCCGCTCATTTATCCATTAACGGGGATCAACCGTTGCCTTATACTATCATTTCCAAGGCACTCTCAAAGGTCCATTCCAATTTCCGTGTATACCGGATTCTCAGCATCTCCGGCTCTCTGTCATACAGCGGGGAAATTGTACTCTTCCTTTTCCTCGATTTTTCTTTTATATTTTATTGGACACTTTTGTGGTTTTACTGGACACTTTTTTTCATTTATTGGACACTTTCGGGTGTTTTCTGGACACTTTAACTCAATTACTGGACACTTTTCGTGATTTACTGGACACTTTACTTTTTCCAACAATACAAAAAGGGTTTCCACATCCGAAAAGGACGAGGAAACCCGTGGTACCACCTTTATTAGCTGCACATTCATACAGCTCACTTATCACGTCTGATCAACGCTTCCCTTTTGCAACGAGTGGGTATCTCGCCAAAGCCTACTAGATGATCGTTCGGTTTGGGGCTCAGAAGTCCATTCACTTATCTTGCACACTGATTCGCACCTACCATCAGCTCTCTTTAGTGCTTGAGTATAAGCTACTTCTCTTCGTCAATGCCATCACGTTTTTAAATGTTGTTACTATCATAGTACGCTCTTAATATTTTGTCAACAACTTTCTTTTGAGTTTTCGGAAAATTTACACAATATTAAAACTCGATTATCTCTTCCTCTATTTTCTCACCAAGATGCCGACCAGGTTGATCAAGTTTTACTAGAATTCGTTCACCTTCTTGGAGTGTGATGGCTGGTTTTTCCTTGTGTTCAGGAGTTAATACATGAACACTGTCTGCTTCTTGAAGAGTCACTGAAATCTCGGTATCACCAACTTTTGCTACCACTCGCATAAGGGGGCGCTTTTCTATTTTTACTCGGCCGATGGCAATTTTACGCATTTTCCCTTCTTCATTATATACCGTGATGACGTCACCCGGTTTCAGTTCCGCTAAATAAGCTGTCTTTTCATCCTCTTTAAGAACATAATGATGAATGGCTCCACTATTGATACGAAATGGTCTGGCTGGATATGTATCGGTTGTCCGATTTTCCGCTAATACCAAAAAGTAGCCATGCCCTGTATTTCCCAACAATATTCCTTCAGTCGGGGCAAGATGATCCACTAAATCTAAACAGACCCGGGATCCTTCTCCTATACTCTCTAACCGGACTACCTCTGCTTCTTGCAGGTTATTTACCAATTTTTATCCTCCATTCATAATTTTGTGCGTTTTTCCACAGAAATTACATAGTTATTATACCGATTATCATATACAATATAGATTGGATTTACAAATTAGGAGGGATAACAGATGAGAAAATTATTAGTAGTGTTATTTCTTCTATTAATCGCATGCTTCGGTGTGATTGGATTTTCTACTAACGAACAGTCTATAAATGATGATGTAATTGAAATGGAGCAAGATCAATAGAAGAAATATGCAGTAAGACTTTGATCAGTGTATCAATAAAAGGCTGTTGACGAAGTGTAGTCAACAGCCTTTTATCGATTATTTCCTTTTCAAATCTACTAGATCATCGACTTTTACTGCTTGCCCTGTTGCTAACGATTTATTTCCAGCAATGCCAGTTAAAATCGAAATGGCACCATCAATATGTGATGCAGCACGGTTAAATTCATCCTCTTTTGGTACCCCAAATAAATCATTTAATAATTCTGGATCACCCCCGCCATGGCCACCTTCTTTTTCTTCCACTTCTACTTCATATGGTTCGCCAAACATCGGTAATACTCGGATTGATTTACCGCTAAGTTTTCCCTCATCACTCTTATTACCACCTGAATTAATATAAGATTGTTCACGCACCTGTACTTCAATTCGTCCTTCTGTACCATTAAAGGCAATCTGGAAGCCTTCCCACGGTAAGTATGCATTTAAGGAATAAGTTAGAATCGCTTTGTTTTTGTACGTCACATTTACACCTAATGTGTCTTCAATGTTAATTCCATCTCCAAACACACTTTGATCACGGTGATATCCGTCTTCTTTTTCAGCATCTAAATACATCGATTTCAAATGTTCATTAGATTCTAAGTCGATTGCAAAAGGGTCATTTTTTGCATACTCACTTCCATGTGCTCGTTCATAGAATTTCGTCACGCCTCGTTCTTCGGCATTTTCTTTTCCGTAAAAACGAAGTCCGCCTGTTGCATACACTACATCTGGTTCTGTGTTGAGCCAGAAGTTAACCAGGTCAAAGTGGTGTGTGGATTTGTGAACGAGTAAACCACCACTGTTACGTTTATCACGATGCCAACGACGGAAATAATCTGCTCCATGCTGTGTATCCAATGCCCACTCAAAATGAACAGAATTAACCTGACCAATTACACCATCGCGAATTAACTCACGGATCTTCGTATTATGTGGTGCATAACGATAATTGAATGTAACGCGAACATTTTGACCAGTGCGTTCAATTGCATCAATAATTGCTTGTGTTTTCTCTTCATCGACTGTCATCGGTTTTTCCGTAATCGCATCACAGCCTAATTCCATTGCACGGATTATATATCGATGATGTGTTCTATCCATTGAGGTCACAATGACAATGTCTGGTTTTTCCGTTGCAATCATTTCATCAAATTGATCAGCTGTATACGTATTAATTTCTGAAACTCCATATTTGTCTTTTAATAGTTTGTTAGCATAGTCTAATCGTGTTTGATTGGTATCACAAAAAGCTACTAATTCACAGGTTTCCTGAAAATCACGCACCATTGCTCCATAGAAAAACTCTGCACGGCCACCGGTTCCAACTAAAACATATTTTTTCTTCACTTCGCACACTCCCAATGTTATTTTTGTAATCGCTTGCAGTTTTATAATAACAACGTTGTTAAAATTATAAGATATTTACCCTGAAATAGCAACTATTAATCTGTGGTTTTTTTTAATTGTTTTTGATTTTATTTGTTTTTGTGCACATTCGATAGAAAAACTGAGCAAAATCCGTTTAATTCTTATCACTAAAGGATAAAGATTTACTATTTCTCTAGCATCCATTATGAAATATTTTAACAGCTTGACCACCACTCCGGCTGCCCACTTCCCTTTCCAGAGAACAAAAAAAACTCCCCCGTATTAAAACGAGAGAGTTTTCTGATGAATTTACTAGTCTAATATTGTGACGTCGACAGTGCGGACGCCCCAGTCGTAGGCTTCGTCTTTCGTTGGAACATGAATGTCGATTTTGTTCCCTTTGATTGCTCCACCAGTATCTCCTGCAATTGCTTCTCCGTAACCTTCCACATGTACTCTACTTCCAAGTGGAATAACGTTAGGGTCTACTGCAATTACTTTCATGTTAGGATTTTCTAATAAGTCAATCCCTGTAGAAGTGACACCAGAACAACCATCACATTCTGCAGTATATGCGGTTGCTGATACTGAGATGGTTTCACCAGTTTGGTCGTCAGAAGATTCTTCTTTTGCTGTATTCGCTTGTTTTTCGACCTTTGGCTCTGTAGCTTCTGGCGTTTCTTCTGTCTGATTTACTTCCTTCGTTTCCTCATCTTGATGTTCTTCAGACTGTTCTTTGTTTACATCCTTGATGATTAATTCTTCATCAATAATAATTAAATCTGTTTCGAGGTTATTCCATTCTTTTAAATCGCTAACCGTTACGTCATACTCATGAGCGATTTCACTTAATGAATCACCTCTTTCGACAGTGTAATTAATTTCTCTATCTATCTCTAAAATTTGTTTTGGAAGAATTAAGTCTGAATCTAGCTCGTTAATCTCCTTTAAATCTGCAACTGTTGTGTTATGTTCTTGTGCAATGTCCCACAAACTATCTCCTTTTTCTACCTCGTATTCCGCTGCCGAAATTGGTAGCACAAAAAAGAAGCTAGTTGTAACAAAACCTACTGACACTAAAAACCTTCGCATCATAGTTGCCTCCTTTCAATGTTGACAAGCACCAATATAACACATCGAAATACCCTTTGTGGTTACAGTGAATTTAAGAGTCTGTAACAAAAATTACGATGTTACAAATGCTTGTCACATTTGTCATTATGGGGCAACAATGGCGTGTTTTATACGTCAATTCGTAATATTTTTCTATCTTTATACTATTTTTTTAATCTATCATTATGCGAATATACGAAAATAACTAGTTTGATCAGGAACAAGTTCGTCCCGTTTCAAAAGATCGTCAGCAATCAATTCTGTCATGTCTATTGGGATATCTTTCACCACTTCTTTATTTTTAAACATATAATAGTCTCCGCCACCACTGGCACGATAATTGTTCATAACAACTTGAAATTCCTGATTTAAATCAAGTGGCTCACCTTGATATTCCAACCTTATCACTCGTTCACCAATTGGATTCGACAGCTTCACTTCGTAGTAAATACCTTGCCACATATCATAATTATAAGGTTGTGGTTTTGGGTTCAAATAAGCTGGATTAATCTCTATTTGATTATTTTCCACTTGAAAGAAACTAGCGGATTTCTCTAATGCATCTTTTATATCTTGCCCTGTTAGTTTCAGTACTTTTAATGTATTGGGATAAATATAATTCGATACAATATCTCTCATCGTTATTTGCTGTGGAAATCCTGGTGACAGATCATGAAATAATGCGGTACACGAAATGTCTGCTTCCGCTACATTCATCTGCAATTGATTAATATAGTTAATAAAAGGATGACCATGTAATCGTACTTTCATCGGATTGCTTATTTCCATATCACCCTTTACCGTTGTAATGGTTTGATCTAAGAAAGCTTGAACTTGTCTTTCCTCTTCCCGTATACTATATTCCACTTGGCGATCTACTTCTGTCTGTTCATCTACACGATGCAGAGTAGATGTAATCGATTGGATCGTTTGATCGAATTCTAGCTTTATTTCTGCGATCGCTTGACCATTATTGCCAGGTTGAACAACTGTTACTCCATTAATCTTCTCTGTTAAATAACGATGTTGATGGCCCGTAATACAGATATCTATTCCTTCTACTTCCCGACAAATTTGATAACCTTGATTTTCTCCTGTGAGCTCTTCTGTCGGTTCACCTGTTTGAGGATCACGTTCTAATCCCCCGTGATAACTGACGACCATCACATCTGGTACTTCTGTTTCACGAATTTTTGCTACCCATTTTTTTGCAGTCTTACAAGCATCGTCAAAAGTAAGGTTTTTAATATGATTGGGATCCTCCCAATTTGGTATGTAATGTGTGGTTAATCCTAATATAGCAATACGTATTCCCGCAATTTCCTTGATGATATAAGGCTTACCTAAAAAAGGTTGATTCGTACTATTATCTACTATATTAGCGGAGAGCCAAGGAAAGTCAGAAGCTTCGACAGCCTCTTGTAAATATGGCAGTCCATAATTAAATTCATGATTACCAATTACCGCTAGATCATAGTTTAGTTGGTTAGCAACTTTAATCATCGGACTAGGTTGATCTGCTTGCTTTTTGGCAAAATAATAGGTGAATGGACTTCCTTGAATAAAGTCGCCATTATCTATTAAGATTGTATGGTTTTTCTCTCTTATTTTTTTCAAAATTGTAGCTACTTTTGCTAGACCGAGCTGTTCTTCTTGATTGTTGCGATAATTCGTTGGCATGATATGACCATGCACATCACTTGTTATACAAATCGAAACTGTCTTCATGATAACTCCTCCTCTAAAACTATTATCTAACATTATAACGATTAATCATAGATTCAGGAAAAACTTTACATGATCTTAACTGATACTTAACACCAGCTTTTCATTTATTTGATATATTAAAAGTGTTCCAAATTGAGCAATGCTGCAAAGATTGCTTTCTCACAAAATGATAGCCCCTTTTTCTTTTGGCCGATGAGATATGTCATCGGCTCTTCTTTTTGTATTCAATAGATATATTTACCCTAAACCAAACCAATCACCTTTCTAGATTTAATGATATATTCCACAGTAGATATAAACTGCGAAGTAATGTGGTAATTAGATGTACGTTCACCTAAGAGATAATTTTGAAATATATCGTGATGATAACTACCACTCCGGCTGCCGCCCACTTCCCTCGTATGATATAGGCAACCTTAATTTTAAGGTATCCCCATGAAATTGTATAATGGGGGTAATCAGATGGAGGTATCGTTACTTCCCTTGAAGCTTAGTCTTCGTCGGAAAGTCTGATGCCTCCTTCTTTATAGAATGATTCGTATCAGCTGGATGACACAGACGTTGTCGAATATCGAACGAGGATGGATAGCTATAAAGATGCGGAGGATTCCTCTTTTCTGATTAATCTATCACACGGGTGGTGTTTACATGTACTACTTAGGGAT
>NZ_KB898672.1 GCF_000377765.1 Gracilibacillus lacisalsi DSM 19029 | reverse complement strand
AAAGCATATTGTTTTCCAATTGGTTGAGCTAACCTGTGCTCCTCACCATTCCTATACCATCTCATCCAAGTTTTGATTTGTGTCTTATTTTTAATACCAAACTTCTCCATAATCTCTTTGTTCGTTAGTTCCCCAGAAAGTTTTAAGCGTATCACTTCTCTTTTAATTTCTTCAGGATAAACCATCTTCTTCCCCATAACAAAAAACACCTCCAAATGTCGATAAATAATTAATACGACTCTGGGGGTGTTTTTTCCTGTCTCATATTATTGGGTCACTCTAGTTTGATGGGAGGATTTTTTAATTTAATCCTGTTTGTTTAGTTTTTTCAAAAAAAGATAAAATGATAAGATTAAAAATACAAATTTTATCCATATAATAGTAATAACTTTTACGTTTAGGGGCTTATATCGATGAAAAAATGGATGATAGGATATACAGTATATGTAATGCTGATTTTTCTCTACTTTTATTATTTTTATCCACTTACATCATTTAGTGATACACGTTATGGAGCATTAGCACACGCTTTTTTCTTTGCGATGTGGCCATTACAGCTATTGATGTTATACATGCTAATCAAGAAAACAAATTGGATAGAACAACTGGAACAAATTCGATCAGAAATAAAAAAGGTGCTGTTATATGTTACGCTACTTACCGTGATAGATTATCTGATCCATTTTCCTTTTCGCTTTCTTTGGTATAGGATCGGGGTAAGAGAAGGAATTGGAACGCAAGGATTTCTTTCATGGCTAGTTGAACAATTACTACATACGGGAATGTTGTGGTTATCCCTTTCGTTCATTGTCCTGATTACACGAACCGTTATGAAAAGATGGCCGAAAATCTGGGGTGTGATTCTTTGGTTCCTTGCGATCCCGGTAGTCTTGTTCGTTGTCTTCGTGCAACCGATTTGGATTGATCCACTTTTCGATGATTTCACCCTATTGCCAGAAGGAGAGTTGCGAGAAGAAATCGAAACGTTAACGGCAGATGCAGGAATTAATGAAGCAACACTACTTGTTGTCAATAAAAGTGAGAAAGTGTCCACCTATAATGCTTATGTGACAGGTATTTTCAATCATGCTCGTATTGTATTATGGGACACCACCATTGCTGGTATGCAGCAGAATGAAATTTTATTTATTATGGCCCATGAGATCGCGCACTACATCTACCATCACGTATACTGGGGAGTAGGTTTATATCTTTTGTTAACACTTGTTGTATTAATAGTATTACAACAGTGGACTCGCTCTTGGAAAAGTGTCTATTCTTTGTCATCTTTAACAAAATTATTATTCATGACAGTAGCTATACTCATGCTTTTGCAGCCTTTGTCACAATGGGTATCTCGAGAAATGGAAAATCAAGCAGACCAATATGCGATTAATCATACGGAAGATTTATATCCAGCATTGACAAGCTATAGACTACTTGCTGAACAATCGAAAGCAGATATTTCTCCATCTCCATGGATTCGATGGTTCCGTTCCAGTCATCCATCAATAGCGGATCGTATCGACCGAATCACCAAAGAAATTGAAAATCGTGAAACGAACCCGTAATTTAATTCGTATATAGAGTAGAGGTGGTTGAATTGGATACTTATTATCAAAAAATAGTAAAAGCTCAAGAAGACAAGCGAAAATTAAATCGACTAAAGCACGAGCGAAAAGAATTAGCAGTTGAATTAGAAAAATTGGAGAAGCAAAAGCAGGAATTCTATCAACAATTGCAAGATGAGAAAGTGGATGTCGAAAAACTAGAATCCTTTAGTGTAGCGAATATTTTTTATTCGATCACTGGTCAAAAGTTGGAAAAACTTGATGAAGAGAAACAGGAAGTCGCAAGAGCACAATTACGCTACCAGGAAGCGAAAGCGTCTGTTCAGGACTTGCAAGAGGATATCTCCGCATTAGATCAACAAATTCGTGAATTGGGAGAGCCTGATGTTCGTTATCAGCACTTATTAGAAGAGAAATATCATCACTTATTAGATACCAATCATGAAAGTGGACAACAAGCACTTGAAGTATTAGAAAAATTGGGAAACATGCAAGATGAGAAATCTGAAATTGCCGAAGCGATTGATGCAGGAGAAAAAGTAAAACGTGCGCTATCATCAGCTCTCTCTTCTCTAGATAGTGCGAAAAACTGGGGAACGGTCGATATGTTTGGCGGTGGCTTAATTTCGACTTCTTTAAAACATAGTCATATTGATGATGCTAAACAAGCAACACACGATGCCCAGCGGTTATTACGGAAATTTTCACATGAGTTAAATGACATTGGCAAATCATTTCAAGCTAATGTCGAGATTTCTGGCGGGTTAACCTTCGCTGATTATTTTTTCGACGGTCTTATCATGGACTGGTTTGTGCAAGACAAAATCAACCAGTCAGAACAACAAGTCAGTGAAATGTATCAAAAAGTAGAGGAGACGATTTCGCAGTTAAAGCGTCTCAACCAAGATGTTAATAACACCATCGATCAAGCTAATCATAAATGGGAACAGATTATATATCATGCATCATAAGTGAGACCCTCGATTGAAAGTCGAGGGTCTTTTCGATCCGACACTTTTGTGCACCAAAAGTCGGAAGAGCTTCTTTTATTCCTGCTATTCTTTAATCAAGGGAGGTCATTTTGATGAATGGATTACTAGAAATGAACAAGGCATTGGAATATATCGAGGAGAATTTAACTAATGAAATAGATTACACAAAAATAGCGAGTATTGCCTATTGTTCTGAATACCATTTTAAGCGAATGTTTTCTTTTCTGGCAGGTATTACTTTATCGGAATATATTCGCCGTCGACGCTTAACTGTCGCAGCATTTGAACTACAAAATAGCGATGCTAGAGTAATTGATATTGCCATTAAATATGGCTATCAATCTCCTGATTCTTTTGCCAGAGCTTTTCAAGCTTTGCACGGCATTAAACCGTCAGATGCAAAACAGCATGGTTCACCACTGAAATCTTTTCCAAAAATGATCTTCCGATTATCAATTGAAGGAGGAAATGAGATGAACTATCGTATCGAAGAAAAGAATCCCTTCCGAATTGTTGGTGTGCAAAAACGGGTGCCAATTATTTTTGAAGGAGAGAATCCAGAGATCACCGCCATGTGGAAATCACTGAACAAGGAGAAAATCGAGCAATTGAAAGAGCTCTCGAACACAAAACCTAATGGGATCATTCAAGCATCCACCAATTTCTCAGAAGGACGTATGGAGGAAAAAGGAGAGCTGGATCATTATATTGGGGTTGCTACAACAGAAGAGTGCCCAGAACAATGGGCTGCTTTAGAGGTTCCGGCCTTTACTTGGGCAGTTTTCGAATCAATTGGTCCGTTCCCACAACATTTGCAGGAGACATGGGGGAGAATTTACGCTGAATGGTTCCCATCATCCAATTATCAGCAAACGAAAGGTCCAGAGATTCTTTGGAATGAAAATAGCGATTTTGATTCGCCAGACTTTAAAAGTGAGATTTGGATACCGGTAGAGAGGCAATAACGGGGTGCTCTAGCATTCCTCGAGGACAAAAAAGACCAATATGAAAAAAAGTGCTCTTATGAAAGAATGAAGGACAAAGGATGTCCTTCATTCTTTATTTTACTTGGGCTATGGTAATACCATCACCAATCGGAACGAGTATGGATTCTAATTGTGGATGATCTGCGACTGTTTGATTAAACTCCTTCATCAATGTGGTATAACGTTTGGTGTCTATGCTCTGATCAGCGACACTACCTCTTACCAACACATTATCGATAGCAAGCACAGCATTGGGGTTCGCCAGTTTAATGCATCGTTCCAAATAATTCGGATAATTTCCTTTATCAGCATCAATAAAGAAAAAGTCAAATCGTTTATTTTCTGCTTCCAGCTTTTCAAGACTTTCTAAAGCAGGACCTGTTAAGTATGTAACCTGGTCTTTGAAACCTGCTTTAGCGAGGTTACTTTCCGCTAACTTTGCATATTTCTCCTCTAATTCTAAAGAGGTGAGCGAGCCATTTGGTCCAAAACCTCTTGCAAGACATATCCCACTATATCCACCAAGTGCCCCAATTTCCAGCACATGTTTAGCACCTGAAATCGACACTAACATCGTTAAAAATTTTCCAGAAGAAGCTGATACAGAAATATTAGGCATTCCATTTTCCTTGATGGAGGTAATCACACCTTCCAGTAAACTATCTTGCGGATTAAAAACGGAGTCAATATACTGATTAATTTTCTTCATTCTGATCACATCCCTTTTGATTGTGCGTTTCTGTTTCATCTAATTCAAACAACTGTTTAAATTCTTCCATCATCATATCAATTGCCTTTAATTCACCGACTAATATTTGTTGGATGGACTGAAATTCGGGTTGATCTAATTGTTGTTGAATAGTCGAGCGCTTTAGTTTTAAGCGTTCTAAAAAAGCGAGAGCCCTCCCACGACGAAATGTCTTAGCACCCCTTTTTTTTAAATGGATATGATCTGATTTGTCACTGTTCATTGGTCATCTCCTCTTCTTTTTATTAATTGTATACATGTGTATACAGTATGTCAATTAAAACATATACCATTATTTAGAAATGAATGTTAAAATAACCGTATAAATCTCCAAATAAAGGAGCCCGTTATGAAACAGTTTCTTCGTGTTTTGTTCTTGATAACGATGGGAGTCTTTTTGTCTACGAACATGGTTTTTGCTACTTCATGGGCGTATCCTTTTGTTGTTTGGGATGATCACACCTATGAAGTGGTGGATGAATCTATTACAAATATTGCTGAAGAGATAGGGGAAGTAACAAGGTATTCAGATATGGAGACGTACTCTGGAAATTTCTCCAATGCTTATCCAAAGGGGACCAAATATTATTCCATACAAGGAGTAAGTACAGAGGAAGCTATTGCAGTTGAAATTAGTCCAGGCGAGTATAAAAAAGCAGTACGAAAAGGTGAATTTCAGGCAGATAAACGAGATGTGTATCCACTTATACAAACTGTTATCATAAGTGTAGTTGCTATTATTGCTATCGCTGTAATAGTTGCGATAGTAATTACATTTAAAAGAAAACATAACTAACGCAAGCAAGGTTGGAGGTGTATCATGCTTATCAGGCATTTCAAAATTAGTGATGTTCCACAAATTCTACCTTTAATGAAACAATTAGGCTATCCTACGACAGAAGATCAGTTTCAGCAAAGAATGGCTACCATTCAAACACTACCTAACTATCAAACTTTCGTGGCAGAGGAACAGAATATTATTGTTGGACTACTAGGGGTATCTCTGCAACATTTCTATGAACACGATCGGACTTTTGTTCAAGTTGGTGTATTTATTGTTGATCAGAAATTTCGAGGACAAGGAATTGGAAGACAGTTACTTGTAACCAGTGAAGAGTGGGCTGAGAAACATGGAGCGAGAAAAATATTAATTAATAGTGGTAATCGTGAAGAAAGAAAAAATGCACATCAAATTTACTCAACGTTGGGCTATGAAGCGAAAAGAATAGGCTTTGTAAAAACTATCAATAACAGGAGGTGAAGTCATGCTATCTCGCTACCTTCTAGTCTGTTCCATCATTAGTAGTGTGCTCGTGTTGCTAGTTCAAATATTCAGGTGGCAGATTGTTGAAGCATTCACACCATTTTTCTTCCCCTTTATATTAACAGCAGTATATGGCTTTTTTATCATTACGCTTATTACTTCTGTTATTCTTATGATTGTTAAACGTAAATGGAAGCCGGTAGTAATTCAAATCGTGACAATTATTCTCTTTTTCACTGTCCCGTTTAACCAAATGATATTGAAATGGAACTTTTATATGAAAAAAGAAGCTAGGGAAGAAGTAATTGAGAAAATAGATAATGGCGATCTAAAGCCCAATGTGGATTATAATGATTCATTGATTCAATTACCAAATGAATATGCACATGTGACAAGTGGTGGAAATGATATTGTGGTAGAAGAAGATGGAGCTGTTTTTTTCTTTACATATAGAGGAGTACTGGATAACTTTTCAGGTATTGCTCATTCGCCTCTGGATGAAAAGCCTGCTACCCATGACTTTGGAGGAGATTTTAAAGAAATCGTTAAATTTGCGGATGGTTGGTATTTTGTTTCATCATCTTGAGAAACAATAGTAAAAGTCTTGTGGGGAAACACAAGACTTTTTTTGGTTACTTATCTATAAATCATTTTTTAGTTTTTCTAAGAAGCTTGGTTCTAATTCAACATAGTAAATCTCATCTTCAAAGATATTGTTTAACCCTTCTTCCAACTGAATTATATCATATTGGTTTGATTTCTTTTCCATTTGATTGAAAATATCTTCAGTTAGATTTGTTTGATGGTGAGAAATAAGCTCCATTAATTCAGGAAACTTTTGATCCTTCTCTAATAGATTGGCAAGGCTATTTTGTTCTTCGATTTCATATATTTTATTTTCATCATCAATTCCTAATAATTGAAATATTTCTTCCATTGGCATCAAAGCATAGTAATCAATCGGAATATCTAAATAATGAGACACAGTTTTCACGCTCGCTGCTGGATCGTTATCATGAGCTCCAACATGTAATAGCTTTGTTTTTTCGAATTTTTCACCTTCAGCATTATACCTGTCAACATGTAAATCACGGGGAAGGGAAACTACTTTTACACTTTCCTTATCGAAATTAAAGGTAAGCAGAAGATTAAAAGGGTTTCTGTGTCTATCTGCATCCTCACCCATTAGCAATAAAACAGAATCCCCATTGCCTTCTTCTGCTGATGTGATACTTTTGTCTGCTTCTGAATTTTGTTTTTCGTTAAGAATAAAAGATGGGATTAACGCAATAGCCAATATGAAAACTGCTATAGTTGCCATGATCGGCACTATTGGACGTGTGAAACTACTTTTATTATGATATTGTGTTGTTGTTTGGCTATGAATTTTGTTAAATGTTTTTTCTCTATCATCTTTTGTAAACGATAAATCTTCCTGATTTAAATAAGAGGATAATTCTTTCTCGAATTTACTAACCATAAATATTTTCCTCCTTCATTATAACTTTTAACCGCTGTTTTGCCCGAGTTAATCTAGTTTTCACCGTATTAAGGTTAACTTCTGTAATGATTGCTATTTCTTCCAATGTAAAAGATTTGTAGTAATAAAGAAAAATCACCTCTCGATACTTTTTTGGCAGTGAAAAAATACAGTCCTTAATTTCGTTTTGTTCCTCCGCTTCCATCACCTTACTTTCAGCTGAGAATATTGTCAGCGTATTTTCCAAAAAGTTTTTTGCTTGTACTTTTCGGTTATGCCAGCTCCTGAGATGGTCCTTACATTCATTGATAGCAATCCGATATAACCATGTTTTAATGGAAGCCTCATTTCTGAATTGCTCAAGGTTTTTATAACACTTTACAAAGGTGTTCTGAACCATGTCTTTAGCTAGCTCTTTATCTTTCACATATTGGAAAGATAACCGTACTAAATCATCACCGTAGTTTATCATGGTTTCTTCTAATAATTGTTCTTTTTCCAGTTCTGTCATGACACCACTCTTCTCTCATTTATCTTACTTTCGCACATTGGACGAAAGCGAGATTTAAATAGTTTCAAAATATAAGAAAACTTTTTAAAAAGTAAAAAGAAGCCTTCATGATAAAGGCTTCCTCCTTTTCATTTTGGTAGTTACCATTTTAGTTAAAAAAGCACCTGCAAATGTCAAAAATCCATAGATGAAAATCCAGAAACCGAATGATCTGTTAAACCATAAAAGGGCAGCTATGATTCCAAGCAATATCACTAGAATAATAGGTGAAGTGAGGTTTTTAAGTATCAAGTAACCAACGACCCCAAGTATAATAGATATGATAGGGAATATGAAAATGATCAATGGAATAGTAAGCATACCATTTCCTCCTTAATATCGGTATCATTGAAAGTTGCTTGTTGTCTTGTTTTATTAGCTGATCTTTTCATAGACATCCCCCTTTACTTAGGCTTTATCGTCGTAACTAACTGTTCTTGGTCCGTAATATAAAAATCCACTTCTGGTCGTTCGCTGATTAAGTTAAGTTGTTCTAATTTAAAAAAGTTCACTCTGCGATAGGGATCATGATCAATAATCGGTAATTCCTTTTTTTGTGCGATATATTGATCGACTGCTTGCTGGACTTGATCCAAAGCTTGTGCAATATGTTTATCTTCTTCCTCAAATAAATCATAGGTTTCTTTTGACATATAGTATTTTTTTGATGGAATCGCCTTCAAAATCGGAGCTAGTAAAGTATAGTCTAGCGATAAGTCGTCTTTAATTAATATTTTCAATGGGATATTTGGAGGTAAGTCTCTGCTGTACTCATGAATCGCGGATCGGACTTCTTCTAATGATATGTCTTTTGTAGGGAATTTTTTTGCTTCTTTTTTCTTTTTCTTAAACCACAATTATTTCACCTCATTTTTTTGCGAAAATTTTGTTGGAAATGACCACTCAGTTGCCTCTTTTAAGCAAATTATAGCAAATTTCTGCTAGATTGATAGTCTAACTCGAAATTTCGCGCTATTTTTTGTTATTTTATATCCAATTTTATCAAAAATTGCTACATTATAGTGGAATAATTTAAAGGAGGAAATGAAATGGAAATTTTAATGGAGAAGGTTCGGGAAATCAGTCCAAAGACATTAGCAGTGGTCGGTTATGAAGGAGATGGGAGGTTTTTAACCCGTGTGATTGAGTATGAAGAAGTAGATGATTATGAAACGACATTTAGTACACAACAAGTGATGGATGTTACTTGTAAAGCATTTGGTATTAGTTTAAAAGGGTTGATTGAAGGATCAAGAATGTTAAGTGGCATCACGCATAAACCACCAATTGCAATTGACCGGATAAGTGGGATGTACTTTTTTCCAGTGGAATCCCCCTTAAGAAAAGCTTGTACATGGATTGCACATTCACACGTTCTCGAAATAGAAAAAATAGAGCAGCACTTAACACGGGTCGTTTTTAAAAATGGGCGGGACTTGGTGTTAGAGGTTTCTTATGCTACGATGATCAATCAATTGTACCGCACTGCCCAGTATCGCTACTTGCTTAGTAATAAAATGGAGCACATTCTTGAGGCTTCTCAGCATATTGCGGAATCGAAATGGCATACAAAGAGATAGGATGATGGTGGCTAGAATAAACCCAATAAGGCTCTTGCCTTATTGGGTTTATAGGTTTATTCGCTAAATAAATAGTAAGGGTATCGAACAAAGTAATATGATCATAGGAAGCAAAGCAATTGTTAATGGTGTCCATTGCTTGGAGATAAGATCTACCGGATTTTTCGCTGGCGCATAAAGCCAGTTTGCGATCCGTTGTGATAATGATTTCTTCAATGGAATATCTGGTACATCTACTTCAAATTCATCTAATTTTTGTTTTAATTCATCGGGAATATCGTGTTTATTCATCATCATCAACCTCCAATAGGTCTTTTAGCTTTTTTAATGAACTGTGTAGTCTTGATTTTACTGTCCCAATCGGAATTTGTAAAATAGCGGCAATCTCTTTTTGACTTAAATCATGATAATAAGTAAAAATAATTACAGCTCTTTGTTCAGGTGGTAGCTGTTGTAAGGTAGTGCGAATCGTAATCTTTTCTTCTAGTGATACTGGTTCTTTTTGGTTTTGTTCATATAAAAAAGGGAGTAGTTTTTTGAACTTGTTCCGTCTTTTTAGTTTCGTCATTGTTATCTGGTAAGCAATTCTGAATAAAAAAGTGCGAATATGGGATCTAGACGGATCAAAGTTCATTTGATATTTTTGAAATTTAATAAATGTATCCTGGACAATATCATAGCTTAACGCTTCATCTTGCGTGTAGCGGTAGGTGAACTGATAAATTTGTTGATGGTAAGTGGTAAATAACTCCTCCACTTGGATATTATCATTTGAACTCATCAGACCACCGCTCTTTAATTCCTTTAAATACATATGCTAATCGCGTAATAAACCATATTGATGAGAGCAAGGAAAAGATGAATGTTTGGTGAAGGAAAAATTGTACCCAATTGTCATTGATAGTTTGATCCATAAATAAGCAGGTAGCTAATCCAATCATACAGATAAATGCATAGGCAGCACATATAATCGTGACATAATCCCATCTCGTCCAGTAAAAGTATATATCTGATTTTTTGAAATCAACTTTCTTCTGGTGATCCTTTATTACTTTTTTATTCAATGTAGCAATGATTATCGCAAATGCATTACCTAATATCATTACAACAATCAAGCTAATCCACCAACCTAATTGCATTTTTAATCATCTCCTTTACTAGTTATACCATGAACGGAGATGAAAAGTTCACTATTTTCTTAAAAAAATTACAGCTTTACTTCTTCTTTTGAGGAAGACGTTGATTCATAAGCATGTGCAAGTAATTCCTCTAAGATCAGTTCGACTTTTTTACGAATAGCTGGATTAAAGTAATTCCGTTTTTCCTCTTTTCCTTTGCAGAGGAATAGGTAAGATGTGAATGAATCATTTTTTTCTGCTGCAACGACTTTAATTTTCTCCTGATGCATTTGTTTGCGCAATTTTCTTCGTTCTTCGGTTGCGTTTTTTTCCATCTTTTCCAACAGCGCAATATATGGTTCATTTATCTTAAAAGGGGATAGTTGGTTCATTTTTTGTAAATCATGTTTAATAACCTTTAAGGCCATTGATAAAAATAGAAAACGTGATGCTAATTTCCATTCTTGTTCGTTTAAATATCTCATTTTCCATTTCCACCTCCAAGGGAACGTTTGTTCTATTATATACCCGAACCGCTAAAAAATGCAACACAATTGTAAAAAAATCAAATAGAAATTCAAGGATTTATGTGAAAGATTAGGAAAACAGCAAAAAAAATATTAAAATGAAAATAACTCATTTTTTTGGTCAGTTGAAGGAGTTAAACAAGGTATGATTACATATAATATAAGTAATTTAGATAATATTGATGTGGAAGAGATAAAAGATCTAGTCGAAGCAAATGAGTTTGGGCAGTTAGTAAACTTCTTATTGCAAAGCTATGAAAGCTTAGGTCCCATTCCTGGTTTTTTACTCCCATTTATTGAAGCATTTCTTCCTTTTTTGCCGGTTATCGTATTCGTGATGACAAATGCAGCGGCATATGGGTTATTGGAAGGGTTTATATTGTCATGGACAGGGGCCAGTTCAGGGGCAATAGCAGTATTTATGTTGGTTCGTCGTTTCAAACATATTCGGCTATTGCAGTGGATTAGCAGGAATAAACAGGTGAAAAAGGTAACCAATTGGTTGGAACGTCATGGGTTTGGCCCATTATTTCTTTTACTTTGTTTTCCATTTTCCCCTTCTGCGGTGATTAATTTAGTAGCTGCGATATCAGGAGTAGGCTTTTACCAATTTGTATTGGCAGTATTATTAGGAAAAGGTGTCATGATCTTAACCTTATCCTTCATTGGAGATAGTATAGTCTCCTTTGCACAAAATCCTGTTAAAACCATAGTATTAGCAATAGGAATCTCCATACTCTGGATCGTAGGTAAATATATAGAGCAACGCCTGCAAAAAAGAGCTAAGGAAAAAAGTGGAGGTAAAAAGGATTAGAATCTTCCAAAAGGGGGTAAATTAGTTAATAAAGAGAGTCCCTTTGGAGGGAAGGTATATGGATAAGAAACGTATTTGGTCAATTGTGCGAATTGTTGTTATTGCATTGGTGTTGGCATTCTTTTTTCGATCTTATTTATTTGCAAGTTATGTTGTAAATGGTAAGTCGATGGAACCAACACTGCATGATGGAAATTTATTAATGGTCAATAAGATAGTATATGATTTAAAAGATATCAACCGTTTTGATGTCATTGTTTTCCACGCCAATGATAAGGAAGATTATGTGAAAAGGGTAATCGGAAAACCTGGTGATCATATTGCTTATCAAGATGATAGGTTATATATCAATGGAGAAGCAATTGATGAACCATATTTGGATCCATATCGGGAACCGAATAAAGTACTTACAGAAGATTTTACTTTAGAAGAAATAACCGGTGAAGAAGTCGTACCAGAAGGGAATTTGTTTGTATTAGGGGACAACCGAACGAAAAGCTATGACAGCAGAGCGATTGGTTTCGTGAAAGAAGAAACAGTGGTAGGAAAAGTAGATATCCGTTATTGGCCGATGTCAGAGCTTAACTTCCAATTTATAAACTAAATAAAGGAAAGCGCTTTAATGAGGAACTCAATCCAAAACTGTTTAGGAATGGATTGAGTTTTTTAGTGGAATTTTATGGTATGATATGGTGGGGATAAAAGGGAAAATCATAATGGGGAAGGAGATATAGCAATGATCTCTGAATTAAAAATGAGTGATTTTAATAGGTGTCAGCATTTGATAAACAAAGATGGGCATATGGAAGTGGAAGCTGTCATTCTGGGAAATAATCCAGGGCGTATCTTTGTAGACAACCCAGAATCTCCTGATGCTGCATTGCTGTGGCTTGGGAATAATGATGGATTTTTTTTATTAGGCAATGGGAAAAACGTGGTGTTTAGAAAACAATTAGATCACTTCATAGAGAAAAATATTTCCCCCGAAGCAAAAATGCAAGGCTTGAATGATCTAGAAATAATAGCACATCATCCGGAATGGAACCCAGTGATAGAAAACATCTTTAAGCACCGAAAATTAGAAAGTTGGCGGCAGCGAGTATATCAGCTCTCTCAAGCGAATTATAGAGCAGACAAAGAGCCAATTATGGATCACCAATATCAAATGATGAAAATAGATAAGGAACTTCATGAAAATAATGCGATTGAAAATATGGAATTCTTACACAGCAATCTTTCAGAGTTTTGGACTTCATCTTCACGTTTTTTTGAAATAGGTATTGGTTATTGTATGGTTTATGATCATCAGATCGTCAGTATTTGTTTTTCTGGTTTTGTGGCTAACAAACATCAGTGCATAAATATCGAAACAGTAGAAGGGCATCAAGGCCAAAAGTTAGCACAAAAGGCTGCTCATCTTTTTGTGCAAGAATGTTTCGAGAAAAATGAAATACCATATTGGGATTGCATGGTAGAGAATAGTCCATCTGTTGCGGTTGCTGAGAAGTTAGGATTTACTAAAAAATTTGAATATAAAGGTTATCAATTTCCGATTGGATAAAAGAGAGGTGTAAGATGACAACTATCTATAAGAGTAAAGAAGGCAAACGAATAATAACTGAGAAGTACGAAAAGTATTTGGACAATCTCCCTTTCGATGTAGAACGGGAATATGTCGATACAAGCTTTGGCACAACCCATATACTTGTAGCTGGTTCAGAAAATGCTCAGCCTGTTATTATTCTTCAAGGTGGTAACTGTATTAATCCCATGACGCTTTCATGGTTTTCTCCATTAGCAGAGCAATATCGAATTTATGCCCCAGATACAGTTGGTCATCCGGGATTTAGTGCGGAAAATCGAGTATCTGCTAAGGATCAGAGTTTTGCCCGTTGGATTGAGGAATTAATGAATCACTATCAAATCTCGAAAAGTGCATTTATTGGTCCGTCTTATGGTGGTGGGATAATACTAAGGTTAGCTACTTTTATACCTGACAAGATAGCATCTGCTGTTTTAGTTGCACCAGCTGGATTAAAACTCGGTTCTAAATGGCAAATGATAAGGGATATATTATACCCGCTTATTTGTTTCCGTATCACCTCATCTAACAAACATCTCCAAAAAATGACAAATGTAATGTCGGATAACAGCATGAAAGAAATCGATGTAGAGTTGATCGGCGATGTGATGAAATATGTAAAGCTAGAACAGAACATGCCGAAGCTGACAGAAAAGGAAGAGTTAGTAAACTATAATGCTCCTACCTTAGTGATAGCTGGGACAAAGGATGTCTACTTTCCCGAAAGCAAAATACATCATAGAGCCAAAGAGATTATTCCTAATCTAGTCGCATTTAAAAGTTATGAAATGGGACATTTTCCTTCAGAAGAATATCTATCAAAAATGAATCAGCAAATCGAGAAGTTTCTGGAGGAATATTATGAAGAAGTTGATATAGTACAAAGTTCTATCTAATCGACTATTTTGTTCATGGATGTGGGAGACAAGAGTCTTCCAAACTAATTTAATTTATATTTAATACCGGAAAGAGTGGAGAAAAATATGTCACAACGTACAGTTGGTATTTTACTATTTAATGAGGTAGAGGTATTGGATTTTGCAGGGCCATTTGAAGTTTTTTCATTAACAGCGAAAACGGATTTAGAAACAAAGACTTTTAACGTGATCACTATTTCAGAAGATGGAGAAATGATTAAAGCCAGAAATGGTCTGAGAGTGAGCCCGGATTATAATTTTCATCATCATCCTGCATTAGATATTTTGGTTGTGCCAGGAGGTTACGGTGCAGAAGAAATTGAAATAAATAATTCTAACCTGATTCAGTGGATTAATCAGCAATACTCACAAGTCGAATGTATCGCATCTGTATGCACAGGAGCATTACTCTTAGCTAAAGCAGGATTATTAAATGGAAGGAAGGCAACGACACATTGGATGGACCAAGACAGATTGGCAAAGGAGTTTCCGTTGGTAGCTGTTCAGCGTAATGTAAAGTTCATAGATGAGGGGAAGGTTATTACTTCTGGGGGGATTTCAGCAGGGATTGATATGTCTTTTCACCTTATCTCTCGTATCTATGGAAGAAAAGTTGCAGAAGAAACGGCCAAAAGGATGGAATATGATATCTTTCCCCAAGGATAGATCTTAGTAATTTTTTGCTGATAATTCATTAATCTTATAAAATCTCCTGATAGTAAATTCACAACTATCAGGAGATTTTTTTATAGGATAAGAAAGTATAAAATTTGCGCAGATGTCTAGCTCCGAGCGCCAAAAACTAGGCGACTTCACGAATCGCCCTACGATAAGTCATCATCGGTTCGTAAACTCACCGTGATTCCTTTATCTCAGTTGATGCTGAAGTCGCTACGTTTCTAAACGGGCGCTCTGCGCTTTTCTTATTTCTCGATCTGTTCTTCTGCCGGTTCCTCTGTTTCCGGACTTAACTCTTCTTCGATTTCTTCAGGTGCTTCATTTCCACCTGGGCTGTCAAAGGCTCCAGGATCAGCGTCTTTATTGTTGCTTACGCGAATTTCTACGGTGTAGTCCATCGAAACAAAGGAATTAAAGTTGCTCATCCCGACAATTGTACCCTTCACTTCAGGTGCATCGACATATTTAACGATGTAGGAGATATCTGCTCCTTTGGATTGATAGTCCTCATAGAACAAACGTGGTAAATCTCCTTCTAATTGTCCACGGTAATCTCTTAAATATGGTTTGCCCTCTGAATAAGTGACAGTAATACTTTTATTATCTTGATCGGTTAATTCTGTTCCTGGTTCAATAGATTGGGCGATTAAATTTCCGTATTTTACTTTATTATGGAATCGTTGTCTCACTGTTACGGATAGACCTTCATAGCTTGCCGCCTCTTCCATGGAGAGCGACGCAAAATTCGGTACTTCAACAGATTTTCCAAGTGAAATCGTGACTTCCATTTCGTCCTTTTTGGCAATCATTGTTTCAGGATCAATATTTTGCTTACTAACTAAACCAGCTTCAATGTCATTGGATGCTTCTTCGTTGTAGGTTATTTCAATTTCGTTGGTATCAGCCCATTGCTCTACTTCTTGTTTGCCTTTATTAACAAAATCAGGTACTTCTATATCTTCTTCAAAGACTTCTTCCCCTTTGGAGAAATAAACACTTGCATTATCTTGGCGGCGATACTCTTCTTCGCTTATATCTTCATCTCTCATAACGAAGCGGGTGAATTCTCCTTCTTCCACTTCATCACTGAACTCCGTAACAATTTGTAAGTTTTCTGCTCTGTTTTCTTCCTTCCAAGCTTCGACTTCGCTTCTAGTCATTTCGGAAAATTCAGGTAATTCAATATGCTCTTCTGGATCTGCACCAATGCTACTGGTTAGGGTAATCGTTGATCCTTTTTTAACCTTTTTTCCTTCCGCTATGCCTTGTTCGATAATATGATTGGCATCATATTCCATACTGTGTTCCTGCGTTAATTCTATCTCCATATCGTTCTCATCTGCCCATGCTCTTGCATCGGCAACAGGCCCGCCAACAAAATCCTCCATATCGACATAGCGAATGCTGTAGTATAAGAAGGCAATTAACAATAATGCAAGAACTCCAAGAGCAATATAAATGATTAATTTCTTGCGTTTCTTCCATTGGTAATCTGGATCTATTTCAATATGTTCATGGTTGTCACGTGGAGAATTTCTCACGCTTTTTTGCTCAGTAGGAAACGTTTCTTCTTTAGGCAGTTTATCGTAATTATCTTTGTCAAAATTAGAAAGAAAATCACTCATTGGTATTCAAGACGCCTTTCTTTAAATAAAATGTTTGGTCAGACTGTTCCGCAATATCATTGGAGTGCGTAACCATAATCACACACTTTTTATGCTCATGTGCCAATTTCTTAAAAATATCGATGATTTCCTGTTCCATTTCTTCATCTAGATTTCCGGTAGGCTCATCGGCAAGAATTAGTTCAACGTTAGTAGATAGCGCTCGTGCAATGGCCACACGTTGCTGCTCTCCACCTGACAGTTTATTAACCGTGCGATTTGCTTTATCTTGGGAAATGCCAATATAATCTAACAAATTATATGCAACAGTTTTGTGATCATCTGGTAATTCATTTTCGGTAATAGACATAGAAACTAATACATTCTCAACGGCGGTAAAGGTAGGTATCAGGTTGTAGCTTTGAAAAATAATACCAACTTTATTTCTGCGATAATTATCATGTCCAATTTCTAGAATGTTTTTTCCATCGAAAACAACTTCTCCGTTGTGTGGCGTATCCATTGCACTAAGTAAAGACAACAGCGTCGTTTTTCCAGACCCGGATTGTCCTAATATCGTGTAAAATTTTCCTTTGTCAAAGGAAACATTAGTATTCTTTAAGACAAAACGACGACTTTCACCGTCTTGGTAGTAATAATTCAAGTCTTTTGCTTCTAAGATCATCTGTTTAACCTCCTCTTACATCATTATTTTTTTAGGGTTTAGTCGAATAATATAAATTAAAGGAATCACGGTTGATAGAAGAATCGTGATAATTCCCACGGCATAAAATAATAAAATAAAGTCTCCTGTTAAGCTCACTTCATAAGCGTCTATTACATCTTCTGTTGTGAGATCTGTTTGCATTTCTGTGTAGTAATAAATCTCATCTTCTCTTTGATTATTGTCATTATCAATCAAAGAATCAGAAACAGTTTGCGCTAATAGATTTCCAGTAAATAAAGATAGTGTCATCCCAATAATGGAAATAATCAATACTTCAGTAATGATTTGCCCTACCACTCGCATACGGGCTTCACCAAGTGAAAGATAGATGCCTAATTCGCGTTTGCGATCTCTAAGGAATAGTAAGACTACTAAACCGATAATAAGAATGGTCGTGATAACGGAAGCAATCAAAACATATTTCGATAAGTTAGACATAGATTCAATTGGTGCAGCAATCGAATCATACGAATCACTTGCATGGCGAACAATAAATAGTTCTGGTAGTAATGGACTTACTTCTTCTTCAAAAGCTTCTGCATCTTCCGGTTCATTTAATACAAAGAATGGTACGTAATAATCTTCATATTCTGGCATGTCGCCAACTGCGAATTCCATTTCTTGAGAAACAAGTGCATTGGCTACATAGATCGTATTTTGAAAATCCATATCCATGTAATCGAATTCTTCAGGGTTTTCGGAATCACTATTCACGGTTTTAGGTTCAAAAATACCAATCACTTCTAATGGTACGTCTCGAGAATCTAACACTTCTTCTTCGCCAGATTCACTAAATTCATATATTTGGTTCGATAAGGAAAAGGTATCTCCAACCTGAAGGTTATTCAAATCTGCTAGTTTCTTAGAAATAATTGCTACAGGCGTTCCATTTTCAATCTCTTCATCTGTGAAGACACGTCCATCGACAAGTTCACTTTTACCTTCTTCAATATCAAGTAGTGGGGCATAATTGACTCCTTTTAGTTGAAATTGTGGCCCCATCCCTGCCATTTCGACTTCTCCTTCTGCTTCTTCCATCATCGGATTATAGCTTTCGATTTCCTCAGAAGCTAAGAAGGTTGTGGTATTATAATCATAGTATTTAACATAAGGAAGTTCACCAATTTGATTAATTAATTCCTCACCTAAATTTGGAATCTCGAAATTCATCATTTCTGATTCATCCATACTATCAAGTGCTTCATAATCTAGCTCAAGTGTTGCACCTGTTCCGAGTCGTTCTTTAATAGATTCTTCGACATTAGCTGTCGCTTGTGAAATGGAGATGGCTCCTGCTATCACATTTCCTAAAATAAATAGGACAGCAAGTAAAATTAGAGATTTTCCCTTTCTTCTAGTAATACTTAATAAACCACGCTTAAAAAAATTCATTTCGTTCCCCCTGTTCTTTTTCTTATTGAATGAATGGTTGAGTCATGATGAAGATAATTGCAAAAAAAAAGAAGTGTGGATTTATCTTGGTGTGTTTTTGCACATAATCCCTCATTACTGTTAGACGAATTCCTACTGTAAAAAGTTTCATATAATAGCAAATTTTTATGTATTATTAGGATAAAGAGAGGAGAGGGATGACAAAAAACGATACTGAAAACCTACATTTGTGCATTTTTCTACAAATATATCTATTACTATTCAACTATTCTAGCCTTATTCAGGCATTTCAAAAGTTAGGTTTCCAATTAATGGAGATAATGGTATACTAAGTTTGTTAAAGGCAATGGAATGCTTGTGTGAGACTAGACAATAAAAAGGCTGATGGACAATGACATGGAAAGAAGAAATACAAATAGCTAGAAAAATAGTGGTCGCTTCTGTTTCCGGATCATTATATGCGATCATTCTATTCATCTTTGTACCTACTCCATTTGGTGGAAACATGCAAACGGTTGGCGAATATATAGAAGCCTTCACTATAACTATACCAGCTTACTTAATGTACAGTTTTCCTGTCATTTTAGTTTATGGAACGATCACTTCTATCATCAGTGATGTAGTGGCACGTTTAATAGCGAAAGGCACGAGAGGACATCTAAAAATATATTACTCGTTTATTCTACACATTCTTTTTGGACTGATCTTGCTTTGGTATAGTTTACTGGCAGCTGGTATATTTTTTATAACAGATTATTTATTACGAGGAAGGAATCTGAATAAATGGAGTCATGCGCTAAAAAGTTTAGGATTACCTATTTTAGTTTGGGTAGTGTTTATGGGATTAGCACATCTAGTAAGTTTCTTTAATTAGGACTAGGGTGATCTAAAATAAATATCTCACATTCAACTTATAATTCAAACCAAGAAAACATTGAAGTGGGATTTTCTGATATAGATTTGGAGGCAATTTTTGTACATAGCGATTTAGTTGATTTAGAAGACTTTCAGTAGCAATTTCAACCAAAGAGATTTGAAGCCTTTTACAGGATGGTATCTTAACTCAAGATGAATTTCTAAGTATAGAAAAGGCTTTTATGTTTTTTTGATAGGTTGTGGAACAAAAACTTA
This sequence comes from Gracilibacillus lacisalsi DSM 19029, assembly GCF_000377765.1. Classification (GTDB taxonomy): domain Bacteria; phylum Bacillota; class Bacilli; order Bacillales; family Amphibacillaceae; genus Gracilibacillus; species Gracilibacillus lacisalsi. Next base: position 90,933 of record NZ_KB898672.1, on the reverse strand, counting down.
TTTTCAGGAGGAATTGAAATGATTCTAGGATTACATCATGCACAAATTACGATTCCAAAAGGTGCAGAAGAAGAAGGGAAAAACTTTTACTGTGACGTACTAGGTTTACCTGAAGTTGAAAAACCTGATGCTTTAAAAGGCCGTGGAGGATTCTGGTTAAAAGTTGGTGATAGAGATGTACATGTAGGAACAGAAGATGGAGTGGACAGAACTAAAACCAAAGCACATTTAGCTTACCAAGTAGAAGATGTTGATTATTGGCGAGAGGTTCTGGAACAGCATCATATTGAAATATTTGATTCCGTACCAATTCCCAATTTCAAACGTTTTGAATTTAGAGATCCCTTTGGTAATCGGGTAGAGATGATACAAGAAATTTAATGAATATTTTCTTGGAGGAGAACAATGGATAAATGGAAAACGTTAAAAACAAAACAGAGTATTTACATAAAAGTCGATTTGGGAATATTAGAAAAGATAGCTGTGAACTTCCAAATGGGATAGTGATTGATGAATATTATGTGAATGAATACTCCGATTGGGTGAATGGGATTGTCATAACGAAAGAGAATCAGATTGTATTGGTAGAGCAATATCGTCATGCAGGAGGAGACTTCTTCTTAGAAGTGCCTGCTGGAAAAAAAGAGGGGAAAGAAACACATGAGGAAGGTTTGATCAGAGAAGTGAAGGAGGAGACGGGATACTCTTCGTTGCAAAAACCAATTTTCTTAGGTGAATTTTATGTTAATCCAGCTATACAAAATAATAAAATAAAAACTTTTCTAATATTGGAAGCGTTTAAATCACAAGAACAAGACCTTGATGATACGGAGAACATTAAAGTTAGGGTGTTGGATTTCGATCATTTTGGTAATCAATTATTAGGAAATAAAGTGAAAAGTCAGCTATTTACTGTAACAGCTTACCTAATAGCGAAAAATTATATGATGGATTCCTTTTTTCAATCTAGTGAAAGGTGAAAATTACAAGTGGTGATGGAACAGAAAAGAGAAAAGGATGAAGAAAATGACAAAACCAACTGTTACTATTCGTGATTATAACCCTAAATGGGTAGAAAAGTTTACTAAAGAGAGAAATAGGATTATAGAAGTCTTAGGTGATAAAGTTGTTGCAATGGAGCACATAGGAAGCACTTCTGTAAAAGGATTAGCAGCAAAACCAATCATCGACATTCTAGTAGGTATACAAAAATTAGATGAGGTAGATCAATTGGTGAATCCTTTGAAGGAAATTGAGTATGAGTATGTGCTTAAACCAGAGCTTAAGAATAGAAAATTTTTTAGAAAGGGCGAGTGGGGAAAGGGCACTTCCCATTTGCATATTTGTGAATATGATAGTAGGGAATGGATTGAAAAGATATTATTTCGAGATTATCTTAGATTACACCCAAAAGCAGCTCAAGAATATGAGGTCTTAAAGAAGAGTCTTGCTTCAGCATATAAGCATGATCGACAGACATATACAAACAAAAAAGAACCTTTCATCAAAAATATTGTGGAAAGAGCAAAGAAGGAGAGATAATGATACTGCAAGCAGGGATCAATGGATGGAGATACGTTTTGTTCCTAAAGAATTTTAATTGTACCACATACATAATATTTTATAAGTTTTCTTAGAACTGGAGTGCATTTGATGGTAAAATACGTTATTTTTGATTTTGATGGGACACTGGCAGATTCTCGAAAAGCACTTTTGAAAAGTTGGAATATCCTAGCGAAACAGTATTATTTTAGAGAAATAAACTTGAATGAAATGGAAAAGATGAAGAAACTGTCTATCAAGGAAAGAGGTAGATATTTGCAGTTTCCGATGTTTAAAATGCCAATCGTGATGCCTAAGTTTTATCAATTATATCGAGAATCCATAAATGAAGTGAAGCTATATGATGGTATTGCTGAAATGTTAGCTGAATTAGAGAGAAAAGGCTATAAGACTATCATTATATCATCTAATTCAAAAGAAAATATTATGACTTTTCTAAAAAGCAACAAGTTAACGAGTATAGCAAATGTTATCTGTTCAAGCAGTATATTTGGAAAAAACAAGCTAATCCACAGATTTTTAAGAGGAAATAACTTGAAGCCCTCAGAAGTAATTTATGTAGGGGACGAAAAAAGAGATATCCTAGCTTGTAAAAAAACTGGTGTTAAAATAATCTGGGTTAGCTGGGGGTATGACTCTTTTGAAGTGGTGAAAAAAATGAAACCTGATTTTCGAGTAAATACTCCAGCTGAGATATTGAAAGTGATTTAAAAGGGAAAGCAGTTATAAATCAATATAAATACTCCTTTGGTGAAGTACTCTGTGTAAGTCGATGTTGATTCTAGGATGTGATAAAAATAAAGGGATTTATTCTAGCGATTCTATTTCCCGGAGAAGATAAGTAAGTAGCCCATTATTAATTAAACGAAACACCATTTCCCTTCACAACAGAACATTCGTTTGCTATAATCTGTGGTAAAATAGACGTGAAGATAGAGAAAGTAGGTGTTTTCTTTGTTGCGATTTTTAACTGGAAGTGCAACGGTGAATAAAAGTGAGCAATGCTTACAAGAGATAAGACAAGAACTCAAGCAAAATCCTCAAGGCCCCCCGATTATCTATTTAGTTCCAGATCAAATGACCTTCCAACAGGAATATGCGTTATTAAATGATCCTGAAATAAATGGCTCAATTCGCGGACAAGTCTATAGTTTTTCGCGTTTAGCTTGGCGTGTTATGCAGCTGACTGGCGGAGCAACAAAGAAATACATTACATCAACAGGGATGCAAATGATGCTTCGTAAAATTGTCGAGGAGCGGACTGATGAATGGAAAGTATTCCAGAAGGCCATTGAAAAGCAAGGTTTTATCGAACAACTGGAGGATATGATCACCGAATTCAAACGTTATTGTGTTACACCAGAATTAATTAGTGAACAGTTACAAGAAATGAATCGATTCCAGCATAAGACAATTAGTGAAACAGCGTTACAACATAAATTAGATGATTTAGTTTATATTTATCAGCAGTTGACTACTGCTTTACAAGGTCACTACATGGATAGTGAGGTTCAGTTACAACAGTTAGTAGAAAAACTAGAAATGACTAACTTTTTAGAAGGCGCATCCGTCTACATAGATGGCTTTCACCAATTTACGCCACAAGAATTATTAGTGATAGAAGCAATGCTCAAAAAGTGCGAAAATGTCACAGTGACGTTAACAGTTGATGATGTACACGACCCTGAAGTAGTACCGTTAGACCTTTTTTATCAAACAAAGGAAACCTATCATCAATTAGAGCAGCTAGCAGAACAAACAATGGTGGAAACAGAAGTCACTCCTCTAACAACAAATGAAAATGCGACAACACCATTTGTTCATTTAGACCGTTATTTTGATAGTCGTCCTGTTCATAGCTATTCGGAACAAGCACCCGTTCGGATCGCGGAAGCGGTGCACCCACGTGCTGAGGTTGAAGGAACAGCACAGGAAATTGTTCGGTTAGTACGAGATAAAGGGTATCGTTATCGTGATCTTGCTATTCTGATTCGCGAACCGGATGTTTATCATGATCTCATTACTACTGTTTTTGATGATTATCAGATTCCGACATTTGTGGATGAAAAAAGGACGATGCTCAATCATCCGTTAATTGAAACGATCAGATCATTGCTCGATGTCATTGAAGGAAACTGGCGATATGATGCAGTCTTTCGCTTATTAAAAGCAGGGTTTATTCCGAAAGGAGAAGGCAAGTATCGTTTGGATCAAGAGGCAATTGATGAGCTAGAGAATTATGTGTTGGAGTATGGCGTGCGAGGCAGAAGCAGGTGGTTAAGTGACAAACCATGGATCTTCCAACGCTTTAAAGGCTTTGATCAATCAGCACAAACAGACCGTGAGCGATCAACACAAGAACGAATTAATGCTTATCGGGAGAAAGTAACAGCAGCACTTGCGGATATTGATCAATTGCTACGGGAATTACCAACGATAAAAGAAAAAGCAATTGCCCTATTTGAATGGCTAGAAACAATTGGAGCACCTGGACGATTGGAGAATATGCGTGATCAATATGATGAAGAAGGAAGAGTCGAAAAAGGACGTGAGCAAGACCAGGTGTGGGATGCGGTGATTCAATTGTTAGAAGAGATTACGGAAGTCGCTGGTGAAGAAACAATGGACTTGCAAACATTCCGTAACGTGTTAGAGTCTGGCTTTGATTCACTAAGATTTTCTCACGTGCCACCAAGTATTGATCATGTTGTGGTAGGTTCAATTGACCGTTCGCGTATGCATGGCATTAAGGTTGCCTTTTTGTTAGGTGTAAATGAGGGAACCTGGCCAATGAAACCTGGTGGAGATGGTTTAATTTCAGAAGAAGAGCGTGCCTTACTACAAACACATGGCTTACAATTAGCAGAGGGAAGTAAACGTCAATTATTGGATGATTGGTTTTATGTTTATTTGGCGTTTACGCTGCCATCTGACTATTTATGGGTGAGTTATCCAATAAGTAATGAGGAAGGAAAACAAAAAGTTGCTTCTCCTTTAATCAAAAGAATCGAAGAAATTTTTCCGATTCAAAAAGAACGTTTATTTTTACAAGATCCAGAAGAAATGACAGAAGCGAGTCGTTATGTAACGACCCCAAATAAAACACGAGGTGCATTAACTGCTCAACTTGCAAGGAAGTTAAGAGGCTATCCAATCGATGATATCTGGGATTACGTCTTAAATTGGTATATTGAAAAAACTGATCAACCATCGATTAATCAGCGTGTATTAAAAAGCCTCTTTTACCAAAATAAGCCGACAGATTTAGCGGAAGACACGGTTGATGCGTTATACCAGAAAGAAATTAATGCAAGTGTGTCACGGCTAGAAATGTACCATCGCTGTTCTTATCAGCATTTTGCCAAATATAGCTTAGGACTTAAGGAACGACCAACATATAAGCTTGATGCACCAGATATCGGCCAACTTTTCCACGAAGCATTAAAGCAAATTACCGAATGGGTTCAAAAAGAAGGGCTTGGTTTTTCTGATATATATGATCAAGAAGCGAAGAAATATGCCCATCGTGCAGTTGGAAAGTTAGCACCAGTATTACAGCATCAGATTTTACACAGTTCGAATCGTTATCAATATATTCAACGTAAATTGGAAAATGTCATCGCGAGGGCAACGTATGTGTTAAGTGAACAGGCTCGAAAAACCAACTTTTCGCCTGTCGGTTTAGAAGTCGGATTTGGTTACCCGGATCAATTGGAACCACTGACTGTCAACCTGCCAAATGATTATACGTTAATGTTAAGAGGCAGGATTGACCGTGTTGACCAAGCAATCGAGAATGAGCAATTGTATTTGAGAATCGTTGATTATAAATCTAGTTCAAAAGGGTTGAATTTAACAGAAGTTTATTATGGACTAGCTCTACAAATGTTAGCTTATTTAGATGTTGTCTTACAAAATGCAGAAAATTGGTTAGGACAAAAGGCATCACCAGCTGGTGTACTCTATTTCCACGTCCATAATCCAATGATTTCAGCTAGTGATTTTCTGACAGAAGATAAAATCGAACAGGAAATATTTAAAAAGTTTAAAATGAAAGGACTTTTAGTTGATCAGGAAGATGTTGTCCGCATGATGGATACATCACTGGAATCAGGAAGAAGTAATATTATTCCAGCAGGATTTAGTAAAAGTGGTTCCTTTTATAAAGGTTCCGATGTGGCAGAACGGGAAATTTTTGACCAGCTCCAAGGCTATATCCATCAATTAATGGAAAATGCGGGACTTGCAATCACAGAAGGAAAAGTTGATCTGAATCCATATCAACAGCAACAATTAACAGCTTGTACGTTCTGTGAATTCCGTTCGGTCTGTCAATTTGATCCGACGCTGGCAGAAAATAATTATCGCAGGCTTAAAGAGATGAAAGATGAAGAAGTAATCGAAGCAATCAAGCGGGGTGAAGGGTAATGCCGCAATGGACAAAAGAACAAGAAGAAGCGATCTATCAATCAGGTCAAAATATTTTAGTAGCAGCTGCCGCGGGATCAGGGAAAACGGCTGTACTTGTAGAACGAATCATTCAAAAATTATTAAATAAACAACAGCCAATCGATATCGACACTTTGCTTGTCGTAACTTTCACTAATGCAGCAGCACAAGAAATGCGAAATCGGGTTGGATCCGCCATCGAATCAGCACTAGAGAATAATCCGACTTTTAACCATTTGAAGAAACAATTGTCATTATTACAAAATGCGTCGATTTCTACCCTTCATGCCTTTTGTATGGAGCTTGTACGAAAATACGCTTATCAAATCGATATTGATCCGAATTTCCGCATCGCAGACAGCATCGAAGCAGATTTAATTCGCCAAGATGTGTTAGAACAACTGTTTGAAACATGGTATGGAGAGGGCGATGAAGCAGAGCAGGAAGCATTTTTTGCTGTTGTGGATCGTTTCAGTAATGACCGAAATGATTTAGAAGTAGAATCATTAATTTTAAAAATGTATGAATTCGCCATTCAGCACCCAAATCCCGATTACTGGTTGGATCAAATGGCAACCATTTATCAGGTAGATGACGAGATGACAGAGTCGGAGATTCCATGGCTACAATTATTGAAGCAAGAAGTAGTCGATCAACTGGACGTAATGGAGACGTTAGTAGAACAAGCACTTGAAGTTACTCGTGAAAGTGATGGACCTTACCATTATGCAGAAGCAATTGACGCCGACAAGGAAATGATCCAGCAAGCTAAAGGTGCGATTAATATATCATGGGAAGAAGCACGTACCATTTTTGCTGGTGGGAAATTTAATGCATTATCTCGTAAAAAAGTGGAATGTGCAGAAGACAAAAAAGATAAGGTTAAAGCAATTCGTGATCAAATCAAAAAAAGGTGGAGCAATATTGCCAAGGATTGGTTTACAAGAAGTTTAGTAGATCATCTTCGCGATATGCAGGAGCTTCATCCAACTATCGTCCAATTAACGAAAATGATTAAACAGTTTAAGGCTGGCTATCAAGAAGCAAAGAAAGAAAAAGGACTTGTCGATTTTGCTGACTTAGAGCATTTTGCTTTAGATATTTTGTTAGAAGATAAAAAAAGTAGTACACCATCGTCTGTTGCATTAGACTTGCAACGGAAGTTTACAGAGGTAATGGTCGATGAATATCAGGATACCAATATTGTGCAAGAGACGATCTTGTCGCTAGTATCCAATCAAGAGGATGGCGGCAATATGTTTATGGTTGGTGATGTCAAACAAAGTATTTATCGCTTTCGCCATGCCGAACCAACTCTTTTTATTGATAAATATAAACGATTTGCAACAGCTGAAGATCCAGGCTATCGCATTGATCTGGCACGAAATTTCCGTAGTCGAGAACAAGTATTAACGGCTGCAAATTATATCTTTAGACAGTTATTTGATCAGAAAGTTGGGGATATTGACTATGATCAGGATGCCGAATTAATCTATGGCAATAAAGATTATGAAAATGTTCCTTTTCCAGACATTGATACCGAATTGCTTATTATTGATCAGGAATCCAATGAAAATGACCAACCTGATGAAGAGATCGAGAATGAAGAAGATTTAGAAAAGGCTCAACTGGAAGCACGGGCTTACGCAGCCAAGATTAAACAGTGGATTGGTGCAAATGGAGATGCGCCAACAGAAATTATGGACAAAGGTACTGGTCAGCCACGAAACGTAGAATATCGTGATATTGTTATTTTATTGCGCTCTATGACATGGGCACCAACGATTATGGAAGAGTTTAAAAAACAAGGAATCCCAGTTTATGCAGAGCTTTCAACAGGATATCTCGAAGCAATCGAAATTCAAGTAATGATTAGCTTACTGAAAGTGATCGATAATCCAAGACAGGATATTCCACTTGCGTCTGTATTGAAATCACCAATTGTTGGGCTGAATGAAGATCAACTGGCGCAAATCCGTTTAGCTAAAAAAGGTGCAACTTACTACGAAGCACTCAAAGAATACGTTAAAACAACGAATAATGAGACGATTGAGCATTTTATCGAACAGTTGAAACAGTGGCGTAAAGAAGCGCGACAAGGAGCGTTGTCACATTTAATATGGGATATTTTTCAGGAAACAGGCTATTATGATTTTGTTGGCGGCATTCCAGGAGGACGCCAACGCCAAGCAAATTTACGCGCCTTATATGACCGTGCCAAAAGTTATGAATCTACTTCTTTCCGCGGATTATTTCGTTTCTTACGTTTTATCGAACGAATGGAAGAGAAAGGCGATGATTTAGGAGCAGCGAAAGCCTTAGGAGAACAGGAAGATGTTGTCCGGATTATGACGATTCACAAGAGTAAAGGGTTAGAATTCCCGTTAGTAATAGTCGGTGCAATGGATAAGCAATTTAATCAACAAGATTTACGTGCCAAATATTTGTTACACAAAGAACTAGGTTTTGCTACGAAATATATTGATCCTGTCAAACGGATTATGTATCCGACGTTGATCTATCATGGGATAAAAAAACAAATGCAACGAGAAATGCTAGCCGAGGAAATGCGAGTGCTTTATGTTGCGTTAACACGTGCGAAAGAAAAAGTAGTAATGATCGGTACAGTAGGGTCATTAGAGAAGAAGAAAAAGAAATGGACAAATATTATCACACACCAAGACTGGGTTCTCCCATCCTATTATCGTTTAGAATCGCTATCTTATCTAGACTGGGTAGGTGCAAGCTTAGTCCGTCATCAAAAAGGTGAGATATTAAGAGAGGACGATCAACCGTTAAACATCCCACAAGAAATAACGGAGGATGTTTCGGTCTGGCGGGTAGATCGTGTCCATCAAAGTGAATACCAGGACATTGATGAAACAAATCGTGAACAGATCGAAGCATTAGAAACAGCCATTCACGAGTGGGAAGGTTTAGAACTTGCAGATCAAGATTTAGAGCAAAAAGTGGCCAATCATTTAGAATTTCAGTATCCATACCAAGATTCTATCTTTTACCGTGCAAAACAAACGGTAACAGAAATGAAACGACAGCATGAAATGATCGACAGTTATAGTGATCAGAAAATCATTGAACCTTTTCGTGCTCCGATCCGTAAAAGACCACGTTTTATGCAGAAAGAGCAGAAGTTGACTCGTGCAGAAATTGGTACAGCAATGCATACCGTCATGCAGCATTTACCATTAAGAAATGATTGGACAGAAATGGCATTAGTAGAATTTATTGCTCAATTAGAAGCGAAAGAAATGATCACATCAGATGAGGCAAGTGTTATTGATACAGAGGCAATCCTTTCCTTTATGGAGACTGATATCGGCAAGAGATTGGTAGAAGCAGAACAAGTGGAAAGAGAAATTCCCTTCAGTTTAACCTTGCCAGCACAAGAAGTATATCCACAGTGGCAGGAAGAGCGCGAGGAACGAATCTTTCTGCAAGGTGTGATTGATTGTGTCATCAAAACAGATCAAGGTCTGGTTCTACTGGATTATAAAACAGATCAGATTCATGAGGAGATCAGTTCACAAGTAGAAGAAAAACTAAAAAACCGATATCTAATCCAAATTGACCTTTATGCGAAAGCACTGGAGCAAATTTGGAAACAATCGGTCATTGAAAAATATTTATATTTCTTTGATAAAAGTTTGCTTATAAAAGTATAGCATAAGGAGAATCATTCTCCTTATGCATTTCCACCTACTATTTGGTCAACGACGTCAGGATCAACTGCATTGGTAATATTAAAGCCGGTATTCGTGTTTAAGAAATCTCCGGTATTATTGGCGCCAGCACCTGAAGCAGATTTTTCAGCGCTTTTTGGTGCTAAATAAAAGCTGTCACCAAAATTGATTACGCCACCGCCTACACTATTAATTTTGATTGGTCCTACAATCGAAGGCAAAACTATCACAACCTTTCTATTTGGCGCTACACAAATTTAAAAACTATCCTTAATCCTCTTCTTCATTTTCATCCTTTAAAATCCGAATATGTTTTAGTCGAGCAAGTGAATTAATTTTTTTACTGCTTCCTAATTGCGTAATAGCGGATGTTGATATTGCGGTAACATCAATGTTAGAGACATAAATATTCTGATGATGATGGCAATGACTACCGACTACTATTTCAGGATCAGGTATTGGTTGGATCGTGGTGTTGAAGATTCGATATTGATTTAATTCAAATCCTTTATCAGAGGAAATGCCTCCTTCTTTTTGTACTGCAAGAACATCTGCTTGAGGTTTTATCTCTTTCGTATCACCAATTTGAAATAAGGAACTGTGGGATATACTGTTGATTTTTGCTTGCTTGACATTAGTCGTTCGTGGCATCATGATCAATTATTTCCTCTTCTCTGTTAATAGTACCAGAACCAACAATAAAAGATTCAGGAGGTGTGTCAAAAAGCGAGGATAGTTGTATTTCATGACTGTCACCTACAATAAAGAGGGAAGAACTTGAAACACCGACAATTGATATATTTCCAACACCTAAGTTCCAATTGTTTACTGTATAATACATGTCGATTTACTCCTTTTGCTTGTTTTCAAACCATTTTCTAAGACCTATTTGAAATTCATTTTTCACATTAGAAAGTATGTGCTGATTCATTTGTTCAGGAGGAACATTGGCTTGTTGATAGTGAGCAATCCTGCTGGAAATTTGCTGTTTGATATCGTCTAATAATGTTTGCCGATAGCCTGAATCTAACGGGTGGTGATATTGCTGTTCCAATGATTGTAAATAGCCAGGTAATTCTTGGTCAACATACTGTTCTAATGTCTGGTGTACAGATGGTAATGGTCCGCCGTTATGATTAGGTAAAGAAAAATCATCCATAGATTGTAAGTCTTCAGGGGTCACCCCGATATGAAGCGTTCCGTCTAATCGTTCAATTTTTAATTGGTCAAAATGGTATTCCAACTTTTCAATTGTTGTATTTTTGTTAGGAGAATTCGTTTGTTCTAATTGATGAATACGGTTCTCTAAGGAGTTGATGTGATTATATAGTTGTTGGACTTGCTGTTGTAGTTGGGTAATATAATATACCATCATCTGATAATCCATCAGAAATCACTCCTTACGAGAATATTAATAAGGTGATAAAGGGACTAATGGTGGTTCTGATACACCTTGTGGAACTGCTTCCTCGGCAGGTTCTTCAAATTCACCTGTATTGTATAATTGAGATACTGCTTGCATTTTTCCAGTACTACCAATTTGTAAAACGGACGAATTCGTGACACTTCCAACTTTTAAAAAATGAATATAAATCGATTGGTTTACTGTTAAATTCACATGATCACCCACTAAATTCCCGATATATTTTGATCAAATTCGTCATCGTCTACCATTGTTGTCTGCGCATTTTTTAACTGTACACGTATACCATCCCCTGTATTAAAGGAACCCCCACCAGCGAAGGTTTTGGATAGTGTATATGGCTGTACTTTGTAAATATCACCAATATGAAAAATGCTGGAATTACCAATGTTGATCACTTTTACAGCACCAACAATTGCGGGCATAGACATCATCCTAACGTTGATACATCATTCCATAATTATTTTATGAATTCTTCAGCAGTATGTGAAAATAGTGTACCGGTTTTCCTAATAATGCTAGTTTATTTTTACGAAATAAAGTAAAATAAAATGCAGACAGTAACCAGGGAGAGTGGAAAATTGTGAATAATGCAACGCCATTAGCAGATGCAAAAAGATTACCATGGATTGATACTGCAAGAGGATTTGCGATCTTTGGTATTTTTATGGTGAATTTACCAACCTTTCATGCACCGTATATGATTTATGGCAATGGTATTAACTTTTGGGGAACAGGCGAACCGGGATTTTGGCAAATGATTATCGATATATTTTTTCAAGCGAGTTTTTATTCTTTATTTTCCTTTTTGTTTGGCTTTGGCATGCAAATTATAAATGAAAATTTACATGCAAAAAATGTGGAAGCACCTCAAAAATGGATGATTCGGCGTTTGTTTATCTTACTTGGCTTCGGTCTGATTCATGCATTTTTAATTTGGTATGGTGATATTCTCATTACTTATGCAATATCCGGATTTTTGTTACTGTTATTTATGAATCGTAAAAATGTTACATTAGTCGTCTGGAGTATCTGCCTTTTACTAATTCCGACAATTATGTTGACTGGTTTATTATTTTTAGCAAGTTTAATAGAGGATATCAATAATTTAGCCGATATGGCAGCTATTGAAAGTTCATTTCAGCATTATGGGCAAGGTAGTTGGGGCGAGATATTAACTCAAAATGCTAATGATTGGCTGTATGGTAATAATCTATTTGTTTTCATTTTGGGACTATTTAATATTTTGCCGATATTTTTAATAGGTTTACTTTTTGCTCGAAAAAAATGGCTGCATGACTTACAAGGACATAAAAAAACATTGCGGAAATGGTGGATTTACTCCTTGATTCTGTTTGTGGTGTTCAAGGCTGGGCCATATGCATTTGGGAATCCATATTGGTTTTCAAGATTACAAGATGCAATTGGTGGTAGTGCTTCTGCTATTTTTTACGTCATTACGATTGCTTTTCTTTTTGATAAACTTACTAAAATTTTTAGAATGGTTGGATATGTCGGCAAAATGGCATTATCGAATTATATTCTGCAATCGATTATCGGTGTAACCGTATTTTATTCGATTGGATTTGGACTATATGGTCAGCTGACTCCTTTTCAAACGATATTAATCGGACTTATCGTCTATCCGATCCAAATGATATTTAGTTATTTATGGTTGAACAAATATAAACGCGGTCCGCTGGAATGGATATGGAGAAGTTTGACTTATGGAAAAAAGCTGTCAAATCAGCGGAACGATTAAAATATAGAAAGAGATATTCTTTACAATACAGTGAAAGGTTCTCTTCATAAATGAAATCTGTGACATTTCATGATATGATACATGCATGAGAATATAATTGGGGGTGTACTTAAGATGACACACATGCACATAACGGCATGGGTAGTGGGATTAATTCTACTATTGGTATCCTATGCCATGTACAAAACTGGAAATAAATCCGGAAAAATATTACATATGATCTTGCGGTTAGTTTATTTATTGATTATTATCACTGGTTTCCTATTATTTATCAACAATACAGGGGTATATACAAATTCAGCTGGCATACTAGGTGAAGTAATAGTCAAAATGATTGCTGGAATCTGGGTGATCGGCGCAATGGAAATGGTATTAAGCAAGATAAGTAAAGCAAAACCTGCAAAAAGTGCTTGGATACAACTCATTGTAGCCCTTTTAATCGTACTTGTTCTAGGTTTTGGCAGACTACCATTTGGAGTACAATTTATGGGGTAATTTCGGTCACGGGGTCAAACCCGTGTCCTTTTTTTGTTTGAGAATACAGAGGATGTCTTACTCCGATTGTCCTCCAACTTGCAAATCTCTGTGCGGTAAAGAAGATTTGTCGAGTGAAAACCATTGGAGTAATTTTACTTATCCTCGGAAACTTCGATTTTACTTATATCCTAGTTTGTATGGCAATATTGATCACTGTTTTTCAAACTTGCAGTTGAAGTTGCTTAAAGGCGTTTCGAACTTATCTTGACAGGATAATACCTGTTCTTAGTAATTCTTTTATCATGGTATTTAAGAACTATTAATTGTCGCTTATTGACGAATAGATGAATATAATTTAAAATATAGTTATGAATTTATGACTTTTTTACCACTTTTGATAATGGCAAACTTATTGAAAAGTAAGGACGCAAAGCCCACGGGTCTAAGGTCATACGACTAAGATAGCCGGGTTGCCTTAGGGTAGGAATACAAAATGATATTGCGTTTAAGGCAAGTCATTAAAAATCCACCTTCAGGGTGGATTTTTTTACCTTTTCCAGAAAAAATACCTACCAAAAGATATTTTTATAGATACCTATTAGGGCTAAAAAAGGGAAATATTCTTACTTAAAAAGAATATTGATTATTCAACAATTCCTATCATGAGTTAAGATTCTTTTCAAAATCCCTTCAAAGAAAACAAGTGTTTTATATCTTTGAGGGATAAATCATACTAAAGCCATATTAGAAAACCTTAGAGTTTTTTATTTAATAGAGGCAATATAAGGCGGTGAACAGCTTGTTCCCAAAGCATTTTCAAACATTCGAACAGTATAATGGCCAAATGGATAAGGTACTTGCGAGAGAAATAAAACAAGCTCGTAACATTCAGATGAAGCTACTAAACGCTCCAAAACCTGAAATAGATTCTGGCGAAATAACTGGTGTTTCGATACCAGCCCGATTAATTGGTGGAGATTATTTTGATTTTCACATAATGCCAAACGGCAAGATTCGAATCGTCATCGGAGATGTAATGGGAAAGGGAATTCCAGCAGCCATGTTAATGATTCTTACACGAGGTGTTTTTCGAAGTAGTACCGAACATCAAGCTTCTCCTAGTAAAACATTAAAAGTGATGAATGATGCAATGTATGACGACCTTCGTAGATTAGGTTCATTTGTTACCCTTTTATGTGCTGATTGGGATCCTGAAGCAAAGACATTAACATATGCAAGTGCAGGACATAACCTACCAGTCGTAATAGACCGAAATCAAAACAATAAAAAATTGCCATCAATTAAAGGTGTTATGTTAGGTGGTCTACCCCAAGCAAGTTATCAAGAAGAAACGATTTCGTTGTATGAAGAAGATGTTATCTTTTTTTATACAGATGGAATTATTGAAGCTCAAAACAAGCACGGGGAATTATTTAAAATGGACCGATTAATTTTAAGTCTACAGCAATATCAGGATTATGAAGCAAAAGAAATTGAAGAGGCGATACAAGAAGAAATTAGAAAGTTTACAAATGGTGTTATACAAAAAGATGATATAACTATGGTTATATTGAAAATAGTGAATAACTAATTATTAAAAATATTTCTGGTGAGGAGGGATAGTATTGAACGAGTTTATTTCTAGAGGAAAATCCGTTGAAGAAGCGATCTCTCGTGGTTTAAAGTTAATGGAATTAGATAAAAAAGAGGTTAATATTGAAGTGATTCAATTTGATGAAGAAGGGGGTTTTATGGGATTAGGTCGTAAACAAGCAGTTGTGAAACTGACCAAATCTTCCCAAAAACAGTCATCCTCCGAGCCTTTATCAATAGATGAAATAGTGGATAATGCTATACTAGAAGCAGACGAAGATCAAATAGAAGAAGAAGCAAAGGAAAAACATCATTGGCAAAATAAAAAAGAAGGTACAGCATGGATTAGTAATAATGAACTGTATGTTAAGAGCACAGGTCCGAGATTTGCCACTGCTTCCTTCTCTGGAGAAATATCCTTCTATAAAAATGGTCAATTAGAAAATAAAAAAACAATTCTTTTAAGTGAATGGGATACTTACCAGATTGAATTTGAGCCAGTAGTGGAAAAACCAATATATTGGGAAATCTCTATTATAAATAATGGTTTGGAAGCGATTTTAGAGGTGTCTCCTGGTAAAATAATAAGACAAAGATTAAAAGAGGTTCCGCCAAGTGATCATATTGATATTAAATTAGAACAAGATATTGAAATTGTTAACAACCTCACAAGCGAAGATATTTTTAACGAACTGGACTGCCAAAATATCACTTTTGGGATAAATCATCAAGCGATTGAACAGGCCATTGCCACTCAGGAAGAAGGAAAATTTGTCATAGCATTAGGTAAAGAGCCTAAACACGGATTAGATGGTGAATTGGAATTAAAAGTTGAAATGAATGCAGAAAATGGGCTTGCAGAAGATGAGCAGGGAAATGTAAATTTTAAGGAATCAAACTTTATTCCGAATGTCGAAGTGGGAGCAATATTAGCAATTATACATCCGCCTATTCCTGGAATGCCAGGGCGGTCAATAGAAGATATAGAAATTCCGGCAAAGGACCCGAAAGAATTAAGAGTTATTCCTGGTAAAGGTGTAGAGTTAACAGATAATAAATTGATTTCTTCGGAACCCGGGAGACCGGCAATTGAACAAAGAGGCTGGACAGTGAAAGCGATGATTATGTCCAAATTAGTACATGATGGCAATGTAAACCTCGCATCAGGGAATATTCGTTTTAGTGGGGATGTTGAGATATTAGGAGAAGTAGAAGAAAAGATGGTAGTAGAAGCAGGTGGAGATATCTATGTTCATCAATCAGTTAGTGAGTCAAATTTGACAGCTTCTAAATCTATCATTGCAAAAGGAAACGTGATTAATTCTTACCTTACCGCAGGAAAACATAATCTATTAGTTATTGAATTAGGTCATTTACTTGCTATATTGGAAAAACAATTAGAAAAAATGATTGTCATTATACAACAATTGACTAAGTCAAAAGCCTATAAATCACACGAGATTAAGATTAAAGGGTTACAACCGCTAATTGTCTTATTATTAGAAAAGAAATTTAAGGAGTTTAAAGCTACCGCAAAGAAATATGTTGATATCGTGGAAAAAGCTGACCAATATATTGAAGAACCGGAATGGAAAAAAGTAGGTTATGAATTAAAGTCTAAATTTCTTTCGTTATCTAACGAGACAATAACTATATCTCAATTATATATATTAGCAGATTTAATGCGAGAGTTAGCAAAATCAACAGAATCTGAAGTAGAACCAAATTCTTATGTAACAATATCGAATACTACCAATAGCAAAATTTATTCAAGTGGTAATGTTAATATAATTGGTAAAGGTTGTATTAATTCTAAAGTACACGCTGGAGGAGCTCTAAAGGTTGATGGTATTTTAAGAGGTGGAGAAGTATACGGTAGATTTGGTGTAAAAGTGGGGGAAGTAGGAGCAATTACTGGAACCAAAACGATTATTTCCACGTCCGCTGATCAAACGATAACAGTAATGAAGGCTTATGAAGGAACAGTTTTACGTATTGGAGAAGCTGTAAGACAGCTATTTAAAGAAGAGCAATTTATTAAAGCAAAATTAGATGATCAAGGTCAAATTATATTTGAATATTAATGGGGGCGTGTACATGCTAGAATATAAAATGGAAAAAGCAGATGACAATTGTAATGTGTTATTAAATGGTGATTTAGATATTGATTCAACGGAATTAGTGAATAATGAATTAGTACCTAAATTGAAATATGAAACGCATATCTACTTGAATTTTGAAGATGTTAATTTTGTGGACTCATCTGGTATGGGTTTATTAATCCAATTGGTAAACCAGTTAAAAGATGAAAAACAGCTCATTAGAATAGTAAATGTTAAAGAAGACATCTTAGAAGTTTTTGATTTGCTGCAAATACCCGAAATAATTGGGGAAAACGTGATCGTAAAATAAAAACTTATTATAAATGGAAAAAACTCCCGCCCTGTTTCTATAAAATTATAAACAGGGCGGGAGTTTTTGATAAATGAGTCGAAGTATTCCTTTTTTTCTCGTTGTATCCGCTCATTACTGTACATCTTCATAGATACTCACACATTCTACATAAAAGGAAACTAACGCAACTCATAATCCCTAATCAATGGTTCATTTTCTCCCTGCTGCTGCATATATTTATAAAAGCTACTATGATAGGGAAAGGTGTGTCATTACAGTATGTGTGGGATTACAGGTTGGATCGACTTTACCCGAAATATCGAAAATGAACGTGAACAAGTACAGCGTATGGCAAGTAAAATTAGTCATCGAGGACCAGACGAAACAGATTTTTATTTGGAGACACATGTTGGATTCGGACATCAGCGTTTAATTGTTGTTGATCCAGCTGGTGGCAAACAGCCGATGGGCCATACAAAAGACCAACATTCTTACGTATTAGTGTATAACGGTGAGCTTTATAATACAGAGGATGTTCGTAGTGAACTGTTGAAACAAGGATGGCAATTCAATTCTCACTCCGATACAGAAGTCCTGTTGAAAAGCTATATCGAATGGGGAGAGGCACACGTCGAGAAGTTAAACGGTATTTTTGCATATGCTATCTGGGATCCATCTAAGCAGCAGCTATTTCTTGCTCGTGACCGTCTTGGTGTAAAACCGTTATTTTACAAGCAACATCACAATGGCTTACTATTTGGCTCTGAAATAAAAGCGATTCTCGCACATGATGAAGTAGATCCTGTCATCAAAGAGGAAGGATTATCTGAGATTTTTGCACTTGGTCCTTCACGTACTCCAGGTCATGGTGTATTTGACGGATTGAAGGAATTGCGTGCAGCACATGTAGGCATCTTTAACCGAGATGGCTGGAAAACAAGACGTTATTGGAATGTGGAAAGTAAGCCACACGAAGAATCCGTAGAAGAAACTGCCGAAAAGGTTCGCCATTTACTAGTGGATGCAGTCGAGAGACAGCTCGTATCTGATGTTCCACTGGGCACTTTTTTATCAGGGGGAGTGGATTCTAGTGCGATCACAGCTATAGCGGCACAATATCTCGAAAACAATCAAAAAGATGCACTTCAAACCTTTTCTATTGATTATGAGGATAACGACAAATATTTTAAGAAAAGTAGTTTCCAGCCCAATCAGGACAAAGCCTATATCGAAAAAATGGTACAGTCATTGGGAACTGAGCATCATAACTTTGTGATAGACAATGTTACATTGGTAGATTTATTAAAAGATGCAGTACGATACCGTGATCTACCGGGGATGGCTGATGTTGATTCTTCGTTATTATGGTTTTGTGAGCAAACCAAAAAAGAAGTGACTGTTGCACTATCCGGTGAATGTGCCGATGAAATCTTTGGCGGCTATCCATGGTTTTATCGAGAAGATGATCTTAATCGTGAAGGATTCCCTTGGATTCGTTCTTCAGAAGTCAGACAAAATCTATTACGGTCAGATGTGAGTCAACAATTAAATCTAGCAGCATATACGAAAAAAAGATATGAAGATACCGTGAAAGAAGCTCCTTTATTAGATGGAGAAGGGGCAGAAGCCAAAGCAAGAAGACAAATGTTTTACTTGAATATGCAGTGGTTTATGCCGACATTATTAGATCGTAAGGATCGGATGAGTATGGGAGCAAGTTTTGAGGCACGTGTTCCGTTCAGTGATCATCACTTAGTTGAGTATGTGTGGAATATTCCCTGGGAAATAAAAACACACGGAGATCGTGAAAAGGGCATACTAAGAAAAGCGTTAGAAGGAATTTTGCCAGATGAAATTCTTTACCGTAAGAAAAGCCCTTATCCAAAAACACATCACCCTGCTTATACCAATGCAGTCATCAACTGGATGAATGAGATCATTGATGATAAGAATGCACGTCTATTCGAGATATTGGATCGTTCTAAAGTAAAAGCATTGGTCGACCAGAAAGCGGCAAATATTAGTGCGCCATGGTTTGGTCAATTAATGACTGGACCACAACTGTTGGCTCATCTCGCGCAAATTGAATTCTGGTTGCAAGAAAATGATGTTATGATTGAAATATGATGTTGTAACCTCGAAAACGGAAGAAAGTAGTGACGGTTATGAAGAAATTATCTATCGGTATGTTGCTTCTATTACTTATTCCTACCACCTTACATGCACTAGAATGGGCGTATCCGTTTGTAGTGTTAGACGGCCGCGTATATGAAGTTACTGACGAACAAGTCAATCAATCTCTTATCGGTCAATCGATTGGAGAAGTAACCACCCAAGCTGATGAGCGCACAGGTAGATATTATGACAATGCATCTAATCATTATCCTATAGGTACTAAGTATTTTAAAGTAGAAGGTGTGGACATTTCCGAGGCAATTGCAGTAGAAGAACAAGGGACGTATATGAAAGCTGAATTTGTCCAACGTGTTCCTTTACACTGGCGTAATATTGTCTATTATCTTACACCGATCCTCTTTTTAACGGGCTTAATTATCACGTACCGAATTCGGGAAAAAGTAAAGAAAAAATACCAAAACTCTCTATCTATTTAAGATAGGGAGTTTTTCAGTCACAAAAAATTCATGTTATTTTTCAATAAGGGTATTTGACTTTCTTTGATTGTCTAGGATAATAGAAGACGAATATAATTTGAGAAAAGGGGACCATTATGCTCTACATAAGAAAAGTATTACTAGTTATGGTTCTATGCCTGTTTTTAATTCCGAATTTAACCGTCATGGCAGAAGAACAAACAGAAGAAGGAATTTATTATATTTTAGTAGACCGATTTGTAAATGGGGACAGTAGCAATGATATAGAGATTAATATTGATGATCCTTCTGCATATCATGGTGGGGATTTACAGGGTGTTATCGATAAAATTCCTTATTTAAGCGAATTAGGTATAACTACCATTAACCTCAGTCCTATCATGACGGCGGCTTCTTACCATGGATTTGATCCTTTAAATGGTCAAAGTGTCGATCCTCAATTTGGAAACATCGCGGTGCTGCAAAATTTAGTAGCCGAAACAAATGAGAATAACATCAAGGTAATCTTAGATTTTGTTTTATCACATGTAGATAATGAACACCTCTGGGTAAATGAACAGTCTGATTGGGTGTCTCAACCTTCTAGCAATCAATTGAGTGAAGAATTGCCAACCGTTAATTTGCAAAATGAAGATGTACAGCAATATTTTTTGGAAACAGCGGTATATTGGATGAATAGTACGGGAATTGATGGTTTTCATGTTTATGTAGATGAACAGACACCTCAATCCTTTATCGATGAACTGCGTCAACGTATACAAGCTGAGAAAGAAGATGCGTTTTTAATAGTAGATGGAATGGAAGACGAAAATAATATCGATCATGATTTTCGAAAGGAAGCGGTCGATATTCTGAAACAACCCG
Organism: Gracilibacillus lacisalsi DSM 19029; assembly: GCF_000377765.1. GTDB lineage: Bacteria > Bacillota > Bacilli > Bacillales > Amphibacillaceae > Gracilibacillus > Gracilibacillus lacisalsi. The sequence continues at coordinate 70,095 of NZ_KB898672.1, read as the reverse complement.
GAGAGTCCTTGGAGCCATTATTTTCTCACGAGATTACTGGTGTACATTACATGGAATCTGTCCTTACTTCACGCTTTACGCATGAAACAGTAAAAGAAGGCTATCATCCTGTCACAAGGTGGAAGCTTGCATCTACATTACTTTATACATTACCAGGATCGTCTTTGTTTTATCAGGGAGTAGAAGTGCCAATGGATAATGGTGAAGATGAACCAGATCACCGCATGGCCGAATTAAATAAAGAGGACGAAGAAATATCCCAACATTTAGAAAAGCTAGCAGCAATCCGTCAAGATTCCTCTGCATTACAAAATGGCGAAATGGAACTAGTAGATCAAGCGGGGGCAATGTCGGTTTACAAGAGAAGTGCCGAGGATCAAACGATGTACATTGCGATTAATAATGATACCGAAACACAGACAGCATCCCTGGATGAAATCAGTGAGGATATGCAACTGAGAGGTTTGCTGGAAGATAACATCGTCAGACAACAAAATGATGGTACGTATCGAGTGATTCTAGAGCGCGAAACAAGTAATATCTTTGTTTTAGAAGAAGACAGTGGGTTTAACTGGTTCTTTATTGCCATGATGGTTGTGATTCTTGGTGGGTTTGTCGCGTTTATTGTAGCGGTTAGTGTGAAGAATCGTAGAATGCGTCAGTAAGCAAAATCAAAGAACTGCAGCACTTTACTGTGGGCATACTTCGAAATTATATACTAAATGTAATGCAGAAGCTAGGTGTAAGTAGAGAACCTTACAAGCTGTAGTGGAAATATTGCCAATGACCGAGTTAGGCTCTAGATGAAAACCAGTTATTCTCCAAAAAGAATAACTGGTTTTCTAGTTATATTTTTACTTACACTTATTACTCTAGTTTGACAAGAGAAACGCTTGGGCTCACTACAATAGAGTTTACCCAAACGTTTTCTTATAAATCCTCTAGTTAACTTTCTTCAAAAGTATGAAGATTATTTTCGTAATCGAATTTGAACAGTTTCTGTAATTCAATTTTTCCGGTTGGAGTTACTTTAATAGCCCGTGTCTTAGGTGTACGTGTTTCGATGATAGTTGAATTTTTAAAGATTTACAATATAAATGTAAAGAAATTAAAGGGGGAAAGAACTGAGACAACAAATCTGGACATGTTAAGTTTTAAAGAAATTAAGCCTAAAATAATGTATTATGGAACACCAACATTGTTTTAACACGTTAAATGAAGACGGGACAACTATTGTTCTTGGTATAGGATTTGGAGGGAAGGCCATTGAAAACTTATAAAGGTATAATGAATGTAATGTGTTATTAATTTATCAATTTAGTGGATACAGAAGAGAAATCCAACAAAAAGTGATCCAAATGGATGAAACGCACTTTTTGAAAGGTAAATTTTACCATATAAATAGTTTCTATGTACTGATGAAAATAAATATTGACACTTTTATCATTATTAATTAGAATGGAAATAAGCAATAATACCTAAATATAAATAATGAAAATATTACCTTCGATAATGGCAAACTTATTGAAAAGTGAGGACGCAAAGCCTATGGGTCTAAGGTCTCGATGACTATGATAGCCGGGTTACCGAAAAGGATGGTTTATTTGAGTATGGATTAGTATACCTTTTTTTACTAATTCATATTAAGAGCCCACCAATCTTTTTGGTGGGCTCTTTTTAGTAGCATTACTTACGATAAACCAACGCACATGCTTTGTTTTACATCTTTATCGAAGCGTAGGAAAGTGAGGAAGTTTATGACAAATCAAGTGTTAGGGGCTATTGATGTTGAAAGTAATGTTCGTTCTATTTTAGAAGCGATCGGAGAAGACCCGAAGAGGGAAGGTTTATTAGATACTCCTAAAAGAGTAGCAAAAATGTATAAAGAAGTTTTTGAAGGAGTTGGTAAACTTCCTGAAAAAGCGCTAAACACTACTTTCGATTCCGAAGGTTATGAAGGCATTGTGTTGGTCAAAGATATTGATTATTATACCTTTTGTGAGCACCATTTAATCCCGTTTTTTGGTAAGGCGCATATAGGCTATATCCCAAATAAACGAATCGTTGGACTTAGTAAATTTGCACGTTTAGTAGAATTAACATCGAAGCGTCCGCAGGTACAGGAAAGAATGACGAATCAGATAGCAACTGCCATTGAGAATGTACTGCAACCAAAAGGAGTAATCGTATCTTTAGAAGGACAACATTTATGCATGTGTGCAAGAGGCGTAAAAAAACCTGGAAGTGCAACAGTTACAACCGTGAAAAAGGGAGTATATACGGAAGATTCTGCCTTAGTAAATGAATTTCAAAAGAGCTTATAAAAAAATGTAAGAAAAGAGGGATACTGTTGCTCTATTTATCTAGAAGAATCGACTTTTCTGCCATGCATAGTTATCGCATTCCTGAATGGAGTGAAGAAAAAAATAAACAAGTGTTTGGTTTGTGCAGTAATATAAACGGCCATGGTCACGATTATAAATTGGAAGTAATGGTAAAGGGAAATTTGAATCATAATTCGGGTATTGTTGTTAATACCGTAGATATAAAGCAATTGGTAGGCGGAATAGTAGAAAAAGAATTGGATGGAAAATTTTTAAATAAAGAACACCAGTATTTTATATCACATATTCCAACTACCGAAACTATAGTAGGTTATTTGTGGGATGCTATTGCTCCTCAGCTAAAAGATTGTACTTTACATCGACTTCGGTTACATGAAAACCCATATTTATTTGCTGAGAAAGGGGAAGAGAAAATGGTTACGTTATCAAGAAAGTATCATTTTAGTTCAGCACATCGCTTACATAGTGATCAGTTATCTGATGAAGAGAATTTAACTCTTTTCGGTAAATGTAACAATCCGAACGGTCACGGTCACAATTACTATTTAGAAGTATTTGTGAAAGGAGATCCAGATAAGGTAACTGGAATGATTGTTGATTTAGGTGAATTGGATGAGATTGTGGATAATATTGTCTTGAAAAAATTCGATCATAAGCATTTAAATTTAGATACAACTGAATTTAATGGATTGAATCCCACATCTGAAGTAATGGCAAAGGTGATTTATGATATGTTGGCTCCCCATATTTCAAACCTATATAAAATAGGGCTATGGGAAACAGAGAAAAATTATTTTGAATACTTAGGAACAGAAGAGGTGTCAGTCTAATGGACTTCTCCCATCTAAAAGATAAAGTAATAGTAATTGTTGGTGCGAGTAAAGGAATAGGTAGAGAGACAGCAGTATTATTAGCTAATCACGGTGTAAAGCTTGTGCTTGGTGCAAGGCACATTGAAGATTTACAGCAATCCTTCCAGAGTGAGAATGTTACAGTATTACCTGTTGATGTGAGGGATGAAAATTCGGTGGTCCAGTTTGTTAATAAGAGTATAGAATGCTTTAAACGAATTGATGTCTTAATAAATTCTGCAGGAATCGGAACCTTTGAAAGTATCTTAGATTCTTCAACAGAAGCTTTTGATAACATGATCGCTGTAAATTTACGAGGAACATATTTTACATGCAAGCATTTTGGTAGGGTTATGAGAGAACAGAAGCAAGGTCAGATTCTGAATCTCGCATCAATTGCTGCTAAAACTGCTTTACCAGGGAACGGTGGGTATACAGCTTCTAAGTTTGGTGTGCACGGTTTAACAAAAGTATTGCAACAAGAATTAAGAAGAGAAGGTGTTCGTATTACATCTGTTTTACCAGGTGCAATCAACAGTTCCTTTTGGGATAATGTTTCTTTCGATTTAGACGTTGATAATATGATTCCTGTCCAATCCATAGCAGAGCATTTAATATATTTGATCTGTCAGCCAAAAGAAGCGGTGGTTGATGAAATTACCATTATGCCCCCTAATGGCATTTTATAACAAAGGATAGAAGGCAATGAAAAGATTTTTTACCAAGCGCATAGGTAAAAGAAACAAAGCAACAGAAAAAGATACTTGTCTTACAATCTCGCCATCCACAACTTTTCAGTCATTTAATCAGATGAAAGAACAAGCAACTATTGGCTGGATTGTATATCAACTAGCAGATGGGATGGGCTTAGCCCAAAATGAAGAATTATTTTTTGAATCATTTACTCTAGATTCCATCGAAAGCATCACTGATGAGAAAATAAAAGAATTTTATCAATTAGCACAACTAGGGATAGGATGGATAACGAATAATGACGTGATAGAAGAAGAAATAAAAAAGCTAGATTACCCGAAGCCTTTTCGTGACTTATTATTACGAACATTGAATGAAATACATTCGAGTAAAACACTTCATGAAATGGATAAGGAGAAGGATCTGGTTTGGGAAATATATCGAGATGTTATCTATTCTGCTACCCAAGGAGCTTTTTTGCTTATTGATAAAACGAGAATAACACAATATAAATCAGGCAAACTTTTACTCGAAGTAACTATTAAGGAACGAAAAGATATATCTTACACTAGGAATCTTGCGAAGGAAGCTTTTGCTAATGCAGGATTAAAAGAATCAAAAATTATGAGCTATAACCTAATTATTTCTGAATCCGTAACCAATGTAATTAAACATGCCAAAAACGGAAGAATGTTGATTTATCAAATGAATGACGTATTTCATGTCATTATAGAGGATAATGGCCCAGGATTTCCGCTCAATATTTTACCAAAGACCACTTTGTTAGCAGGCTTTTCAACGAAGGAGTCATTAGGACAAGGATTTACATTAATGATGAAAATGGCAGAGCAAGTGATCTTAGAAACATCGTCTGATGGATCTACGTTAATTCTACTATTAGACGGAAAGGGTGAAATTTGATGAGTTTACAGGAAGTAATCACGAATAAAACCATTGATAAAACTATTATAACCGCACGGCTATTTCCAGGCTTTTGGGATCGATGGATTGCACATGGTATGGAAAAAGGCGTTGCCAATCAGTTTATACAAGAAGTTACGAATTTACAGGAGTGGATACAGTTTTTTGATAAACATGGAAGTAACCAGTTTAAAACAGCCGAAAGAGCTAAAAGGAATGATGATTTAAAAGAAGCCAAATGGCATTTTAGACTCTCAGCACTCTACTTCAATCTATCCCATTGGATTTTTCCAACACCAAGTGATGAAAAAAGAAAATGGTATCAAAAATCACTGAATGCTTTTTCCCATGCGGATGAATTATTGGTAAAAAAACCTTTAAAGGAAAAAGTAATGGTAGAAGAAGTTGCTTGTCATGGAAGAATAAGAATCCCTTACCGTTCGAAGGGAAGTGTGATCATTGTCAATCCAATTGATTCCACTAAAGAAGAGTTATTTTCATATGAACAGCACTTTGTAGATCTAGGCTTTGCCACTTTTACGTTTGACGGGCCAGGTCAAGGTGAGACATTTACGTTAAACGGATTACGAGCAACTAAAGAACGTTGGCAAACCTTCATGGATAAAGTGATTACCTTAGCAAACAAAATTATTCCCAATAATAAGATTTATTTATTTGGGACAAGCTCAGGTGCAATGTGGTCAATCAAAGCTAGTGAACATCCAAAAGTGAGTAAAGCTGTTGCAGTTAGTCCAGCTGTGTCAAAGGATATTGCATTTCCAGAGTATTTTATCGAAAGATCTAATAATTTGTTAAATGAAACTGAAACAATATTGCCTGTTATAAATCCAACTAAATTATCTAAGCCGATTTATTTATTCCATGGTAAACAAGATGTCATGGTTAAGGACAGTGATATATATCAGTTGTATAACAGTTTAACCAATAAAAGTAAAATAAAACAATATCCTAATGAAGGGCATTGTTGCAACTTCAAATTAGCAGAGATTAGATCTATCGTGTCAGAATGGTTTAAGGAGTGATAAGGGAAAATGACTTATAGTGAATTCAAAAAATATTTATCAGAAGTATGCCATGTTCCGATTGAAGATATTACTGATGATGTATCTTTTCGAAACGATCTTGGAATAGATTCTCTACAAATGGTCAATGTCATAGTGGGTTTAAGAGACAAAACAGAAATAAGTCTAACTAATATTACTGATTCAGAATCATTCGCCACACCAAAAAAATTATATCAAACAATTATTGGGGGTTAACAAGATGACGTCACTAATGAATTTTATTTTAAATGAAAAATACGCTGACAATATATCTATCAGTACTTTTAAGAACGATTACACCAATAAAGATTTACTTCAACTGTCCAATGAATATATTAATCTATTAAAAGATTATGGTGATCTTAAGGGAAAAAGAGTTGCTATTTTATCACCTCATCCACTTTCTTACTTTGCATTAATTTTTGCGATTAATTCTGCTGGGGGGACAGTAGTGCCATTGAACCCGTTATATAAAGAATCGGATTTAACAGCCGTTTTAACTAGTGCAAAACCGCATCTGATTTTTACGGTTAAAGAATTAATAGGGGTTTCGTTTTTAAATATCATTAACAATTGGATCGAAGACAATAGTGTGAAATGTACTGTTTTTGAATCTGAAGACTGCTTCAATTGGGATGCGAAGGATTGGACCGGTAAACCCACACAGCTAGATGAGTTTAAACAACATTTTATGTTATTCACTTCAGGTAGTACGGGAATGCCAAAGGGAGTAATGTTGAGTCAAGAAGCTTTATTTAAAAATATAGAAGTTATTTCTGGGATGTTAAATAGGCAAGAAGGAAGTAGTGTTGTAAGTATTCCGCCGCAAACAGTGGGATTTGGTATGGTAAGTATACTTAGCGGAATGCGTTATGGATTTAGAGTAGGTGTACCTGATATGTTTGACTTTCCTAAAATTGTCGATTTTATGCATAGAATCTCAGCTAATAAACTAGTAACCACACCGTCCATTTTGCGGGGGATGTATAAACTTACTCAACACTTGCAACCAGAAGTCTTTCAAAATATTAAGGAGTGTTTTTTAGCAGGAGAAATGGTATCTGAAGGTGAACATGATTTATACCCGCTTATGAGTGATACAGATTTCATCGGTATATATGGTATTACAGAAGGCGGAGGCATTATGACATGTAATGTTCGAGAAGGACTAGAATGGCAGGTTGTAAATGAAATAGATTATAAAATAGAGGATGGAGAATTTGTAATTAAGTCTCTTACTGTGTTTTCAGGATATTACAACAGACCGGATCTTACAAAAGAGGTTTTAACAGAGGATAGATGGTTACTGACTGGAGATTTAGTACGTGAAACAGCGGACGGCAAGCTGGTTATTATAGGTAGAAAAAAAGACATGATTAAAAAGGGTGGACAACAAGTAATCCCATATGAAATAGAAGAGTGTTTGTTAGAACATTCAGCAGTGAGGCAGGTAGCAGTTGTTGGTTCCAATCATGAAGTATATGGAGAAGAAATAGTTGCATTTGTTGTTTTACAAGAGGAAATAGATGGTAATGGTTTATACCAACATTGCACCAATAAGTTAGCTAGGTTTAAGGTGCCAGATCATATTAAGATAATTGATGATCTACCAGTTGTTTCCGGTAAAGCTGATAAAACAACATTAAGAAAATTACTTCAAGGTGAGAGCGAATGAAAAATGAAACAAAAAACAAATCGTTGTTAAAGAAATTCACCATAACTATATTATTGTTTATGGGGATTGTTGCATTAGCTTCTGCTAGTGTCCAAGCATTCATTATGGTTGATAATATCGAGAAACAAATAGAGCGAGAGGCTAAATCAATCTCTACTTCCATCCAGCAAGGAGTTAAGGAAACTGAATTAGCATCTCTAGAAATAGAACATCAAATAGATTTAAAGTTGGAATCATATGCAAAATATATAGCTGATCAGCTATATGGCAGGGAATTGTCTGAAATTAATAATAATGAATTAGAAAAATATCGAGAAGCATTAGGCATTAGTGGTATCACACTATTTCAGAGATTGGAAAATGATTTTGTAGGCCGGAAATCTACAAACCCTAATGAGATTGGATTTGAAATTGGAGATTTTAATCCACAAGCTTCGGAAGCATTGTTGAAATTTATGGATGGGGAAATTACCGATGAATTAAGATATTCTGTCAGTTATATTACTGAAAATGTTGCCATTCTTTATATTACAGAATCAACATCTGATGATCAAAAACCCGAATTTTTTAAATATGCTTACTATTACGTCCTTGGTACGGATTACCTGATAAATCCTTATATTGAAGCGAATGAAGTCTACCAATTTACTGAAAAAGTAGGTACGGAAACATGGATTGAGCAAGTAACTAGCTCCAACGATTTTGCTAAGGAAATAGCGCTATTAGATCCACGTGTATATGCTGATCCGTCACTTACCGAAAGTGTCTACGCTCCATTGTCAAAAGTGGTAAATGGTCAATTTAAATTTGAGGATGTTCAAGATACTGATTTACTAATTAGTATGATTGATCATCCATCAAGTGCAAATTATGTCGAAAATTATAATGGTGAAAAAATCTATAAATCATTTATACCGATTGAAGATAACAAAGTACTCTATGTTGCATTAGACTACGAAAAAATGAAAGCTCCTATGTATAAGCAATTATTTATACTAATTGGAATTAGTATTTTAGCTTTGGTTATTGTACTTTTCTTTACAACACGATTCTTTAATAATATTTATAAAAATATTCAAAAAATAATTGGTCAAATTCTTCAAATGGAACAAGGAGACTTTACGGTTCAAAGTTCTGTAAAAGACAAAAGTGAGTTAGAAAGTCTATCAAACAGCACCAATAAGCTAGCTAATTCACTAAATCGTGTACTTTCCGAAACTAGTGATCAAGCGATTCAAACTGAGAAACATGCTTATTTACTTGAGTCTGAAGCGAATAATTCTGTCGATAAAGTATATACAATGTCTATGGCTACTACGACTGAAACGAGAGAGCGATTGGGTGAGATGAATTATCTCCTTGATCAAATTGAGAAAAAAATGTTGGATGAAAAGATCGAGGATCAAGAGACAGTGGCTAATATTAAGCATCTTCGTGAAGTATTAAAGCATAGTTCCATTACAACAACGGAAATTACGATTACTTTATCAGACTTATTAAAATCACTGCACAGTCAATCAGAATCTTTATCTGAAATTTCGAAGAAACTATTGGAAAATTTAGAGCAGTTTACATTGGATTACAAGGATGATTTCGAATAGGAGGCCATGTTATGTATGATACATTGGAAGTATATAAAAAATCAGAGGGAAATGTTTGTACTTTGTACGTTAGTGGGGTTTTAGATTATTCTACAATGGACCCATTCATTAAAAAAATTCAAGAAATAGAAGTTAGTTCCAAATTGGTGATCGTTAATTTTGAGAGGCTAGAATTTATCGATTCAACAGGAATAGGAGCTATTATTAACTTAGTTCATGAAGCAAAAAATAAAAATTTTAAAGTTAAGCTAGATGGGATGAATAATGAGATAGAGGAATTATTTGAAACTTTAGGAGTTTTTCAAGTAATGAAATCGCTCCTTGAGGTAGGTGGTTAAATTGTTTAGAAGAGAAATATCTATAGAAAAAGAAGCATCTAATGGAGAACTAGATAGAACATTAGAAAGAGAGATTAAATTAGCACGTAACATACAAATGAAACTACTGAATGGAAATGAACCTGCTATTAAGAATGGAACGGTATCAGGTATATCAATTCCAGCAAGATTAATTGGTGGTGATTATTATGATTTTTACCTATTACCAAATGGAAAATTAAGAATTGTAATCGGTGATGTGATGGGGAAGGGAATTCCAGCAGCAATGCTAATGATCTTAACGAGAGGTGCCTTTCGAAGTGCTGCCGAAACTACGAAGGGGCCTGCAGATACACTGACTGCGATGAATAATGCTATATATGAAGACTTGCGCGTTTTAGGATCATTTGTCACGGTTTTATGTGCTGATTGGGATCCTGAAAAGCAGGAACTAAGTTATGCCAGTGCAGGTCATGGCTTACCACTAGTTGTTCACTCTAGCCAACAACTGGTAGACATTCCAGTTGCTAAGGGAGTTATGTTAGGTGGACTCCCAGACGTAGTGTATAATCAAAACACAGTTAAAATAGAAGAAGAGGATTTGTTATTTTTCTATACAGATGGGATAACAGAAGCGCAAAATGAAAATGGAGACATGTACCGCACCGAGAGGTTAGAGAAAATGTTAATCGAAAACGTAGATTTAGATATTAATGAACTAGAGAATGTAGTTACTCATTCCCTGGAATCTTTTACAAAAGGTCTTCCACAAAAGGATGATATTACAATGGTTATAATGAAGGTTAATAGAGAAAAAACAGAGATAGCTAGCTATAATTCTCCTATATTATGAAAAATGAGCTTAAGCTAAATTAATTAAGCTGCTTTAGTGCAAAAATAGCATACCAAGCATAGTGATTGGTATGCTATTTGACTTATTCATTTAGAGTAAAAAGTGAACATTCTTTATTCCGCCACAGCTTCTGTATCTTTTTTGACAAATGCTTTCTTCATCCAAGTTCTTGAACGCCATCTTCTTAGCATTAAGACACCTCTTAGCCATTCATCGGCAATAAAAGCTATCCAGACACCTACTAATCCTAAATCTAAAAAGATTCCAAAAAACCACGCAAAGGTAACACTGACACCCCACATCGAGGCAATCCCAATCACAACAGGAAACTTGACGTCTCCAACAGCTCTCAGTGAGTTAATAACTACAAGGTTAAATGCCCGACCAGGTTCAAGAATAATCGTAATGAGTAAAAGGAACATCCCTTTTTCAATAATAGTAGCGTCAGTTGTGAAAATACCAAGTAATGTCGAACTGAAACTATAGAAAAGAATTGCCATTAAAGTACTGATAACAATCGCTATCTTCAAGCTTTTAATACCACGTCTATAGGCACTTTCCATATCTCCTGCTCCGATCATGTGACCGATCAGAATTTGTGAACCTTGCCCAATGGCGATGGAGAACAGGAGAATAAACATCATTAAGTTCTGCACATATACTTTCGTTGTAATTGCGATAGTCCCCATCTGAGCAATAAAATAGGTGATTGCCATCTGACTTGCATTATAGGATAACTGTTCCCCTGCAGATGGTATGCCAATTTGTAATAGGTCTTTCACGTGGCTCTTTTCATAATGGAAAAAAGATTGGAACGGAAGCTGCCGTTCACTGCGCCATGCTAAGATAAATAATAAGATAACAAATCCAATAAATCGACTAAGCATGGTGACATAGGCAACCCCTTCGACACCAAGTATTGGAAATCCAAACGGACCGAAAATAACAAAAAAGTTACCAATCACATTTACAATATTCATGCCAATCGTGACAAACATGGTATCCTTGGTAAAGCCATAGCTTCGTAAAATAGCTGATACTGTCATGATCAGTGCTTGAACGAAAATAAATCCGCCGACGATGTTCATATAAGTAGAAGCTTCATTCATTAATTCTGCAGGCAAATCCATCAAACGTAAAATAAAGTCACTGAAAATAAATAAAATGAGACTTAATGCTAATGAAAACCATAAATTTAAACTAATCGATGTTACAGCAATCTTTCCAGCTGTTTTTGACTGTTCTGCCCCGAGATTTTGTGCAACGAGTATCGATGCCCCTGCGGCAACAAAACCAAACATCACAATCACAACCGATAACACTTGATTGGATACACCGACCGCAGCAACCGAATGGTCGGAGTATTGACTTAACATCAACGTATCGGCATTGCCCATCAACATGTGTAATAGAATTTCAATGAAAATAGGCCATGTTAAAGCAAATAAACTTAATTTTTTAGTCTCAGTTTGTTTCATCATGTTCCTTCTTCCAAATCATTTTTGTTGTAAGAATATTACTTTACACTAAAAAATAAAAAAAGGAAACGGTTTAATCTTTATTATTTGGTGAAAAATTTAAAGATTGATGCCATCAAGCATATAATCGTATAGTGTTTGCAGTAATGATTGGCTGGCAGTCTTTGTTGCTATGAAAAATTAGTGAAACACAAATAGCTTTTGAAACGTAATTCTAGCATAATCTGTTAAAGTAGAGGAGTTGTTGTTGGATGCAGTATCAAGGAGTATCAGCGTGCCCGAAATGTGGGGAAACGGAATTGGGGCTTGGTAAGCATAGTGGATATGCAGTAATGCAACCTGTAAATAAAATGAGCTTTGGTTCTGATGTTGAGTATATAATTTGTACACATTGTGGCTATATTATTGAAGGTTATGTGAAAAAACCGGAGAAATTTAAAGGTACCATCTATTGATTTAAAAGGAGTGATCAAATGACAAATAGTCAGGTAATAAAAATGTATAATTATCACGTTTGGGCGAATAAAAAAATATTCGAACATTTAAAGCAGTTACCAAATGAAATTTTAAACGGCAAAGTTAAAAGTGTTTTTTCTTCCATATCTGAAGTGTTGACTCATCTTTATGCTACTGATATAACTTGGCTAGAGGTAATGAAGGGAAGTAACTTTCATACCATCATTAAAAAAGTGGAACATCGAAAATTTAAAGCTTCACAAGCTTCCATTGTTGAGCTAGAAGATCTGTATGATCAACTTTCAACAGAGTATTATGATTTTTTCAATATCCATAAGAATTCTGAACATTCGATCACTACAGAGCATCCACAACATGGAGTATGTGAGTTCACCCTTGTTGATTTAGTGCATCATGTCGTTAATCATGGGACATATCATCGTGGCAATCTAACGGCGATGCTTCATCAACAGGGTGAACGGGGAGTACCAACAGACTATGTGTTTTTTCTTTTTAAATGATTTTTCCACCATTAACATGAATGGTTTGACCTGTTACATAACTAGCATCATTACTTGCAAGGTATATATATGCTGGTGCAACTTCTGATGATTCACCAGGTCGTCCCATTTCTGTATCAGAGCCAAAGGTGGCAACTTGATTCTCATCAAAACTAGCTGGAATCAGTGGTGTCCAGATTGGTCCAGGCGCAACACTGTTGACGCGAATTCCTTGAGAGACTAGTGATTTTGCCAGAGATTTCGTAAATGTCGTAATGGCTCCCTTGGTACTGGAGTAATCAATCAGACTTTCATTACCTTGGAAAGCGGTAATCGAAGAAGTATTAATGATTGCACTACCCTGCTTTAAATGAGGGAGGGCTGCTCTTGTGAGATAAAAATAACCAAAAATGTTTGTTCGAAATGTTTTTTCTAATTGATCGTCAGTAATTTGGAGAAAATCCTGCTGTGGATATTGAACCGCAGCATTATTCACCACAATATCAATTTTTCCATATTCATCGATTACTTTTTTCACGACATCTTTACTAAACTCACTATGCGAAATATCTCCGCGAAATAGACTACATGCTTTACCTTCTTGTTCCACCATTTTCTTGGTATCGTTGGCATCTTGATCTTCGTCAAAATAGATGATGGCGATATCTGCTCCTTCTTTGGCAAAATGAATCGCAACAGAACGACCAATACCGCTGTCCCCACCAGAAATGATCGCAACTTTATCTTTTAATTTATTACTACCTTGATAATTTTCATTTACACTGACAGGAAGAGGTGTCATCTTATACTCGAAACCAGGCTGTCGATCTTGATGCTGCTTCGGTAATACTTGTTTTTGCTGATTTGCTGACATTTCGGACACTCCTAGAAGCTTTTTCTCCTAGTATGGCAAAAAAGCAGGGCAACATACGTAAAAAAATCCCTGCGTGTGCAGGGATTTTTTTGAGAGTGTCCAGTAAATGATGAAAAGTGTCCAATAAATCCGTGAAAGTGTCCAGTAAAATCCGAAAAGTGTCCAGTAAATCGTCCAAAGTGTCCAATAACCCCAAAAAAGTGTCCAATGACGATATTAACTCGATCGCAAAACTCCTACTTGGAACAGTCTAACTTTACTTCGGAGAATCATTTAAGAAAAAGAGAGCGATCGTACCTGGTCCGGAATGTGCACCGATGGCAGAACCAACCATGTTAATTTTGATATCTTTGACATTCCATTTTTCTCGAATCATGCTTGCAATATGTTCAGCTGTATCCAATGCATCGCCATGGCTGATCGCTACTAATTGGTTGTCCAGATCTTTACCTCGTTCTTCCATCACTTCGATCATTCGTTTGAACACTTTTTTGGATCCTCTAACTTTTTCTAGTGGGATCAGTTTACCATCTTCCATGTGTAATAAAGGCTTTACTTTTAATAATGTACCGACAAAAGCGGCTGTTTTGCTGACACGACCTCCGCGGTACAAGTATTCTAAGTCATCGACAGTGAAAATATGCTCCATATGTTCATAGTGATGTTTGCTTACTTCAAGTATTTCCTCCATACTTGCACCTGATTGAGCTAATTCTGCGGCCCTCAGCACAACAAGTCCATATCCTAAAGATGCACATTTCGTATCAAGCACATGTAATTCAAAATCAGGATACGCTTCTTTCACTTCTTGCTCCATTAATTTTGCCCCTTGATATGTACCAGACAGTTCTGAAGAAAAAGCTAAATATAAGACCTGGTTTCCTGCCTTGGCATGTTTTTCGAAAGCATCTTTAAAAACTTGAGGACTGACTTGTGCCGTTTTGGGCGCTTTGCCTTCTCTCATGGCATCGTAAACTTTTTTTGAAGAAATACTAATTCCATCTTCGTAATCTTCACCATCCAATTGAACAGTTAATGGTAACATTTCGATGTCAAATTGTTGAAAATCTTCAGATGAAAGATCACAAGCAGAATCTGCAAGAATTTTTACAGTCAATGTAACCCCTCCTTTTTTCCTTTTTGATCATGTATGATGATCGTGTTTTAGCTTAATATAAGTGTAAGCTTAACGAACAGTTACGTCAAAACAAATTTACAAACTTTTTTGTTCAAACTACTTGGTTTCTAGATCAGATTCTAGTATAGTTTATTCTTGTGCAAAAAAGATTATGTAATGATATAAAAGGGTATGGAATCATGTGGGTTCCGTTAACAGGAGGGATGAACAACATGTTTTTAATGGAAGCAAAACGAATAGTAATTGTCATAGTTGGTGCAATACTAAATGCTATTGGTCTTAATTTTTTCTTAATTGGTGCCAATGTATATGCTAGTGGCTTTACTGGTATTTCACAAATTTTAGCTACTGTTTTTTCTGATTACTTAGGAGTAGAAATTGCAAGTACCGGTATTATTTTATTCATTCTTAATATACCAGTAGCTATTATCGGTTGGTTAATGGTAGGTCGTGGCTTTACAATCTACAGTTTTCTTTCGGTTATTGCTACCTCTTTTTTCCTAGAGGTGCTACCAATTGTTAATTTGTCCGACGATATTTTGCTTAATGCAGTATTTGGTGGAGTTATTGCTGGTGTTGGTGTCGGTATTACCTTAAAGTGGGGTGCTTCAACAGGTGGTTCTGATATTATTGCAATGGTTTTATCTCGGATGAAGGACAAGCCAATTGGTGGTTATTTAATGGCGATTAACGGGATGATTATTGTTATTGCAGGTATCTTAAATGAGCCAGAGAACGCACTTTATACTTTAGTAGGTTTATATGTAACTACACGAGTTATCGATGGTATACATACTCGTCATGAGAAAGTGACAGCAATGATTGTTACGAAAAAAGCAGATGAGCTGCAACAAGCAATTCATGATACGATGATTCGCGGAATTACGATATTGCCGGTTAAAGGTGCTTATACAAAAGAAGATAAGCATATGTTATATTTAGTTATAACCAGATATGAGTTATATGATTTAGAACGGATTATCCATGAAGTTGATGAGAATGCTTTTACGAATGTTATTCAGACAGCAGGTGTCTATGGATTCTTCCGACGAAATGATTGAAACCTTTTCTCGTATCTAACGTCTAATCTTTTAAAGGGGGTCGCAGAAATATGAAGAAATATTTCTCACTCATATCTATTATTTTGATGTTGTTGTTAATGGCTTGTGGTTCTTCGGATGTGGAAGAAACAGAAACAGATGATTCGGTACCGGTAGATAATTCTACTGAAAAATCACCCGAAACAGAGAAAGCTAACGAAGAAGACACTCAATCCGAAACGGAGGCTCTTTCAGCTATTATGGAAAATTTAGATTTGAAAGTTGCTGCAGAACAACAAGGTACAACGATTGATTTTAAATTTCAATTAATCAACAAAAATGAGGAGACCGTTGACTTGATGTTTACTTCTGGTCAACAATTTGAGATTAAGTTGTTTCAAGAAGATGAATTATTTTATCAATATTCAGAAGGGAAAATGTTCACCGAAGCTTTGGTTGAAGAATCATTAGCACCTGGTGAATTCAAAAATTGGGGAGAGTCCTGGGATATGATTGAACATTTGGAGCCTGGTGAGTATGAAGTAGAAATGACGCTCTTACCAGCTGAAATAAATGGGCAGCAGGTAGAAGGTGAGCCGTTACAACAAACAATTACGATTACAATAGAGGACACAGCAGCTGATGAAGATGGCCCTTTTCGTTCAGTTGACGTTGAAGGGGAAAATGGCGAATATACCGTAACAGGAGAGGTGGATACCAGCGTTGGTGTAACCTATTATGAGGTTGAGGATGGCCATAATTATCTAGTGGAACAAACAGAAATCCCTGTTGAAAGCGATGGATGGCAGGAATTTGAGATCAAAATTTCGATTGACGAGGATATGTTACCTCAAAACGGAGCAGTAGTTATGTTACTGTACACAGAGGATCGTTCCGAACAAAGACCAGTACAATTAGAAGTAATGCCATAGAATCCAATTAGGCCGGTTAAAATAGAGAAAACTTAAGATCACACAATAGCACTGGAATAAAAAACGCTTGGTTAGGATAAAATGCTGACCAAGCGTTTTTTGTATTATCACTGCAGTTCTTATGGCGAAACATGGAAAATATAATTAAAGAGTATAATTTACCTAATAACAAACTTTCATTGATTAATAACCATATTTTGTAATAACTTCTTCTACATTACCAATCAGCTCGTCCCATTCGACATCCATTTTTTTATTAACGGTGATAAAGTGTTGGAAGCCAAATACGTTATCGACACCTTCTAGTTTCATTAGTTCATTTAAAATATCATATTCACTTGTTTGACCAGGCATAACAGAAATACTATTGTTTCCTTCAAAAATCATTTTGTCACTAGTAAATTTCATTGCGTTTGGATTTGGTGTTGCTTCTACATGAATACTCATCGTCTTTCCTCCTATAAAACGTACTTTATCACAATCATATCAAAATGTAGTTGATTATGAAAGGAATTCAACAGATGCTGGAATGAAGAAAAGAAGGTATACGGATTCGTATACCTTCTTTAACCAGAGGAGCTTATTTTAATTCATTCTGTTGCTTTAATTGATTCTCTAATTCGCGAAGTTCTTGCTGTTCTTCTGCTGTTGCATTTGTATAAGCAGACTGAATCGCATTTTGAGCGGCTTGCTTATCCTGCTCATTGAAGTTTCCGTTCGCGCGATTCATTAAGCGATTGACGGCATCTCTTGCTTGCTGAAACAATTGGTTTTGCATAATAAATCCTCCTGTCTATTGAATCACTAGGCTTATCAATTGGATTACCGTTATGATCCTTTTTAATGGTGGTAGAGAACTACTGGAAGCTTTGTCCTTTGATATACCACCACTGAAACAGAGCTTAAGGAAAAAGCATGAACACCAATTTGATGTTCATGCTTATTATGGATTAATCACAGATTTCTATTCAGATAGATCTTTGCCAACCTTAACGTTAGCTTCCAATTTTAAATAATCAACAAGGAAATTTCCTATTCCGTCTTCTTCATTAGTTTTGGTTTGATAATTAGCAATTTGTTTTAATTCATCAATAGCATTGCCCATTGCAACACCAACACCTGCATATTCGATCATTTCGAGGTCATTATCTTCGTCACCAAATGCAATGATATTAGCTACAGGGATGTGAAAATAATGTGCAATTTTTTTCAAACCAACAGCTTTGTTAATCCCTTTTCGTACCACTTCAATTACATTCCAAGGCACACCCCATTTTCTATGTTCAATAATGGAAGCATGTTTATCATCTAAGTATTGACGTAATTCCTCAATATGGTCGTCCTTCGGATGGATTAATAAAGAGGTAGGATCCTCTTGTAAGTGATTTTTTAAGCTTCCAATTGTAATCAAATCCTGTTGATTAGGCTCCGAAAAAACATCGATAATTTGTTGGTCAAACTGATCTAAGTACATATTATCCCGGATTTCAGCAAAAATATTATGGACTTCAAAATCGTAACATGTTTGAATAATTTTTTTGGCAGTTCGATTTGGGAGTGGTGTGTGTAATGCGTCCCATTTTTGATCGGTTGGATGATGAATAAGTGCACCGTTGAAGTTAACCATCGGAGTCTGTAAACCAAGCTCTTGGTAATACGCAATACTTGCACGATGCGGTCGTCCTGTGGCGATCACCACGATATGTCCTTCTTGGATGATTTGCTGTACAACTGATTTAGTATAAGGACTGATTTCCTTTCGATCAGTTAACAATGTTCCGTCTAGATCTAATGCAACTAAGTGTCTATTTGTTTGCATATCTTCACCTCACTATTGTAATTATAGTTTAAAGATCTTTCTTTCAGGTGTAAAGTTTTGTATATTTTTATTTCTATATTTTGCATGTTTGATTAAGAAGTTATATCATGAAAAGTAAGAAAAGATACGAGAAAGGGTTGTACCGATGATAGCGATAAATAAAGAATATTGGAACGACATACCGTTATTACATGTCGTTGACCAAGAAAAGAAAGAGCAAGCATTACCAACTTTAACATACATACATGGCTTTACAAGTGCGAAAGAACATAACTTACCAATAGCATACTTATTAGCAGAAAAAGGCTATCGAGTATTATTGCCTGATTCGATGTTACACGGTGAGAGAGAAACCGATCTTTCACATATGGAAAGAGAGTTTCGCTTCTTCGATATTGTTAAGCAAAATTTGGATGATATTGAAACTATTTACCAAGAGTTAGTCGCAAAGCAATTACTAGAGGGCAATCGCTTTGGGTTAGCAGGTACAAGTATGGGAGGAATCACGACTGCTGCTGCCTTAACACAATTTTCATGGGTTAAGACTGCTGGAGTGATGATGGGATCCCCGAAAATTACTGCATATGCCGAACAATTAATTGGCTTTATGAAAGCTCAGCATAAAGAACTGCCTATCTCTGATGATCAACTTCACTTATTAATAAAGGAATTAAAAGACATTGATTTATCGTTACAAATGGAGAAGCTATTTGGTAGACCATTATTCTTCTGGCATGGGGAAGAGGATGCGGTGGTACCATTTGATCATGCCTATAGCTTTTATGAAGAAGCGATAGAGCATTACAAAAACCCTGAAAATATCACTTTCTTAAAAGAAATAGGACGCGGACATAAAGTTAGCCGTTTTGCGATTTTAGAATTTGTAAAGTGGTTAGAATATCAACTATGATTTAAATCATTTAAAAAGTGTCCGATTTGTTTTATAATAAATGATAAGAGTTTGAAGGAGGGATTGAGATGGATCAAGCACTAGAAGAGAATTTAATGGGAGCACTGGAAAATGTGATTGACCCAGAGCTTGGTATAGATATCGTTAATTTAGGTCTTGTGTATGGTGTAGACCTTGATGATGAAGGTATTGCTACTGTAACAATGACACTAACAGCAATGGGATGTCCTCTTGCAGGTCACATTGAACAAGATGTGAAGCGTGTCATGGAAGATATTCCTGAAGTAAAAGATACAGAAGTGAATATCGTCTGGAATCCACCATGGTCAAAAGACCGTATGTCGAGATACGCAAAAATCGCACTCGGTATTCCGGATTAATAAGAAAAGCGCCCTTTTAACAGGCGCTTTTTTGTGTTGGTGCTCCAGTAGATGAGTACGGGCATTTGTTCCGTTATTTGTGAGAAAAATGGCATTTTTAGGATAGTAGCGGACATCTATTCCGTTATTCGTCGAAAATAAAGCTATTTTTCATCAAAAGTAACCGAATAAGGGATCAAATGTCCGCCAACACCGAAAAACAGGTGTTATTCCGTCAAATAACGAACTAAATGTCCGCTCAATCTATTCAAACAACTTGTCCTCTATTTTCTCTACATCAATTTTCCACATATTATTTGCTGAAAGCTCGATTAAGCTTTCTTTTTTTAATTGACTGAGTGTTCTGCTGATTGTTTCTCGGGTCGTCCCGATCATATTCGCTAGCTCTTTGTTCGAGAATTGTTTAGCTAACATCACATCACCATGTCTATTTTCTTTACCATGTTTCTTTACCAAGCGCAAAATCAACATCATGACTTGTTCCTGCGTATTATGCAGGATTTGTTCTTCCAGACGCTGCTGTAAATCAACGATCATATCACCAAGCACTCGAAACAATTTAACACTTATTTGTGGAAATTGCATTAAAAAATCTTCAAATTGTTGTTTCGGTATATAAACAAGGGTACTGGGCTCGATTACTTCCGCATGTGCTGGATAATTATCGTGACGGAAGAATCCTTGGTGAGGAAACATATCGCCACTATGCAAAATATTTACGATTTGCTCCCGACCATGGAAATCTGTTTTATATATCTTAATTTTACCTTCTAATATAAAGTAGACATTTGAAAGGTGGTCATCTTGCATAAAAACATGTGTGTACTTTTGATATCGTTTCGTATGGGCAATTGTTTTTAATGAGTCGATTTCATAAACCGTTAATTCCTTGAAAATTGGAATCGAATGTAAAATTTCTTCAATGGATTGCTTCTTCACAATGTTTCCTCCTTCTCACACCTAAATCATAGTACTAAGGCCAAAGCCTCGCTTTAAAGAAGGATAAAGGCGATAATACCTACGATAAAGCAATAGAATGCGAAATATTTTAAATTACCTTTCCGCATAATATTCATAAACCAGCGCAAGGAATAATAAGTTGCAATAATAGCTGCGATAAAGGCGATGAGATATGGAATCCAAAGTGTATTAAAGTTAGGGTCATTTACTACATCATCAACAGACAGCATCATCGTACCAACACTGACAGGTATAAACATTAGGAATGAAAAACGTAATGCTGTTTCTTGTTTCATTCCTAATAACATCGCAGCTACAATCGTTGCTCCTGAACGGCTAATTCCTGGTAATAAAGCAACAGATTGAGCAAAACCAACGATAATCGCATCTTTCATCGTTAAAGCACCATCATTTTTGTTTCCACGTAAGTTTCGAATAATCCAAAGCGCGATACCTGTAATAACTAGAGTAATTCCAACCATTTTTGCTCGATCAGCAAAGGTTGCTTCAATATAATCATCTAATAGTAAGCCAAGTACTGCTGCTGGAATCGTGGCAACAACCAGATAAATGATAAACATAAAATCATCATGATAGGCTTTATCTTTTGTCGTAAGATAGTTAATCCCGTTTTTAGCTAGATGGATAATATCTTTCCAGTAAATCATCAGTACCGCAATTAAGGAACCAAAATTGACTAACACTTCAAATGATAAGCCACTCACACCTACACCAAATATGTCCTGTAATAATACTAAGTGACCACTTGAAGAAATAGGAATTGGTTCCGTGAAACCTTGTACTAACCCTAAAAATAAGTATTTGATCAATAACAGTAGTTCTTCCATTTATGTATCCCCCTAAAATCTGTATTCCATAAAGATAACCCTTGTCACTGTTTGTTGACAAGGGTTATCGGTTAGTCGAAAGTGATCTATCTTTTAAGTTATTCTTCTTCTTTCAAGATGCCATCGCCGAGAATGATTGCAACGATACTAAAAATTGCTGCAATGGAAACAGCAGAAGCAAGATTAAACTCTTGACCACCCATACTTGTTAATACATATGATACAACGGTTAAAATAATAACTGCCCAAAAAATAGTTGCGAAATATTTCATTGTCTCACCTCTCTATCTATTATGAATCCTATACTATTTATTATGAATTATGTATACCTTTACGTTTTTCGCCATCTATAGTTTATCAAATTTTAGGAATAAAATAAACAAAAATCTTGTACTAAAGGAAATTTGTGATCTTTTTGTGAATGCTGATGTTACGGGGGTTTCTACACAATTGTAATCTATTTGTAATGTTTTCTTGGTTTACGGAATGTCGACTAAGCGATAAAATAGTCCTAAGGATAGTCTGTTCGTCTATGCCATTCTTTAAGGAGTGCGGATATGAAAAAATATATGATCTTACTCATTTTTACTTTTCTTATAATTATTCCAATATTATCCGGCTGTAACAACAATGCAAGTGGTGAAAAAATAGAACGTGTTGGAATGCTAATTGAAAACACGATCCATGATCAAAATTGGGGCAATAAAGGTTATCGAGGTTTACTGGATATACAAGAAGAATTTAATATGGATATTTATTTCCGTGAAGGTGTCCAGACGCAACAGCAAGTAAATATTGCCGTTGAAGAATTTGCCAATGAAGGAGTACAGGTTATTATCGGCCATAGTAGCAACTTTGGTGAATTTTTCAACCGTATACAAGCGTCATATCCTGATATTCAATTTATATATGTAAACGGTGGCTATTCAGCAGATAATTTGATTAGTTTAAATTTTAACTCATTGGCAATGGGGTTTTTTGCTGGAATGGTTGCAGGCGAAATGACAGAAACAAATCATGTAGGAATTATTGCTGCGTATGAATGGCAGCCGGAGGTAGAAGGATTTTACGAGGGCGTTCTCTATCAAAACGATCAGGTGAATGTCGATATTCAATATGTCTATGATTGGGATGAAAAGGATCTGGCAGTGGAGCATTATCAGAAAATGCTTGATCAAAATATGGATGTTATTTACCCAGCTGGCGATGCTTATAGTGTATCCATCGTGGAGTCTGCTATGAATCAAGGTATATATTCGATTGGCTATGTTAATGATCAGCAACCTATTGGTGGACAATCTGTATTAACAAGTACGGTTCAACATATTGATAAATTATACGTCTATGCCATTGAACAATTACAAGAAGGCGAAATAGAAGGTGGAATTTATAACTTCGGTTTTGAAGAAGAAGTTATCACTCTG
Source organism: Gracilibacillus lacisalsi DSM 19029 (assembly GCF_000377765.1). Taxonomy (GTDB): domain Bacteria; phylum Bacillota; class Bacilli; order Bacillales; family Amphibacillaceae; genus Gracilibacillus; species Gracilibacillus lacisalsi. The sequence goes on along the minus strand of NZ_KB898672.1, from coordinate 47,016 downwards.
GGCCCATATAGTGAACATTTGTCAGAAGATTTCATCGATTATTTGAATGAACTAATCGACGAGTATAAGGAAACAGGCTTATTACCTCATCAAACGGAAAAATAGCTGTCATGGCGATGTGACAGCTATTTTTTTATCACGGTATCATCTCATTTTATGTTTTTGAACATATCTTTGATTGGCGATAATTTTTTGTATGTGTCATTTAGTAATTGTACGGTTTGAAATAAGTCAAAAGCATTTTCGTCTTTTTCCTCATTTTCTTCTGGTTCTTCCGACTCTTCCATTTGCTTTTTACCGAACATTAATTCATCAAATCGATTTTGCTTTTCCATATCTATCCCTCCTAAAGGCATTATATGGGAGAATCGACTAGAATGTATGGGTTCTTTTAAACGTAGATTAACGAGTATTTTGCCAGAGAGTGGATAGACTTTAAATAAATAAACTTGAAAAAAATGAAATCTTGCTATAAAATTAGTACCAAGTCTTAATAATTGATAACAATTCCTTTGAGAGGAAGGATAAACATGAAAGCAGGAATAATTGGAACTGGTCATTATGCGCCAGAGAAAGTATTAACTAACGCTGATATGGAAAAAATCGTCGATACAAGTGATGAGTGGATTCGCACAAGAACTGGAATTGAAGAAAGAAGAATCGCTCATGACAATGAAGATACATCAGATATGGCATTTAAAGCAGCAGAACAAGCTTTAGAGGAAGCGGAAATTACAGGGGAAGATTTGGATTTGATTTTAGTTGCAACTGTTACACCAGATCAACCTTTTCCGACAGTATCCTGTAAACTGCAAGAACGATTAGGTGCAACAAAGGCTGCAGCAATGGATATCAGTGCTGCCTGTGCAGGATTTATGTACGGTGTCATTACGGCTAAACAATTCATTGAAACAGGTGCTTATCAACATGTTTTAATAATCGGTGCAGATAAATTATCGAAAATCACCGATTGGACAGACCGCAATACATGTGTATTATTTGGAGATGGTGCAGGTGCGGCAGTAATGGGACCTGTAAGTGAAGATAAAGGTGTACTATCCTTTGAATTAGGAGCTGATGGTAGTGGTGGCAAGCATTTAGAACAAAATGACGACTATATTTTTATGAATGGTCGAGAAGTTTTTAAGTTTGCAGTACGACAAATGCCAGAATCATCAGTACATGTGGTAGAAAAAGCGGGTTATGCTAAAGAAGATGTTGATTATTTAATTCCACATCAAGCAAATATTCGTATTATGGAAGCTGCTAGACAACGGCTTGGTATTGAAGAGGATCGAATGGCAGTCAACGTTAATAAATATGGTAATACTTCAGCTGCTTCGATACCTATTGCTTTATCTGAAGGAGTTAAAAACGATAAAATAAAGGATAACGATTTGGTCGTCTTAGTTGGCTTCGGTGGAGGTTTAACATGGGGCGCTGTAGCATTAAAATGGGGAAAATAGAAAAATAGGGAGGAATCGATATGAGTAAAAATCGAGTGGTTATTACTGGTATGGGTGCCGTGACACCATTAGGAAATACTGTCGCTCAATTTTGGGATCATTTAAAATCTGGGACTTCGGGAATCGATTATGTGACAAAGGTCAATAAAGATGATTTTCCGGCAAAAGTTGCTGGTGAGGTAAAAGAGTGGGACCCAACCAATTATATGGAGAAAAAAGATTCAAAACGCATGGACTTATTTACACAATACGCAGTAGGTGCCGCTAAAATGGCGGTAGAAGATGCTAATCTAGAAATTACGGATGATATTGCTAACCGTGTAGGTGTATGGATTGGCTCTGGTATTGGTGGAATGGCAACGTATGATGAGCAATTTAGAAAATTTGTTGATAAAGGCTATCGTCGGGTTAGTCCATTCTTCGTACCGATGCTAATTCCAGATATGGCTGCTGGTCAAGTGTCGATTCAACTAGGTGCAAAAGGGATCAATAACTGTTCCGTAACTGCTTGTGCATCAGGAGCAAATTCAATCGGTGACGCTTTTAAAGTTATCGAACGTGGGGATGCCGATTACATGATCACAGGTGGAGCAGAGGCACCATTAACACCAATGGCTTTTGCAGGCTTCTCAACAGCAAAAGCATTGTCTTTTAATGAAGATCCAAACACAGCAAGTAGACCTTTTGATAAAAACCGTGATGGATTTGTCATGGGAGAAGGAGCGGGTATTTTAATCCTGGAATCATTAGAATCTGCTAAAAAGCGTGGCGCTACCATTTATGCTGAAATTGTAGGTTATGGCGCGTCTGGTGATGCGTACCATATTACATCACCAGCACCTGAAGGAGAAGGAGCAGCACGCGCAATGCAGCAAGCGCTAGATAGTGCAGAAATATCTCCTGAAGATGTAGACTATGTCAATGCGCATGGTACAAGTACGGAGTACAATGATTCCTTTGAAACACAAGCGATCAAAACAGTTTTCAACGACCATGCATACAAGATGGATGTTTCCTCGACGAAATCCATGACAGGACATCTATTAGGAGCAGCTGGTGCGATTGAATCGATTGCATGTGTCAAAGCACTTCAAGATGGTATTTTACCACCAACGATTAATTACGAAACACCAGATGAAGCTTGTGATCTTAACTATGTACCAAACGAAGCGATCGAAAAAGATATCAACATCGCCATTAGTAACTCATTAGGTTTTGGCGGTCATAACGTAACACTCGCATTCAAAAAATATCAATAATATCTATGAAAGAGGACAGGATTACCTGTCCTCTTTTCTTACTAATAAGGAAGTATATAACCCGCGATGTCAACGCATTTGTAAGCAGAGTAGCCATTTTGAAATAGCTTGTACAGGAACCCATCGCTGCGGCTGTCCACTTCCCTTTCCACGGGATTTTCGCCTAAGCTAACTTTGGTAAGCAAAGAGCGCTTACCAAAGTGGATCTTAGTCGAAAATCATCCCGTAGGAGTGGAAGTGGACGGCCTCCGCTATGAAACTGTTCTACAACGATTGTGACTGCTAACTTCTCGAGCTTTCTTAACCTGTGTAATAAAATTGGAATGTCAGCGAGTACATTCATTGTAGAGCATGAATGAGCGTAGGCATCCACTTCGACTCCTGTGGGATCAGCGTGATCTGAAGATCCAGTTTTGTAAAGCGATCTTCTTTACAAAAGTTAGCTGAAGACACACGCCCCACGGAAAGCGAAGTGGGCAAGCCGTAGCGTTTGTTACGCCTATTATTCATGTCAAAATAACTACTTTGGACAGGACCGGGTGGGGTTTGCCGGTTTTTCTTATAAGATAAGAAAGTATAAATTTTGCGCAGATGTCTAGCTCCGAGCGCCCAGAAACTAGGCGACTTCACGAATTGCCCTACGATAAAGAAGACTTGCCGATTGGTGAAACCAGAGGCTTAGTCGCACTTATACCTTTAGGTGAAAGTCATCATCGGCTCGTAAACTCACCGTGATTCCTTTATCTCAGTTAATTCGTTCCAGTCGCTACGTTTCTAATCGGGCGCTCTGCGCTTTTCTTATGCTGTCCATAACCAATATACGTCCTATTGTCATAGTTTAGAGGCTTGTACATATAAATTAGTATAAAGCGGTTAAGGGGCGGGTTGTGGTGATTTATCTGTTGCTTTTTTTAGTAGGATTTGGATTATCTATATCGGGTGGCGTTTCGATCATTCTTTATCTAAATTTTATACCAGCTGGTTTGTCTTTTCTCGATTATCTTGCTATTGTTCAAACCAAAATTGAATGTTATTTCTTCCTCCTTGGCCTTATTTTTATGGGGATATCTGTTCAAAGGATGACACTATTTTCTGTTAAATAATAACAAGAAAAGAATAAATTATCGTGTATTGGTCATACTGTTTGATAAAACAGATTAGTCAAAGTGAGGGTTCGTCATATGTTGTATTTACATGATGTATGGGTCAATTGGTTTGAAGGAGAAGAAAACGGCTATAATGTATGTCCCTTCCATGAATGGAGAAAATCAGACGGTATTGAAATTCTAGATCAAGCTCCGATACTCTTCATCGATGACAAAACCTTTCAATACATTGAAAACGATTTGCAAGATATACCTCAATCAATGTTAGATCAAATTTATCAACGTGCGTACATTCGCAAAAATCAAGAACGGCAACAGCTTGATTATGCTTGCGTGATCACGAACGGTTCATCGATTCTAGCGTTTGATACGATGGGATATCATATACCGATTCGAAAAAGCAGACTAATCCCACGTCAGGAGCGGTTAGTGTTTGATCTGATTGAGGGACGAACCGCCAAGACATATTCAATAGCTGACCATACAGATAAAGAATTTCACATTTTATCATTACCGCCAGAATATATGGTGGGTTTGACGAGAAGAGAGCGTCAATTAAAACAATTGTTAATGATTGCTTTGGATCAGTTAGAAGTCGCTCATTGTCTGGAAGAAGTAAGATACTGGTTAACAGAATGGGCCCCAGAGCAATATCACTCCATTAAAAGAATGACGTTTAATGAAGCATGGGAAAAGCTTTACAACGATTTAGTGACCGGGTGGAGTACAAAACATGAAGTTTTTTGCAAGCAAATTATTAAAGGTCAAGCTTTTTATGAAGACATATGGGAGCGGGAGCACCAACCATATTCAACTAAATCATTACGTTCTTAAATACTTTAAAAACCTTGGAGCTGTTAGGGTCTCCAAGGTTTTTATATGCCGGCATAGAAGCAGGGATGTCTTTTCTTATTTTTTCTTTTTCTGTACTCGCCCAAGCCCCATTGCTTTTTTCGCTTTACGTAACATTTTATTTGCAGCAAAGTTAGCTTTATTAGCACCTTGATCAAGTAGATCATCTAATTCATCTGATTCAATTAGTGTGTTATAACGTTCTTGAATCGGACGTAATGTCTCAATTACAGCATTGGCAGTGTCTTGTTTAAACTCCCCATAACCTTTACCTTCATATCTTTGTTCTAGTTCTTTAATGGATTCACCTGTACAACTTGCATAAATAGTTAATAAATTACTAATTCCTGGTTTATTTTCTTTGTCATATTGAACAATACCATCAGAGTCAGTAACGGCACTCTTAATTTTCTTCTCAATTTGTTTTTCTGTATCCAGCATAAAAATAGAAGCTTTCTGGTTATCATCTGATTTACTCATTTTTTTCGTTGGTTCTTGTAAGGACATAATTCGAGCACCAACTTTAGGAATGCTAATATCCGGAATTGTAAAAATGTCATTGTAGCGATGGTTAAAACGTTGAGCTAAGTCACGCGTCAATTCCAAGTGTTGTTTTTGATCATCACCAACAGGCACAATGTTGGTATTATACAGTAAAATATCTGCAGCCATTAGCGGCGGATAAGTTAATAAACCAGCAGATACTGCTTCTTTTCCTTTGGATTTATCTTTGAATTGGGTCATGCGTTCTAATTCACCTATGTAACTGATCGTTTGTAGCATCCAACCTAATTGGGTATGAGCAGACACTTCTGATTGAATAAAAAGAACAGATTTGTCTGGATCAATGCCAGAAGCTATGTATAATGCTGCAAGGGATTTAATGTTTTCACGTAATTTTAATCTGTCTTGTGGCACAGTAATGGCATGTTGGTCTACTACACAGAAATAACACTGGTTATCTTCTTGTAGGGAGACAAAATGCTTCATAGCACCTAAATAATTTCCTAATGTTAGACTACCACTCGGTTGAATACCTGAAAAAATTGTGTTCACTTTACTTCACCTCTATAAATCTGTATGTATATTTTTTACGATTCCATTATTCATGATTACATTTATTTCGAGATATACGTAATTGATTTTATCACATGTAAGAAATAATTTCTCTTATTAACATATTCACTTTTATCATAACACTTGTAGGGCAAAGTTGAAAGATTGCTTAATGGAATAATCATACGATGCATGATTCTATGAATTACGGGGAATAACTATAACAAGATTTCAACATGAAAGGAGTAAAATCTATGGCTGAAAAAGAGATTATAATAGATGCTATTATTAATGGAGAAAAGTATAAGGCGGAGAAACAGGAGCCACGAGAAAATCCTACACATCCGAATGAAATTGTAGGGTATGCACCAGTTAATACAGTGGAAGATACTATCAAAGCTATTGATGTAGCACACGAGACCTTTATAACTTGGAGAGAATCGTCTATTGATGATCGGGTTGAACGTATGAGAAGGGCGATTCAGAAAATTAAAGATAACACACCTGAAATTGCAAAATTGTTATCACGTGAGCATGGTAAAGCACTCTATGATTCTGAAGGTGAAATTGGTGTTTCACTGATGTGGATGGAATATGCATGTGATAATGTCAAAGAAGTATTAAAAAACGAGGTGCAAGAACACGATAACGGTAAGACGATTATTGCAAAAGATGCTATCGGTGTTGTATCTGCAATCACACCTTGGAATTATCCGATCTCCCTTTCTACTATTAAGATAGCACCAGCTTTATTGGCTGGAAACACGATGGTTTTAAAACCAAGTCCTTTAGCACCGCTTGCCGTTAGTAGAGTTGTTGAAATCATTGCAGACGAATTCCCGCCCGGAGTTTTAAACATGGTGCACGGGGAAGCGGATGTCGGTGTTGAATTAACATCCAACCCTAAAATCGCAAAGATTGCCTTTACTGGAGGAACGGAAACAGCCAAACACATCATGAAGGCAGCAGCGGACACTATTAAACATATGACATTAGAATTAGGAGGAAATGATGCAGCCATTGTCTTAAGTGATTTTGATATAAATGATGCAAGAGCAATGCGACGATTAGTTATTTCTAATTTCCTTACTGCTGGCCAAATTTGCATGATTGCGAAAAGAGTTTATGTGGACCAATCGATTTATGATCAGTTTGTTGAAAAGTATATAGAAGCGGCTAATAAGTGGATAAGGGTTGGAGATCCTTTTGATAATAATGTAACGGTGGGTCCGGTTAATAACCAAAAGCAAGCAGAATATGTTCAAAGCTTAGTGGACGATGCTGAAAGCAAGGGAGCTAAGATAGTGAAATTAGGTACGATCCTTGATCAGGAATTATTTGAAGAAGGTTATTTCATGCAGCCTACAGTCGTTTTAGGTGCAGATCAAAACGATCCCATCGTTGTCGAAGAACAGTTTGGGCCAACCGTACCGATCTTACCTTTTGAAAATGATCAGCATGCAATAGAACTTGCCAATGACAGTATTTTTGGCTTAACAAGTTCTGTTTGGGGGAAAGAAGAGCATGCCATAGATGTTGCAAAGCATATTCAGGCAGGTACTACCATGATTAATACGGCAGCCGTTCAAGGACTTGATGTCCGCTTCCCATTTGGTGGAGTGAAACAATCAGGAATAGGACGTGAATATGGTAAAGAAGGAATTCTCGCATATACCGATACACATGTGATTAACGTTCCTAAAAATCGAGATTTACCTTACATTCCTGAATAAATCGCTAGATCATCTTTGCTTGTTTTTATGAAATACTATTTTAAAGCCTTGGATCCCCTCCAAGGCTTTTATTTTAGGACACGAAAGTATATAATCAGCGCAATGACCGTATTAAACGAAGTAGTTATTTTGACTATTTTATGTGTGTTTGCCAACGCTCCGACTAATTACTTCGCTTTCCGCGGGCACGGCCTCAACTAACTTTGCAAAGAAAAACATTTTGCAAAGTGGATTTTCGGCTCGCGCTATTCCCGCAGGAGTCTACGTAATTAGTCTCCGCTATGAGAATGTGCAACAATTCTAGTCAGAAGTAATAGGTTGAATTTTATAAAATAGATAAGAGCAAGAGTCGCTATCCATAAGTATAAAAGCAGCAATGTTACTTCATGCTAGAGTTGTAGAGCAGAACTTAGCGAAGGCCACCCCCCACGGAAAGGAAAGTGGGCAGCCCGGAGTGGTGATAAGGCAGTTCAAATATTTCAAAATGGATGCTAGAGAAATGGTAAACCTTTAGCTTTTTAGTCATAAGGGCTGAGCAAATTTTGCTCAGTTTTTCTTGTATGATAAGAAAGTATAAATTTTGCGCAGATGTCTAGCTTCGAGCGCCCAGAAACGTAGCGACTTCACGAAATTGCCCTACGATAAGTCATCATCGGTTCGTAAACTCACCGTGATTCCTTTATCTCAGTTAATTCGTTCCAGTCGCTACGTTTCTAATCGGGCACTCTGCGCTTTTCTTATATATGGAGAGTATAAAATTAGTGCAATGACCATATTAAACGAAATAGTTATTTTGAAAAAAACGTAAGATTATCTGACATTTTTATGTAAGAAATCAGTGGATATTAGTAAAATGAAATAAATGTTCATTGATTTATTGTTAGATTTCGACTGATCTATTTGTAGTCATTAGCTATTTAGACGGTGTGTGTTGTTTTAATTATTCTTTAACATAGAGTTAAAAAATACAAAGATTTTTCTTGAGTGAAATTTAGCAAAACTACTCCCTTCACTGTGTACATGTAAAATTTATATTCCATCGTAAATATTCTTCCCCATTGTTATTTTTACAAAAATTATTAGAAATTAACATACTTTTAAAATCTAATAATAAAATATAATTAATATTAGCATAATTCCTAATAGAGCCCCTCCTTGAATAATAAAGAAAGTGACCCAATTCGTATTGACTCTGTCAGAAGGTAATGGATGTTCTTCAAAGCTGCTGTGCCATTTTTTCTCATTGTTCACTCTAGTAAACACTTTTCTAAAACTAAGAGCTGTAATATCAAAGAATTTCCTTGATATTACATAAAGTAATAGTCCTATCATTATATAAAATGTCCCGATATAAAAAGTAATATTGATGTAGTCCAGTAATGAAGCATGACGTGTAAATAATATGACTAATAGTAGACATACTAAACAATGTGCAAATATTAGAGTTACATGCTGGAGCCATTTTTTCATGAGAAATTGTCTCCTTTCCTATTTTAATTATGAGATATTTGCTTCAGATTAGCAATATTCTTAAGAACCATAATTGACAGATTACAGCTAATATTAGTGGATTCTCAGTATTCAAGAGTATAAGTTTTAATGTTTTATAAAAAATATATAGGGGGTATTGAAATGAGAGGTAACAAATGGTGGTTGTTAGTGTTAGCACTTGTTCTTGGATTAGTACTAGCTGCGTGTTCCTTTGAAGATAGTGCAGAAGAAGACGATACGGACACGGACAATGTGGAAGAAAATGAAACAGATGGTGAAAGTGAAAGCGATGGGGAAGAAGGCGAAAAAGTTCTGCGAATTGCATCTACTTCAGATATTCCTACTATGGATCCGATTCTTGCGGAGGATAATGTATCCTTTCAATACACAGATACCGTGTATGAAGGTTTGTATCGTCTGGCGCCTGAGGGTGAAATAGTTTCCGGTATCGCCAAAAAAGATGAAACAGAAATAAGTGAAGATGGATTAACGTATACTTTCCACTTACGTGAAGATGCACAATGGGAAAACGGAGATCCAGTCACTGCACACGATTTCGTTTACGGATGGCAACGTGCTATTGATCCGAACAACGGTTCATTTTACGCTAATTACTTAATGAATGGTAAAGTGAAAAACGCTGCTGAAATCTATGTAACAGAAGATGATGAGTCTGATGTAGAACCATTAGACCCATCAGAATTAGGTGTAAGTGCTCCAGATGATTATACATTTGTAGTTGAATTAGAAAAACCGGTACCTTATTTCGAATCATATGCCGCTTTTCAAACATTTTTACCGATGAATCAAGAATTTGTTGAGGAACAAGGTGATGACTTCGCTCTGTCCCCTGATAGTATTCTGTCAAACGGTCCATTTAAGATGACAGAATGGGAGGCTGAAGCAGGTTGGGAATTAGAGAAAAATGAAACTTATTGGGATGCAGAAAATGTGGCATTAGACGGTATTTCAGTAAAAGTAATTAAAGATGCAGATACAGCACTTTCAAACTATGAAGTAGGTGAATTAGACCGTGTTACCTTGTCAGGTGCACAGGTACAAGATAATCAAACAAGTCCAGAATTTCTTTCTCTTACGGAAACGAGTGTCTTCTGGTTGAAGTTTAATCAAGATTCAGAAACAGCGAGCGAATATATGCAAAATCTTAACTTTAGAAAAGCATTAGCTAAAGCATTTGATAAACAAGCGTATATTGATGTGGTTTATGGTAATGATTCAACACCAGTTAATTTCTTTGTTCCGGAAGGCTTTGTTGAGCATCCAGAAACAGGAGAAGATTTCCAAACAGGTAGTGATGTTTTAGCCTATGATGTGGAAGCTGCACAGGAGTTTTGGGAAGCCGCAAAAGAAGAACTAGGGTTTGACGAAGTGACTTTATCCTTCTTAAGTGGGGACAGTGATGTCGCTAAAAATATTAGTGAATTCATGAAAACAGAATTAGAAACTAATTTAGAAGGCTTAACGATTGAAGCGAACAATGTTCCATGGGCACAGCAATTAGAAATAATGCGTGAACAAGATTATGAATTAGCAGTATCCGGTTGGGGTCCTGACTATAAGGATGCTATTTCCTTCGTAGATCTTTGGATAACAGATGGAGAAAATAACGATATTGGATATTCTAACGAAGAGTATGATGCACTTGTAGAAGCAGCAAAAGGAGAGCTAGCAACAAGCCCTGTAGAACGATTCGAAGCAATGCAAGACGCAGAAAAAATTGCGTTAGAAGAAGCAGCTATTGGACCAATTATGCAGCGTAAAACTTCTGTACTTGCTAAAGATTATCTAAAAGGTATGGAATCATTAAACCCATTCGGTAACGACTATAGCTTTAAATATGTGGATATTGTTAAGTAACATTTAAGACTGATGAACAGTGGGGGACAAAATCCTCACTGTTCATAGTCATATTTTATAGTATAGCAAGGTAAAGGAGGGGATAGCCTAGGTTTGCCTGAGCTATGCTCTTTTTTACACATCCATGTTCAACGTATAAAACTAAGAATAAGGTGAACTTATGATATAGGAGGTGGAAGCATTGGCCAAATATATTTTACAACGACTGGTTTACATGTTTATTACATTGTTTGTTATTGCAACAGCGACGTTCTTTCTTATGCAATTACTTCCTGGTTCTCCGTTTAACGAACTTGGCGGCAAAATGACAGAAGCTCAGGAGCAAATATTACTAGAGGAATACGGATTAAATGATCCTGTACCTGTACAGTATGCCAAATACATGCTTGGAATGGTACAAGGTGATTTAGGCGTGTCGTTTCAATATGATAATCGGTCGGTAACAGACATAATACTGGATCGAATTGGTCCATCAGCACATTTAGGTGCACAAGCTTTAATTATTGGTTCTATATTAGGAATTATTTTAGGGATGATCGCTGCGATTAGACATAATACTTGGGTAGATTACTCTTCCAATGTTTTAGCTGTTATCGGGATATCCATACCATCATTTGTATTCGCAGGGCTCTTGCAATATTACTTTGCAGTACAATGGAGAATTTTCCCGCCCTCTTTTTGGGAAGGACCGATTTATACGGTACTACCTACGATATCGCTGCTGATATTTCCTATGGCGATCTGTGCACGTTTCATGCGAACCGAAATGCTTGAAGTATTAGGGTCTGATTATATTGAATTGGCACGAGCAAAAGGTGTTTCAAATTCAAGTATTATGTTTAAACATGCATTGCGAAATGCCTTAATACCTGTTATTACGGTATTGGGCCCCATAACCGTTAGTTTAATGACAGGTACATTAGTGATTGAACAAATTTTTGCTGTACCGGGGATTGGTGAACAATTTGTACGTTCGATTAGTGTTAATGATTATCCTGTTATTATGGGGACAACCATGCTGTTTTCGGTATTATTTATCTTGGTCATTTTAATTGTCGATTTACTGTATGGAATGATAGATCCAAGAATCCGTATTACAGGAGGGAAGGACTAATGGACAATGGTACAAAGAAGTATAATGCGGAAAAGTTCGAACGTGTCCATTTACCAGATGATGCCAATGAAGAACTCTCACGTCCGCAACTTTCCTTTTGGAAGGATGCTTGGATCCGACTTTGTAAAAATACTGGTGCTATTACTGGATTAATCGTAATCGTCTTCATAATCTTAATGGCTTTTATTGGACCATTCATGAATGATTACACCAATGAAGGTGCGAATTATGATGCTGCCTATTTGCCTCCGAAGGTAAAAGGGTTAGAAGCGATCGGCTTCGATGGTATGCAAACATATGAAGTGCAAGGCGCAACCGAAGAAGAGGCGATAGAACGTGGGTTAGCTGGATATGAAATAGAGGAAGAATATGTGCAAGACACAGAAGTAGTAATCACGAAAGAAGAAAGTGAAGATGGTTATGTAACGGTTGCAATGGAAGTAGATATTTATGCAGCGCGAGGATTAGAAGATCAATATTTTTGGTTTGGTACTGACAGTATGGGGCGGGACTTATGGACACGTATCTGGAGTGGTACACAAATTTCATTATATATTGGTTTTCTTGCAGCGATGATTGATATGGTAATCGGTGTTATCTACGGTGGAATATCTGGTTATTATGGCGGCAGAACAGACAATATCATGCAACGAATTATTGAAATTCTCTCTGGAATACCGAATTTGGTTGTAGTTATTTTAATGATCATTTTATTGAAACCGGGTTTAATTGCCATTACGATTGCCTTAACGATAACAGGTTGGATTGGTATGGCACGTATTGTACGTGGGCAAGTACTAAAATTAAAAGGACAAGAGTTCATTTTAGCGGCACGAACATTAGGTGCAAATGATAAGCGTATATTGATGAAACACTTAATACCAAATGTGACAGGTATGATCATTATTAATACGATGTTTACGATTCCTAGTGCAATTTTCTTTGAGGCCTTTTTAAGTTTTATTGGTTTAGGCCTGCAACCACCGATCGCATCGCTAGGAACTCTTATCGATACGGCCTTTGATGATTATAGAGTATTTCCATATATGCTACTTTACCCAGCTGTGATTATTTCCTTATTAATGATTGGCTTTAATATTTTAGCGGATGGATTACGAGATGCATTAGATCCGAAGATGAGAAAGTGAGGCGGAGAATATGGATCCCATTTTAGATGTTCGTCATTTACATGTGTTTTTTGATACCTATGGAGGTACTGTTCAAGCGGTAAGAGGTGTGGATTTCACACTAGAAAAAGGTGAAACACTGGCAATTGTCGGCGAATCAGGTTCTGGTAAATCCGTAACAGTTAAAGCTTTGATGGGACTTGTTACGAAGCCAGCTGGTCACATTCCCGAAGGTGAAATTCTATTTGAGGGAAAAGATTTAACAAAACTTTCTGATAAAGAGATGCAGAAAATACGGGGGAAGGATATATCAATGATTTTTCAGGATCCGATGACATCCTTAAACCCAACGATGAAAATTGGAAAACAGATTATGGAAAGTTTGATTTTACATCAGAAGTTATCGAAATCAGAAGCTCGTAATCGTGCTGTTGAATTGTTGGAATTAGTAGGAATTCCCGATCCAGCTAGCCGTATGAATCAGTACCCACATCAATTCTCAGGTGGTATGAGACAACGGGTTGTGATTGCAATTGCACTTGCCTGTAATCCAAAAGTATTGCTTGCAGATGAACCGACAACAGCACTTGATGTAACAATTCAAGCACAAATTTTAGAACTTATGAAAGAGATACAAAGGAAAATGGAAACGTCTATTATATTTATTACACATGATTTAGGAGTAGTAGCCAATGTAGCGGATCGTGTAGCGGTTATGTATGCAGGTAAAATTGTGGAAATAGGAACAGTCGATGATATTTTCTATCATCCTAAACACCCTTATACATGGGGGTTACTTGGTTCGATGCCAACAGTAGATAGTGATGACGAGAAATTAATGGCAATACCTGGTACGCCACCGGATTTAATCAATCCGCCAAAAGGGGATGCATTTGCCGCTCGTAATGAATATGCTCTGCAAATTGACTTGGAAGAAGAACCGCCGATGTTTAAGGTGTCAGATACCCATTATGCGGCAACATGGTTACTACATGGTGATGCACCTGATGTGGAACCTTCTGAAGCAGTGAAAAAGCGAATGAAAGGTATCGCAAAAGGGAACCTTTCTGCTGGGAAGGAGAATCGATGATGAATAAAGAAAAGATTGTCGAAGTGAAAAATTTAAAACAATATTTCCAAGCAGGAAGAAAGCGTATTGTTAAAGCAGTAGATGGTGTCAGTTTCGACATCTATCGTGGGGAAACATTTGGTTTAGTTGGAGAGTCTGGTTGCGGAAAATCAACAACTGGAAGAACGATCATACGCTTATATAATGCAACAAGTGGTGAAGTAAAATTTAATGGTATCGATGTTCATGGACGCAAGTCAAAGAAAGATTTGAAGCAATTTAACCGTCAAATGCAAATGATTTTTCAAGATCCATACGCATCCTTGAATCCAAGGATGACGGTAAAAGAAATTATTTTAGAAGGTATTGAAATTCATGGATTAATTAAAGATGAAGCAAAAAAAACAATGCGAGTAGAAGAACTTTTAGATACTGTTGGTTTAAATAAAGAACATGCGACTCGATATCCTCATGAGTTCAGTGGAGGGCAACGTCAGCGTATCGGCATTGCAAGAGCACTAGCCGTTGATCCTGAATTTATTATTGCTGATGAACCAATTTCTGCGTTGGATGTTTCAATCCAGGCTCAAGTAGTTAACTTAATGAAAGAATTGCAGGAGAAACATGGGCTCACATATCTTTTCATTGCGCATGACCTTTCGATGGTTAAATATATTAGTGACCGTATTGCAGTAATGTATGCTGGTAAAATAGTAGAGCTTGCAGACAGTAATGAGTTATACAAAAATCCATTACACCCATACACACGCTCCCTGTTATCAGCGATTCCATTACCCGATCCGGATTTTGAGCGTACACGTGAGCGGAAGATTTATGATCCCGCACAACATGATGCGGACAATGCTAAATTTAGAGAAGTGAAACAAGGTCATTGGTTATTATGTACCGAAGAAGTATATAAAGCGTTCCAAGGCAATCAATAGGAAAAGCTTAATCATTTGGACCAGTGCCCAGTGACTAGTGTCTCTGGGTTTGCTTTCCTCTCAATCATCGCCAAGTGAATCAACAAAGTCTAGGTCTATTTACCGTTATTTTAAAGTAAGATTAAGATAAAAGAACCAAATTCCATCATTTTAAAAAGTTTTACTACGAATATTAACAAAAGAGGACAGAAATTCTATATAATAGAGATATACATAAATTTAGCTGTAGGAGTTTGATGGTATATGCGTAAGTACATAAAATGGTCAGTCAGCATGATGATTGCAATGCTTATTATGTTAGTGGCAATCACAACAACAGTAAGCGCTGAAGAAGAAGGAGATACACTGCAAGCGCAAGCTCATAAGAAGAAGGAAACAGAGTTATTTATTCACGAATTACCAGAAGCATTAGCAAGATTTTCGTTTGTATCTGATTTACAATTTGAATATCCAGACGCGGTTAGAGGCATCTATGTAACCGGACATTCTGCTGGTGGTAGCCGTTTCGAGGAATTATTGGATCTTATTGATTCAACCGATCTAAATTCGATGGTAATCGACATTAAAGAAGATCATGGGTATCTTACGTATCAACCCGAGGAAGAGTTGCCTTATGAGGGAGTTGCTCAAAATTTTATGAGTGATCCAAAAGAAGTCTTAAAAACACTTGAAGAGGAAGGCATCTACCCAATTGCGCGTGTTGTTGTATTTAAAGATTCTGTTTTAGCAAAAGCAAGACCAGATTTGTCATTCACAAAAAATGGCGAAGTTTGGGAAAATGGTAAAAAAGAATCCTTTGTAAGCCCCTTTCAACAAGAAGTGTGGGAATATAATATTGAGATCGCCAAAATGGCAGCAGAACTTGGCTTTAAAGAAATCCAATTTGATTATGTTCGTTTCCCAGAAGGCTTTGAAAAGCGTGATAAGGAATTAGAATATGATCAAGGTGATTATAAAGATGTTGAACTGGACGAAATTAAAAAAAGAGTAGAAGCTGTGACAGATTTTGTTGCCTATGCGAAGAAAGAATTAGAATCCTATAATGTTGATGTATCAGTTGACATATTTGGTTATGCGGCAACACTGGAAGAAACACCAGGTATTGGCCAAAACTTCTCTAGAATTGCAGATAATGTCGATATAATTTCATCGATGATTTATCCTAGTCATTGGACACCTTATTTTGGTATTGATAAACCGGATCAAGAACCATACAAACTTGTCAATGAATATGCCAAAGTGGAAAATGAAGTGTTAGGTGCACTAGATAATCCACCTGTATCTAGACCATGGATTCAAGATTTCGAAGCTCCTTGGCTCTATAGTGGTCCAACCTTCCAGTATGGGGTGGAAGAGGTGGAAGCACAGATAAAAGCTTTAAATGAGAATGGTATCGATGAATTTCTAATTTGGAATGCTGGGAATTCATATACTGAAGGAGTCGATTATACACCATTAGATTAACCTCACTAATGTGAGGTCTTTTCTATTGAGTGGAATGGATAGAATGTTCTTTTTTGCGATTAATTATAGCAAAAGAGGGTATAATGAAAGTGATTCTATGCATTAAGGAATGAGACTATTGAAGGGGAGATTAGTTTATGAACTGGTACGAGAAATTAAAGCAATATTTCCCTGTAGAGGAAATGAAGTCAAAACAACATATGGAATTGCTATTAAAAGAAAAAGGAGATGTTTATTATAAAGATGAAGGACCACATCACGTATTAATGTATGCTGAGTTTCCTACTTTTCTTTTTATTGACTATGTCTATGTTTCGACAGAATCACGTGGACAGGGAATTGGCCATAAGCTTATCGAAAAGCTAAAGGAAAAAAATAAACCGATTATTTTAGAAGTCGAACCTTATGATTATCAAGATAGTGATTCAACTAAGCGATTACGCTTCTATCAACGAGAAGGGTTTAAACATGCGGTTTCCATTGGTTATACAAGAAAGTCCTTGGCAACTGATGAGGCTAATTCATTAGAAATTTTATATTGGTCACCAACTGGAGAAAATGAAGAAGAAATTTATGAGCAAATGAAACGGATGTACGAAGATATTCATACTTATAAGGATGAAGAAATTTACGGAAAGTCCTATCAGCCTGTTGATGAAGTGTTAACCTATGATGATGACCGGGAAGCGACTGATATTTTTGATGTATTAGATAAACAACAAGAAGAAAAAAATAAATAAAGTTTTAAAATGGTGTTTAGGGAGGAACGGTAAGGGAATACTTTTGGTAAAGGTAAAGATATGTAAAAAGTGAAGAAAAACACATAACCCCCTATCATTCCACTACAAGATATAGTATACTTAGTACATAGATGATAGATTAAACTCATTTTAAAGTAATAAAAGGTGTAAGTGACAAGCATCTAAATATTAATAAATTAATTCATTTTGAGGAGTGAAGTTACATGGTAACACTTTATACCTCGCCAAGTTGTACATCATGTCGTAAAGCGAAAGCATGGTTAGAGGAACACGATATTCCATTTACAGAACGCAACATTTTCTCAGAACCATTAACGCTTGATGAGATTAAAGAAATCTTAAGAATGACGGAAGACGGAACAGATGAGATCATTTCTACTCGTTCTAAAGTATTCCAGAAATTAAATGTAAACTTGGATCAGCTTCCATTAAAAGATTTATTCCAATTGATTCAAGATAATCCTGGATTATTGAGAAGACCAATTATTCTAGATGAGAAAAGACTACAAGTTGGATACAACGAAGACGAAATTCGTCGCTTCTTACCACGTACAGTACGTACATTCCAATTAAGAGAAGCACAAAGAATGGTAAACTAAAAGGAAAAGCAGATCTTATTTTTGAGATCTGCTTTTTTATTAAAGCAGTTGTTAATAAATTGTAATGTGCTTTTTCCGAAATTGAAGCAATTAACTAGTGACAAATAGGGTATAATAAGCTACAATCTATAATTAATACAATGTTTCAGGTCCAATTTTAATTTTTTAGGTTTTTATGTTTTCAAATAAGGAGTAATTATCATACAATAGAGGTAACATCCTTTTAAAAAGGAAAGTATAAAAATTGGGAGGCTGTCTCGCTCCGAATGCCCAGAAACTAGACGACTTCACGAATCGTCCTACGACAAGTTATCAGCGGTTCGTAAACTCACCGTGATTCCTTGATCTCAATTGATTCGATCCAGCCACTACGTTTCTAACCGGGCACTTTGCGCTTTTCTTAATAAGATAGGATGACCAAAAGGGTATTTGTGTTAATAAGGGTTTAGATAGATGAACAGTGATCCCTTCCAACCCAATCACTTATCAAGAAGGGAGAGTTACAGGATGGAAATAGAAAGAATTAACGAAAATACAATTAAATTTTACATCTCCTACATGGATATCGAAGACCGTGGCTTTGATCGAGAAGAAATTTGGTATAATCGTGAGAAGAGTGAACAACTTTTTTGGCAAGTGATGGATGAAGTCAATTATAACGAAGAGGACTTCCAAATCGATGGTCCATTATGGATCCAAGTGCAAGCACTGGAAAAAGGTCTGGAAATTGTGGTAACAAAAGCGCAAATTTCGAAAGATGGCCAAAACTTGCAGTTACCAACAGAGTCTGGAAAAACCATTGATATGCCAGTTGATGATAAGATTGAATCTCTTCTAGAAGAGAAGTTCGGTCCAACTGAGAAAGAAATGCCAGAAATGGAACACCAATATGGTCAGGATTTTGTTGTAGTAGTCAACTTTAAAGAGTTAGAAGATATTATTCAATTAAGCCACGTTTTCGAATCGTCCATTGGAATGCGAGATGAGTTATATTATTATAACAATCAATACATGTTGATTACTCGATTTGATGAAGATTATTTGACAGATGATGAGCAAGAGGACTTAATTAGTCAAATTTTAGAATATGGTCAAGAATCAACGCTAACAGTATTCGTTGTAGAGGAATACGGTAAAGTGATCTTTGAAGAAGATGCACTGGAACAAGTTAGTGAACATTTTGCACGTTAAACTAAGTGTCAGTATGATGCTTAGTTTTTTTCTTTTTTATAAGACCAGAAAGTATATTACCATTGGTATCACATTTTTTATAAGTAAAAAAGAATGAAAAAGGTTGATTCAAAACTTTTCTAAAAAGCAAGGATAGCAAGCCATATTGGAATTAACACCACTGGGATAATAACTCAAGTTGCCAATTTTGCCAGAAGTTGTTGAACATATTTTAGCGACGGCCGCCCCCTTCCACTCCTGTGGGAATCGTTTGACCTGAAGATCCACTTTTTCGAGCGGTTTTGGCTCGAAAAAGTTAGCTGAAGGGCAAACCCCACGGAAAGGGAAGGGGGCAGCCGGAGCGGTGGTCAAGCTGTTCAAATATTTCAATATTACTACTAAAGTAATAAAGGACCGGCGGAGTTAGCCGGTTTTTCTTGTTAAAAACAATTAAAAATAATAAGGCTCTATCTAGTACATACTAATAAATATTGAAGTGAAAAAATAAAAAATGTTGTAAAGTATTTCGTATTTCGAAATAAATTATGTTATGATATATGCTGTATGTAAAAAATAGAAAGAAGGAAGAGTATGAACAACGATATAGAGATAAAACGAACGCCGTTGATGATTGTTTTAATGTCAGGTGCATTTGTCGCAATATTAAACCAAACATTACTTGGAACAGCATTACCTCATATTATGGAAGATTTAGAAATCGATGCGGCTACTGCTCAGTGGTTACAATCGATTTTTATGCTTGTAAACGGGATTATGATTCCTGTTACAGCATTTTTAATTGAACGTTTTACAACTAGAGCGTTATTTTTAACAGCAATGGGAAGTTTCGCTGTAGGTACTTTGGTAGCAGCAGTAGCTCCTGGCTTTTCTGTTTTGATGATTGGGAGAGTATTGCAAGCAGCTGGTGCAGGTATTATGATGCCATTAATGCAGACGATCATGTTTTTAATTTTCCCAATTGAAAAGCGCGGAACCGCGATGGGTCTATTTGGGATGGTTATTGCGTTTGCACCAGCAATTGGACCAACATTATCAGGTTGGTTAGTGGAAACTTTTCCGTGGAGAAGCTTATTCTACGTCGTATTACCGATCGCTATAATAGATTTGATTGTTGCAAATAAAATTTTAGTTAACGTAACAAAGCAAACATTCCCGAAAGTAGATATAGTTTCAATCATCCTATCAACTCTAGGTTTTGGTGGCATTCTATATGGATTTAGTATGGCCGGAGATGTTAATCATGGTTGGTTAAGTGGAATGGTACTGATACCATTAGTAGTAGGAGCGGTTACGTTATATTTCTTTATCCGCCGTCAGTTCAAGTTGGAGAAACCGATTCTGGAATTTCGGATATTTAAGTATAGCATGTTCAGTTTAACTACTGTTATCGGCATGATCTCCTTTCTAGCCATGATTGGTGGGGCCATAATACTACCAATTATGATGCAGGATTACCTAGGATTCACAGCCCTTGAGTCAGGATTAGCATTGTTACCGGGAGCTGTTTTAATGGGGTTAATGAACCCAGTCACTGGACGTCTGTTCGACCGTTTTGGTGGAAAATGGCTTGCTGTGATCGGATTAGGATTACTAACGATTACCACTTTTTTACTAGCTGTATTAACAACAGAGACAAGTTTTGCTTATATTGCAACAGTGAATGCTGTGAGAATGTTTGGTATCTCAATGGTAATGATGCCAGTAACGACAGCCGGATTGAACCAATTACCAACCAATGTTATTCCGCATGGTACAGCGATGAATAATACGATGCGTCAAATGTCAGGTGCACTTGGAACAGCATTGCTCGTTTCCGTCATGATGAATCAAGCAATCCCTGCTGATGGTTTAGCAGGAATGGTCCATGGTGTCAATGTTTCATTTATGGTTGCAGGTATTATCTCGATTGCAGGGTTTGTTTTAGCATTCTTTATCAAAAATTCGATACCAGGAAAAGCTTAATATGCAGGAATAATCACCTCTTTGTAGAATTATAATTACATGGAGGTGATTTTTTTATGTTGCAAGCAGTCAATCAATCTGGTGAGCTTGTACCAATTTGGAAGATGAATCGTGATCAAATTAACCAAAAGAGAAAGGAGAAGTTTTTCTGTCCAGCTTGTCATGAGCCACTAATGATTAAAGCTGGGATGAAGAATACGCCGCATTTCGCTCACCATAGGAAAAGTAATTGCAACCTTTCTGGAGAAGGCAGTTATCATGAAAATGGAAAAAAGGATATTTATTTGTGGCTACATGTGCAAGGCTATCAAGCAACATTAGAGCATTATTTCCCAGACATTAAGCAAAGAGCTGATATTTTCTTGGAGGTGAAAAAGAAAAAAATTGCGATTGAGTATCAATGTGCTCCGATTTCGATACAGGAATTCTGTCGTAGAACAGCAGGTTACCGTTCCATAGGTGTTATTCCTATTTGGATCCTCGGAGCCAATAAATTAAAGAGAAAAGGAGCGCATTCTCTTAACATTCCTTCCAATGATCAAGCTTTCCTACATCAATTCCATCCATTATTACCACTAAGCTTATTTTATTACTGTTCCGAAACTAAACGTTTGATCATTTATCAAGATATGATTTTTTTATCAAAAACAAACACATTTGGGGCCATGCATATATCCAAGTTAACTTCACTTAGATGGCATGATCTATTTCAACCAAGATATCGCCATAAAAATTTATTCCGCAAATATTGGCAACAACAGAAGCATCAATGGCGTAATCGCCCAGTACCTCCTTATCAGCGAGAAGAGATGAATTGGCGACAATGGTTATATCTTCATCAATTAAATGTGCAAACCTTACCTTCCTTCATCTATCTTCCTGTTACTACTCAATTTCGAATGAAAAGTCCTCCATGGATATGGCAATCAAGACTCTACATTGACCTTTTCTTAAAAAAAGAGTTTTTCACAATCGATTTAGCGATGCATCTTCTCCGTGAACATTACCATTCCTTTGATCATTTTCCGTTAATTCAATCTAAAAATCATCCAGTTTGTGAATATTTACAGCTATTAGTGCGTATAGGTATTTTAAAGGAGGTCTCTGAAACCAAATACCAAGTAAATCGTACTACTGTATGAACAATACGTAAATAAGTTATAATAAGACACAAGAGCAAAAGAAGGAGGAATTCAAATGGCAAAGGCTCAGAAATCACTACCGAAACGTGAGGAAATAGCAGAAGAGTTAACATGGAAATTAGAAGATATTTTTGCGACAGATGATGAATGGGACAAGGAATGGCAAGAGGTACAAGCATTATTACCTAAATTTGAAGCATTTCAAGGAACATTAAACGATGGCGCAGAGAAAGTATATCAATTGTTACAATTGCAAGATGAAGTATCAGATCGTTTGAGCAAACTTTATACATACGCACATATGCGTTATGATCAGGATACGACTAACTCATTCTATCAAGCGATGAACGGAAAAGCAGAGAACTTGATTACACAGGCTTCCAGTAAAATGAGTTTTATAACGCCAGAGATCTTAAAGTTGGACGAGCAGACATTAGAGCAATATCTTAAAGAGCATGAAGATTTAGCTTTATATAAGCATACTTTAGATGAAATTAATCGTCAGCGTCCACATGTTTTATCAGAAAAAGAAGAAGCGCTATTAGCCGAAGCATCTGAAGTAACAGATAACCCATCTCAAACTTTCAGTATGCTTAACAATGCTGATTTAACCTTTCCAGCTGTAACCGATGAGCAAGGAAATGAAGTAGATTTAACACATGGCCGCTATATTAATTTTCTTGAATCAAAGGATCAACGTGTGCGCCGTGATGCCTTCAAAGCAATGTATGAAACATATGGGAGCTTGAGGAACACGTTCGCTTCAACCTTACAAGGTGTTGTCAAAAAGGATAATTTCTATGCGAAAATCCGCAACTATGATTCAGCAAGACAAGCTGCTTTAAACAAAAATAATATCCCAGAAAAAGTATATGATAACCTCATTGAAGCGATTCATGATGGATTACCATTACTTCAGCGATATGTAGCTTTGCGGAAAAAAGTGTTAGATGTAGAGGAATTGCACATGTATGACCTGTATACACCATTAGTAAAAGATGTTGACATGTCCTTTACTTATGAGCAAGCACAAGAAACGGTGACAGAAGCACTTAAACCTTTAGGTGATGATTATTTAAATGTCATGCAAAGGGCATTCAATGAACGCTGGATTGATGTTGAGGAGAACAAAGGGAAGCGTAGTGGAGCGTATTCTTCTGGTTCCTACAGTACCAATCCATACATTCTTATGAACTGGCAGGACAATTTAAATAACTTATTTACATTGGCACATGAATTAGGTCACTCGATGCACAGCTATTACACACATAAACACCAACCATATCGTTATGGAAACTACTCCATTTTCGTTGCAGAGGTAGCATCTACTTGTAATGAAGCATTATTGAATAATTACTTAGTGGAAAAAACGGATGATCCGAAAGAAAAATTATTCTTGCTTAATCACTTTTTAGAAGGATTCCGTGGTACAGTGTTCAGACAGACGATGTTTGCCGAATTTGAGCATAACATACATGTGTTAGCCCAGGACGGGGAAGCATTAACAGCTGACCGTTTAACAGAACTATACTATGATTTAAATAAAAAATACTTTGGTGATGACCTAGTAGTAGATGAAGAAATTGGTTTAGAATGGTCACGTATCCCACATTTCTACTACAACTATTATGTCTATCAATATGCAACAGGTTATGCAGCTGCCCAATCATTAGCTGCTCAAATATTAGAAGATAAGGAACCAGCAGTAGAACGTTATCTCGGTTACTTGAAAGCAGGAAGCAGCGACTATCCAATCGAAGTGCTTAAAAAAGCAGGTGTAGACATGACCGAAAAAACTCCTGTTACTAATGCATTAAAGGTATTTGAGCAAAAGCTTGAGGAAATGGAAAAATTATTAGATCAGGTTAATTAAATAGGTATTAAGAAAAACGGAGCAAAATTCACTCAGTCTTAATCACTAAATGCTCAGATATACGTTTCCACTAGTGGTTATTATGGAATAATATTAACTACTTGATCATCAATCTGAAAGACTTCTTTATCGTAGGACGATTCATGAAGTCGCCTAGTGCTATAGACAAATACTCAAATTTTATAAAAGGCCACTCTTATCTGGTGGCCTTTTTAAATCCTTTGAATTGTTTTCTGTCTCGCCAAAAGTAAATGGTCATATAAATCGTAACAAATAATAGTGGCACAGTGAAATAGAGTGGAATCATTCGCATTAATCCAAAAATATTAAGTATAAACGCAAATACCGGTAGAACGAAAAGTAATACTTTCATTACGACACCACCTTTAAAGGAGTGAATTGATGAAACTATCCAGCTATCAGGCATTACTGGAACGACTTAATCCGCGTCATCCTCAATATGCCGACATACATAGCCAATTCCGCAAATATCAATCAGGGTTGTTTGGAGAAGATTCTCTTGATTATTATTTTCGTGTGAGTGGACTCCATGGCAAACAGTTAATAAAAGGTTTACGACTAAAACATCATGACTATTTTCAGATGGATAGAATATTAGTCTCTCTTAAATATATATTAATCATTGAAGTAAAAAATATGTCTGGAATTATTCATTTTGATTCTCATTCCCACCAACTTCACCGTTACAAGGAGGAACAGATCGATATTTTCCCGGATCCCATTTTACAAGTTCAACTACAAAAAATACAGTTAATGCAATATTTGCATCATTTCCCTCACCCTATTCCACCGATTCATACTGTTTGTGTATTCACAAATTCTAATGGAAAGTTAGAAATAGTTAACTATCCTCATAAAGATCGAATTCTAACTAGTCAAGCACTTCCTTTATATATTCAGAAAATGGATCAACATTATGTTAATAGTATAAGTTCAAACCAACAAGAGGATCTTGTTAATTATCTCAAAAGTGGTCATGTGGAGGATCAGATCAATCTAATGGAAAAACATGGGCTTTCATGGAACGATTTGAAAAAAGGTGTACCATGTATAACGTGTGGACGTTTTGCGATGAAACGAGAACGTTATCGGTGGCAATGTCCTCATTGCGATAAACGTAGTGACGATGCACATCTGCGACCATTATTTCATCTTGCCTTGTTAAGCGGAAATAAAGTAACCAACCGACTTGCAAGAGATTTTTTATTAGTTCAATCTGCTGATGCCATCAGAAAAATGTTAGTCCGAGCAGGGTTCGAACGAAGAGGAGCTAATAAAAATGGATATTATTCTTTAGATTTTCGTAAAGTGACTGATAAACAATTAAAAGTGACTGATAAGGATAGAAAAGTGACTGATAAATGCACCAATATATCGTAACATACACTGTAATCTGGAAGTGTGAAACTTTTGTGAATTTGTGCACAAACCTATTGTCATCCGGCTTCACGCTTGGTATAGTAAAGATAAGGTAAAACAAACAACCCCTTTGTTTGACCTGAAACTTTCTCCCATCCCTTATCTAGTAATAGGTAAAGCAGAAGAGGACATGTTACGTAACATGTCCTCTTTGCTATTTCGCATATTTCCAAAAGTAGCCAAACTTTACAGGTACTTTTTCAACTAGTTGCTTCAGTTGTAACTTTTTCATTTCTTTTTCAGCTTTTTCCATGGACCAATCATAGACAACTGCTATTTCTTTTGTTCCAACAAAATCATAGTGTGATACGAAATCCAACAATTTAGGTTTCTTCGCTGGAAGTGGTTCTTTTTGAAGCATTTGTTTGAGAACTTTGACATAAATTTCATAGGGATAAATACCAGAAATTTTTAAGCCCGCATCGTCTTCTGACTCATTAAAGAAAACCATAGTAGGAATATATTCAACGTCCATTTCTTTGGTAAGTTTCAAATCACATTGCAATGCTTTTTTAGACGATTTGGAACAAAGGTCTTCGCGAAATTCTTCAATATCGAGATGAACCTTTCTAGCACAACTCAATAATACTTCTTCCTGAGAAATATCTTGTTTATCTAAAAAGGCAAGCTCTTGCAATTTTCGTAAAAAACGTCTGCCCGCTTTTTTTCCTTGTAACTCAGCGGATTTTATAGCAATGGAAGCGAGCCATGGATAATGAATTGGGTTTTCGATCCAGAGATCACCATCACAACTCATGCCGGTACGACTTGCGGTTTTTTCCCAGATATCTTTTAATTTTCGTGGTTTTTCAAATTTGTCTTTATGCAAATTTGTTAGTTGTCCGCTCAGTACTGTTCTTATAGTGAAAAAACGCCCATATTCAATGGTAAGTTTCTTTAAATATGGCTCAAGAGACCAGCATTCCGGGCAAAGTGGATCAATAAACACATATATTTCAATTGGTTTCTTTAAGACATCAATAAAGTGATAATGCGCAGTTTGGTTGCGATCTTGCGGTTGCCAAGATCCGGCAGAATTCCAATTCACAATGATTCTCCTTTCTCTTCAGGCGTATTCATCATGTGATTGGCTGTAAGAGTGAGCCGATCAAACATTGCACTTCGAAATGGTTCCTCAATATTTGCTTCTTCTAGTGCACCCTCCATGCAGGAAAGCCAAGCGTCTCTCCTTGTCGGAGTAATCGGAAAGCGTAAATGGCGCTTTCTCATCATAGGATGCCCATGTTCTTGTATATATAACGGTGGACCGCCAAAAAATTGAGTCAAAAATTGCTTTTGTTTCCTCGCGACTTCAGTAAAGTCATCTGGAAAAATTGGAATTAGATCAGGATGTTTAGACACTCGTGCGTAAAAAGCCTCAACTAATTCATCAATTTTTTCCTGTCCACCAATTGCTTCATAGATGGAGCGCGCTTCTTCTCTCATATTCCTCCAAACCTTTCATCTCATGTTACTAAATAGTTCTCTCTTTATGTTACTATATTGTAACAGTGTTTACATAGAACTAGCAACTTATGTGTTTTGGTAGTTTAATCCTTTTAGCAGTAGGTATTCAACTGTTATTGAACAGTATAGCAGGTTATATTTGTTTTGCAATGAAAGCGTTTCCTATATCTTTAGTGTATGATAAAATCGTTCAATTTTATTCGGAGTTTTCCGTTTCGGAATTTGGTGAGCAGTTAAAAGTTGTTGGAAGACGGTTTTACCGTGTTGCTCATCTTCCGCTTCTAATTCTAATTCAAAGTCGGTATAACCGTTATAATGACTTTGGTCAAGGACAACGGTGGTATTATCATACGTGCATTCCAATCGATTTGTCTTCAACATCCCACCGTATTTTAAATCATGGATATTTATATGCATGGCTTGTAGAGCTTTTGATACTTCATCTTTTGCAATAATATGCCCGTTGATCCATTGTTGTGCTTCATTCGGTGTTATAGGACAATGAGTCTCCAACAAACCAGCTCCATTTGGATTAGGCTGCTTTAAGGTTAACTGAAATGTCCCCTGCTTTTCTCTGATTCGAAGAGCAGCATGATGCTTTTTTAATTGAAAATCAGCCGTTTCAAAATAGTGATTCTTCTGCTCCATTTCCGTCAACTGATAGGAATGAAAATGTTTCACTAATTGCTGGTATTCTTCATTTGTTAAAAGGTTTTTAAATTCTATCTCAATTTCTTGTGACATTGTACTCATCCTTTCATGCTTTCTATATTTTGAAGGATTTCTGACAAAAAAGCAAAAATAATGAAAATGGCAATGATTACTTCTTTGTCAGAATATATGATAAAATAAACTCAGATATTGTAAACAATAGGTGGTGCAAGACATGAATTGGAGAAACTTCTTGGCACCTTATGCACAGGTGGTTGAAGAATTAAAGGTAAAACTGAAAGGGATGCGATCACAATTTGAATATGAGTCCAGCCACTCACCAATTGAATTTGTGACGGCTAGAGTTAAGCCAGTATCAAGTATTAAAGAAAAAATGAAACGTAAAAATATACATATGGATAATATAGAAGAATTACAGGATATTGCAGGAGTTCGTGTTGTTTGTCAATTTGTTGATGATATATATGATATCGTTGACCGTTTAAAGTCACGGAATGATTTTGAGGTAATAGAAGAACGTGATTATATTAATCATAAGAAAGAAAGTGGATACCGTTCTTATCACTTAATTATATCTTACCCAGTAGAAACGATTCACGGGGAACGAAAAATTATTGCTGAAATTCAGATTCGTACATTGGCCATGAACTTTTGGGCGACAAATGAGCATTCTCTTAACTATAAATATGAAGGCAGAATACCTGAAAAAGTAAGGTCAAGACTAAAACGTGCTGCAGAAGCAGCGTTTAAATTAGATGAAGAAATGGCCAAAGTAAAAGATGAAATTCAAGAAGCACAACGAATTTTCAAAACTAATAAAGAAAGTGATGACAAGTAATGGAGGGGGATAACATGCGCTTTGCAATCCTGTCAAGAAGTGATAATAAGTCAGAAGTGATTAAGTCGAGAGTGAAACAATATTTAACGGATTTTTCACTTGAATATGATGAAGAAAAGCCAGAGCTTGTTATTTCTGTAGGTGGCGATGGTACGTTTCTGGAGGCTTTCCATACATACAAACATCGATTGAAAGACACAGCGTTTATCGGAGTTCATACAGGTCATTTAGGCTTTTATGCAGATTGGGTGCCAGAGGAAGTGGAGAAATTAATTATTGAAATTGCCAAAAAGCCCTTTGAAGTAGTGGAATACCCATTGCTTGATATTAAGATTCATCCAGTTGATAGTGAACAGTATCAACAATTCGTGGCGTTAAATGAAGTTTCTGTCAAATCAATTGATAGTACGGTTGCAATGGATGTTCATATTAAAGGGGCACATTTCGAACGTTTTCGTGGAGATGGTTTATGTGTATCAACCCCATCTGGAAGCACAGCATACAATAAAGCGTTAGGTGGAGCTATCCTCCACCCATCTCTTAATGCCTTACAAATTACGGAGATGGCGTCTATCAATAATCGTGTCTACCGAACAATTGGTTCTCCGTTAATTTTACCGAAACATCATGTATGTGAGCTGTTGCCACTATATCATGATAGAAGTATGTTAATTACAGTAGATCATAATACAGAGGAGTATGCCAATATTGACCGAATCGAATGTCGTGTCTCAGATGAAAAAATTCGCTTTGCTAGGTTCCGAGCCTTTCCTTTTTGGAAAAGGGTGCACGACTCCTTTATTTCTGATGAAAGAACATAATATAGTGTAGGTGGATAAATTGAAGTGGAAAGTAAATAAGCAGTACGACGGCTTATTGTTAAAAGAATATTTAATACAAGTTCGCGGAATATCACGAAGAATTTTAACAGCGATTAAATTTGAAGGTGGTAAGCTTCTAGTCAATAATAATAGTGTCACCGTACGTCATCGATTGTCAGAGAATGATCTGGTAGAGGTTGTATTCCCACCAGAAAAAAGAAGCGAGTTATTAATCCCGGAACTAATTCCGCTTGATATTATATACGAAGATGATGATGTGCTGGTTTTGAATAAAGCGCCGTATATGGCTACTATCCCGTCCTTTCACCATCCTAGTAATACACTTGCGAATGGGATTATTTATCACTATGACCAACAGCAAGTACCTTACACAGTTCATGTGGTGACACGATTGGATCGTGATACATCAGGGTTATTATTAATCGCCAAGCATCGTTATAGCCATTCCATTTTATTTCAAGATCAGCATGAAGCAAAAGTAAATAGACGATATCAAGCGGTTATTGCTGGTCAGCTTAACGAGAAAAAAGGGATGCTAGATTACCCGATTGACCGAGCTCCGGATTCAATTATTAAGAGGGTGGTTGCTGCTACTGGGAAAAGAGCTATCACGCATTATCAAGTAAAAGAGGAGTTAGCGGACATTTCGCTCGTAGAGATCAAATTAGAAACGGGAAGAACCCATCAGATTCGCGTTCATTTCTCTTCGATTGGCCATCCTTTGATTGGTGATAGTTTATATGACGGTGATACTACGAAATTAAAGCGTCAAGCATTACACTGTCATAAGCTCTCCTTTCATCATCCCCTCACAAAGGAACTTATGGAATTCGAAATCTCACTAGCTGACGATTTAGAAGAGGCATGGCAACGATTTAAATTAGCGAAGTCATAAACGAATAAACCAAGGCTCACTCTTTTTCATGCTTCTCACCAAAAAAAAGAAGAGTTGAACAGTGAATACTTAGAAGAGGTGATGAAATGGATAGTAAGCAGATTGCAGGAGAAAAGGCTGTTGAATATGTACAGGACGGAATGCTAGTCGGTCTTGGAACTGGTTCAACCGTTTATTGGACTATTGTAGCGTTAGCTGAGTTAGTAAAAAAAGGACTTGATATTAAAGGCGTACCTACTTCTAAAAGCACTGAAACTCTCGCAGAAGATTTAGGTATTCCATTAGTGAATCTGTCGTCTGTCAACCATTTGGATTTAACTATAGATGGAGCTGATGAAGTCAATCCAAAGTTCGAACTAATCAAGGGTGGTGGAGGAGCTTTATTACGTGAAAAAATGGTGGCATCCATTTCGCAAAGGCTCCTTATCGTTATCGATGAATCAAAATACGTTCGTCATTTAGGTGCATTCCCCTTACCCGTTGAAATTGTCCCTTTTGGTTGGGAAATGACAAGTAAACAGATAAGTAGATTAGGTTGCAATCCTACTTTACGCGCTAAAGAGAATTCTCCATTCATTACAGATAATGGGAATTATATTTTGGATTGCTATTTTGAAAAAATACAATCCCCTTACAAACTAAATCATACCTTAAATATGATTCCTGGAGTAGTTGAAAATGGCCTATTTGTTCATATGGCCGATACCATTGTGATGGGAAATAGAAGTGGTAACGTAGAAATCTTAAATAAATAATATACCAACCAAAAAGTTCCGATCATTCGTAGATCGGAACTTTTTAGCTAATTATGCTTTTTAATATCTAAATTTCTCCTCAACAAATGGCATGGTGGACTCAACGCTGACTATTTCTTCTTCTGGTAAGCGAAAGGCAGTCAGCTTATTTCCGAATACGCAACCAGTATCAATGTTCACTGTTTCGTTCACAAATCTCGGCTCTAAAACAGGAGTGTGCCCGTAAACAATCCATTTGTCACCATGATAATCTTGTGCCCAATCCCTACGAACTGGTCTACCATCCTCATGCTTTTCACCGGTGATATCTCCGTATAACACAAATGTTTTTACTTTCTTATCATGTCTCCCGATATATTTTTCAGGAATTCCAGCATGTGCGATTACGGTATTTAATTCATCGATCACATGATATAACGGCGCATCCTCATAAAGTGTCATCATCATCTCTTTTACTTCGTCTTGTTCTTGTTTAGACAGTTGTTGATATTCTGCTACGGTTGTTTCTAGACCGTGTTGTTGTTTCACATTATTGCCCAGAAAGAAACGATACAGTTTATCACAGTGATTGCCTGGCACATAATAGCCGAAATTCTGTTCCACAACAATCTGATAAACAATATGAATCACATCGAGTGAACGTGGCCCTCGATCAGTTAAATCTCCTACAAAAGCAAGTTTTCTATTTTCAGGATGACGAATTTTATCGTTTTCCCATTGATAACCTAAATCACTAAGCAATGTTTGAAGTTCCTGATAGCATCCATGAATATCACCGATAATATCTAATTTCATTGAAATAACTCCTATCCGTTTGTTCCATGTATACCACGTATACCTGTTCGCTAATAATCAGTCAGAACTAAAGCTCTCCCTTTATGATTCGTCAAACATATAGGTTTTTATACGATAAAATACACTTAAAACAATTCCGATTGCAATCATATAGGTAAGGGTTGAACTACCACCATAGCTGATAAAAGGCAATGGTAACCCAGTTACAGGAAGTAATTGAATCGACATTCCGATGTTTTGAAATACTTGATAGGTAAACATACCGATTATCCCGGTTACCATATAACTTGCAAACGGATCTTTACATTTCAGTGCAATATAAATCAGTCGGTAAATGAGCAAAAAATAAATAAGGATCACAACACTAGAACCGAAAAATCCAAATTGTTCAGCGATAGACGTAAATATATAATCCGTATGATATTCTGGCACTTGATAGGCAGCTTGAAGGTCTCCCATCCCTTTACCTGATAATTGTCCCGAGCCAATTGCCAGCATTGCTTTTAATGTTTGATAGGCACCACCTTGACTGTATTCATCAGGAAATAACCATCCTTGAAATCGTTCGACAACGTGATCAAGATCTTGATCATAGAGGAATTGATTTACTTCTTCCGGATTTGTTAAGTACAGGGTAATAGCAGATACAAAACAAACAAGAAATGTACCAAAGATAGTTAAAATAATCCGCCACTTAATACCAGAGACAAGAATCATGCAGGCAGTAATGGCAACCAATACTAATACACCGCCAAGGTCAGGTTGCTTTAATAGAAAAAATACAGGGATTAGCGTAAAAAATCCCAATTTACATAGTAACCAAAGATCCATTTTTACCGTATGCACTGGGTATTTCTCATTATGTG
This sequence comes from Gracilibacillus lacisalsi DSM 19029, assembly GCF_000377765.1. Taxonomy (GTDB): domain Bacteria; phylum Bacillota; class Bacilli; order Bacillales; family Amphibacillaceae; genus Gracilibacillus; species Gracilibacillus lacisalsi. The sequence goes on along the minus strand of NZ_KB898672.1, from coordinate 14,359 downwards.
CGACCATGATATGAGCCAAAAAGATAATGAGAAAGACTTTCATAAATTCAGCTGGCTGAATAGTACCTAATACAGGAAATTTAAACCATCCCCATGCTCCTTTTACTTGATGCGCAATATTTGGTGGGAAATGAAAGTAAAGCATTACTAATGCAATAATTCCTATGCCATACAGTAACCAAGAAACTTGTCGAAATCGATCATAGTCAAACATCATAATCACAGCGACGGCCATAGATCCGACAATATACCAGACCATTTGTTTTAAGTACATATTCTGAAACAAAGGTTTTTGGCTCAAATAGGGATCTAATGTATATAAAGTAAAAACACTTATAATCGCGAGTAAAATAATAATTAAAATCAATGAATAATCAAGCTTTGAATTCGAGTTTTTTTCCGACATAATAATTGAACCTTTCTTTCTTGAAAAATATAGTCTATTCCTAGTATAGTGTATAAATGGTTTTTTGAGAATAAAAACAATAATTTTCCCACATTACCACTTGAACTTCCACATCAAGTTTCAAGTCGAAGAAGGAAAAGGGAGATAACGGGTGTTAACACTGTAATTTCGCCGAGCCTAGTGGGGGAAAATCCCCAGCTGAGGGAAGTCACACTTTATTGTAACATCTTATTTTGATAAGAATGTGTAAAATTAGCGTTTTTTTTCGAAATTTGTGTTATTCTTTTAACATCCCAAGATATAGAACAAGTCAGTGTAAGTAAGGGGGGGCGGTATAATGGAACATTTAGAACAGCATGAGCGATTAGAAATGTGGGAAAAAATTCAGAAAGCATTATTTGATGAACAAATAGACAAATTTCGAGCGGAATTTTTAGAGTTGCATCCTTATGATCAGGCAAAGATTTTTGAAGAACAAGATGAGGACATCCGCTTTTTAATTTATTCCTATCTATCCCCAGAAGAAATGGCTGATGTGATTGAACAAGTTGATGAAGATTTAGTTGAAGCATTCATCACGGAGATGGTTCCAGCATTTGCAGCAAAAGTATTGGAACAAATGTCTACAGATGATGCGGTAGATATTTTAAATGAGTTAGATAAAAATAAAGTAGCAAGTTTTTTAACGATAATGGATAAGAAATCTTCAGAAGAAATTAAAGAATTGCTTCATTATGAAGAGAAAACAGCCGGTAGTATTATGACTACAGAATTTGTTGTGATTCATACACAAATGACCGTCAAAGAGGCGATGAGGCATTTAAGAAAAGAAGCCCCGTCTGCCGAGACGATTTATTATATTTATGTTGTCGATTCCTTTAAAAAACTTGTCGGTGTTATATCATTAAGAGATTTAATTATTGCGGAAGGTGAATGGTTTATTCAAGATGTCATGAGTGAGCGCGTTGTCTCCGTACCAGTTGGAGAAGATCAAGAGGATATCGCACAAATGATGCGAGACTATGACTTTTTAGCACTTCCAGTTGTCGATTTTCAAGATCATCTATTAGGTATTATAACCGTCGATGATATTATGGACGTTATGGATGAAGAAGCAAGTGATGATTATTCCAAGTTAGCTGGTATTTCTGATGTTGAAAGTAGTGGTGATACAGCTATTTCTTCTGCTAAAAAAAGGTTGCCATGGTTAATAGCACTCTTATTCCTTGGCATGCTTACTGCCAGTATTATAACCCGCTTTGAAGCAGCTTTAGAAGAAGTAGCCATCTTGGCAGCTTTTATTCCATTAATTGCTGGTATGGCAGGAAACACAGGCACGCAAGCGTTGGCAGTAGCAGTTAGAAGTATTTCAACTGGAGAGCTAGAGAAAAAGGGAAAAATTAAAGTGATTTGGAGAGAAACAAAGACAGGCTTAATTACAGGTTTCTGTTGTGGGATTATCATAATCATGCTTATTAGCTTAGTGTATAATCAATTCTTTTTAGGAATCATAGTGGGAATTTCATTGATGGCTACGCTATTAATAGCAACTATATCTGGAGCTTTTGTTCCCATGATGATGGACCGCTTTAATATCGATCCGGCAGTAGCATCAGGACCATTTATCACGACATTAAATGATTTGATTTCCATATTTATCTATTTTGGTTTAGCAACGACGTTTATGAGCTTCTTAGTTTAAGGAGAAAGGAGTGTGCTGTAAGATGGAGCATGCTGAGTCTGTTAGTTCATTAGTTATTGTCATCATCGCAGCATTTTTAACACCAATACTGTTACACAGATTTCGTTTGAAAATGATTCCTGTTGTGGTGGCGGAAATTATCATAGGTTTGATCATTGGAAATAGTGGATTTAACCTTGTTGAAGAGAGTAACTGGTTGGAAACATTATCAACATTAGGTTTTATTTTCTTAATGTTTCTTAGTGGTTTGGAAATAGATTTTTCGATTTTTTCTAGTAAAAAACAACGAAAAAATCAAAAGAATATGACGGAAAAAATGCCCAATCCAGTCTTATTAGCAAGTCTTGTTTTTGTTGGCATTTTAATATTATCATTCTTCCTGTCTTATCTATTTGTCTTATTTGGATTTATCGATAATGTTTACTTAATGACGTTAATTATTTCTACGATTTCATTAGGTGTTGTGGTTCCTACTCTAAAGGAAGCACAAGCAATGCAAACTACCGTAGGACAAACGATTTTATTAATTGCTGTTATTGCCGATTTAGTTACCATGATCTTATTGGCAGTATTCGTATCATTCTATGGTGAAGAATCCGGTAATATGTGGTTATTGCTAATCCTATTTGGTGTTGGTGTCTTACTGTATTTCGTCGGCAAGCATTTTCGCAATCAGTCGTTTATCGAAACAATGTCTAAAGGAACGATTCAAATTGGGACAAGGGCAGTGTTTACCTTAATCATTTTCCTTGTAGCTTTATCAGAATCGGTAGGGGCAGAAAATATTCTTGGTGCTTTTTTAGCTGGAGCATTAGTCTCGTTACTAGCACCAAATCAAGAGTTAGTACAAAAATTGGACAGCTTTGGCTATGGTTTTTTAATTCCTATTTTCTTTGTGATGGTGGGAGTAGACTTAGATTTATGGGCATTATTTGATGAACCAAAAGTATTAGCGTTGATTCCTTTATTATTTATTGCGCTCTTAATTTCAAAAGTTATACCGGTTGCTGTTCTGAAAAAATGGTATGATACCAAAACGGTCGTTGCAGCAAGTATGCTATTAACTTCTACATTATCGCTAGTTATCGCTGCTGCAACGATTGGTGAGAGACTAGAGATTATTTCAAGTGAAATGCATGGTGCGCTTGTGTTAGTTGCTGTGCTATCATGTATTATTACACCGTCATTCTTTAAGAAATATTATGAAAATCAAGAAGAAGTAGACTATCAGCAAACCGTTTCTTTCATTGGTACAAATCAAGCAACCATTCCGGTTGTTCGTGAATTGGATCCGAAAGAATTTGAGACGCATTTATTCCATACAAAACAAGAAAAACTGGATGTAAAAAAAGGTCGTACTATTTTTGATATTAACGAGCTTGATAACTATGAACTAGACACCCTAGAAGCATCTGGTGTATTTGATCATGATATTGTTGTCGTTTCTACTGGAAATGAATACAATAATGAGGAAATTGCCACGTATGCTAAGGAACATGGTGTAGAAAGAGTAATTGCTCGTATCGAAAATCCAGTTACTGAAAAAAGGTTACAGGAAATTGGTATTGATGTTTTCTCTGTATTAATGTCATCTAAAACACTATTGAAGGCATTAATTGAAGCACCAAATGTTGTAAATATCTTTACGCAACAAGACAGTGCGTTGTATGAAATCAACATGAATAACGCTAATTATGATGGTACACTACTTCGAGAGTTTCCGTTTACAGGTGACGTTATTATGGTTCGTATATTCCGTGGTAAGGATTCCATTGTTCCACATGGAGATACAGAATTGAAATTGAACGACCGCTTAGTTGTGACGGGATCAGCGGAATATGTGGAAGAACTGCAACAAATACTTGAATATGTATAGAAACATCCCACTTCGGATAATGAAGTGGGATGTTTACTCTGTATAAAGGATAATTTTGTGAACTTGATTACTATAATCAAGTATATCTCAAGAGGTATGCATGGCAGAGGATGTGGAAGTCGTTGTTAACTTAAGTATTTGCTTTTGTATTACTATACCAACATTTGATAGACTGATTAAAAGAGGTGCTATGTATGAAACGAATCATTTTATTTGATGGTGTCTGTAATTTTTGCAGTAGCAGTGTGCAGTTTATTATCAAGAGAGATCCTACTCTCAAATTTCAATTCGCATCGTTACAAAGTGAAAAGGGCCAACATTTATTAACCAAACACCGTGCATCGCAAGATATGGATAGTATCGTTCTGCTTGAGAACGATCGTGTTTATACAAAGTCTACGGCTGCTCTACGTATAGCTAAAGAGCTGAAAGGAGTTTATCAACTGTTTGCCATATTTCTAATTATACCAAAACCAGTTCGTGATATTTTCTATACCATTCTAGCTAAAAATCGCTACCGTTGGTTTGGTAAAAAAGATCAATGTATGATTCCAAAGCCAGAAGATAAACAACGCTTTTTAGACTCTTAAAAGACTACCTAGCAAAAAATGAGCCTGTCTTCCACTCTACAAGAATGCACTTCAAGACTTGAAAGTATAATAATTCCAAGTTAGGCTTATATAAAATGAACCGTAGGAGGAAATTCTTATCATGGGGAATAAAATATATAAGTGGGTATTAAGTATTGTTATCATTGGATTTATCGGAATAATTGTATTTATATCTATTGATTTTTTCACGGGTGTTGAAACACAATCACAGGAAGATGACACGAGAACTGATGATAATTTGACTGATATGGAAGAAGATGAGGAAACGGAAGATCAAGAAATCAAAGAATTATCGCAAGAAAAGAAAGAAGAAAACAAGGATGCTGATTATATAAATCCTTTCGGAGATACGTTTACTAAAAAAACACTTGAAGAATCACAATATCAAAAATATATCAATTATATGGCTCACCAAAAGGTGTATGCTGATCGTATGTATGGATTTTATAAAATCACCCCTGAAAGAATCGATTTCTTGCTTGAAGTGTTAGATATTCAAAGCTACCAACATGAAGAGGTTTACCGAGATATTTTATCAAGATGGAAAGAAGGAGACTTCTCCGAAGCTGTAGAAGACCATAATAGAGTATGGACATTACAAAATGGTGATGTAGGTAAAGCAACTCGATTGTTGACTGAGGAAGAAGAAAAAAATAGATTGGTGAAATATGAATGAAGCTCATGATTATGGGCTTTATTTTTTTGCTTGTATCTGCCCTAAAAGGATGTAAAATAATCTGCGAAAGATGGGGATATCGTAGCTTATATATTCAATATTCATTAGTTGAGATGGCTGATTAAAGAGGATTAAAGAAATTAAGAGAGAGAAAAGAGAAGGGTAATCCCTTCTCTTTTAATTCTGTTCTCTTTTTTTCCGTTTTAATGTATATAGACGCGCTTCTTCTCTAAATGCTTTAAATATTGAGAAGATCACCATAATCATAATAATGGCAAATGGGAAAGCCGCAATGATCGATGCGGTTTGTAACGCTCCTAAGCCACCTTGCCACAATAATACAGCTGCAGTTCCTGATTGAACAATCCCCCACGCAACTTTCACCTTAATATCTGGATTCAATTCGCCATTTGTTGTTTGCATCCCAAGGACGAAAGTTGCCGAGTCAGCTGATGTAATAAAGAATGTACTGATCAGTAATACGGCTAGTACTGACATTATTAAGCTTAATGGAAAGTTTTCCAAAACGGTAAATAGCGCCGCTTCTGAGCCGGATTCATTCATGATGCTAAGTATATCGATATTTTCGTTCATTTCAAGGTGAATAGCTGATCCGCCAAATACACTAAACCATAGTGCACCGAAAATGGTAGGTACTAGCAAGACTCCTACAACAAACTCTCTAACCGTACGACCACGGGATACACGGGCAATAAACATACCAACAAATGGAGCCCACGCGATCCACCAAGCCCAATAGAAAATCGTCCAATCTTCTAACCAGTGCGCATTTTCTTCATTGAAAGGTGCCATACGGAAACTCATCTCGGGTAAGTTCGATATATAAGAACCTAATGTCGTTGTAAAGAAATTCATAATGAAGTTTGTTGGACCAGTAAATAATAAGAAGAGCATTAATAGAATAGCTACAACAATGTTGGTGGTACTTAGAATTTTTATTCCTTTGTTCAAACCAGTTAATGCCGAAAGCATGAATAGTACTGTAACGGCTGCAATAATAATAAGTTGCGTATAGATAGTATTCGAAATATTATTAGAAACAAATTCTAAACCACTACCAATTTGTTGTGCACCAAGACCTAATGAGGTAGCAACCCCAAATATCGTTGCAAATACAGCAATTACATTAATTAATGTACCATAGCCACCGTTCATTCTGTCGCCGTAAAGAGGCTTTAAAGTACTGCTGATTAAACCGGGCTCGTCCTTTCTGAATTGAAAATAAGCTAATGCGAGTGCTAATGTGGCATATACTGCCCATGGATGAAAGCCCCAGTGAAAGAAACTGTGTTGCATAGCTACACGTGCTGCTGCTGCTTCTGTATCGGTCGGAAATGGAGGCAAGTGTAAGTGCCAAACTGGTTCTGCTGCCCCCCAGAAGACAAGTCCGATTCCCATACCAGCACTAAACAGCATACCGAACCATGTTAAATAATTGTATTCGGGCTTGTCTCCATCTTTGCCAAGCACAATGTTTCCATATTTAGAGACAATTAAAAATATCGCAAAAATGACGAAAGCAGTGGTAACTAATAAGTAGAACCAACCGAATCGTGTTACTAGAAAACCTTGAATAAGAGAAGTGACGTGGTCAAGATTCCATTCCGGTAATACTTCTTTAGGAATAATCCCCCATATAATAAATAGCAGTGAAATTGCCAGAGAAATATAAAAGACATTTGTAACCTTTTTCATCTTAACATCCTTTCCAAAATTGTTTTGTGTATGAGTGCACAATATACTTTACCCTTTTCTGTTGCTAACTATTCACCTGTTTTGCACAACGTGTCGGATTTTATCAGAAGTTGCTGGACTAATTCAAGTAATATGGTTACGTAAACAAAAAAACTCTTCCAGCTTGTTATCGCTGGAAGAGTGATAATGATTATTAAAATACAGAAACAGCTGGTAAGCAAGTAATTGCACAGAAGCAATTTAAGTCTACAGTAATACAGATACCAGTACGTTCTAAATCTTCAACTTGTTCGTTGTCAAGCTGTTCACAAGGATCGCCGCAAGCTTCATCATCGTTGTCAAATACTAATAGTTCTAATACTGCGCAACAGTCATCATCATCCACTTCATTTACACGGAAAATAAAGCTGCTGAAGCATTCGAATCGACCACCACTAATTTCAGCTCCGAATCCTTTAAATGGTTTACCTTTTTTATCATATAGAATAAAAGGTACTGTATCTAAGCCGTTACCGCTCACGGGTGCTACTAAATCTTGAATAGATCGTGCACAGCTTACATCACATTCCATTTCTACAACGTTATCTTGTGCATCAGCAATTGCACGGACAACATCGCAGACACAGTCACTTCCAGTTTCAATTCCTGCTACGTCATCATTGCATCCTACTTTTCTTCCCATTAAACTACACTCCTCTTCTAAAAAAGATTTCGTTAACACTAATAATCTATGAAGAAATTGACTATCTGTATAGACAGAAGCCTTGTTTTCCATAATTAGGTTTGATTTTTTTTTCACAAGCATTAGACGTTTGTCATATATATAAATATGCATTGTTATAAGGAGGTAGAGAAGATGGACTCCATTCGTGAGAAGCAAGAATTACCAAAGCTATATATTACACAACCCAATATGGCAGAACCGAAACGAACCATGCAGTCACAATATCATTCTGTCAGTGCCTACGATGAGCCACAGCAGTCTCAAGAGATTTCTAATCAGTACTATGCAAAGAATCAGCTAAAGAATAAAAAATTTAATGAGATGACTATAAAGGAAAAGGTAATGTATTTTGCTTCCATGCCTTTTCATGTTCCAAAAGTAAAATGTGAATTAATAACGGAACGGAAAAAGTATATAGGACTGATTGAAGATTATCAAAATGACATGGTGGTTATAAAAGTGGCAAGTAAACCGAGACCGATATCCGTTCCGCTGGAGCAAATTAAAGAAATTAACATGTTCGGTCTTTAATATCGTGATAAATGACACTATTCTTTGCCTGTTGCATAAGATGTAATGACCATTTGAAACCTAGTACATTTTGATATAAAAGAAAGAAGGAGTGAAGAACGTGTCAGAGAAGAAGAAAGTGATTTATGTGAAAGACTTAGTTATCAAAGCAGATAATGTTCGCATTGAACCAACTCGACGTCATGATCCTTTCTTTGGTCCACGTGCAGTGGAAGCCGAAGACGAGGAACTTCTTGAAAAAGAAACGGTCGAGGATGTTGAAGAAGAACAAGACGATGATGATGACAAAGATAAAGACGTACGTCCTCCATTTTCATGGCTCTAATAATAAAACAGATAGCTTTTTCGTGAGAAGCTATCTGTTTTATTTTTCTAGGGTAGCTCTCCAATAAATGCTTCACCATCACAAAATTTTCTTTTGACGGACAAAAGTATGATTCATTTTCCGAAAATATGGGTATAGAATAATATAGAACCTTGAAAGGGGATGGACGTCAATGGGATATATTATGCCAGTTGAGAATTATCAGTATCAACAGTATCATAATCGTGTCACACATGAAGAGCGAGACCCATTTCCAATTGAAAGGCTATACCCGATCCAGTTTGGCATGCGTTATAAAGAGGAACGAACAAAAGAAGAGCCTAAAAAAATAATGATTCCCCAACAAAAGAAAAGAAAGCGCCATCAAGTAACGGAACAAAAAAGTCAGCTCAAACATACCGTTTATGCAGAAGTCACTGGAAAAGGTGGGAAGTTTGAGGCAACTGTATAAAGTAATGTAAAAAGTAGTTCAGTTTGAAGTACTACCCAAACTGAACTACTTTATTAACTGCTAATATCCTTGAACATATAGATTTTTGCCTATTTCATATTCAGCATAAAATACTTCCTGTACTGAACTGATTTCTTGTTTTTTTAATTCTTCTTTTAGCCAGTTTTCATCTTTTCCAATTTCACGAAGACTATCCCATATTATCTCACCATCATTGATGAGCATAAAGGGTAATATGACTTGTTCAGGGGGATGATTAAAGTCATTACGTGTGGGGGTTTGATAGCCGGTTTTCTTTAGAACAGAAACAGTACCATCGGTTTCGAGGATAGCATAATCTACTTCTCGAATGGAAAATACATCTTTGGAACGTAATAAATGTAACAACTGATTCATATCGAGCTTGCTTTTTTTCATTTCTTCACGCTGTAGTTTCCCTTTATGGATAACAATCGACGGCTGGCCCTCTAGCATCGATCTTGTTTTCTTAAAACGTTGGGTAATAATTTCTGTCAAATATAATAAAGCCCCCCATAACAGAATTGCAAAAGCAATGTCTCTAATTCCTACTTCGTTATCATAGAGGGCATTCCCAACTAATTCCCCAAGAATAAGTGCAGAGATAAAATCAAATGCTGTAAGTTGTCTGATTTGTGTTTTTCCAAGTAATTTAGTTAGAATAAACAACATAACAAAACCAAACAATGTCTCTACAAAAATGGAACCGTAATGCATAGTTGTTTCTCCTATCTTTATCAGATTTTTTATTAGGATATACCAAAACAATCATGTGCATACATGTTGAAACGATTCCAAATTAAAAAGCTAAAATGTATTTACATTTTAGCTTTTAATAACAGTCTCATAATGATTTTGTCATGGTGACATGTGGGATACCAGCATCCATGAATTCACCGGAAATTGTTTCATAACCCAGTGATTGGTAAAATGCTTCTGCTCTCGTTTGTGCATTTAGCTTCGATTTGTCCATGGCTTTTTCTTTTGCAATTCCTTCCATAAATAACAGGATATCTCGACCAAAGCCTTTGCCGCGTTGTGATTGCAATACACAAATACGCTCCATCTTGGCGTAACCATCAACAAAGCGCATTCTGCTTGCCGCTACTGGCTCTTCTTCTACATATCCGATAAAATGAAGCGCTTCTTGTTCTAAGTCATCAATTTCTAAATCTTCCGGTACGCCTTGTTCTTCTACAAAAACAGTGAATCGAACTTTATAGGCATCCTGTAATTCTTTTTCTGTTTTGACTTTTTTCAATTCCATTGTTTCTCCCCTTATCCTAACATCTTGATTAATATTTCTTTTAAATCTTGTTGCCAATATTTCCATGTATGATTGCCATTAAATTCATCATAATGATAGACCTGCAGTTTTCCAGTTAAGGTCTGATTGAAAGTGCGATTAGGCGTTAAGAAATCCGCCGTTTCTCCATTTGTCATGTGTACCTCTGTTTCTTCTTTTCCAATCGAGTGAAATACTTCAATATGTGAAAATTCCGTGGCCTTGCTTGCCCTTTTCAACACATCTTGATCGACATAAGGTGATTGCATAATAACCGTATCAAATGTATGTGGAAATTGGGTTGCGATCATAAATGCTAATGTTCCGGCTAGTGAATCTCCGATTAATATTCGCTTTACCGGTGTAATATGTAAATGATTCTCGACATAAGGAATCGCTTCTTTTACGAGAAAAGCAATATAAGCATCCTGCTGTTGACCACTCGGATGATATTTTTCCCATCGATCATTTTTATCTTGATAATGTACACCAACAAAAATAGTGGCCTCGATCTCTATATCTTCATGTAATTGATCGCTTAAAGTAGCAACTCGCCCCATCCTGAAATAATCATCGCCATCATTCATGATACATAATTGATAATCTTTAAAAGCTGTAAATCCTTCTGGAAGATACCACTTTATCTGGATTTCTTCTTTCAGATGTTCACTATGAATGGTCGCATCTTCCATCTTTCCGTTACGTCCCACATAAACTCCCCCTTGTCATTATGTATTTTAACAGGATTTCTTTTTTACTGCATTATTTTAGCAACTGTCTTGAAATGGGCGCCATGCTGAGACTTTGAATGGTTAAAGATAATAGTACAATGGTGAAGCTGACACCAACAATCCAATCACTGTTCATACTGCTAGTGTTTTTGGCGTATAAGGTGAGAATTAAAAAGACAGACATCGATCCTTTTAAGCCAGCCCACGATATTAACAAGTTGTAACGCCAGGAAAGCGAGTGGATTATCTTTGTTACAGCATAACTAATGATGTAACGTGCGAAAATCATGAAGACAAAGATGACGATAGCATATAACCAATAACCTATCGCTAAATATTCGGTAATTTCAATACCAATGACTAAAAATAATATCGCAAGTAAACTATTCTCCACAATCTCCCAAAATCCATCTAATGATTCACGGAAATGAGCTTCTTTTATTGCTCGTCCATATTCAAATGAAATCATCATTCCACTCGCAACCGTTGCTAAAACACCAGACACATTTACTGCTTCAGCAATTAAGAATGAACCATAAGCCAGAATAATACTGAGCATAATTTGATAATTACGATAATGAGAATAGTGGACCATTTTACTTACTAAATAGCCACAGGTAAGCCCGATTGCAATACCACCTAAGGAAACGAGCAGAAAATCGCCAAAAAAAGCAAAAAACGAAAATCCTTTTTCTCTTGTTGCAATCGCAAATAAAGTGATAAAAAGTACGATACTAGTCCCATCGTTTAACATCGATTCTCCCTCGACCATGCTGGCAATTTGTTCATTTCCGGTTGCTTTTTTAATAATAGAAACAACTGATACAGGATCTGTAGGTGTTAGGATAGCAGCCATAACATAGCCAGCGCCCAAACTAATAGGAGAGATGATCGAAATGAAATAACCTAATATCAGTACATTCAAAATAATTCCAATTGTTGCAAGTGAAATAATTACATTTGCATTCAGACGGAAATCGTTTATGGGAAATTGATAAGCAGATACAAATAGCAAAGCAGGTAAAAAAATATGGTAAATAGTATTCTCCGTCAGTTCTATCGACTCAAAAAAAGGAATAAAAGAAATCCCGATGCCAAGTAATATGAGTACCGTTGGAACAGGAAAGTCTTCTTTCTTTGTATCAATTGTAAAAATAAGATAGCCTATAAAAAGTAAAATCACGATTTGCTCAATCGACATTTTTTCACCACCTTTTTGTTTATTATTCCCATATTTTTTTATCAAAAACATATGTATGTTTAGGCTTATTCTAGGTAAGCTAAGCAAAAAAAGGATGTGTGTTTTCGAGATGAAAAAGCTCTGTTTATGCTTCATATTATTCGTAATGATAATTCCAACAGTATTTGCGAATGGTCAAGCAGCTCTGGTAACAGATGAGATATATAAGGATAACGAGTCTTTAAAATATCCACAAGTGTCTGAAACTGAAAAACCCGGGATGGAAGATAAAATCAATAAGGCGTTCCAAAAGTATATAAAAGAGTCTTATCAAGAATTAAAGGAAAATGAAGAGCAAGCTGAGAAGTACGATTTTCATGCAGAATACCAAACAGATTATGAAGTGAAGTATAACCAATCACCGAAATTGAGTATTCTGACAAGTAACTATATATATAGTGGAGGAGCACATGGCAACACTACTGTTGAATCGTTTAATTTTGATATTGATAAAGGAAAACGTGTATATTTAACCAATATTCTTACGGAAAAAGAACAGATTGAAGCTGTTAGAGATTATGTATGGGAGTATGCCACAGAACGACCAGACATATTTTATCCAGACTTAAAAAAGGAAGACATTAAATTAACGAAGGATACGGCTTTTTATTTTACAGATGACGGAATTACTCTCGTATTCCAACAATATGAGATTGCACCGTATGTTGCAGGAAATCAGGAAATCCATGTGCCGGCAGAGGTATATGTAAAAAGTGATAAAAAATAAGGGAGATAAAATAATATAATTGATTTTAAATAACGCATGAAACACGACTTTAAGGTCCGGTTTCATGCGTATTTGAATGAAATGAGTTTATTACAATTTTATTTTGCAAATACATGATTCCCAATTTTTACTGTTGTTTGTTGGTCAAATATCCAAGCGCTTGCAGCTGTTTCTGGGTTGTAGAAATAAATAGATCCTTGCCCTTGTCCACGAAAAGCGATTGCTTCTTCTACTGCACGTTTTGCTTCACTATCCGCTGATTTATTGATTGCTCCATTTTCAACAGGACTAAATGCATAAATTGCTCCATTCTCATACGTTTCATAGACAACACCTTTTACAGTGTTTGGAAAGTTCGAATGATCGACACGATTTAAGATAACAGTTGCCACTGCTACTTTTCCAGCGTATGGTTCTCCTTTTGCTTCAGCATGTACTAATCTTGCTATTAATTCCTTATCAGCTTCTGAAAAGGACTCTGGTATAGTGAGCTTCGCTCCAGGGTATAAAAGAGAAGAAGAGTAGTTATTAACATTCATGAGTTCATTCGTAGATACACCATGTTTTTGCGCTATTTTCCAAAATGTATCCCCTTGTTTGACTGTATATCCTTCAACGAAACCTGGCATAACCGTAAGACCTGTAAGAACAATGAAACTAGTTAACAAAACTTTTATTTTCAAATTCATTACCTCCTGTGATTAATCTATTAACTAGACTAGCAAATGTAACATAAAGAATCGCTATGATAATTTTACCAATCGACAAAAAGCTTAATATATTAGGTCGCAGAAAAGTTTACCAACGTTTAAAGTTCTGGTAAAAAAAGGATGTAATGGAAATAAAGCTTAAGAATATGACAGTTGTAAAGGTATTGAAATCTGAACATCATTTGGATTAGGATATAATACGGATTATATTTCAATTGACAATGAGTCAGAGTTCTCCTATATTTAGATATATAAGAATGATTCCGTAGCTCAGTTGGGAGAGCGCCACCTTGACAGGGTGGAAGTCGTTGGTTCGAGCCCAATCGGAATCACTAAATAAAAACCCTTGTTGTTAGAGAAATAGAGTGACCCAATAATATGAGACAGGAAAAAACACCCCCAGAGTCGTATTAATTATTTATCGACATTTGGAGGTGTTTTTTGTTATGGGGAAGAAGATGGTTTATCCTGAAGAAATTAAAAGAGAAGTGATACGCTTAAAACTTTCTGGGGAACTAACGAACAAAGAGATTATGGAGAAGTTTGGTATTAAAAATAAGACACAAATCAAAACTTGGATGAGATGGTATAGGAATGGTGAGGAGCACAGGTTAGCTCAACCAATTGGAA
>NZ_KB898671.1 GCF_000377765.1 Gracilibacillus lacisalsi DSM 19029 | reverse complement strand
AAGTTTGAGAGGAGCTGTCCTTAGTACGAGAGGACCGGGATGGACACACCGCTGGTGCACCAGTTGTTCCGCCAGGAGCATCGCTGGGTAGCTACGTGTGGCAGGGATAAGTGCTGAAAGCATCTAAGCATGAAGCCCCCCTCAAGATGAGACTTCCCATCTATTCGATAGAGTAAGATCCCTCAGAGACGATGAGGTAGATAGGTTCGAGGTGGAAGCATGGTGACATGTGCAGCTGACGAATACTAATCGATCGAGGACTTAACTATACAATTTGTTTGAGCTTGTTGATGACTCTTATCTAGTTTTGAAAGTATATTAAATTTTTACTTGATTTTTTCAAAATACATAGTATAATATTCTTTGTCACTAAAAATAACAGTACAAGCCTGGTGGCGATAGCGGAGAGGTCACACCTGTTCCCATGCCGAACACAGTAGTTAAGCTCTCCAGCGCCCATGGTAGTTGGGGCTCACGCCCCTGCAAGAGTAGGACGTTGCCAGGCATTTTCTTCCATTCCACAGTAGCTCAGTGGTAGAGCAATCGGCTGTTAACCGATCGGTCGTAGGTTCGAATCCTACCTGTGGAGCCAATGGAGAGCTGTCCGAGTGGTCGAAGGAGCACGATTGGAAATCGTGTGTGCGGTCAACGCCGTACCGAGGGTTCGAATCCCTCGCTCTCCGCCACTTTTAATATAGGCCCGTTGGTCAAGTGGTTAAGACACCGCCCTTTCACGGCGGTAACACGGGTTCGAATCCCGTACGGGTCACCACTTACTTAGGAGGATTAGCTCAGCTGGGAGAGCACTTGCCTTACAAGCAAGGGGTCGCAGGTTCGAGCCCTGCATCCTCCACCATTCAAAAATTAATACATTCCTTATTATCGCGGGGTGGAGCAGTCTGGTAGCTCGTCGGGCTCATAACCCGAAGGTCGCAAGTTCAAATCTTGCCCCCGCAACCAAAAGGTCCGGTAGTTCAGTTGGTTAGAATGCCTGCCTGTCACGCAGGAGGTCGCGGGTTCGAGTCCCGTCCGGACCGCCACTTTAAACTTATCAATTCCTGGCTCGGTAGCTCAGTCGGTAGAGCAACGGACTGAAAATCCGTGTGTCGGCGGTTCGATTCCGTCCCGAGCCACCACTTTTAGAGTTTTCTCTTTCTTATTAATATGTTCAATATTTATGGAGGGATAGCGAAGTTGGCCAAACGCGGCGGACTGTAAATCCGCTCCCATCGGGTTCGTAGGTTCGAGTCCTACTCCCTCCACCATTTTTTATTAATTTTATATTTTATGATAATCGTAGGGGTATAGTTTAACGGTAGAACAGAGGTCTCCAAAACCTCCAGTGTGGGTTCGATTCCTACTACCCCTGTTTTTCTTATCATGGCGATCATGGCGAAGTGGTTAACGCACCGGATTGTGGTTCCGGCACGCGTGGGTTCGATCCCCACTGGTCGCCCCATTTAAAATATTGGGCTATAGCCAAGCGGTAAGGCAACGGTTTTTGGTACCGTCATGCGCTGGTTCGAATCCAGCTAGCCCAGCCATTCATGCGGAAGTAGTTCAGTGGTAGAACACCACCTTGCCAAGGTGGGGGTCGCGGGTTCGAATCCCGTCTTCCGCTCCATTTGTATTTAACATTTTCATTTAAATATCATATACTATTTATATCGAGGCGGCATAGCCAAGTGGTAAGGCAGAGGTCTGCAAAACCTTTATCACCGGTTCAAATCCGGTTGCCGCCTCCATTTCTATTTATGCCGGTGTGGCGGAATTGGCAGACGCGCACGACTCAAAATCGTGTTCCTTCGGGAGTGTCGGTTCGACCCCGACCACCGGTATCAAAAAAGGTATAAACCTTTATAAGTCAATGCTTTGAGCAATCAGGGCATTGGCTTTTTTTGTGCTTTATTTTGCTAAAGTGATTTCCAAATCGTGTGGACAACAATTTTTGATTATTAAGTACCTTTAAGACTAATTTTCTTAAAGGAGAGATTTTTTGTGGCTGTAATTAATCGAAAGAAAAAAGTTAAGTTGGAGAAAACGGTAGAGGAACTTTTTAAAGATTTTCAGATGGATAACAGAATTAAAAACTTATCAAGAAATTTGAAAGTCTTGAAAAACAGATTCAAACCATTGATAATGAACTAGAAAAAAATGATTTTAACAACCTTGAAGATTTAACGGAACGTATGCAAGAACGTGAAGCAAGATTTAAAGCAATGCAAAACCCAAGTTCATCCGACAAAATGAAAGAAAACCGAGCAAAAAAGCGTTCTGAAGAAAACCCTTTAGAAGTTAGAGGATATACAGGAAAAGAACGAATCGGAAAACATGATACAAGCGTTACAATCGGGGATCTAATTTACTCCCATGTAACAGGCAAGTTTAGAAATCAAGAGGTAAGACAAGCACTTTCAACAACTTCAGGGGGCATTGTGGTTCCTACTGATGTATACGAAAATTTTATTGACCTAATGAGAGATACAAATTTCTTGTTGAATACAACAATCTATCCAATGACAACAAAGGCACTTGTGATTCCAAAGGTTGTGGGTGATATTCTGCCAACATTTAAGGTTGAAAATGATTTAATTGTTGAAAGTGCCCCTGTATTCGATTCAGTACGATTGGAAGCAAAACCATTGTATGCAATGACTTCCATTTCACTAGAATTGATTGAATCAGGTGGACTTGATATTGGAATGGCGGTAACAAATATCATGGCATCTGCAATGGCACAAGCCGTTCAAAGTTTTATGTTGAAGGGTGGAGGTGTTAATGGATATAAAGGTATCTTGAATGACCCTAACATCAATTTAATTGATGCAACGACCATTGATTATGCAAGTATTGGGGCAGGGTTTAGAGCAATCAGAAGTGCAAACGGCAATCCTAATGGCATCATTCTAAACAATGCTGATGCAATGGATTTAGAATTGCTAACAGATACAACAGGGCAATATATTCAACCCCCTAAATTCATGGAGAACCTTGAAACCTATTCTTTAGGTGGTGGACTTGATGAAGGCGAAGGGGTTGTTGCTAACCTTCAACCTATTGCATGGGGCATTTTGTCCGAAGGTGGACTTCAAATTGATATCGATAAATCAGGTGATGCTTTCAACCGTGGGCAAATTAAGATTCGTGCAAGAATCAATAGTGATTTTGCGTTGACGAATCCGAAGTTGATTTCATATATCAGACCAACAGTATAGAAATAAAGTTTCACAAGGCAGGGGGGAACCCTTGCTTTTTTTGTTGTAAAAGGTTTTAATATTTGAAATAATTGTTATTGAACTAACGGGGCAGTTTAGTGGAATAAGAAATGCTTGTGTAATTCCTTGATTACTGAAATAATCACTTTATCAATGGGAGGGATAGATGTGGAAAATTCATTAGAGATGGAGACGGACACATCATTTACTTTAAACTTTTTGATTTACATACAAAATATTTATCTCAATCAAAATCGAAATGAAGATGACCTAAGATTTCCTTATTTATCAACAAAAATGGTGTTTAAAGAAGACTTTGAAATAAGGTATAAGGAACTGTGGAATGAAGTTTTCCAAAAGATATTTAGCAGTGATAACGATTTAAAAATATTTTATGAAGATAAAGATTTATTTTATCAAAAATTGTTTGAAATTAGTACGGATAATTTAAAGAGCTTTAATGAAGTTTACAAGGCCTTTCAGGTTTGGTGGGGTAGTTTTGCAGGTCGTTTTTCAATGGAAAGGTCTATTGATGAAACAGGTCACACATTATATATAGATTTGACAAACTGGTTAATGCAAAGGGGCAAAACACCACTCAAGAGATTACACATTAGTTTAATTTATGATGAATGTGTATTGGCTAACATCCCCGAATCTTCATATCTTGCAGTCATTCCGATAAGAGATTTTTTTATTAATTACAAAGAGTTGGTTCCAAGAATACAAAAATGTTTTTATTAAGCTAACGGGTGCATTACTTCAATAAGAATCTTCAATAAAAAATGAAAAGAACTCACATCGGTGACCATGAGTTCTTAGTAAAAAACACTTATTTTATGTGACTTTAATCAATGCCAACACCGTGCAAAGTTCAATTTATAATTGGTTTTAACAAATGGCTTTATATTGTTTATTGGATAATATTGCAAATGGTTATTAGTAAATATTTATACTAGAATGGAGACATAGGTATTTAATAATCGTATGGACAATTACAATTAAAGCATTGACCAATATAGGAAAAAACCTTGATACCATGCCTATTCCACGGAATTGGCAGACGCGCACGACTCAAAATCGTGTTCCTTCTGGAGTGCCGGTTCGACCCCGACCACTGGTATCAACTGAAACAGTAATGACAAGGCTTCTACTCATTTGAGTGGGAGCTTTTTTGTGTTTACCAGACACGATTTTTTACTGACAAGTCGTGTTCCATGAGTCGTATTCCTTGTGGTGTCATACGAACCAATACAAGGAGGAATAATAGTGGCTAGAAGAAGTAATAATTTAAGTACAGTAGAGTTAGCTAAGGTGGTAAAAGAGACTAAATCGTGTGACTTTGAAAGCTCGATAAATTTCTTTGAGGAGGATTGCAAGCTTAGAAATTTAAGACCTCATACCTTGAAGTATTATCTTAATGAGTTGAAAGTTTATGAGCGCTATCTCAAAGAGCAAGAGCTAGATACAGACCCTAATAGTGTCACTGAGGAGACAATTAAAAGAAATGTTATTCTCTATATGCAAGAGCAAGGCTTGAAAGTTGTTACCATTAACACACGCTTGAGAGCGATAAGAACCTACTTCAACTTTCTACATAAGCAAAAATATATTAAGCATAATCCAGTAGAAAACATTAAGCTCTTGAAGGATAGAAAGAGTATTGTTGAGACCTTCACAGCTGACCAATTAGACAAGCTTCTGAGACAGCCAGACTTGAGGACATTCACTGGACTTAGAGACTATGTGATTATGCTCCTCTTGCTTGAGACTGGAGTTAGAGCTAATGAGTTAGTTGGTATTGAAGTTGATGATGTTCGACTCAGAGAGGGAAGCATATATATTAAAAACGCTAAGACTTACCGTGAAAGAGTCGTACCTATCCAGAAGAAAATGAGAGATACTCTTGAGAAGTGGATAGCTGTTAGAGGAGTTGCTGAGTGTACTTCATTATTTACTACTATTGATGGTACTCCTCTGAGTAAGAAACAAGTACAAAATAGAATTAGCTATTATGGTAGTAAGTCTGGAGTAACTGGAGTGAGAATATCACCTCATACTTTCAGACACACTTTTGCAAAGCTCTCAGTTAAGTCTGGAGCTGGTATCTTTGAGCTTCAACAAATACTAGGTCATACTTCCATGGAAATGGTTAGAACATACGTTAATCTCTTCTCAGAAGATGTGAAAGACAAGCACAAAAGCTTCTCACCTCTGAAGAGCATTTCTACTAGGTTGTAGGAGGTATAGCTCATGAGGACAATTAGAGAAGCGCAAAAACTATTTATTGAAGATAGAAAGTTTCAAGGACTAACAGATAACTCTATCCAGAGCTATATTGACTTATTCAAAGTATGGAATAACTGGCTCGAAGAGAATAATCTTGAGAGGATAGAAGAGCTTAACAGTAAGAACACAAAAGACTTTCTCAAGTATTGTACTGATAAAAGAAAAAACCAAGCTAAGACGGTAAACGGAAAGCTACGCTTATTAAGAGCACTAGCTCACTGGCTATGTGAAGAAGGAATAACTGAAGAGCCATTCTCTAAAGGTGTTAAGCTAAAACGTGAGAGCGACTCTCCAAAAATATTACTTGATAAGGACTTGAAAGACTGTCTGGAGCACTTAAAGAAACAATACCAGAGAGACCATAGCTTCACTACCAGACGTAATATTGCAATAATTATTTTATTGGCTGGCTCTGGGTTAAGACTTAGTGAAATGACCTCCCTTCAATGGACTGAAATTGACTTTGATAACAGTCTCATTATGATACGAACAAGCAAGAGTAGAAAAACACAGTCAGTACCGTTATCAGAGCAACTCAGAGGGGAATTGATAGACTTTAAGCATTACCTTCAAGGTCAGTTTAGTGAGTTGCCAGCTCATTTATTTACTACCAGAGAAGGAAATCAACTCAGTAAACACTCAGTACAGACTATATTTAAGAGATTAAAAGCTGAGCTTAACATTGAGAGAGACTTCAGTGCACATTGTATGAGAAATTATTTTATTAAGACCATGCTTAAAGGAGCTAACATTAGAGAGGTACAGCTCCTCGCTAGACACTCTAAAATAGACGTTACTAAGCAATATGTAGGATACTTCTCTCATGAGCTGAAAGATACGCTAGATAGGAATAACCCTCTCAAGGGGTTGTTATGATGGTATTCCACTCAACTATTAAAATATGGAGAAGTGGTAAGAGGATAAATCTAAAAATAGAGAGTTGCAATATTCTCCTCTCAGTCTCACCAGAGAAGCAACCTACTACGTTTAAGAAACTAGAAGCTTTACTTGATGGAAATAACCTACCTCCATTCATTACTTATGAGGAAGATAACTAAGGAGTTTTGTGCTTTTGCACAGACTCTTTTTTTTTTATGTCTCCCCTATCTCCACGCTAGTTAGTTTAACTGAGTGGTATCGAAGAGTAGGGGTTACTTATGAGCTGGCTCTTAGGGTTTGTTATTAACCCTTAGCTATTACTCATGAGCTGGCTTCCTCAGTGTAGCTTTAAAGACGTTAAAGGTGTCTCTAACTCCCTAGCTATACTGGTTGGTGGTTGTTGGTGAGGTGGTGGCTTCTCAGTGTGGCTCAAGAGGTGGAAAACCCACAAGAGGGGTTGGAGAGCTTAACTCCTCAGTTGTATCTCCCTAGCTATACTGGTTAATGGTGTATTGGAGAGGTGGCTTCCCAGTGTAGCTCCAGAGGTAGACTCCAGAGGTAGACTCCAGAGCGTGAAATAAGCTTTACCCTCCCATGTACGCCCCTAGTTTTCCTCCATAGTACAACCGAACAGACACTCCCCTTTTAGACCTCAGTACAGACGGTACAACGCTTCACTATCAAGCCAGAGAGTATCAATTATGACGTTTACTAAGTAAACACCAACAAGGTCAGCTTTAGAGCTGGTAACTCTTGTACGGTCTTTATTGACCGACTAAGTTAGTTAAAGCCTACTGAGCACGCTTTAAAGCCAAGCTTATTGGTGATAACTCTTGTACTCCTAACGAGTATTACCCAGTGCTAACCAGATTTACCGTGAGGAGCGAACACACTGACGCTAGTTCCTACTGAACACACTACCGCTAGTATTGTAGCCACGCTTGATAGTTACCGCTTATGAGCTGGCTACCTCGTAAGACCTCCATAGCTTCCTTCTGAGCGTGCTTACCAGCTTCCCCTACCTAGACCTTACCTAGCTAGCTATCACCTCTCTATGGCTCTCTCAAGGCTTCCTAGAGGGTACTCTCCATAACACACTTTAAGGGATATGTCAACACTCCAAACAAGCTCTCTAGTGGCTCTTCTAAGCGTCTCTAAGAGGTGTCTAGTAGTTTACCCTTCAAAGCTTCCTAACTCCTCTGTATGGCTCTCTGGTGGCTTGAGAGAGGTGCGCTGGTGAGTTTAACTAGCTAGGTTTAGCTGGTGAGTACAAGCTCTCAGCTTGGCTTCTCAGAAGAAGTAAAAAGTGGCTACTTGCTTAATATATTTCTCTATTAAGAGAGTGACCACTTTTAGGGTTAGCTCTTTAGTGCTACCTCAAAGGGAAATAAATAAAAGATTAAAGATAGCTTCCTCAGTAGGTACTACTAATAGCTGTGCTTTATGAGGGAGTTGTATTTTATTTTTATTGTTTATTATGAGGTGCTAGCTCTTTAGTTACCGCTCATTAGCTTCACCCCAGATTTCCCTTTAAAGAATATACTTTAAAGAGCGTTCTGTGGTGAGACCTCATTAGCTCACCTCACCAGTACCGCTCACCAGATACAGCCTACAAGCTACCTCTCAGCTTCCCTACTAGCCACTATACCTTTACCATTAACCTTGATAGAAAAGCTCCTCAGCAAGCCACTGAGACAGCCAGAGAGAGCGTCTAGGGAGATAGCTACTAAGCGGTAACTAAGGAGCGAGAAATTATGAGGGTAGGGGAGGTCTCCCCACTCCCTAAGTGACATTTTTAGTAACTATCACGCTAGGAAGGTTCAATAACAGTAATTACCAATAGAGTACCGCTAGCCAGTATCACTCTCATGAGCACAGTTGAGGAGCTATCACCTCGCAAATACCCTACCTCTCAGCTTCCCTTCTAAGGCTCTCTAGTAGCTCTCTGGTATTTACCCTTCAGAGTGTTATTACTAGCCAGTACAGCTCAAATACAAGCTTCTCAGTGATACTCTGGAGGTGCTCTAGTAGCTTCCTCTCTTTGGCTACCTCAAGGAAACAAAAATAAAGATAAAATATAGCTTCCTCAGTAGGCTCTAACTACTTAGCTGTGCTTTACGAGGGAGCTATTATTATCTTTTACCAAGTACCTATGAGGAGCTACTCAAAAAAAAAATAAGGGTAGGGGGTATCTCTCAACTCCCTAAGTGACATTTTTATGAAAATATTTTTTGAGATTGCCAATTTTAGAGTAACGCTCATATTTCCCTTCTAAGGCTCGCTAGTAGCTACCTAGTAGTTTACCCCTCAGAGTCAGTTATCTCTTCATACAAGCTAATATGAAGCGTCTTAGAGGTATTCTAGGGAGTGTTAGCTACCAAGCTTGGCTACCTCAAGCGACTGAACAGCTTTTCTGTATTGATAAAGAGGAGGTTAAAAGTTTATTTAGATTATTCTTCTCTAAGAGTAGACAGTTTTGGTGTTCAGATTTTTGAAGGCACTTCAGAGTTGCTTCTTGAAAATTTCTATCTAGTAAGTCTTGGTAATTTACTAGAGGAGTCTCAACTCTTTTACTACTTTTAATGATAGTAATTGTTGGTAATTTTAAGGTACAACTGAAGAGCTAAAACCCAGTAATATCAAGGGGTTTGACTGATTAGTTTAACTTTAGAGCTGGTACTTGATGGTAAAAAGCTCTTGAGGATAACTCTCTCAGCAGACACTTTCTGTATATATTAGGTGGGGAGGAATTAAAGGTTCTTACTTATTTAGTTTTTTTTTTACTTAGTTCTATCTCAGTGGATAAACACTTTTCGTGTATTGTTACTGAGGAAGTTTAAAAGCTTTTACTAATAAATATCACCTCATAAGGTAACTGGTAATAATTACTTTAAAAAAAATATTAAGAAATAGCTTTATTTCTCCTAATCATTTCCAATAGAGTATGCACTTTTTGTGTATTGTTATTGAAGAGGTTTAAAAGCTTCTAACTAATTAGTTTCACCTCATAAGGTAACTAATATATTTTATTTAAAAATATTACTCTAGTAATACCTTAGACTAGATGGTTTTTGTGTATTGTTATTGAAGAGGTTTTAAAGCTTACTCTTAAAAAAGCTTTTCAAATATATTTACTTGATACTCCCAGCTTCAGTGCTCTTTAGTTAGTACAACGAAGTCTCGGAGTGAATACATAAGTATTTTATGAGGTTGCTAGTTAGTTTAACTTAATTAGCTTCACCTCATATTGATACTTAATAAAAATAATAATAAACATCTGAGGAAGCTTTCTCTAAGATTATTTCTATTTTATTTATGAAGTAGTTTTAGAGAAGGTACTTCCTTCATAACTCTCCTACTTTTTAGCTGTACTTATCAGTTAGCTTATCTGTCCAACTCCAATGATGACACTAAAAGCTTTTGGACTTGTCTAAGTACCTCCATAAGGTGCTTGGTCTCTCCTTTCTGTTATCTAGCTAAGCTTGCCAAGACTCTCTAAGGCTCACCCCTAAGAGACGAGCGAGCTAGCTAGTAACCCTAATGAAGAGACTAAAAAAGTGAGACACTGAGTAATATATATCTCTATTAAGTAATGTCCCACTTTTAATATCAACTACTTTTTCCATTACTTTTTTATTCTCATAATCATTAAAAAGTCACTCTAAGAAGTGGCTTAATTCTTTAGATGAAAAAGGAAAAGTAGTCTACTAATTAACTATTTTTAGGAGGTGGAATTATGAAAAGGGTAATTGTATTAAATGATTTAGCTAACTGTATTAAGTCTAAAGGACTTACTCAAGCTGAATTTGCTTCTATGATTGGCACAGACCAGTCAACTGTCTCTAAGCTTTGCAAGCAAAAGAGATACACTTTAGAGCGTCTCCAGCAATTACTAGAAGCACTTAATGAGTCAGACGTATCTAAGATTATTCGAGTAGTTGAAATTAAAGACTAAGGAGGTGGGAGATATGTTAAGAGTAATGGTTGAGATAGGAGACCCAAAAGAGTTAGAGACAGTATCAAGCTCAATAGCTAAGGATACAGACGCTATCCAATTAGCTCATATTTTTGACGGTACAATGAGACAGCGAGATATTAAGCTTACTCTTGAGGAGTTTAACTTTGTTAGAGCTAGCTTTGGTTTTTGGAATTACGCTGGTCAAATGAATACTCCAATGGCTCACTCAGCTCCAGCTGGTTTTGGTAAGTCTACAATGCTTACTGAGTGGAGTATCTATCACGGTAAAGAAAAAGGTGCTCTCTGGGGTGGAATTGTAGCAAAACCAAAGAGAGAGCAAGTGCTTGAGTTTGCTAAAGAGGTCAACTCTCAGACTGGTAAGCTCACAGCTTTTCCGCTTCTAGGTAAAGACGAAAACATGACTGAGGAAGAATACAAAGAGCAATTCCAGCTCCAAGAGTCAGCTCCTCTATTGGTTATGACTCACAAAATGCTAGAGGTATTAGTCTCTCAAGGTAGACTTTTTGAGTTTAGTAAATGGATTGATGAAGAAGGTAACACTCGTAGACGTACTACTTTACTAATTGATGAAAGACCTTTATTTACTGAGACAGTAACACTTACTCCAAGCTCAATAGAAAGACTCTGTGACCTAGTTAGAAGCGTCTCAGTGGCTTCTAGTGACGAAGAGAAGAATTATTACTCAGAAATAAGAAAGATGGCTGAGAAGCTTAAAATAGAGCTACTGAAGCCACTCAGCAAGCAGTCGAGAAGAGTCTATACTGTTCCAGCTGTTGACCCACTTTGGAATATACCTTCTGAGTTAGCTAATGATTGGTTAAATCACTCTGAAGCACTTGGAGAAGAAAGTAATTTACTTGGTGTTTTCCAAGAAGCCATTAAGCGAGGTGGTACTTGTCAAGTCTCTGGCTCTGAGGGAAACATGGGTACTAGCATAATGATTGGTAGACAACTCTGGCAAGAGATAACCTACATGAATACTCATGTTTTAGATGGTACAGCTATTGGAGATTTGAATTACTCTTTTAGACCATTTAATAAAATAGCTCCAGTGATACCAAAGGGAGCTTACTCTCAGACAACTGTTAAGAATTGCTACAAACATAATCTTGGAAGAAGGTTTTTTAAGGACAATAAGAAAGCTATTACCAAGACAGCTAAGCTAGCTAAGGAGATTAGCAAAGACCATAATAAGCTTCTCGTGGTGGTGTACCAAAAGCTTTACGATAAGTTTGAGAAAAAGCTTGAGAGAGAGATAGCTCTTGGAAAAATTGTTTTAAAGTATTTTGATGATGAGCGCTCCTCAAACGATTACGCTGATTGTGACGCTATCTTATTTCTTGGTATCAATAGAAAGTCACTTGGGTATTACCCAGAGATAGCTAGAGTAGTATTTGATAAAGAAGTGGTAGCTGACAACTCTTCTTCTGGAGGTCTTAGTTACGAGGATGAAGCAGTACAGCTTTACTTTGAAAGTGACCAAGCTACTGACCGCTTGCAAGGTATAGCTCGCTCAAGAAACTACAAGAGTAATATTCCTAAGACAATATATATGTTCTCAATGAATAAAGCTCTTCCAGAGAGACTTGTTGAGGAGTACGAAGGAGCGGTACTTGAGGAGTGGGAGTTACCTTTTAGCTTGACTGACAAAGAAGCTAAGGAAACTTCTCTTGATTGTTATTTAGCTTACTTGAGAGTTGGAGATTTCTCTAATAAAGGAGTCAAGTGTTCTTACGTCTACAATAAAGTTTTAAAGGTAGATAGAAGAACATACTCAAGAATAAAAAATGCTCCAGAGGTCATTGACCTTATGAATGAGCTAGGGATTGCCTACCAAGGTAATTCGATTATGACAATACAAAAATAATGGAGGAATTAAAATGATGGAAACTCTAAAAGAAAAGCGTAGGGTGTTTGAAGCTATCAAGCCAAAAATTTGGAGACAGCTTTCTCACGAGTGCTCTAATTGTGGAGCTACCGAGAAGCTTCACCTCCACCACATTGTACCACTCGTAAAGGGTGGCTCGAATAGGATTACTAATATTACTCCTCTCTGTGAAGAGTGCCACTCAAGAGTACATTTTGAAATTGGGGAGTTTGAGAATGGTAAAGGTTTTAATATATCTGGCGTTGTCAAAAAGTATGATTTTGATAAAAACCAACTCCAGAGAATGTACGAGGAAGGTAAAACTCACGCTGAAATGGCTGAAGTTATTGGTTGCTCTCCCTCTCATGTTTCCTTGAAGTTAAGGGAGTTTAATATCAGTAAAGATAGGAGTTTTTTAGCGATTGAGAAGTTTGAGTTGTGGTTGTATGAGTTTTCTATTAAACCAGTAGGCTCTAAAGTAAAAGCTAAGACAGTTTATGAAGATAAGATTGGTGTTGGTAGGAGTCATTTTAGACATATCAAAAATGATAGTAGGGTACTTTCTTTGATGACCTCTCTAGGTATTAAATTAGTAGGTCACAATTTTGTGAAAGTTAGTAATACAAAAGTAGAAACTTGGAAAGATGTGATTTGAGATTAAACCAAAAATATTGGAGGAGAGATTATGAGTATTAAATACCAAGGTGTTGACGAGAAAATTACCAGATTTGTTTTGAGTGAAGTGGATAAGGTAGCACTCAAGAAGGTAAGACTTGAAAAGCTTGAAGCACTCTCAAGAAAGCTAGCTTACCAATACTGTCAGAGCCACAAAGCTAATTACCATGAGGTGCAAAAGCAAACACTTGACACACTAAGAAGAATTAAATGCAGACCAGAGTTTTATCTGGCTGAGTAAAATATTTAATGGTCGTATATCGACTGGGAGACGTTGAAGGACAATGAATAGTAAAGTTAATATGTTAAGACTTTTGGAGATATTTGTTGGTGAGACTGGTGGAGAGTGGAAGAAGCTAGTTATTATCCAAGAAATATACCGCAGAGACCCTAAGAAAATGAAGGGTTGCAAAATGAGATTACTTGATGACGTTAAGCGCTTTGAGATATGGATTGATATTCTTATTGATAACAACTTTGTTGAGCCAGAGTTTTTTGAAGGTAAGACTATCATGGTTAGAAATAACTTTGCTCCATATACCGCTGAAATGCCAAGCTTAAAAGAATACCAGCTCAAGAAGGTAAACCAGTTCCAATCTAACTTCCCTATGGAGGAAGAAAATATTAGAGTGATTGACCTCTCTGGTTATGTGTTCTTGGAGTTTAAGTTCCATAAGATAGCTAATGACAGAAGAATTGGAGATAAGGTATTTATTCCAGTTAAAGTGGATGAAGGTAGTAAGCCAGACTCCAATGACTTTTGCAAGCTCTTAGTTTTGGAAGCTTACCGTGATGGAGTTTATGAATTACCAGAGTACCCAAAGGGAGCTGAAATGTTTACTTGTTACGCTAGGTTGGAGCTTGCGCCAGATAGTAAGAACAATAGCGGAAGTACGATAAGTGAATACGAGTTTAAGAAAGCCAAGAAAGGTGAGATTGATTAAGGAGGTAGATAAGTATGGATAAGACAAAAAAGAAGTTTGAAGAATGGCTCTCTCTAGGTGAGTTAATAGCTGACCTATCTGAGGAGCAAATGTTTGTTGGAGCTGATATTGGCTACTCTGGTGATAACCTAGAAGCAAAGCGTAAGTGTCAAGAAAGGTATGACGAGCTGGAGGTCACTATCAGAGTGCTTGATAGGATATACGAGGAAGCTACCCAAGAGCTTATTGACACTGATAATGTTTACTACCTCAAGTACCGCTTAGAGGAGATAATTAGTGATGTTGAATGTAGTATTGTTTACCACGGAAGAAATGAAGCAAATGAGAAGCTATTGAAGGCTCTCAGAAGCGTCTCAGAGACGATTTAAGAGTCTGATAGACAAATAGCATTAAGGAAGGTTAAACGCTTGTGAGCACTGACTCAGAAGCTTATTTGACGTTGATAAAAAACTAACAAAACTATTGGAGGATGATTGATTATGAAATTTGTTAAGAATGTGTTTGGTAAAAAGGAAGTTAGCAAGCTGGAGTCACTACAAAGTGAAGCTCAGATTAACTCTGGAGCGGTACAAGAGGAGCAAGCTAAGCAAGCAAGGCTTAAAGATGGTTTACGTTTAATTGAGATAGAGCTTGAAGTAGCTGGCTCTGATAAGGAGCTACTAAAGCGTAAGAAGCGAATTGAGCAAGCTCTGGAGGAGTCAGTCTCAAGACAGTCTGAAGCTCAGAAGAGACTTGAAGAGCTTAATGCTGAGATTGCTGACTTGAAAGTAACCCAAGAGCGTCAGCGCTTAATTGATATAGCTGAACAAGACGCTCAAGGGTTTGAATTAGCTTACCGTGCTGGGAGACTTGAAGAGGTCATGAATAAACTCAAATACAAGACTCAACCGCTTACTGGTAATGCTGGAAGTGGCAACCCTCACCGCTTACTAAAAGACGCTGGAGTTAAAGCTGGTTACTTTAATGATGTAGCTGGTTCTCATGCTCAGCACCATGAAATTTGGAGTCAATTTAAGGATGAAGCTAAAGAGCGTGTTGACTCTGAGCTTGAAGTCTTGATTGAAGCTATTGAGACTTTTTTAGCTCAAGACAAGAAGTAATAACTGGAGGAGGTTCTTCCTCCTCTACCCTAATTGAGAGAGACCAAAAGCACTAAGGAGGTATTAACATGAGAGACTTGACACCACTAAGATTGGAGCTGATTAAAAGAAGCTTAGAGCAAGATAGTAGGTTTAGAGAGTATCAACTCAAAAGACTTGCTATGGAGCAAAAATTAGTAAGCGACAAGCTCACTAAGATAGCTGAGAGAGTATCTAAGGAGGGTTAAACCTCCTTGGTCTCACTCGCTAATAAACAAGTAGGAGGATTGATAGAAATGGCTAAGAAAAAAGATGGCTTGAAAGATAAGCTAAAGCAGATTGACCGAGAAGCTTCTCGCATGAGGAAGTGGATTGACGCTACTAAGCGTGAACAAGAAGCTGACCGAAGAAGAAAACAGTTCGAGAAATACTACCCAGCTGATAAAGGCTGGAATTAAGGAGGTAATGATAATGGCTAGCAAAGAAGAGTTGAAGCGTATCCACGAGATTGTCAAGAGGAGTGCTCCTCAAGAAAAGAATGGCTACTCAGCTGAAGATTTGAAGAAGATACATGACGCTTTTGAGAAGGAAATTAAAAAACAACAATAAGTAAGTTTTAAAGACAGCTAAAAAGAGGAGGGTTTGACAAATGATGACTTTTATGTTTGGAGTCGTTACTGTTATTGGTTTTGGTTTGTGGATTGCTATTAAGGATAACGAAAGACTAGAGGAAAAATTAAGCGAAGCTCATGAGGAAATTAGAAAACTCAAGAGTAAAGCTAAAAATAAAGTAAAAAGCGATAAGGAGGTAATTAACCATGGATGAAAATACTCGTAAGAAAATACACGATATTGCTAGAGAGGTAGCTCCTCAAGATAGTAAAACCTCGCTGACACCTAGCGAGCTGGAGCGTCTCCATAAGATTGCTAAAAAGGAAGCTGAAAAGCACAAATAAAAGGAGGAATATATTATGAGTGAAAAATATAGCAAAGAAAAATTAGAGGAGCTAAGAAAAGCTCTCTCAGACAGCAAGAAGTTTTTGGAGGTAGCTATTCCCCAAGAGGATAAACAAGGAGGTAAAGACCATGAATAATGAAGTTAAAAAAAAGGTTGCTGAGACAATTAAAAACCTAGAACAAGCTGTTCTGGATAATGACCTAGCTTGTATGTTTATGTATGAGTCTGAGTTGTCAGCTCTTGTTGGTGATGAAATTTCTATGGCTATTCTAGGTGACATTACTGAAGCTAACCAAAATAAAGGAAAGGTGGTAGTTGATGTTTACTTGAATAAGATTTTCTCTGAAGGAGGTGAATAATGTATGCCAAGTAGAAAAGACCTTGACCAAGCCACTATGAAGCTGGTAGTTGATATGGAGTTTTACGCTAACAATGAAGGCAAAGACTCTCCAGAGTGCAAGCGTGCTTGGAGACAGCTCGCTAAGCGTAAAGACCTCTGTGGTGCTTTAATGCAAAAAGATGGTGAGTACACAGCTTGTACGAGGAAGCCTACTGATAACTCAGTAGAGGTACACAAGACTCCTCGCTGTCATATGCACGGTGGCTCAGCTCCAGCTCATGATGATTTACCAGAGGAGTCTAAATTAGCTAAGCTCAAGAATTTAAGGAGTGACGCTAACTTTACCACTGGTCTTTATGCCACTCGTGGAAATTTTATCGAGTCGCTAAGTGACGCTGAGCTTTCCTTTATGGTTGAAATGGAAAAGCGTATTCGTAATACCTATGAAGTGCCAGAAGATGGTATCTCAGAAGTAATCTTAGAAGGTATGCTCCACCGCTCAGTTATTTGGTGGAGGCTCTTAGACGCTGGAAAGCTAGACCGAGGAAGCAAACACATGGCTGACCCTCTGATGGACTTAGCTAAGCAAGCTAAGGAGCTTGGCTGGCTCAAAAAAGAGCAAGACCACCAAGTTAAGTCTAAGAGCGTACTTGATAAGTGGCTCAAGAAGCTTGACGAGCCAGACTTCCTTAGTGTTCCAACTGAGGAGGATGACGAGGAGGATACTCCACTCAATTAAAATAATGGGTGGGGGTACTTCCTAACTCCCCTCGTGGGTTATTTACTAACAATAAAATGTGAGACCCCAAAGAGTCAGTTACTTAGAGCTGGCTCTATTTGGTGTTGATAAAAAAAACAAAGTAAGGAGGTTATGAAATGGCTGGAAATAATGTAGTAGATATTATCCTCAAAGCTCGTGATAAAGCTAGTAAGGATATTGATAAAGTAAGTGGCTCTTTAGTAGCACTCCATAAGAGTGGCGCTAGGACAGCTAGAAATATGGGGTTAGTCTCCAGCGCTATGGGTGGTATTGTTGCTAGCTCAGCTCCAGCTGTTGCTGGTGTTGGTGCTTTAGCGTCAGCTTTTGCTAGTGCTGGTGTTGGAGTTGCTGGCTTTGCTACTGTTGCTGTTGCTAACTTAAATGACGTTTTTGAAGCTACTGACGAGACTTTTGGCAACCTCTCGAAAGAGCAACAAAAAGCGTACAAGGACTTAAAGACCTTTAAGAGCTTTTGGGGTAGCTTCTCCAAGGAGTTTGAAAAGCCAAGTGTTGAGATATTCTCGAAGAGTCTTGACTCTCTCCAGACAATTCTCACAAAGATAAGACCAGCTATTGACGGTACTTTTAACGCTGTTAATGGCTTGATGGACTCGCTCAATAAGTCTCTTGGCTCTCCAGATATGGTAAGGTTCTTTAATTACCTTGGGAGTACAGCTGAGCCAATGGTTACTCGCTTTGGTCAGACTTTTGGAAATATGTTTAGAGGGATTGCTAACTTGTTAGTTGCTTTTGCTCCTCTGGCTGACTCATTTACTAAAGGTATGGTCAATATGAGTAGCTCCTTTGCTGAGTGGTCAAGTGGGTTAAGTTCCTCAAAGGGTTTCCAGACCTTTATTGAGTATGCTAAAACTAATACCCCACTCTTGATAGGTACTATTAAAAACTTACTGAGTACGCTTGGTAATTTAATAGCTATCTTTGCTCCTCTAGGTACTGTGGTTCTAGGTACACTCAAAGAGGTTACTGGTGCTCTGAGTACGTTTACTGGCAAAGTCAAAGAAGCTTTCTCAACTAAAAATTTCTCTGAAGCTGGAGTTGCTCTTGGTGAGCTTATTCCCCAGATTGCTCAGACTCTATTGAGTGGACTACCAGAGGTATTTAGCACTGGTACTCAAATAATGCAAAGTATTGTTAAAGGACTCGTGAGTGAGATACCTAACATTACTAACACTGTTATTAGTCTGTTGACGAATATTATTGACAGTATGGCTGTTAATTACCCTATGTTTATTAACGCTGGTATGGAGCTTATTACGAGCTTGATAGAGGGTATTGTGAATAGCGCTCCTCAGATTATTAGCTCAATTTTTAATGTAGTTAATAGTCTATTGACAACGGTACAGCAAGTAGTTGTTACTTACTTACCAGTTATTTTGCAACTAGGTTTTAAATTACTCATGAGCTTGATACAAGGTATTGTTAATAACTTACCTACTCTAATGATGACAGCAATAACGATGATTGAGACTGTTTTAAATACAGTGCTTACTCAGTTGCCAGTCTTAATAAGAATGGGGATACAAGTTCTTAATGCTTTTATTGAGGGTATTGTGAGTATGTTACCTAAGTTGCTACCAATGGTCTTTAATTTGATTGACACTGTTGTGACAACTCTAATTGACAGCTTACCAGCAATTATTGACGCTGGAATGGAGTTATTAGTAGCGCTTATCAATGGTGTTATTGGTATGCTCCCAGAGCTAGTTAAAATGGCTATTGGTCTGATAATACAAATGAATACCACACTCATGAAAAACCTTCCAAAGATTATCTCAGCTGGTGTGCAACTCTTGCTAGCTCTAATTGATGGACTTATTGAGACTATTCCAGAGTTAGTAAAAGCTATACCAGAGATTGTTGAAGCTATCTTTGAAGCTTTTGGTGATGTTAATTGGGGAGAGATTGGCTCTAGCATTATCGAAGGTGTTTGGAGTGGTATTAAGTCAATGGGAAGCTGGATAGGTGATAAGGTCTCTGGCTTTGCTGGAAATATTCTAGGGTGGGCAAAAGACGCTTTAGATATTAACTCACCTTCCAGAGTATTTGCTAACGAGGTAGGTCGCTGGATACCAGCTGGTATTGCTTCTGGTATTGAGAAAAATACTAAGTATGCTTTAAGAGCTTTAGATGGTGTCAATAAGGAAATGGTCAACAAAAGCTCAGATATGTCTGTTGGTCTTGACTTCTTTAGAGGTGGCAAACAGTCAATGTCACTAAACCTTAATCTTAATGTTTCTGGTGAGGTGGCTGTCGAGGGAGACGCTGGAGGTCACACTCAGACGATTGCTTCTCAGTCTATTGGCACTCAGATTGATGGCTCTGTTGATGACATTCTTAAAGGTTTACGTCAAGCTGTTCGCAGACGTTAAATAGTCGCACTAGAGGGGTGTTAAGCTCCTCTGGTGTTTTTAATAAGGAGGAGAGATTATGAATGACTTGTATCTAGTATTTGAAACTGATTATGTATGTGAAGGGGAGGAATATACTTACCTTACTAATACAGCTATCTCAGCTGAGGTTGCTAAAAGAAGTAACCCCACTGATAAGCAACTCATTGATGAAGTAATACGAGTACAGTCTGAGTTGTTTACTGATTGTGTTATTACTGAGGTGCGAGTTAATAGACTCTCGTACTTTGAGTACAGAAAATATTTGAAAGAAAATGGTTTAACCTTGGAGGTGATAACTAATGGCTAATGGCTACCATTACTTTAATGGGGTAGACGCTACCGCTTACGCTCATGTGAAAGATACTCCAGTCACTAAGATTGAGTTAAATATACTTTTAGAGGATAACGGTGGCAACACCACCCTCTTCCACAATTTAAGCTCTAACCTCCAAGACTGGGGGTACGCTGGTGAGTACGAGTACAATGTCGCTCAGTTGTACTTGAATGGTGAGCAACAAAACCTAGACACTTACGAGTACGCTTACGGTGAAAGGTTTACTGTTACCGCTCACCTCAGTGATTACTACGTTAATTACGGTTCTAGGTTGTTTGCTGATGGGTACGCTCCAACAAGTACACCTACTGACTTTACTAAAGGAAGAATTTACTCAGCTAAGTTCTTTAATGGTGAGGAGCTTGTAGCTCACTTTGATTTTACTAAGGAGACTGTCACTGACATTGTTGGTGGCTACCAGATTGATGTTGTAGGTACTACCTACTTCACCACAGCTTTACCTACTAGAGTCATTGAGCTACAAGCTACTCGTGAGGTCTCTAAGAGCTTCACTGGTAAGCGTACTACTGAGCTAGCTCTGAATGGTCAAAGGACTAATTTTATTGAATTGGAGGGAAAAATAAATGGCTAAAGATATTAAATTGATTTCTGGTGACTCTATGAAACTTACGGTAACTGTTACTGAGTCAGATGGCTCTATTGTTGACTTGACCAACGCTACCGCTATCAAGTTTGGCTTTTCTGGTGTTCTCAAAGAGCTTGGTACTGGTATTACTGTGATAGACGCTATTGGAGGAGTCTTTGAGGTAGAATTACTACCAGCTGACACTGAAGCTACCTCTGGTAACTACCCTTATGAGTGCAAGCTCACAGATAGCACTGGTAGAGTCTCCACAGTATTGAATGGCTTAATGATTATCAAGAAAAGCGTTATCTAAGGAGTAAGCTTCTAGCTTGCTCTTTTTTATTCCCCTACTAAAATAACCTACAAGGAGCTGATTGTTTTATGTTTAAAACTATTACTGTGTTAGGAAGTCGCTTGATAATTACGCTTGATAAGGGGTACTCCCCAGCTGATGAAGCTGTTAAGTTAGCTACTCAGCAAAAGCTAAAAGAAGAGACTTGTGAGGTGGCTATTGTGATGGACTCTAAAGCTAAGCTCCAAGAAGTTGTTGAGGGAGATACTGTTGTTGATTATGAAGCTCTAATGAATGATACTCCCCAGCTAGGAGGTAAAAGCAAGAAGAGTCAGCAAATGAGGTCTCAAGAGCATAGCTTGAGGTAATCAGTGTTGCTGAGACGCTCTCAGAGCTAATTAACTTTGGCTACTCGGCTAATACCCCACTTGATTACCACTGAGGAGCTGATACTTGCAAGCTCCATTATTCCATGCTATTATGAAAGCTCAATACTAATCGTATGACATACTAAAAGAGTATGAGCTGACAAACTCAATACTGACAAGGTTTGTACCTCCCATGAAGTTTATTCACGACTCAAAATCGTGTTCCTCACGGAGTGTCGGTTCGAACCCGACCACCGGTATCTAATCTAAGCACACAAATAATTAAATACTATGACAGGAATAGATGAGACAGGATAATTAATTCCTGTCTTTTTTTTTGTTTAAAATATAGGGTATAATTATGAAGGTAGTAATCCTAGATTGTTCACTCCCATCAATATAATAAAAGATTCAATAAATAGACATACAAAATGAATCTAAATGTAGAGGATTATACCAACCATATGAAATTAAGTGGATGGATTTTATATAGAGAATTAAAGAATTTTTATAATCACTTCATAGAGATGCATATTACATATGTTGTTTATATATTTAGTTAGAATGCTATTTAAATCTTTTAGAAAGGAGACTAAATGTGAAAACTTACCTTAGTGAAGTAAAAAAGTATTATAGTTTTGTATTTGTTATTAAATGTGCAATCATATTAACATCTGCGCTTTTTGTTATTGATATCTTTAATTTACCTACCAATCTTCTACTTTCATATAATATAAAGACCTTAATAATTTTCTTTGGATTATTTATTTTATTTATTATATTAACGGCAGTAGAACTTCATCTTTTTGATGCGCTGAAGATTGTTTCAATAAATGTAATCGATTTAATATTTCTAGTAATATTTCTATCATCCATTCTATATGGTGGTATATTGTTATTATATACATCCCTAGATTCTTATAAAATAATATCCCTGGCACCTATTTTAATTTTGGTAACAGCGTTAATTATAGTGCGATCTATCAAAATTAAAAAATCAGTTGAGACAGTAGAAAAATACCAATCAAATGTCACTGATTTAAAAGATATTTACGATGGTAACTTTTCAATAGAAAAGGGTAAACCTATTATGTTAAATGAAAAGGACGTAGACTATGATTTACTTAACAGAAGCAGTGTAATTAATTTATTATATGATACTATTCAGAACTGTAATCCAAATGATGGTTTCGTTATTAGTTTGGAGGGAAGTTGGGGCAGCGGTAAAACCACAATAATTAATAACGTTAAAAAGAGGTTAGTATCTAGTAAGGACATAATTATAATTGATGAATTGGATCCCTGGTCATACTCTAACCAAGAGAGTCTCTTTTACAGTATGTTTGATACAATTGTTCAGAAATCGGGAATAAAGTTCAATTCATTATTATCCAAGCAAATGGCTGATTCTATTTATAGTGATTTATTTGGGAATAAGAAGATAAATATAATAAAAAATCTTTTAAAACCTAATGATACAATAGATGTATTAAAAAATAAGATAAATGATTATTTAAAGCTATCTGGTAAAAAGGTAACTTTCTTTATTGATAATATTGACAGAACAGAGAGTGAGAATATAATTTTATTATTTAAACTTGTTGGAAACGTATTTGACTTTGAACGTGTAATCTACATTCTGTCTTTTGATAATGACCGGGTAAAAAAAGCATTTGAAGATAGTCTCAGTATTGATTACCAATACTTAGAAAAAGTAATTCAGATGCAAATCCGTGTTCCAGAAGTAGATCGAAATGTTATAGAGGAGATAATGAGTAGATCTGTAAATAATATACTAATTTCATATGGCAAGGACAGACAAAATTTAAGTAATTATCAATCTATTATTAGCTATATTTGTCGATTGACGGTTGATTTTAGAGAGTTTAAAAGGTTATAAATTCCGTGTTGAGCATGTCCTCTAATAATATAAGTTATTTAGACGTGAGAGACTTACTATCCATCGAATTTATACGTTTAAACAATATACATTTATATAACTCAATATATATTAATCGTAAGTATTTTATTTCTCATGATAAGATTGTAGATAATGAAATATTTAGTACTTCCATTAATAAAGAGAAATTCAATAAATCTGGTGAGCATTTTTTTAAGAAACTTTTCGAGGATCCAAATAATTTGAAGTATATTGATTTACTTCAAGAAATGTTTCCTTATGTTAAAAAATATAAATCAGGTCAAGAATTGGAATACAGTGGAAATTTGTTAATGAGTGATGATTCTTATAAAGAAATCGCAAAAAATAAAAGAATTTGTAGTGGTAAATATTTTGATCTGTATTTTACAAAAACTTTTAATGAATATGCAGCTATTGGAAATCTAGTTGAAGAGTATATACATAATGTAAACAAAACTCAACATATTGAAAAACAGTTACAAATATTAAATGATATATTAAAATCAGTACCAAAATCCCATCAGCAAGAATTTTTTGATAGGCTACAGTTGTGGATAGATAATATAGATCAAGAATCTAGATATAATTTTATAATCGTGTTATTTAAATCTATCCTCCAAATTAGTAATGATCATGCTTTCTTTACCCTTGGTGCACGGAGTAGAGTGGAGATTATTATTTGGGAATTACTACAATCAATAAGCGAGGAGCAGTATGAGGAATTTTTGGAAAAGATAAAGAAAGATTATGATAAAATAAACAATATATCGAGTATATTATACTGGTTTAAACATGATAAGGAAGGTAAAAATATAGAGGGTAGAATTGATAAAATGGAATACCTTTATAAGCAAATGGGTGCTGAAATTATAAAAAATTCAATTAACTTATATGATGACAATTACTATAATCGTGGTAATATATGGGGGTTAGTTAAACTTTACAAAGATGACCTATCCATTGTTAAAAATTATATAAAGGAAATAATAACTAAAGATAATATATTTAGATTACTAAATGATATCATTGGAACCTCTATTGGGAGTAATATTAAATATTCAATTTCAGATGATAACCTGAAGTCTTTAACAACAATTAATGATATTGATGAAATTCTCAAAAGTGCTGAAACTAAAACTAGTGATCAAGAATTTATATTGAAGGTTTATAATAATTATAGAAGTGATATTAAGGATGATTGGGGCGAAACGGGAATAGTTTCTAACAAAATATTACATTTAAACCCATAACATAAAAAGATGGGATTTTATTAATGTATACAAGCTATTAAAGAATGAAATGAAGTAGGATGAAGAGTATGGATTTCAGTATGAAATATAAATCTAATCCTTTGTGTGTATAACGTAGAAAACGGTCCACCGGTATTCTATAAACGTTGATATAAAGCGATTTGGACGAAAATCCAAGTCGCTTTTTTGCGTTTTTATGCAGGGTTTAGACGTGCGAAACAAATAATGTGAAGTCAAAAAAGTCTATTGTTCGATTATCAATCCGAAAGGGGTTTTTCGAATGGTACGACGTAAGAATAAACTTTCCCTGAAAGTCCTCCAAACGTCAAAATCCGAAATTGACTCATTCGAATATCTCTACAATCTATTTATTCGTGATTGTAGGATTCGAAATCTTTCCGAACATACTTTTCGATATTACAAAAACGAATTAATGAATCATTCATATAGCGTCCCTTTTTTTGGAGCATTATTTTTTTGTTTTGAAAATAAAATATATTTTGTTACCATTATTTACATAAACATATATTAGGGGGGGGGGCAAAATTGAAACGAATTATTTCGGTCGCTATTGGTGCGACAATATTATTGGCAGGTGTTTGCGTGGTATATGCCGAAGGGGATGAATTGACAACAAGAAGCAACGTCAAAACAACCGACAATGAAACATTACAATCTTCAAACATTCCATTGCAAAAGACGACGCCAAGACACGAAAATCGTTCCGAAGTCGTAAATAAATTTAGAGAAACGGCATATTCGTTTTCTTTAGGTTTTGATTACGTCGATTTTGAAGAAGAAATTTCGTACAAGGACGAAGAAACGGCAAAGGAACGGTTACAATCCGCCACAAATTACTTGAATACTTTAACGGATAACGGAAAAGATTTTTCCGCCGCTGAAAATTTACAACGTAATGACGAATGGAAAAAGTT
Source organism: Gracilibacillus lacisalsi DSM 19029 (assembly GCF_000377765.1). Taxonomy (GTDB): domain Bacteria; phylum Bacillota; class Bacilli; order Bacillales; family Amphibacillaceae; genus Gracilibacillus; species Gracilibacillus lacisalsi. The sequence continues at coordinate 114,873 of NZ_KB898671.1, read as the reverse complement.
TGTTAAAGACGTTGCACGTCTAAAATATGAGGATTTCGACAAATCCGAAATCTTGAACGACTTGAACGTTGCAGGTGCTTTAATCTTACAAGCTGAAATGCACAAAGACAAACCTTCATTACAATATTTATATGAAACAATCAACGACTTGAATTCAGTTGTTCAAGGAAATTCGGACAAAAACGAAAACACACGAACATTCGGAAATGATGCATTCGAAGAAGTTCAATCATATTTGAAATCGAAACTATAAAGACGGTGGGGCATTGACACGAAGGAAATCGAACTTAAACAACGTGGGTTTAAAATAAAGTTTAACTATTTGTAATAAATTCTAACAGTTTATAAAAAAAGTTGCACCGTTTTACCCCTGGATATGCTTGTTTAAAGAGCTGTTTATTACGACCACATATGGTATTGGTTCGTTCATTCTTGCTATAAAAGAAGTAACATGTTAACATTTATAATGAACGTTCTATATGGAGGTTGTTACATGAAAAAATCACAGAAAAAAGAAAATATAATTAACACAGCTGAGACATTATTTTATCAGCATGGTTTTCATGCAATTGGTGTAAAAAATATATTGGAGCAAGCAGGAGTAGCAACAATGACAATGTATTATCATTTCAAGTCGAAGGAAGATGTTATCAAAGAAATATTAATTCAAAGGGAAAAACAATATTTCCAATTGGTAGAAGCTAAAATCGACAGAGAGAATGGTATTAATCAGTATGTAGAGTCGCTAATTAATGCGCACCTAGAATGGATAGAAACTGAAGGTTTCAATGGTTGTTTATTCTTAAGAGCGAAACAGGAATACGAAGGTATCAACGAAGAAATTGCTTCAATAAGTAAAGATCATAAAAAAAGACTCTTAAACAAAATTGAAAATGATCTGAAGTTCCTTAATGCTCCCAACTCTCTTAGTGTGCAAATATCTATTATACTAGAGGGAATAACATCGATGGTTCAAATACTAGAGTTAGATAAGGTGAAAAAGACGGCACTTGATTTAGCGAAAAGTATTCTGGATTCCGAAAAATGAATATAACAGAAAATAGGTAGAGAATAGTGTCTTAAATTTTCATTGTTCTCTCTATTTTTTACTTAATTATTATAATGAACGTTATATATAAAAAAGGAGAGAACTATTATGAATCCAAAAAAATTAATAGCAGTGGGCTTACCAATGATTGCCGTGACGTATGGTTTGTCTCGGTTTAGTTATGGTCTTATGCTTCCATATATTAACGAAACGATTAATATGGATCAATCCACTAGTGGTGTCCTCTCGTCTTTATCATACATTGCTTACTGTATAGCAATACTATTTGCAATGGTGTTTTCTAATAAAGTTACTCCAAAATCCTTTCTTGTGGTAGCTGGATTATCATCGATTGTTGGTTTGGGTATAATATCCATTTCTTTTCATCCGGTAGTACTAGGTTTAGGGATATTTTTGGCAGGGTTGAGTACAGGGGTTTCATCGCCGCCATACGCTAATATTGTTAGCACTAACGTAGAAACAAGGTTTCAGAATCAGACGAATTCATGGATTAATTCCGGTACAAGTATTGGAACAGCTAGTACTGGGGCAATTGCAATCCTTATGACTAATAGCTGGAGAGAAACATATTTGATATTTATGATCATTGCTATTTTTGTGCTTATTGTTAATTATAAAGTACTTCCAAAACATCAGAGTTCAGAAAGGAAGGGCACGGTTGGCTACTCTAAAAAAGAATGGAGACGTTCTTTTCAACTAATTATTGCATCTTTCTTTATAGGAATATCCTGTTCGGCATATTGGACATTCTCAAGAGACTTTATATTAAATTTGGATAGAGTTCCTACATACCTAGGAGAGTGGTTTTGGGTAATTATAGGAGTAGCAGGCTTATTGGGAGGAACTTCTGGTGCATTTATACAAGAGTTCGGGTTAGTGAGTGCTTATAGGCTATCTGTTTTAACAATTTCAACTTCTTCCCTTATTCTTGGAATTCATCCTGGTAACAATATAACAGGATTTCTGTCACCAGTACTGTTTGGAAGCTCTTATATTTTCATAACAGGGGTCTTCATCGTATGGGGAATTTCCGTGTTTAAAACTAACCCATCATTCGGACTAGGAATACCGTTCTTAATACTTGCACTGGGGCAGGCCATAGGGTCCATTATATCAGGAGTAGTAGCCGATATATCAGGATATTATATACTTTTTATCGGGGCTTCTATAATTGGTTACGTAACCTTAGTATTTAAACCCAAAGTAAATTAGATTTTTTGCTTATACTACAAAAATGATCAATCTTTATTTTCTCCTTGGGGTAAAACCAGCAACAGGTTCTACCCCTTGTAAGGTTTATTTTAGTTAGCTTTATGTTAAGGTAAGGGTTATTAAGCATTAGAACAGTGAGCTGGTATCCAACCTTTTACCAGTGCACCACCTTCTGAATGGTTATCTACGACAAGGTCACCCCCGTGTTGTCTAATGATCCTTCTTGAAATAGTTAACCCTAACCCGGCCCCTCCGGTTGAACGATTTCGTGATGATTCACCACGATATAGGGGGTCAAAAACACGCTGAATCTCTTCTGAAGAGAAACCTTTCCCTGTATCTTGAACAGTAAAGACCACTATGTTACCGTCCTTATAGCATTGTATATAAATTTTACCAGAGCGTGGTGTATGTCTGACAGCATTATCCAATAAGTTATTGATGGCACGCTCTAATAAATACGAATCGCCCATGATCATACAATCGTCCCCAAGATGGTTTGCGATAATAGAAATGTTGTTTTCCTTAGCTAATGGATTCAAGCTATCAATCGACTTCTTTAATAAAACCGGAAGATTAACTGTATTTTTTTTGAGTTCCATCTCCAAATATTCCGTCTTTGTAAATGTAAAAAGATCCTCTACAAGGCGGTTCAATTGTGCTGACTTTTCCTTACAAACCGCCAAATACTTTGCTTGTTTATCCGGTGAATCAGCAATTCCTTTTTCCAGACCATCCAAATAACCTCGTAAGGCAAATAATGGTGTCCGTAAATCGTGGGCCACTGCAGCAATAATAAATCGCCGTTCTTCTTCCAACTCCACTTGTTTTTGCATGGATGCATGGAGACTATCTGTCATTATTCGAATTCCGCCATGAACTTCCGTAATTTCTTTGATCGGGGACTCAGGTAATTGGATGTCCAAATCCCCATCTGCGACTTGTCGGACTGCCAAGCTCATTCGCTCAAGTGGTTTGAGAATGAACCTTCGCATAACATAACCGATGATAAAAAAGGCTAAAAATAATCCCGCAAATGCCACAATCATCTGAACCATTCTTGAATTCGGCTGAAAAATCATTACTCTTCCCAATATGCGCCCATCTTGTATAATTGAAAACTGTTCCGCACGCGTAAATGAGCGATCCTCCTCAGGGAAAAATTGAAAAATCTCTTGATTTGATTCGGTTAAAATTTCTACACCCATGTCCAATGTTTGTAACTTTCCTCTTAAATCATCTTGCCACTTAGGGTCAGACCAGTTTTCTATATTTGTTTCAATAAAGTGGCTCATTTTTATTAAATCTTCCTTCTGAGCATCATTTGTTTCGAAACTGAGTGATTTCGTTGTTAGTAAGTGGGCCATTACGTAAAACACCCATGGCAACATCAAGATTAAAAGCAAGCTAAGTATAGAAAATGTACGAATACGAATTGGTCTCATTTTATTCTCCTTTAAAACGGTAGCCTATACCCCAGACATTGAATATATATTTTGGTTCGTTTGGATCGGACTCAAGTTTCTCACGTAGACGGCTAATATGAACGCGTACAGTATGTTTATCGCCAATCCCATCCCAAAATTTTTCAAGTAATTGATCATATGTAAAAACATGTTGCGGATGCTCAGCAAATAATCGCAATAATTCATATTCTTTTGGTGTAAGGGAGATGTATCGTCCATCTACAAATACTTCTCTTGTAGATAAATTCAAAGTGAGACCACCGTAATCCAATACCCTCCTGCTAAATCCCTGCTGAGAACCAGAGCGTCGCAATACAGCCTTCACTCGGGCAATAATCTCTCCTGGAGATGCGGTTTTAACGATATAATCATCTCCTCCAAGTGCCAGCCCGCGAATTTTATCTACATCATCACTGAGGGCGCTCAAAAAGAGGATAGGAATGTTACTATCCTCCCGTACCTGCCGACAGAACTCGAAACCATTTTGTCTTGGCATCATGATGTCAAGAATAATGCAATCAATTGTAACCTGCTTAATTATGGACAGTGCTTGATCGGCGTCATAAGCAGTTTTTACAAAGAAACCGTCATTCTCCAAAAAGTCGCTTAATAGTTCGACAATGCTTTTGTCATCATCCACAACCAAAATCGTCTGTATTTCCTTCACAAAATCCTACCTGCCCTTCGATGCTAATTAAAGAAACGAACCTTCCATCAAAATCTACTTTTAGTATATCACTGTTTCAACCATGACTTCACATCACTTTGTAGGATTGTGATTGTTTTGTGACCTTTTTGTACCATTATTTGAGACACTTAAAGGTTATTCTTTAACTGTGAAACGATCAGCAAATATTCACTATAAATAAAATGTTTCACTTCACACTTTTCTGCTTTTAGGCGGTTCGAATCTTTGAAATTCACTGTCGTCCAATCAGAAAGGTAGGACATAACCACGATTCTTCAAAATCGGTTAGTCAAGGGAAGGTTAAAAGAGCTTCAAAGCTTAATTAAAATTATTAAAAATGGAGGTAATATGTATGAATGTTCAGATTGTGTTGTTTGATGGATTTGATTTATTGGATGCAATTGCTCCTTATGAAGTGTTTAATGCAGCTGGAATGTACTCAAAAGAGGAGATAATAGTTAAACTAGTGTCCGCTGAAGGTGAACGAATGGTAACAAGTGGAGTAAATCAATTACAGCTTCAAGCAAGTGACAAAATTGATTTATCCTCTAAAGGAATCATTCTTGTTCCAGGTGCATCTGGTTCTATTGATGATAATGAACCAGATTCAATACCAGTAAGAATAAAACAAGCAACGGAAACAGAATTAAGTAATGTATTAAAAGAAGCAATTCGAAAACCTGATATTTTGCTTTCCACAGTTTGTGGCGGTTCTCTCCTATTAGCCATGAATGATCTGCTAGAAGGCCGTCATGCTGTTACACACCATTTGGGAATGGGGCTTTTGCAAGCTACAAATACGTTTCCGGTTCATGCCCGGGTTGTAGACGACGGTGATCTTATCACTGGTGGTGGTGTTACTTCGGGACTTGATGTTGCGCTTTATTTAGTTGAGCGAGAGTTAGGTCCCCGTATAGCACATGCTGTGGAACAACTATTTGAGTATGAGCGCAGGGGCACGGTTTGGAAAGCTGAAGGAAATGCACCTATAGCAAGCAAACATGAAAACCCAATGGAAGCGACAAGTTCCAACTCCTCTAATCAAACGGATAAGAGCTTTAACTTTCAAGGAAAATGGGATACTACCATTTCCACTCCTATTGGCGATCTTTCCGTTTTATTAGATTTAGATTCTATAGATGGTCAAATAGTGGGAACTGCCAAGCAAGGAGATGATATTGCTAAGCTAGACAACGCTGTACTGGAAGGGAATCAATTAAAGTGGTCCATGAAAGTGACGAAGCCTATGCGTCTTACATTAAAATTTATCGTTTCTGTAGACGGTAACAATATGTATGGTGAAGCAAAGGCTGGTATGCTTCCCTCATCAAAATTAATAGGACATCGTATTTCATAAGAATGGAGTTGTAGTTTATGTATTCATTTATTGTATTTGTTCATGTAATAGGTGCTTTATTGCTCGGTAGTTTTCTAGCTTTTCCAGTTGCGTTTAAATCTCTTTTGTCGCGTTCAGGTACAGAATTAAAAATATCTGTTAAAACATTGGTAAGCTTTACTCGCTTTGGACACTATGCGCTATTTGTGTTAATCATTACAGGAGGATGGATGGTAATGAGATATGCCACTTATCCTTCTTGGTTATGGGTGGTGTTATCATTGATCCTGTTGATGCTTATTGGGGCTTTAATTGGTATGATACAAAAAGGCTTGAAAAGCATTATGCTAGCAAAGAATCCCGACAAAGTGTTGCAACGAAATACGGCCAAACTCAATATACTGGGCTGGTTTACATTTCTTCTTATTGTTATCGCTGTATTTATTATGACAAATCGTGGTTTATTTAGTTAAATTGATGAGGAAAGGATAATCATAATATGAAAAAGAACATGTGGATCATTTTTTTTATCATATCGTTTATGTGGGTCATGCATACATTTTCAAAAAACTTCATGGTTGATCCCACTTTTCAGGATTTTCTTGCTAAAAAAGATGAAGTTTTAACTAACGAATCTTTGTGGATACTGATGATCAGATTACATATCATTTTTGCTATTATCTCCCTTATCACTGGACCCTTGGGTGTGATCAAGAAACTACGAATTAAATCTATCCAATTTCATCGCTGGAATGGTCGAGTCTATGTGCTGTCTATTTTGTTAAACTTTATCCCTGGTGTTTATGTTTCTTTTTTTGCAACAGGAGGCTGGTTGAGCACTATTGGATTTTTTTTTTAAATACACTATGGTTTGGTACAACAATTCTAGGCTATATCCATATTAGAAGAAAAAACGTGATAAAGCATAGTTCATGGATGACAAGAAGCTTCTTTCTTGCCTTTGCCAATATGATTATCTACATCATTGTGGCCATTGCACACAATGCTTTGCAATTTTCATATGGTACTTCTTACACAATTGCTGTATGGTTATGCTGGATGGTCAGTTTATGTATTGCAGAAATTGTGATACGAAAAAAAGTATTGATATAATTGGATATTAATAGATTATAATAGAACGAATCTATCAAGTACCTATACACGTTAGGATCTTGTTATTTATAATATGATTACAGAAAAGCATGTTGATATGGGGACGATTCTTAAGGAGCTTTCTGATGCTTCTCTTGATATAGTGACAATACTGCTCAAAACCTTATAAGGCTCTTAAAATCAAAAATAAGTAGAAAATGATTGTACTAAAAAAGGTTACTTAAAGTAGCCTTTTTTAGTAGATTAATTCCTATAGTCTTTGTCCCCCAACAGTTGCGGATCAACGGTCAAAGAGCTTGTTTTCTAAATGGTTTGATTCTCGTCCTCTATAGCGATAACTTCCCTTGCTGCTTCAATGAAAGACAATATGATTGGTGAAAGCCACTTTTCTTTATGCCAAGCCATATGAGTATATACGTGTAAGTCTGAAAGTTGCCATGGAAGAGCAACAAGATCACCCCGTTCAACTTCTGCTTCCGCTGTGATTTCAGGAAGAAAGGCAATACCGATCCCAGAAATTGCACATTGCTTAATGGCTTCGGCATTTTGAAACTCCAAATAAGTAATACTTTCAATGCCCTTTTTCTCAAATGATCGGTCAAACATGGTTCGATAAGGACAGCCCTTTTCATTAACCAGTAATACTTCTCCGTGAAAATCTTCCTGTTGCAGTACAGGTTGTTTCGCAAGTGGGTGATCAGGAGCAACGAACAAGCGGAAAGTTTCTTCCAGTAACGGTTCTACAGCAAGTCTCGTTGAGAGAATGGTTTCGTCCAGCATAAAGACGACATCTGCGGTTCCATCAAAGAGTGTTTGCTTGAGTTCCTGATTTGGAACAGAGCGGAAGATAAGTCGAACGCCTGGATAGCGGGAACGAAATAGCTTAAAGACAACTGGGAGGCGATAGGCGCAAAGGACCTCGTTGGCACTGATTGTAAGGGTGCCTCTAATATCTTCGTTGTCATGAACGCTATTGCGAGCTTCGTCTAATTTGTCTAGAACGCTTTGGATATGAGTTAAAAAGCGTTTACCCGCAGTGGTGAGAACGAGCTGCTTGCCCAAGCGGTCAAAGAGAGGAACACCAAGCTCATCCTCCAATGCTTTTATTTGCATCGTAACGTTGGAGGGGACGTAGTTTAGCGCGTCCGCAGCCCGACTAAAATTTAAAGTGGAAGCAACTGTGCGAAACGTTTTCAGTTGGCGCAATTTCATTATACTTTCCCCCTTTTATTTTCAATATTATTGAATGCTAGTTTGAATTTTATTCACTTTTATTGAGAGTACCATGGGATTATACTTAGTACAAGAAATACATTCTAGATGTGTTTCATTTTTGAAGGGGGCTACAATACAATGGATTATGAGATTTTTGATTTGGGTGACGTAACCTTGCAATCAGGAGTAACGTTACCGAACGCATTTCTTGCATATAAGACTTATGGAGAATTGAATGAGAAGAAAGATAATGTGATCGTCTATCCAACTGCTTTTGGCGACCATCATGTTCAGAATGAATGGTTGATTGGAAACGGCATGGCACTAGATCCGAGAAAATATTTCATTATCGTTCCAAATCTGCTGGGAAACGGATTATCTTCGTCTCCTAGTAATACTCCTGCTCCATTCGACAAGGCTAATTTTCCACAGGTAACCAACGGATTATCTTCGTCTCCTAGTAATACTCCTGCTCCATTCGACAAGGCTAATTTTCCACAGGTAACCATCTATGATAACGTTAAATTTCAGCATCGACTGGTGACCGAAAAATTCGGCATTGAAAAGATCGCTCTGGTAGTTGGATGGTCAATGGGAGGTGTTCAATCATTCCAATGGGGGTCAAGCTATCCCGACATGGTGGAACGAATTGCCCCCTTCTGCGGAGGTGCAAAGACTTGGCCACAAACGTATATAGTACTAGACGGAATGAAAGCTGCTCTCATGGCTGCAGTTGGCCATGATTTAAATAAACTAAATCATTTGACTTCAGCGGACATGCGCGCTGTTGGTCGTGTCTATGCGGGATGGGGCTTATCTCAGACCTATTACAAAGAGGAACTTTATCGTGAGATGGGATATGATTCATTGGAAAATTTTGTGGCTGGAGTCTGGGAAGATAGCTTTATGAGGATGGATCCACACAATGTCCTAGCTATGTTATGGACTGGACAAAATGGAGATATTAGTGCAAACTCCGCCTATAACGGAGACTTCGATGAGGCGCTTAACAGCATTAAAGCGCTTGCTATCATCATGCCAAGTATCACGGATCTCTTCTGCACGGCGGATGATAACGAATACGAGGCTAAGCATATCCCTAATGCTGTTTTAAATCCTATCGAGTAAGAGGAAAAGGAACCACTGTGGATGACCTAGAAGAAAGACAGCAAATAAAAGTTTGGGTAGAGAAAATTAACGAACGTATGGTAGCAAATAAAATTAATATTATGGAAGAGTAATAACAATTTCTTTTAAAGCAACGGGTGGCTTTAGCTAAAAAACTGTTACTGACTTTGTTGTGGTAACGGAGCAGTTAAGTTGAAGAAGATTGTAACACGAAATAGAACTTCCAATTATTTGGGGGTTCATTTTTTATTGAATATCAACCATGTTTGTGTAATCTATGTGGCTATATCTGTAAAGTGTTCCTCTTATATTGAAATACGAAAATCCGATGGTTATACTACTTTTGAATCATGGATATGGATCACGATGAACGAAAGGAGGTTGCAATTTGAAAATCAAACTTGACATTAGTAATGAGCGTTATGATGAAATCAAATCCGCACTCGAAGAACGAGGAATTGAAATAGATGATACGGCCGACTTGGTATTAAGTCAAACTAACAGCTTCATTGATAATCTGATTGTGAGAGAAAAAGGAACAAATGCGCGGATCATTTTATTGGTAGAGGATATTGTTTGTATCGAATCGTTCGGTCATGTAGTAGAGGTACAAACGCAAGAAGCAATATATCAAGCTACCGACCGATTATACCGAATTGTCAGTTTGCTTGACCCAACAAAATTTTTGCGTATAAGTAATTCTGTTGTAATTGCAAGAAATAAGGTTAAACGAATTACACCTACTCTTTCGACGAAGTTCATCCTTACCATGACTAATGGTAAAAGTGTTGATGTAACAAGAAGCTATTACTACATTTTTAAAGAATATTTCGGAATATAGAGGAGGCAATTACATGGGTTTTCCTATTTATTTTCTCGCACTGTTTGCAATTCTAATTATATTAGTCGCTAGCGTTACTGTCTATTTTCAAGTCTATAAACGACATATCAATAAGGCTTTAGAATCAACCGAGGGCATGCGTACTTCAATGGTCCCTCCATATAGAGTGGCTATTGTTATGACTATAATAGTTTTACTCATTGGTATATTGATTAGCTATTTTGCGGGGTATGTTAATGCCTATAAAGATTACGAAGAAGATGCGTGGGTGATGTCCCATTCTGATATTCAGACATTCTATGCAGAAGTAAAAGAAGTTGGCGAGAAATCTTTATTGGTTGATGGTATATCCCTCAATGATGAGAATTACCGAGGTGAGTTTCAATATGATATATGGGAAGAAGTGAGTATATATCGACAGGATGCTGTTATCTCGCTTTCTGATTTGTCAGAAGGTGATTTGATTTCAATCACACTATTGACCGACCGCGCAGACATTACAAATATCTTCAAAATACAGCTATTAACTGATAAGAAGTAACCTTGTGTTCCGATCAATACCATTGTCATAGCGGGTGATGTTACGGAAAAGATGGTTGTTATGTGCTGCTTAGGTTAACAATATGGTGAATGATCATCTAATCTTTTCTCTTTTATTTACTTTCATTGGAATGGTTATTGGATCTTTACATTTTTCTATATCTGAAGTTTTACGAAATAAAATAAAATAGTTTTATTTAACTAACGGGTAGTGTTAATTCAAGAAGGTATATTAACGGGCAGTTATGTAGAATAAGAAAATTGCCAATTGTTTAATGCGTAGTAGACTATTACTGTGCAACAACAAGTTTTTCCTAAGGGGAAATACTTCAAGGTACCCTATATAAGGTACCTTTTATTTTAGATAAGGGGAGTTTTAATTGATATATTTTTCGCTAGTTTGCATCCATAAAGGGAACCATTAATTTGAAATCCACACTACTTTATACATCAAAATTTATAATAGATAAATTCATAGTTGTCTGAATAAGGTGAGTATTGTATTATAATTGTGACTCATTAAAAGCTATATTACTATTGCTGTATAATCAATATTTTGATGCGCTATTTAAATTGGAAAAGGAGAAAACTTATGAAAAAGTATATTTGTAATGAGTGTGGAGGAGAATTCTCCAAAAATCAACTCGATTCAGAATTACTGGTAGATGGTGAGTCTTTCTGCAAAGGATGTGCTAGCAGCTTAATGGAGGCTGGAAGAGACTTTGTAGATCCTAATCATAATTTTGATTCGTATGAAGACTGGGACAAAAATGGACGTTAACTAAAATAACAGAAGTATTAAGAATAGACCCCAATATAGTTGGTGAAGATTTTTTATTGTTTCTTTGGCTTACTATATTGGGTGCTTATTTTGAATAAGACCAACTAACAATACCCAATTGGTTTGTTGCGCAGTACAACGATACTGCGTATTAAAACAACACCTATTTGTACTATCTTTGTGAAATCATCTACTTAAAGTAAATGGCGCTTTAGTTGAACAAGAGCTATAATATTAAACAGAAACTTTTGTTCCCCAGTAACGATACTATTTAATAAAGAATCGGGTTATAGGCCCTCCGTATCACCAATTTTTCGCGGATAGGTGCTGTACCCCTCCTGTTCTAAATTGAATAAGATTACACAAAAAGTCGATTCCCTATACGTTGGGGAGGTTATGTTTAAGGGGGCAGGCACCATAAAAAGACATTTGTCCATATACGGTGCCCTGATACCTTATCCCATTTGTTACTGGTGCAAGCTATATTGTAATAACAATGATATTTTCTAGTGCTTGTAGCTGTCGTAATTGCTTGCCACGTTGGGTCTCTTCTTCGCCTTTGGGCGTTATTTCTTCTACCTCATCGATAAAAAGGGAAGGATCCCATTGTTTCCATTCCTTTATTTTGGGGTAGATTTTTTTTCCTTGTTCATACAACTCTTTAAAAATTGGGGAATCGCCAACCTTGCTAAACCAATATTTTGAGTTGCCAAAGTCACCTTCTCGTCGGTGCATAATCCCGTGCGAATAGCTACCGATTGGATCTGGAATATTTTGTGAAATCGCATGTGAAGCGTAGAGGTCGTCGTTCCATAGCAATAAGCCTGAACGAGTTGCAAGGATAGTAAGGCTTAACAAGAGTTTCACTTTATTTAGGATCAACTAATTTTCCTTTGAACAGGATTTTCTTTGAAACAGTTAAATTTAATTGCCGACTAAACTTCCGCAGTTGTCGCTCCTCACTCTCCGTGACAATGGCTACAACGGTACCTGAGTCAGACCCTAACCGCCCAGTTCTTCCGGAGCGATGAACGAATTGTGTCGTCTCTTTAGGCAAATCCATATGAATAACATGGGATAAATCAGGGATATCTAAGCCTCTTGCAGCAACATCTGAAGCTAGTAGTAGTTCAGAGTTTCCTTCGCGGAATTCTTTAATTGCTTTAGCGCGCTCTTGCTTTTTGGAGTCACTATGTAAAACTCCTGCATGGATGCCCATATAATCTAGTTTTTCTGCCAGTATCGAAAGCGTTGTAATATCTTTGACGAATACCAGTGCTTTCATGTCATGATTACGTACGAGCCTTCTTAGTGCTTCAATTTTATCTCTCGCTTCACAAACAAGATACATATACTCCACATTTGGTCGATCATCCTCTTCTTTACCTACTCGAAATACTTCAGGACTATTCATTAGTTCTTCTGCCTTTGATTGTACTGTCTCAGGTAGCGTTGCCGAAAAGATGAGCACTTGCCGATCACTTAAGGTACTTTTCACAATTTTTTCGATAGTAGCTATATGTTCGGGTATTAACAGTTGATCTGCTTCATCCAATACAATCGTTTTTACTTGATGCATCTTTAATTTTTTCTGATTAATTAGTTCGTTCATTCTCCCTGGTGTTCCAATTACGATTTGCGGTTTCTTTTTCAATTTTTCAATTTGTCGTTTTACGTTTGCTCCACCAATCAGTGTAGCACTTCCAATTCCACTATCCCTTGACCACTCCTGAACTTCTTGATTTATTTGCATCACTAGTTCATGGGAGGATGCTAAGATGACAACTTGCGTATTTCTTTGAGTTGGGTCGATTTGTTGCAAAAGCGGTAAAAGGTAAGCTAGTGTTTTACCGCTGCCTGTTGGTGACTCAGCAATGATATCTTTTCCTTCAATTATAAAACGGGCCGTATGCAGTTGAATGGCTGTTAGCTTTACGAACCCGGATTTATCCCAAGCGGTTTGAAGAAATGGTTTTAGGTCAGGTAATACTTCATTTAATGATTGTTGTGTTTTATTCATTATTAATGCCCCTTTTATTGCTTCAATTCGTACGTCCTTATTCAGAGTAATCTTGATTACTATATACGTCAACTTGTACCATTATTTTGTGATAAATTAAATCGATTATGTGCCCTCCATAAGCTGGGGAACGATCACACATAAAAATTTCGCCTTCGTTACAAACTATAAGTATGTTTAGGAGGTAAAGAATATGGACAATCAAGAATTTGAGAAAATATACCAAGATTATAAACAACAGGGTGAGGAACAAGCTCAGCAGGAGGTCTCAGCATCTGGAGAGCATGGAAAAGAACAAATTGTTGCTGTTCGAAAAAATGATGAGGGCGATATTATTGCATTTAAAACGAATAGCGGCAGAGAGTTAGACTACGTCACCGCAATTGATGAAGCAAAAGCAGGAAAATTGGAGCACGTCGATGTTTTTCATAAGTATGGTCGAGACATTATCCGTAGTGAACCTGATGGTATTAAAGCAAATAATCTAGATCAATTAGATACTTTTTAATGGACTGTTGAAATAGACTTCTCTAATTTTTGGAAGTCCAAATGGAGACTAACTTATGAAAAGGAATACCAAACTACATCGTGTGATTGGTATTCTTTTTTCGTGGGTATAGGAAGCAATAATCATCAAAAATAAAGGTATTCTTTAAACTAAAAAGATAGGATTTGCTTTTAAAAACTTTTAACTTGCTGATCATCAGATGATATAATAAACATAAATGATTTGGATTGTCATTACCAACTAAAGGACGTATATTTATGTATGCTGATTATTTGTCATGGCTTGAGGATGAACGAATCGAGATTATTGCTGGTGTACCTTACTTACAAGCAGCACCTGCTAGATTGCATCAGGAGGTATTATCTTCAATTACATCGCCATTTACGTTTGGTATTTGCACAGTAAATCTATCATACTTTAATGGGGCTGTTGTCAGTTATGGGCAATGCCCCTTTTATTAAGTGTTTCATAATAGGAAAGGAGCGACTAAAATGAGTCCAAAGGTAAAATTAAGTGCGATTATAGATGGAATGGAGATGCAATCAGAAGAATTTAATTCATTTTTAAATAAAGAAACAAGTGAAGTTGTATTCGTTTCAAGGAGTGCATTAATAACGGCAGAAGATGGAGATGATTTTGATCATCTTGCTGATTGGGAACAACAAGAGGTGAATACTGCTATCGATATTTTGCAATATGAAGATAAATATGCTTCACTTCCATCACAATATGAAATAGATGAGTATGACATGATGGAACAATTTTGTTTTAGTCAGGAAGATGAATCGATACAATCAGCTTTGCTAAATGCTATCCGTGGAAGAGGAGCATTTAGCAGATTCAAGGATCAGATTATCACACTTGGTGTCAGTGATGAATGGTTTACATTCCAAGAGGATTGTTACAAACAAATAGCCATTGATTTTTGTGAAAAAGAGCAGATCGACTATGTGGAATAGGAGGTACATCATTGAATGTGAACAATTTTGAACAATATATAAATGAGATCATAGTATCTCGAGGCGAAGATTACTATGAATGGGAACTTGTAAATAACATAAATGAGATTCAGTCAGGACATTTTCGTGCAATTGTCAATGGTTCAGAAGATTATCATGTACAAGTAACCCTCGATGAAAAAGGAAATATTCTTTATTCAAGTTGTGATTGTCCCTATGATTTTGGTGATATATGCAAACATGAAACAGCTGTGTTTTTTGCTTTGCGAAATAGAAATTCTGATGTTGATCGGAAAGAATCAACATTACATGAGCTTTTACAAACCTTGACAAAAAAAGAATTAATACAACTATTAGTGGAATACGCTACCGATAACCCTGTAATGGAACAAGAGCTGCGTCTTAAATATGGACCTAAAAAGAATGGCATAGCAGGAGCAAAGGAATTAATTCAGCAATATATTGAGATGGCAGAGGAAGGTGGATTTGTTAATTGGCGCAATGCCAGTCTTGCTGTAAAAGGTGCAGAGTTAGTAATAGAAAAAATGGAAGAAAGCATTGATAATCAGGAAACCAAAATAGCAGTTCTTCTCGGTGAATTAATCTTGACCGAAATGATGGATCTGCTACAATATTGTGATGATTCTGGTGGAGAAGTCGGTATGGTCGTTGACGAGACACTTGATAAAATCGATATGGCGATATTAGAAGGAGCCGATCATCTAAACGATCTAGAAAAAATAGATATTGTTCAACAACTGATAGATGCGTCAAGAAAGAATAGTTATAAAGGATGGAGTGAATGGCGATTTGCTTTACTCGAGTTTTGCGTTTCATTCTGTGATAGTATCGAATGCCGAAAAATGTTAGAAGAAGAGCTTGAACAAATCTTAGCTGAATCAAATAGTGACCGGTGGAGTGCTTCTTATGATCGTAAACAAATAAAACTGATTCAGTTGGAATTAATTGAACAATTCGAGACAGCAGAAAAACATAGATTCTTCTGAATTCAGAGAACGTGTGATCCAAGACAATTTTAATCAGGCAAACTATGAAAAAGTAATAGAACTATGTTTGGACGGCGAGAAAAAAGACAAACAATTTCTAGGACTTATACATAAATGGCAGCAATACCGGTTTCAGGCATATGAAGTAGTACAGGATGAAACGAACCAGAAATCATTAGGCATGTCCCTATTGCTAGATGGCAATTATGACTATTTTCTAATATTAAAGCAGTTATACAGTCAGGAAGAATGGTCGCAAGTTTTAGAGTATATTACCGACAATTTGTCACAAACAAGATTGAGAGGTACTATCTATGTTCGTATCTTAATAGAAGAAGGGCTAACAGATAAATTACTAACATATTGTGAGAATTCCCCTATCGAAATTGAACATCTGTATCCTCATCTAATAGAGCAGTATCCACAACGAGTAACCGAGATATTTATACAGCATATTCATTCAATGGCTGAAAGATCCTCAAATAGAAGCGCTTACCGCAATGTGTGTAAGGTAATAAAAACGTTTAGAAAAGTATGTGGGCCAGAAAGTGCTAATGTTATTATCAAAGAATTAGAAGATAGATACCCTAGAAGACCAGCATTTTTGGATGAATTGTCAAAAGTTTGAGGTAAATTTCACCCTAGACCGTATAAAAACTATGAATGAACAGTGGAGAGGTAAAGTTGAAAATATTTTTCCTTACATTATATTCGATTCTAGTATTCGGAACAGGTGTCTTACATTTTCTTCGTGAGCATAATTTCCGAAAAAATTTAATACTGATTATTACCTATCTTTAACTCGTAGTTATCGCTGCGGGTTATTCAATTTATTCATGTATTAGCTTATTTGTCTTACTGATTATGGGAAATTTTGCTTATTTATTTTTTAACTGGGTGAATAGTTTGAGTGAAAAGCATTGGGATATAAAAGAATTTAAGCACATAAAAAAGAAAAAAATATTTCAAAACAATCTTGTAATGATATTTTTCATCTTGCTGATCGGTTATTTTATTGCAAATTATTCAATCTACCGTCCTTTAAAGCTCTCCTTATAATCAAAGTAACTTCTCCTTGTACATTTGCGGAATAACGCTGAAGAACAAAAATTCGTGTAATTAACATTATACATAAAAGACTGTATAACATACCGTTATATTTATTGGCGCACGAAATACTTACGTTTACAGATTTACGATTATTCTAGCTGAATGACTATTGAGCAGAGATGGAGAATTATCTTCACCATATTAAACTTAGAATGTATTTAAAAAAGTGTTCCAACTGACAGTTATATTACCTATATAACCGATAAGATTAAGCTAGTGAGCAAGAAAGGATCCGCTTCACTTTTTATGATGAAGTAGTAAAAAAATGAAGGAGAGCGATATTGGGCAGCTCGTGTGAAGGAATGGGAAGAGAGTGGTCAAAGCGCCGCCCAATGGTGCAGAACTAAGAAATGCATATAATATAACCCGTAGCGGACACTACGGGTTATGGATAAGCGGTTCCCCCAGAGGGATCGGCTATCAAGTGTGATAGACCCTCCTAGTTACTTGTTGGGCAAATAGGGAGGTCATCTTCTTGCAATTTGTCGATTCTTATTTTACAATAAAATAAGAACGTACATTCGTATTTAGTCATCATTTCATTAGGAAAGAAGATGATGATAGTGACCATTCAAAATCCACACGATAAGTTTTTTAAAGAAACTTTTTCTGATGTGGAAGTTGCTAAATCCTTTATTCAACATTATTTGCCCACCAGTATTGTTAACCTCATTGAAGTAGAAAGTATTCAACCACAGAAAGATAGCTTCATCTCGAATGAGTTACGAGAATCTTTTTCCGATTTACTTTTTCAACTAAAACTTAATGGAAACGAAGGTTATTTACATTTGTTGTTAGAACATAAGAGCTATCCAAGTAAAACAATCGTATTTCAATTATTGAGGTACATGATCGAAATTTGGGAAGCAAAAATGGAGAAAGAAAAACAAAAAGAACTACCGATCGTTATTCCTGTCGTTATTTTTCACAGTGAAAACAAATGGACTTATCCGAAAAACTTAGGTGAAATGTTACAAGGTTTTGATGCGTTTCCTGAAGATATTAAACAATATATACCAGATTTTGCATGTATTTTGTTTGATGTGTCAAACTATGATGATGAGGATATCAAAGGCATCGCTCAACTTAAAATTATTCTAACAATTTTTCGAGATATGACCACGAAAAACAAACAAAATGCCATCAAAGCAGTTAAAAGATCTATCTATTATTTGCAACAACTAGATGATCAAGAGACAGCCATACAATACCTGGAAACATTGCTACGCTATGTGTTTCACCTAGATCGTCAGCTTACAAAAGCGGATTTTCATGATATGATAAAGTATGTAGAAAGTTCTTATTCTGAAGGGAGCGAAATAGTGATGACTTTAGCGGATTTATTCCGAGATGAAGGAAAAAGAGAAGGAAAAAAAGAGGGAATTCAAGAAGGAATGCATAAAGGAATAAAAGAAGGTTTAGCAAAAGGAAAAGCACAAGCATTAGCCAACACCGTCATTCGTCTACTCACAAAATTTGTAGCTCCAGTTCCAGAAGAATTGAATCAACAAATACAAAAACAAGATCCCGAAACATTAGAAGTAATAATCGAACATATAGATGAGTTTGACACATTAGATCAAGTTAAGCAGCATTTGAAATAATAATTCACGAATTCGTTTTCGTGGATTTTCTTTTTTTATGATGTAGGTGTCAGTCCCTTCGGAATTCAAGAGCGATATGATTGCACTTGGTTGGGACTATTTAGGGGATTTGAAAAACTATGATGCAAAGGAAGCTATTGAACGAAAAATAGCTGAGCAAAGAGCGGATATCGTTCTTTTAGGGTAAGGTCGGCTAATTCTCCCTATAGAAAGGGTGATGTTTATGAGCATGTATGATAGTTTTATGGTGCTGTTTGCTTTTCGTACTTTCTTGACTGGATGGTATAGGCGATGGTGCAGGCACCTTTATCCCATTCAATAATTGGTGGCAGTCTTTTGGTATTAGTTAGTTTTACTACTGACTTTGGATAGTATATAATGGGAAACCAAAGAAAAATAGATAGGAAGTGCCTATGAATAAAAGCAAAAAGAATGGATATAAACCAGGAAAAACACGCAATCAAGCGAAAAAAACAAATGGGAAAAAGCGCTCCGCACTGACTAATCAAAAGGGCGGCAAATTCCAAGGTAAGCCCTCGTCAACAAATAAGCATCGAGGTAATAAGAAATCTGTAACAGCAGAGGTGACCTGCACAGGCCTGACCAATGAGGGGAAAGGCATCGTTCAATGGAAAGGAAAGCAGCTAGAGGTAGAGCACCTATTGCCAGGTGAAACGGCGGAGATTACTTTGTCTACTAATGGGCGATATGTTAATACGGAATTGAAGCGGGTAATCACCTCATCAAAAGACCGAATCGAGCCAATCTGCTCCTATTTTTATGAGTGTGGCGGATGTCAGCTTCAGCATATGAACGAGGAAGCTCAGGAAGGTTTCAAACAGGAAACAATAGATCAATTGATGAAACCATTCGGTAAACCGGAACCCATTTTAACGATGGACCATCCGTATGATTACCGAAATAAGAGCAATACAACATTTGGTCTCAATCAGGACCGTCAGGTTATTGGTGGGCTATACGCTCAGAATAGTCATCAGCTTATTTCGATGGATAGGTGTCTCATTCATGATCCGAAAGCGGATGAGATCTGGCAAACGATTAAGGACATGATGAAGTCGTTTAAAATGCAGCCATATAATGAAGAAACGGGACGAGGTTTCCTGCGTCACGTACTGGTGAAAGTCGGTAAAGTCAGTGGTGAGATCATGGTGGTGCTGGTTGTGGCTTCACCTATTTTTAAGGGTAAGAATAATTTTGTAAAAGCTCTCAGGAAGGCTCACCCAGAGATTACGACCATCCTCATGAACGTGAATAACCGGGATACGAGCATGGTTCTAGGAGATCAGGAGAAAGTGTTGTTCGGTAAAGGGACTATAACTGACACTCTTTGTGGAATGAAGTTTGAAATTTCCGCGAAATCCTTCTATCAGATTAATCCGGTCCAGACGGAAAAGTTATATGCAAAAGCCATTGAAATGGCCCAGTTGACTGGAAGTGAAACCGTAATTGATGCGTACTGTGGGATCGGTACTATCGGTCTGATTGCTAGTCAAAAGGCTGGCAAAGTCATTGGAGTAGAGTTGAATAAGGATGCTGTTCGAGACGCAATCCGCAATTCAAAGCGCAACGGCGTGAAAAATGCCCGTTTCTATCAAGGCGATTCCGGGGAATTCATGATGGAGATGGCAGCACGTGGTGAGAAAGCGGATGTAGTAATTATGGATCCACCACGAAGCGGAAGTGATAAAGCTTTCTTGTCTAGTGTCGTTAAGCTTAAGCCAAAGCGTATCGTTTATGTGTCCTGCAATCCGGTGACACAGGTGCGGGATATGAGATATTTAGTAAAGAACGGATATCAGGTAAAAGGGATTCAGCCAGTGGATATGTTTCCACAGACGACGCACGTTGAGACAGTCGCGTTGATAGAGTGTAAATAGCTTGGTAGCAATGGTTTTGTAGTTTTTAGTTGAATATTGATGTGTATTTTATGTTCCCTCGGACTAACGGTTCGGGGGATTTTTTGATCCCTAGGGGTCTAACGCCATACTAGAAAATAAGGGTCACTTTATAAATAAGTGGGGACAGAAAGGTAGCGATAATCTTCTAAAAAAATATAAAACAGAACAGTTTATTGAAATCTTCAAGGAAGCTACAACATTAACAGAGTTTGATATAGATTTATACTTTAAGCTAATCGAGAAGATGACGGTATTTAAAGGACAAAAAATTATTGTAACTTTACTAGATGACACTGAAGTAGAGTGTGAAATTGAATAGAGCATTAGTATGCCGGTTGGGGTGTTTTTTCACCCTAACCGGCATTTTTTTTTTTCATTCCGTTTTATTCAAGAATTAAGTTAGCAAAAATGGTACAATTATCCTAAATGATATATATGAGATTTGAGGTGCAGAGATGAGTAGTCAAACTAAGGATACGATTATTGATTATATAGCTAGTTTAGGAGAATATGCAGCGGATCATGCTGTTGAAATAAACAATATACATAAAAGTTTAATAGAAAAAATGCACTATTTAGAAGACGATGTAGTTCGTAGTGAATTACAGAAATTAGAACAGGAGATTCTACATCAATTAAGTGAATTAGAAAAATCAATTTTACAAGTTGGAAAGCATACGAACACAAAGATTTCTTCTGCTGAGGGGAAAATCTTAAATAGTGCCTCCAAACAGATAGAAGAATTAAAGGAAATGAGGAGCCAACTATATACTCAGCTTCAACAAATTGAACGTAAAATTTCTAGTTTGAATACTCAATATCATCAAGAAATTGTCCGGAAAATTGATATTAATCAAAAAGCAGTGATGACAAAACTGGATCAGAATCATAAGAAGGTTAATCAAGATTTTAATGAGATAAACAATTACTTAGAAAGTCTGAATAAAAAAGTAAGGTTTGGTAATGTTGTTAGTACTTTAGGCTTAGGAGTATTAGTTGGATTTATTATTTATTTATACTCGATAGGTGTGATTCTGTGACGAGATTTATATTTTGTTATGAAGAGCAAATATTAATTAATGAAGGTAACAAAGAAAAAGTATGTGAAAATTATTGTGTGAAAAATATCAATAGTCGCTATTATTTCGGAGAAAAAGCCAGTGAACTTCACCGTGTGTGGCCAAATTTGATAAGAATGCATTTTAATAAAGCAATTAGACAAGCATCAACATTAGAGGAAAGAAGTCAATTAGTAAGAAATTTTCTTAATCAAAACATCGATGGTACTGATCGCCATGTTTTCATAATGCCTAGAGATATTATTGAGATTATTGAGAAAGAACAAAAAGAAATTATAGATGAATTTTCTGATCGGGTTCTTTTGCAAGGTTTCGGGATGTTCTACTCGAAAATTACTAAAAATGTTAAAAAGGAAAGCATTACTTATACGATTCATGTATACCAAGGGCTTGAAGGAATCGAGGGAGTATTGTCAGAGATGAAGCCAGGAGGAGAATTAAAAGTAATTTCTGAGATTTATGTTAAGCCATCGAATCAAAGTATTATCCTGAATAAAGTAATAGAACATCTATATAAACAAGTACAACAATCAAGTAGTGTTAAGTTGTATATCAAAACTGGAAATGAATTAACGAAAAAATTTCCTTATCTACCTATTTTGGAACAGAAAGATGAGGATTTTAATTTCACATTCAATTCAAGTGACTTTAATGACGATACAGGGTCATATGAAATGAATGAATTACAATACGACCTTAAATTGCTTGCAAATCATTTAATAGAAAGATTACCAAATGAAAAGTATAAAAGTTTATTTTCTAGTATTATTTATTCGTTTAATAAGGTTGCCATAAAGGACCAAGAATTTGTTCTCGAACAATTAAAAAATGTCATTTTGAAGAATTCGAGAATTACAGATGATGACTTAGAGAAGTTAAGAAATATCTTTCTACTGAGGAAGTCTTCAACTTATAAGGTAGGGTTTATCAGTCCATTTTCTTACGGCAAATCATCATTAATTAATGGACTTCTTGGTAAGTCTCTATTAAAGGCTGATATTCGAGCAGAAACTGCTGTTGTAACTCATGTTACATATGCAGATGAATATTCTCTATTTTTTGTAAATAATGAAGAAATAATAGCTGACCGTTTTGATACAATCGATCAGTTTAAGGAAGAAGTGGATAAAATTACAAGTGTCCATACTGCTGATGAAACTTTGCAGCACTTATATTTAACCTTACCTTATGATACAAGATATCCCTCAATTGAGTGGATAGATACACCGGGATTGTTTGCTAAACATGAGTATCATAATCAGGTAACTGATGAGGCAATTGAAGGTTTAGATTTAGTTGTGTACGTGTTTGATCCCACAAAAATTGGAGAAAAGCCTTTTACTAAAAAAATAAAGGAGTACACAGAAATTATTGGAGAAGAAAATACTATATTTGCAATTGGAAAAAGAGATTCTGTAGTTGATTCGTTAGAGTTAATAGAACAAGAATTAAGACAACATTTACCGAAAAGTCAGGAAAAAAGAGATATTGTTAGTGCCTCTGGGTATTTTGCATTAAGGGCTAGACAGTATAAATCTGGACAGCTTGAGTTAGTGGACCTTCAAAAAGATTATTTAATATATGCACATTATAAAGAAGATTCATACTCGGGGAAACGCTTAGAAGCACATCATATTGATAGGGTGTTAGAAATGAGCAATATTGGTACTCTAGAAAGAGTTATTTATAAAAAAGTAAGAAAGTGGCTTAAAGAGGAGGGAGTTTATGAAAATAGTATTGTTTTACGATAATGAAATGTATGTTGAAATATGGAAGTGCATTATGGATTGTCTAGTAGACCAGGATTCAACTACTGTGACATACACTTCCTTATTTGACCAATATAAAATGGAGGGTTCGTTTTTTTCTTTTTTTCTATTAACACCGCAACAAGCTACATCAATGCCTTTATTAGAAAAAGTAGAAGCTTTAATGAAAGCTGGAGCACATGAAAAAAGTATGTTGTTTATTATTAATGATAAAGATCAAGTGAGCCTAGAGGAAAGAGAAGTTATTACTACAGAAGTATGTAAGACCCTAGGAAAATATATATTTAGTCCAGAAATACTTTGGACTGCTAGCCATGGATATCACTTGTATCAAACATATAAAAAAAATCATGAAGATGAAGAGTTAAAAAGAGAGCTGAGATATACTTATTGGAACACTGAAGGAGAGCCTCTAACTTTACAAGATATGATGAAAAACCAAGAAATGACACTCGTTATTGAAGACTCTGGTATTCCAGCGTTAACTGAGTTTATTGAAAATCAGATGCTTCTCTTTCCACAGAGAGCAAACAGGAGAGATCCGAGCAAAAAACATGTGTTGTTACTAGGAGATAACCGATTAATTAGAGATGCGCTTGCAGAACAAGATAATTTGGTTATACATAAAGTAGAAAATTTTAACCAATTGGAACAGGAAGCGATGCCGCATGACTGTATTTTGATTGTTACTTCTCATGAGCAAGTAGAGTTGCTTGATTATGAAAAGTTAAATAGTTTTTCTTCTGTCACAGTCTTAATAGATGGAGGTAATCAACGAAATGTCTGGGAGATACACTCTGATGAGGCTTCACAACTAACTGTTAAACATCCTTACCTTAAGTTTATAGAGGTTTGTTCATACTATGTAGAGTGTTTAAAGGTTAAAAAGACTCCTGAAGAATTAATTGACGATCCATTTATTGTAATTCGTGGCCAACATGGATTTCCAATTTATAAAGTTGAAGTATCTGACTGGGATGAAGCATTGTTGAATGAAAGTGGAATTCCAAATGTTATTAAAGCTATTTCATAAAACTAAAGAAATAACTATACATCTTTGAATCGATAGGAGGAAAAAAGGTTGTTAAAAGAATTTGCAATTAAAAAAGAATTTACATTACAACAAGCAAATAAGGTAGTTAATGATGAGAATATTGTCAATGAAGTGTTAAAAGAATCTGGTTTAAAGGAGAAGGTAAATAGATTAGAACAAGGCTTGTTTCGCATTGCACTTGTTGCCCCTTTTTCAGCAGGGAAGTCAACATTTATTAACGGCTTGATAGGGAAAGATTTACTTTCAGTAAATATCTTAGCTGAAACAGCCGCAATTACTGTCATTAAATATAGTGAGGAAAAACGTATTGAAATTCATTATAAAGATGGTACTAAGGATATCTTTCCTACTGATGGATCTGAACCAACAGATGAAGAATTAAAGCAGTTTTTAAAAATAAAAACTGCTGTTCAGCGTAAAGATGGGGAAACAGTGGAAATATTTGAAGAAAAAATCGATAAAGTAGAAGTGTATTGGGATCTGCCAATCTGTGAAGATGGAGTAGAGTTAGTTGATACACCCGGATTGTTCTCTGCATATGATCAGCATAGTCAATTGACGAATAATATTCTTCCTACTATTAATGCTGTTCTGTTTGTAGTGGAGCCCCACCAAGTCGGTCAGAAACATTTCATGGAAGTTATACAAGATAGAGTAGAAGAAGCCAAAAATAGTCGCTTAGAAGAAGAAGGGCGTCATATCTTCTTTATTATTAATAAAATCGATAAATACCCAACTGAAGAAGTGGAAAAGGCTGAGAAAGAACTTATAAATATCTTAAAGCCTATTTTAGCTGTTCCAAACATTTTTAAAGTGTCTTCATACTTTGCCGTAAAAGCAAGAATGTTTAAAAATAATGAAATAAGTATAGATGAAATACAAAAGGATACACAGATCCGTTTCACAGATGAAGAAGGATTTCCTGTGGCAGGAAGAGGCATACAAGAACAACACATTCCGGAGATATTAAATATTAGTAATTTTTTACCTTTAGAAAAAGCACTATCGGATTACTTATCTGAAAAGAATGATTTTCTTATTTCAGACGTACTTAATACTATACAAATTTTATTTGATAGAGAGATAGAAGGGCTAAAGCAAAGCATTGAAATTCAAAATAATGCAGGCGATGAAAAGCGTGAATATTATATTGAACGACTAGCTGAGTTAAAAGATTCCTTTGGCGAAATGCTACATAATATTCAAGATGATATTGAGGAAACAATTCATTTTGATTTATTTGGCAGTTCATCATCTTCTGGAGGATTAAAAGAAATATCAGAGAAAATTGAAGATGAAGAAGCTGAGAAATACGCCTTAGATCTTGAAGAGTATGCAGGGAAGTTTTGGAATACAAAATCTGTTTTCCTAGATGAGGACAATGCAGTAGAAATGATGAACGAAGTCGCAGATAAAATAAATTCAAAAATCAACATATTTCGTCGTCAATTAACCAAAAATTCTTTTGATCAAATTGAACAACGTGTTAAGAAAACTGCTAATAAAGTTGTAAACCTTTTTGAGCAATTTGAAGTAGAAGTTAATAAGTCCTTTGAGGACAAACTGGACTTATCAAAGAAAGACCATACATCATTTCTGGATGTAAATGCTTTATTAGAGAAATTACGTTATGATCTTGAAAAGAATTTTTCAAAAACATTAATTAAAATTTCTAAAAAACTAGAAAATGAAATTGCTAACGCTAGAAGAAATCGAGTATCCTATCGTGATAAGCCAGGTGTATGGAACTGGTTTAAATCATGGTTTGGGAAACAGGATACAGAGCGCATGTTTGATGAAGTTGGCTTTCGAAAGGATGTCTCAAAAAAGGTTCGTCAAATGGTTCAAGATGGTGCAGCTACTTTAAGAGAGGAAGCAAGTGAAATTGCACAATATATTTTAGATGAAAGTATTCGTGAGATAATTGAAAACTTTCAACATACTATCGCTGAACGTATATCTTCTTATAACAGCTGGCGAAAGCGAATGCTTAAAGGAATTGAGAAAGACTTAGCTGAAATAGAGCAAACAAAAGAAGAAGTAATTCTGCAATACGAAGATAGAATAAAAGAACTCCAAGAAAAGAAAGTAATGCTAAGAGAAGAAGAAGTAAATTTTATGATTAATACACTCGAATTAGCGGAAAAAGAGGTGGCTGCAAATGTCGATTAATTTTTCTAATTTCAAAACTAATGTCTCGGTTTGGTTGGATCGCCAATATAGTCAATTTGAAAATGAATTTCAAAAGAGAAACGCATCAGAATATGAGAGTTTAATAAAAAAAGAGAAGCTTACAGTAAATAATTATATTCGGAGTCTTATTGATGAAATTAACTTTACAGTGCGCAATGACTTAAAAGATAAGTTTGATTTTAAGGAAGTACGAAGATTATATGAAGAATATCAGTCAATGACTAAACCTTACAATCTCTCATTAATGGAATACAAAGTTGGTGCTATACCAAAAAAAGATTCAGTTTTTGAGCGTATTCCTGCAGACTCTGAAAAAGCTCAAACAGGAAAAGGGCATTCAGTTCAAAGAAATAAAGAACAAAATATGATTATAGGAGCAAGTGTTGGAGGCCTTTTAGGAGCGGGTATTGGATTTAAGGCAGTAAACCCATTAATGTTTAAAATGATTACAACACCGACGGGACTATTTTTAGGAGCAATAGTAGGTGGATATATAGCTCTACAATTGTTGCCTGAAATTGAAAGTAATAAAAAACCTAATCAAGCAGTATCTGTACAGACAAAAACTAAAAATCAGTCTTATAAAGAAGTGGCAATTACTGAAGAAACTAATGTACAGAAGACACAGTCAATTAATAAAGTCTTACAAGAAAGAAAAATTCGAGTAGGAAGAAAATTAAATGACATTGTTGATCATATGGAACAAAATTATAAAAAACTTTTAGCAACTGCTAATGAATAAGGGGGGGGACCAGGGTGATTTCAAATAGTGATAAACAAAAAATTCACAATCATTTAAAAGCACTCGCATCTCCAATAAATCCACAGATTGATTCTGGGCGGACGAAAATTCAACGTCCCCCTTTTCACTGGTTGAAAATTGCAGAAATCAAAGTGGATCACGTAGAACATGATGACATTCTAATGGAGATTAAAAACCGCTGCAAACAATTTACGCATGCTTTAGTAGGTATACGTGAATATGTTTATTTACGGTTATCAAATACGGAACATTTTACTGTTTGTGTTGAAGTAGGAATTGGTGGACCTAAACGTTCAGAAAATGAAATAGTTGGAATTTTCGAGGGGGCTTTTCCAGGAGCTAATCTAAACATCTCAACAACCAGAGAACTAATTAACTCCTATAGTTATAGTGCAGCAGCAATTGGAATTCCTCCAAAGTTGGATTATGAGGAATTGTCTTCATCGTGGTTGAATCATTTGTTTTCTGCTTTGAAAGGACATGTATTTTCACTCGTCATATGTGCAGCACCACTTGACCAAGAAGAAGTCCTGGAAGGAAAAAAAAGGATTTCCCAAGAGAGAGATACGTTTTTTACTAATAAAAAACTTTCCACCTCAAATGGAACATCAAACATGGTTCAAGAAGGAGAAAACACCAATGATAATAGTGGATTTAATGTTCTAATTAAAAGTTCAGGTGACTCTAAGGGCTACACTCATTCGAAGTCCGAAACGGTGACTAAAGACGACACTTATGAATTCGAATCAAGTGATACGGCACGTTACCTCGATTTACTTGATCAACAACTTGATCGTTATGACAATGGCCAATCGATAGGTATGTGGCAAACTGCTATTTATTTTGCAACGAGTGAAGAAGGTAACTTAGATAAAATTGCATCTTCTATATCTAGTTCCTTGCATAATGAAGAAGGGGTACACCCTTTTACATTTGTTAAAAATGAAAAAGTTTTGGATCTTTTAGCTCGCTGTGAAATTCCGGGAGATGATTCTTCAGAAGATTTACTTAGAGGAAAGCTGAGCAAATTAACATCTGTCATAACTACCGATGAACTAGCAAGCTTATTTGTCTTACCATCTATGGAACTACCAGGCTATCAAATATCATCTGTATATGATTCTACGGTGAATGTCCCGCAAACAGGAGGGGAAATTCCATTAGGAAGAGTGTTACACCGTAGTAAAGAAATCAATCAAAATTTTGGAATAACACCTGAACAATTAAATAAACATGCATTAATTACTGGCATCACCGGGAGTGGCAAAACTAACACAATCTATTCCTTGCTCGACTCTTTTCATTTACCGTTTTTAATTATTGAGCCGACAAAGCAGGAATATCGTCATCTTCTCAATAAGTTTGAAACATTAAGAGTGTATACTTTAGGGAATGAGAGGGTTTCACCGATTCGTTTAAATCCTTTTTATTTTCCAGAAGGTATCTCACTATTAACTCATATTGATTCACTAAAAGCAGTATTCACATCATCATTTTCTATGTATGCTTCGATGCCGAATATCTTAGAGCAATGTTTGTACAATATTTATTTAAAAAAAGGATGGAGCCTACATCATTCTACGAATATATATGGAAAAACGCATGAAGAAGCTAAAGAATTTTTCCCAACAATTAAGGATTTATACGAAGAAGTTGATGAATATCTGAGTAAATCAGGCTATGCAGAAGAACAAAAATCTAATATACGTGCTGCTTTATTAACCAGGTTAAAAAGTTTAATGGTTGGAAGTAAGGGTCTAATGCTAAATACAACAGAGTGTACTGATTTTTCAGAATTACTCTCTACTTCCACTGTCCTAGAGCTTGAAGAGATAGCGGATGATGATGATAAGGCTCTTATTATGGGTGTATTATTTATTCGGTTAGCCCAACAACTAAAAATCTCACGTACAAATAGCCAAATTGATAATGACCTTAAGCATATAACCATTGTAGAAGAAGCCCATCGTATTTTTAGTAACCAAGAGGGAAAATCAGAAAGTCAAGAAACAGCCAATATAAAAGGGAAGGCTGTTGAACATTTCTCAAATGTGCTAAGTGAAATTCGCTCAATGGGTGAAGGAATGGTTATTATTGACCAAGTACCAACAAAGCTGGCTCCTGACGCTATTAAGAATACAAACTTAAAAATTGTACATCGTATTGTAAGTGTTGATGATGCTGAACATATGGCACAAGCTTTAGCGATGAAGCCAGACCAAACAGAATTTTTCACTAGACTTAAAAAAGGAGAAGCCTTTGTCTTTCAAGAAGGAATGGATAAGCCAGCACATGTGAAAATGTTTCCTATCAAGAGCACTCAGTCATTTGTACGTGAAGATGAAATTATGAAAGCTGCGATGGAGTATAATGCTTTTGTCACAAACAGTCCTGGTATCCATCCTTTTGCAGAGTTAATGATGGAGCAGGATCTATACGCAATGAAAAAAATTGTTGAAGTAGGAAAGAAATTGTATCATAGCCTAATCTTTGGAGAACTTAGCTCAATTCAATCATATTTAATATATACGGAAAAACAATTACTTTCAATCGCGTATCAAAATGGCTTTGATGTAAATGAAGAAGATCAAGTTCATTTCCTCCAATCAGTAATTCAATTGATGATTGGTCGCTTAATTGAGACAGATCTTTACTTTTCAAAAATACATCGGATTCGCACAAAAGT
This sequence comes from Gracilibacillus lacisalsi DSM 19029, assembly GCF_000377765.1. GTDB lineage: Bacteria > Bacillota > Bacilli > Bacillales > Amphibacillaceae > Gracilibacillus > Gracilibacillus lacisalsi. The sequence continues at coordinate 84,813 of NZ_KB898671.1, read as the reverse complement.
GCATTATTTCTTGAAACTATTAACAAAGGATCGTAAATATATTTGGTCTGAAAGAGAAATTCAATTGTTAGAGCTAAGGCGTAAGGAATTAATTTACCCTTTACTAGAAGAAGCAACGCGGAGGCAACTATATGAAGAAAGGACAGCTCAATGTTTATGGAGTAGGCCTTCCGCAATTAACGGACAAGCTTATAAAATAGCTAGTAACATGATGGAGAATGGTATTTTTGAAAAAGTTCAAACAAATGTGGATCAATCGGCAATGGAGCATTTATATCAATCAGTAAAACAAGAATTACAAACTTATATGATTCATCCAATTATGAGTTCTCCACAAGACGCTCTATTGCTCTCAAAAGTCTTGGTGCTTCTAATTCAAGGATCAAAAAAAGCAAAAGAAATACAATATGTGATGGATTCTTTTATTGAAAAGGAGATGGAAAAATGGGTGGTGGAGTATCAGCTGCAGTTTTAGAAAAAATAACAGAGGCTTCTGTAGAATTGCAAAAGTCTATCGAAGGTTTGGTTAAAAGTGTCGAATCATCAATTGAATCCGAACAAGCCCAAGGAGTATATGAAGGATTAGAACAAGAAGTAAACGAGAGTTTTGTTCCTTTAAAAAACGAGTTAGGTGAAACAGTAATTGAGGTTCCACCGGCAGAAAAACAACTATATGATGAGATTGGAGTTGACTACGAGAATATCAACGGAATGGATGTATATGTTCGCAACGATATAGATCCTAATCAAACTGACGCACTAGGAAGAACGAACCTTGAAAGGATGGAACAAGGATTAGCTCCATTAGATGAAACAGGACAATCAATTGAGTTGCATCATATTCGTCAAAATCCTGAAGGTCCCCTTGTTGAATTAAAAAGTGTTGAACATGAAGGTAATTTCGAATTGCTCCATCCAAATCTAGAGAGTCCATCTGCCATTGACCGTGGGGAATTTGCAAAGATTCGTGCGGAACATTGGAAAGCGCGGGCAGAAATGATTAAAGCAGGAGGAATGGTATAATGAATCATGATAAGCTTCGTAAATTAATACAGGAAAAACGTGATGCCTCTTATTTCTTCGGTACTGTTGATGATGCAACAATAAAAAAAGCTGAAGAAAAGCTTGATTTAAAGTTTCCAAAAGAATACCGTGAATTTCTTGGAGAGTATGGATGTGGAAATATAGGACCGATAGAAATTTTTGGGTTAGGACCAAGTGTGGAAAGTGTACCAAATGTAGAGTGGGTTATAAAGAATTTGCGAGAAACGAGAGACCTACCCAATTATTTAATTCCTGTTGAAAACATAGGAGATGGTTCTTATGCAGTATTGTCTTCTGCAAGTTCAAGCAAACATGGTGTTATGGAGGGGATCGTCCTACAATGGAATTCTAGGGTGAATGATCCCCAGAAAATAGCAAATAACTTTGGAGAGTATTTACAAGAACGTTTGTTGAACACATGACTTAGAAAAAAACAGGGACTACATAATGGTGTGGTTCCTGTTTTAACGAGGTAAGTGCTTTCGCGATTTTTAGACCCCCTGAAATTAAAGATGAGAAACTGGAAAGATATCGAAAACAACTGAAGGAATACGATCCTGAAATAATTGAGTGGTTAATTGGTATTTATTCAGAGTACGGCAAGCAAATAAATAAAAACATAGGAAATATCCTAAAAGAAGATGAATTCTTTTTTCTGTAGAGCTCCGATAAAGCATCTAGATCATTATCCTATGATTGCTATTCAAAACTAATTAAAAAGCTCCCTTTTATAAAGGATCAAACAGAGATGCTGTTTTTATTTATTAAGGATTATCATAGGGTAATGAGTCAGAGCGGAATGCAAAATGATGATATGTTCATTTCTGCTGAAATAACTGAATGGATAAAAAAACGTGGGCAAAGTACCAGGTTAATTTACAGGAATTTTCGTTTTAGTGGGGGAACTATTTCTGGGATAATGATGATTTGTGGCCAACATCTCATAGGAAGAAGAGTACTACTAATGCATTAATGTTTAAGTTACTTGGAATGTTCCTTGTAAATAAGGGGATAGGAAGTGATAATGTTGGAACGTTTAACAATAGATTATAAAAAGTTTCTAGTAGATCATTATGTTTTTGATTCATGGCAATTTCTTGTAAATGCACAAAAGAATATTGCTACTGCGGATTACTGTTATAAAGTTGTGAAAAAACTACTTTCTAAAATGGAAGAGGAGCATTTGGAATGGCAGGATGAATTTAAGAAAAGAATAACAGACTTAGGAACGGAAAAAGGTTCAATTTCTATTGGTTATGATGATATGCCACAATATAACTTAAATGTTTTAGGGATGGATGTAGGTTACCCTTTCTTTGTTGATAAGTATGTGAAGGATTTTTTTCAGTATTTAAGAAACGCGTTTGATTCAATTGCTCAGGCTGTTAATACAGCATTACTTGCAAATGAAAGTAAAAATATTGAAAGAGTAGACTTTATTAAGATTTATACAGCCCTAAGCAGTGCATCATTTTCACAAAAATTTCCCAAAACATTAGATTGGTTTTCAGTGGTTAAAGATAGTAGTGAATTTTCCTACATTAGTGAATTCAATAATCGTATAAAACACATTAGTGATGCAAGAGTTATAATGTCCCAGAATCTTTTTAATGATGATAAAACTAATAAAATTGATGCATTTTTTAAAAAAGGAATTCAATTTAGTGAACAAGATATTCTGACAATTACAGAAGGTGTTATGGGTTTTGTTAATGATAAATTTAAAGTTTTTTTAGATGTACTAACAGAAGAGATAAAGCTAGATACATTTTCAAAAGGAAGAATACATAACTTAAACTTTTATGGACAACAAATTAAGAATGATCCTGATAGCTCTTTTAATGTAATATTTATTGAAGTTGAAAGTTCAATAGACGAACTTGAAGATATTATCAGAATATTACTAATTAATAAAAATGACGATATATACTCTATGAACTGTGACTACGATGAAATATTAGTAAGAGATCAAAACGAAAAGTATATTGGTAAATTTATATTAGATGATGTAAGTACTGAAGATGGCTTGCTTCGTTATAGAAAGTATAAAAAAGAGTATTGCGACGGTATGTATGCCTTTATAAACCAATCAAGAAAAAAATTATCTGTAAAGCCGTTTTTCATGTCTGGGAAAATTGTGAGAGTAGGGTTTGATGATCCTGAGGTTTAATTATCACAAAAGGTAGGTTGTACGAAAACCGAAGATAGGGGTGAAGATGGTTGGATCATTTGAATATTTTTAATGCTTATAAGAATAAATCAAATAATCATGAAGATGAGCTTACAAGGAGTTTTTTAATTCTAATTAAAAACATACCAATTGTTCAGGTTATGTTTTTTGAGATGATAAAAAGAGAAATGCCAGCAATTAATTTAGAATCTATTGCAAGTGGGGGTTTAAGTGTTGAAGAGGTGCATACTCAGTTATCTAACACTAATGATATATTCTCTAAAAGTATAATTGAAGGAAGAACGCTACTTTCCATTATAATCTCTGATGACAAATTAGAATCAGAGGAAAAGGTGCAGAATGATAATAGGCAGGCACGGTATGATGGAGTAATCCTAGGTAATCCCTCTTGGTTATTTATTATTGAAAATAAACCTTCAAAGGATAATATATGGTTAGGACAGCTTAACCCGAATGTGGCAGAGGATGCAGATGTATCAATAATAGAAGAGCCATGTTGCCTTTCGTGGAGGAGCATTCTCTCAGGAATAAATTCTATTATTCAAAATAAAATGGCAAGTGGGTTTGAGGAATTAATTATTGATAATTTTATTGAGTTTGTCGATAATGAATTCCCTTGGCTAAATCCCTATACAAATTTTAGTGTATGCAAGGGGAACCTCTATTTATTAAATAAACGCTGTGTCTCCGTAATGTCTAATTATCAAATTAACGGGAATTTTCCTGAAGTCAAATATCATAGAGGGTGGAAGAATTATATAATAAGTGGAAAAAATACAGTTAAGCAAATTGCCCTCGATGCAAATCTTTATTCTCAAGAATGGGAAATTAATTTATGGCTACATGCTGGAGATACAATGAATGCTGCAAAAGAAACATTCAAAAAACTCGATGTTGAAAAGCTTTTAGAACTTGAAAAACAAGGTTTCCAATTATCAAAAAATTTTCATGTCTCCTACCGTTCAAGTAATTTATTATGGTTTGAAGGCACGCTTTCTTTTGAAGAATATATAAGATTTTGGAAGAAGGAATATTCCAATTTAAAACAAATTAAAAGAGCAGACTTTGCTGATTTATTTAATGAATTAGAAGACAAGAAGATAATTGTATCTGAGGATAGAAGTAACATTAAAGAAAAAATTTTAGATAAGAGATATGATAAGTTAAACATATGTCCTGGATTCTTAATGAAGTATACATGGAAAGATGAGGATGCAATTAGGCTAGATAAGAGTAATATGTTTGATGCTGATTTTAAAGATAAAGTTGAGGCAGCTTTTAGTGTTATTGGTGGAATCTAACATCACAAGTATTAGGGGGGCCACCTTCTCGCGAAATTGAAACTTTAGCGAAAACGTATCAATCGTTTATAGAAACACATGTCGAGAGTGTAGCGTCGCTAGAGTTAAAATAGCTTTAGTGGTTTTAAACTAAAAATTAAAGTATGTTTTATCCTCCCTCGGACTAATGGTTCGGGGGATTTTTTGACCCCTAGTATCTTTATGTTTACACAAAAAAAGCAAATGCTAGAGGTCTTTCTTATGGAAATATGAGTTATATTAAAATTAACATAAAGACCATGATTTCTTTCATATTGGTCCATTCCATTTCACCTATCCAAAAATTTAGTTTGTAAAATTTGGATTGCCTCTTCCATTTCTTCTAGTTCGGACTCTGTCAAATGGTTAATTCGCTCTTGAAATTTTAATTCAAGCTGTTGAAACACTTCATTCATTAGTGCCGTTCCTTTCTCTGTTAGACGAATGTCAAACTTGCGACGATCATTCGGATCAATAATTTTTTCGCATAGTTGGCTTTGAATTAATTTTTTTAACTCACGGCTAGAATTAGGTAAAGATAAATGTAAACATTCACTGATTTCACTAAGAGTTACTGGTTGGCTAACTGTAATGAACTCTAATATTTTGTATTGAACGGTAGTTATGTTTTCAATTTTGATTTCTTTTGTCATATCGTTTGTCACTTGATGTACTGATGTAGTAAATCGAACAAACTGCTGGAAAAGCTTACCCTTGTCCATATCAATCACCTCATTTACAAAGTATCAAATATATTATCAAAAAACAATTATCAATTGACAACTAAATAGTTAGAGTGTTAATATTTAGTTATCAAATGATAACAAATGAGGTGTTTATTCGTGAATGTCCTGATTGTTTTTACCCATCCAAATCATCAAAGCTTGAGCTACGCTTTTTTACAAGAGGTACTTCGAGGGTGTGAGGAAAACCATGTTATACAAAATGTTCAAGTTTTAGATTTATATGAAGAAAAATTTAATCCGGTCCTTGAATTTGGGGAGAAAAAGAAAAGAAGAGATATGTATAAAGATCCTGAATTAGAAAAATATCGGGATCAACTATCGTGGGCTGAAAAGATTATTTTTATCTACCCGATATGGTGGGGAAGGCCTCCTGCAATGTTAATGGGTTATATCGATAAAATGTTTGCATCAGGATTTGCCTACAAAGATAACGGTAAGTTGTTACCAGACGGCTTGTTGAAGGGTAAATCAGTCGTATGTATTTCTGTAATGAAAGGTCCAACCTTTTATCCAATGTTTTGGCTAAATAATGCTCATAAAGTTTTAATGCGTAAAGCATTATTTCAATACGTAGGCATTAAAAAGGTAAAGTTTTTTGAGTTTGGGAATATGGAAAATCCAAAGGGTAAACATCAGAAAAAAATAAACAAAGTATATAGGTATTTTCAAAAATTGAATAAACAGATCTCCTGATTAAATATATCGATGTAGAGATCATAAGCAGCTGAAATGTTGGTCCAAACATTTAGACGATTTCCACCTTTTAGATGTATGATATATTTTTCTTTTGCTTTTGAAGATTTGAATGGATTTTCATTTTCTGTTTTTAAGTTAATATTTGATATAAAAGTTGAAAAATGAGTAATCGGTATCTTAATTGACAGGATATTATCATGAACTACACCTTAATTCCCCCAAATAAGTCAATAAACGATGAAGTAATAAAAAACAAGAGTAATTTTATATTGTATGGTAGGCGAAGCAAAAGTATATTGTGCAGCAACAATTATCATTTGTTTTCTTAATAGGATTGGGCAGGCCCTATTAAAATGAATTTGGCAGAGCCTGCTTCAGTATTTTCAAATCCGCGTATAAATTAATTTAAACATTTTAGCTGCTCTTTTGTATGATAAGGGAAAATCTCTTGATTTGCTTTCAGACGAATAACCAAATCAGGATTGGCTATAAATAATTGTCCAAATGCAACTAGGTCCGCTTGATTTTCTTCAATGATATCTGCCCCTTCATTAGGAGCTATATTACCAACGGCTATAAGGGTTTCCCTCCAGTATTTCCTAAATAACTCATGAAGCGATCTTTGATCATTTTTAAGTGCAACACCGTAGTTTTCTACAGAGGGATGGATAATTTTTATTCGATGTTTGGAAAGGATCTCTGTGATAGCGCGTACCATTTCTTCAGGTTGCTCCCATACGTAATCCATATCGTCATCTTTCTTTTCAGAAACCCTGATGCTAATTCTATTTTTAGGCACAACTTTCTTTACCTCTTTAATAATTAAATCTAAAAATCGCAGTCTATTTTGTAAGGATCCTCCAAACATGTCTTGACGAATATTTGATTTCTCACTGATAAATTGATAAATGAGATAACCATGTGCGGCATGTATTTCAACACCGTCAAATCCAGCCTCCATTGCATTTCTTGCTGCCTGTCTATAGTCATCGATAATTTGATATATTTCCGCCTGACTTAAAGGTTTAGGTGCTTGGAACGGTTTCCTTAATCTATGCACGTGGCCGCTAGCACTTATGGCAGATGGAGCGACAGGAGTATGACCTTTTAAAATTTCCTGATGACTTAATCTGCCTACATGCCAAAGCTGGGCAAAAATTTTCGTATTATATTGATGAACTTCTCTTGTGACTTTCTTCCAACTTAGGGTTTGACGATGTGTAAATATTCCCGGAATCCCATAGGTTCCTTTGGCTGATTCATTGATGACAATTCCTTCTGTGATGATTAAGCCGGCACCGTATCTAGCTCTTTTTCCATAATAGTCGGCAATCAAATGATTGACTTCACCGGTTTCATTATCAGCAAATCCTCTTGTCATGGGAGCCATCACAATTCTATTGTCTAATGTTAAGTTCCCGATTTTGTAATCAGAGAAAATGGAACAAGTCATATTTATCACCTCATATAGAATGTTAAATCTATTCCGATTTGTTTACAATGGAATTATTAAGCTATATACTATGAAAAACTTTAAATTTTAAAGTAATGGGAGAGTGGGTGAAAGCAATGTTAGATGATATCGATCATCAAATTTTAGATTTATTAAAAAGAAATTCAAGGCTTACTTATACGGAAATCGGTAAACAAATAAACATGTCATCTCCTGCTGTGAAAACGAGGATAGAAAGATTAGAAGATTATGTGATAAATCGTTATACCGTAGAGATAAATCATAAAGAACTCTATAAAGGAATTCATGGTTTTGTTTTATTTAAAACAAAAAGCTGTGAAAAGTTAACGAATTATTGTAAAGAGAACCGTAATATTATCGATTTATGGAGAATTAGCGGAGAGTATAATTATATGGCTGAAGTAGTATGTACAAAGGTGGAGGAGTTGGAGCAAATCTCTAAAGATACAACGCAATATGCCTTTTCCAATATACTATCTGTTCTAGGGAATTATAAGGTTAGTGATGGTTAAAAATGATAGTTCATATCAAGCAAACCTGATGCTTGAATCACTAATAATAACTTATATTATCTCTAGAGATAGCAAATATTCATCCTCCATTTCTTAACTCGATACTTAGTGTTTAACACGAAATAGAGGGTATATTGCGCTTCAACTCATTAACTCTTTTCTACAAAAATTAAAGAAAAAGCAGCTAAGAAAGCTGCTTTATGATGATCTGTCATTTCAAGTTAGGGTTTTCCTTTTTAGCTTCATTGACTTTAGGTTTTCGGTATCCACCAGCAATATCTGCTTGTTTAAATTCTTTTGCATAAATAACTTCTTGAGTGTCTGATGGTTCATCCCCATTTCCTCCTATAGGTTGATACTGTGTTTTTCTGGACATAGTGTTCATCCTTTCTATTGGAATTGGGTTATATAAATTATTTACCCTCTATAGTAAATTGCTAAACATAGGCTTTTCGGAAGTGGATGGAGTAAAACAAGCTTAACCTCCTGTGTGTCACTAACTTTATAGGCTATGATTTCGTTATTATATAAGTCCATAATGGTTGATAAATAAAGCATTTTCTCTCCATATGGTAAGTAAGTAATATCAGTAACCCACTTTTGATTAGGGCGATCAGCCTTGAAATCCTGTTTAAGAAGGGTCACTGTCACTCTATTCTGTTTTGCAGGGTTCTTTGTTGTATAATCAAAGGATAAAAATAGTTGAATTAAAAAGCGAATATTGTCCATCATAAACAGACTATAGTGAATTGGGTGAAAGCGGATTCTTTATTATGATAAGAGTACATTAATCAGTGGGGCTACACGGTGAAGAAATGATTACTAGTAAAACTGCACGATTTACGATTCATTTCTGTCTACTTGCATTTGGATTAGTTTGGATATATCCATTTATATGGATGGTATTTTCTTCTTTTAAAACGAATAATGAATTAATGACCTCTGGAATCAATCCAATTCCTGAATCGTTTAATTGGGATAATTATGTAAGAGCATGGGAAAGCGCTAATTTTTCAGGTTACTTTGTAAATACAGTAATATTAACTGTATCGACAGTTGCTATTGTTGTGTTTCTTTGTGCAATAACTGGATATGCATTGGGCCGTGTCAATTTCCCAGGAAGGAATATCGTTATTATTTGTATAGCCGCGATCATGTTTATTCCAAAAGGTTATACTATAATTCCTTTGTTTAAAATAGTAAATCAGTTGGGACTATCTAATAGTATGCTAGGAGTAATTTTAGCTGAGTCATCTGGAGCCCATGTGCTATTTATTCTCATGTTTACTTCGTTTTTTGCTAAAATACCTAAAGAATTAGAGGAAGCAGCTGAAATTGATGGTGCTGGTTTTTTAAGGACATTTACTAAAGTTATGTTACCTTTAAGTGCACCAATGATTGCAACTACTGCCATCATGCAATTTATATGGACATGGAGTTCTTTTTTAATTCCATTGGTACTGACTTTAAACAAGCCTGAATTAAGAACATTAGCAGTCGGTATGGAATCATTTGTGGGTAATTATGCTTCAGATTATGCTGGAATGGCAGCTGGTGCAAGTATATCATTAGTTCCTGTAATGATTGTATTTATAATCATGCAAAGATACTTTATAGAAGGTGTAGCAGGAGCAGTAAAATCTTAATGAAGAAATATAATGATAAAACTATTTGGAGGTTACTATGCGAGAATATAATATTAATGTAGGTAACGCAAAGAAAGACATTTATCCTTCTTTACCTAATCTGAAAGGGAAAAATAAGAGAGGGAATGAAATAAGTTTCACCAATTATTATATGGAAGTTGATAAAAAACCTTTTTTTGCAATAAGTGGTGAATTTCATTTTAGTCGATATAATCATGAATTATGGGAAGATGAACTGATTAAAATGAAGATGGGAGGAATTAATGTTGTTCCTACCTACATTTTTTGGCATCATCATGAAGAAATCGAAGGAACATTTGAATGGGAAGGCGATAAAGATTTAAGAAAATTTATTGAATTATGCGGAAAACATAAGCTTTACGTTATTATAAGAATTGGACCTTTTGATCATGGGGAAGCACGCAATGGCGGGATACCGGATTGGATGTTTGGGCGACCATTTGAAATACGCTCCAATGATGAAGGGTATTTATATTATGTTAGAAGACTGTACAAAGAAATCGGGAAGCAAGTGAAAGGGTTACTATACAAAGATGATGGTCCAATTATCGGAACCCAGTTAGAAAATGAATTTCAGCATGCAGGGGCACCTTGGGAAATAACTACTGGTACAAGTAATGAATGGCTACCTGGAGGTAGAGATGGTGCTGAACATATGATGAAATTGAAAGAAATCGCTTTAGATTCTGGAATCGATACACCAATTTATACTGGCACTGGTTGGGGAGGAGCTATTGCCCCAACAGATGAAGTACTACCTTTGTGGGGTGGGTATGCTTATTGGCCATGGATATTTTATGGTGATGTAGAGGAACATCCTGCGACACCAAATTATATTTTTAGAGATTACCACAATAACGAGGTGCCTAAAACATTTGACTTTAAACCTGAATATAAACCAGAAAACTTCCCATTTGCATGTGCAGAAATGATGGGAGGAATGACGCCTTTTTATAACTATCGATTCAAGCTCCCTTATGAAAGTGTGGATGCTTTAAGCTCCATTAAAGTAGCGGGTGGTTGTAATTTTATCGGTTATTATGTGTATCATGGGGGATCTAATCCACAAGGGAAGAAAACACCTTTTTTAAATGAAACCGTTACACCAAAAATATCTTATGACTACCAGGCACCAATAGGAGAATATGGCCAAGTTAGAGAATCGTATCATAGATTAAAACGTCAACATTTATTTTATCATCAGTATGGTAAGGGTTTCTCTCAAACTAAAACAGTCCTATCTCAAAATCCTGAAAATATGAATCCAGAAGATGTAGAAACTTTAAGATATGCTGTTAGAGCTGATGGAGATTCGGGTTTTATATATATCAATAACTTTCAAGACCATATAGAAACAAAGGATCAAAATGATTTCACTATTTCTGTTCAGTTAGAAAACGAAACCATTATTTTACCGAACTTGTCATTAGCAAAAGATCAAAATTGCATTTTACCATTTAACTTTAATATGGAAGGTGTTAATCTGAGCTACTCTACTACACAGTTAATTACAGAACTAAATAAGGATGATGAAAAATATTACTTTTTCTTTACCCCAAAGGGTATGAAGGGCGAATATGTTTTTGATAAAAAAAATGTAGATGAAGTACAAGTCAGTAGAGGTAATGTTAAAAGAACTGGTAATAAAGTTATCGTACAGGTTGAGCAAGATGATATGACAAAACTAGTCGGTAAAGATGGACAGAAAATAAATATTTGTACACTAACAGATCAGCAGAGCTTGAATTTCTGGAAGGTATCAATAAAAGGGAAAGAAACCATCTTTATAACAGAAGCAAACGTTTTAGTAGACGATGATCAGTTAAGGTTAGAAGTTGATGGCTTAGATAACGTTTCCTTGAAAGCTTTCCCTGCATTTAGTAATAGCATTGTTGTGGAAGGAGAAGAAGTTACTGGGGAAAAGCAAGGTATATTTACTGAATATATTATTCCGATCAATCCAAAGGAAATAGAACTCGAAGTGAAGCATATCAATAATTCAAAGGCTACTATCAATGTAGATCCAAAAGAATTTAAAAATGTGAAGGAATTATTATTGAAAATAAATTATATTGGAGATATCGGATATGCATTTATTGATGGAGAATTAATAAATGACAATTATTCTAATTATGAGACGTGGGAAATTGGTCTAAAGAGGTTTGAAAAAGATGTTGTCAGCAAAGGAATGTATATATATGTGTCTCCGATTAAAGAAGGCGTATCAGTGAAAAGTGATTCTCCAATGGCAGCAAGAACGGAAATTACAGAGAAAGTGATAGCGGAAATAAAGTCAATTAAAGCTACTCCAGTATATGAATATAATATTTTATACTAAAAAGAGAAGGATTTCGAGGATTAATTTCTTCGAATATCCTTTTTTTATAAGGAAAGAAAGTATAAAAACCGCGGTATCAACGCATTTGTAAGCAGAGTAGCCATTTTGAAATAGCTTGTACAGGAAACCATCGCTGCGGCTGTCCACTTCCCTTTCCACGGGATTTTCGCCTAAGCTAACTTTAGTAAGCAAAGAGCGCTTACCAAAGTGGATCTTAGTCGAAAATCATCCCGTAGGAGTGGAAGTGGACGGCCTCCGCTATGAAACTGTTCTACAACGTTTGTGACTGCTAACTTCTCGAGCTTTCTTAACCTGTGAAATAATAAGAATATTATTAATATAATATATGGATATTACTACATTATAAACTTTTAAATTATTCCATAATAAGATTATAGTCCATCAAAAACAGAATTTAATTTATTGGATGTTGCTATTATAAACGGTAATGTAGACATATAGAATGAAACAAGGGAGTGAGAATTTATGAATAATAAAGTGAAAGTGTGGGAGGAAAAAAGAGAAATTCCGACGTATGAAGTTGGAAAGCCTGATAAAAATCCAATGTTCCTTGAGAAACGAGTATACCAGGGAAGTTCTGGTCGAGTCTATCCTCATCCCGTAATAGATAAAATATATGACGAAAAAGTAAAGAAAACCTATCAAATGGTGATCTTAGAGAATGATTTTATAAGGGTTGAAATCATGCCAGAAATTGGTGGAAGAATTTACCGAGCTTTGGATAAAACAAATAACTACGACTTTGTCTACTATAATCGAGTGATTAAGCCAGCATTAGTTGGTCTAGTTGGTCCTTGGATATCTGGTGGAATTGAATTTAATTGGCCGCAACATCATCGTCCGAATACATTCGGTCCTGTCGAATATCGCTTAGAAGAAGAAAATGATGGAAGTGCAGTTGTGTGGGTTGGTGAAGTGGACCGAATGTATGGAACAAAAGTAACGACTGGATTTAGACTGTTTCCACATAAAGCCTATATAGAAATTGAAGCACAATTATACAATAGGACATCTGAACCGCAGACTTTTCTATGGTGGGCAAATCCAGCCGTCGCTGTAAATAATCATACACAAACCGTATTTCCGCCTGATGTAAATGCAGTAATGGACCATGGCAAAAGAGATGTCTCAAGGTTCCCAATTGCAACAGGCACTTATTATAAAATGGATTATTCAGAAGGAGTAGATATTTCTCGCTATAAAAATATCCCTGTACCAACTTCTTATATGGCATATAAGTCGGATTATAACTTTGTGGGTGGTTATGATCACGGTGTTAATGCAGGTTTGCTACATGTAGCCGATCACCATATTTCACCAGGTAAAAAACAATGGACTTGGGGAAATGGAGAATTTGGGCAGGCATGGGATCGAAATCTTACAGATGAAGATGGACCGTATATTGAATTAATGACAGGTGTATACACTGATAATCAGCCTGATTTCACATGGCTAAAGCCATATGAAGAAAAAGCATTTAAACAATATTTTATGCCTTATAAAGATATCGGGGTAGTAAAAAACGCTTCAATAGACGCAGCAGTCAATTTGGATACAGATGAAAATAAACGTACTGTAGTTCAAGCGTATGCAACATCAGTTTTTGAAGGAGCAAAAATAGAATTAAAAGGGAAAAATCGTTATTATCTAAAAGAAAGTGTGAATTTATCTCCGACAGAAACATTTAAGACAATTGTTACTTTGGATGAGGTGGATAAAGAGCATGAATTAGAGGTAACAGTTAAAGATTCAAAAGGAAAAGTCCTTGTTTCCTATAAACCACAAGCTCCTAAAATTGAAGAAATTCCTGACGCGGCGGAACCTATGTCTGAACCAGAAGACTTAAAAACTAATGAAGAATTATATTTAGCGGGTTTGCATTTAGAACAATATAGACATGCTACATTTGAACCGGAAAATTATTACTTAGAAGGTTTGAAACGTGACAGTAAAGATATCCGACTTAATGTAGCTTATGGAAAATTAATTCTTAGAAGGGGATTATTTGAAGAAAGTGAATCTTACTTCAGAAAAGCTATACAATCATTAACTTCACGTAACCCAAATCCTTATGATAGTGAAGCCTATTATCAATTAGGAGTGACTTTGAAATTTCAAAGGAAATATAGAGAAGCATTCGCTGCATTCTACAAGGCTTGTTGGTCAGCGGATTGGCAAGATAGTGGTTATTTCTCTTTAGCGCAAATTGCTCATTCAGAAGGGCACTTTAAAAAAGCGTTAGAGTTTGTAAATCAATCATTAACTCGCAACACTCACAATTACCAAGCGAGACTTTTGAAATCTGGAATTCTTCGTAAACTTAATAGATTGGAAGAAGCTGAAGCTTTTACCATAGAGACTTTAAATATAGATAAAATGGACTTTGGTGCATTCAACGAACTTTATCTCATTTATAGAGCTTTAGGTGAAAAGGAAAAAGAAAGTCAATTGCTTGAGAAAGTAATTCTACTAATGCGAGGAGATGTTCATAATTATTTGACATTAGCAGATGATTATCAAAGCTCAGGCTTTATCGCTGAGGCGATTGATATCTTACAGCGCATTCAGCCGAATCGATCGGATGATGCATACCCAATGCAACAATATGCCTTAGCTTATTTCTATCGCTTGCTGGGTAAAAATGATAAATCAGAGTTCTATCAAAAAGCTGGGAGTAAAGCAAAACCTGACTATTGCTTCCCAAATAGTCTGTTTGAATTAGTTGTTTTACAAGAGATGATTGATAAACACCCTGATGATAGTAAGGCATATTATTACCTTGGCAATCTTTTATATGACAAGAAAAGGCATAAAGAGGCAATTAAATATTGGGAAAAATCTATCGAGTTGGATAATACGTTTGCAACAGCTCATCGAAATTTATCTTTAGGTTATTATAATAAATTAGGCTTAAAGGATGAATCTCTTCAAGCATTAGAAAAAGCATTTAGTTGTAATCAAGAAGATGCACGTGTTTTCTATGAGCTTGATCAACTCTATAAAAAGTTAAAAGTAACTCCTGCAAAACGCCTGGGAAATTTCAACAAACATATTGATTTAGTTCAAGCAAGAGATGATCTGTATCTGGAATATGTTACACTTCTAAACTCGATGGGTGAATATGAGAAAGTATTACAAGCACTACAAAATAGAATTTTCCATCCATGGGAAGGTGGAGAAGGGAAAATCCCAGGACAATATGTGTTTGCGAATGTGGAGTTAGGAAAAGTATGTATTGAAGATAGGCAATATAATCAAGCTGTGGCCTATTTACAACAAGCTTTGAATTATCCTGAAAACTTAGGTGAAGGGAAATTAGCCGGTGCACAGGAGAATAATATTTATTATTATTTAGGCTGTGCCTATGAAGGGTTAAACAAAACTATCGAGGCTAAAGATTGTTTTGAAATAGCCTCAACTGGATTAGATGAACCCACAAGTGTCATGTATTATAATGATCAACCGCCCGAAATGATTTATTATCAAGGTTTAGCATGGTTAAAGTTAAATAATAAAAAAGAAGCAAAACGTCGATTTAATAAGTTAATAGATTATGGAGAGACACATTTTTATGATGATGTAAAAATTGAATATTTTGCTGTTTCCTTACCAGATTTCTTAGTGTTTGAAGATGATTTGAATCAAAGAAATAAAATTCATTGTCTTTTTATGATAGGGCTTGGACTGTTAGGTATGCAGAAAGTAGCAGAAGCGCAAAAGTATTTTGAGGATGTATTAGCAATAGAACCTAATCATCAAGGGGCAATTAGCCATCTTCCATTGTGTAAGGAAAACCATATGTTAGTAAGTATTGATTAAATAATTATGTTAACCAACAAACCTCCATCATTTTTTTCCGAGGTTTGTTGGGGAAAATTGGAGGGAAAAGATGATGAAAATAGAATTAAATGGCACTTGGAATTTTTCGCTTGACCCGAAAAATGATCAGGATTGGGTGGGTCCAGATGCTGCTTTACCCCAGGATACGATTCAAATTCCCGGCTCTATAGAAGAGCAGGGATATGGGCAGTCTTCCACACACTTTCCAATCGGTACATGGAAAAAAGATCGAGAATATGAGGGTATAGCATGGTTTGTAAAAGAGATTGAAATACCTGAAAACATCAATCAAAACAATTTATATCTAGAATTAAAAGGAGTTAGATGGATTACACAGTTATGGATTGATGGTAATTATGTCGGGACAGAAGATAGTCTATCAACCATACAACGTTACGAAATTACACCATTTGTAAAAGCAGGGAAAAAACATCGATTTGTTATTAGGTTAGATAATCAGATGCATTTACCGTTGCAGGAAAGCCATATTCACTCTTACCATACATCGACTCATTGGGGAGGCATTACAGGTGGCATACAAATTATTTCTGAATTACCTCATACCATTCAGGATGTTAAGGTTAAAACCGAGATAAACCCTAAACTTGTTCACTTCGAAGTGGAAGTTGATAGGATAAACTGTGAGGATAGAAATAATTGGAGTATGTGTATTCATATTTATGATCAAAACAATACTTTAATTAAATCTAATGAATCAAATATTTTGGATAAGACTTCAGTTTTACAGCTAACCAAATCTATTCAAATAGAATTGGATGAAGCTAAAACATGGTCTCCAAATGAACCATATTTGTATCATGCAGAAATTGTACTTTTATATAATGGAAAGCAATATGATACAAAAAGCGTAAGATTTGGTCTAAGGACCATTTCCACTGAAAACAATCAAATTTTATTAAATGAAATTCCTGTATTTTTAACAGGGTATGTAGATTGTTGTATTTTTCCGCAAACAGGTTATCCAGAATGGGACATAGAGCATTATCGAAAACAATTTAGTGTAGTGAAGAGCTACGGTTTTAATCATGTGAGATTACACGGATGGACCCCACCAGAACCTTTCTGGCAAGCAGCAGATGAAGCTGGTATGCTTGTGCAAACCGAATTACCGCATTGGAGTAAACAGTATACCAAAAGTGAGAGTCAAGCACCTGAAGAAGTCCATACTTTCTTAACGCGAGAGTTGAAGCGAGTAATAAGGTCATTAAAGAATCATCCTTCATTTGTGATGTTATCGATGGGAAATGAATTAATTGCTGAAGACGGCCACCCACAGTTAAATGAATTAGTTTATTTAGCAAGACAACTAGATTCTAGTCGTATTTATACAGATAATACTGGCCATGGTCAATTACCTTCTCAAAGCCGTGAGGGTGACTTTTTTGTCCCAACACTCAATTGGCATCCTCCATACAATATTGATCATGCTGCTACAGCAGATACAACTACTGATTATGGTGAGGTGACCCGGTTAGAGAAAAATCCGCTAATTGCACATGAGCACGGTCAATTTACAATGTATGTGCGACCGGAAGAGGAAACTAAATATCAAGGTATACTTAAACCTCATTGGTTAGAAAGCATTAATAAGACTTTGGAGTCAAAAAGAATCACTTCCCGTACAAATGAATTTATTGAATCAACAGGAATACACCTTATTCGTTCCTTAAAGGAGAATATGGAAAAAGCACGAAGAACTCCTAACCTTTCAGGAATTCAATTATTGGATATACGCGATTTTCCTGGTCAAGGCCATGCTACTGTGGGAATATTAGATGTATTCTGGGATTCGAAAAATGTGGTAGAACCAAATAAGTTTCGTCAATTTAATGAGCAAACAGTGTTATTAATGAGATCCAAAAAACGAACATTTTACAATGACGAAGAAATAGCAGTAAGTATAGAATTATCACACTTTGGCTTACCAGTAGATACCGCGGATTTCAAATGGTCATTAAATATTGATAAAAACGTGTGGAAGCAGGGAGAAACTATTATAAATGATATCCCTGGAACTGGAAATATAGATTTAATAAAAATTAATGAAGAAATATCGGTAAATGAAGCAAAAAAGGTAACGCTTGAGGCTTCCATAATAATAAACGGAATTACGTTTAAAAATGAGTGGGATTTTTGGGTATTTCCACGTCAACAGCTTACTGAAAAGCCTGAACGGACTTGGACTAATATTCCCGAACTGCGCTCCGCTTTATTTGGTGCCCGAGTTGAAAAAACAATCGGGTTAGACGAGCATAGTTTTAAAAAAGAAAAAGATGTGGATTTAGCCATAACAGATCAAATAGGAAGGGATGTCTTACAATTTCTAGTAGATGGTGGAAAGGTATGGCTAATGGCTAAGGAGAATGGTCAACATGATGAGGTCTTAACTCGTTATCTACCAATATTTTGGAATTACTTATGGTTTCCTGAACAAGTAGGAACAACAATGGGAATGCGCATCCACTCACATCCAGTTTTCGATGAGTTTCCAAATGATGGGCACTCTGACTGGGGCTGGTATCATTTAGTAGATCGTACGATTGCTCTAAACTTAGAATTGACGCCTAATGTGAAGCCAATTATAGAAGTAATCGATAATTTCAATAGATCCAAAAAACTAGCATATGTTTATGAGGTAAATGTGGGGAGAGGGAAGCTCTTTGTATCAACTTTAAATCTAACTGATCGAAAAATGATGAAGAGTCCAGAATCTCATTTTCTTCTCTTTAAAATAATTGAGTACTTAAAAAGCAGTAACTTTCAACCAGATTCTTCGATTAGTGTAGGTGAATTAATTAGTACATTTAAAGTAAAATCACTATTTAATCTAAGATATTAAATTTGTTATTAAAAATAATTATGAAGTATGTGACGAACGATTCTGAGACCAAAGTGTTTTATGATCCAAACGATTATCGGACAATGATTCGATATCGTTTGGATTTTTTACATAATACAAAGATAATGCGCAACCGATTACAACGGTATAAATTTAAAATTAATATAATATAGTTATATTTTTAGCCTTTTTGTTCTTTCCGGTAAGCTGTTGGCGATGAGCCCATAATTTTTTTGAATAATCTTGAAAAATAATAGGGATCCGTAATACCAAGAGAATTACAAATTTCTTTTATACTCATATCTGTTAAATCTAACATCTCACAGGCACGCTGCATTTTAAGTCTAATAAAATAATCGATAGGTGGAAAGCCTGTTTCTTTTTTGAAAATATAAATAACGTGTTGTTTAGATAACCCTATAAATTTTGCCAAAGTGGATAGTTTGATCGTGGTATGAAGGTGGTCTATCATATACTGGATGGCACTCTCCAGATAATGTTCCCTCTTTTCTTCTTGCTGTGAACGTAGACTCGTAATCCCTATTGTACTAAGAAAATAGCGCATGGTTTGTGAAACGTGTATATGGTGAACCTTGGAATATGGTTTATCAATTAACATATTATAGCACTGGTCAAATAATTCTGTGAATTTAGTAAAGAAATTACTAGGAAATTGCAATGGTTCACCATTTAAACCAAAGCTTTCAATAAAGTGTGAGACGTGCTTTCCTCTTAAATGAAACCAATAAATACTCCATGGATTACTATCCTTACTCCCGTAACAATGAGGGGTTTCAGAAGGTATAACAATTAAAGTATTCTTTAAAATTATTTGTTTTGGTCCTTTATTTAATTCAACCCATCCTTCACCATTAGAACAATAAATGAAAATATGTGACTTTGTACCTGATTGCCTTTCGCGAAAGTGATATTTAGCATCGGGGAAAAATCCTATGTCTGTTACAAAGAAATCTTTTATTAATGCATGCTCAACTAGTTCTTCCTGTACATAGTCCGGTAAAACAAACAATTTCTCAGAATCAAACCCATCTCTTTTTCTGATATTTTCCATTTCTAATGCTCCTTATTTAAATTATTATTTTGTACAAAGTACTTCAATAAAAAAAGTATATCGTCAATTCAAATAATATGGTGTCAAAGTATTATCATTTTACACTATATGGTGACAAGTTAAGATAGCATATAGGAAGAAACGAGGGGATATAAACAAGTTCTTCTAAGTTGTTACTTGGATAAGCGTTATCATACTGATGTTATTATATCATCTCGGGGGTTGTTAATCATCTTTCTTTTTTATCCCACAAAAGTAAGCTGGACCAATAAAAACGATATATGAACCCATACATACAGGGGAGAAGGTGAACTTATTCTACGCGGCTATAACGAAGAATAATTTAAAAAAATGTGAGGTTACCTATTAAAAAGAGAGAGAAATATCAAAAAAATCAGAAAAGTCCATTGATTTTTCCTTCCAATCTATATTATTATAGTCTCTCTTAAAAATAGTGATCATAAAAACTCCATACTGATTTGATCCTTATTACCATGCATCTTCCAGACTAGCTCTTTTCTTGAGATAAACCGGATATCTTATCAAGTGAGATCTTGGAAATCGAAGCTAAGAGTACTTTATGATTTAGTGGTCTTTTCTATATTGTTATAACCATTCTACTAAGACTGATGTGTCATTTTACAATCCATCACTTACTTATTTCCCCTATTCATTTCACTCTTATAAGGGTAACGGAGAGAATAGTAGCTAATGTTAAAAGAATTATCTCTGAAAGGGAAAGAGATGATTCTACGGGAGCCATATTCATATGAATTAGTGACAAATAACTCAAAAACTGAGATAATTAAATAACATATAGATGAATTTATCGAAAAATAACCATTAAAGATTATTTTCACAAAATCTTGGTTCGGTAAAGAAGTAATAGAATGTCTAGAGGTGCAAAATATATGAAATTAAGCAATGTTATAAAGTGGTGTCTAGGTATTTTACTTATCTTCCTAATAATTGGTTGCCGAAATGAGGAATTATCGAAAGATGATGCCCTTCAGAAAATGATAGAAAACACTAAAGAATTAGAGAGTTTTAGTTTTCAACTCGATGCAGAGCAAATAGACGGTATGGATAATGAAACAAAGCTGGAACTTAAAGGAGAAACAACAGTTGATCCTTTTCATGCTAGCATGGAAATGAAACAGAAATTATATGATGAATGGGAAAACATGCTCACTTATTATCAAGAGGATATGGTGTATTATAATCACCCGGACCTTGATTATCTGGTGAAAGGTAAGATAACAGATGAAACAATATTACTTAAAGGTATGGAGAAACTTTACGAGAATATAGAAATGTTACAGTTTAATAAAGAAAGTGAAAACTATCTTTATGAGTACGATGGAGAAAATAAGGATAAGAATATTAGCATCCTGAAAGCATTGTATCCGGTGTTTGCTAAATCCTCATCCGTTGAACGAGGGGTGGCAGCATCTTTAATGTTCGATTATATAGATATCGTAGAGCTCAATGTCCGTATTAAAGTGAATAAACAGTCCCTTCAATTAACAGAATTGCAGATTGACTACATTGGTGAAAGTAAATTTGTAGAGTCAAATCCTCCCCAAATGAAAGAGACAGTCACCTTTGTACTATCTAATCATAATGAAATAGAAAATCTAGAATTACCAGCAGATGAAATCGAGAATGCACTTACTATTGCAGAACATTTCACTACAGATATCGAGGAGGAAGACGAAGAGGATAATAAAGATGAAGTCGAACAATTAGGTAATACTGGAGCTAATATTATGAATCATGGTAAGTGGGCTACAGACGGAGAATGGATTTATTTTTCTTCGCTTGGCAAAGGAATAAATCGCATGAGAAGGGATGGGACTGATCAAACACGGCTCTCCGAAGAAAGAGCAGCAAATATTAATGTGGTTAATGATAAGTTATATTACATACAGATAACTGAACCTGCTGATTTGACGCAAGGAGCAAAATTAATTCAGATGAATAAGGACGGCTCAGACCGTCAACAGATCTATGATATTTCAGCAACTAATCTAATAGTGAAAAATGAATGGATGTATTATCTTGAAGTCAGTGATACACCTACACCACGAGTCTATCTTGAAAAACAAAAAACAAATTTAAGTTATGGAGAAAGAATTCTCGAAGATGTAGGTAGATTTATAATAGAAAATGACAAAATCGTCTATCAAAAAACGGAAGATAATCAGCTATATTACACAGATATTGATGTTGATATTTATTCACAAGAATCAGAAACAGCTTTAGATGGAAAACGTGCTAGAAGTTTCGCTATGGAAGATGATTGGATATATTATGAAAATGCAAATCATAACTACCATTTGTATCGCTTCAACCTTGAAACAGAAAAAGAGGAAGAGTTAACAACATATCCCGTAGAAGGATTTAATGTTGATAACCATGTGTTTTATCGGAACCCTTCTGATAATTGGAGTCTATATAGGTTGGATGTAAATACAATGGAAAGTGAGAAATTGGATGAAGGGTCAGTCTATTTTTTGCATATTATTGATGGATATGTGTACTATGCAAAAATTGAAGAAGTCGATACAGAAGATTGGTATCGAATCCCAGTAGACGGTAAGGAAATAGAGAAAGTACAGTTTTGAACAATCATATCAGACCACAAGATAGGGAGGGCCAAGGTTTCTGAAATTGATAACTCTTTTCGGTAAAAAAACAACAACTAATTTCGTTGGGTACTTCTCAAAGTGGTCCATGGCTTAAATTCGATAGAAGGTTAAGCGACAAGTACAGTATGGAAACGATATGTGAAAGGCGATTCCGTTCGGGTCGTCTTTTTTCGTTCAAGGTGTTAATAAAATCACATAAAAAATGTAGAATGATAGGAGCGTAATACATTGAACGAATACAACTCAAACAAAATATCGTCCCAACCAGCCAAGCATGTAAACGATAGTGTTCAATCATTATTAGGTAACGGGACAAAGGGGGTAGTGTTGTTTTGCTGGAAAGAATTAAAAGTGTAGGTTGGAAGAAGATATGCTTATACATAATCATTGTCATCTTCTTGTTGATTATATTTAGTTTTGTCATTCTTTTCGGGACTTTATTATTAATGGACAAATATGACGATAGATATGATGAAAATGAACTTACGCTTTATAATGCGGTTGATTTATCATCATAAGTATGTTTTTATAATTTTAACATTAAAATCGAATCCTTAATGACAGACCCAATATAAAAAGAACTTTGAGACTAATTTATTTAAAGCCCCACACATAATTTGCAAATTGTGTGAGGCTTTTTCAATCTCTCAGAAAGCAGCTGAATAATTAATAATAATAGGAAGAAACTGAAGATATTATCGATACCTTATTTCATACAAAATATAAATATTTGCTGCTATTCGTTGTCGAACCAGTTAATAGGTTCTGGATTCAAGTTTTGGAAGATATGCTTTGTTTCTGTATATTCTTCTAGTCCAAGTTTGCCTAATTCACGACCGATACCGGATTGTTTGAAGCCGCCCCATGGAGCATGAGGGAAGTAAAGGTTGAAATCATTAATCCACACAGTGCCCATGCGCATTTTGACAGCACAACGCTCTGCTTTAACGATGTCGTTGGTCCAAACGCCACCAGCTAATCCATAAATAGAGTTATTGGCTAGCTCAACAGCCTCTTCCTCTGTTCGAAATTTTTCTACCGTAATGATTGGACCAAAAGCTTCGTCTTGCACAATACTCATATCTGCTGTGCAATCCGTGAAAATTGTTGGTAAATAGAAAAAGCCATTTTGCAGTGCTGGCTCTTCTGGACGCTTACCGCCGAGTACAAGCTGCGCGCCTTCCTTTATTCCTGCTTCCACATAGTGCTCAACCTTTGCTAAGTGCTCAGCTGAAATAAGTGGACCCATTTGAGTATCCGGATTAAAACCACTACCGATTTTAATGTTTTTAACACGCTCGACTAGTGCTTCTACGAATTTATCATGAATACTTTCTTCAACAATTAGTCGTGTTCCAGCTGAACAAATTTGTCCGGCATGGAAGAATACTGCATTCATCGCTTGATCCACTGCTGTTTCAAAGTCGGTATCAGCAAAAACAAGGTTAGGATTTTTCCCACCAAGTTCAAGCGCAAGTTTTTTTACATTAACACTAGCAGCTTGCATTATTTTTTTCCCCGTTTCAATTCCACCTGTGAAGGAGATTAAATCGACATCAACGTTCGTAGAAAGCTCCGATCCAACTGTATTGCCTGCTCCAAGCACTAGGTTTGCCACACCAGCTGGGATACCTGCTTCTTCTATTAATTCAAATACTTTAACGGTTGTAAGAGGTGTAATTTCACTTGGTTTCATTACAAGCGAGTTCCCGGTGACCAAGGCTGGTGCAAGCTTCCAAGATGCTTGTAGTAATGGATAATTCCAAGGTGTAATTTGTCCACAAACACCTACAGGCTCGTGTACAACTTTACTCACCGAATTTGGAACAGGGGACGCAATGATTTCTCCACCATCCTTGTCGCCGATTTCAGCATAATAGCGAAATACTCCGGCGATATCATCCATATCCCAGCGACTTTCTTCTACTGTTTTACCTGTATCAAGTGATTCCAGTTCAGCTAGTTCTTCTTTATCACGCTCGATTAGCTCAGCAATTCTTCGAACAATGCCTGCTCGTTCTGTTGCTGGTGTGTTGGGCCAATTCCCTTGATCAAACGCTTGTCTTGCAGCTGCTATGGCTGCTTTTGCATCCGATTGATCTCCTTCTGCAACCATTGCAATTTCTTCTTGATTGTATGGATTGATAATGGTACGCATTTGACCACTATTGGCATCCACCCATTTTCCGTCTATAAACATCTTTTTTATTTTTACCAAGTTGACTTCCTCCTTTTAAAAACAATAAATCACGATCCCTAGTACCGCTGAACAACAAATAACCCAAACTGGTGACACCTCTATATAAATAGCGGAATTAATTGCAATCGAACTAGGAACTGTTTGAGCTACTGCTACAACGTTTGGAATTTCTTCTTTTGTAAGCCATTTTCGTTTATTTACTACTTTACTCTCAATGTGGGGAATCATGGCGACCCCACCGCCAAAGGTGAGAGGGCTAATTTTGATAAAGGTTAGAAAAATAGCTAGTAAATCTGTGAAATAGCTTTGAGTTGCTACTACTTGTTTTTCTTGAGAAATCAAGTTTTACACGCCGCCTAATACTCTTGTACTATGAGGTGGTTGGACTTTGGCTTTAGGATCGATATAATGCTTCGCTTGGCTAATCGCAGTTGGCGCTTCACCAAAACCGGAGGCGATTAGTTTTACTTTACCAGCGTGTGTTGTAATATCACCTGCTGCATATATCCCTGTGATATTTGTTTCCATTTTTTCGTTTACTACAATTGATTTTTTTTCGAGTTCTATTCCCCACTCACGAATGGCACCCAAATCAGAAAGGAAACCATGATTGACAATAAGAGCGTCTATCTCAAGCTCCTCAGTCCGTTCCCCCTTATTTTCTTTAATGACAACTTGTTTTATCAAGCCGTCATAACCGATTAACTCATCAATAACCATTGGTGTTTTTATCTGAACAGATGATTCTTTCAATTGATTAACACTGTGTTCGTGTGCTCTAAAATCATTTCGTCGGTGGACAAGTGAAACCTCATCGGCAATGGATTCTAACATAAGAGCCCAATCAACAGCGGAGTCTCCACCGCCTGCAACACACACCTTTTGACCTTTAAATGCTTGCAGATCCGTAATCGAGTAGAGAAGGTTGTTTCCTTCGTATTCGCTAGCTGTTTCATGCTTGAGACGGCGTGGTTGGAAGGCACCTGCACCACTTGTTATAATGACGGTTTTTCCGTAGTGAACCTCTTTTGTTGTCGTTACTTGAAATAATTGCTCATCCAGTTTTTCTACGGATGTCACATTCTCTTCTAAACAAATTTCTGGGTTGAATTGTTTCGCTTGTTCTTCCAATTGGTTTACTAAATCTTTTGCTAAAACATTTGGAAAGCCAGCTACATCGTAAATATATTTTTCCGGGTATAAAGCCATCAGCTGCCCACCAACTTGTGGCAAGCTATCGATGACTTTGACTGACATTTCACGCATACCTCCATAAAAGGCAGCGAACAAGCCCGTTGGTCCTGCACCAATAATGATTGAATCTACGACATTTTCTGATCGATTCATAGTTTTTTCACCTTCTTCTTTAATATGCTAGATGGACAGACTAAATAGTTGTCTGCTCTTTTACTGTTTATTTATAAACAATCACATTCTTTTCTTCGATTCTAACTTTATAACTAGGCAGTTTTTTGTTTGGATTAGCTAGCATTCTACCTTCATCTTTAATGTCAAACTCTCTTCCATGCCATGGGCAACGGATAATTTCACCTTTTCGACAGTAATGATAGTCTCCAGGTTTACTTTCATTAGTCGTCGCTCCACAGATCATTCCTTTATCAAGTGGGGCCCCTTGATGTGTACATTGATTTAGAAATGCGTAAAATTCACCATCTAATGTTCGACAAACTAACACATTTTGCTTTCCGAAATTAGTAGCCTTCATTTCACCAGGTTCGATATCTGTAGTTTTACATACGACTTGTTCCTTCATAATTTAACCCTCCTACTTTGGTAGTTTTGGATAAAATGCTTTTGCGTTGTCTGCGAATATTTTCTTCTTTAGGTCTGGGTCCATATTCGGTAATGCACGAGTCGGCGAATCATAATCCCAGTGCGGGTAATCAGTAGAGAAACATAGGATCTCATCGGTCCCCATTTGGTCAATAAGAGATGCAAATTCTTGTTTAGTTAGTTCTTCCGCTGGTTGTGTAGTAACACGAATTTGTTCTTTGAAAATATCACTAGGTTTTCTTTTTAACCATGGCACTTCATGACGTAAATCGCGGTATTGTTGGTCCATTTTCCACATGATGTGAGGTACCCAAGTGAAGCCACCTTCGATCATCATTAAGCCAAGGTTTGGATATTTATCAAAAACGCCATTGAAAATCATATTTGTTACTTGTTTCATGTGAGCAGTCGGGATTAAAGTATGCCACTCAATGAAGTATCTTGGCCATTTACCGTAATAGACAGGTGGTTCATTATGGTGCATACCGATCATTAAATTATGCTTTTCTGCTGCTTCAAAAATTGGATGGTAGAATGGATCGCCCCACATGATGTCATCAATCGGTAGTAAAACTTGCACCATTTTCGGATGGGACCCGACTCTTTCAATTTCCCTTACCGCCGCGTCGCGATCTTGGGCTGCGATATGAACAGATCCATATAAACGGTCATCTTTTTCTAACCATTCTTCAATTTGCCAATCATTGTAGGCAGTTGCTAATGCAGTCGCCATTTCATACCAGCCATGCATAGATGATGGCGAAGGGTCTAATGCACTCGTTAAGATGCCGAATTCATGACCGATATCATCTAGCAACTGTTTTTGCATAAAGGCTAAGTCTGATCCAGCTGGACGGCCATCTGGTATGATTGCATCTGCTCGATCTACACCAGCAACAGCAGGCTGGGTGTATGGCATATGCTTTTCTTGGATCCAATGACAGTTTTGAATGTAATGTTTAAAAGGTTCATCTAAATATTTCAAGATATCCTCATATTGGACTCGCTCGTGTATATCTGTATCAACGATTCGAATTTGTTCTTTAGCCATCTTCATTCCTCCCAGTTCTTTGTTATGATATTGTGTATTTTAGCAGTGGATTAAAATTCCTCCAAACTCGCTGAGTGGCATTGAGTAGCATTTAGCTTGGTCAGTGAAGCTCAGTGAAGCTCAGTGAACGTCAGTGACATTTTTTGAATTTTTCACCGCTATTCGGAAGGTGGATGGTAGATGTATAGAAATAAAAAACCACTCTCGGCTTACGGAAGCCAAGAGTGGTTTGGTAAGAATGTATTAACATGTAATTAAATAGATTGCTCACTTTGCTCTGCTTGTTTTTTCCTTTTTCGGTTTCTTCGTCTAGGTTCTTTTACGACCTCTTTTTTGGCTGATTTGTAGAACGATCCTCCCATTAAAAGCATCACGATAGAGAATGGTAATGCAGCAATAATCAACATGTTTTGTAATCCCTGTGTACCACCGAAGTAGACAATAATAGCTGCCATTGCTGACATTGTAAGTCCCCAAATGATTTTTACGGAATTGGCAGGGTTAATCGAGCCTGATGTACTAAGCATACCGAGTACAAATGTTGCTGAATCAGCTGAAGTGATGAAAAAGATCGCAATGACGACAATGGTGATAAGTGACATCAGTTGACCTAGTGGATAATGTTGAAGGACTCCGAACGTTGTTGTTTCAAGAGAGTAGTTTGAAATAGCATCGATTCCATTTTGCTCAATATTTAGTGCAGAAACCCCAAATACGGCAAAAAATATGAAACATACTAACGCGGGGACAATAAGAACACCAAGCATAAATTCTTTTATAGTTCGTCCCTTAGATATCCTAGCGATAAAAATTCCGACAAATGGAGCCCATGATATCCACCATGCCCAGTAGAAGATTGTCCAATTATCAATCCAAGTTCGACCTTTTTCATTTAATGGTGACAGACGGAAACTCATATCAAAAAAGTTTGCAAGATAACTACCAAGCGTTGTTGTAAACATATTTAAAATATATATCGTTGGTCCAACAATAAATAACAGTAGTAATAATGCAAAACCAAGTCCCATGTTTATATTACTTAAATATTTTATTCCTTTCCCAATACCTGACCAAGCTGAAATAATAAATAATACAGTGGCAACGGTTAGAATTAATAATTGCATTCCAAAATTATTTGGAGTATCGAAAAGGTAAGCAAGGCCACCATTAATCTGGGCTGATCCAAAACCTAACGTAGAAGCTACACCAACTACTGTTGCGAAAATAGCTAGCGTATCAATGACTTTTCCAGGCCACCCTTGCATACTTTTTTCACCGAATATCGGTATCAGTGTTGCACTTATTAATCCGGGAAGATCTTTACGGAATTTAAAATAAGCTAATACAAGTGCTACAACGCCATAAACTGCCCATGCATGAATCCCCCAGTGGAAAAAAGAATATTGTAATGACTGTCTAATCGCTTCATTAGATCCTGTCGCTGCCCCTGGTGGACTCTTAAATGCATGAGAAATTGGTTCCGCGGTAGTCCAAAAGACTAATCCCATCCCCATTCCTGCACTGAATAACATGGCAAACCATGTAGATAAATTAAAATCAGGTTTGTCGTCATCTTTACCTAATTTAATTTTCCCGAATCTTGAAAAAATTAAATAAATGCAAGAAGCGAGTAATAGCATAATAATTAAGAGGTAGTACCATCCAAATGCTTCAGAAATATACGTTGTTACATTTGATGTTACCGTCTGTAAATGATTTGGCGATACAGCTCCCCATGTAACTATTACGGCACAAATTATAAGCGTGTACCAAAAAACTGAACTAACATTTTTCACATTTTCACCTCAATTAATATTTTTTCAACTTCGTCATTATCTCTTAATATTATAAAAATATCAACATTATGTGACTTTTAGTATGAAAAGAAAGGGGGGGCTAAAGGTCTACTACAGGCCGATAAAATCGAAGATAAGTAAACTTGTATCTAGTAAGATAAAAACTTTAATTAATTACAGGAACATAAATTTTTAGTTGAAAAAGAGTAGAAGGAAAAGGAATAAATATGTGAATCCGGTAATAAGTGGTACGAATGAAATTAAAGAAGACTGACCTTCATGTAGATAATTCAGTGGTATCTCTATGGATAATGGATTGGTTGAAATCTTGTCATGACGTTATAAAACCCGGAGCCATCATACTCCGGGTTCAACAATAATTATAGCTTATTCACCTACTTCTATTGGCAGGCTATTATCAGATGACCACTCCACCATAGAGCCATCATAGACAGCAACATCTTCACGCCCAAGTGCGAACAATGCTAGTGCATTCCATGTTGCAGCAATTCCGCCACCACAATAGGTAATCACTTTTTTGGATGGATCTAGTGCACCGACTGGTTCAAAAAGTTCATGTAATTTTTCTTTGTCCGGCAGTCCCTTGGTTTTCGGATCTGTAACATCGCCAAAGAAAACATTTTTACTGTTGGGAATATGCCCATTACGGGGATAAGAATTTGTCTCACCTTTAAATTCAGCAGGGGACAGGCAATTAACGATAACGGTTGAGCTATTATGCATTGCTTCTTTCACATCTTCTTTTGATGCTAGTAGTTCAGGTCTTCGTTGTCCAGTAAAAGTAGCTTTCGGATAAGATCCTGGTTCACTTGTCAATGGACGCCCTTCTTCTTTCCACTTTGGTAAACCACCGGCTAATATGTATACCTCATCGAAACCCTCAAGTCGAAGCTGCCACCATAGTCGCGATGCCCAATCGGAAGCTGAGAATGTTGCTCCAACAACAGGCCCACGGTCATAGACAACAACATAGGTATCATCCCCTACACCTAATTCAGACATTTTTTGAACAAACTGATCGTGTTGGGCTGCAGTTAATGGGAGGGGAGCATTAGGATCACTTAACTCATGTATTAGATCTGCGAAAACTGCACCAGGAATATGTTCCTTAACATATTCTTCTTTTCCGGAGGAGATATCCACTCCATTTTCGTCTTGTTTCATAATCACTGTAGCATCTAGCAAGCGTAGTTTTGGGTCATTTAAATGAGACTTTAGCCAATCAGTATCAACCATTAAATGGTTATTATTCATATATGTACCTCCAGTTGGGTTGGGTATTGCTAACCCAGATTTTTTGAAATTTCTAGAATTATCTTTCTATTACTTATAATACAGTTTATTAACTAATCGGATAAAATTCAAAAATTCAGTCTCTCTTTTTTAGCTATAATCATTTTTGAAAAGGTAATTATCAAAAATATAGATAACATTTATTACAGTGTGAAACATTCTACTATGTTTGGTGTGAAATGGAAATGTGTTGAATGATATAGTTCCAAGTGATGTTCATTGAAGATTTATCACAAGAAATATTTATCAAATGCTATAAATTTCTTGATACATTCCAAAATCGTTCCTCCTATCAAACTTGGTTGTACAGGATTATTGCTGGAATATGTGTATTCTGCCAAAATTGAAGAAGTTGTTACAGAAGATTGGTATCGAATACCAGTAGGCGGTAAAGAATAGAGTTAAGTACAGTTTTGACCACTCATACCAGTTATTCAATTGCATTCACTTATTGCGCATATTTTTTTCAAAAGCTACTGACGATAAATAATCAATAGACCAATATAAACATTTGTAGTTATAAAAGGTCATGAATAGGCAAGTCTGCTTCTTTTATCTTCTTCCCGTCTTGGATACTTCTAATGGCATAGGAGTTCGACCCGTTTGAGAAGAATTAATTAATATTGCAAAATCGGATGATACAAGAGCTGTTAGATCAATGCTTTTCTGAATAACTGAATTGTACGTTCGACATTTTCCTTCAAATAAAGTAAGTCATACGTCAGATTCTTTGCCATCCCATTGAGAATAAAAATATTCCTATCAGGGAATAGTAAACCAAAATATGTATTGGAGTACTATCTATTATGAGGAGATTGTTTAACACTATAAAACAGTATCGCAAAAGTAAGTTGCCAGAAACAATGGATTCTGCTATATCAACTGACCTTGACAATAATATCAAATTCTTTAAGAAACAGTTTGAAAACTCATCTGACATAGTATTCCGGCAAATAACGACACCTAAAAATAAAGCTTATATCATTTTTATTGATGGTTTAATTGATTCAGCACGAATTGAACTTCATGCCATTCAACAGCTATTGGAGCAAACACCAGCCGATGCGCTAGATGCGACTTACATAGAGGAACAAATTATTTCAGTAAATTCCGTTACTGAAGAGAATAAATTGAAAAAGCTTATAAAGCAAATTTTAGACGGTAATACTATTTTGTTAATTGATAAATTTGATAAAGCTTTAGTATTAGATGCAAAAGGTGGTTCGAGCAGGAGTATTTCAGAGCCAGATACTGAATCAGTTATTCGCGGTCCACGTGAAGGGTTTACGGAGAGCCTCCGAGTAAATACATCATTAGTAAGGCGAAAGATTCATTCCAACCATTTAAAAGTTGTATCGAGAACTGTCGGTAGCGAGACGCAGACATCGCTAGCGATTCTTTACTTGGAGAATCTTGCACCTCCACAATTAGTTGAAGAAGTTCTATCTAGAATCGATCGGATTGAAATTGATGGAATATTAGAAAGTGGATATATAGAGGAATTAATTGAGGATGATTCATGGAGTCCTTTTCCACAAATCCAAAATACCGAAAGACCTGATACTGTAGCTGCCAATTTATTAGAAGGTAGAGTTTCCATTATTGTGGATGGAACACCTTTTGTACTCATACTACCAACAAGCTTCTGGCAATTCATACAAGCAAGTGAGGATTATTATCAACGGTTTCATATATCTGTTTTCTTACGTTTATTACGGATAAGCCTTCTTTTTCTTGCTTTATTAATGCCTGCTTTTTATGTAGCAATTGCGTCTTTCCATCAAGACATGATTCCTACAACGCTACTTTTAAGTATTACCGCAAGTAGGGAAGCCATCCCCTTCCCTGTATTTATTGAGGCGTTAATTATGGAGCTTTCATTTGAAGCTCTACGGGAAGCAGGTGTCCGTTTGCCAAAAGTTATCGGCCAAGCGGTTAGTATTCTGGGTGCACTAGTTATTGGGACTGCAGCTGTGGAGGCGGGGATAGTTTCAGCACCAATGGTTATCACTGTTTCTCTAACTGGAATTGCTTCCTTTACGATACCGAGATTTAATATGGCTATATCCATTCGACTCTTACGCTTTCCAATGATGATACTTGCAGGTATGTTTGGCTTATTTGGAATAGTTTTAGGTTCAATTGTTTTATTAACACATCTTTGTAAATTAAGATCCTTTGGTATCCCTTATTTCTCTCCACTTAGCCCATTAAAATGGAGTGACTTAAAAGACGTATTCGTCCGCGTACCTTGGTGGGACATGGGCAGTCGACCAAACCAGTTTGTAAAAGAAGATCCTGTAAGAGAAGGAAGTAATTTAAAGCCTTCTCCTAATCAGAAAAAGTCATAAACATGAATGGGAGAATGATAATGACTTTATACAAAAAAGGGTATTTACTTATTTTTTGTTTATTTGTTTTAACAGGATGTTGGGACCGCATTGAAGTCAACGATTTAGCTTTCGTAACGGCAACAGGGATTGACAAAATAGAAGAAAATAGATTTAGAACAGCTGTACAAATTCCTTTGCCTGGTAATATGGGTGGAGCTGGTTCATCTGGTGGTGGAGGAGGCTCCGGTGGGGAATTGCCTTATTATGTTGACTCTGGATTAGGGAGGAATATAAGAGAAAGCAATGATGATCTTCAACAAAGGATGTCAAGAAAACTTTATTTCTCTCACCGGCGAGTCATTATTTTCGGTGCAGAAATGGCCCGAAGTGGATTTAAAAAATCTCTAGAAGTAATTATAGAACAACCTCAATCTAGATTGTCCGCCTATGTTCTAATTACAAAAGGAGAAGCGATTGGAGTACTGAACTCTACCCCACACCTTGAACAATTTTCATCGGAAGCGATTAGAGAAATGGCGAAATATGGTTTATCAATTTCGGTAAAAGATGTCTTGAATGATATAGAAAAAAACGGTAAAGATCCAGTTATTCCTATTGTTGAAACAAAAAAGACTCAAAACGAAGACGAAGAAAATATGAAAGACGAAATTATGGTCAAAGGTGCCGCCATTCTAAAAAATGACAAATTGAAATTCTTTACCAACGAAGAAGAAGCTTTAGGTGTTTCCTGGTTACTAGAAGAGTCGCCACAGAAAAACTACACTTTTTCTGTGGGGGAAAATGACGAAATAAATGTAAGTATTGATGAAAAAAGCTTAAACCACACCCACTTTATTTCGGAAGGTACACCTTCTTTTTCATTAACGGTGGATATTGAAGCAACCGTGATGCAAAACGAGGCTGATTCAGATCTGGATAATCTTGATAGCTACCAGTTAGTAATAGACAGCATGGAGAAAAAAATCAAGAAAGAAATTGATGCACTATTAGATCACTCTACATCTGAAGGAATTGATGTATATGGTTTCGGATGGCACTTGTATCAACAAGAGAATAGACAGTGGGAGGAGAAATGGGCTGATAACTGGAGTAGCATACTGAAAGAAATGGAAATTGATGTACAGGTAAACGCAACAATTCAAGAATCTACGAATCCGGGAATAACAATAAAGGAATGATTAAATATGGTTGGAACAATAGGAATCCTATCGATTTTACTAATTTTCCTGATAACCCAGTATAAACATATAAAGCAACTAAAAGAGCGAAAGTGGGTTTACTTATTCGTTTTGGTTACAGCAGGAATCTCTTTGTTCCTTTCATTACCTTTTTCATTTAATGGACTGACAGAGTATTTGAATATGACTGTTGGATATTTAACTAAGATGGTGGTCTCCTAATGAAACAATTTATTTCACCATTCCAATTAGCCTTACTTGTCGCTAATTTTATATTTGCTGCATCGTTAATAACACTACCACAAATCCTGACACAAATATCAAATCAAAATACATGGATGGTTCCATTTCTTGTCTATCCAATAGTGGTAGTGCTTTTATTAATAGGTTTTGGAAGGGGAAACAAAGCACAAAGTAGTTTTTTAACCGAACAAAAATCAAGTCTTCACCATCTCTTCTATATAACGTTAGGATTGTTTCTAATTATTATTTATATTAGGGATTTACGTGCCTTTGTTGACTTCACATCCAGAGCGCTATTGCCGACAACTCCTATTGAAGTGATCGCAATATTAGTATCTGTTGTCTTACTTTATATAAGCTCTGCCGGTATCGAAGTGGTAACAAGAATTACTGTTATACAATTCATTGTGCTAGGTGTCACAATCCTATCACTCCCTTTCATGTTATTGAATGAAATAGAATTATCACACATCACGCCCATTTTTGGAGCGGACACCGTACAAGACTTGAGTAAGTCTTCTTTCGAGCTATTCCCTTGGATGGGCGAATGCCTTATCTTCTTTTCCCTACTTGGAAATGTGACTGCTAAAAAGAGGGTGAGGCGAGCTACAATCATTGGGGTAAGTACTGGTTTATTCCTTTTATTCCTATTAATTATCACGAGTATTGCGGTTTTAGGAGAAAACATCGTGTCAAAGTCGATCTATCCAAACTATATCATGATTCAACAAATTAATATAACAGACTTTATGGATCGGTTGGATTTAATTATTGTTATCATATGGATGCCAGTAATGTTGAGCAAATTAGCTCTTACCCTATATTGTATTCATCGAGCATTTTTCAATCTAAATGGTCGGGCTACATCAAACTTACTAATGACTCCATTAAGTTTATTGCTAGCCGTTCTAGCCATTATTCTATTTGAAAATAACACCGTTCACTTGGAATTCAGCTTTCTCACTTGGACGATAATCGGAATTGCAATGGAATGTTTCCTGTTAATCCTAATTATAGTGTTGAGAGTTAGGACAAAAGATAATAAATGATAAAAAGATATATGGCTTTCGCATTGACTTTAACCTCTGGTGCCTGTCACTACCCGAATTATCAGCAGCAGATAATGTAACTATCGCTAGAGGGGTGCATAGTACTTGTAATTTGTGTAAGGTTGGCTGTAGCCCCAGGTACGCAGGTGAAGTGGGGATATTACGGTTGGTTAGCACTGTCTAAAGAAACGAGCTGCAGTGACCACAGAAAGATAGCCCTGCAGCTGTTTTCTTAGAAATAAACAAATGGGATTGCTGATTTCATCGAGCCCTTAATTATTTTATACCTACCGAGTATATGTTGATTAAGCTTTAAAAGAAGGTAAAGGTCTCTCATAGCCTAATAAAAAGGAAAGCATCAAATCACCTTATAATTCCACCTGTTATTGACACCCCCTTCTGTGGGGACAAGTCAAAGAAAAAAGCAGCTAAGAAAGCTGCTTTATGATCATTGTCATTTCAAGTTAGGGTTTTCCTTTTTAGCTTCATTGACTTTAGGTTTTCGGTATCCACCAGCAATATCTGCTTGTTTAAATTCTTTAGCATAAATAACTTCCTGAGTGTCTGATGGTTCATCCCCATTTCCTCCTATAGGTTGATACTGTGTTTTTCTGGACATAGTTTTCATCCTTTCTATTGGAATTGGGTTTATAAATTATTTACCCACTATAGTAAATTGCTAAACAAAGGCTTTTCGGAAGTGGAAGACTTCAATAGAGTATCAATAAAAGTCACAAGTATTTCGGTTATTGTGTGTTTTGCAAAGGAGCCAGCGAGCACACAAGTGTGCTGCTCGCTATTTCTTTAAATTTTTCATTGATTTTGTACCATCAGAAGTAAGCGCTTCTTCTCTTCGTCTGTCTTTTTTCGTACCATATTCTTCATTCGTTAATTTTCCTGTATCTTTCGGCTGAAATGCTTTACCCATTTGTCTAACCTCCTACTTTAATTAAGGGAAGAATAAACCTATTATTTCTCTTAAAAGCATAATTATGCTTTTAACAGTAAAATTTTTGGACAAATTTATGAAACAACCTTAAATTAATATTATCAATGTGCTTACATATAACTAGCAGAATCCCCATTTAAATCTTCCAACGAAATAAACGTTTCCTTTTCAAGGTTAAATAATGATTTAATAATAAATAGTCTTTGTGATAATGCTATATTTGAAACGTTTCCAAAGATAAAGCCGTATAAGATAGTGGATTAATGGGGGATTTTAGGGGGTGAATTAGTGGAAAGTGAAAGAGTGAAGAAACTTATTACAATGCTTGAGGAACTGAGAAACACTGTTGATGAACATGTTGCCCCAAAGCTTGAAATAGATAAATGTAAGCGAGTTGTTCAAAGAATGAGCTCTTTCTCGGACGATTGCAAGGATTGCTATCAGTATTTGGTTGAATTCGAAGAACATTTACGCCAACTTAGTGGTGAGTACTTAGCTGAAATGGATGTTAAACATCATAAACAAAAACTAATTAACATCAGTTCTCACCTGCAGAAGCAACACAAGTTAGTAACAAGTGGATATTATTTAAGTATATACATGTCGATTGGTACTAGTTTAGGTGTAGTGTTTGGACTACTTATATTTGATAATATTGGTCTAGGATTACCACTTGGAATAGCAATGGGTGTAGCAAATTGGGGCTGGATTAGATGCAGATGCCAAGAAGAAGGGAATGGTCATGTAATACATGAGCACAAGGATTAAGTCAAAGAAGCTAATGTCCTCTTATTATTTGGTAATTTTTTCAATAGCAATTGGAGGAAAATCAAATGAACGTTGCGAAAAGCCTAAAAAGTTGGAGCGTGCTAATGCTTATCATTTTTTTTACTAGTTGTTCCAATGATGCCAAAGATTTTACACCTGAACAAGCTGCTCATGAGGTGATAGAGTTACTGCGAACTGGAGATTATCAAACAGTTCATAACCAATGGTTTGGGGAAGAATTACAAGCTTCAATACCTATGGATCAGCTAGAAAGGCAATGGGAGGGACGAATAGCAGGTGGTGGAAAATTTGTTGACGTCCATTCCTTAAATGTGGAGAAACGGGGCAATAATTTAGAGGTTATTGAAGGAAAAGTAGAATATACGAATCTGACACTAGACGTTAGGATGATCTTTAACAATCAGTTATTAGTTGGTTTTAGTCTGCCTAATAGTATGACAAATGCTAGTCTGCCAGATTCGCTTGTTGAAGAAGAAATTATTGTTGGAGAAGGAACCGCTTATGAGCTTGGTGGAACAATTACTCTTCCTAAGAATCAAGAAAATTTACCAGCGGTCGTCCTTGTACATGGTTCTGGACCAAGTGATCGTGA
The DNA here is from genome assembly GCF_000377765.1 of Gracilibacillus lacisalsi DSM 19029. Taxonomy (GTDB): domain Bacteria; phylum Bacillota; class Bacilli; order Bacillales; family Amphibacillaceae; genus Gracilibacillus; species Gracilibacillus lacisalsi. Next base: position 47,073 of record NZ_KB898671.1, on the reverse strand, counting down.
CGAATCAGTGTACGCGTATAAGCCTTTTCGTGATATTGCTTGGGGTTTGGCAGAACAGGGCATTGCGGTAATTCGTTATGATAAAAGAACCTATACTTATGGGGAGAAAGTAGTGCAGGATACCAACAAAATTACGGTATATGAAGAAACAGTAGAAGATGCCATTCGGGCTACAGAATTATTGAAGAGTGATAAACGCATTGATGAAAATAATGTCTATATACTAGGGCATAGCCTTGGTGGGATGTTAGCTCCTCGAATTGATGTACAAGGTGGAGATTATGCGGGGATTATTATACTTGCTGGTTCACCACGCCCCTTATGGAAAATTGTCTATGACCAAAATAAAGCCGTATTAGAGAATACACCGATGAATGAATCTGATAAAAAGGAACAAAAAGAACTGGTTGAAGAGGAATACAAAAAAGCTCAGAAGTTAAGAGAAATAACAGAAGAGGAAGCTAAAAAAATGACTGTATTTGGAATGAATGGCTACTATTTAAAGGAAATGGATCAATATAATGTTTCATCAATTGTTTCAAAGCTGGATAAACCGTTTTTCATTTTGCAAGGGGAGGACGATTTCCAAGTATCTTATGAGAAGGATTTTACCGCTTGGCAAGAGCTATTAGAGGATAGCGAAAATGCTACTATAAGTAGTTATCCAGATCTTAATCACTTTTTTGTTGATTACCAAGGATCAGGTGAAGGAACAATTAAAGAGTATGAAACACCAAAGCAAGTTGACAAGAAGGTAATTAACGATATAGGGGAATGGATGTTCACACAACTAAAGGAGAACAATTAGATATAATGGAGGAATGGCAAATGAAAAAACTTCAATCGATCGTTGTTGTAATGATAGCAGGATTGATGCTGCTCGCAGGATGTAACCAATCAAATGAGTCAAAAGAAGAACCATTAGATCAAAATCAAGAGGGGCAGGATGAGGAACAATCTGCTACTGAAAGTAACGAGAATGATCAGATAATTGGCATGGCAGAGACTTTTATTGATCAATTAAATGAAGGGAAGTTTGATGAAGCAACAGAAAACTTTGACGAAACAATGGCTGAACAGTTAACTGCCGATAAAATAGAGGGAATTTGGAATGATCTCCATAACCAGCTAGGAGACTTTATCGATCAAGAGTTCAATACTGTCGAAGAAGTGGATGGATATCAGGTTGTATTAATTACAGGTATCTTTAATGCTGATGAAGTCACATTTCAAGTTACTTTTAATGAAAACCAACAAATTGCAGGATTTTATATTCAATAAATAAAACCAATTAATACTAAATTTTGAAATTAACAAAGGAGAGGAATGAAAGGAGAGTAGTTAGCTATTTATCTTGTCTTATATTCCATGTATACTCCTTACACTGTATTTATCGATGAGCGAATAACTTCTAGAATCCTTGAAACGAAAAAATGGTAGCAACCGAAAATTTTACCGCCACTGGCTAACGTCACTAAGATATATAACTAGTAGGTACGATCCACTTAATATGCAATCTACTTTGGTTTCGAGATGATCCGTGCTATGATTTGCGTTAGCAAGACTATTGGTCCAAGGAGAATAATCAATAGTCTTGATCACTATAGTAAAGGAAATTATCATGAAAAAATACCACGTAGATGTCATTCAATATAGAGGCGATTATAGATCGTTCGGTTTTCAACAGGGGGAATGGTTAAAACAATCTCCATTGCATCCAATCTATACGAATCCTAATATGGCAAAGAAACTACGTTTTTCTGTAGATCGTGCGGAAGCGATTCAATGGATTAATGCGCTGTTTCCACAGTTCTTAGAAGAACTAAAAGGGTTAGCAGAATCCTTGAATTTATCGCTAGATCAAGCGATTATGCATTTCAGTGGTTATCAGCAGGAATGGATACGATCTGGTTGCTCTATTTTAACCGGTGATCATTTTCTAGTACGTAATTACGATTACCATCCGAAAACATATGAAGGAAGATTCGTGTTATATCAGCCTAAACAAGGATTTGCAACGATCGGACCTTCGCAACGAATTGTTGGTAGAGCGGATGGGATGAACGAAAAAGGACTGATGACTGGATATAATTTTGTGAATCGACGAGGTTCCGGTGATGGCTTTATTCCAACCATTATTACACGAATGATTTTAGAGCAATGCCAAAACAATGAAGAAGCAATTGCCTTGTTAAAAGAAGTTCCACATCGTGTAGCGTTTAATTATGTGTTGGCAGATCGATTTGGTAATAGACATGTGGTGGAAGCTACTTCACAAGCTGTTCGTGTTAAAGAGGATACGGTAAGCACGAACCATTTTGATCTACTTCCTGAAGCAAATCGCTATCATCTAACAGATTCCCAACGTCGATTAGCTATTTTACGAAAGCAAAAACAATCACTTTCCAAAGCAGAGGCTTATCAAGTATTGAATAATATGGAAAATGAAGTATTCTCGGAAAAATATTTGCAGTCAGCTGGAACATTACACACGACAATATATGATGTGGGTTCATTGGAAGTGGGGATTGGATTGGGTTCTAATCGAGTACCAACTAATTTCGCGTTTGGCGAATGGCTAAAAGGACGTAACACCTGGGTTAAGCAAGTAAGAGGAGAAATCAATACAGAGGCACGTATGCCATATATGGATGGATTGTAAATGTTTTCGATCAATAAAAAGACATGATAACAGCATCGAAAAAGTCTGTTATCATGTCTTTCTTTTTTAAGGATTTTTAATTCTTCCTATTTTATTTTTGACTAAACGTTCGGTCAATAATAAAATGAAAGTAGAATGAAATATAAATTGGATGGAGGGTTTACCATGGATTTGTATTATCAAGTAACCGGAGAGGGTCATTCTATTGTACTGCTACATAGTGGAGGAACGGATCGGAGAGACTGGACATTTTTAGCTCCACGATTAGCTCAACATTATAAAGTCGTTACCTTTGATGTGCGTGGAATTGGAAAATCACCATCGCCAAATCCAAATGACAAGGTCAATTATGTTGAAGATTTATTATTACTTATGGATCATCTAGAGCTAGAGTCGGCGATGCTTGTTGGTCATTCAATAGGGGGGCAAATTGCAACAGAGTTTGCGTTGCATTATCCGGAAAAAGTAAATAATCTGATTTTAATTGCACCATCATTATCAGGTTTCCATTATTCTGAAGCATTTAATGAGTATATTAACAGCATTAATCTGGTTGCTCCAGATATCGATCAAATGCTTGATATCTCTTTGAGTGGTTCGTTGTATCAAGTTGTCATGTCAAGCCCACATCGCGATCTGATGATTCAAATGCATCGAGACTACTTCAATCGGATTTTAACATGGCCTAATTTTGAAATGATTTGGCCACAACCGCCTGCTGTTGTGAGATTAGATGAATTATCGGTGAATACGTTGTTTATTATAGGCGAAAACGATTTTCAAGATAATCATCGTGTAGCAGAACATTTTAAAAAAGTTCCCAATGTCCGTTTATCCGAAATAGCGAATGCAGACCACATGGTAACAATTACGCATCCAGATACGATATTTGAAAAGATTGATAATTTTATAAAGGATTGATCTGTACCTATGCCAAGAACACCCGAAGAAAATGAACGAATTCGTCAAAAAGCAAAAGAAAATATCCGACACAAAGCGATGGAACTGTTTATTAATCAAGGATATCATGCGACTTCTATTAGTGATATAGCGAAAGAAGCAGAAATCTCTAAAGGCTTACTTTACAATTACTTCAAAGGAAAAGAAGACCTGCTTGCAACGATTGTGGAAGAACGGATTATAAAATTAATCGAAGTGATGGAAGGTGCTTTAGCACATGATACACCAGCTGAACAACTAAAATATGTTGTAAATCATGCGATTGATAATGTTTACACAAATCCTCAAGTTCATCGCTTTTTTCTACACTTACAAACACAACCTGAGGCTGATAAAGAGTTAATTAAATATAGTAAACGGATCGTCGAGGAAAATGCAAGGCAGTTTGAGTTACAATGTGAAATGTTTGAAAGTCTAGGAGTTGCCAATCCTCGAGAGAGATCTCTATATTTTTCGTCTACCTTGCAAGGCGTAATGTTGATGATTGCCACTTATCCTCAGAAATTTCCGGTTGAAGAGATTAAAACACAAATCATAGAGAAATTTTGCCAATAACCAATATAATAAGCTTATTATAAAGTGTAATCATCTTAATGGTTAGCCAAAAGATAATTATTGTAAAAGAAAAGACAGGTAAATTAGCCTGTCTTTTTTTGATGTATATATTAATATGCCGCCTTTTGTACCCTTTTTCAATAAACTAACTTTCTGCCTTAGTTTCGGCCATTCATAATAATGAAACAACAGGTCAAACTAAAGTTAGTAATATGATCCCGGTGTCTATCGCCTGGAGGATTCCTGCTCAAACTTCCAGTGAAATAGGGAAGTGAAGTGTCGGATAGCACCTTGATCATAGTCTCACTTAATAGGAGGAATGGTATGTGAATATCGCCAACTTTATGACGATCATTGGATTCGTAGTTTGTACGGTTGTAATACTTATACTCTTATTGGTTGGATCGTATTTATTTACAATAGACAAAAGACAAAAACAACATCCTATTCTTCGTAATTATCCATTAATAGGGAGAGTTAGATATTTCTTAGAAAATATCGGACCTGAGTTACGCCAATATTTATTTCATAATAATCGTGAGGGAGAGCCTTTTTCACGAAACGACTATCAGCATATAGTGAAAAAGGCAAAATACAAACGAGATGTCCTTGGATATGGATCACAACGTGACTTTGAAGAGCCTGGATATTATATTCGAAATTCTCTGTTCCCTAAATTAACAGATGAATTAAAGATGGATCGCAAGACGAAAGTGACGACAGAGCGTTACCTGTTGCTTAATGAACCTTTATTCGCACAAAGAAAAGAGCGATTGGATAACGATGAATCCCCTGTTTATTTATTGGAAGATGATGAGGCGATTGTAATCGGAGAACAAGCGAGGCATCCCTTCAAGGTTAAAGGGCAGATTGGTATGTCTGCGATGAGTTACGGCTCCTTAGGTGATAGAGCTATTACAGCTCTATCAGAAGGATTAGGCATTGCAAAAGGAACTTGGATGAATACCGGTGAAGGTGGGATTTCTGATTATCATCTCAAGGGTGGGGTAGATCTTATCATGCAAATTGGGCCTGGTTTATTTGGGGTAAGAGATAAGGAAGGGAACTTTAGTTGGGATGCATTACAAGAGAAAAGCAACATGGCAGAAGTAAAAGCATTTGAAATTAAATTAGCACAAGGTGCCAAAACACGAGGTGGCCATATTGACGCAGAGAAAGTGACCGAAGAAATTGCCCAAATAAGAATGGTTGAACCCTTTAAGTCGATTGACAGTCCCAATCGCTTTCGTGAATTTAATGACTTACCTTCCTTATTTAAATTTTTAGAAAAGATTCGTGAACATACGGGAAAACCTGTAGGCATGAAGGTTGTCATTGGAAGTAGTCAGGAGGCTGATGAACTTGCCAAAGCGATTAAGGATACGGGGATGGGACCAGACTTCCTCACAGTAGATGGCGGTGAAGGCGGAACAGGTGCATCCTATCAAGAATTAGCGGACAGTGTCGGGTTACCGATTCGATCGGCATTACCATTAGTCGATAATGCCCTTCGGAAGTATGGTGTGCGAAATAAGTTAAAGATTATTGCATCTGGGAAAATGTTTTCACCCGACCGGATTGCGATTGCACTTGCTATGGGAGCAGATCTCGTTAATATCGCTAGAGCGTTTATGATAACAGTTGGATGTATCCAAGCATTACAATGTCAATCCAATTCATGTCCGGTTGGCGTCGCAACGACAGATCATGATCTGCAAAAAGGGCTTGTGATTGAGGAGAAAAAATGGCGTACGGCAAATTATTTAATTACTATGCGTAAAGGTCTATTCCGGTTAGCTGCAGCAGCAGGCTTAGATTCACCGACCAAATTCACACGAGAACACATTGTTTATCGAGACGAAAAGGGTAGGACATGGTCGTTAGACGATATCTATCAAGCAATGGTACGGCCTAAGGATATAAACGATATTTCTTAAAAGAAGAAGGTGTAATCAATGAAAGTAGCAGAACTATTGATCAGTTGTTTAGAACATGAAGGAGTCGAATATATTTTTGGGGTACCAGGTGAAGAAAATATTGATGTAATGGACGCCCTTCATGACTCCACAATTCAATTTATTGTAACACGTCATGAAACAAGTGCTGCATTTATGGCGGGAACATACGGAAAATTGACAGGGAAACCAGGTGTATGTTTGGCAACACTTGGCCCAGGTGCAACCAATTTATTAACCGGTGTTGCCAATGCCAACATGGATCTCTGTCCGATCGTGGCGATCACAGCACAAGCTGGCCTAGGTCGTCAGCATAAGGTTTCCCATCAGCATTACGATATGGTATCTGTTTATGATGAAGTAACTAAATGGAATACCCAGATAAAAACGCCTGACGTAGTTCCAGAAGTGGTACGGAAAGCATTTAAAGTTGCTGCGGAGGAAAAGACCGGAGCAACGCATATTGAACTCCCAGAAGATGTTGCAAAGATGGAAATTGAGAGTTCACCTCTAAATATTGTCCCTCATCATCTTTCAGAGGCGGATGAACCAGTAATTAAAGAGGCGGCCAAAATAATAGAACAAGCGAAGCACCCACTCCTATTAGTTGGGAATGGTGTAACAAGAGGGGATGCTGCTGATGAGTTGAGGTCTCTAGTAAAGACGGCAAATCTCCCCGTTGTTCATACTTTCATGGGAAAAGGTGCAATACCGTGGACTGATGAACATAGTCTACTCACTGCAGGGATAGGCGGTAATGATTATATTGCTTGTGGATTTAACGAGTCTGACCTGATCATTGCTATTGGTTTTGATATGGCTGAGTATTCACCAAAAAGTTGGAATCCTGAGGGCAAAACCCCTATCCTGCACATTGATACAAAGGAAGCAGAAATTGATGCATGCTATCCTGTACAATTAAATCTTGTAGGTAATATCAAAGAGAATATCAAAAATCTAAACAAGGCAATTACTGAAAAAGAAAGAGATTTAACTTGGGTGTCACATGTTCGCAACGAAGCACTAACTGAACTAGAATCGTTTAAAAGCGACATCGAATTTCCTGTGAAACCACAAAAGATTATTGCTGATTTGCGTTCTGTATTGGAGGAAGACAGTATTGTTATCTCTGATGTAGGAGCACACAAAATGTGGATCGCTAGAATGTACCACGGTTATCAACCGAATACATGCCTCATTTCGAATGGTTTAGCATCAATGGGTGTTGCAGTGCCTAGTGCCATTGCTGCCAAAATGGTTCACCCAGAACGTCAGGTAGTTGCTGTATGTGGTGATGGATCATTTCAAATGACGAGTGCAGAATTAGAAACTGCGAAACGCTTAAACTTACCGATTGTGATTCTTTTATGGCGTGATGAAGGTTACGGTTTAATTGAATGGCATCAAATGAAAGCTTTCAATCGTTCATCCCATATTAAATTTGGCAATCCAGATTTTGTTCAGTTAGCAAAGTCTTATGGATTCGAAGGACTGACTGTTGAAAAGACTGAAGAATTGAAATCAACCATAGTCAAAGCGTTATCGTTGAACAAGCCTGTACTTATTGATTGTCCAGTTGATTATCGTGAAAATATGAAGCTTACCGAAAAGCTAGGAAATATTATTTGTTAACGGAGGTCATACTATGATGAAAATAGGTTCCATTATCAACGGCCAAGAACGAATAGAAGATAATCGTGAAATAGTAGCAGTCCATAATCCTTTTAATAATGAAAAAGTAGCGGAATTAAAACTTGCCACTAAGAAAGATCTCGAAGACGCTGTAACCAATAGCTTTGAAAAGTTCCATTCCGAAATGAAAGTTATGCCAGCCCATCAACGTGCTGATATTTTGCGAAAAGCTGCCGATTTGTTAGTAGATAAAACGGAGGATTTTGCAACCATTATTAGCAAGGAAGCTGGTAAACCAATTAAGTATAGCCGCGGTGAAGTCGAACGGTCTATTCAAGTTCTCCGATTTGCTTCTGAATTAGCCAAGAATATTCCCGGGGAAATAATACCTATGGATGCTGCTATTGGTGGCGAACATCGTATGGGTTTAGTCAAGCGTGAGCCTTTAGGTGTAGTAGGAGCCATCACACCGTTTAACTTCCCATTAAACCTTTCCCTTCATAAACTTGCACCTGCTCTAGCAGCGGGTAACACAGTCGTATTTAAACCGGCAGAAAAAACACCAATTTCGGCCTATATGCTCGTAAAGCTGTTTCAAGAAGCAGGATTGCCAGACGGTTTCATTAATCTACTTATTGGAGCTGGTGAAGAAGTTGGTGCACCACTTGTGACACATGACAAAGTTGCTAAAATCAGCTTTACTGGCAGCCTTCCAGTGGGTAAGAACATCAGGGAAACAGCAGGATTTAAGAAGGTTACTTTAGAGCTTGGTTCTAATTCACCAAACCTATTATTTGAGGATGCTAACATTGATTATGCTACAACAGAATTAGTAAAAGGCGCTTTTGCATTCTCTGGTCAAGTCTGTATTTCTGCACAACGTATTTATGTCCATAAGGAAATTTATGCTGCATTCTTGGAGGCATATATCCAAAAAACAAAAGCATTACGAATGGGTGACCCGATCAGTGAGGAAACTGACATTGGTCCGATGATTAATGAAGAAGAAGCTAAGCGGGCTAAACAGTGGATTGATGACGCGGTAGACAAGGGGGCGAGGATTGCGGTCGGTGGTGAAAGAAATGGCACGATTTTATCACCTACGATCATGACTGATGTGGATGAAAATATGAAAATCATTGCAGAAGAGGTTTTTGCTCCTATTGTATCGGTCATTCCATTTAATACAGAAGAAGAAGCAATCGAGTATTCCAATGATTCCATTTACGGACTACAAGCTGGTGTTTTTACAAGAGACATTAACCGAGCATTACGTGTTGCAGATCGATTAGAAATGGGCGGAGTTTGGATCAATGAAATCTCAACGTATAGGCAGGATAATCATCCTTATGGTGGCGTGAAGCAAAGTGGTGTTGGAAGAGAAGGCGTTAAATATGCGATAGAAGACATGACCGAAATGAAATTTATTGGGATTAAAATTGATCAGAACTAATTAGTAGACAGATCTGAATTCTACGATGAAACACTCACAATGTTGGAACCGATTTTAGTGAGTGTTTTTTCGTTAAATGTAAAACAAAAGTATCTGGATTCTTAAAAATTGTTATGAGATATTTTTAGTTTGTTGAGTTTGTCACGTTTGTTGAATATTCATATTATAATAGTATATAATATGAATAGGAGGTGGAAGTACATGATTGATGTTAGGGATCAAGAGCAAGAAAAATTGTGGGACAGTATTCTTACGATTGCAAAGATAGATAAGGAACAAGCAAAAATCGTATTTAAAGCCGTCGTAGAACGATCATTACGTCACATTGGCATGTTTACTCCTTTTGTTGCTAGTATTCCATTAAGGCTACCAAAAAATGAACACATTCAATTGTTGAAAAATCTTGAAAAGCAAATTAACAAACATTTAATACAAAAAAATGAAGAAGAGGCCTATGAGATTTTAGTTGAATATATTGAGGTATTAAGTGGTCTTACAGAATCTGATTCTAAAATCATTCGACGACGGTTGATTGCTTCAATATTAAGACAGCAAAGTCAACGGTCTGCTTCCACGACATATCGCGTCATTAGAGAAAAAGCACCAATTTCAAACATCACAATCTCAGATGAAAAAAATGAATCATTGTATTACAAGCCTAAAGAAATAGCGAAACGGTTAGGTATAAGTGATCAAACAGTTCGACGTATGTGTGAAAGGGGAAAATTTCCAGGTGCCTATCAAACCGATGGGGGACATTGGAAAATACCAAAAGATGTTCTCATTACGACAGAAAAGCAAGATAAGAAAGCAGAACAACTATTCCAACAAATAGATACTAAAAATAAAGAAGCGGGGGCTGTAGATGAATTTGATCTATGATGCTCCCTATCCTCCGAAAATATTTATTGATACCACTGTATTGTGTGGAGCATTACGGTTTGATGGTGCCAATCGCAAACTTTTAACAGCAGCCAGAAACCCATATTTGTACCGGCCAGTTTTATCTCGAGTTTGCTTATTTGAATTCGTCCGTAATGCCTGTCAAGGGTTAGGAAAAGGAGAAAAAAAGGTTGTGTACACACAATTAGAGATCGAAGGTTTTATGGATCATTTTATAGCACCCATTTTTAATCACTATATGGAATTGCCTGTTAATAGTTTAGTAGGAAGATATAATGTGGAAACTATTATCCGAGAATATCGACCAATTGGAGAAGTATTAGTAGAATTAAGCGGATGTAACCATGAAACAGCAAAAGAGATAGTATCTTCTCAAGAAATGTCTGAGCCTCTCCGACGCTTTGACCAAGATGACTTCCATGTTTGGATCACAGCGATACAAGAAGAATGTAATTACATATTAACAACCAATCATCGTCGATTTCCCTCAGAAATAGGTAAGATTAAACGCATTCATCCAAGTACCTTATTTGAAGATTTAACAAAACCATAGAGATAGGGCAGATAACTTTTTTCGTTGAATTCAAAGTAATCACTAGCCGAAAAACACACTAATTTTAGGTGTGTTTTTTATTGGTTAAAATAGGAAATGTTTTTTGCAGTAATTCATAAATCTAGTCGAGTGAAGTATCTTATGTATAAATCCACAAAATTTCGCGAAAATAAGGATTATAAAATGCGTTAAAAGGTGGGTTTATATGGATAATCAAAGATTAATTAATTTTTTGAACCAATTATTATCAAACCATTTCGTGTTATATGTTAAGTTACATCGCTATCACTGGTTTGTTCAAGGGAGGCATTTCTTCCAGCTCCATGCTACCTTTGAAGAAATGTACAATCAAATTGCCGAAGATTTAGATGAAGTGGCAGAAAGAATTTTAGCAATAGACGGAAAGCCGTTGGCAGTTATGTCAAAGTATTTAGAAGAAGCTACATTAGTAGAAGCGAACGCTGATGATAAAGAGAATGAGATTATTCAACAACTAATGGATGATTATAAGCAAATTATTGCTGAAATTCAACATGATGGATTACCTCTAGCAAGTGAGAATAGCGATGAGCCAACAGCTGATTTATTAATTGCTTTACAAGGTAAGTATGAAAAATATGTATGGATGTTATCAGCGTACATAGCATACGAATAGTTTGGTTTACTAGCCTTCGCTAAGGACAAATTGCAAGGTGTTTTTGACTTATTTTCCTCACTAACCTATAATTGAGTGTCTGTGTTTACATACACAAAAATTTCTCGTTACTTTTTTGAATTAATAAGTTTATGGATATAGGACATGAATAATAAATGATAAAAAGTTATGTGGCATTATTATAGGAGGACAAGAATGGATGACAGTACTAGGAAGAAGAAAAAATTAGATTGGATGACGTTGATTGTAAGTGGAGGACTGCTTTTGCTCTTCGTCATCGCTTCCATTTTTAATGAAAAATTAGTGGGGCAGTGGATCAGTGATTCCTTCTCTTTTACAGCGAAATATTTTGGAGCATATTGGCAAGTGTTACTGCTCGTAATGTTTATCATTGGATTAATATTAGCTTTTAGCAAATATGGAAAAGTACGACTGGGCAAAATGGAGCGGCCGGAGAATAGCAATTTTCGTTGGGTTTCTATGATTTTATGTACATTGTTAGCCAGTGGAGGAGTTTTTTGGGCTGCGGCTGGACCAATGTATCATTATTTGACAACACCTCCGCTGTTTAAAGGTATTGAAGAAGGGACAGTGTCTGCAACATTTCCTGCAATGGCACAAAGTTATCTACACTGGGGCTTCTCAGCTTGGGCAAGTTTGGGCACCTTGACAGCGATTGTGCTTATGTATGCCCATTATCAGAAAGGCTATCCACTTAAACCACGAACCTTTTTGTACCCAATGTTTGGTAAGAAAATCTTTAAAAATAGTTTTCTTGGCTCTTTGGCTGATATTGTATCCATTGTAGCAACAGCGGCTGGAACAATCGGACCAATCGGTTTTCTAGGACTTCAGGTCGGTTATGGATTAGAAGCGGTATGGGGGATTTCGAATACTTTTACTACACAGTCTTTAATCATTATCTTTTTAGTTGTAATTGCTTCGATTTCGGCGGCCACTGGTATTGAGCGCGGTATCCAATTGCTCAGCCGAGTGAATGTTAGTTTGGTTGTTGTTTTAATGGCCACCATGTTAATACTTGGTCCGACCTTGTACATTATCGACTTATTTATCGGTTCAGAAGCCTTCTATCTACAAAACTTTTTGACGATGAGTTTATATCGAGTAGATCAGGCTTGGCTTGGTTCATGGACGATTTTCTTCTGGGGTTGGTTTATTGGTTATGGTCCTATGATGGCTATCTTTATCAGCAGAATATCTCGAGGAAGAACAATAAGAGAATTGATTGTCGCTGTCTCCATTATAGCTCCAATTGTTAGTAACTTTTGGTTCACTGTAGTTGGTGGTTCAGGTATTTTTTATGAAAGGGAAAATCCGGGTTCTGTTTCAACCGCACTAAATGAAAGTGGTATGCCAGCAACTGTGATGGCAATCATGGATCAAATCCCATTTGGAATTGTGTTAGCGATTGGTTTTATCATTGTATCGGTTATTTTTGTTGCGACAACGGCTGATTCCATGTCCTATACCGTTGCGGTGACTTTGAGTGGTACTGATGAGCCTAATCGATTCATTCGAGTCTTTTGGGCACTAATGTTTGGAGGGCTTGCTGTTTCTTTGTTAGCGATTGGCGAGGAAACAGTCGGTACGCTGCAAAACTTTATTGTCGTAACAGCAGCTCCAGTGTCATTACTTCTTCTCCCTTCACTATGGGATGCACCAAGGATAGCGAAGAGAATGGCGAAAGAGCAAAATATTATCAATAGAAAATAATGAAAAGCTGCCTTTTATATCTTAAGGCAGCTTTTTTGCTACATTCATAATTCCATCAGTGAAAAAGATAGGATATTTTGTCGAAAAAACTACAAAAAACCTAGAATTTTGTCGATATAGTATGTAAGTCAAAGTTTATTTGTACTTACAACTATAAAGCATGGAGGGAAAACAGCATGAAAAAAATATTCCAATTTAAGAGCATTAAAACGAAGATGATGGCATTTTTCTCCCTGATAACGGTTTTAGTTTTAGGGGTTGGTTTTTATTTGATTTATTCGATTAGTGATATGACAAAAGAAACGGAACAACTGGCAAATAAGGAAATTCCATTACTTGCGACAGATTTTAAATTATTAAGTGTACTTACTGCCCAGCAAAATGAGTTAAGAGGATATTTAATTACTGCGAATGAAAGCCATGAGCAAGCCTTTATAGGTATGCAGGAAGCTGCATTAGGTTTTAAAGAGGACTTGTTAGACCTAACGAATAATCCTACTACTATGGAATTAACCGGGAATATTGATCAAATATATAATATAGTAGATGAGGAATTCCTTCCGGCAATGCACGCAGGAGAAACGGAAGAAGCTGCTCAGATATTGGAAGAAAAAATAGATCCATTAATTGAAGAAACATCGAATGGTTTTTTAGATTTAGCTCTGACAAGAGAGGCAGAGAGTAAAGAAAGTAGTCAGTTAGCACTCGAACATGGGGAATCCAATTCGATCATCGCTATTATTTCTGGCATTGTGTTACTTATTATCATTATTCTATTATCGATTTTTGTACCAAGAATTATTTCTAAACCAATTATTCAATTAAAAGAACGAATGGACTTAATTGCTAGTGGTGATTTAAGCAGTGAACCATTAATTACAAAATCAAAAGATGAGATAGCTGACTTAATTGAGGCGTCTAATCGTGTAAACAATAATTTGAAAGACATGTTGAATCAAATAACTACTGTATCGAAGACTCTCAATGATCAAAGTTATGAATTAATGCAATCATCTAACAATGTGAAAGAAGGTAGCGAACAAGTAGTTAGCACTATGCAAGAGTTAGCAAGTGGTTCAGAATCCCAAGCAAATACAACCAGTGATCTTGCCAATTCGATGAACGATTTTAGTAACAAAATAAAAGAAGCAAATAATAGTGGAGAAACGGTTTATTCTTCTTCACAAGAGGTTCTTCAGTTAACTGATGAAGGTAGTAAACTGATGAATTCTTCTATTGATCAAATGGGGATCATTGATTCGATTGTAAAAGAATCAGTTGATAAGGTAAATGGACTAGATAAGCAATCCCAAGAAGTCTCTAAACTCGTGAATGTTATTAAAGACATTGCTGAACAAACGAATTTGTTAGCATTAAATGCAGCAATTGAAGCAGCACGTGCTGGGGAGCAAGGGAAGGGCTTTGCAGTAGTTGCTGATGAAGTACGGAAACTAGCAGAGCAAGTATCCTTATCTGTCACAGATATAACACAGATAGTAAATGATATTCAACAGGAAACTGGATCAGTGACAGAAGCTTTACAAAATGGTTATAAAGAAGTAGAAAGTGGAAGAAATACAATTATCTCTACTGGGAAAACCTTTGAAGGAATTAATAGTTCTCTCTCTGAAATGGCGAACGGAATTAAATATATTTCTGAGAATTTAAGAGATATTGCAGGAAATAGTGACGAGATCAATAACTCAATTGAAGATATTGCTTCTGTGTCTGAAGAATCAGCTGCAGGAATTGAAGAAACCTCAGCAACCATTGATCAAACTGGTAACTCAATTGAGCAAGTGACTTTAAGTGCCAATCATTTAAATAAGCTATCGAATAATTTAAATGAATTAATTAAAAATTTTAAGTTGTAAGAATTTTATAATAGACAATTTATGACCGAATGAAAGGCAATGTTCTACTAAATAGAAACATTGCCTTTTTGGTAATATAGGAAAGTATCCGCAGTATCAACACATTTGTAAGCAGAGTAGCCATTTTGAAATAGCTTGTACAGGAAACCATCGCTGTGGCTATCCACTTCCCATTCCAGGGGATTTTCGCCTAAGCTAACTTTGGTAAACAAAGAGCGCTTACCAAAGTGGATCTTAGCCGAAAATCATCCCGTAGGAGTGGAAGTGCACGGCAATGCCGAACTGATCCTGTTTTTATAATCAGGGAAAGTGCCGATCAATCCTTATGCCATGATAATGAATGAGAATGTTTTTTTGCTTCAAACTAATTCCATATACAATCAAAAGTTGGTGTCAAACAATGATCCTTAGGTATGGTTATGTCTCAACTGCGCTTTCACTTTGGGAAGCATCTCCTTCTCGAACGTTAACGTTTACGAATTGGAAGAAATTAAGTAAAGAGGCAAGAAGAGAAAAACTTTATTATCTTACAGAACAAAACCTAAGAAATACCATTCGTATATTACATTATAATATTGCACATGGTATAGATGTTTATCGAATGTCGTCCTCACTTGTACCACTCGCTACACACCCAGAGGTAAGATGGGACTTTATAACTCCTTTTACCGCCCTTTTTAAGGAGATTGGTGTACTAGTACAAAAACATAAGCTACGTGTCAGTTTTCATCCGAATCAATTTACTTTGTTCACTAGTTCAAAGAACCATGTCACAGAGAATGCGATTGTGGATATGACTTATCACTATGATATATTGAGAGCGATGGGATTAGAAAGAAAAGCAACGATAAACCTTCATGTAGGTGGTGCTTATGGTAACAAAGAAGAGGCGATCGAGCAATTTAATCAAAATTTTTTAAAGCTTGATAAGAATATACGTATGCAAACGACTTTAGAAAACGATGATAAGACCTATACAGCAAAAGAAACGTTAAAGATTTGTGAGAAGAACGGTCTGCCTTTTGTGTTTGATTATCATCACCATTGGGTGAACTCCGGAAAAGAGTCATGGGAGGAGTTACTCCCGAAAATTTTCGCTACTTGGGAAGGAACAGGCCACCCACCTAAATTTCACTTATCTTCTCCTAAATCGGAAAAGCAGATCAGAGCACATGCTGATTATGTAGGTATTGATTTTGCCAAAAATTTCATAAAACCTTTAAAAGCGTTTGGAAAATCCGCAGATATCATGATTGAAGCGAAAGCGAAGGATAGGGCAGCTTTAAAGCTCATAGAAGACCTTAGTAAGTTGCGTGGTTTTAAAAGATTGAGTGGAGGAGCGATGGAGGTATAGAATCTTCTTTTTGCAAAAGGAGCGGATTTATTGTTGATAGTCCGCTCCATGTATAGAAGCACATATAAAATGATTAAGTATCTGCTGCTATTTGTTCAATATCTTTATAAATAGTAGAATAAATCTTATCGACGACCGTAAAATCTACTGCATCGATATAAAAAGCTTCTAATTTATCATGTAAGGCCTTGGCTTCCTTCAAATAAGTGATGCCATCTTTCATTCGTTGCTTGTAGCGTTTGGTGTAATAAGTAATATCTGATTCATATTTTTCATCCGTACCAAGAGTAATGGTTTGCTCGTATAGGTCAACAATTTCATCACCTTGACGCTCAGGGAAATATTCATGCGGATCGGTACTATCAAATACACAGACACCTAGCTCTCGGATAACAACCATATCGATACTTTCCGGGTCAAATCCGCAGTGATACATTTCCACATCAAAGCCACTTTCCTCCGCATTAGTGGCAACTTTTTTTAGTAGTGTTGATTTACCAGTGCCAGCACGCCCTTTGATAAAGTAACGTTTTGCCAACTCTTCGGTAATGGAGGGAATAAAATCAACCACACCTTCAGGGGTAGAGGCACCGAAAAAGCGATGTCGCACGATACCATTTCCGTGAATACTTGCTTTATCGAGCAGAATCTTTTGAATTAATTCGTCAGTGACTTGATTAGCTTTGTCAAAATCCATCTCATTAATATATATTTCCTCTAAGTAATCGTGAAGATGAAGCCCATCTGCAAAACAGTCATAAGCCGATTGAAATGCAGCACTTATTTGTGTTTGCAACTCAACGATGTCATCTTTATTTGCTTTTAGCTTTGTATTATCCCAAGCAACTCCGAGATTAACATACTGTTCAATTGCCCCAGGGGCCTTTGGCTCTAAAACATGTGGAGCAGTTGCATCAAAAATTCCAAAATGAAGCGTGGGGATAATAAACCCATCTAAAGAATCATTATCTGCTGAACAATGAATTCGCTCAATATTATAACCTTGCTTTCCCCATGCATCTGCTAGCTTTTTCATTATTGTGGATTTTCCAGTACCAGGACCACCTTTTAATAGATATATATTTTCTAACCCTTGCATATTTGACTCAAACAGGTTGTAGAATCCCTTTGCCGTGTTGCCACCAGCATAGTAGTTAATCACTTTCCCTGACAAAACCACCACCCCTTTGTAAAAAAGATTTACACATTAGCCTATGCGATCGTGGAACTATCTGACACTTTTGTAGATGGGATAATTTAAGTACCAAAATTCACTCGTATGAAGTCAAAATGGTACTAAAAAGACATTTAAGTACCAAAAATAAAAATTATCTGATTAAAATGGTACTTAATACACGATTAAGTACCAAAATGACTCCCCATGACCACCATTTTGGTACTTAAATACTCATCATGAAACATGTTATAATATGTAAAAATGGGAGGGATTTCATGATAACAAAGCAAAGGAAAAAGTCTGATGAATTAATCGCTTATGAGTTATTATCTAAACGAAAGCAATTGAACGAGGAAGAAAAGAAACGATACCGAAGCTTAGCTAAAGGTTTTGAAGGGGAGGTTATGTTTGATACTTATTTAGATAAACTAGCAGGAGAGCATATCATCTTAAAAGATTTACTAATACATCATAATAAATATTGTCAAATGGATACGATATTATTAAAAAACGGCAAGATTTTCTTATTTGAGATAAAAAATTTCATCGGTGAATACTATTGGGACGATGGTAATTTATTTATGTTGAACCAAGTGGAAGTCAATAATCCGCTAGTTCAACGTGATCGAGCCTATTCCATTCTACGGCGCTTACTACAGTCGCTAGATATCAGACTCCCCTTGGTTTCCTACTTAATATTTGTGAACCCCGAATGTTCTATCTTTCAAGCTCCTTTAGACAAACAGATTATGTTACCAACGCAAATCAATCGCTTCATCAAGCATTTTCCTATTACCACGAACATTACCTCGCAAGAAAAAGAAGCTTCAGAAAAACTTAAAGCAAATCATATCGAAAATTCCCCATTTAATCAGTTTCCATCCTATCAGTATGATCAATTAGAAAAAGGAATCCCATGTTATCACTGTGGAAACATGGCAACAATCCCGAAAAAACAAGGGATTGAATGTCGTTTATGTGGTCACTTTGAAAAGGGGAGCGAAGCCATTATACGTATTTGCAGAGAATATCAGTTTTTGTTCCCGGAACGAAAAGTAACCTCAACCTCTATTTATAATTGGGGGGGTAGGATGATATCGAGAAGAAGAATCTTTCGAATATTACAACAATACTATGAGAAAAAAGGTGAACATAGGTGTCACTATTTTGAATGACACCTATACACATTTCTAACCTAAAACTTTCTTAAATTCCTCTGTAAGTAATGGCACAACTTCAAAAAGGTCGCCAACTATTCCATAATCAGCAATTTTGAAGATTGGTGCTTCAGGATCTTTGTTAATGGCAACAATAATCTTTGATTGACTCATGCCGGCTACATGCTGAATTGCACCACTAATTCCGCATGCAATATAGATTTCTGGTGTAACAACTTTACCAGTTTGCCCAATTTGCAGTGAATAGTCGCAGTAATCAGCATCGCAAGCACCTCTAGAAGCACCGACTGCTCCACCGAGGACATCAGCTAGCTCTTGTAAAGGCTTAAATCCGTCTGCACTTTTGACTCCGCGCCCGCCTGATACAACAATTTTTGCTTCTGATAAATCGACTTTTCCAGATGTATTCTGTACGACGTCTTTGATAACGGTTCGTAAAGAAGCAGGTTTAGCATATTCGATATGTTCCATTTCTGCTTTATCTCCGCTTGAATCAGCTCCTGCAATATTATTTGGTCTAATGGTGACAACCCATGGAGTGCTTTGAAAAACTTTCTTTTCAAATGCTTTTCCTGCATAGATTGGTCGGGTATATACAACTTGCTCGTCGATGTTTTCGATATTCGTGACATCCGAAATTTGTCCGGCATCGATCTTTGCGGAAATCATTGGTGCTAGATCACGGCCAATAGCGGTATGTCCCAAAATGATTCCGTCTGGATTGGAGGCATCAATCACTTGTATTACAGCAGTAAGATACGCTTCAGGGTTATATTGCTGTAAATCTGGGTGATCAATAAGATAAATTTTCTCCGCATTAATACTAGAAAGGGACTCTGTTAGGTTATCTAATGAATGACCGATCACGGCGACATGGAGTTGGTCGTTTTCGGTTGAGGATAATGTTGCTGCATGTAGTGACTCATAGGTGACTTGACGCAATGCACCACCGCGGTGCTCAGCAACGACTAGAATAGTTCTACTCATAAGAATGCCTCCTTATTATAATACTTTTGCATCATGCTGTAGTTTTTCAACGAGTTCTTTCACTTGCTCAGCAGTCTCGCCTTTCAGAATTTGACCTGCTTCTTTTTGAGGAGGAAGAAAAAGGTCTTTTCTAGCTGTTTTTGGAATTAGCTCGCTTTCTTCTATATCGAGATCATCTAATGTTAATTGTTGTAGCGGTTTTCTTTTTGCTTTCATAATTCCAGGAAGGCTTGGGTAACGTGGTTCATTTAACCCTTGTTGTGCGTTGAAAACTGCAGGAAGTGTGACTTCAACTTGTTCAAGGTCGCCTTCTGCATCACGATCTGCTAGTGCTTTGTCATTACTAATATCAAGCTTCGTAATCGATCCGACATGTGGAATGTCTAAGAGTTGTGCTAATCGTATCGCTACTTGACCAGCACCATTATCAACCGAGAAGTAACCACCCAGAATGAAATCAACTTTTTGACCTTCAAAGTATGCAGCTAATACCTTTGAGATGGTGTTTTCATCTGATCCTATTCTTTCATCTGATATTAATACAGCTTCATCAGCTCCCATTGCTAATGCTGTGCGGAGAGCTTCGGATGTTCGCTCTGGACCGACAGCAATAACATAAACATTACCCCCAAGTTCCTCTCGTTTTTGGATCGCTTCTTCTACGGCATATTCATCATATGGGTTGATGACATATTGCACGCCATCTTCGGAAATAGTGCCATCTTCAACGATGATTTTTTCCTCGGTGTCGAAGGTCTGTTTTAGAATGACATAGATATCCATTTATCATTCTCCTTTCCAACATAAATGGTAAGCATTTTCTAATAATCACGTTCATATCCATAATATGAGAGCCCTTACACATTCATGTGTGTTTCTTGTAAGGTAAAGGGTGGCTCAAAAGCTTTTCTGAGCCTACTAAGTATCAGGAAGGGAGCGATCAATGTGGCTTGGCAATGGATTCAATTTCTCGCATTTCTTCTAGTAACTGGTTACGGCTTGTATTTATTTGGGAAAGTGGTTTATCGTCGTTACTTATATATTAAGTTAGGAAAGCAGGTGGAAATCGAAAAGAATCTCGATGAACGCTTGAGAACGTTTGTCTCGCAAGTATTCGGTCAATCAAAATTATTGAAGCATAAAAAAAGTGGGATCATGCATGTCATTATTTTTTATGGCTTTATCATCTTACAATTTGGGGCCTTGGATATCATTGTCAAGGGCCTTGGGGCAGATCGACTTCCGATTCCAGGCTATCACGTCTTTAACCTCTTTCAGGAAGTAACGGTCTTTCTTATATTTCTTGCAGTTGGTTATGCAGCCTATCGCCGTTATGGTGAGAAACTACCTCGTTTAAAAAGAGGAAAAAAACCGAGCATCGTTATTTACTTTATTTTTTCCTTAATGTTATCGGTTCTTTTGACACTAGGATTAGAGCGGGTTCTACATGATCTCTCTTTTTCTTGGTATTCACCGCTTTCCTCTTTGATTGCAGCAGCTTTTATGTCGGTTGAAGAGATGACAGCACAGATTCTTTTTTTCACGTTTTGGTGGGCACATTTATTGATATTATTAGCGTTTTTAGTATATGTTCCGCAATCAAAACATTTTCATCTGATGGTTGCTCCGATCAACATTTTTTTAAGACGAACAGAACCGGTTGGTCAATTGAGAAGCCTTGATCTTGAAGATGAAAATGCGGAATCATTCGGTGTTGGAAAAATAGAAGATTTTACACAACAACAAATGCTCGATTTCTATTCCTGTGTTGAATGTGGACGTTGCACGGATGTCTGTCCAGCTTCTAATACGGGTAAGCTGCTTTCGCCAATGCATCTTATTGTAAAGTTGCGAGACCACCTTACTGAAAAAGGTGCAGCGATCACATCGAAATCACCTTGGGTACCGCAGTCTAATTATGGTATACACAGCATTCAAGATGTTGATAGAGAGCAGGTCGAGTGGGGGCAAGGGACGACGATTCAACCGACGATGACACTCCAGCAACAGATGTGGTCGACAAGTGATAACAATGTAGAGGAACTAAATCTCGTTGGCGATGTGATGACCGAGGAGGAGATTTGGGCATGTACGACATGTCGGAACTGTGAGGATCAATGTCCGGTCGGGAATGAACATGTGGATAAAATCGTAGACTTGCGTCGACATTTACTGCTCATGGAAGGTAGTGTTCCTCATGAAGGCCAACGTGCAATGCAAAACATTGAGCGCCAAGGGAATCCATGGGGAATCAATCGCAAAGATCGTGCGAAGTGGGTGGAAGACATTGACGGAATTCCGGTTCCGACAGTAAAGGAAAATCCTGATTTTGATATTCTTTACTTTGTTGGTTCAATGGGGTCTTACGATAATCGCAGTCGCAAAGTGTCTCGTGCATTTGTAAGATTGCTAAATGAAGCAGGTGTCAACTTTGCGATTCTTGGCAACGAAGAGAAGAATTCCGGTGATACGCCGAGAAGAATGGGTAATGAACTACTTTTCCAAGAGTTGTGCATGGAAAACATTGCAACATTAAAGAAATACAACGTGAAAAAAATCGTTACAGCCTGTCCGCATACTTTTAATACATTAAAAAATGAGTACCCAGAGTTTGGTTTAGACGGGGTTGAGGTCCTTCATCATACGGAGCTTCTCAATCAGCTAGTGAAAGACGGTCGATTAACGCCAACGTATGAATTGGATGAACGGATTACGTATCATGATTCCTGTTATCTAGGACGCTATAACAATGTATATGACCAGCCACGAGATATTCTCCGTTCGATTAAAGGTGTCGAATTAGTTGAGATGGATCGTAACCGTGAGAATGGCATGTGCTGTGGTGCAGGAGGAGGGATGATGTGGATGGAGGAAACCGCTGGAAAGCGGGTAAATCTAGCTCGCACAGAACAAGCACTTGATGTAAATCCAACAGTGATTAGTAGTGCCTGTCCGTATTGTCTCACGATGCTAGATGATGGCACGAAAGCAATCGAAGTAGAGGACGATGTGAAGGCAAAGGATATTGCCGAAATTTTAGAGCAAGCGGTATTTGGCGTGTCTAGCTCTAACAAACTGACAGGATGACATAGAACAGGAGGTTAATAGGATGGAAAGACAAATTCGACGTGCAGCTGTAATTGGTTCGGGCGTTATGGGAGCAAGCATCGCAGCCCACTTAGCAAACGTGGGTATCCCTTGTCTTTTGCTCGATATGGTCCCTGATCAATTAACAGAAGATGAAAAAAGAAAAGGACTGCGTCTAGATAGTAAAGAAGTCCGTAACCGTTTAGCTATAAATGCAATCAAAAGACTGAAGAAAACAAAGCCAGCCCCATTGTATGATGAGGATTTGGCGTCGTTTATAACTCCTGGCAATATCGAGGATGATCTCGAACGAATCAAAGAAGTAGATTGGGTTGTAGAAGTGATTGTTGAAAACCTTGCCATTAAGAAGCAGCTTTTGGAGCGTGTTGAAAAAGTATGGGAGAAGGGTATTATTGTCAGTTCTAATACGTCAGGTATTTCCATCAATGCCATGGTAGATGGTCGTAGCAATGTATTTAAAGAACATTTTCTAGGCACACATTTTTTCAATCCGCCTCGTTATATGAAACTATTAGAAATTATTCCAGGCAAGCAAACACAAACCGAAATCATAGATAGGATGAATCAATTTTGTGAGAAAAAGCTCGGTAAAGGTGTTGTAATTGCGAAGGATACGCCAAACTTTATCGCTAACCGGATCGGAGCGTACAGTTTGCATATCACACTTAACGAAATGCTTGATAATGGCTATACAGTTGAAGAAATTGACGCATGTACAGGACCGGCAATCGGGCGTCCGAAAAGTGCGACATTTCGAACATTGGACTTAGTGGGACTTGATACGTTTGTACATATTGCTAACAATATGTACGATAAATTGACTGATGAGGAAGAGAAGAAGGTGTTCAAGGTACCGGAGATTTTACGAAAGCTAGTTGAAAAAGGATGGATTGGTGAGAAAACGGGGCAGGGCTTTTATAAAAAGGTAAAAAACGAAAAGGGGAAGGAGATTCTCTCCCTTAACGTCCAGACCATGGAATATGAGCCACAAAAGAAAACTGTCGGTGCATCTTTGGAAGCTGCAAAAATGGCAAAAGGAACAAAACAAAAGTTAAAAGCACTGTTAGGGACGCAAGATCAATACTCGGAACTAGCTTGGAATACGCTCAAAAAAGTACTTCTTTATTCAGCAGAAAAAGTAGGAGAAATTGCCGATTCGATTTTAGAAATTGATCAAGCGATGAAATGGGGCTTTAATTGGGAGCTTGGTCCATTCGAAACGTGGGATGCGATTGGATTAGAGACGTCCGTAAAGCGGATGGAAGCAGAAGGAGAAAGTGTTCCACGATGGGTAAAAGATTGGATTAAAGCCGGAAACCAATCCTTTTACAAGAAGCAAGAAGGTACCATGTTTTTCGCATCAGATAGTGTCTATAAGCAAATAGAGCCAAAGCCTGAAGTGATTTCGCTACGTACACTTAAAGAGCAAAATAAGGTTGTGAAATCCAACAGTGGAGCTAGCCTACTTGACCTTGGTGACGGAATAGCTTGTTTGGAGTTTCATTCCCCTAATAATGCGATCGGTGCGGAAATTTTAATGATGATTGAAGAAAGTATCAAAGAAGTCCGTCGCAATTACGATGGACTCGTTATTGCCAATCAAGGACGTAATTTCTGTGTTGGTGCTAATTTAATGATGCTTTTAATGGAAGCACAGGATGAGGAATGGGATGAAGTCGACCATATTATCCGCCAGTTTCAAAATACGATGTATCATTTAAAACAGTTTGAAAAGCCTGTTATTGCAGCTCCACATCGGATGACCTTAGGTGGAGGTGTTGAGGTTTGTCTGCCAGCCGATCAAGTTGTCGCCTCGGCAGAAACGTACTACGGATTAGTCGAGGTTGGTGTTGGCTTAATACCAGCAGGTGGCGGGTGTAAGGAACTGATCTGTCGTCTTAGCAACTCTGTTACGAATCCGGAGGCTGATTTACAACCATATGTCAACCAAATATTTGAAACGATCGGCATGGCAAAGGTATCGACAAGTGCACTAGATGCGAAAAAGCTTGGCTATTTGCGTGATCAGGATAATGTTGTTGTTCATCAAGATCATTTAATTTACGAAGCAAAGCAAGCTGCACTGCGGTTGGTTGAGCAAGACTATACACCAGAGCCAAAAGAAGAGATTCGTGTAGTTGGAAGCGAAGGGAAGGCGTTGTTGAAGTTAGGTGCTTATCAAATGAAGTTAGCTGGTTATATCAGTGATCATGACCAACTAATAGCCAATAAACTGGCTCACGTATTAGCTGGAGGGGATGTTCCTGCGGGGACACGAGTGAGTGAGCAATATATGCTCGATCTCGAACGGGAAGCTTTCTTAAGTTTGTGTGGTGAGCCGAAAACTAGGCAGCGCATGCAGTATATGTTAAGCAAAGGGAAACCATTACGTAATTAAATTAGAAATGAGGTGACTTTGTGAGAGAAGCAGTGATTGTATCGATTGCACGTACACCAGTAGGGAAGGCAAAGAAAGGCCGTTTTGCCCAAACACGGATAGAGGATCTAGGTAGTACGGTTTTAAATGCGGTCATGGATCGGGCTCAAGGGTTAAAGAAAGAGGATGTGGAGGATATCATTATTGGCTGTGCCATGCCTGAAGGAGAGCAAGGGTTAAATGTCGCAAGAATTATTTCCCTTTATGCTGGTTTTCCGGCTACAACTCCAGCGATAACGATCAATCGTTTTTGCTCATCAGGCTTACAGTCAATTGCCTTTGCCGCAGAGCGTGTTATGCTCGGTCATGCAGATGTTGTTATCGGCGGAGGAGTAGAAAGTATGAGTCATGTTCCGATGTCAGGGTTTAAGATGTCTCCACATCCACAAATTGTCGATGAAATGCCTGAAATCTATATGGGGATGGGCTTTACGGCTGAAGAAGTAGCAGCACGATTTGATGTTTCACGAAACGATCAGGATCACTTTGCCGCAATGAGCCATCAGAAAGCAGCAGCAGCTATGCAAGCAGGCAAGTTTAAAGAAGAAATTGTCCCCGTACAAACAGTGCGTAAGGGTGTTGATGAGAACGGGAATCCTTGGGAAGAACAAAGCGTTGTCGACACGGACGAAGGGGTTCGTGCGGCTACAAGTGTTGACGTACTGGCAGGACTCAAACCAGCGTTCAAGCAGGGAGGAACTGTAACTGCTGGTAACTCATCGCAAATGAGTGATGGTGCAGCAGCATGTGTAGTAATGAGTAAAGAAAAAGCGGAAGCACTTGGTTTAAAACCATTAGCTACCTTTAGATCCTTTGCAGTGGCTGGCGTTGAACCTGAGATTATGGGGATTGGTCCGATCAAGGCGATTCCCAAAGCCCTTGATATGGCAGGGGTGAGCCAGGATGACATTGAACTTTTTGAAATAAACGAAGCATTTGCAGCACAATGTTTGCCAATCATTCGCGAACTGAAAATAGATGAAGAGAAAGTAAACGTGAATGGAGGAGCAATTGCACTTGGCCATCCTCTCGGATGTACAGGGGCCAAGTTAACCTCCACCTTACTTTATGAGCTGAAACGCCGAGGCGGTGGGTACGGAGTCGTTTCGATGTGTATCGGTGGAGGTATGGGTGCAGCTAGTGTGTTTGAAGTGCATCCAAGCTAAAAAAATACCAGCATCATGATTAGAAAGGGGAACACAATGATGGAGGAAAAAATAGTTGGTGGAAGTTTTATTATTGACGATGTCGATTATAACTCGGTCATTACACCAGAGGATTTCACTCAGGAACAGCGAATGATTGCCGAAACAACAAAGGATTTTATTGAAGGAGAGATTCTGCCACAGGATGAAGCGATTGAAAGCTTAAATTACGACCTTACCGTAACACTACTGCAAAAGGCAGGAGAATTGGGACTTCTTAGTGCTGATGTGCCAGAACAATATCAAGGTCTTGGTCTCGATAAAGTAAGCTCGACATTGATCAGTGAACGATTATCTAAGGCGTCGTCCTTTGGTCTATCCCTTGGAGCACATGTCGGGATTGGTACCTTGCCGATCGTTTACTTCGGATCAGAAGAGCAAAAGCAAAAATATCTGCCTCCATTAGCTAGTGGGGAAAAAATTGCCGCTTATTGTTTAACAGAACCATCTTCTGGTTCAGATGCACTAGGTGCCAAAACTACTGCTACATTATCGGAGGATGGTAAGCACTTTATCTTAAATGGAACAAAGCAATTTATTACAAATGCAGCCTTTGCTGATATTTTCATTGTTTATGCTAAAGTAAATGGAACAGATTTTAGTACATTTATTGTAGAGAGAACAATGGAAGGAGTCAGTACTGGACCAGAAGAACAGAAGATGGGTATCAAAGGCTCCTCAACGTGTCCATTAATTTTGGAAGATGTGAAGGTTCCTACAGAGAATTTGTTGTGGGAGGTTGGAAAAGGTCATCTTATCGCCTTCAACATCTTGAATATTGGTCGATTTAAGCTTGCGGCAGGTTGTCTTGGTTCCTCGAAGGATACGATTGAACTAGCATCGGCCTATGCGAATGAAAGAGTTCAATTTAAGCAGCCCATTTCATCTTTTCCTCTCATTCGTAAAAAATTAGCAGAAATGAATATAGGGGCCTACGTTCTTGATAGTATGGTGTACCGAACAGCTGGATTAATAGATGCGAGTATGAAAGATATTGATTTCAACAGTTCTGATGCAGGGGTGGCTTCTGCCAAAGCAATTGCTGAGTATGCGCTAGAGTGTTCGATCAATAAAGCATTTGGATCTGAGACATTAGATTTTATTGCTGATGAAGGTGTGCAAATTTACGGTGGCTATGGATTTATCAAGGAATACAAAATCGAGCGCATCTATCGTGACTCACGCATCAATCGAATTTTTGAAGGAACAAATGAAATCAACCGTTTATTAATTCCGGGTACGTTGATTAAGCGAGCAATGAAGGGCGAACTTCCGCTGATGCAGAAAGCTCAACAGTTACAAGAAGAATTACTTACGTTTATGCCACAACGCACGTTTGAAGGGCTCTTAGAACAAGAACAATACATGATTAAAATGGCCAAGAAAATCTTCCTCATGCTTGGCGGTTTAGCTGTACAAAAATACCAACAAGAGCTTGAAAAAGAACAAGAAATTCTAAGTCATTTAGCAGATATTATGATTCAAGTGTACGCAGCTGAAAGTGCATTACTTAGAACGAAGAAATTGATCGCGAACGAAGGTGAAGAGAAAGCGGCAAATGCGATCACGATGACTCAAGTATTTGTTCACGAATCATTTGAAACAATCGAGTCTTTTGCTAAGGATGCGTTAGCTGCGATAGAGTCAGGTGATATGCTTCAAGCCCAATTGTCTATAGTAAAAAAACTCACTCGCCGAACACCAGTCAATACAGTTGCATTGAAAAGACAAATTGCAGAGCGTGTCATTTCAGCTGAGAAGTATGTCGTTTAACATGCCATAGCCAAAAAGGAGAGTTGGATATGTCTGAAAAAGTATGGTTAGCGTATTACCCCGAAGAAGTCGCACCGTCATACGAATATCCAAAGCAAAATTTGGCTCAATTCTTGATAGATACTGCAGAAAAACATCCTCAACATACAGCCCTGTTTTTCTATGGAAAAAAGATCACCTATGAGCAGTTATTAAAGGAAACATACCAGTTTAGCAATGTTTTAAAAGATTTAGGGGTTGAAAAGGGCGATCGGGTAGCAATTATGCTCCCGAATTGTCCTCAATCCGTCATCGCATACTACGGAGCATTAATGATAGGCGCGATTGTCGTTCAAACCAATCCGCTTTATGTGGAAAGAGAGTTAGAGCACCAGCTGAATGATTCTGAAGCGACAGTTCTTATCGCCTTGGATCATTTATTTAAGCGTGTCAAAAACGTATTGCCGAAAGTAGAAGTAAGACATACCATTTTCACCTCATTTAAGGACTACTTGCCATTTCCGAAAAATATACTGTACCCGATAAAAGCCAAAAAAGATGGCTTGTCAATGGAGGTCAGCTACGATCAGCAAACACATTCTTTTAAGAAACTTCTATCCATTGCATCGACTAACCCCATTAACGTTAAAATCGATGCAGAGGAAGATTTAGCTCTGCTTCAGTACACAGGTGGTACTACAGGTGTGTCCAAAGGTGTCATGCTTACCCACTATAACCTTGTCTCCAATACATTACAGACAAAAGCTTGGGTATATCGTAGTGAGGAGAAGAAAGAACGATACTTAGCGACACTCCCATTTTTTCATGTATTTGGGATGACCACGCTCATGAATCTGTCGATAAGATTAGGGGGCACACTCCTGCTTCTCCCTAAGTTTGATGTAGACATGACCTTAAAGCTCATCAATAAGCAGAAGCCGACTACTTTTCCAGGAGCGCCAACAATGTATATGTCATTAATCAATCACCCCAAAATAAAAAACTTTGATCTGTCGTCCATTAATGTATGTATTAGTGGCGCGGCCCCGCTGCCCGGCGAGGTTCAGGAAACGTTCGAGAGGATAACCGGAGGTAAGTTAATTGAAGGATACGGTTTAACTGAAGCTTCTCCCGTTACCCATGCGAATAACATTTGGGAAAGACGGAAACTCGGCTCGATTGGGATTCCTTTTCCAGATACGATCGCCAAGGTTGTCGATCCGGAAACGGGTGAAGAAGTTGAAAACGGTGAAGTGGGGGAACTGATCGTTCAAGGACCACAGGTTATGAAAGGCTACTGGAAACGCCCAGAGGAAACGAGTAAAACCTTAAAGAACGGATGGCTTTATACAGGTGATATGGCAAAGATGGATGATGACGGCTTCTTTTACATTGTCGATCGCAAAAAAGACCTCATCATTGCCGGCGGATTTAACATTTATCCTCGAGAAGTGGAGGAGGTCTTGTTTGAACATCCAGCAATAATCGATGCAGCTGCGGTAGGAGTGCCAGATGAATACCGTGGAGAAACGGTGAAGGCTTATATTGTCTTAAAAAAAGGTGCTACTACAGACGAGAAGGAGTTGGAGACGTTCTGTCGCGAAAGACTTGCCGCATACAAAATACCGCGAATATACGAATTTCGCGAAAGCCTCCCTAAATCATTAATCGGAAAAACCTTGCGTAGACTCTTAGTTGAAGAAGAGAATGAAAAATAATATATTTTTTAATAATAACTTCTAAGGAATTGTAAACGGATACACACAAACGAAATGCCGATTAAGTACCAAAATAGAAAGCGAACAAGTAAAAATGGTACTTAAAGTTGGTTTTAGTACCAAAATCGAACGAAAAATTATCAATTTGGTACTAAAATGGCATACTTTGAATGAAAACGTTCTGAGACAACTTCCCTTCGCCATAAATTAGTTACGAAGGGAGAGATTCTTTTGAGACTAATAGATTGGACGATGATATGGTTTGTTAGCTCTTCATTATTGCATGAATATTGGTTGTTATCAGGTCTACCTCGGATTTACTACTGGGATGTGAAAAGACAACATTTAAGTAAGTTGAATGAGGACGATGATGAGAGAAAAATTGCTTAATTTAAGATAACCTAAACGAACATGATATACGTCTAGTACACTTTTCCTTCTTGTTGAATTAACTAGTAATAAATGTATGTTGCAAGGAGGAGAACAATGGCGCGAGTACGTTTAATTCCATATAAAATGGAACAACAGATTGACGACACGAGTGAAATTCCTGCTGGTGTCGAAATGATGCAGGCACCTAAAAAGTGGGAAGAAGGGTATAAAGGAAGCGACGTTGTAGTTGCTGTAATTGATACAGGGTGTGATCGACATCATCCTGATTTAAGCAACCGAATCATTGATGGGAGAAATTTTACTACTGAAAATAATAGCAATCCACGCAATTTTTCCGATCTAAACGGACATGGCACACATGTTGCTGGAACGATTGCGGCTGTACTCAATGGTCGAGGTGTAGTCGGAGTAGCTCCTGAAGCAAAATTATTAATATTAAAAGCATTTGATGGCAAAGGTTCTGGAGACTTTAATGGCATTATACAGGCGATCCAACATGCTATAAAATGGCGTGGGAAAAATGGGGAAAAAGTGCGAGTAATTTCCATGTCCTTTGGCGCCAAATGGGATGTACCAGGGCTTCATCAAGTGATTCGAAGAGCTGTCGCTAATGATATTTTAGTTGTTTGTGCTGCTGGAAATGAAGGCGATGGAAATGCACGAACAACAGAACGAATTTATCCCGGTTTTTATAAAGAAGTAGTCCAAGTAGGAGCTGTAGATAATCAGGGGAATATGGCTGAATTTACGAATACTAATAGTGAGATCGATCTAGTGGCACCTGGTGTTGATGTAATGTCTACCTATTTGCATGGAAAATATGCGAAGCTGTCGGGAACGTCGATGGCAACCCCACATGTTTCCGGAGCGGCAGCGATTCTAATTGAACAAATGGAACAAGAATTGGGCAGAACATTAACGGAACCAGAACTGTATGCTCAACTTATAAAATCCACCTTCCCATTAGGGCATAGTAAAAGAGTGGAAGGGAATGGATTGATTACTTTAAGTAATGATTCATTAAATATCTTGAAGTCAGAGCAGCAAAAAGAGGAACAAACATCGGTAAAAGGTAATAAAATTGCAGGGAGTGGCTTTGTTATCTCAGATGCTGAAGTTTAAATAGAAGGAGCTGTCTCATCATGTTAGTTTCATAAACTACACTGAGCTAACTTTTGAGACAGTTTTTATATGTCTAGCTCCAAACGAACAGAAACCAAGTCATTTCTTGTAGGTTGTTTAAAAAGCGTCTAGTGTCTAATCGGTGGAATCTTTACATTCTTTTCATCGTATAAAGAAATATGTAACTCATGATTTTGATTGATGGAAGCAAAAAAAACTTCTTCTATATCCTTAATTCCTAACTGGTATAACTGCTGATCTAACCACTTCTCATCAAGATTAAATTCCTTTAACACATTGGTGTACAGCGTACCTTCGACGATGACAGCAAATGCAATTTTTGATTTTGTATCATATATATTCATATCTTCTAGCGTAACGGTATTTTTTTGAGGCTTTTTTAATACGCTCAAAGCTCCATTTGCTTCGATAATGGCTGTTTCAACTTCCTTTATATCAAAAACATTTTTTTCTCTAAGCATTTGCAGTATATTATCAATAGAGTAACGAATTTTTTTAAGGTTGTTATCGAGAAATTTCCCATCTTGAATAATGATAGTTGGTTCAAATGTTAACCATCTACCTATTTTTCGATTAGAAATTTTCCATTTTGCAACAACTCTTTGGAGAACTCCGACTCCAATTATTGCTATTGCAGTTGGAAAGTGTTTAATATTCGGATCAGCGATATCAGCTCCAGCAATAGCCCCCAATATGACGATAATTAGAAAATCGAATACCGGTAATTCTCCAATTGCTCGTTTCCCCATAAATAAAGTTATAAACAATAGCAAAGGTAAAATAGTAATGACTCTTCCAAGAACTAAGGATATATCATGCAGAAATTCAAGCATTATCACACCACTCTCGCCCTTATATAGTTTAATAATTTTCATAGACATTATCTTTTCGTAGAAAAATTGCCAATTAGGAGAATTTCCATAACGAAAATAATAGATATATGTATGCACAGGTCAAACTCAAAAATTACGATACTATCATTTTTTCCAGTGTGAAACGAAATTATACCTTTTTAACCACTTGTTTCTAATTAATTAGTATATTGTGTCAAAAAATAATAATTTGGGTACGTAACATAAATGTTAGGATATGGTAAAATAAAAATAACGGCTAGTTCCTAAAAGTCATGGGCAAAAAATTTGGATAAAAAGGAGAATACGATGACTATTATCAATAAACTAAATCTTACTAAATATAAAAATATCGCTGTGCTTAATCAACCGAGTGATTATGATTTATTTGATGATTATCAAACAGAATTAACAGGAGACCATGACGCTATTTTCATTTTTGTAGAGACAATTGATGAAATGATAAGCCATACTCAACGAATAATCAAAGAGGAAGCCTTAGTTGAAAAAGGATACTTATTTTTTGCCTATCCGAAGAAAGGGAACAAACGGTATGATACATATATTCACAGAGATGATATCTTTCCATCATTAAAAGTTGGAGAAGATGGATACGTCGAAAATAGTGATGTGAAATTTTCACGCATGGTAAGTATGGATGATGTATTTACGGTTGTCGGTATCAAACGCGAAAAAAAGAAAACGAATAAGTCATCAAAAGCCAGTCAGTCGGTAGCTGATTATGAGGATAACGTAAAAGATGTTGAGGAAATTTTAGGTAATTATCCTAATGAACTTAAATTCTATCAAGATTTAACGCCAGGTTATCAAAGAGATTGGGCACGTTATATTTTTTCTGCTAAACAGCAAAAAACACGTGAAAAACGTCATGCACAAATGGTTGATATTTTATCTCAAGGGTATAAATCAGTGGACTTATTTCGTCAAAAGAAGAAATAGATTTGGACTGGGAGGGCAAAATATCTTGAAAAGCCTACATATGAAGAATCACTTTCAAAAGATATACAAGCAAAGAGAAGAAATAAAGGAAGAATTAGTTGTTTTTCGAAATCAGGAATGGAAGAGGCCGCATCAAGATAAGTGGTCATGGGGAGAAACCTATTATCACCTATACTTGATGATGAAATGGTTTCGAAGGCTAAGTAAAGGTTATGTTCCCTTATCTCTGCCTATCGCTACATTAAGAAAAAACAAACCATATAAAGTACATAGTACAGATGTATATGCAGCATATAAACAAAAAAATAAAAAGCCGATGAAAGCTCCTTTCCTTTTAGTCCCACCAAAAGATATAGAATATGATGTTGATTTTCAATGGCTGATAGAACAACTCGATAATGAGACAAAGCAACTAGAAAAGATAGTTTTAAATATTACAGATGATGTTGCAGGCCATATACGCTTCCCAGATCCACTCGCAAATAATCCCAATTTAATCCAAAGTATTGATCTCCTTGGTATACATGAGAAACACCACTTTTTATTATGTGAAAAATATTATAACGAATAATGTTATGAAAAATCAGACTTAATTCAAACTAAAGAGAGGTAAAGGGGTTTTTCCCTTACCTCTCTTTATCTTTATTGAATTTCCAAAACAAGATCTTCTTGACGGCCATAGCCATCAATTTCTAAGCGATCTTTATAGATGCGAATGATAGAGTAGGCAGTAGTATCCTTAGTTTCTACCATTCCTTCAAGATTGACGTAGTGAGTGCCATTTTGTAGACCGTAGTTTCCAGCGTGGTTGTGTCCGTTGAAATAGGCTACGACATTGCCATTAGCCTCAAGTACTTCAGTCACTTCTTCTGCATTCCAAACATTGTGGTGATTTTCCGGGTAGACTGGCATGTGCCCAAAAACAACCACTTTTTCATTTCGTTTTGCCGCTTTATCTAGTACATCCTGAAGCCAAGCTAACTGTTCAGCACTTATGCCACCGTTGTATGTTTGTGCTTGGATGGCCCCATTTTCTACTAATTGATTATACATTGCCTCGGCTTCTTCGTATTTTTCAGAGCCTTCTGGGTTTGCATAGAAACTAAGGTCATTTGTGTCTAGGACAACAAAGCGCCAATTCTTGTATTTAAAATCATAATATTGGTTTTCCATCCCAAGAATATCAATTACTTCGTCCGTTTTCACAGCAAAATCGTGATTGCCGAGGACATGATATTTGGGGCCTTCTATCATATTAAAGATTGGTAGAATGGTAGAGAAACTTTGTAGATCTCGGTCAATTAAATCGCCAAGCTGTACAGTAAAGTCGACATTCTCTTGATTTAATACTTGGGATGCGTCAATCAGTTTTGATACAGAATTGCGATAATAGCGAGTGCCATTAATTTCACAATCACAATACTGAACATCCGGGACAACCCCAAATTCTAATTTTGGTTGTTCTGCCCCTTTAGCATATATGGATGTTGTTAGAAAGGTACTAAAAAGTGTCACTGCAAGTCCAAGAGTGGCTACTAAACCAATAAATTTACTGAAAAGTTCTTTTTGGGGATGAAACATCATTCATTCTCCTTTCGCTTTTCTATTAGTTATTTTTAACCGGATGATGATACACATGCTCTGGATAATCAGTGATAATTCCATCTACACCTAAATTAAACAGACGGTCAGCTTGTTCTTGTGATCTGGAGGTATAGGGCATAATCTGCATTCCTGTTTCATGAACGCGATCAACTAACGTTGGTGTTACAATGTTCTGATTAGGATTGAAGTAATCTGCATATGTAGTGAACGCTTCTAATTGTTCATCGGTCACACCTGCCCAACTGAGACCTGCTAAAACACCGTGAGGAATTTCTGGTAAAAGCTCTTTAGATAGTTCCATCGATCCGTGATTAAAAGATTGAATAATGATTTTTTTATTTTTGGCATGATCCATATTGCGTTCCTTTAAAGCATCTGCAACTTTCTCCTCCATACCTGGATAAAGCTCAGGAGACTTTAATTCAATTAAAATACCTACTTTTCCACGAAAGGCATCTAGTACTTCTTCAAATGTAGGGATTTTTTCGCCAGCAAATTCTTCACTGAACCAACTACCAGCATCTAACGCACGAATTTCTTCTAATGTCAGATCACCAACAGCGCCAGTACCATTTGTTGTGCGGTTTACTGTAGTATCATGAATAATTACTAATTCTTCATCTGCCGTCATTTGTACATCAATTTCAATGTAATCTGACTTCATTTCCACACCTTTATGAAATGCGGCCATCGTGTTCTCCGGTGCATGTGCAGATGCTCCGCGGTGAGCGACATTAATCATCTTTTGTTGGTCTTGTTTGGAGATGGAGAGTTCCTTCTCATTCGCAAATGCTGGAACTGCGAAACTAGTCATTAGAATACTCGTGATAAAGAAAATAGATAAGAAACGCTTCATATCAATTACCACTCCTTTTAATTTGATAACTCTATTATAAATAGAGAATATGAAGCGCTAATTAATAGACTATTAAATGATTGTAAGAAATTTTATGTACATTGTCGCGAGTAAAAAGTAGGTATATGGATATTCTTAATCAAGATGCGATTTGTTTAAAGCAAGTAAGATGGGATTAACCGGAGTGCATAAAGCTTTTTTATTTTCGTGCAAAGTGGGTGTCTGAGACACTACAAAACGACAAGAAAAAGTCGGAATATAGAAGGTGGAAAGCCGCAAGTGGAGGGGTTATATTGAGCTTATTCATTTGATAGAGTTGTTCTATCGTATGAAAAGCTTACCAAGCATTATGTAAAAAAAGGACTGTTAAAAAATGTCGAAAAACACTATTAAAATTTCATACATGCTATAATGGAGCATAGGTGCATAAGGCTTTTTATGGGTGGTGGCTCACTCCCTTTTTGTTTTTCATTCTTAGAGAAGGGGGGTGGTGCCTTGATGATGAGTGTTTTTGAAACATTAACACTGATGATAGCGTTCGCTATGTTGATTATTGCGCTGCTGTCTTTTCATCAAAAGAAATAACCACCCCATAGCCTGACAAGCAAATAGTGGTGGTTATTTTCTTCACTAATGTGAGTCGCCCCCTTAAAGGGCTATGCACTAACCGTAGACGTTGAAGCGTCTGCGGTTTTTAATATGTTATGTCTTTTCTAGTTATATTATACTTGATCGCAGGATTTTTAACAACTGGTCTTTATCATTTTCTTGGCAATAGCAACAGCAATAAACATGGACTGTTGTGTGGAATATATTGTGAACTTTCATTGTTCTTTACTGCTTAAATACAGCATCTACAAAGTCCATTTGCATGTTAAGATTTTCTTTTGCATATTTGTTACGCTTTTTTTCGAATCCATGGGGAAGCTCCATAACATGTTTACTATAGATATTTAATTGATGCTTAACTCCTAGTGTTGTAAATTTAGCTTTTAAATCCTTCGCTTGATTGTTAAAAGTTTTTGTATTTCCATCAGACATAAAGGTAGGCGGAAAATCCTTGGTAACATGCTTAATGACATTGGATTGTTCTACGTCCTTATTACCTTCCAAAGTATTCACATTAAAGTACGCTCGTCCCATTGTGTTAAACCTATAATCAGATATGACACTATCCGTCTCATCAAATCGGGAAGGGTCATATAAACCGGAGTTGAATACTACAGCCTTAATATCTGAGGCGCTTAAAACTGGTTGTATCTCCATCTCATCAGCATAAGTGGGATCTATCTGGATATTAACAAATTGGCCAGCTATTTGAGCCCCCGCACTTTGTCCCGCGATTACAATATTATTCATGTTCAAATCATACGTTTCAACATTTTGTTTTAGAAATGACACTGCTGCAGAGACTTGCTTCAAAGGTATCGGATAATTATATTCTGGCGCAAAGGTGTAATTCAGTGCAATAACATTATATCCTCTGTCTAAAACTTGCTGTATATAGGCTATCATTCCTGAATCATCTCCGTTCTGACCGTCTCCAGTTTTATCACCCCAAATATAGCCACCACCATGAATAAGAATAAAAGTCGGCGCTGTATCAGGATTATGAACGGTTTGATAAATATCTAAATAACTATTGGGATAATTATCATCATAGAGAATATCATTGATGTAGATATTTCCATCGTCTAAGACATTTTCTTTTGATTCCTCGGCGTTATATGAGTTTGTTATGCCCTTACTTGCTTGTAAGATTGAGACAAGTGGGCGTGGGCTAATTTGATTAATGAGCATAACCACCACTAATACTGTTGCTAAAGTAGTAATTAGTGTAACTAGAATCATCTTCCATTTGCCAAGTATTGACCGAAATTTGAAAGGTTTTAGATAAAATGAAGATTTCAAACCAAAAGCAAACATGAAAAGAAATGTTATTAAGTGTAATAAATTACTAAGGATAGCAAAGCCATAAATTTGATCTCTTACCCAAATTAATTCACTAATGATGGCGAAAATAGCAAGTATCAACAATAACTTCGTATATGGATTCACTTTAAGACGGTGCTTTTTATAATGAACTCCAAGACTGACGAGCACTAACAGATAGAGTAGGATTAAAGTAATTCCTATATATGTTTGAGCGTTTATTAAAAATAAATTCAATATGGTTAATATACAAAGAGCAAAAGCGCCCATGTATGATAACCAGACCTGACTTTTCAACAACAGTTAACCTCCTGACTCCAGAAATACAGCTTTTAAGTGTCCATTTGATTTTTACGTAATGTTTCCCCGATACTGTAATCATTTTTCCCTTTCTATTTCAATTCATAACTTCTTAAATTCATTCGGAATAAAGCTGTATCTCTCTAAGAAAAAATAATATACTTCTTATACTTGAGAAGATAGGGACTGTAGAGTTAAGTAATATGCCATTCTCTAATAAAAATATTATAAAAGTATAGATGGAAATATGATGTAAGTGACCGTGTTAAACGAAGTAGTTATTTTGAAATGATGTTGGCAACGCTCCGACTAATTACTTCGATTTCCGGGGGCAAGGTCTCAACTAACTTTGCAAAGTGGGTTTTAGGCTCGCGCTATTCCCGCTGGAGTCTCCGTAATTAGTCTCAGCTAGGGCAGGTCCAACAATTCTTGCCCTAAGTAATAGGTTGATTTTTTTACAATGGACCGCTATCTGTGAGTATAAAAGCAGACGTGTTACTTCATGCTAGCGTTGTAATACAGATCTTAACGAAGGCCGCCCACTTCCACTCCTGTGGGAAGTGTTTGGCTCGAAAAAGTTAGCTGAAGTGTAAACCCCACGGAAAGGGAGGTGGGCAGCCGGAGTGGTGGTTAAGCTGTTCAAGTATTTCATAATGGATGCTCGAGAAATGTTAAATCTTTAGCTTTTAGTCATTAGGACGGAGTGTTTTATACTTCTTTTCATAATAAAAAGGCGTAGTATCCTAATCGGGCACTACGCCTTTCGATAGTTATTGAATGATCAACAGGAGTCAAATTCAACCTCATTTATCACTTGGAAACCATCTGTATCAGAATAATCTACCGTTGGAGGATTTCCTTCCAGATAGCGCTTAGTAAAAGGATCGACACGAATGGAAACACCATGAGAATGATAGATAGTATCGTTTTTTCTAGCTTGATCAAAAATAAATAGATAATTAATCGTGAGTCCACAACCACCAGTGACATTAGCATCAACCCGAGGTAATACTCCATCTTGCCATTCAATGGATGATAATTTCTGTTGCGCTTCTTTGGTAATATGGATCATTCTTACATTGTCCTCCTTCAACAACGTCATTAAACCGATTTTGTATAGCGTAAGACCGGTTTCCTTGCTGCCTTTGTCTCGTCTAATCTGCCAACCACCGTTGTATGGGGAGCATCTAATACGATATCGGGATCTTCTTCCACCTCATTTGCAATCTGAATCATCGAATCAGCAAAAGCATCTAATGTTTCTTTTGTTTCCGTTTCTGTCGGTTCAATCATTAAACATTCCTCCACATTAAGTGGAAAATAGATAGTCGGTGGATGGTAGCCAAAATCAAGCAACCGCTTGGCAATATTCATTGTTCGAACACCAAGCTTTTTCTGTTTTGAGCCTGATAAAACAAATTCATGCTTGCAAAATTGGGCATACGGTGACTCGTAGTGCGTCTCTAATCGTTTTCTTAGATAATTGGCGTGAAGAACAGCAGATTCTGATACTTGCCGCAGTCCTTCAGGTCCCATTGTCCGAATATACGTGTACGCACGAGCAAGAATTCCGAAGTTTCCATAATAACCTTTTACCCTTCCAATGGATAATGGTTCATCATCATTCCATATATAGTTGTCTCCATCTTTTTCGATACGAGGCACAGGTAAAAAAGGGATCAGTTCTTTTGTTACGCCGACCGGACCTGCTCCTGGGCCACCGCCACCATGTGGGGTAGTGAAGGTTTTATGCAGATTTAGATGGACGATATCGAAGCCCATCTTCCCTGGTGTGGTCTTACCTAAAATCGCATTGGCGTTAGCCCCATCATAGTAGAGGAGGCCACCAGCTTCATGAACGACCTCGGCGATTTCTACTATATCTTTTTCAAAAAGACCTAGTGTATTAGGGTTGGTTAACATTAATGCTGCTGTGTCTTGATCGACGCGTTTTTTTAATGCTTCCAAGTCGACTAATCCATTTTCATTAGAAGGGATCGTTACCGTATCAAACCCTGCGACTGCAGCGCTTGCTGGATTAGTACCGTGAGCAGAGTCTGGCACAAGTACTTTGGATCTGTTTTCACCATTTTGTTGATGATAATTTTTTGCTATCATTAAGCCGGTCCATTCTCCTTGGGCACCTGCGGATGGTTGTAAGGTGACAGCATCCATTCCCGAAATAGCGGCTAAATCTTCTTGTAACTCATACAATAACTGAAGTGCTCCTTGTACAGTTTCTGCTGGTTGATAAGGGTGAATACGGCTAAACCCTTCCAACCGAGCGACATCCTCGTTGATTTTTGGATTGTATTTCATCGTACAGGAGCCGAGCGGATAGAAGCCGTTATCGACACCATAATTTTTGTGAGAAAGTGCCGTATAGTGACGGACAAGCTGAAGCTCTGATACTTCTGGAAGTTCTGCTGGTGTTTCTCGAAGTAAATGCTTCGGAAACTTTTCATCTAACTCGATTGGATCCACATCACTTTCGGGAAGGTCAGCTCCTGTTCGACCAGATTGACTAATTTCAAAGATCAATTGATGATAGTCCGCCATTTATAATCCCTCCAATATCGTTATGAATTGATCAATTTCCTGCTTTGATCGTTGCTCTGTCACAGCGATGAGCATCTGATTATTCATCCGATAATCCTTGTTTAAATCGAAACCTCCAATAATGCCAGCCTCAAATAACTTGTGATTGACTTCGCTAGCAGAAACAGGTAATGTCACAACGAATTCATTAAAGAAAGGAGATTGATTGTTTACGCTGAATCCTTTTTCAGTAAGTTGCCTTGCCATATAATCTGCTTTTTTGATATTTAATGTTGCCATCTGGCGAATGCCTTGTTTACCAAGGGCAGACATAAAGACAGCCGAAGCTAGAGCATTTAATGCTTGATTGGAACAAATGTTGGAGGATGCTTTTTCCCGGCGGATGTGTTGCTCACGTGTTTGTAAAGTTAAAGTGAAGCCACGATTCCCCTGAGCATCTGTCGTTTGCCCGACGATACGGCCAGGAATTTTACGCATCAATTTTTTTGTTACTGCAAAATAGCCACAATGGGGGCCACCGAATGAGATCTGAATACCGAATGGTTGCATATCACCAACGACAATATCGGCACCAAGCTTGCCAGGTGGTTGCAATATCGCTAAAGCTAAAGGGTTCGCACTAACGATCAGCAGTGCACCGTGTTCTTGGGCAATTTTCTTTATTTCGAGTAAATCCTCAACAGAACCAAAAAAGTTTGGATACTGAACAATAATCGCAGCGGTTTGATCATCTGCTTTTTCCTGTATGTCTCGGATATTGGTGATGTCAGTGGTTAAATCGATTTCTTCAACTTGATATCCTGGTCCAGTAGCAGCCGTTTTGAGAATGGCTCGAGATTCTGGGTGAACTGCTTGAGAGACCATTACTTTGGAACGTTTGGTTGTAGATACAGCAAGTGCAGCAGCTTCGGCAACAGAAGTAAAGCCATCATACATAGAGGAATTGGCGATATCCATTCCTGTTAGTTCACAAACCATGGTTTGAAATTCAAAGATGGCTTGAAGTTCGCCTTGACTAATTTCAGGTTGATAGGGGGTATAGGCAGTATAAAATTCTGACCTGCCAATGATATGGCTGACTACGCTCGGAATAAAATGATCATAGGTGCCTGCCCCAAGAAATAATGGGTATTGGTTGGCATGGATGTTTTGTAGGGATAGTTGTTGCATTTTCTTGATTAGATCAGGTTCAGGGATTGCTTTTGGAATAGCTAACGCTTCAGTTAACTTAATGCTGGAAGGGAGATCGGCAAATAAGTCATCGATCGACTGAATGTTTAAAAAATCTAACATATCCTGTTGATCTTGCTTTGTATCAGGGAGATATCGAAAGGTGGACGTCATGTTAATCCTCTCCTTCTTTGGTAAAATGGTGTATGGACTACAACAGCATCGATCAATTTGTTACGAACTTTTACTTTTAAATTTGTACCTATTTCGGCATATGGTTGTTGAACTAATGCAAGGCCAAGAGCTTTCTTTAAAGTAGGAGAATGAGTACCTGATGTAACAAACCCAATTTTTTTGTCTGTTGGTGTAAATACTTGATAGCCATGCCGTGGGATTCCTTTGCCGATTATTTCTAACCCTACAAGCTTCCTTGTAGGACCATTTTCTTTCTCTTTCGTAAGTGGTGCTTTTCCGATAAAGTCGCTATTTTTTTGTGTCTTGACCGTAAAGCCGATACCAGCTTCAATTGGAGTGATAGAGGATGTTAGTTCTTGACCATATAATGCTAATGCGGCTTCAAAACGAAGCGTATCCCTTGCTCCAAGACCACATGGCTGTGGAGCTTCTTCGAGAGATAACAATTTCTGGCACAGTTTTGTCGCCTCGTTACTAGCAAGATAGATTTCGAAACCATCTTCACCGGTATATCCAGTACGTGAGACTAAACAATTGGTTACGCCGGCAACCTTCACATTTTGCATAAAACGGAATGTACCTATTTTGTTTAAATCTATATCCGTTAGTTGTTGCAGAGTCTGCAAAGCGTCAGGACCTTGGATAGCAAGTTGTGCGATTTGATCAGAAATATTGGTAACCAAAACATCCTCTGTTGCATGCTTGTTAATCCACTCTAAGTCTTTATCCGTGTTAGCCGCATTGACAACGAGGAAGAATTTCTGATGATCTAACTTATAAACTAGCAAATCATCGACAGTACCTCCGTCTTCATAACACATTGCCGTATATTTAGCTTGGTTTACTGCCATGTTCGTGATGTCATTGGTCATCAGGTAGTTAACAAAGTTTTCCGCATTTTGTCCCTCAATCAGTATTTCTCCCATATGCGAAACATCAAAGAGTCCTGCCTTAGTTCGTACAGCATGATGTTCATCAATTATACTGGAGAAGTGTACCGGTAAAGCCCATCCTCCAAAATCAATCACTTTAGCACCATAGCTCTTGTATAACGTAAAGAGCGGAGTGCGTTTTAAAGCAGTTGGATCACTCATATGCTACCACCTCCAATAGTATTTGGGTGTCAAAGTATCCCTTCTTCTTTTTATTCAAGTGGACATAAAAAAACAGAGAAGGGCAGTATGAACTGTTGACCCTTCTCT
The DNA here is from genome assembly GCF_000377765.1 of Gracilibacillus lacisalsi DSM 19029. Lineage (GTDB taxonomy): Bacteria > Bacillota > Bacilli > Bacillales > Amphibacillaceae > Gracilibacillus > Gracilibacillus lacisalsi. Next base: position 4,055 of record NZ_KB898671.1, on the reverse strand, counting down.
GTCCGGTTACCTGAGAGTTTTTGCCTTTTAGAAAGCTTCCCCTTTGGTGGCGTATGGATACGCGCTCTCCAGAGATTCGTCCTATTATGGTACTTTAACCTGAGAGATTGGTTCATAAGGATTTTTTATGAACTTGCTCCTTCGGTGGTAATCAATACGCTCTCCCATAATAATCATCCGATTCGTATTTAGTTATATCATTATGTTATGGTGTTTTGTTTTTTTAGTCAATAGGAATGTAAAATTTTGTTACAAAGGTGCTTCATCTGTTACATGGTTATGCAGGAAAAACTGAATCTATACATCTGCTCCAACTACACCTCATTATTTGTTTTTAAAAAAGTACATTGTTAAAGGACCAAATATCACAATTAATGCAATCGATATATAAATGACGATCATGACATCTCCATTTGCCTCCGAACCATGGATCAGTGTACGAACCGCATCAACTACAAACGTTATTGGATTAATATCTACAAACTTCTGTAACCAGTTTGGCATTGTTGAAGGATCAACAAACACACTACTTAAAAAGGTGAGTGGAAATAAAAACATCATACTAATTCCCATTAATGCCTTTTCAGAACGAACGATAATCCCGAGCATTGTCCAGATCCATGATAAACTAAAGGAGAACAAAAGAAGAATAGCAACTCCCATGATGACACCACTAAAACCAGCTTCTGGTCTAAACCCTAATATATACCCTAGTGTTACCATGATAGTCGAGGCAATTAAGTATCTTAGTGTGTCAACAAGTAAAGCACCAACTAGTACAGACGGTTGCCATATCGGTAGAGAACGGAAACGATCAAATACGCCTTTTTCGATATCCTTATTCAAGTCTAGGCCAGTGTACATCGTGATCATAGAAACCGTCATTACTAAAATACCTGGCAAAACGAAATTTAAATATTCCCCTGTAGAACCGGAAATTGCTCCACCAAACAAATAAGTAAACATTAATAAAAAGATAATTGGAAAGATCGTCACGTCAAACAGCTGTTCAGGAACATAACGGATCCGTAATAATGCTCGCCATGCGAAAGTAGCAGACGCTTGGATCGCTGTGGGACTTTTGGGCCTGGTTCGATTAGTTAATACTTCTTCAATTGTTGATGGTTTATTCATTTGAGGAGTCGCCTCCTTCATGATCTGGTACATTTCCGGTTAAAGTTAGAAACACTTCATCAAGACTTGGCTGACTCATCGAAAAGTCTTTGATTTGCACATTAGTATTCGCTAATTCACCAATTGCTTTTGCGGCTTTTGCATGCTCCTTGATCATAATGGTTAAGGATATATCTTGTTCGTTAATGTCAGGTTGCTGTTCAAATCGCGAAACAAAAATGTTCTGTGCTTTTTTCAATTCATCGAGATCATCAAAGTGAACGGTCAGGCTACCGGCACCAATGGAGGATTTTAATTCTTTACTTGTACCCTCTGCAATCAGCTTTCCACGATCGATGACTCCGATTAAATCAGCTAATTGATCCGCTTCTTCTAAATACTGTGTGGTTAAAAATACAGTGGTTCCATTTTTAACAAGTGCTCTGACGATGTCCCATACTTGATTTCTGCTTCGTGGGTCTAGTCCTGTGGTAGGCTCATCAAGGAAAAGTAGTTCTGGGGAGGTAACTATACTTGCAGCAATGTCGATCCGTCTACGCATTCCGCCTGAGTATTTTTTTACTTGGCGCTTTGCGGCCTCTTCTAATTGAAAGGCTTGTAATAATTCATCTGCTCTTTGTTTTGCTTGTTTTCTGCTATAACCTACTAATCTACCGATAAAGATAAGGTTTTCTCTACCTGACAGTTCCTCATCAACCGAAGCAAATTGCCCGGTTAGACTAATAGAATGTCTGACTTTATCCGCTTCTTGTGTAAGATCATATCCCATCACTTTGGCATGCCCTTCATTTGGTTTCAACAAGGTTGCCAGCATGCGAATGGTAGTTGTCTTTCCGGCGCCATTCGGACCAAGGAATCCATAGACAATACCTTTTGGCACTTGAAGACTAATGCCATCGACAGCACGTTCCTTACCGAAAATTTTCACTAAATCGGTTGCTTCTACCGCATATGTACTCATTAGACACATCACACCTTTCCTTTATTATTTCATCTATAAAAGTATAGCACATTAATGTTTGTTTATTGTAAAGAAATTTAGTGTAAGAGGAAGGCTTTTTAGAGGACTTGGGACTTTATTGATCTTTATTGCATTTTATGGAAAATAGATAGTAATATAAGATCTTAAATAATACAATAAAGGAGAATACATTCGAAAAAATATGTTCTTATCGAAAAAGTAACAGAGATCTCAGAACACAGAGAATAAGCTTGTCTCGAGGTGGGGGAGATTAATATGAATATTATCTACAAAAGTTTGGAGCAGGACCATTGTGTTGAATTTGTTACGTTAACGATCTTGTCGATTGTTACTTTTAAACGAATTCAGAAAGTCGAAATGAAACGTGAGAAATTGAAAAAAGAAATAAGAGATAAACCTTATTATCGTGTTTGATATGAAACCTCCTAATGCTAGTTTAGAGGTTTCTTTTTACTTGTAAATGAAAAGGAACCGTGTTACCTCATGCTAGTGTTGTGGAGTCTGATAATAGCGAAGGACGCACACTTCCACTCCTGTGGGAAACATTTAGTGGCTCAGCTTTTCTTATAGAGGTAACCCTTTTGGAGTCTCGGAATCTAGCAAGAAAACCTATGTCGGTTGGTATTCAACTGGAATTGCTGTCTGAAAATAGTAGAATTATCCTATGTTATTTCACTTCCAATACATGGTAGAATGTTTGTTGGATTGTATTTCCTTCTATGGAGAGGTAAGGTATGGTGAATATGAAGAACTCTTGAAGTAAAATCTTTCTGCCAGGAAACCATTTACTAGCACCATTACGAGAATTTATCAAAGCATGATGCAAGGAGAGAAATAAAATGAAAAAATACATAATATTTATATTGATAGCATTAGCAGCATTCTTAACAGGATGTAATGATGATGAAAGTAGCAGTGAAAACTCAACAAACGAAAACGAACCAGATACAGAGGAAGTAGCTGCAGAAACAGAATAATCCGATAGTACTTTTGACCGGATAGATATAACATTAGAAGGAGAAACGAGTTTAGTACATAATGAGTTTGATGATGTAGAAGTATCATATGAGTTGAAAGATGCCTATTACCTAGATGGTATACCGCAAGAGTTGAAAGAAACTATTTGGGATCTAGACTTTGGAAGTGGTTATTATGATGCACTAATATTTATTGAAGCCGAAATTGAAAATTTAACAGATGAAGAAGATGTATCACTGATTCCATGGCAATTAGCTCATATTGACAGTGAAGAGATTCTGGATACGGAAGGTGAAGTACCAAACGTTATGTTTGAGACGCATCACTTGGCAGACGAGGATGACGGGGTTCCATTAGATTTAGCAGAACAATATGATTTAATAGAATATGGAGAACGTGCTTCATTAGATGCGCATGAAAAAGTAGAAGGTTATTTCATGATGACGACGAAAAAAGAAATATTAGACAAATTCGAAGATGGTGAGTTGGAATTACGGATGCCATCTACTTGGGGAAGCAAAGAGGATTATCCGCCAATGAAAGTACATTTTGCTCATTAATTTTTACGGGGAATACATTTCAAAATAAAATAGAACACTTCGAGAGAAATAATAAACTGTCTAGTGAGAGTGCGAGCTACGGTGGTTACCCCCAAAAGTTAGAGTCTTGTTATACAGCTGATTGGTTAGATTGAGTTCGGTATTCTACTGGACTCAATCCAGCCAATTTTTCTTTTGATCGTTCGTGATTATACCAGTAGATGTATTCTTCAATTCGTCTTTTTAATTCCTCATAGCTTACTAGTTCTTCTCCATAATACATTTCTTGTTTCAATAGACCAAAGAAATTCTCTATTGAAGCATTGTCTGCACAAGTAGCTTTACGTGACATGCTTTGGAATACTTTATTTTGTTTTAATGTACTTACCCATTGGTTGTGCTGATAATGCCATCCTTGATCA
>NZ_KB898670.1 GCF_000377765.1 Gracilibacillus lacisalsi DSM 19029 | reverse complement strand
AAAAGGCATTACCACAAGCATGTCCCGAAAAGGAAACTGCTTTGATAATGCCGTAATCGAATCCTTCCACTCCTCGCTAAAGTCGGAAGAATTCAACACTCAAAATAGAGTGCACCTTACAAACTCTATTGTACTAGAAAAAGTGCAATCTTACATGTATTATTACAACTATATACGACCGTTTACAAAACTAAACTGCCACAGTCCTGTTGAATTCAGGACTATGGCAGCATAGGTGTTTTTTCTTGTCCCGTTTTACTGGGTCAGTTCAAAATCAACAACAAGGGTTTTTATTATGCTCAGAATCGTTTTACTTATTCCAATTCCATATCCTGATTATTCTCCACAGAATAATCGTTTGTATTCTCTTCTTCCAATTCTAATTCCTGTTTCAACTGTTGCGATGCTTTAAGCAATCCTTCTTCTGTAGGTAGGAAGTAGTAAGTGCCATCAATTCGTTGATCTTCACCTTCTATTTCATACGTTTTAATATTCGAAGTATTCATCGAAGAATAGGCTTTCTGTAAATTGAAAATTTCGCTTGCACTCAAGCTTGTAGTTACATTTTCTCCTAAAATATTGGTGATTTCACCTACTTTAAACAATGAATCTGCTGAAATAGCTTCATCAATAGCAGCCTGGATAAATTGACGCTGTCTCTCATCACGAGAGTATATGTCATTTACATCTCGTTTTCTCATTCGGACAAATGCTAATGCTTCTTCACCATTTAATTTGCTTAATCCTTCTTCAAAGTAGATTTTCTCTCCACCTACATAGAAATTCTTTTCCCAGAACGGCTCTTTTATATCAACTGTAACGCCGCCAAGTGTGTCCACAATATCTCTAAATCCATCAAAGTTTACTGTGACATATTCATCAATGGGAATATCAAGCAATTGTTCTACCTTTTCGACCGTCAACTTATTGGCACCATAGTCAAAAATAGAGCCATACGTATAGGCTGCATTTATTTTATGGTAGCCGGCATATTGTCCGGCTTCTTCTGCTGTAAATTCGATTCTTGTATCACGTGGGACGGTTGTCATTGTCATTTGATCTGTATTTGGATTAATGGTCACAACAATTTGTGTATCTGCACGACCATTCTTACCATCTGTTTCGTAATCTTCCACACCAATTAATAATATCGAAAAAGGGTCGTCTCCAATTGTAACATCTGTTTCTCTTTTTTCTGATTTTCCATCCGGTCGATCTATTTCTTCATGAGCATCTTTAGTTGCATCATAAACGTTCACAAATAAATAAATACCATAGCCAATAATGGCAATGATGATTAATAAAATAATCCATAATATTCGTTTTTTCCACTTGCTTGATTTTTTTCTATTTTTTCTGTCTGTTCTTCGTTCACTCAAAATAAATACCTCACCTTTATTGTCTATTATTCTACTAAAAAAATTAGTAATGTGTTGATAACTATTCCACCTAATTTGACGAATCACCATCTAAAAAGTTACAGGTATTTATTAATTTAGTCAAATAATATCGAATCATTTGGATTATTTTTTAGTCGCTATTAATTGTTTAGGCGCTGATCTTAGGAGTGTTCAGTTTATATTTTCCAGAATAATAATGGAGCAAATTATTGTGATAGAGATACCAGTTTTTATGATATCCTTACTCGTAATTTTATTAGATGGTGTAAAAGGAATCGCTCCTTCAAATCCGCGGGACGCCATAGCTTTATACATATTTTCAGAGCGTTCAATTGCCTTTACAAGCAGCCCAGCCATTAGCTGACCATACACTCTTAATTTGCTGATCCGAATACTACCTCGAAAAAAACGAGACTTAGCAGCTGTCAACATTCGCTGAATGTCATCGAGGAACATAAATACATAACGATAAGATAAGATTAATATGGTTAATAGCTTTGGAGGTATATGCAATCCTGCTAATCCATTAATCAATTGATCAAGTGATTGAGATTCCAAGACAATCGTGATAACTGTCATCGACGTAAAAGCCTTGGTTATGATTAATCCAACAAATATTGCGTTGCTAGTCTCTGGTTGCCATAGCATTGGAATGGTCATTAGCAATAAAAAAGGGGTAATAATCAGGTAACGCTGAAGCAAAAGTTTGATAGATATTCTCATTACTAATAGGACAAGAAGTGACGATAGATAAGCGACAGCGGTAAATGAGATCTGGGTTAAGCTAATAACTCCAAAAATATAAATAATCGCGGCAACTATCTTTGTTCGTGCTTCCCAATTTGCAGCCCAATTGGGTACTTGTACTGAAGCTTGCGAATTCATCATAGCGATACCTTCCCATCACATAGTCAGAATATACGGATATAACATTTTTACTTACTTCTTTTTGCCACAACAAATAAAGTTGCCGCTGATCCGCTGAGCAAACCAATGACAAGCATAATAAAGAGGGACCCGATATTTGCGCTTGTTTGCTGTTCTTCCTTTGTATCTAAAAGCAATGTTGATGTATGGCTAGTTACGTCATATTCCTCTCCATCAATTTCGCCATCTTCTTCTAGGATTAGATTAGCTTTCACTAACCATTCACCAGATGATTCTATATCAAATGAAAATCTACCGTCTTGATCTGTTGTTTGTTCCAATACTTCATGCTCTGGTCCGTATGCTGTTACATGCACTTCGGCCACTTCCTCGTTATCTAACACAACATAACCTTCTAAGCTGCCAGTAGAAAAGTCGGCAACATCAATAGTTGGGACAAGTTCCAATTCTAAACCGATTGGAGAATCTACCTGAGAACTACCATTACCAACGTGGTGAACGATTTTCGCCATGTGACTGCTTAATTGGGTGGTGTCCTCATCTTCTGGTGTATATGTACCTAACACTCGTTCCGCCCAAAATATGTAGTCCCCTTCCTCGATGATGGGTACATATGCTCTTGCATTGACACCAGCTGCTTCCAACTCAAGCTGTTCTTCTTCTCCGTTAGGATAGCGGACGAACAGTTCATAGTCTTCATGACTCGCTTCACTTACATAATCTCGAATGTGTCCCCACTTCACATCAACTCTTAATTCCTCGCTGTCGGAAAACTCTTCTACATCTAAATATAATTCATGTGCGGAGACGGTAGGAACAAAAAAGCAAAAACAAACTAGTAAAAAAAAGAAACTGAACAATACCTTTTTCATTTCAAATCCTCCATATTTTATGATTAAAATCCAATCTCACCAAACCAGAAAATCGTCTTAAAATTATTGCTTTTTATTTTCAGCGCGTTTTACTCGATAGAAAAATAATGCTGCAATAAATAATAGAATCGCAATACCTGCCATCGCACGGATAAAAACTGGTATTTCGTTAGAATGATCAGATTCCGAATGTAAAGTTGATGCCCGGTGCCCAAGACCATCATCAGCAACAAAACGGTGTATATTTAACTCTGTATCATATATTAAAGAACCGTCTTCGTTTACGGTTTTCTCAAATAGTTTATTTCCACGTGAATCATAAGCTGTAACAACAGAAAGAGCTCCTGGTGTGCCATCATCATAATACACATGAATAACACCATCGTTTTCTTGCTTAATCATTAATCGGTGGGCATTTGAGGTTTGAGGACTTATGAACAAATTAATGAACAGACAACAGCCAACAATGACAATGAAAAGCTTTCTATTTCGCATCCTTATCCACTCCTTGATTGGTTAAATGGTCAAGAAGATGAGGTCTTACAGATGCTAGATGTTTAATAGCAAAAGCGGTAAGTGTTGCTTCTAATAATGCAAGAGGGAAATATGCGAGTAACACCATCTGTGTAACAGAGAAAAAGCCACTACCATAACGAGCGTCAGACAACAATAAAAGTAGAACTAACAAGGCGACACCGATACCAACAGCTGTAAAACCAGCGATAGCTCCTTTCCAAAAGGTGGAGGGCGATTTCCACTTTCTAAACAACCAATGCATCATGAGTGCTGGAATCGACATTAATAAGAAATTTGCTCCAAATGTACTGATACCGCCATGTTGGAATAACAAAGTCTGCAAGATGAGGCCAACAAAAACTGCTAACGGTGCACGCCTGCCTAAAACTAAGCCAAGGAATCCACCTAATAATGGGTGAACTGAGGTAGGACCTACTGGAATATTAATTAATGATGCAACAAAAAAAGCACCAGATAATAAGCTGATTTTAGGTATTTCTTCTTCAGAAGTACCTTTCAATGCATAAGAGAGAACCACTGCTGCACCCGCTGTTGTCGCAATAGCTACAGAAACACTTAATACACCATCTGCTACGTGCATTGCAATCATCCAAACCTTTCCACCATATAATTTTCCAGATCAATCACTTTATGGAACAGCAAAAGCGGAAACTTCATTATTCATCTGTAAAAATGGATTCAACTAACTATATTATTTAAGATGGAACAATATGATTAGGGAATTAAATATAAAACAATTCAAATTTGAGAAGTGATAAGCAGTGACTAGCTTTTCTAATGAGGAAAAAACGCTTGGAGACTTCCAAGCGTTGCTACCCTTATCTATATGGTACGTATGGCCCTAGTTGTTGCTCACTATGCATGGTGTGCAACCAGCCTTTAGGATGGGGTACCTTATAATCATCTGATGGATGGTGTTGAAAGTGCAATTTATTGTATTGTACTGGATCACTTGGGGCATAAGCACAAATATTACCTTTCTTAGATTCTAAATGATGTTGATCCATCATCTGATGACTTTGATATGACTGGTTTACGTTCGTACCCCATGCTGGCGTCTGTGATGTTGGATACTGGTACGGCGACGCGGAATAGTTTGAAGGCATATTTGGTGGATAATAATACATGTTATTTCCTCCTTATATATAGTTTCTTTATATCTGTATTCATAAAAAGATTTTTTGCGATTGAAAACAGATATCTTAAGCTTGGTCTTTCTCTTCACACTTTAACTTAGCTTGAATAAAATATTGTAATGATAAATCCATTTCAGGGTGGTGCTTATGATTCCAACACATATAAACAATATTTTTGGTATTAGAATAAATGGCATGACAAATAATGCTTCACTAAACTATGGGAATGCTCTGCATAAAGGGCATCAAGCCAATATGAAAATGAATGCAGGTTACTGGCAACCAGGGGATGCGAATTTTAGTCCATTGCAATTTAATAATTCCAATTTTTCTAATGATCCAGATGTAACCGATCAAGCGCAAGCGCAAATATAGAATCAGAAGAATGTATACTCCTGCTACCTTCAAAAGACGGAGGAGAATAATGTCATGTATAGTTGGATGGCAAGGGGGAATTAGATGGGTCACACGAATAACATCTTTGGTATTCGAATAAATACAATTATGAGTAATGGCTCGGTTAATTTCGGAAATGTTTGGCATACCAATCAACAAGCTAACATCAAAATGAATGTCGGATATTATCAGGCAGGAGATGCCAATAACAGTCCATTACGTTTTGAAAATAAAAACTATGCCTTTGATTCGGACGTAGTGGATCAACCCCAGCAACAAGTTTAAGGTGAAAGGCTGACAAGTGATGGACCTGAAAATAAATATCAAAAATATAAACGTTAACTCAATTAGTAATTTAGGTTCCCTAAATATAGGAAAAGTGTTTTTTGCTCATAATAAGTCCCAATTAATCAGATTGCCAAAGGAGCATTATCAGGAAAAGGAATTTAATCAAGAAGAGATAGATGCAGAAGAGTAAGAAATCTAGTTACAACAACATTAGGACATGATGATGTATAACAATGTGATTCAAGGAGAGATACGATGAGTGATCAATGGAATTCTTATTATGGAAATCCATATAGGAATAATAACTATCATTATACACCCTATTTTTTACCCTATGCACAACCTAATCAGCAAAAAAATTATGGGTATCCCCCTCATGTAAATGCACCAGCGATTTCTACTGATGAACTGATGGATCAATTAAATAAAATCTATGAGAAACTAAATCAGTTAGAAGAAGAAAATAAACAAATTAAAGAAGAATTAGCGAATAAAAAATCTATAACAGTAGAAAACGTCAATAATAAAATTCAAGATTTAAATGTGCAAGAATTGTCAGGCTCCTTACTAGTTGGTTTAAGTGCATTAAGCGATGCTGAAGAGTTACAAGAACTACTAAGTGAACAGGAGCCGGTATTTTTTAATGATATGAACACAGAGCAATTTGAAAATAATATGATGCAACAACAAAATGCAGAAGGGGAGGAAGGTGCCCAAAATCAACCTAATTCCAGTGAATCAAATGACTAGCATGGGCAATTAAATAGTGACAGTGCTACTAACTGTCTGTTCGTTTAATAAATATACTTGTCCTTTTCATTAAACCATTTAAATAATATCCGGTAAGCATCCTGTTCATTTATAGGGAGATGATCCGCAAACTCTGGTACCATTTTAAAGGTTCGTGCAATAATAGGTAAATGCAGGTTGGCTTCTTTTATATAGGTTTCATTAATTAATAGATTTGTATCTCCCGCCACTAATAGCTCCCCTTCTTTTAACAGTACGACCATATCAGCCCAAGATGCAGCAAAATTTACATCATGTGTTGATAATAAGATTGTTTTTCCCATATAATTTAACCCCTGTAGCAAACCAGCTACTTCATCTTGTCCAACAGGATCCAAAAAAGCCATGGGCTCATCTAATATCACGATATCAGGCTTCATTGCCAGTATTCCGGCAATAGCCACTCGTTTTTTTTGTCCGTAGCTTAATTGATATGGAGGTGTGTGCTTATATTCCAACATGCCAACATTTCCTAATGCGGCGTGACATACCTCTTCAATTTCTGCTTCAGTCAATTGTAAATTACGCGGCCCAAAAGCAACATCATCCCATACTGTTCCCGAAAAGACTTGATCATCTGGATCCTGAAAAACTAATCCGACTTTTCTCCGAATGAGTGGAGCATTCTGTTTTGTGATGATATCACCCATGATTTTTATGGACCCTTTATCGGGGAGCTTCAAACCATTTAAATGGTGTAACAGTGTAGATTTACCAGCGCCGTTCGGTCCTAAAAGCGCCACCTTCGATCCAACTGGTATTTGTAGGCTGAGGTTTTTCAATGCTTCAATGCCACTCTCATAACAATACGTAACATTACTAATTTCTATTGCATTCATTTTTTCACCTACCTAATTTTATCAATAATTTACAGGATACGAAAAAGGAGTCCTTATAAGTAACGGACTCCTCCAATAAATGGATATATGAAGAGAAGTGGTGAATTTAAGCAAATTGCTTTCCTATTTTTCCTTCTCTTACCATTGCAGCGAGTACATCAGCAATTACACGAGTTCCTAGCAATGCTGTTTGGTCACTAACATCATAAGGTGGAGACACTTCTACGAGCTCTAATCCACAGATCCCTTGACTTGCGACTCGATCGATAAATTGTAATCCCTCTCGTGGAAGAAATCCACCCGGCTCTGGCCAGCCTGTTCCAGGAACAAAGCCACTATCAAAGGAATCAATATCTACACTAAAGTAGACAGCACTTGCTCCACACCATGCCTTCTCTAAGGCAATGTCCGCTACTCTATCGACGCCTAACCTTTCGATATCTCCCATTGTGATTACTGTTGTATCAAATTTCCGTACATTTTTGACAGCTTCTCTTGGGACTTGCCATCCACCAATTCCAACTTGAACAAGGTTTGACGGTGGTGCATTTGGAATGTTAGTGGCATGAAACCAAGGGGTGGTATGCATTCTCTCATCCATATCTTTCTCTTGAAGGTCTAAATGGCGATCCATGTGGATAATGCCGACTTTTCCATCAACATTATCGGCTATTGCCCGTAAGCAAGGATATCCGATGGAATGGTCACCGCCTAACATAACTGGTAATGTTCCTTGAGCAAAGACGTGAGATACCGCTCTATAAATCTGGTCAAAACTTTTTTCAATGTTTGCTATTGTAAATACATCGCCAACATCACACATTTTCAAAGATTCTTGTAAATCTACACCTTTTTCATAACTGTAGGGCGTATACAATTTGGAAATACGTCTAATTGCTTCAGGACCAAATCGAGTACCTGCTCGATAAGTTGTTCCGATATCAAACGGAATTCCCATAAAGGCTACATCGTATTCCCCTACACGTCGAACATCTTCCAAAAAGGGTGTCCGTAAAAAAGTAGGGATCCCCCCTTGGGGTGGTCTTGCTTCTCTTGAAAAGGTTGAAATAGTACGATCCTCGATCGAAGGAGCACCTTCCAATCCGTACTCCAAGGAGCGCTTGATTTCTTTTTCTTTTTCAATTTCAGGGATTTTTGCTTCTTTTTCTGCACTCTCAATCCCTAATAAATCGGTAGTTCGGTCACTTTCTAATGCTTTTTTCTGCCTGAAACTTAATCCGTGGTTATCGAAGAAACCCAACACAACACCTCCTGTTAGTCAAATAACTTTATCACGGTGCTAATCCCCCACTTTAAGGTTCAAGCAAATCGAAGAAGCAAAGTGGGGAACACCATGATAAGTTTCACTAACCCTCAGTGGTGGACAAAAGTCCACTGAGGGAAGCTCACTTTATGTGGGTGTCATCATCGTTTCATTATATTCATTAAAATCGAGATAATGACTTTATTCTTCTAAATCTTGAACATCTAGTTTTTGCTTTGTCTCTTTAGAGCGAATAAGTCTGTGTAACAAAACATATAAATAGCCATGATGATAATAAGCTTCTACTTTATCGTGATATGCTGGATAAGGTAATTGTACTTTTCGTATGACTGGTCCTTGATAAAGTTCCATATGGATCGGGCTAAAGCCTTTATGATCTACACCAACTGTGCCAGTAATTTCTAATGTTTTATCGTAGACATCTATCTCAACATCTTCTAAGTTCAGTCCAGGTACCCGAAAAATACATAATAGCTCATTTTCTGATTCGCAAATATTGACCTTTATGCTTGAACCAGTATTTTTCAGCATCTGTTCATTGTTATTGTTGTTAGTATTGTTATTACCATTTTCTTCGTCTTCTAAGAAATCGAAGCTTGAGAAAAAATCCTCACCAAGAAAGTTAGGCAGTTTTTCATTCCACTTTTTCGGCCAATATTTATTCACTCTCACCGCTCCTTTCCCCACCTATTTTTAGTTTAATGGAGAAAAAGGAAATTGTGCTTGTATACGAAAAAAATATAGTAAGATGGCTTAGATCATATATCAATTTAGAACAGCATATATTGCAAGGTACATAGATAAAATGTAAAAAGGAGTACAATAAAATGGAAAAGTTGGAGCAACGTGTTGTTCAGTTAGAAAAAGAACATGAGCATTTGAAGCGTGCTATTCGAAGTCTTCAAGCAGAACTAGATATAACGATAAAAAAAACGCTAGATTCCCGGCAACAACAATCTGCACCTGATCTAACTAAAATGACCTATTTGCAAGAAGTAAATGAGCAAATGTTTCAGCAAAATGTTCGCTTACGTAACTTAATCGAAAAATGTATAGAGAGAAGCTCCGTTCCTACACAAGAGAATTATTATAAAGCACTTCGAGAAGATAAGTAAAGCGATCCATTAAGCAAGATAATCTAATTCTGTTTAAACTTGTTCCTATGTTGAAAGTTTATCAATTAAACGCATTAACCGCTGACCAGAAGGAGTTTTATTGATATAGCTTTGTGATAAAAATGCACTAATTGTTTTGTCCATATAAGACTGCAATTCTTTATTGGTAAAAAAATCTGAGACTAATGTGGATAGTTGCTTTGGATCATCCTGTATAAGTTTTCCCATATCGTCATAATAACCGGTGTAACCAGGAGAGGATTCACCTAATATAAATACAGGTTTTTTTGCCAACATAGCTTCCAACGCTACTGTGGAAGGATAAGAAACTACCACATCCGCTATGCTGAAAAGGTCATAGTGATGGTACCCTTTGGAAGAATAGACAAAGGAATGGGCATCCTGAAGAGGGTGGTTTTTTTTATATTTAAAATCTTTGATAATAACATTTACGTTATCATTAGTACGTATTTGATCAAGGAAAGCAGTCCATTCTTCTAAGAGTAGTTGACCACGGATAATTAGTAGTATAGTTTTCTTTGTTGGATCAATGGCAAGATTTTGTTTTACTTCTTCCTGTCGTAATTTAGGTACTTGTTTAATTAAATCAAATCGCGGATGGCCGATGATTTCTAAACCTTCTTTGTCTACTCCATTGTTATGGTACCAATTTATATCATACGGTCCATAAACAGCATCAACATCTGCAATTTTTGGGATATAACCGAATTCTTTGCCAATTATTCCGTGCTGCATACAAATAGTCGGAATCCCGTATCCTGCTGCAACAAAAACTAATGTCCGACTTTCCGGGTAATGTGTGGAAGGGACAATGATGGTAGATATTGGAACTTTTCTAAATAAATTTGCTGCTTCTTCTACACGGTTAACTATTTTAGCTATTTGCATAAAAAATCTACTTCTAAAGGTTGGATCATCATAGACCAAATGATTAGGCTGCTTTGATAAGATGACTTGAGCTTTCTTTTTTAGCTTGTTGATCGGAGCTTTCATATCACTTTTGTAGTTATCAAAGGTTTGGATTGAATAACCTTGCAATCCAACAAGGTATGATTTCTCTTTCCTTTGTGGAATAGTATCTTGTACGATCAAAGTCTTCCTTTTGTCAAAATAATGATAGAAGGTTTCATTTGGAAATCGTAAAAGGTCATATACATCGTGCAAGAGGATTTTGCCATTCTCCTTTTTTTGAAAAGGTATTTGTATGGTTGCTTTCTTCTTATCGAATGTTTGCTGAATATCAGATAAGTCATTTACTGTATTTTTAAGAGAGCTAGTGTATGCAGGATCATGTAAAGACTTGAGCAATTTCTTGTTGTTTCTGATTAAACTGCCATAGTGGAAAAGATAAGCTAGTGAGTAGCCTTTGTATTCTAATTCAGCAAAGTCATCCAGAAAGTCAAGGTAAACCGTCCAATAATTCTTTTCATAAGTATTCATTCCTAATCCCCTTTTCTATAGCAGGTTTGCTTAACTATAAAGAATCCCGCAAACGGAAAGTTAAGCATAGTCCTCAAAGTTCACACTGCTGGCATAATATTTATTCTTATTTATATTCCAATCATTAAAATCAGTGAAAATAAAGGCCTACTATTCAGGGATGTATCAGTATAAATAGGCTAGTTCCGGTTACTATAAGAGTAGTCAATTATCATCATGGAGGGAAAGAAATGTCCAAACAACGCAAAAAAGAAAAACCTAATTATGCACCTACAAATCCGGATGAAAAAATGCCTGATAAGCAAAAAAGAGGAAGAGGTAAATCTCCTTCACGAGGTAATCCATTATAAAATGAATCACTCATTAGCATGGAAGAAGGAAGGAATCCTCTCCTTCCTTCTAACTTTCAGTCTTCACACGATGATAAATCCACTTTTTCCCTATGATAGCTATCCTTTTCGTGACTAGGAAACGGAACATATAATATGACAAGGTCCGAGAAATAAAGGGGGACGGTATCCAATGCCATGTTTACCCGGTTACCGATATTGTGGTCCAGGCTGTAGTGGACCAGGCATGCCATTAAATCGATTAGATGTTTTTTGCATGCAACATGATGATTGTTACCGAAAACACCGATCTCATCAGCATTGTGATGAGATATTCTTGAAGAGACTACAGCAATATATACAACGAAGAGATAAAATCGGTAGAGATGCAGCTCTTATGTACCGAGCTATTTCATTTAAACGAGGGTTATAGTTCAAAAGGAAAAACACATTAGTGTATTGATTAATACTTAACTAATGTGCTTTTTTAATGATTTTAATTTTACACGGTGCAAATCGTCCGTTATTTCACTTATAAAAAAGCTGTTGCTTGTAATACTTCATAAAACCGACAAACATCAAAATAGATCCAATTATATTATAGGCTACACGGAATCCGTGAACAATTAAGAATTCTCGGGCAGTTTGAACAAGGAAGTCAACAGAATGAACCGCTTCTCCTTGTATAAACATGATTTCGTTACGAGGCCATTCAAAAATCATGGACGTGGCGCCTTCCAGCACTATCATTAGCATACTGAATAATACCCAATAACGTGCTGGTTTCACTTTCCATGATAAGATGACAGCTATTATTCCAGTTGAAATACTTGCCATCCCTAAAGGTGGAAAATAAGTGTGCGGACTTGCCACTGCCATGAACTCCATACTTATAGCAAATGATTCTGGAATGTTATGAAAGATATTCGGATAGACCATGAAAGTATCTAGTAAAATGCTTCCAAGCAAAATCCATTGAATCCATAGGTGTGCAAGTATAGCTGTAAATGCAATTTTTTTCATCATCAGTAAAACTCCTTCTAAATTATTTTCTAATCAACTACCTTGTTTCCGAAATCAATTTTATACGGGGAATCTTAATGTCCTATTAGGTAATCCTTAAATATTTCTTAAATCTGAAGTTGTATTTCGAGCGATAGGCAGGAAAAAACTTGAATAACAGGAACGTATGTTCTATAATATATTTAGGATAGACATTCACTATTCCATTATGAAGGAAGGGAGGTAATAGACATGTATGTAACAATTGCAGACTTTATTTATGAATGGAAACGAGAAGCAATGCTGACTCAAAAAGTGCTGGAGGGTTTGACCGATGATTCGTTAAAACAACAAGTTTATTCAGAAGGTCGCACTTTAGGTAGAATTGTATGGCACTTAACAACAAGTATCCCAGACTATTTAGCTGATTTTGGGTTAGAGATAAATCAAGTAAAAAAAGCAGAAAGTGTTCCCAATTCAGCAAAAGAAATAGTGAAAACGTTTAAAAGCGTCAGTTCTAGTGCAGCTGAAGTGATTGAACAACAATGGACAGATAAAACATTGGAAAAGGTACAAAATGCATTTGGTAGAGAAGAAACAAATGCTCAAATTCTAATGGGGCTCATGAAACACATTATTCATCATCGTGGACAAGTTACAGTTCTTATGCGACAAGCAGGAATAAAACCTTTTGGGGTTTATGGACCACCGAAAGAAGATTGGGTTCAATTAGGTGTCGAAAGTCCACCTCGTTAACGTAAAAGAGTAATAATCATCTCCGCTAATGCCTATTTTACATAGACATTTACCCAAATGTAGTTTGGCTGAATAAGATGTAATAGGGCGTGAGGTGATTATGTTGAGCAAATGGTACAAAAAAGATGATATAAAAAGGGATGACTTCCTTGATCCATGGAATAAAAGAATGGTTGCCCGGTTCACCGAAAAAATGTTAAATAAAGAACAGCCTTTTCCTTGCATTCCGGCAACCATTGGATTCACATTAGATCAACTTCGATTTGGGTTTATTGGGTCACCAACAGAGGAACGAACGACACATGAGCTAGGGGAGTTATTACGAAGTTATTCGAAACATTCGAGAGAGCTAGGCAAATACACTTCATTGATCGTATTTTATAAAATTTCCAAAGAGATTATCGAAAGCTATTCAGTCGAGCAATATGAACATATATTTTGGGAGCAGCTGAGTAAACTCGTGGTTTATGATAAAAAAGCGTGGCCAAGGGAAATCCCGATAGATCCAAATCACCATATGTGGGAATTTAGTTTTCATGGTGAAAGATATTTCATGTATTGTGCAACCCCAGCACATCAAAAAAGAAATAGTAGAGCGTTTCCTACATTGATGTTAGCTATTACCCCAAGGTGGGTGTTTCAACAATTTAACAAATCGAAACACGCTGAGAAGATCATCAACCAAGTCAGAAATAGACTAGAAAACTATGATTCGATCCCGATTCACCCAGAGTTAAAACCATATGGAGCAGAAGATAATTTTGAATGGAAACAGTATTTTTTACGAGATAACAACCAAACTTCATCGAAATGTCCATTTCATTATAAAAAGTAAATGCAAGAAATAACACTTTGCATTTACTTTTTTTGTTATCAGAAAACGATTATAATAAAGTTGATGAATCTAGTCGAGAAAGTGAGGAGGGACGAAATGAATAGACCAGAATCTAATGAATATGCTGATTACTATGCAACATATGTATCCATGGTTCCAGAAGGAAATATTATGGATATTTTACAAATGCAGAGAGAGGATTTGCTGAAGCGACTGAACAATTTATCAGCAGAACAAGCAAATTTTCGTTATGGACCTGAAAAATGGAGTATAAAAGAGGTAATAGGACACTTAGCGGATACAGAACGTTATATGGCTTATCGTCTTTTTTGTATAGCACGAGGGGAAAAAGCAAAGCTCCCCGGTCATGATCAAAATGATTTTGTCAAAGAAGGTATGTTTGATGCTTTTTCTCTTACAACATTACTAGAAGATTATGCATCAGTTCGAGATGCTACTTTACAGCTGCTCAAAAACTTACGAGATGATGTCTGGACTAATTGGGGCAATGCAAATGGCTTTTCGGTAACCGTACGAGCATTGGCATTTATTGTTGCAGGTCATGAGCTTCATCATTTAAAAATACTAACAGAACGCTATTTTCAGAATGAAGATTTTCCAGTTTAGTATTTAATGTAATTTTTTTACTAGGCGAAAGATTTATTGGCCATGTACCTAAATCAGTTCCTTTACATACACTGTATGGTAATAATAAAAAAAGGAGCGATACAAAGTGGATCACACTTACCAACAAACACTTGCATGGCACGAAACCTTGGAAATCCATGAACTAGTTGCGTTTCAGTCAATTGGTTTAATGAAATTGAAAATGGGGTTACAACATATTCAGGATCCTGCATTGAAGAATATTTACCTGCAAACGATAAAAGAACTGGAAATGAACTTAAATGAACTACTTCAATTTTATCCTTATGCACCACATCCTGGTCCGTCCAGTGATTATCGTATTTCTGACAGTTTCTATGCCGGGGATTTATTAGCTTTTGCTAAAACAGCGGTAAGAAATTACGGGATTGCCATTACAGAAGTAGCTACACCAGCCTTGCGTAACGTGTTAAAGAAACAAATGAATTTAGCTGTAACGTGTCACGAACGAATCTTTTCCTATATGTATCAAAATGGTCACTATCCTTCTTATGATTTAGCAGCATTGTTACAACATGACATGACGCTTGCCAAAAAAGCACTATCGATGTAACAAAGACTTAAACGCTGGCATTGTAACTTGCCAAGCGTTTAAGTCTTTATTCACTCCATTTTCTGGGACTCCAAATCGTGCCTTCCATTTCGCCTTCCATTTGGTCCATTCGTTTTTCTTGTTCTTCAATAATATCCTGAGTTGCCTTTATCAATGTGCGCTGGTAGTAATCATCTGTTTGATCAAATATTTGTTGTAATTGTTGGATCATCCATTCATTTTCTTTCGTCATTCTTTTGCCTCCTATTCAAGGAACATATCATCAAGTACCATTTTTAGCTCGTCTATTTTGTCTCGGTTCTCTTGAATTCGTTCAATTGCAAATGTTATCGTATTCGTTTCGGTTGTAGACTCGGTCATATTCTGCAGTTGTTGGATCAGCCATTTTTCTCGAGTAGCTAAACTAATATCTTTCTCCATTGTGAGCATCTGCCAATATTTGATTAAAGTATTCATTTTCTCTTCTTCTTCCATATAAAAAAACTGAAATATGGACAATGGTCTAAGATAAATCATTCCTAATTTATTAGCCATTGCTTGAAATGGTTTCGTAAGTTCACTTATCGTAAACAGTTCTTCACCACCTGCCTGGTATTCTTTCTCAGCTACACCGATCATCATAACTAATCCAAATTCCTTTCCGGCAAGCGGCTTTTTTCTAGTACCATAACCAAAACCTTCTCCTAAAACTTCATCTTGCCATTTCTTTAAAAAAGGTGTTCCACTATACCAATAAAAAGGAAACTGAAAAATTATCCGATCATGCCTTTTTAACAAATCCTGCTCCTTCATTACATCTATCCTGCCATCTGGGTATAAGTTTTCTAAATGTTGGATGGTTATGTCATCTTGATTTTTGATCGAGTTTAAGAAGTATTGTTGACTGCCAGAGTCAATAAGGTCTGGGTGGGATATGATTAGTAAGGTTTTCAAAATTTCGCTCCTTTCGTTTGCGCTTATGTTATTTATATATTCCAGTTATATACGAAAAAAACTCAATTGTACACTTATAAAAATTATTTTTCTAGTTTAAGGATAGTCCTTTGCATTGGTACTCCGCCCATACTAACATTTCTTTCAATGAACATATAGTTTTTTCCGTCGATGGAGAATCTTCTATCACCTAGGTATGTCACATCTCTACCTTCACTTTCCAGCTTTCTTTGAATAGCTGTGACATATTCACTGTATTGGATGTAACGATCATCTAAATCAATAATAATGTTTCCTTTTTTGTATCCCATTAACCAATTAAATAAGCAGAAAGCTCCTGTAAACATAATGATAACTAAAACAAAATGAAAGAACATAAATCTCCCTCCTTATTAATATTACGTAAAAATCATGGTATTCGTTTCACAAAATGAGATCTAACTACGATAAAAGCCGTAAAAAATGGCAAGATATCGTAAGAAAGATGTATTTGAGATGGATTGGATTTCACTGTCGCACAGAATTATACAGAGATTGTTATCAGAGTTGTTTAGTGAGTGCTAAAAGATTATACTGTAACCGTAAAATCTAATATCTGACAAGGAGTGATCGAATTATGAAAGATTTATATCCTTCTAGAATCAAAGGCATGCCTTCCATTTTGGAAAGAAAAGATCCGATAATTCACAACTCCACAAAAGAGGATGGTCCTTTACAACGAAAAGAATTAGATTTTTACGAAGAAAATGGTTATCTATTTATGGAAAACTTTTTCTCTTTTGATGAGGTAAAAGTATTACAACAAGAATTAAAGCGAAATATGAATGACAATAAGTCTTCTGACCAACCTTATGTAGTGAGAGAAACTGGTGGCGATGAAATCCGCTCCGTATTTGATGTGCATAACAATGATGAATTTTTCCACAATTTATCATCACATCAACGTATTGTTGAAATTGCACAACAATTATTAGGAAGCCAGGTTTACATAAACCAATCTCGAATTAATTTTAAACCTGGCTTTAAAGGGAAAGACTTTTATTGGCATTCTGATTTCGAAACTTGGCATATGGAAGATGGGATGCCTAACATGCGCGCGGTTAGTTGTAGTATTATTTTGACGGATAATTATTCTTACAATGGTCCACTATTATTGATTCCAGGTTCACATCGTTACTTTGTACAATGTGTTGGCGAAACACCTGAAAATCATTTCGAACAATCTTTGAAAATGCAAAATATAGGTGTGCCAGATCATGATAGTATTAACTGGTTATTAGAAAAAGGCGGAAGAATCGATAGTGCTACAGGGCCTGCTGGATCTGTATTGTTCTTTGAATCTAATACCATGCACGGTTCTAATAGTAATATTTCGCCAATGCCACGTAGTAATGTGTTCTTTGTTTTTAACAGTATCGAAAACAAACTAGTAGAACCATTCGCAAATATCTCTCCAAGACCAGAGTTTATTGCGAACCGAACAAATATTAAGCCGATTAAACCAAAACCTTTTGATATTAATAAGAAGAAAGTGTTATTACATCAATAAAACAAGAGCCCCGCTAATAGGTAGCGGGGCATTCTTTAGGTTTTAAATGTCTTGCCGAATTAAACTGCTGGAATTTTGTTACTTGTTCCTTGTTGCATCTTATACATCTGATAATAGTTCCCTCGTTGTTGCAATAATTCTCGGTGTGTTCCTTTTTCAATTATTTGACCTCGTTCTAGGACGATGATCTCATCAGCATGTTGAATCGTTGATAAACGGTGAGCAATGATGAGCATTGTTCGACCTTTGGCGAGGACTTTCATTGCTTCTTGAATTAATCCTTCTGTTTCGGTATCGATATTGGCAGTAGCTTCATCTAGAATTAGAATAGCAGGGTCGAATGCTAGTGCTCTAGCGAATGATAGCAACTGTCGCTGTCCGGTAGAGAATTCACTGCCATTTTCCCCGACTGGTTCATCATATTGGTTTGGTAACCTTTCAATAAATTGATCAGCACCTACTGCTTTTAGGGCAGCAATTGCTTTCTCTCTAGTTATCGCTGGATTATTTAATGTGATGTTCGACAGTACCGTTCCCGTGAAGATAAACGGGTCCTGTAGTACAATTCCGATATGATGGCGAACCTGTTGGCGAGTCAAGGTTGATGTCTCCATGCCATCGATTTTGATCGAACCTTTTTGTGGGTCATAGAAGCGAAACAATAAATTCATAATCGAACTTTTACCTGAACCGGTATGTCCGACAAACGCTACCGTTTCGCCTGGTTTTACATGAAAGTTGACATTTTTTAAAATATAGTCGTCTTTTTCATAAGCAAAGCTAACATTGTCAAAAAGGATGTCACCTTTAATTCTATTCATCTCCAGCTGTTCGATCTTCTCACCTTTTTCATCTAACAATTCAAACACTCGCGCACCAGCCACTCTCGCTTGTTCTAACTGTGGAAGTTGGTTGACGATTTGTGTCATTGGTTCAAACAAGCGGGTAAGATAATCGACGAATGCATATAAAACCCCTGCTGTTATTAAACTTCCCCCAGATAATGCATTAGAACCAAAGAACCAAATAAAAGCGACAAAAGCAATGCCACGTAAGGCATTAACGAGATTGAAAGAGGTTAAGGCGGAGAGAACAATCATTTTCTTTTGATAAACATAGTGACGCGTATTTAATTGTTCAAATTCACCTTGTGTTTCGTTTGTTCTTCGAAATGCTTGAATAATCGGCATTCCTTGAATGGATTCGTTGATGGAGGCATTAATCTCACTATTGGTAGAGCGGATAACGCGATTATATTTGCCAGCGTATTTTTTAAATAATTTCATCCATACAAACAAAATCGGTATCACAATTAAACAAATAGTCGCTAATGACGCATTTAATAAGAAGAGGGCAACAAATATCCCTGTCATATATACAAATCCATTTACAAAGGTTTCAAGCACCTTGACATATAACTCTTTGATTGCTTCTGTGTCATTGGTAACTCTTGCTACAATCTTTCCTGCTGGTCTTTTGACAAAATAATTCATTGGCAGTTCTTCGACTCGTTGAAAGACATCATTGCGCATTCGTTGAATAATTTTGTTGGCTGATACTTGTAATAAATATGTTTTAAAATATTGAAAGATAGAAGCAATTAGGATTAGCCCTAAATACAATCCAAGTAACAGAACGATTGGGCTGATTTCAGGCTGGAAGAACGTATACAGGTCACTCACATTGAGCTTTATACCATTTATTTGTTCTGTCGTATTGTTATAACTAATCGTGATCTTATCATCATTGGCAGATTGAACCGAACTGTTCGGTGGAACTTCTTGATTCACTAAATGAAAATTTTTCCCTGATTGTAAAAGGGTATGCTGACTGACCATTTGATCTTGATCGGTTAGGCGATCTGCTCGTTTCAGGAACATACCATTGAAACGGATAGTGTCTGTATCATGTTGCTCTTCCACTTGTGTCCAGTTAGTCTGAATGCCGACAATATGATTATCTATGACTCTTTTGGCGATAAAAGGTCCAGTAAGCTCTAATCCAACTGCAATAATCAAACAAACTAAACCGATTAGAATGTATTTCTTGCTAGTCAGTGCATATTGAAATAGCCTTTTTTCGGTTGAAGGTTTCATGTCTACACCTCACTTTTCATTTGCTGAATGTTAAACTGTTCTCTATACCAGCCATTTTGCTTCATTAATTGTTCATGTGTACCACGCTCAGTGATCTTTCCATCCTCAAGGACGATAATTTGGTCTGCATGTTTAACAGCAGAAAGTCTGTGGGCAGCAATTAAGGTTGTTTTCCCTTGGCGTTCTTTTCTGAGATGGCTGATGATATTTGCTTCAGTTTTGCCATCTACAGCGGATAGTGAATCATCTAAAATTAAAATTTCAGGGTCCATAAGCAATGCTCTGGCTAAGGAAACGCGTTGCTTTTGACCACCTGATAAGGTTACGCCACTTTCACCAACTAGTGTTTCTAACCCTTTAGGAAGAGCTTCAATATCCTCTTTTAAAGAAGCCGATTCTAAAATGTGATGAATATCCTCGACCGATTTTTCCCCGCAACCGAATAATAGATTTTCTTTTACTGTTTTTGAGAAAAGAACGTGCTCCTGTGGTACATATCCGATCCAACTTCGGGTAGTATCGAGTGTAAAACATTCGATGGGAACATCGTTAATGGTAAGCTTTCCATTGGGTGGTACGTATTCTCTTAACAATTGTTTAAAAAGCGTCGTTTTCCCTGAACCAGTTTTACCGACAATACCGATAGTTTCTCCGCGGTGAATGGTGAGATCGATACTATCTAATTGTTTCCCGACCGCTTCAGGATAAGAGAAGGAAACATGGTTAAAATCAATCACCTCAGGCACTGCAACATACGCAGGTTTTGCTGGGTTCTGCACATCTGGTTGTTGGCTGAGTACTTTATCAACTCGGTCAATCGAGGCATTACCACGTTGCATGACATTAATTAATTCTCCAATCGCGAACATTGGCCAAATTAGCATTCCTAAATATACGTTAAAAGAAACTAGGTCTCCTAGTGAAATTCTATTTTCAAAAACCATTAATGCTCCATAACCTAAGCCAATCGTATAAGAAATTCCGACTAATATATTGATACTAGGTTCAAAAAATGCTTCCATTTTGGCAACTGCTTTATTTTTTTGAAACACTTTTTCTGTCATATTGGAAAATCGGTCGAAATCTTGTTTTTCTTGAACAAAAGCACGAATCACTCGAACACCTCTGGCAGATTCTAGCGTATAGTTGTTCAGTTCACTAAAAGCAGATTGTGCTTCCGTAAAACGAGTATGAATAACCTTTCCATACTTATGCACAATAAATGCCATAATCGGCATAGGGATCAAGGCTGCAAGGGTTAATGGCCAACTGATAGTAAACCCCATCATGAGAATAATGAATAACATGAATACAGTAGAGTCGACCAACGTAAGAATACCGAAACCTGCTGTCATCATAATAGCTTTTAAATCATTGGTAGAGCGAGCCATTAAGTCACCCGTTCGATTTTTACTATAAAATCTAGGACTCATCTTAAGAAAATGGCTCATTAAATGGGAGCGCATTTTTCTTTCTAACAATAAGGATCCACCAAATAGGTTGTAATCCCAAAGAAACATAATTGCATAACTAATAATAATCAAACCGGTAAAAATCATGATTATTTCAGTTAATCTTGCTGCGGTTAGTTGATTGTATTGAATCGCATCAATTGTCATCCCTACTAGTTTGGGAGGGATTAAATCAATAAAACTGACGATGATCAGTGCAGTAATCGCAACTGAATACCGTATCCGATGTTCTTTAAAGAACCATGATAATTTGTTAAACACAGAAAACATTTATCTATCTCCTTTCAGCGGAAACGTTTCATTTATCTGGTGTTACTATCCGCCGTCTTTCCTTTTTCTTTCGCTTGTAAATAGGTGAGCCAACGTTTGTATCATCTTTTTTCCTCCTTATTTTCTATTTGCATTGAATAAAAAAAGCGTATACGTTCATGACGTATACGCTAAAAAGTTACACTTATAGCAAGTAATGAGGCCATCTTACAATAATGGCAACAAAAAAGATCACGAACGAATCCGTGATTCTCCCGCTATTATGGAATTATGATAATAAACGGTTACATGCTAGTTGTTTTTCGGTTAGAGGAAGTCACGGCAATATCAATATTCAATTGTTGTAAGATAACAAGGTTCATATGACGATGTATGCGATTCATTTTGCCGGACCTCCTTTTACTGTAAATTTTTTCAATGCTCAATTATTATATATTCAAAAAATTATAACGTCAATACAATTTACGGAAATATTTTCAATTTTAAGAAAACTTAATAAGGTGAAATTTAATAGTTGCAAAATACAACTAATTATCATATACTACAATTAGGTGATGAAAATGGATAAAAATAGTAACAAAACACAAAATATGCAGGAAATGCGCCATTTGTTTGTGGTTCTTTCACGACAGTTCGGATTATTACAAAAAGAAAGCTCCCAATGTTGCGGAGTGACAACCATTCAAAGTCATATTCTATATGAAATAAAGCAAGGGTATCATATGACATTAAATCAACTTGCTCAAAGACTTTGTTTGGACAATAGCACAACCAGCCGTCATGTTCATGGATTGG
The DNA here is from genome assembly GCF_000377765.1 of Gracilibacillus lacisalsi DSM 19029. Lineage (GTDB taxonomy): Bacteria > Bacillota > Bacilli > Bacillales > Amphibacillaceae > Gracilibacillus > Gracilibacillus lacisalsi. Next base: position 131,725 of record NZ_KB898670.1, on the reverse strand, counting down.
TGGAAAAAGAATATGTAGTCCGCTTGCCACACCCTGAAGACAGACGTTATGTCACATTGGAATTATCGGAAAAAGGGAAGAAGCTGGAGGAAGAGATTACGGAAATGATGACGACAAGCATTATGGATATGTTTAAAGATTTACCCGAAGACAAGATGACAAGCATGAGAACAGAAATAAAAGATTTAACGGAAATTATGCGAAAGAGTGATATATGTTGTTATCCTCCATTTTAAAGGATGGAGGATATAAAATAGATAATAGTTGCAAAATACAATAGTTGTATTTTGCTGATAATAGGAGGAGAGCACATGTCTAATGTAGTATCATTTCTTCAACAATTCGCCATTTTATTTATTGAATTGACATTACTATTTATCGTTATCAGTTTTATTGTTAGCTTGATTCAACAAAAAGTAACAGAAGAACAAATTAAGCAAATTCTTCATCGGCCAAATAAATGGAGTGGCTATCTGTACGGTACGGGTTTAGGTGCTTTAACCCCTTTTTGTTCTTGTTCGACGATTCCGATATTAGCGGGGTTGTTATCTTCTAAGGCGCCATTTGGACCATCGATGTCGTTTTTGGTAGCATCTCCCTTATTAAACCCAGTCATGATTATTTTATTAGTTACCTTTTTAGGATGGAAAATAACCGTCTTTTATTTCGTCATTGTTTGGGTTTTTGCGATGATCATTGGCTTTGTTTGGGAGAAATCAGGGTTTCATATTTATGTTAAAGATGTTCAGGTTAGGAGAAAAAAATCGACAGAGAATCAACCAGCTATTCCTAAGTGGAAGCTGGCACTACAGGATGTTTGGTCCTTTTTTGTTCCTGTACTACCTTTTCTTGTGTTAGGGGTATTTATTGGTGCATTTATTTATAATTTTGTGCCAGAATCGTTGATTATCCAGATAGCTGGCAGTGATAAACCATGGACAATACCAATTGCCTCTGTTATTGGAATTCCTATGTATATTCGTGCTGAAGTTATGTTGCCGATAGGAGATGCATTAATTACGAAAGGAATGGGAGTAGGGGCTGTTATTGCACTACTTATCGGTGGAGCAGGTGCAAGCTTGCCAGAGGTCGTTTTACTGAGTAAATTATTCAAACGTAAGCTGGTGATCGCATTTATACTTTCTATCTTGTTTGTCGCTGTTTTAACTGGATTTATGATTCAATTCATTCTTTGAAGGAGGTGATAACATGGCTATAAAAATAGGATTTAAAAATATTTTTTCTACATCTAAAGGTGATTCTTGCTGCAGTGTAGAGATTGAAGAAGTTCAACCTAATCAAGATGAAGAGCAGAAAGAACAGAATAATGACGATGCGAAGTCAGAAAATCAAAATTGTTGTTAGTACAAAGAATTCTAAAGCCTACCATTATAGCCTTTATTAATGGTAGGCGTTCCGTTCTTTAGCCAATCTGTTCATACTTGAGCTATGCAGCATTCATGAAGTTTTCGGTTATGACCGACAGTTTTTCACTACACTAAAAGGTTATCAAAAGTTACAAGGCTGGATTTTTTACCTTGAAGTAAAACTCAGCCTTGTTTTTGTACTATTATTTAATTGCCACCCATATTTCATTCGAGGAGTCTGGTTGGCTAGGGTCATCATCTAAATAAACTTCTAAGGGTGGGATGTCCTGTGGCTCATAGCCGTTTGATGGGAACCATTCTCCATAAATTTGTTTCCACGCTTTTGGCATCTCAGTTTGTACCGGTCCATTTACTTCAAATACCACCCATTTTGCTGCAGGAATTACTGTTTCGGAATAAGGGGAAGGTGTTTGACTGCTTGTCTCTACACCAATCCAATATTCTATTTGTTGGTTAGAGTTGTCATAATCAGTAGTGACCCCTAATAATCCTTTTATTTCTCCATTTATCAACGAAGCCAGCTTTTGGATAGTACCATTTTGCGAAGACTCAGCCCAAAACTGAGGGATGATATTCGCTTGGGGTAAGCTCTCGTTAGAACAAGGAACATCTTTTTTTACACCAACAACTTTAAATTCTTCTCTTTCCACAATTCGATACTTCATCGATTCTACTCCTTTCAATTGTACCTGAATTTGCAGGCGATTATAGGATTGAAGCCCCGTCAGTCCCTTTCGTGCTTCTCTTGGTGAGATACCATGCTGCTTGCGAAAGGCTTTTGAGAAAGCTTCAGGAGTGTCGTAGCCATATTTAAGGGCAAGGTCGATTATTTTGAAATCTGTACTCATTAATTCCTGTGCCGATAAAGTTAACCGCCGTCTGCGCAGATATTCTCCAACGGTAACCTCGGTAAGAATAAGAAATATTCTTTGAAAATGATAGGGAGAAAGGTGTGCTTGGTTTGCAATATCCTGAATCGTAATGTTATCCAGTAAATGTTCCTCCATATAGTCTATTGCCTTTTGTAATGATTCGACCATTGCCATATCGCTCAACTCCTTGGTTATTATATTAAAGGTTTCTGCTGACAAAAACCTGTCATTTTGTGCTTTTATAGGACCGGTTCGATGTTGTGGTTCGACTAGCATAAATACTCTAATTATGCTTTTCTTGGTGAGGAGTGGGAGGTTATCATCTCACTTTATATCGTTCATTATATTAAAATAAAGCTATTAGTAAATGATTTACGGAAAAAATTGGGGAAATTCACCTTTATTTATTTACTACCTTTTTTACATCAATATGATCGCTTTCAATCTATATTAGAACTGCTAGGCAAGCCATCACCTAGAATACTTTCTACAAAATTGAAGGATTTGTATGAAATGGAGCTTATAAAGAAAGAAATCAAGGAAGAACCGAGGCTAGTTTATACGTATAAAATGAACGAAACTTATCGTTCTTCAATGGCTCTTATTTGGAAAGAAATATCAGAGATAGAAGGGAATAACCCAACCGCCAAAGGTTATCAGTAATCTTTGGTGTTTTTGTGTGCCAAAGTTTCTATGACATATTCCAGCAATTCTTAAGAAATATTGATTTTGTAGATTGCTAAAATAGAAGAAAAAAAGAGAAGGAGACTTTTAATGAGGCAAGTTATCTATTCCCAAATGGTGTCAGTTGACGGTTATATCGAAGACCAGAACGGAAGTATTGATTGGAGCAAGCCAGACGAGGAAGTGTTTCAATATATTATCGACCAGGAAAAAATGGTTGATACACACCTATATGGTAGAAAAACATATGAAAATATGGCTGGTCATTGGCCTTATGTGTTGAATGATCCTGAAAGCAGTTCCCAAGATAAAGAATGGGCACATATGTGGGTGGATAGGAAAAAGGTCGTTTTCTCCAGAACATTAGCTGAAGTGGAATGGAACAGTAGAATAGTAAAAAATAACATACAAGAGGAAATCGAGAAAGAAAAGGATATGCCGGGTAAAGATTTGTCTCTTGGAGGGGCAATAATAGCACAGACCTTGATGGGATTAGATGTAATCGATGAATATTGGCTATATGTCCATCCTGTCACTCTTGGCGGTGGTAAACCGATGTTTCACAAGCAATTAACATTACAATTAGCGGAAGCTCGATCCTTTGCATCTGGAATCGTGTTACTACGATACCGAAAAGGCGAAGAATAGAATGAGGAACGTTATAAGTCAGATGATGGTAACAGTCAATGGTTTGGTCGAAGGACCTGATCACGCGTTAGATTGGCACGTAGTGGATGATGAATATGATCAATATAATGATGAGCTCTTCAGCACAGTGGATACATTATTATTTGGTAGAGTAACCTTTCAGCATATGGAAGCTTTTTGGCAAACTCCCGTTGCTTATGTTTCCAGAGACAGCTGAACGAATGAATCAGTATGATAAAATCGTTTTTTCTAATACATTAGATCAGGTAACCTGGCAAAATACCACCTTGATGAATGGCGATGAATTAGAAAAACAGCTGAGGCATCTTAAGCAACAAAATGGAAAGAATATGTTAGTGTTGGGTAGCTCAGATTTGGTGTCAGCTTTAAGCGAGTATGGACTTGTTGATGAGTACCATTTGATCGTTAATCCTGCTGCATTAGCAGATGGTAAGCGGTTATGGAGCGGATTAAACCATACCATAACATTACAGTTCCTAAATAGCAAAGTGTTCCAGTCAGGTAATGTGTTGTTACGTTATCATAAGTGAAATAACGAATGTTTTTATAAATTGATTGAAAATAATTCGTGATTTGTAGAATAAAAATTGAAAAACATCTTGAAAACAAATGATAACATGTTACAATGTAGAAATAATAATTTAATAATATTCACTCATATAATCGTAGGGATACGGCCTACAAGTTTCTACCAGATTACCGTAAATGATCTGACTATGAGTGAGCAATGGACGTTATGGTAATTCATATTTTTACCAATAACGAACAATACCCAAAGATCATTGCTCATCTCATATGGTGAGTATCGATCTTTGGGTTTTTTATTGGTTTATTTTTTAAAAAGGGGTGGCGATCATGGAAAAACTACAACAGAAAATAATCGAAGAAGGAATAGCACTTTCTGATACTGTGTTAAAAGTGGATAAATTTCTTAATCATCAAATAGATCCACAATTAATGCATGAGATTGGCAAAGAATTTGTGAAACGATTTGAAAATAAAAAGATTACCAAAATCGTTACACTAGAATCTTCTGGTATTGCCCCTGCCGTCATGGCAGGTTTAATCTTAGATGTTCCTGTTGTTTTTGCTCGTAAGAAAAAATCTTTAACATTAAAGGATGGATTACTCACTTCTACGGTGTATTCCTATACCAAACAAGAAACAAATGAAATTTCAATTGCAGAAAAATTTCTTAGCGAGGACGATCATGTATTAATCATTGATGATTTTCTTGCCAATGGACAAGCAGCATTAGCTCTGATCGACATAGTAGAAAAAACGAATGCACATGTGTCAGGTATTGGCATAGTTATTGAAAAGGCATTTCAAGATGGCGGCGAAATTTTACGCAGCAAAGGTTATCAGATCGAGTCGTTAGCTCGGATAAAATCTTTAGAAAATGAAACGATTGAATTTATCAGCGAGAAGGAGTATGCACAATGAACTTAACAAAAGGTAAAATGGCATCTTTAGGTTTACAGCATGTGTTAGCGATGTATGCGGGAGCAGTGATTGTTCCCTTGATTGTCGGAGCTAGTATTGGCCTTACAAATGAACAGCTCACGTACTTGATTTCGATTGATATATTAATGTGTGGGGTTGCAAGTATCTTGCAGGTTTGGAAGAATAGATTCACAGGGATAGGCTTACCTGTTGTGTTAGGCTGTACCTTCACAGCAGTTGGTCCGATCATTGCGATTGGGAATAATTATGGTATCACATCCGTTTATGGATCAATTCTCGTATCCGGTCTAATCGTCGTATTAATTGCGAAATTCTTTAGTAAACTGATTAAGTTCTTTCCGCCAGTCGTTACCGGATCAGTTGTTACGATAATTGGGATTACGTTAATTCCGGTAGCCATGAATGATTTAGCAGGAGGGGAAGGAAGTGCTGACTTTGGCAGCTTCACCAATCTAGCATTAGGTTTTGGAACAATAATAGTGATCTTATTAATCTTCCGTTTTGGGAAGGGGTTTGTTCAAGCAATTGCTATATTACTTGGAATTTTATTAGGAACAGTTACAGCCTTTTTTATGGGGATGGTTGATTTAAGTCCAGTAGCGGAGAGTACATGGCTGCATTTGCCGACACCATTTCATTTTGGAACACCTGAATTTCATTTAACACCTATTTTGACGATGACACTCGTGGCAATTGTCAGTCTTGTTGAATCAACAGGAGTATATTTTGCACTAGGAGATATTTGTGACAAAAAGCTAGAAGATAAAGATTTGGAGAAAGGTTATCGAGCAGAAGGTGTAGCGATTATCTTTGGTGGTTTATTCAACTCTTTTCCGTATACAACTTTCTCGCAAAATGTTGGGTTGATTCAATTATCTGGGGTCCGAACTAATAATGTGATTTATACAGCTGGAGTGATGTTAATTTTACTTGGTCTTGTACCAAAAATTGGAGCTTTAACGTTGGTTATTCCAAATGCGGTATTAGGTGGAGCAATGGTGGCGATGTTTGGTATGGTCATTGCTTACGGAATTAAAATGTTGAGTAATGTCGATTTCTCATCACAAGAAAATTTATTGATTGTTGCATGCTCAGTAGGAATGGGACTTGGAGTAACGGTTGTTCCGGAGATTTTTGCGGGATTACCTGAAAGTCTTAAAATCCTAACAGAAAGTGGCATTGTAATCGGAAGCTTAACCGCAATTTGCTTAAATGTTATTTTTAATTTTAGAAAGAAAGATCAATCGAACATGACAGATTCAGAAAAAGCAGCGTAATGAAAAGCCAGCATACAAGAAATGCTGGCTTTTGATACATTTATCACCGTGCTAATCATCTTATTACTAAGAAATTACTTTCCCAGATGAAGGGGAAGTGGGATGTGGTGGGACAAAATTTTGGGATATATAATGATAAATGGTTTGGGCAACTGTCTTGTTATGCGTCTTGAGCCCTTGATTACCAAATAACACATTAAACTCCAAAATGTAATATTTGCCTTCACTTACTAGTATATCAAATCCTGCGTGATTTATATTTAATAGTTTGGCAATCTTTAAGACTAAGTCCAGAGCATCCCCAGGTATCAATTGATGACTAACTTCTCCACCTTTTGCGACGTTGTGTAGAAATTCTCCTTCTTGTCCAATCCGCCAATAAGCATCATAAATTTGATCACCGACGATACAAACACGCAAATCCTTCCCAGCGTTTGGCAAATATTCCTGAACATAGAGTACGTCATTATTACGGGCATAATCGATAAATTGTCTATCATGTTCTATTAGGAAAACACCTTTACCCATTGAGTTTTTCGCTTCTTTAACAACAAAAGGGAAGGGAAAAGTCTCTAATACATTTGCGATGTTACTATCTGTACTTGCCAAAATTTCGGTGTAAGGAACATGTTCCTTTGCAACTGCCCATAAGGCACGCGTCATTTCAATTTTATTTGCACCAATCTGTACCGTTTCAATACTAGGGAAAATTTGCTTTTTTAACCCATAAACGAGAGTAGGTACTTGCCAGTTTTGAGGAAACAGAATCAGATCTGCTTCTTTAATAATATCGATCTCATTAAACATATGCTCCGGCTTGATATAGCGAACTCCCGGTATACCAATCGTTCGGAATGCGTTAAAGGAAATTAGTTTCATTTTTTCATTTCTCCATATTTAGTTTTTCAATATAATATTAGCATGGTTTTTGAGAAAAGCTAGACTTTTTTTAGCTGATTCAAAATTTTGGCATCGAAAGACTAATATAGTTATCATAATGGATAAGAACTCTACATTTTTCGAAGGAGTGAAATGATGCTAGTAAAAGTGCTCGGTTTTTCGTTGCTTTTTATATTTTTTGTTACGGCTTGTAATGGAGATGGACAACCAAATTCAATGGAAGAGCAGCCAGGAAGCTCCGCTGAATTAGAGAACAAAAATGAATTAGACAGTTCAGATGAACAGGAAATCATTGCAGAAAACCTCGATGTTCCGTGGGCGATCGAAAAAATAGATGATACTTTTTACCTGACAGAAAGACCAGGAGATATTGTGAAGATAGAAAATGGACAAGTAGAAAGACAAAATGTAGAGCTTGAAAAAGAGCTTGCAACTGCTGCAGAAGCAGGGCTGTTAGGATTTGTATTGGTTCAAGATTTCTCTGAATCTCATTTGGCGTATGCTTATTACACGTATGAGGATGAACAGGGGCAATTTAATAGAATTGTGACTCTTCAATTTAACGGTGAAACTTGGAAGGAGGAAGAGGTATTGCTAGATCAAATTCCAAGTGGTGCCTACCATCATGGTGGAAGGTTAAAAATGGGTCCTGATGATAAACTTTATGCCACAGCTGGAGATGCATCTGACCCTGAAATCGCACAGGAAGTGGACTCGTTAGGTGGAAAAATTCTAAGAATGAACTTAGATGGTTCGATACCTGAAGATAACCCGTTTGAAGATTCTTATGTATATAGCTATGGACATCGTAATCCACAAGGCTTAACATGGGCGGATGATGGCACCTTATATGCAAGTGAACATGGCAACAGTGCAAATGATGAAGTCAATCAAATAGAGGCTGGCGAGAACTATGGTTGGCCGATTATTGAAGGTGAACAAGAGCAAGAAGGAATGATCACACCATTATTTACCTCAGCTGCAGATACAACATGGGCTCCGTCTGGCATTGATTATTATGATGAGAGATTATATGTAGCTGCATTGCGCGGAACAGCAGTACTTGAATTTAATCTTGAAACAGATGAATATAGTGAAGTAATTTCAGATCTTGGTAGAGTAAGAGATGTACTCATTGATGAAGAAAACATATATGTGATTACAAATAATACTGATGGGCGTGGTAACTCGAAAGAAGCGGATGATATATTATATAAAGTTCCACTTGAGAACTTGAATTAAAAAAGAGAGAAGCAAGCATTTCTCCTCATGAGAATTACCATTTATCCCGGTAGGAGTAGTGTCTCTTCCCTGGAAAAGTGCCCGGCTCCCGAGGAAATAGTCCGTTATCCCCGGAAGAGAAGAGATTATCCTCGGAGGAGGTATGTCTCTTCCGGGGAAAAGCGCGTCGCTTCCCTGGAAAAGTGCCCGCCTTCCGAGGAAATAGTCCATTATCTAAAGAATAATTGACTTGAGGACAAAGGATAAATTAGTATAAAATGGTAATTGATCAACTGGTTTATTTTTAGGGGGATTTAGAAGTGATTGCTAACATGTATAAACGGAGAGAAAGATTAGCGATAATTTTTTTGGGTATCATAACGTTGATTTTTGCAGGCCTCTTGATTGTTGAAACACCATCAAATACTGATGAGTGGTTGGAAGCTGGCTCAATGCTTATACCTTTTATTTTCTTAATTGTTATTGCTTTCATGAGTAGATATAAATATCAAAAAGTTAAAGATGTAGATATTCCTTTATCTGTGCGAACGATAGAAGATATTGATCATGTAGTGTTAAAAAAAGATGCAACGTTCATTACGCAACTACTTGTATTTGAGCAAACAGGTGGTTTTTTAGGTACATACAAATTCACTTCCATGTCATGGTGGCAATATCCGATTGCTATATTGATGAGTTCCCTTTTTTCTTTTCTACCTTATAGCGTAAGTTATTTTTCTAATCAAGATGAGAAATTGTTTACCTTTAAGAGAAAAGGATTTAAAAAGACAATGTTAGATGTGTATGACGAAAAGAATTGTTTTATTGGTCAATATGAACAAGAAGAGTTTAAAAGTATATTGCAGATTAAAGGGAGAATATTGGATCAGGATGGTCAAATGATCCTTCCAGTAAAAGCGAGTGGGGGAAATGGTGATTTTGATATTCGTGATCAGGACGGTCGACGCTGGGCTTATTTCTATAATGGAAGATTTCCGCATGAGTACACAGAAGTTTTTAAAGAAATAGATAACGATATGGTGGAAATCTCCAATCGAATTTCTCGTGAACAAAAGATATTGTTGCTGGCGATGATCGGATATATGTTTTTGAATCGGAGTAAATAATAGATAGGGAAGACAATCTATGAATGCCATTCAAGATACCCCCATGACAAGCTTATTTGCAACGGGGGATGCACTGACGCTCTATCGTCCATTTATTTGTCTATTCTTTGGATTTTCCTCTTCAAAATGATCAACCATATAGCTAGGATAAAAATGATAGAGGAAATGATGGATATTGGTAAAGTATCATCTTCTATAGTGTTTTTAACGATTGCTAAACTAAAAAATAATAACACTACCAAAACCGTTAAACATCGATAGATTATATTGCTGTAGATAATATCAATTCCACTATTTAACAGTATAGTATTAAAATAACATATAATAACTAACTTATCTACAGTGGATTTTACTATGAAAAGTACAAGTCGATCAAACAAAAGTAGATGGTCATGAACCAATTGCTAGTTCATGACCATCTGAAGTCCCTTGTTTAATCCTCTTCTTCGTTATCATTTTCATTCGATTCCTTGCTTTCATCTTTGTTATTCGGCTCTTCATCAGAATCGGGTTGCTCTGTTTGATTAGAATCAGGTTCATCTTTAGGATCTTTCTTATTTTCTTCCTTCTTATCTTTTTGCTCTGATTTGCTGTTGGTATCCTTATCTGGTTTTTCTTCTTTTTTATCACGATCCGAAGCATTCTTGTCATTAGATTCCTGTTTTTCTTTTTTCTGATTGCCTTCATTTTCAGCCTTTTCTTTTTTCTCTTTTTCCTTCTCTTTCTCTTGCTCTTTCTTCTTTTCTGCCTGTTCCTTCTCCTTTTCCTGATCTTTTTCTTCCTGCTGTTTCACATCCTCGTTTGTTGTCTGCTTTTGTACTGGTATATATTCCGTTGGTATTGTCGTACCCTTCACAAATAACTCTGTTACGATACTGCTGGAAGGTGTGTGATGAGAGGCAACTTTGCCATTGCGCATATCAATTTTTACTTCTTCGACGCTTGCTGGTTTTGTGAAGTCTGCTGTTTCAATATTTTGAGAAGCATGGGACATAATTTCCTTAAATAATAACCTGGAAATCCGTGCATCTTCTTGGTTGACGAATTGTTCGGTAGAAGTGGTCTCATAGCCGGTCCAAACAGCTGCAGTATATTCAGTTGTATAGCCTACAAACCAAGAATCGGTAGAACCATTGGTAATACCTTCTGGAGGGTTTGTTGTTCCTGTTTTACCAGCCATTGGCAAACCATCAATTTTGGCAAGTGTACCGGTACCTTCTTCGACCACATCTTTTAACATATCTGTAATCATATAGGCAGTGTAGTCATTCATCGCCTTTATTCCTTCTGATTGTAGTTGTTGTACTTCACCTGTTGGATATTCTACTTTCGTAACCGCATATGGCTCGTGATATTGTCCATTATTTCCAAAGGCAGCATAGGCACCAGCCATATCTAATGGGGAAACACCATCTTCATCACCGAATCCGCCAATAGCATAAGAAGGGTAAGCATGTTCCAAGTTGATACCAAGATTGGCAGCAAACTGTTTTGCTTGCTCATCTTCTAATTCTAAAAATGTTTTGATTGCCGGAATATTATAGGATTTTACCAATGCCTCTCTCATCGATACCATGCCATGGAATCTGCCATCATAATTTTTGAATTCTTTACCATCTATTTCAAGTTTTTCATCTTTGATCTGTTGATACGTAGACCATTTGTTGTATTCAATCGCCGGCCCATAGTCTAAAATCGGCTTTATCGTTGAACCGGGTTGACGTTTTATATCTGTGGCAAAATTGAATCCGCGTTGTACCTCGTTACTTTCAGGGTCACGGTTTCCGCCGATTGCTCGAATGGCACCGGTTTTAGTATCCATTAATACAACGCCCGCTTTAAAGGCTTCATCAGGAAAGGGGATCGTATCCGTCCCTGTCATTACTTCGTTAGTATAGGACTGTGTTTCTGTATCAAGTGTCGTATAAATCTCTAATCCGCCATTATAAAGTTGATTTTCCTCAAAACCTTTTGCAATCAATTCTTCTATGACATAATCAATAAACACTTGATAGGAATTATTTTTTTGTTTTGGTGAGAGCAAACTCTCAACCTCTGTAGTCTTTGCTTCTTCTGCCCTATCTGAGGAGATAAAATTATGTCTTTCCATCGCTGATAATACAAGTTCTCTTCTATTTGCTGCTTCTTCTGGATATTTAAAAGGATCATACCCACTTGGTCGTTGTGGAAGTCCGGCAAGTAATGCAGCTTCTGAAACGGTCAGATCACTGACATCTTTGTTAAAGTACACTTCTGCCGCTGCCCCAAGACCATATGCACCATGACCAAAATAAATGGAATTAAGATACATTTCTAAAATTTGATCCTTTGAATATTTCTTCTCCATTTGTATAGCAAGGTATGCTTCCTGCACTTTTCTTTTAAATGTTTTTTCCGGAGAAAGGAGCGTATTTTTTACAACCTGTTGTGTGATTGTACTACCACCTTCAGCTCCCCAGCCTTCTTCCAAATTGGCCAATAATGCTCCGCCGATGCGTTTTAAATCAACTCCGGAGTGCTTTTGGAAGCGGGCATCTTCTATTGCAATAAAAGCATTCTGTACCTCTATCGGAACATCGTCAATACTTACGGGTAAGCGATGTTCAACCCCCGCAATATTAGCAACCTTCTTCCCATCTTTATCATAAATAACGGAAGTAATTGGATTTTGTAATTGATCTTCCGATAATTCCGGAGTATCTTGAACAAGGGCGAAAAGCGAGAGACCTCCGATAATGAACAAAGATAAGAAAATGAGAAAGGTTGCGATGATAAATTTGATGAATCTTCTTTTTTTTCTTCGGCTGGATCTTTTCATTGTTACTTTACTCAAGCTCTCTAACCTTCCTTCTGGTTGAAAACCATAATTTTGAATCTGTAAACTATATGTAACAGGAACTCGTTTCTATACATGTATATGATAATTATTGGAAAATGAAACCATTAGTAATGTTAATTCGTTCATATGTTAAAGAGAAAATTGTATGGGAGCACTAGGCGCATACCTCTTACTAAGCTTAGTGCTTGTCCCTTTTCAGTATCGCTATTTAACAGGGGTAAAAGAAGAACAGATCAGATGTGAACAGAATCAGTCAGAATACTATAATAGTAAAAGCGTTACTGAACAGATTCTGCATGTAAATACTCAAGGTAATCCTTTATTTATATTAGCTAACGTGATGGCATATATCATTTACAAATTAAAGCAAAAGTAAATGTAATATCGGAGGACAATATACATATATGTATGGATAAGTCTAGTACTTTTTGATCTCGGTCTTTGATGATAGAGTAGAAAAGAAGTACTAGATTTTTTTTGCTTTTTTGGAATTAGCTCATGCAAAAAAGTATTATTTAACTTAAAATGCTACTAATATCAATAGATCAGTATTTTGCAAAAAAATGATATAGCCTGGAATATCAAAGGTTGCTAGGCTTGATGTAGAGATTATGTTTTACACCACAATAATGTATGCGCTTACTTTTGGTAGGCAGGAAGGAGGGGAGCAAGGCGGTGTGCAAGTAATCTCTATTGTGATAACTTTTAAAAGGAGCTGAAGTGAATAGTGCGCGCTAAAAGTCGACTGAACAAACAATTGATATTGCTGACAATTGGAATCTTGGTTTTATCCTCCTTTTCTATTGTACCTACAGCTTTTGCAAACGAAGATTATCAAACTGTATATGCGACGGATTTTGGTGATGCTGAGCCGTTAGAATTAGAAAATTGGGGCTTCTCTACCTTTGCTGCAACATTGTCTATTAATGAAGAAGATATTGCAGGCAACGATACGAAAAAGCTAGATTTTAGCATAGTCGATCAGTCTGGTGGACGTGTCGCAACAAAGGAATTTGATAATGCAGTTAAGGGTGCTGAAATGAAAGTTAAATTAGATTGGTATCCTGGTAAAAATAACGATAAAGGTGTTCATCCTCACGAAAATGGTGGAGAGCTTCGCATTGAAGATGCGGCAGGGAATATAGTATTTACCGTTAATAATACCAATAATGCTCCGTTAACTTTTTTTGCTGGTGACCAGGAGCCAATTGAAACCGATATTACAGATCCTGAAGCTTGGTATCAGGTAGAAATCATCTTTAACATTATGAACAATGAAATTCTATTTTCCATAGGTGATGAAAGTCATACGGTGTCTTTGAATGATGTTCCATTTGATGGTTCAATTGACAAATTGAAATTAGTTGGTGTACGAACATCAGGAAATAACCATACTTGGACAACTTACGTAGATAATATTGAATTAAGTCACATTCCGATTGAAGACAATGTAATTACTACAGTTGAAAGGCTTCCATATCAAAGAGTGTATGTGGGAGAGACTACATCCAATATTGATTCTATTGGTCTACCGGAAACAGTGCCAGTAACATTAGCAGATAATTCTACTGTTGAAGTTGCTGTGGAAAGCTGGCAAGAGGTAGGACAAGCTTGGGACCCGGATGAATCTGCTGTTTATACGTTTGAAGGGATATTGGCGGAATCGGAGGCAGTAGAGAATCCTTTTGAACGGACAGCAACAGTTTATGTTTATAATCGATTAGCCCCACCTGACACAAACCGTGATACGGAATGGTTGGATCGTGGTGTTATTGCATTACCATCAGAGGAAGGCATTTTTGTATCATGGCGATTATTGGCTGATGAATATGATCGAGATGTTACCTTTAATATTTTACGTAATGGAGAAAAATTAAATGAACAACCACTCGAAGTGACGAATTATACAGATGAAGATGGAAAAAAAGGAGATACGTATCAGATTGAAACGGTTGTACATGGTAATCTAACGGAAACAAATGAAGTCGACAGCTTAGATCAAAACTATTTATCCATCCCACTTCAAAAACCTGAAGGTGGAACGACAGCAACAGGAGATTACACTTACTCAGCCAATGATGCTAGTGTTGGTGATCTTGATGGTGATGGAGAATATGAAATTATATTAAAATGGCGTCCATCCAATGCCATGACAGCACTTGAAGATGTAATTACTGGTCCTACTATATTTGATGCTTACAAACTGGATGGTACCCCATTATGGAGAATGAATATGGGAATGAACTTAACATCAGGACCACAATACCATCAATTTGTTGTGGGAGACATGAATGGCAACGGCAAGTCAGAATTTTTGATCAAAACAGCGGATGCTACAACAGTTTATGGTGTAACAAACGGTGTGTTTGATGAAGATAAAGTGATTAGTGTAATCGGAAATCCAGAGGATGATGGTAGATGGATTAATGAAGGAGGACATGTTGTAACAGGTCCTGAATATGTATCAGTTTTCGATGGTGAAACAGGTGAAGCCATTGATACGATTGATTTTGCGTTTCCGGTTGAAAAAGAAGAAGGAGATCAAGGGGCTTCATGGGGGGATACTTTCTATAATCGTTCTGACCGCTTCTTATCTGGATTAGCTTATGTGAATGGAAAAACACCAAGTGCGATTTATGGTCGAGGTTATTATGAAAGAACGACCTTTGTATCCTACAGTCTCCAAGATGGCACGCTTGTTGAAGATTGGACATTTGACACAGATGAAGCAGGACACGGTGAAGGTTTAGGTAACCATAACTTAGCTACAGGCGATGTAGACAATGATGGCTTTGATGAAATCATCGCTGGATCCTTAACTTTGGATCATGATGGTTCGATTTTATACGCAATGGATGGCGAAATGGGACGGGTGAAAGGCTCCCATGGAGATGCCCTACATGTCGGAGCTTTTGATCCTGATCGTGAGGGACTGCATGTTTTTGGTGTGCGGGAAGATTCAGAAGTAGCTTCATTAGAGTATCATGATGGCGCAACAGGTGAAACATTAGAAGCTTTCTATGCCTATAAAGATGCAGGTCGAGGAGTAGCGGCAAATATCACATCCAAACCAGGATATGAATATTGGGGTACGGGTGGAGCAACTGTTGAAACTGGTGGTGGTGTGTATAATGTCCAAGGTGATGTAATCGAGGATAGTTTCCGAGATATCGGCCTTCCAGTCAATTTTGTCACCTATTGGGATGGTGATCTATTACATGAATTACTGGATCACACTTCGATCACCAAATATGATGAATCCACAAGTGAAGCAAATGTTATCGAAGTATTTGAAGATGTAGTGAGTAATAATGGAACGAAAGCAAATCCAAGTTTGCAAGCAGATATTCTAGGGGATTGGCGAGAAGAAGTGATTTTCCCAACGGAAGATAGCTCTGAATTAAGAATTTTTAGTACAACAATACCAACTGAATATCGTTTGCCAACATTAATGCATGACTCTGTGTATCGAATGGGGATCGCTTGGCAAAACACAACCTATAATCAACCACCACATATTAGTTATTATTTAGGTGAAGATGTTCGCGATCAAGTGTTGGCAGGTGAACTAGAATTTCCTACTGTAGACTACACGCCATCTATAGCAAGCTTGAAACATCAAGTGAACTTGGAAGCAATAGAAGAAAGTGATCAAGTATTGAACAATAAAATACAACAGGTCGAACATCATCTGGAAAAGGGGCGAACCAAACAAGCCAAAAAACAGCTTAATGATTTCTTGAAACATTTAAGTCGAAGTGCCCTAAGAGAGGATGTTAAAGAAAGACTAGTGAATGATGCTGAAACCGTACTGGAAAACTGGTAATTTCACAACAAAGTCCAGGGAAAACTATTCTCTGGACTTTTCATTTTCCATTGATCCTAGTCCTTTATTGCAAAATTGACTTATCAATTCAGCCATTTGTTTCGGTGATTGTGTTTGATCAATCAGTAGCCAATCTTTAATAACATGGATGGCCCCAGATACGATAAAGGTGCTTAAGTAAGAAGCAGCGTCTATGTTAGCAGTATCCGTTTTGTTTATTAAAAAAAGTCTTGCAATATCCATCACTCTTTTTTCAAAGCTTGTCCCTGTATTATTCTCCAATAATGCTTCGAAGATTTCTTTTCGTTCTTTGATGTATACTAACAACTTCTCCGTCATCTGAATCGACTCTTCTTCCACAATAAAATGAAAGGCATTCAAGTATTTATTCATTTCTTCAATAATTTCTTCTTCAATGGAATAAAGTAAATCGTGAACATCGGTGAAATGTGTGTAAAAGGTAGAGCGATTAATATCAGCAAGAACACATACTTCTTTGACAGTTATCGATGAAAAAGTTTTCTCATTCATTAATTGGATCAGGCTGTCTTTTAAGACCATTCGCGTGTATTTTTTGCGACGATCTAATTTGTCAGGCAATAAAAACACTCCTTACTTTGTGAACTTTTTGTTAATTTCCAACAAAAAAGTATGAAATGTTGGAAAATAAACGCAATATCCAAAACTGTTTGTTGAATATCCAACACGGTGTCTATATAATATTAAAGTGGATTGAGGAAATTTGCAAGAGAGGATGAACAACGATTGACCTTTCAACAAAAATAATTCAACATAAAAAATCAATTGTTATTACTTTTATCGTGGTTGCTCTGATTAGTGTAATTACGCAATTCGCCGTATCTGTTAATTATAATATGGTTGATTACTTGCCAGATGACGCGCCGTCAACAAATGCAATAGATACGATGGAAGAAGAGTTTGAAGCGTCTGTGGCAAATGCTCGGGTTTTAATGCACGATGTAACCGTGCAGGAAGCATTAGAATATAAAGAACAGCTTACAGCTATTGATGGTGTTAGTGATGTAACTTGGTTAGATGATGCCATTGATATTAAAACACCGATTGAAATGGCTGACGAAGATACAGTGGAAACTTATTATAAAGATAACCATGCACTGTTTTCTTTTCATATTCGTGACGGGGATGAGGTAGAAATTACCGATCAGATTTATCAATTAATTGGTGAGGAAAATGCGCTGTCAGGGGAAGCTGTAGATACTGCACAATCACAGAAAATGGCGGGATCAGAATCAGCTTATGCGGCATTACTTTTAGTTCCGATTATCATCATTATTTTGGTGGTATCAACGAATTCCTGGATGGAGCCAGTTTTCTTCCTTACTGCGATTGGAGTATCGGTGCTGATCAACCTTGGAACCAATATATTTTTAGGAGAAGTATCATTTGTCACCCAGTCGGTTGCACCAATCCTTCAGTTAGCCGTCTCACTTGATTATGCGATCTTTTTGTTACATAGCTTTTCAGACTTTCGTAACAAAGGGGAGGAACCGACTAATGCGATGCGTTTGGCAATGAAGCGATCATTCCCTGCTATCGCAGCGAGTGCATCGACAACCTTTTTCGGATTTATGGCCCTTACATTTATGAATTTCGAAATTGGTGCTGATCTAGGTGTTAACTTAGTCAAAGGTATATTGCTCAGCTTTATTAGTGTCATGGTATTTTTACCAGCACTAACACTTACTTTTTACAAATGGATTGACAAGACAGAACATAAACAGATTGTACCGAATTTTAAAAATCTCGGTAGACGTGTGCTGAAGTTTAGAATACCAAGTTTAATTCTTGTGCTGTTAATGATTGTGCCAGCATTTTTAGCACAAAGTAATACGAATTTTATTTATGGTGTAGGTGAGCATCCGGATTCTACCCGAATCGGTGTGGATGAACAAACGATTGAAGATTCGTTTGGTAAATATACACCAATGGTTTTGTTAGTGCCAAAAGGAGATATTGCAAAAGAAGAAGAACTGGTACAAGAATTGGAACAACTTGATCATGTGTCGAGTGTGTTAGCTTATGTCAATTCTGTCAGTGCGGCGATTCCTCCTGAGTATTTGGATGAATCGATCACAGAACAATTTTACTCTGAAAATTATTCGCGTATTATTTTGCATTCCAATACGGATGCAGAAGGTGATGCAGCTTTCTCTTTGATTGATGAGGCAGAAGAAACGGCCGAAAATTATTACGGGGATGACGTTCATGCTTTAGGTGAAAGTGTGACACTATACGATATTAAAAATACGGTGGAAAAAGATAATGTAGTAGTTAACGTACTAACGATCGTTGCGATTGCGGTGGTGTTATTAATCACTTTCCGTTCGATTTCCATGCCGATTGTCTTATTACTAACCATACAAGCGGCAGTGTGGTTTAACTTATCTGTACCATACTTTATGGATTCGTCACTAGTATATGTAGGGTATCTAATCATAAGTACAGTGCAACTGGCCGCAACAGTCGATTACGCGATCTTATTATCAGAAGCGTATCATGTCAATCGAAGAGAGATGCCAGCTTTACAAGCTATTAAGAAAACAATTGATGAAAAAATCTTTTCGATTTTAATTTCTGCTTCGATTTTATCAAGTGTTGGATTTATCTTATGGATGACGTCCTCTAATCCAATTGTCGGATCAATAGGGTTGTTACTTGGTAGAGGAGCATTACTAGCGTTTATTTTAGTTGTATTTTTCTTACCAGCGATGTTATTAGTGTTTGATAAAGTGATTGAAAAAACAACATGGAAAGCAAACTTTTATAAGAAGAAGGGTTGATGATGAGAATAAAACGATTTTTATTGTTAATGATGGTGGGGATAGTTGCACTCTCTCCTTTTAACGTAGTTGCAGCAAGTGCTACGGCTCCAAAGGATGAGGTAATATATGCCACATTACAACCAAATGGTGAAGAGTTGAATATGTATGTCGTGAATAGTTTTGAAGTGGAAGAACAGGAAGAATTAGTCGATTACGGTGATTATACAAATGTGAAAAACTTGACTGACCTATCCGAGATAACCAAAGAGGGGGATGAAATATCCTTTACGGCCTCTGAGGACACCTTTTACTACCAAGGTGACCTAGAAAACAAACCGTTACCTTGGGATTTTGCCATCCACTATCAGCTTGATGGGGAAGAGGTGAATCCAGAAGAATTGTTAGGTCAGGAAGGCCATTTGCAAATAGAGATAGAAACTTCTGCGAACGAAGATGTTAATTCGATCTTCTTTGAAAATTACTTATTACAGATTTCGCTTTCGCTAGATGGTGAGTTGTATCAAAATATTGAGGCAGGAGAAGGTACTATCGCAAATGCTGGAAAGAACAAGCAAGTGACATTTACGGTAATGCCGGAGAAAGAGGAAAATTTTCTATTAGAAGCAGATGTAACAGACTTTGAATTGGAAGGAATCGAGATATCGGCTATTCCTTCCTCTATGTCGATTGATTCTCCAGATACTGATAATGTCACGGAGGATTTCGAAACCTTATCAGATGCTACCGCGGAAATTGATGAGGCAGTAGGCGAATTAGCGGAAGGCATTTCAGAATTAAATAATGGTGTTTCCAGTCTGAAAAATGGTTCCAGTGATTATCAAGATGGTATTACTCAAATTAGTAATGGATCAGCTGATTTGATCAGTGGTAGTAAGTCCATCGATCAAGCACTAGTCACAATGAAAAATTCCACCGATCAAGATGTGGAGACTGGAGATTTCAGTGCATTACAGGATGGACTTGTGCAAATTGCTGATGGCTTGAGAGAGGCAAGCAATGGATTAGCGGAATTGGAGGATAATTACACGCAAGCCTATCAAGCGTTGGATGAAGCAATGGATGCCATACCATCCTATGATATTTCAGAGGAAGAGATTCAGGAGATATACCAAAGTGGGGCAAATCCTGAAGTGGTAGAAAAATTAGTCGACACATATGAGAAAGCTCAAGTAGCAAAAGGTACGTATGGTCGAGTCAGCGAAGCTTTTGCAGCAGTTGCGCCAACTCTAGATGAAGTAAGCAACTCTCAAACGGATATGGCATCTTCCTTGGAAACAATGGCTGAACAAATTGCAGCAGCAAGTGAAGGAATGGATATTCAGGAAGGCTTAAAAGAATTACAAGAAGGATTAGCGACACTATCCGATAATTATCAAGAATTTCATGCAGGTCTTGAGGAATATACAAATGGTGTTGATGAATTGTCCAATGCCTATCAGGACCTTCATAACGGAATTGTAGAATTAGAAGACGGAACTACTGCACTAGAAGATGGTGCAAGTGAGTTACATGATGGAACAACAGAATTGGCTGATTCAACAAGTGACTTACCTGACCAAATGCAGGATGAAATAGATGAGATGATCAATGATTATGATAAGTCAGATTTTGATGCAGAATCATTTGTTTCCGACAAAAATGAAAATGTGCAATCCGTTCAATTCGTAATAAAAACAGAGAGCATTACCCAAGATGAAGAAGCTGATGAGGAAGAAGAGACAGAAGAAGAGAAGAGCTTCTGGGATCGCTTATTAGATTTATTTAGATGATAGTAGATTAGATAATGTCGATGGCATACCTGTCAGTTGGGTATGCTATCTTTTTTTGTGAGAAGAACACTGTGAGTCGAGTTGCCGGACATCTATTCCGTTAATTTAGCTAAAAGTAGTGATTTTTGACGTTTTCGGACATCTGTTCCGTTATTTACTGCAAATCATGCTATTTTTCTAATGAAATAGCTGAATAACGGAACAGATGTCCGCAAGCATCCCCAAAATGGCTTTTTTGTTACGAATAGCGGAACAGATGTCCGCGAAACAAAGATAAGCTTTATTATTTTTCAAATTGCCACAAAAAAATTACACTTAAGAAAAGGAGCGAAGAATGATGAAATTAAGTGTATTAGATCAAGCACCTATTTCCAGAGGAGATACACCTGAACGAACATTGGCAAATACGTTAGAACTTGCGCAGTGGACAGAGCAATTAGGTTATCATCGTTATTGGGTAGCAGAGCATCATAATACCAATGGATTGGCAAGTGCTTCTCCAGAAATTATCATGACAAGGATTGCTTCTGTAACCAATACCATCCGCGTTGGATCAGGTGGAGTTTTATTACCACAGTATAGTCCTTATAAAATTGCTGAAGATTTCAAGACATTAGCAGGATTTTTCCCTGAGCGGATTGATTTAGGTGTCGGCCGTTCGCCTGGTGGTTCACAACTTACCCGGTCAGCACTTACGGATAATCAAAACAAAAGCTTAAGCGAATTTCCGCGTCAACTTACCGATTTACAAGGTTTTTTGCATAATTCACTACCAAGACAGCATGACTTTCGTTTGGTGAAAGCTGGACCTCGAGTGGAGAAGGTGCCACCGATATGGGTATTAG
Organism: Gracilibacillus lacisalsi DSM 19029; assembly: GCF_000377765.1. Classification (GTDB taxonomy): domain Bacteria; phylum Bacillota; class Bacilli; order Bacillales; family Amphibacillaceae; genus Gracilibacillus; species Gracilibacillus lacisalsi. The sequence continues at coordinate 110,016 of NZ_KB898670.1, read as the reverse complement.
GATTATCGGAGCGTGGAGCTACAAACGCAGCAGAGCTAGGAGTAGGATTTGTTTTTGGTCATTTTATCAATCCTGCTCATGGTGAAAAAGTAATGCAGACGTATCATCAGAAATTTCAACCTTCTGTTTCAATGGATCAGCCTAAAACAATGGTTTGTATTTTTGTCATTTGTGCGGAAACGGAAGAAGAGGCAGAAGAATTAGCATTAACACAAGACAAATGGTTGCTTAGTGTAGGAAAAGGAGCAGATACGAAAGTACCATCGATAGAAGAAGTCCGAAAGAAATCATTTACGCAAGAAGAACTGGATATAATGAAGAAAAACAGAGAGCGTTGTCTTATCGGAACACCTGCTAAGATAAAACAAGAGCTAACTCGCTTGCAAAAAGTCTATCAAACTGATGAATTTATGCTGATCACGAATATTCACGATTTTGAAGCAAAAAAGAAATCCTATCAACTGATAGCAGAAGCGATACGATAAAACAAAAGAGACAGTGGTACGAACCACTGTCCCCCTCTTTATGCTTGAAGAAAGTCAGGAGCTTGATAGCTTGGATTAGGATACTTATAAAATCCTTCGCCGGTAGCTGTTCCTAATTTGTTTTTATCGATATATTCTGTCTTTAAAAGCTCTGCTAATTTTGCAGCACCTTGATCACCAGTTTTATCTGCTTTTTGTTTCACAATGTTGTAGGCGGTAGTAATTCCTACAATATCAAGGATTGCAAAAGGTCCCTTTGGTGATCCAGTCGCAGCCATCCAGGTTTTATCAATTGTCTCTGGATCTGCTACTCCTTTAATAAATAAACCTTGAGCGGCATCAAGTAAAGGAACTAATAAGGAATTAAGGATATACCCGGGTTGTTCTTTATGTAGCGGTAGAGCAATCATGCCAATTTGTTTAGCAAATGCAAGAACATCCTCAAACACTTGCTCATCGGTTTGTTCATGTTTCATCACTTCAGCTGTATTATTTAGCCAGATTTCGTTGGCAAAATGGAGTGCCAGGAATTTTTCAGGTCTTCCTGTTACTTCTGCAAATTGACTTGGTAATAATGTAGAAGTATTAGTAGCAAAAATCGTGTTCTCTGGAGCAACTTGTCCAAGTTCTTGGTAAAATGCATTTTTAATATTCACTACTTCCGGAATTGCTTCGATGACAAGATCTGCTTCTACTACTGCCTGTTTTAAATCTGATTGAAAGTCCATGCGTTCAAAGGCAGCCTCTACTTGAGTTTGTGTTGCATCCAAGTCTGTTTTATAACGATCTTTTAGTTTGGTAATACGCTCTTTTGCTTGGTTTAACGCATCCTCATTAATATCATAAACCACCACATCAAAGCCCTTGAAGGCAGTTTGGTAAGCAATCTGGCTTCCTAAAACTCCTCCACCAGCAACGGTAACTTTTTGATATGACTCCATACCTATCCATCCCTTCTCACTTTTCTAGTAGAACACTACTGTATTATGACACAAGAATAGAATATTGATCAAAAGATAGGTATTAAGACTTAGATTCGTTTTGCTTAATCGGTGCATAGTCAAATAATTTCCCTTCGTATATCAATTCCATGCGATCATTCTTTCTGAAATCATCTGGAGTTACCATGGCGGGAAGTTTATCCGATATTTTAATGCCTGAACGATATAGAATATCTGCAACAAATTGTGAACAAAAATAGGAGTTGCTGAATTCAACTGGCTCTTTTAATGAGACTCCAATCACACCTAGGATATTGTAGAGAAACTTATCATTCTTTTTAATAAACACTTCCAATATTCGTTTCATCTTATCGATTTCACGTTCAGTTACTTGGAGGCGATAAATAACACAAGTGGTATTACGATATTTATTGAACGTGCCGGTCCAAATATCTTCTTTTACAAACCCACCATTCAAAGGGTTCTTCGGATTTTTTCTGCCAAAACTGTACATCTCTTTCAGTTCTGGATCAAAAGCAAGAGAAGCATGGTTATAGGGCGCTTTGGTATATGTTTTGATAACATTTGTAAATAAAGTACCTGTATCGGATAACATAATATAAACATAATTTTCTTCACTCATGTACATCACCAACTATCATCATTCTACTCTTTTCATTATAACGTATTTACTGTAAAATGAATGCAGTTTTTAAAAAGATTGGGTGAAAATCATGAGGGAAACGATTTGGACTTTATCTATTATCTTTTTTATTTTGTTAGTTGTATCCATAGTTTTTAAGATTATTACCAAATTACAACCAGATAAGGATTTTACTACGATTCAGCTCCGCGTCAAGACATGGTGGGGCATGTTCACCATTTTCTGGTTTGCTACCTTATTCAATACTACCGTTTCTTTGATCGCCATCATGATTTTATGTTTTTTTGCATTAAGAGAATATTTCTCCATGATGAAAACAAGAAAATCAGATAGGCGAATTTTCTTATGGTCTTATTTAATGATTCCATTACAATTTTACTGGATCTATATTGGTTGGTATGGCATGTTTATTGTATTTATTCCTGTCTATGTTTTTTTGTTTTTACCACTTCCGCGTATTATTGGTAAAGGTACAGTTGGCTTTCTACGATCGGTAAGTTTTACCCAGTGGGGGTTAATTTTGATGGTATTTGGTTTAAGTCATTTAGCCTATTTTCCAGTTGCGACACCAGAATTCGGTGCAAACCTTGTCTTGTATCTCATTATTTTGACACAAGTCAATGATGTCACTCAGTATCTAATATCACTATATCTCGGCAAACGAAAAGTTGCACCGACGGCAAATCTTTATATTACATGGGAAGGGTTTATTGGAGCACTTATTGCAACAACCGTCATATCTTATTGTGTGTATCCATTATTAACTCCGTTAGATCTAACTTTTGGTATTGCTTCAGGCATTTTAATCAGTGTTTCGGGGTACTTTGGAAGTTTGACGATATCTGTGTTAAAGCGGGATCTTTTAATAGGAAACAAAGAAGCATTGGAGCGGTTAAAGGATCGTTATCTTAATCGAATTGATAGTTTAACATATACGGCACCGGTCTTCTTTCATGTGATCCGTTACTTTTTTGATTTTATGTAGTTAAAAATCCATGGGGACGACCATGGATTTTTCAAGTATCATTTATCGAGCAATCTGATATTCCTTTAAATGAATACATTTTGTAAGATCATTTAATGTTTGTTGTGGATTTTCTCCTTCGACAATTAATTTAATTTCACATCTTGGGTTCATAGTTAACGAAAATGAAATGAGACTTGGTAAACTTTCAAGTGTGATCATATCATGATGGAAAAGAAGATAAATATGACCTTTATAATTTTTCTGATAGGTATGTAATGCTAAGAGCTGGTTAATGGATAATCTTTCATTCAACTTTATATTTTTAGATAAAAACTTCTTCATGTTGCACCCTCCTCATACAAGCTACTTATCTATAACCCGTTTACCAATCGTTGAAACGGTAACTTGTATTAAAAATGAATGACAAATGTTACAAAAGCTTAACCATAAGCTCTATAAGAGATCAAAACCCACCACTGATGGTAGACTTCCATTGTCTAAAAGCCAATTACTATAACTCCTCAGCTAATTCTTATATAATAATTAGAAGGGAGGGGTTAACATCGAACAGAAATTACATAATCCAACAGGAAAACAGCGAATCGGCTTAGCATTCTTGCTAGCGATGTTAGCAATGTTAGGGCCGTTCAATATTGATATGTACTTACCAAGTTTCCCACAAATAGCAGATGATTTGGGAGCACGAGCATCGCTTGTTCAATTAAGCTTAACTGCTTGTTTATTAGGTTTAGCTTTTGGCCAATTAGTAATTGGACCGATCAGTGATGCAATAGGAAGAAGAAAACCTATACTATTTTTTATTTCGCTATTTGCAATCTTTTCATTACTTTGTGCTGTGGCACCAAATATTATTGTTTTAATTTTAGCTAGGTTTTTACAAGGGTTCACTGCTTCAGCAGGTGTTGTGTTATCACGAGCAGTTGTGAGAGATGTATTTGATGGAAAAGCATTAACCAAATTTTTTGCTTTGTTAATGGTAATTAATGCTACAGCACCAATGATTGCTCCGATCTCAGGTGGGGCTGTATTATTACTACCCTTTGCAACATGGCATACTATTTTTATCTTTTTATTTCTATTAGGTATTGTCATGGTGACGATTAGTGCCTTTAAATTGCCGGAAACTTTACCAGAAGAAAATCGTCGACCAACTTCGATTGCCAGTTCATTAAAAACAATGGGGTATTTATTAAAAGACCGATCCTTTATCGGCTATGCGATTGTAGTTTGTTTTGTTCAAGGTGGAACATTTGCATATGTTGCAGGGACACCATTCGTTTATCAGGATCTGTATCATGTATCACCACAAGTATTTAGTATCCTATTCGGTATAAATGGATTAGCGATTATTTTTGGTAGTTTTCTTGTCGGTCGATTAAGCAGCCATTTTTCAGAAGAAAGTTTATTGAGAACCGGCGTTATCATGTCACTAACAGCAAACACAATATTGCTAATAGCGACGGTGTTTCATTGGCCATTGTATATGCTTGTTATCTCGTTATTTATCCATTTAAACTCAGTTGGGATTATCTTAACTAGTAGTTTTTCACTTGCAATGGAGAATCAAAAAGAACGTGCAGGGACCGCAAGTGCATTACTTGGTATGTTGCCTTTAGTAATGGGCGCAATAGTTGCCCCTATTGTAGGATTAGATGAAACAACGGCAGTTCCAATGGGAGCAGTACTATTTACGAATTCTCTTATCGGGGCGATTATATTTTTTGCATTTACTAGACAAAAAAGATGAGTTGTTTGATCCAACTCATCTTTTTTTTAGAAAGAAAGTATAAAGTTTGGGTATCTGTCTAGCTCCGATCGCTACGTTTTAAACGGGCTCTTTGCGCTTTTCTTAGTATTCTACTTTATCCGTAGTTTGCTCCCATAATTGGAAAGGTAATTTATCACTATTTAAATCTAGTTTCTTCATTAATAATTTTCTATCTTCGATATTCATAGCGATTTGGTCATAAATATATTGATCATCGAATCCAATCTTTGCTGCTTCTTCTCTTGTATTAAAATAATAAACAGCTTTAGGACGTGCCCAATAGATCGCTCCTAAACACATCGGACAAGGTTCACAGCTTGTATAAATTTCACAACCTGTTAATTGATAATCATTAAGGTGCATACACGCATCCCGTATTGCGCTGATTTCAGCATGGGCGGATGGATCATTTGTCGTTGTGACTACATTTGTCCCTTTTCCTACAATTTTATCTTCTTTTACAACCACAGCACCAAATGGGCCACCATTTCTTTTTTCTACATTGTCATATGCTATCTGTAAAGCGTGCTTCATAAATTCTAGCTTCATATTAACTGCCTCCCTATATTCTATAAAATATTTTATAGTAGAAAACTCAAAAATATGATTAGCTTGTGATATTCTTTAACATTAAAATAATTGAAAATGTTTTCTTTTGTTACTATAGTAGTAAGAAGAAAGGCTTATTAATATAAAAGTTAATTTACAAAAAGAAATTTTCTGAGTTGCTTTTAAAATATCAAATGCGATCTTTGCCGAGATGGGTGTATACTACAAAGATAGGAATTTTATTCACTAACTATTTTTTATTATCTACAAAAAAGTTAATATATGAGACAATTGGATAAATAATAACATATGGTATGTCTAAAGCAATAATTATTAAAAAAAATCTAGTTTTGTTTACAAGTCTCGACAGATGCTTTACTTTGCACACAAAAAATTCGAACTAATTTAAGGAAATTTGTAGAAATTTTGTTCTTTATATAGTATAATTCTTATTAAGAAGGGACTTAGATATGGAAAATATACACAAGTATACCAATCTATTAAATGAGGAAAAAAGAACTACAATATGGTTTTTGTGGTTGTTTTATGTTATTTATTTTGGATATGAAATTATATATTATTATATATTGCCACAAATGCCTTGGAATCTAGTTTCTAATGGATTAAAAACTATATTCGATTTCTATTTATACGCTATTCTTTTGGCGTTATTACCCATAGCAATATATTTATTAAAGCGAAATAAACCATCACCAGTAAAATACATTTACTTTATTGTTTTTACCGTAGCAAATGTCATCATAGAATTAATATATTTTTTATCAAATAATGAAACCTATAATGCTGGAAATATCGTAGAAATGGTTTTTGTTTTATTTTCACCCATTTTTGTCAATAAAAGATTCTTCTACTTTGTATCCCTAGTACAAATTTTTAAGTATATTTTTATTGGAATAGTTTTAAACCAGTATGTGGTACTGATTCCGCTATTATTATTACTAGTCTTTGCAACTGTTGCATGTATAGTTTTATACAGGTTCTTAGGGTACGTTAATTCTCTAAAACTTTCTTATGATAATCAGTTGGAAGGGATCGTGAAAGGAGTTATCGCGACATTAGAACTAAAAGATCCGTATACTAGGGGACACAGTGAAAGAGTTGCTAATTATGCCATGATTCTTGCCAAATCTTTAAAAGAATTCAAAAATCAAGATATTAAACTATTCTATTATGCTTGTTTATTACACGATGTAGGTAAAATTCATATTTCAGATGTAATATTGTCAAAACCAGGAAAGTTAACTGCAGAAGAATTTGAAATTATCAAATCTCATCCAGTGGTAGGAGCTGAAGCTGTTAAAGATGTAGAAGGAATAAATGAATACATAACAGTAATTAGAGATCACCATGAACGGTGGGATGGAAAAGGATATCCAAACGGTTTAAAGGCAGAAGAAACTAACCTTTTTGCTCGAATAACAGCAATTGCTGATGCTTTTGACGCGATGACATCTTCGCGCTCGTATCGTGAAGCAATGCCTTTAGAAAAGGCATATGAACAGATCGTTAATGGTAGTGGTTCTCAGTTTGATCCAATCCTAGTGGAAAAAGTCAAAGAAGTTTTTCCATTATGGATTGAATATCATAAACAATATTATGCAGAAAGGAGAGATAACAAATGAAGATCCGTAAACTAAAAAGTCTAAAAGCAACTTGTTGGTGGTGTGCACATCTACAATGGTAATAGGATGCTATTTTAGCATCCTTTTTTTTAGGAGGGGATTCTATGAATCTATCATCGAATTCAACTATCTTGCTACATGATCTAATTATTAAAGAAGAAAACAAATTTTTTTTAGTGGAGAATAGCTATACAGGTGAATTTTATCAAATGCCAAAACCTGCTATAGAGGCTATAAAAAAAATAAATAGAAACGAAAACCTAAATGATATTGAAATATATTTAGAGAAAAAATATCCAGAAGAAGATATTGATATTATTGAATTTATTAAACAACTGCTTGATTTAGGGCTAGTAAAAGCGATCGATAACGAAGAAATAGCTTTCAACAGTATTGGTTCTTCACCTACAGGATTTAAATGGATATCTCCAAGTTTTGCAAAGAAAATATTTAACAGGTGGACAATACTCCTATTTATCATTATTTTAACGATAAATGTTTGGCTTTTTATTTCATTTCCGCGGACTATTCCGAATTTTATGGACATATTTATATTCGAATCTATGATAGCAAATATGTTAATATACTTACTTCTATCACTTATCCTACTCATATTTCACGAGTTTGGGCATATTTTAGCCATCAGGTCATTCGATTTGCCTGCTAGTGTTAATGTAGGACACAGATTGTTCTTTGTCGTGGCAGAAACAGACTTAACTGCTGGTTGGAAACTACCATCGAAAAAAAGGAATATACTCTTTTTAGGTGGTATGTTCATTGACCAACTGATTCTGTTTACCGTATTATTAATCAAACTGACAGTATCTATTGATCATCATCTTATGAATGGAATCTTATCGGTAGTAGTACTGGACATATTTATTAGAACAATTTATCAATGCTGTTTCTATATGAAGACGGACTTATATTATTTAGTAGAAAACATAACAGGTTGTTATAATTTAATGGAGAACGGTAAAAATTATATGGCAAAATGGATTCCATTTATTAAAGTAGATGAAACAAGTACTACCTTTGAAGGGGAAGAAAAAGTAGTCAAATTATATGGTGTATTTTCCTTCATCGGAGTCATATTAACGATGAGTTTATTCATTATATATTTCATTCCCCAAACGATTTACTTAATGGTAAATACACTACCACATTTAATGAATCCGATCGATAATCCCTACTTCTGGGATGCATTGGTGATCGTGGCACAATTCATTCTAATGATCAGTTTATTGATTTATTCGATTAGAAAAAAGAGAAAATCTGCTTCTACTTAAGTTTTACTAGAACTAAAAAAATCGAGCTTCAATAGCTCGATTTTTTTAGTGGAAGACAGCCTCGTTGATAATTTTCATTTTTTCTTGCTCCAACATATTTTTAGGAATCACTTTCGTTACTTTTTTATTCATATTACTAGACAAATCTTCCGCTTCCTCTTTGTTTCCGACTATTATAATCTTCTTCCAGTTTTTATCTTTTGCTAATTTGTCGAGGCTTGTAGCTATACTTTTATACCAACGATAGCGGTTAGCTTCAAAACGGGCTTCGAACTGTTCTTGTTTTGTGTTTTTTCCGCCAGATCCCATAGATGGCTGGGCTCGATGTGGTCCGGTATGTTCACGCCAATCTTCGGTATCAAGATCTAATTGATACAATTTCGTATTTTTTAAGTTTCCGAGTTCGGTGTCCAATACTTTGATGGATTCTTTCTGTGTTAGGATGATACCTGTTTCTGGGAACTGATCAAGCATTTTTTTGATCTGATCTAATTTAGGTGTCTCTTCCCAACTAAATTCAGTTTCAACGGGCATTTGAAATTTCTCAGCAAACCAAATCGACTGATCACCTGTTGCAAATATTACCACGCTTTTGGCTAAGTTTTGTTCATTTTCATGCATATAGTTTTCGACCATTTCTTTAACGGCCCAATAATTTCTTTTTTCTTCACTATCTCCGTCCATTTGTAAGTAGTTTTCAAAACTATTTAAACCATTTTTTAAATGTAACTTCCATTTGCCACCTTGTTGTTCAGGATCAGCTGGATCAGTGTTTAAATACATACTAAATACGCGTTGTGGTTTTTCCAGATAAACATTTTTCAACTTTTTGATTTCTTTATTGATATCCATAAAGTGTTATACGCTCCTTTTTAGTATGATCGTTTCTAGTTATCCTCTAACCGCTGTGAATATGTTTAAACATCAATCACACTATTTGAGTATTAATACCTAACAGAATGTAAATAGCTAATAAAGAACTGCTTAAAATAGTATACTAGCATTAATCGTATTTCCCGGGAAATGCCCCGCTTTAGTGAAGGAATCCCACTAGTGGAAATATAACCTTAAAAGGATGTGGTTAAAATGTGTGGTAGATTTACCTTAGATACATCGATAGAAGTTCTGGAAAGTGAACTAGATATCGTTCTGACCGAATTTCAACCGAGTTATAATATAGCACCAACGCAACAAGTACTGTCCATCGTAGGAACCAATGAAGGGAGAAAAGCTGGCTATCTTCAATGGGGACTAGTGCCAGGCTGGGCAAAAGATCCTAAAATAGGAAGTAAAATGATAAATGCTAGAAGTGAAACAGTTGATGAAAAGCCTTCCTTTAAACGATTATTATCACGAAGACGATGCTTAATTGTGGCAGATAGTTTTTACGAGTGGAAACGAGAAGAAAACGATAAGCAACCATATCGAATTACGGTTAATGATGGTCAGCTCTTCACTTTTGCGGGCTTATGGGATCGTTGGAGCAGTGGAGACCAAGAGATCGTCTCATGTACAATTTTAACCACGAAGCCAAATAGACTTATGCAATCGATACATGATCGAATGCCAGTTATTTTACAAGATAAAGATCAAGGTAATTGGATCGACCCAACGATCGACGATAAAACTTTCTTAAAAACTCTGCTAGTGCCGTTGGATGCTTCTCTTATGAAGGCTTATCCGGTTTCTAAAAAAGTAAATAATCCAACAAATAATGATCAATCATTAATAGAACCTATTTAGAATGTACAAAATAATGTACATTCTTTTTCTTAGGAAAAGAAAGTAAAAATTTGCGCAGATGTCTAGCTCTGAGCGCTCAAAAACTAGGCGACTTCACGAATCGCCCTAAGATAAGTCATCATCGGTTCGCTTTTCTTATTTAAACAAAAATGTTGACACATTATACTATAGGGGGGTATAGTATAAATAAAGAGATGAAAAGGATGTGATAATTGTGAATGAATCCTTGCACCAACATCCAAGTAAACCGAGATCTAAAGAGGAAATTCAAGCTACCGTTAATCGGTTAAAACGAATAGAAGGTCAGGTTCGGGGTATACAAAAAATGATTGAAGAAGATCGTTATTGTGTAGATGTTCTCGTGCAAATAAGTGCGATTAATGCTGCACTTAAAAAAGTAGGCTATTCCATTACGGAAAGACATATCAAACACTGTGTCAGTGACGCTATATTATCAGGAAATGGTGATGAAACGATAGAAGAGCTGATGGAAGTCATGAAACAATTCTCCAAATAAAAGGGGGGGAACTTCAAATGAGTGAAAACAAAAAAGTCACATTAGGGATTACTGGCATGACATGTGCTGCCTGCTCCAATCGTATTGAAAAAGTATTAAACAAAATGAATGGGGTGGACGCACAGGTAAACTTAACAACAGAAAAAGCAAGTGTTTCTTATGATCCTGATAATGTTCAAGTGGAGGACATCCAAGCAAAAATTGAAAAGCTTGGTTATGGCGTTCAGACAGAACGGATTGATTTGGATGTACACGGTATGACATGTGCTGCTTGCTCCAATCGTATCGAAAAAGTTTTAAACAAACAACCAGGTATTCAAAAAGCAACAGTTAATCTGGCCACGGAAAGTGCGTCTGTTGAATACAACCCTTCCTTTATTGAGGAAAGAGACATGATCGGTCGAATTCAGAAACTAGGGTATGATGCAAAAAGAAAGGCGGATAATCGGGAACAAGACTCCCAAAAAGAAAAACAACTTCAAAAAATGAAGCATAAGTTAATTATTTCTGTAATATTGACTTTACCACTTTTTGCAACAATGCTAGTGCATTTATTTAATATCAGCATACCTGCTATACTTTTGAATCCATGGTTCCAATTTGCTTTGGCTACACCTGTTCAATTCATTATAGGTTGGCAGTTTTACCGAGGTGCGTATAAGAACCTAAGGAACAAAACGGCGAACATGGATGTACTGGTTGCGCTAGGTACAAGTGCTGCTTACTTTTACAGTGTATATGAAATGTTGATGAGTAGCATGCCTCATTTATATTTTGAGACAAGTGCTGTCATTATAACACTGATTCTTTTTGGTAAATATCTAGAAGTTGCTGCGAAAAGTAAAACAACAATGGCAATTTCAAAATTACTTCATTTACAAGCTAAGGAAGCAAGAGTGTTTCGTGACAACAAAGAAGTGATGATTCCCATCGAACAGGTCGAAGTGGGTGATCAGTTAATCGTAAAACCTGGTGAAAAAATACCTGTAGACGGTATTGTTATCGATGGTCAGACTGCAGTAGATGAATCGATGATAACCGGGGAGTCAATCCCGATTGAGAAAACGATCGATGATACAATCATTGGTTCAACGATCAATAAAAATGGTTCGATAACAATGAAAGCGACCAAGGTGGGGAAAGATACCGCATTGGCTTCGATTATTAAAGTCGTTGAAGATGCTCAAGGGTCAAAAGCACCAATCCAACGTCTGGCAGATGTAATTTCAGGCTATTTTGTACAAATAGTGGTAGGTATTGCGATCGTCACTTTTTTAATCTGGATTACATTCGTATCGCCTGGTAATATCGAAGCATCATTAGTTGCGACGATAGCGGTACTAGTAATCGCCTGTCCATGTGCATTAGGGCTTGCTACACCAACATCGATTATGGTTGGAACAGGAAAAGCAGCCGAATCAGGTATTTTGTTTAAAGGTGGAGAACATTTAGAAAAAACGCATCAATTAGACGCGATTATCTTTGATAAAACCGGTACATTGACAAAAGGAAAGCCGGAAGTGACCGATTTCAGTGGTGATGAGGAAACATTACAATTGCTTGCCAGTGCGGAAAAGGATTCCGAGCATCCATTAGCAGAAGCTATTGTAACATATGCAGAAGAGAAGCAGCTTCCATTAGATAAAACAGAATCATTTGAAGCAATACCCGGGCATGGTATTAAAGCAAAAGTAAATGCGAAAAGTCTTGTCATAGGTAATCGGAAATTACTCCAAGATAACGATATTCAAACGAGTGACCAGGAAGATGCATTAAAAAGTTATGAAAAACAAGGTAAAACGGCAATGCTAATTGCTGTTGATGGCGAGCTTAGCGGAGTGATTGCTGTAGCAGATACAATAAAACCGTCTGCCGTTGAAGCCATTCAGCAGTTACAAGCACAAGACTTGCAAGTGATCATGTTAACTGGCGATAATGAGACTACTGCACAAGCTATCGCGAAACAAGTTGGCATTGATCAGGTATTTGCAGAAGTACTACCAGAACAGAAAGCAGATAAAGTAAAAGAAGTCCAGTTACAAGGAAAAACCGTTGCAATGGTTGGTGATGGTATAAATGATGCTCCTGCATTAGCAATTGCGGATATCGGAATTGCGATAGGAACCGGTACAGAAGTGGCGATTGAAGCTGCGGATGTGACGATATTAGGGGGCGAATTACTGCTGATTCCAAAAGCTATTAAACTCAGTCATGCAACGATTCGAAATATTCGTCAAAACTTATTCTGGGCATTTGCCTATAATAGTGCGGGCATACCGATTGCGGCAGCTGGTTTATTAGCACCATGGATTGCCGGTGCTGCAATGGCGTTTAGTTCTGTAAGTGTGGTAACAAATTCTTTGCGATTGAAGAGAGTAAAAATATAAAAATAAAAAGGAGAGAATCAAATGGCACAAACAATTCTAAAAGTTCAAGGTATGACATGTGGTCATTGTAAAGCATCTGTTGAGGGAGCATTACAAGAATTAACGGGTGTAACTAAAGCAGAAGTAAATTTAGAAGAGGGTACTGTATCTGTATCCTATGACGAATCAGATGTTACGATCGAAGCAATGCATGAAGCAGTAGAGGAACAAGGATATGATATAGTATAAGGAGTAAAAAGAGGGGGAACCAAATTTATTGGTATCCCCTTTTAACGCACTCCAACCATATTTGACTTTTTCTTTTTTTCGACCATCACTTCATTTAATACTTTAGTGAGACGAATCTTTTCTTTTTCGGACATTTTATGAAATTGTACACCATAGGCTATTTGTTTCTTTTTCTTATGTTCTTCTTTTCGGATAACCTCCCCGTTTAAAGTAAAATGGTACGATTTAATCGATATACTTAATTGGACCGTCACGCGATCTTTTACGGGAAAATTAAAATTGCATAAAAACATTAAGCCGCTAGTACTGATATTATCTACATAGCCATAAAATTGTTTGTTCGTTAATTGCGATAGTTGAGCGTTTTCTAAGTGAATTAGTGTAATTAAACATGGTTGATGATGTAAGGTAATACGGAAATTATTTCGTATGTTAGCCTCAAGCAACTCAGGATTAGTTGGAGTACGAGACTCTTTCAGATGGTCTTTCGATTTTTTATGCTTGAAATAGAAAGTAACAGTGACGATTAGAGCAATGATAGATATGATAATTTGAGTCAGGACAATCAGTTCAATATGAAACACCCCCTTTTCCATTATATTAGTTTTTATGATAAAAATACTATTCAAGTATTTTGGTTTCATTCCATATTACCTATGTTCCATAAGTATATTTCGTCACGCATATAGTAATTTCCTTCTAAAATTTATAGGAAAATAAAACTATATTATTTATATATACAGATGTTAGCTTAATTGGAAATAATTTGATAAAATACACAATTAGAAGATAAAAAGGGATTGACAATCAATTCCATTTTTTATATGATTTAATTGAACAGTGGTTAAAAAAAGGGGTTATATATATGGCACCGCGAAAAGCAGTGGATCAGGAACTTTCAAGAGAAGCCATCATCGATGTAGCACATCAGCTCTTTGTGGATCAAGGATTTCAGGCTGTTTCGATGAGAATGATTGCAAGAGAATTAGGTTATAGTCATGGAGCGATTTACTATCACTTTAAAAACAAAGCTGATTTATTTTATGCGATGATTGAGCAAGATTTTGCCATGATTAATCAGGAATTAGCACAGTTAGACAAATTAGAACTTTCAAGAGAAGAGAAGTTAAAAGAGCTGCTTTTGGGATTTATTCGTTTTGGATTAACGTATCCTAATCATTATGAAGTGATGTTTATTATGAATGACAAGGAATTACAGCATTACGCGACCAATGCACCTGAACAAAGCTATCAGCAATTTGCACAGGCAGTTGCGGCATTAACGAACCAACAAATAGAAATTAAAAAAATTTGGTCCGTCTTTTTAATGTTACATGGATTTGTTGCGCATTATTGTAGAATCGGTCATTCTTTTCAAGAGGTAGAGGAGCTGGCAATGTCACATGTTGATATGATTTTAGGGATGATATACATGGGTTAATTTTTTTACGATTTAATTGAACAACGGTTAATTAAGGGAGGATATGATGAAAAAAGCAATGGTTTTAGGAGCAAGTGGGGGGATGGGACAAGCAATTGTAAAGGAATTAGTAAATAGAGAGATAGAAGTAGTAGCATTTGCACGTAATGAAGCAAAACTACAAACCATTTTCGGCCATGATGGTCGGGTAATTGTTTGCCCAGGGGACGCTCAGAATAAATACGAATTGCAAAAAGAATTACATGATATAGATGTTATTTTTCATGCATTAAATGTTCCATATTCTCAGTGGGAGCAAAAACTGGAAAAGATCATGACTAATGTCGTTGAATTGGCTAAAGAACAGAATATCAAACTAGCGATTGTTGATAATATCTATGCTTATGGGGAAGGGAATGGAAAGAAAATTACCGAAGACTATCCAAAACAGCCCCATACCAAAAAAGGTAAGATACGACTACGACTTGAGGAAATAGTCAAAAATTCTGGCGTCTCTGCACTATTTGCTCATTTTCCTGATTTCTATGGTCCAGGTGCTGAGAAATCAATGCTCCATTATTTTTTTGCGTCGGTGAGACAGGATAAAGTAGCGATATTTATAGGAAATCCAAAAGTGAAACGTGAGTATATTTATACACCAGATGGTGCCAAGGCAATTATTACGTTAGCACAGCATCCTGATGCGTACGGGCAGCATTGGAATATCCCAGCTACCGACGTTATATCTGGAAAAGAAATTATCGAACTAGTAAAGGAAGGTGAACGATTTACGAAAAAGGTGTTTACAGTAAAAAAAGGACTTATCTCTTTTCTGGGATTGTTTGATAAAGATATGAAAGAAGTGGTGGAAATGCTTTATTTAACTGAAGAGCCTGTTGTTTTAAGTGGAGAGAAATATGAAAAGCATATCGGTATTCTACCGCGTACCCCATACAGAGAAGGAATTAAACAAACGTTATCCTATTATAAGGGGGAAGAATAAAAAAATGCTTTTTGAACTGTTTCGCATTTCTCATATTATTGCAGGTTTTCTGGCATTGTTTATTTTTTGGATTCCAATCGTCGTACGTAAAGGTGGAAAAATCCATCGTAAAATTGGTTGGGTGTATACCTATTCGATGGCGGTTGTGGCTATTTCAGCATGTTATATGGGTTTTTACCGGATTTTTTACGATCCTTTAGGAGACCAAACTTTTTCCTGGTTTCTTGTTTATATTGCGATACTAAGTGTCGCAACAGCCTGGTACGGTATACGGATATTACAATTTAAAAAAAGAAAAACGCCTCATCGTCATGTAGCAGATCTGGCATTTTCCTTTTCTTTGCTCACGAGTTCAGCTTTGATCAGTGTCTATGGATTTTATATCGATATGCCATTATTAAGTTATTTCCCTGCTGTCGGCTTGTTTGTAGCTGGAAGCCAGCTGTTTTATTGGCTTCGTAAGCCTAGCAAAAAAGGACATTGGTATATCGAACATTTAATTGGTATGTTAGCCTGTTCCATTTCGACGATTACAGCCTTTATTGTTTTCGGAGCACCGCGATTATTGAATATTGAATCGGTTAGTATTTTCTTATGGTTTGCTCCAACCGTTGTCATTACACCAGTGATCATAGGATTCAGTGTATATTACGGAAGGAAGTTCAATCAAAAAGTTATATAAAAAGATACCGCTACCTTACATTAGTTGCATGGTTGTAATACATGTTCCATCATCTTCGAAAGTAGAGATTTCTGATTCAGCTATTTTCCCATCATATTTAATCTTTGCTTGATAATTTTTATCTCGTGGTAACCATAAATCAATAAATCCATTATCAAAGGATTCAACCGTTTCATCCACTATAACATTACCGTCAGTATCTTCTATATATACATCAAAAGAAGTGTTGGATAACTCACCTTGACAACCTGTAAGACTATGATTAGTACATGGGTGTGTTTCATTTATAAATGGTGCGATCGAAACAAAAAACTCATTGTCTGGTAAAGAATAGCTTGTTTCATTACCATTCTTTTCGGCAATGATTAAATCTGTAGAAGTAATAGAAGCCGATTCGGCATCTTTTTCATCGATACTATATTGATGGACGAGATCTTTTAATTCTTCTGTAGATAATGTATCTGCTTGCTGTTCTTCATCATTACTACAGCCGACAAATAATAATATGATTAGTAGCAATGATAATATTGATCTTACTTTCATTGATATCGACTCCTCTGAAATATTACTAAAATTATTATAACACTTTACATGAAATTGCAGTATCCTTTGCTGATTGTTGACACAATTTCGGCAAAAAAGCACACCTAAGTTAATAGGTGTGCTCTCGTGTTAATCTCCATTAAAAATTGAGTTTTTCACTACGACATAATCAACGGTGCGAATTGCGTTTAATGTTTTCCCGCCTGCGTATGAGATAGAGGATTGCAGGTCTTGTTCCATTTCAGTTAATGTATCTTGTAAAGCTCCTTTATGCTCCACATACATTTTTTTACCTTCTACATTTTTCTTTTCACCTTTTTGATATTCAGAGGCAGAACCGAAGTATTCTTTGTACAGTTTACCATCATGTTCTACCGTCGTACCTGGTGATTCCTCATGGCCGGCAAAAAGAGAGCCAATCATTACCATAGATGCTCCAAAACGAATTGACTTGGCGATATCTCCGTGTGTACGAATACCACCATCAGCAATGATTGGTTTCGTTGCAGCTTTTGCACACCATCTTAAAGCAGCAAGCTGCCATCCACCAGTACCAAAACCTGTTTTTACCTTTGTTATACACACTTTACCAGGGCCAATACCAACTTTAGTTGCATCCGCACCAGCGTTTTCTAATTCACGAACAGCTTCTGGTGTACCAACATTACCAGCAATTACAAAACTGTCAGGTAAATGCTTTTTAATGTGCTGAATCATTTCGATTACAGCATCAGAGTGTCCGTGTGCGATGTCAATTGTAATGTAATCCGGAACAATTTTCTCATCGGCAAGTTCTTCAATAAAGCTATATTCTTCATCCTTCACCCCAACACTAATGGAAGCGATTAAGTTCTTTTCCCTCATGGATTTAATAAAATCTTTTCTCGTTTCAGGTTCAAAACGGTGCATCACATAAAAATAATTACGCTCTGCTAAAAAAGTAGCAATTTTTTCATCAATAATTGTCTGCATATTAGCAGGAACAACTGGCAGGCGGAATCTATGCTTTCCGAATTGAATCGACGTATCACATTCACTACGGCTTTTTACGATACATTTTGCAGGAATTAGTTGAATATCTTCATAATCAAATACATTTTCCATTTATCTCACTCCTAAAGACGAACATTTTTAATGGGTTATTCATAATCATTCGCCTTAGGTAATATAATATAGATAAAGAATTTTGTCAATGATAATGTCGTTTTTACTTGCTAGTAATCAAATAAGAGTATATTTTTTGTTTACATAATCGGAAAGTGGCCATAAAAAGATTAAAAGTGGCCATAAAACCCCAATAGTGACCGTACTAAGCTACGTCTGTCATTGTACTTTTTTCATAACAGATATTAATTATAGTAGATTCATTTCCGTAGATTTAGTAAAATGATAGAAAACAGTCATGAGGTGTTTTCATGGTACATAACTCTCCTGAAGTTGAAGCAGCTATTAAATATATCAAAGCAAATTTACATGAAGAAATCACACTTCAACAAGTAGCAAAGCATGTTGCTTACAGTCCCTATCACTTCTCTAGAATATTCAAAGATCAAATCGGTCTGCCACCACACTACTATTTATCAGCACTTCGACTACAAAGAGCCAAAGAACTACTGATCCATACAGATTTAACGATAAGAGATATAGGAATGGAGATTGGGCAACATAGCCTTGGTACTTTTACCACCCGATTTACACAAAAGGTAGGAGTGTCACCCTCTGTTTTTCGTCAATCGGAATCGAGTGTCACGCAACACCTTCAGCAAATTCAATTAAAACGCACTAAAGCTTTTAATCGCTATAGAAATATATCTCAAACTGTTCGGGGAAAGATTACATCACCTTCAGAGATAAATGGTATTATATTATTAGGTTTATTTTCTAAGCCTATCCCGGAAGGTTTGCCTTTGTACGGGACTATTCTTGAAACAGAAGGGGAGTTTGCATTTGAAAATGTAAAAGCAGGTACCTACTATTTACTTTCTACTACGGTGAATACCGGAATGAATAGTTCCGAAATATTATTAACAGAGTCGACACTTAGAGCTAAACTAGAAGAACCCGTTATTGTTCAACCTCATCATGAAACGCCACAGCTAAACGTCACCTTACGCCCACCTAGAATAGATGACCCACCAGTTCTTATTTCTATAGCTGTATTAATGCAGCAGTATATATCATCCAATATTGGAATAGGTGAGGGCAATATATAAGAAACTCACAGCTAAATCTTGAGCTATTTGGAAGACTTCTCACAGAAAAAAGTGCGTTTAACTAATATTTTTCAAGTTAAACGCACTTTACTCATTTAAAATTCAAAGTTATTGCTTTCAGAGACATTTTGTACATTGTACCACTTGTAACCGACATCAGAATATCTGGTGTTCGTCATGGTTACTTCACTGGAACTACTGTCTGTTCTGAAAATCGCTTCATTCATATTGGTAATAACACTACCTTCAATAAATATACTTGTTTTAAAGGTAGTACCACCATTTTGACGTATCATTTTACCCGCATTATCTGCAGTGAAATTAATAATTTCAAAAGTGGAAGGTGCATTAACTTGAAAAACTTTATCTTCACCATTTTGAGCTAAACCACCACGTACAGTTACATGTCCTTCATCTTTAATTGTTAAAGCATCTTCACCAACATCTTCCCAAACTACATTTTCGACTAATGCATCACCATAGGTGTGAACGCCGTCTGCTGCAGGATGACCCAATACGACATTTTTAAGAGTGGCTCCATCTTCCAATCTAAACACAGATTGTTGACTTTCTGATTGACTTCCATCACCTAACGTATCTGGATTAGCTACATATCTTTTGCCTTCACCATCAAATGTTTCTCCTTCTGAGATGACTATCGTTTCATTCACTGTAATAGTGTCAGCTGGTGGAACCTCGATGATTTGCCATTGTTGATTTTCTCCTCCTAAATCATCCCATTGGACAATGTTTGCTCCATTCTCGCTGGACCAATCAAATACTTCTAATGCCTTGCCACTATGCCTGTTTAGAATCTTGTAGTAACCATTGCCGAGATCAACGATATCCCATTGTTGACTTGTACCATTCCAATCAGACCATTGAGCTACGTTAGCACCATTGCTTGTAGACCATTCGTATACTTCTAGAGCTTTACTACTATTGATGTTGACAATTTTATGATAACCCTCTCCGACATCAATAATTCTCCACTGTTGATTCATTCCTTCAAGGTCATCATATTGCACCACATTACCGCCATCAGACATAGACCATTCGTAAACCTCTAATGCTTTACCACTGAATCTATTGATGATCTTGTAACTTTTACTAGCATCCAAACTAGCAGCATCGACATTTTCTACTGAAAATAGACCAACTACCAATAAAGTAAGCGCTAACAAAAATGTGAATTTAGTATTCAATTTTTACATCCTTCCATATTTTTGGTGAATGTGTTAAAAATCTATTCCTAGTTAATTGTAATGATTGGCCAATACACTACATCACTATTATATACAGGTGTGATTATACTTTTCAAGAAAAAAATGTAAAATCATTTAGTACTCACCAATTGTAATCTGATTATTTACTATAAGTGATAAAGATAGTAGTAATTAATTATTCTTTTATTTGACTTCCTTTTGTCTAGGAAAATATGCTATACTACAAATTGTGCTTAAAATAACATATAAGTCTGCGATTTAAGCAGGAGAGGTTCTAGCTACACCCTCTATAAAAAACTAAGGATAATCATGCCGTGCCTTAGGTATGATTTTTGTTTTTGGGTGTATAGAATTCTCTTTTTCAATGTGAAAGGGGAATTTTTTTATGGATAAAAATAATCGAGCAGTGGTTGTCTTTAGTGGTGGTCAAGATAGTACGACATGCCTTTTTTGGGCGTTAGAAAAGTTCGACCATGTGGAATTAGTAACTTTTGATTATAATCAGCGTCACCAAGCGGAAATTGAGGTAGCGAAAGAAATTGCAGCTGAGCAAGGCCTTAAACATCATATTTTGGATATGTCATTGTTAAATCAATTGGCACCAAATGCTTTGACAAGAGATGATATTGAAGTTGCGGATGGAGAAGATGGTGAGCTTCCCAATACGTTTGTTCCGGGAAGAAATCTTTTATTTTTATCCTTCGCAACGATTCTAGCAAAACAAATAGATGCGAAACATATTATTACAGGTGTATGTGAAACAGATTTTAGCGGTTATCCCGATTGCCGAGATATTTTTATCAAATCATTAAATGTTACTTTGAATTTATCAATGGATGATGATTTTGTCGTCCATACGCCATTAATGTGGCTCGATAAGGCAGAAACATGGGAATTAGCAGACCAATTAGGAGCTTTTGATTATATCAGAGAAAACACATTAACCTGTTACAACGGGGTTAGAGGTACAGGGTGTGGAGAATGCCCAGCTTGTCATTTAAGACAAAAAGGATTAGACACCTATTTAGCAAAACGTAATGGAGTGAATCAATAATGTACGGCTTTCGAATTGTCGATGATTTACAAAAAATAGATCAGGACATTAAACGCGATCAATTAAAATATCACCAGAAACGTGTCATGGTAAGTAAAGAGTTCACCTTTGATGCAGCCCATCACCTTCATTGTTATGAAGGAAAATGCAAAAATCTGCATGGACACACTTATAAAGTAGTATTTGGTATTAGTGGCTTTGTCGATGACATTGGAATTGTCATGGACTTTGGCGATATCAAACAAATCTGGAAAGAAAAAATTGAAATCCATCTCGATCATCGTTATTTAAACGAAACATTACCAAAGATGAACACGACAGCAGAAAATATGGTTGTTTGGATTTTTGAGAAGATGGAAGAAGCAGTACAGGATTTACCAAATCAATGTCGGGTAGAGTTTGTCCGTTTATTTGAAACGCCAACTAGCTATGCGGAAGCAAGAAGGGAATGGATGATCAGTGAATAAACTCCCTGTATTGGAAATATTCGGTCCAACTATCCAAGGAGAAGGCATGGTAATTGGCCGTAAGACAATGTTTGTTCGTACTGCCGGCTGTGATTACAGCTGTGCATGGTGTGATTCTGCTTTTACTTGGGATGGCAGTGCCAAAGAAGATATTGTCAAGATGACTAGTGAGGAAATTTTCAATCGATTAAAAGAAATTGGTGGTGATCAGTTTGATCATGTCACGATTTCAGGTGGGAATCCAGCACTCCTTAAACATGTAGGTGAATTAATAGACTTGTTACACTCGAACAATATGGAAGTAGCATTGGAAACGCAGGGGAGTCGTTGGCAGGACTGGTTTGTGGAAGTAGACGACTTAACGATATCTCCAAAACCACCAAGCTCCATGATGAAAACCAATTGGCCGATGTTGGATGACATTTTAGCCCAACTAGAAAAGCACGGTCGTCTTCAGCATACAAGTATAAAAGTGGTTATTTTTGATGACAATGACTTGGATTATGCAACTAATGTTCATAATAGGTATCCAGAGGTTCCTTTTTTCGTACAGGTAGGGAATGATAATTTAGAAGCAGTAGCACCGAACGAATTAGCGAGTCATTTATTAACAAAATATGAGTGGTTAATAGAGCAGGTTATGAACTCCAGTGCTTTAAACGATGTCCGTGTGTTACCACAAATCCATACTTTGGTATGGGGGAATAAAAGAGGTGTGTGAAAACCAACAAAGGCGTGCAATTCTATGCACGTTTTTGTTAGTAAGATTCCAATTTATCTCTCCAATAGCCATTTCAACATATTTTTTTCTGAATCTAATCTATTAAAGCCTAATTTTTCTAATACTCTGATTGATGCAACATTATTATTTTCGCATTCAGCAGTGATTCTTTTTACACTATTGGATGTAAACGCCCAAAGTATAATTTCCTTAACTGCTTCCGTTGCACAGCCTTTCCCCTGCAAGGAAGGCACTATTCCATAACCTACTTCAATCGTGTTTTCTGAATCTGGTTTTCCTTTAAAACCAATATCACCAATAACAGTGTCATTATCTTTATCTATTACAAACCATACCCCCCATCCTAAAAGTGATGCGTCTTCTTTTAGTGCTTCTAAATACATCGTTATATGAGAACCAACTTGATATTCTTCAGATGCGGAAATGGAAGATAGTGTTTCATTTGTACAAGGAATAATTTTTAATCGTTTCGTTTGTAATTCCATAGGCTTCTCCTTTGTTAATATCTTGGAATCAAGCAGATATCCTTTAAGTTATTCTCCCTTTATTTTACAATAGATTGAAACTAGATTAACTAGGAGTGTAAAAAGTTATGGAAATTCGTTTAGTGAAAAGTTCAGATTATAATAATATATCTCCCCTAATCAATGATTGGTGGGGTGGTAGACAAATGTCTGATATGTTGCCAAAATTATTTTTCGTCCATTTCAATAATACAAGTTTTATCGCTGAGAAGGATAGCGAAATCATTGGTTTTTTAATTGGCTTTTTGTCCCAATCTTATGCTAATGAAGCATATATTCATTTCGTCGGTGTTCACCCTGATTTTCGAAAATATGGGATAGGAAAACAACTTTATAAGGAGTTTTTTCATGTGGTTCAAAAACATGATAGAAATATTGTTCGTGCTGTCACCTCCCCAGTGAATAAAGTTTCGATTGCTTATCACAAAAAAATGGGGTTTGAAATAGAAGAAGGCGATAGTGAAGTGGGTGGTGTACCAGTTCACACCAGTTATGATGGTTCTGATCAAGGTAGAGTGTTATTTAAAAAATACTTAGGATAATTTGATTAGTTATTGTATTAATATTCTCTATTTTGTATAATTATACACAAAGGGGATGAGAGAATGAAACTGATACCAGAATCATACAACATGGCAGAGTATCTCAAAGAGCTGGAAGTTGTTAATTATTCACATTCCATCATTCAAAGTAAGAAAAATGATTTATTCTACGATGAGCAGACTGAAATCGAAAAGGTGAAAACAGCTTTTGAATTTGTAAGAGATAAAATATCTCATTCTTGGGATATTCAAGGCTCAATCGTAACCTGTCAAGCTTCAGATGTGTTAAGAGTTAAAGAAGGTATATGTTATGCAAAAGCTAATTTGTTAGCAGCGATATTACGTGCCGAAGGGATCCCTGCCGGATTCTGTTATCAAAAGTTAATGATCTTTGACACACCAGAAAAGGGTTACTCATTACATGCATTAAATGGCGTTTTTCTCAGTTCGGTAAATCGTTGGATAAGGGTAGACGCTCGGGGAAATAAACCAGGAGTACAAGCAGAATTTTCTTTAGAAGAAGAAAAATTAGCATTCTCCGTTCAAGAAGAATTCGGTGAAAAAGATTATCCAATTATTTTTACGAAGCCTAACCACAAAACAATAACTACTTTACAAGCATCTCCAAATGTTATCGAAATGTACAAAAATCACCTTCCAGATACCTTATAATACAACAGCACATGAACAATACTATGCGGTCAGCAAATGGATCGCTCTTTTTTTGTTATGTATCCATTAATTGGTTTTGAATATTAGGGTAATATTAGAGAAGAAAGGTTCATTATAAAGAAGGTGAAATTAGTGAAAATAATGGAAACTGAAAGACTATATTTAAGAGAATTAAAACTGGAGGATACAGAAAAATTATCAAAGGTTCTTTCTGATCCAGAAGCGATGCAATACTATCCTGAACCATTTAATATCAAAAAAGTAGAAAAGTGGATCCAGTGGAATATCGAAAATTACCAAAAATATAATCACGGGTTATGGGCAGTTGTCTTAAAAGATGATGATACATTCATTGGTGATTGTGGCATCACAATGCAAAATATTGCAGATGAAACAGTACCTGAGATTGGCTTTCATATTCTCAAAAACTACTGGAATAAAGGATATGCAACAGAAGCTGCAACTGCTTGTAAGGAATACGCATTTGAAGTTCTACATTATTCAAAGGTCTTTTCATACACCACCATGAAGAATATACCGTCCCAAAGAGTAGCAGAGAGAATAGGGATGCAGAAATATAAAGTCTTTGAGAAAAATGGAGAAAAACAAATCGTCCAAGTAGCGCTTAATGCTAACGCAATATCCTCATCATTTGCTTATCACAAAAAAGATCGGATTTCAAAATAGTTTAGCAGGATAATCAGAGATACATAGAGAATTAACTAATATGATTCTAAACTTCAAGGTGGTTGGGCGATGAGTAAACTTAAGTTTGATTTCCCCGTATCTGAAAGAACTTATAAGGTGATAGAGGATAGAAAATTAAAATTGTTCATTTTTGAGCCAGAGGTAAAGCAAACAGACAGGCCAGCAATTTTATTTTTTAATGGAGGTAGTTTTAAGAAGAATACTAAATCTCCCGTACAATTCCAACATCAAGCAAATTATTTTGCTTCTAAGGGTATGGTTGCCATATGTGTTGACTATCGAAATGGCTCTGATAAAGATTTCTTACCTACCCAAGCAATAACTGATGTAAAGTCAGCCATTAGATGGGTAAGGAGAAATTCTTCAGAGTTAGGCGTTGATCCGAACAAAATAGTTGTATGTGGTTCATCTGCAGGTGGATATGTTACTATCTCTTCCATTATGTTTAAAGACTTCAATGATGAACCTGAATATAGTAATCAAAGTATCGACCATATTCCCAATTTGTTAATCATATTTGCTGCTGGAATGGATGGAGTGGATATCATGAGAAGACGATACCCTCAATTACTCGAAAATGCTACTAAACTTTCACCTATTCATAATATGAAAAAATGTTTACCTCGTACACTATGGATTTGTGGTACAGCTGACGATTTTTATGCTCAAAATCTAGATTTTATTACACAAATGAGAGATAAAGGAAATGATATTACCTTCAAAACTTTTGAAGGTATGGAACATGGTTTTTTTAACTATGGTAAGCACCAGAATAAGTACTTTCATAAAACAAGAATGGAAATGGAGAAGTATTTACACTCGTTTAACGTAATTTCGTAGCTACAAAGGAAAAGTTGTTTCAAGGTCATGATTTTACTTCTAGAAAGCTTATACCTTCAAATGACTAAATGATAAATTGAAGGTTAGCTGTGTAATGTTTTCGTTTATGGTATTATATTCTAAAAGCATAAGTTGAAAGGAATGATTTAAATGGCCATTCCAAACGAAAATGGGAAATATACGTATGCTGATTATCGAACCTGGAATGATGGTGAAAGGGTCGAGTTAATTGATGGGGAGATTTTCAATATGTCTCCTGCTCCTTCTAGAAGGCATCAAGAGGTTCTGAGGGAATTATCTACAGCTTTTTCTGTTTTCTTGCGAGAAAGGGAATGTGAAGTATTTTTCGCGCCTTTTGATGTACGCCTGTTTGTAGATAATAAAAACGATGATGATATAAATAATGTTGTTCAACCGGATTTATCGATAGTATGTGATCAGGAAAAACTTGATGACAAAGGTTGTAATGGATCACCAGATATGATTATCGAAATCCTTTCACCGTCCTCTGTAAAGTTAGATCGCTGGAAGAAATATCATCTTTATGAAAAAGCGGGGATAAAAGAGTACTGGCTTGTTGATCCGGTAAACGAATCTGTAGAAATACATCTATTAGTAGGCGATCAATATAAATTTCAAGGAGTCTTTACGAAAGATGACACAATTTCTGTAAATATCATAACTGGATTAAAAGTAGTTCTCAATCAAATATTTGTTTAGAAAATTATAATTTCTAACATAAATGCGTGAGTGTAATGGAAAAGGTTCAAATATAAAAACACTATAGAAAGAAAGCATCCATTTTGATTAGTTTTTATTTAAAATGGATGCTTTCTCTGTTTTTGATTAAACATTTATTAAAGCTACACTACAACAATTTACTACAAAGGCAGGAAAATATTCTTATTTTCAAACACTTAATCAATATTCCAAAAATGTCATCTTTTTTGGAATATTATGTTAGTATTAAAGTGGTAAGCTATAGAGCCAGCACGACTCTTTGCGGAAAACTAAATAGAAGGGAACAAATTTATGCTGGAAGCAAATGTTGTCAAACGTATTAAAGCTGCTATGGAAAAGATTGATTTTTCGGGAACCGTTATTGTGCAAAATCCTAATAATATTGTGGTGGAGAAGAGTTATGGTTTTGCAAATCGTTCAGAGCATCTTGAGAATAAAGTAGATACTAGATTTGGTATTGCTTCAGGTTGTAAGCTGTTTACGTCGATAGCTATTTGTCAACTAGTTGAAAGAGGTAAGCTATCGTTTGAATCCAAGTTACAAGACTGTCTGGACATCTCGCTTCCTCATTTCGATCAATCTATTTCCATTCATCATCTACTAACGCATACTTCTGGAATACCTGACTATTTTGATGAAGAGGTAATGGATGATTTTGAAGAATTATGGATTAAATACCCGATGTACACGATCAGAAGGTTAGAGGATTTTTTGCCATTATTTCAACAAAATGCTATGAAACTACAAGTTGGGGAGAGATTTCATTACAACAATGCAGGATATATTTTACTCGGTTTAATAGTTGAACAGGCAAGCAACCTTCGCTTTTCAGATTATATTCAAGAACATATTTTTAACAAAACAGGGATGAATCAATCAGGATATTTTGAATTTGATGCTTTACCACAAAACACAGCGCTAGGGTATATGGACTTCCCGGATGGTAGTTGGAAGACAAATATTTATTCGCTTCCAGTAAAAGGTGGATCTGACGGAGGAGCATACACTACAGTGAAAGATATGATTAAGTTATGGGATGCACTAATAGGTAATCAACTTTTAGCTGAGGAATACACGAAAAAACTGTTTACACCTCATGTGAATAAAGATGAGCAGAATAGTTACTATGGATACGGTGTCTGGATTGAAAGAAATCATGACAATATTAACAAGTATCACGTTATGGGGTATGATCCAGGTGTTAGTTTTCATTCTGCCTTTTATCCAGAAAGTGCTTATAAGCTTGTAGTCTGCTCGAATAAGTCGGAAGGGGCATACGATATTATGAAAGAAATAGAACATGAAATCATAATTGTAAACGGTTAATTAAGTTATCTGTCCTTATTTAGAATTAGCTGATAATAATATATGAAGATCGTCATACAGGAGGAGAAAAATTGTACAGGAAAATTCATATAATGGGAGCAGCTGGTGCTGGAACTTCAACACTTGGTGCTACATTGTCAGAAGCTTTACCGCATAAACATCTTGATACAGATGATTATTTTTGGATAACCAAATTTACAGAACAAAGACAAGTTCCAGAAAGAAGAAAAATGCTTATAAAGGATTCATCGCAAAATGAAAACTGGATTTTATCCGGAGCAGTTTGTGGTTGGGGAGATACCTTTAAAGATTGTTTTGATCTGGTTATATTTCTATGGATTCCTTCAGATATTAGAATGGAAAGGTTGCGACAAAGAGAATTTCAAAGGTATGGAAAGGAGATATTAGCGGGTGGTAGCAAATACGAGCAATCGAACACGTTCTTAAAATGGGCTTCTCTATATGATAATGGCGGTATGGATGTTAGAAGTAAAACCTTACATGAACATTGGATGGAAGATTTAACTTGTCCAATTTTAAGGATCGAAGGAGATTATACTTTGTCTGAAAGAGTTGATATGGTCTTGGATTATCTTAAAAATTAATGATACTCTAACAGGAAGATAGATAGGTTAGAGAATGAAAGGAACTATTTACTCAAATTGTCAAAAAGTACGACAAAAATCAATATAGAGTTGAAGGGGGCATTCATAAATTACATAATATAGCAATACATGATATGCCTAAATGGTGGGTTTATCATCATCTTCCGTCAGCTTATGATGAAGATTTAAAGAGATTTTGGAATAATGATGTTGTTTATAACAAGCTTAGACCAATAGTTTTCTTGTGTTTACTGCAATATATTTAAAAGCCTTTAGAACAGAGATGAGGGATGTAGAATGGGAATTGATTTCCATAGTAAAAAAAGTCGTTTGTCTTACACAACTCGAATTGCTGATAACTCATGGAATGAAGTAATAAAAGACCTCGTACCTATCAAGAATATATCGAAGGCTTTAGATATTGGATGTGGTGGGGGAATTTATTCAAAGGCACTTTCTGACATGGGTGTTGAAGACGTTACTGGTGTCGATTTTTCCGAAACTATTCTTGAAGGCGCAATGGAAAACTGTAAAGAATATAAAAACATATTATTTAAACACGGAAATGCCTTGGAAACGGGATTAGATAGTAATAATTATCATTTATTGTTAGAAAGAGCATTAATACATCATATTAAAGAATTACACTCTTGCTTTCAAGAAGCATTCAGAGTTTTGAAGGAAAATGGATATTTCCTTATTCAAGATCGTACTCCTGAAGATTGTTTGTTAGAAGGTACAGACAACAACATCAGAGGTTATTTTTTTGAACTTTTTCCAAAATTGATTGAGCAAGAGAATAATCGTCGATACAATAGCCAATTTGTAATGGAAACCTTAAAGGATAATGGCTTTAGGGAAATTGAAGAAGTTAAGTTGTGGGAAACAAGAAAAGTATATGATAACAAAGAACCGTTACTAAATGATTTACGTCAAAGAACTGGTAGAAGTATTTTACACGAATTAGATGATGATGAACTAAATGTGTTAATAAATCATTTAGATCAATCCTTGCCAAATAACGAAATCATAACCGAAAAGGATAGATGGACAATTTGGAAAGCAATTAAATAATTTGAAGATTTGTCTGCCTAGGGAGCAAGGCTATTACAAATAGCTTAGAGAACAATTAATATACTTGTTTACGAAAAAAGAGTATACCACTTTGAACATATTTATATTTAACCGTGGAGGAAAGTTTAAATGATATTCTTCGATATTGATGCAACACTACTTGACCACGACAAAGCGGAAAGATTGGCAGCGATCGATTTCTATAAAAAAAATAGCGATGAGCTAGCGTGTAGCGAAAAGGATTTTGTTGATTTATGGTTTGCATTATCCAAAAAGTATTTCGAGAAATTTTTATCAGGTGAAGTAACATTTCAGGAACAGAGAAGAATGCGTATAAAAGACTTGTTCGGTCATCATTTAAATGACCAACAAGCAGATAATCTATTCAACTATTATGTAGCGTTGTATAAAAAAAATTGGTCTGCTTTTGAAGATGTAATCCCTTGCTTAAAATCGTTAAAACAAAAAGGGATTCGACTTGGGATTATTAGCAATGGTGATTATCAGCAACAAATTGAAAAATTAGAGAATTTAGCGTTTAAGCATTATTTTGAACATATCATTACCTCAAGTGAAATAGGTGTTGCTAAGCCTAATCCAATTATTTTTCAAAAAGCATGTCTACTAGCAAATGCTCACGTTCATAAAAGTTATTATGTAGGAGATAGATTGGAAACAGATGCAATAGGTAGTAAACAAGCAGGAATGATTGGGGTATGGCTAAACAGAATAAGTCACAAAACTACTTCAAGTGTAAAAGTAATACATAGTCTTGTAGAGTTAACAAAGATCGTTAGTGAGAGATGATTGAAGAGGAGGGAAAAACAATGGGCTCAAGAATCATGCACTTGATTATTGCTAATAGTATTGCAGAATGTCTGTCGATAGAAAAAAGAACCCCTTTTTTACTTGGAGGAATTGCTCCAGATGCTGTTTCACCTAAAGACATATCACATTTCTATACCGGTAAAGTTGAATATTCAAGAAACATTGATTATCAAGGATTTTTACATAAATATAGATCGAAAGTAAAAAGCCATTATATATTAGGTTATTTTACACATTTAATTGCAGATGATTTGTGGTTGAAAGGCTTCTACCTGCCTTGGTTGAAAAACAGAATCGATGCTAATAAAGATATGTTGAATCTATATCATCACGATTTCAGATTACTAAATGGCAAATTGTTAGAATACTATGGTCTTACAAATGAAGTGAGAAATATGCTCAAATTTAATGATGCTATCATTGATTTGCAAGAGGTTAAATCCAAGGATGTCGAAGATTTTATTCCCTATCTATTAGGCGATATGGAATATGATAGGGAAGTTATAAATGATGAACTAAATGTATTTACGTTTAATCAGATGGTCGGTTATATAGAGACATCAGTTGATAAGGGATTATTGAATATAAAATCGATACAGCTCTAATTAAATAATGCAGGTAAAAATAAAACGCTTGGACTAATTTCCAAGCGTTTCAAAATTCATTGTCATATTATTTGCTATCATCCGAATCAAACTGGGTAAAAATCGTATCTCTTTGTTGTTCATAAACGATTTCTCCGGCAATTTCATTAATAATTTGGATATTGCGATCTACTGCCAATCCTAAATTAGTCGCTCCTGTTCCATGTGATTGTTCCAAATTCGTTAAGGTGTAAAAGTGATGCTCTCTTTGCCCGTGTTTAAAGACAAGCTTAAAATTATTATCTACTTTAAAGCGTTTGTCATCTTCCCATTCAATGTTGTTTTCAAAACGTTGGTAAAACCAGTCCGGAATGTTTGGCCTATACCCAGTAGCCAGTATCACTTTCTCTGTTTCAAAAGTAACATCCTCGCCTTTCTGCCATTGTTTAGCTTCGACTTTTAAGAGCGATCCATTTTTTACTACTTTCTGTATCTCTGTTAAAGGTTGAATCGTTACAGGCAGCTTTTTATTTTCAATAGAACGATGGTAGAGCAGTTCATGAATTCTATGTAATGTTTCCTGGTCAATCCCTTTTCGTAACTGGCCAAGGAGTTCCAATGAATCCTTTCTTTCTTGGTATGGTAATTCATGAAAGTAGTCCACATAATCCGGCGTAAAAACTTCTTGTCCTAATTTACTGTTATCAAGCTGTAAGAATCCAGGAGATCTCGTGTACCAGAATAGATGATAATCGAAATGCTCCTGTAGCTTTAACAAGTCGAAGAAAATTTCTGCAGCACTTTGTCCTGATCCAACAACGGTAATATGCTTCGCTTGAACGGTTCGTTTTTTATGGTATAAATATTGACTGGAATGGTGGACATGTTCAGAGCCAATATTATCTAATTCGAATGGAATCATAGGTGTGCCACCCGTACCTAGTGTGACATGTTTTGTGAAGTAGGAACGTTCTTTTTGTTCACCCCAATGGTTGACAACTACTTCGTAATGATCACCATGGTCGATGACATCTTTTACTTGAGATTTAAAGTGGCAATTTGACATGTGGTCGACTACCCATTTTAAATAGGCAGCATATTCAGCGCGAGGCATTTCAAATTTATGAAAAAAGAAAAATTTATATAGGCGATTTTGTTCATGCAAATAATTTAAGAACGTATACTTACTAGTAGGGTTCGCGAATGTTACAAGGTCTGCCAAAAAGGAAACCTGTAAATCAGTACCTTCAATAAGCATACCAGGATGCCAGGCGAATTGCCCATTTTGATCAAAAAAGATTGTTTTCAGATTTGTTTTTTCTGCTGTTAACGTTGCGAGTCCAAGATTATAGGGGCCAATCCCTATTCCGATAAGATCATATTGTTCCATAGTATACCCCTTTTTTATATGATTTCTTCTTATTATATACGTTACAAAAAAAATTATCTAATTATCAACAGAAAATGACAAGATATGGTACAATATCGAAGGAGGAGGTGTAGATAATGACGAATAGTGATGAACGATTGTTTGGAATGTTAATTTATTTACTAAGTTTCTTTACGGCTATTATCGGTCCATTAATTATTTGGATGATCAAACGTGATGAGTCAGCATTTATTGACTTTCATGGAAAAGAATACTTCAATTTCTTTATTTCCTTTACGATTTATAGCATAGTAAGTGGAATACTTGTAGTATTGTTGATTGGTTTTGTACTACTGCCGATTGTAGCTGTTCTAGCATTTATATTTACTCTTATTGCCCTATTTAAAGCATTTAATGGAGAGGAATATCGAATTCCGCTAGTAATCCGCTTTATCAAATAAGTTGCGCTAATAATTGAAAAAATAGTAATAAATAAAGGTATACATTGTTTCAATAAGATACTGAAACAGCGTATACCTTTTTCATTGGCAATTATTCTTCTATCTCAAAATCATACTCTTCATGTTCATGTAATCCGGTATCATCTGTTACATGGACAATCATCTCAGCCTGTCCAGCTTCTTTAAAAGAATAAGAAGCCACGTATTTACCAGAATCAACTTCCTCCGTCTCGACCCAGTCGTGTTTCTCGTTATTTTCCAGAATGATTTCATAGCGTACGCGTGCATTTTCATATGGTTCTTGATCCATTGTAAGCTCTACGGTGATGTCTTCTTCTTGATTAACCGTTAAACCTTCTAGAGGGTTTAGCTTAATGTCAAACCCGTGTTGATGCTCATGTTCTTCTGTATCCTCATGTGACTCATGATCATGATGTTCCATTTCCTCTCCAGTGATTGTAATGGCTTTTTTCGGCATCGAATGAATTTCTCTAGCTGTCGTATGTGCATAAATCTCGTAAGTACCAGGTTCCTCAAAAGTTATCTCTGCTGAATACGTGCCATCTTCGTGATTAGTAGCATCGACATGGACTGTATTGTCCTCATCTTCTACATTCCAATACTCAAAATCCATTTCATCCGCGTCTGTCACCAGTTCATCTTCACCATAAGTTACGGTAGTTTGTAACAATACGGATTCACCGACTTCTGCTTCTTCAGGAAGTGCAAAATCAACTTGAATACCTTTTACTTCTTCATCTTCGTGTTGTTCATCGTCATCTGCTTGACTGTTACAAGCTGCTAATAACAAGGCTAATAAAGTAATTAATATATAGTTTTTTTTCATTATGATCCTCCATATATGCATTTTTCTAATGTAACTATACGACTTATAGCAACAATAATCAATGAACAATGTATGACATTTAACATCTGACTTTGATCATGGTTCCCAAAAAGTTTATAGCCTACTACAATTGGTTGAAAAAAAA
Source organism: Gracilibacillus lacisalsi DSM 19029 (assembly GCF_000377765.1). GTDB lineage: Bacteria > Bacillota > Bacilli > Bacillales > Amphibacillaceae > Gracilibacillus > Gracilibacillus lacisalsi. The sequence goes on along the minus strand of NZ_KB898670.1, from coordinate 76,198 downwards.
CTAAACAAATCGTAACAATTATTATTTACATTTTGAAGCTAATCATCTATAATACTATTAAATCGTATTGATTACGGTTTGTTTTTGTGTGTTTATTCCCAGTATAAATTTTATACATAATATTAAGGGGGCAATTTTAAATGAAAAAGACAAGTTTAGCCATGTTATCTATATTATTTCTATTAATAGGTTGTAATGCTGAGGAAGATTCCCAAGCAACTCAACAAGAGTCAGAAAATGATACACTTCAAATCTATTCAACATTGTATCCATTAGCTTATTTTACAGAAGAAATTGGTGGAGAGTTTGTAGAGGTGGAAACGATATTACCGCCTGGATCTGATCCGCATAACTTTGAACCTACTTCTAAAATGATGGTAGATATCGCAGAAGCTGATATGTTTTTATATAATGGAGCAAATCTAGAAACTTATGCTGGGCAAATAGAAGAAGCGCTTGTAGGTGAGGATGTATTAATGTTAGAAGCAGCTGAAGGAGTATCACTAGTTGAGCATGTACACAACCATGAAGATGAGGAACATAGTCACGAAGAAGAAGAGCACAGCCATGAAGAAGAACATGCCCACGAAGAAGAGCATAGTCATGAAGAAGATACAAACGAAGAGGAAGCAGCACATGATCATGACCATGGTGATGTCGATCCACACCTTTGGCTAGATCCTATTCGTGCCATAGAATTAGCACGCAATATCAAAGAGGGATTAATCGAATTAAATCCAGAAAATGAGGAAACCTTTGAAGCTAATTTTAGCGATCTTGAAGAAAGATTAATTGCTTTAGATGAAGAATTCCATCAACAATTAGAATCTGCACCAAATAACGAAATCCTTGTTACACATGCAGCATATGGCTATTGGGAACAGAGCTATGGTATTGAACAAATTGCAATTACAGGACTATCGTCATCTGAGGAACCTTCTCAGAAACAGTTGGAAAGAATTCTAGATCGTGTGGAAAATAACAATATTGAATATCTGTTGTTCGAACAAAATGTAGAACCAAAAGTAGCAGAAGTGATTCAAGCAGAAACAAATGTCGAATCATTACAATTGCATAACTTATCCATTTTGACTGATGAGGATATTGAAAATGACGAAACCTATTTTAGCTTAATGGAACGAAACTTGGACGTATTAACAGAAGCATTAGATAACTAATGAAAAACACGGAGTGATTTTATTTACTCCGTGTTTATTTATTATATGGAAAGTATGAAATCAGTGCAATGACTGCGTTAAACGAAGTAGTTATATTGAAATATTTGATGTGTATTTGCAACGTTCCGCCTCATTACTACGCTTTCTACGGGAACGGCCTCAGCTAACTTTGCCAAGTATCTGTTATCACCATAACTTCAAAGCAAGCTTGATAATACCAAGTTTTTTTATTTTACATAAATAAAAGTTTAATATTTAAATATATTAAAAGTTTTAACTTTTGTCAATAAAAAAACTCTTCAACGTGATTTGTATCACACGTAACATAAATAAATTGTCATACATTGTGAGATAGATATTGATTTTAGGAGGTAGTAGAATGATTCAAACAGTTGCGTGGATAACAAGTCTTGTTTTTATGTTATTGATTACCTTTATTTTTTTGTTTGTAGCTATGAAATCGACTGAAAAAAGAGAGTATGAACCGATTAAAAAGAAATGGTACAAAGCAAGGACATTTTATGGGATTACTCTAGTGGTATTTATGCTCATTATTACGATATACACACTGAGAGAACTTCCTTATGATCAGCCAGTATACGGAAAAGGTGAGGACCCTACAATTGTAGAGGTGGAAGCGTTGCAATTTGGTTGGGAGTTAAGTCAATCAGAATTTAAAGTAGGAGAGGCTATAGAATTTCATGTGTCAAGTCAAGATGTTAATCACGGATTTGGGCTTTACGATGAGGAAATGAACATGATTGCCCAAACACAAGCTATGCCTGAATATACCAATGTTGTCTATTTGACGTTTACTGAACCTGGTACATATGGAGTGTTATGTTTAGAATATTGTGGTCTTGCACATCATGCGATGACTTATCAAATTACGGTAACGAATTAGAGAAGGAGTGTTTATGATGGTCCATAACCGTTTAATAAGAAATTATTTAATCATTGGAGGAACAGTGATTTTGTTAATGATGGGATTTGGTATTTTAATGCTACTTGCCCAAGGTGGTGTTCTATCTCTTAGTCCGCCGTCATTTTATCAATACATGACCATTCATGGAACAGGCATGATTGGTGCAGCAGCATTAGCTGCATCAGCTGTGATGTGGTATTTTTTAAGTCAGCATGTAACATTATCAAAGAACATTTTTAAGGCAAACTTAGTATTATTTTTAACCGGACTTGTGCTTGTGATCATTGGTGTTTTCTCCTTTGATTATGCAAGTGCCTGGACGTTTTTGTATCCTCTACCAACCTTATCTGCTAAAGCATGGGGAACAGTTGGTGCATTACTATATCTGTTTGGGATGTTGATTATTGGTATTGGCTTTTTACTTTTATTCATTGATACTGGTCGAGCAATTATTAAGAAAAAAGGTAGTCTTGCTAAAGGTTTAGGCTGGGATGTGATTGCTGGGAAGAAAGCTGAAAAAGATGCGCCGGAACCTGCGATTATTGCTGGTACAATGGTTGCGATCGTTAATGTAACAGCGTTGATTGCCGGTGCAACGGTGATTATGATGAATATTATTCATACAGTTAATCCATCGTTTACCTTTGATCCACTGTTAGCAAAAAATTTAACGTTTGCATTTGGTCATGTTTTTGCTAATTCGATTATTTATATGAGTGTTATTGTCGTCTATGAATTGTTAGCAAAATATACAAACAGGCCTTGGAAAGCGAATAAAGTCTTTCTAATTGCATGGTCTATGTCAACCATATTCACGTTAATGATTTATACACATCATATGTTAATGGATTCCGTAATGCCAAAATGGATGTTAATAATCGGACAGGTGTTCTCCTATGCAAATGGATTACCAGTATTAATTGTCACCGCATATGGTGCACTGATGATAGTATATAAATCAGGAATTAAATGGGATATGGCATCTGGGTTAGCCTTTTTATCCATGTTTGGCTGGACAGTTGGAGTCGTTCCTGCAATCATAGATGCTACAATTGTTGTGAACCATGTGATGCATAATACCAAATGGGTACCGGGACATTTCCATATGTATATGGGGCTTGGGGCAGTAGTAATGATTTTTGCCTTTATGTATTATCTAGCAAAAGTAGATGGTGGTCTAAAAGTAACCAAGTTAGACTGGATTGCCTTTTTTAGTTATATCGTAACGATGGCTGCTGTCAGTATTCAATTTTTAGTCTCGGGTGCATTAAGCACGCCTAGGCGTTGGGCAACACATATTCCAGAATGGATGGGGCCAGCATTATTTGGAGGAATTGCCGGCGTATTTCTAGTAATTGCTACCACATTATTTATCGTTCATTTTGTTCGCTATATTTTGCAACGAAACGTAAAAAGGAACGATCTATATGATGAAAAACTGGTGTAATAGAATAGCCATTACTGTATCGATTATATTAGTTGTTTGGATGTGGTTTATTGGAACAGATGGATTTACTGCCTTTACAGCAGAAACAGCTAGAAAGAATAACTTAATAGAGGCGAAACCGAAATTCCCAGAGGTAATATTGGAAGATAGCAAAGAACGAACGTATACAATGGAATCATTTCGTGGGAAAAATGTGTTGATAACCTTTGTTTATACAGCTTGTACCACAGTTTGTCCAGAGTTAGAAAGAAATTTTGCCGAGGTATATCAAAGCATTCCCGCATCTTATATTGGTGAAGAGATCGTCTTTCTCACGATCAGTTTTGATCCAGAACGAGATGATCCCAAAACATTAGAAAACTATCAGCAATATTTTCAAAGTGATGGAGAAACCTGGCGAATGGCTAGGATTCCAGATCAGCTGCAGTTAAAATCTTTATTAGACGCTTTTGGGGTGATTGTTATCCCTGATGAGTACGATGGCTTTTCCCACAATTCTGCTTTTTACTTTGTTAATAAGCTTGGATATTTAGAGAATGTGCTAGATTATACTGATATTAAGGCTGCTTCAGAATATGTTGTTGGAAGGTTAGAGAGGGAGATATGATGAAACTGGCCATCCTATTTTATATCCTCTTACTAGCCCCTGGTACTAGAGAAGGTCTTGAATCGGTAATGGTCCTGCATATGTTTCTGCAATTACCTTTGCTCATCTTAGTTGGTATTTTATTACATGGCAATCGTGATTGGCGTTTTCTAGAAAAATGGAATGAGAATGGTGTTGCAGGCATGTTACTTGCAGTGGGGGTATTGATTTTCTGGATGCTTCCTCGGTCATTGGATGATGCTTTAACAGAGATAGGAATAGAAGTTTGGAAGTTTGTGTCACTCCCGCTTCTCGGATTTTTATGGAGAAATAGCTGGCGAAAAATAGTGGGCATATTCAAGAGTTTTCTCTATATCAATTTTTTATCGATGTTTGGTTTATTGGCATGGTTATATCTTGGAACACCTGTGCAAATTTGTAATAATTATTTGATTAACGAACAACAAATAGTTGGAGCAGTGTATCTTTCCATTGTACTAGTTTCGATCCTTTATCTATTGTATCTTGTTTTTGTTAGAGGGTTAGAGGAAGAGGCAATATAGCCCCTTCCTTTATTAATTTTTTGTAAAGATAGGTTTTATGCATTGATCATATAAGAATATTGTTATATAGTTATATGCGAATGAAAAAAGGGGGATGAGAATGGCTACCAAAACGGAATTTCAAATTGAAAAAGCTGCACCAATTTTTAAGGTGTTAGGGGATAAAACAAGACTTACCATGATGAAATTAATCGAAAATCAGACTTGTTGTGTTTGTGAGTTCGTTGAAATTTTTCAAATGAGTCAGCCATCAATCAGTCAGCATTTGCGGAAATTACGAGATGTAGGCTTAATCAAAGAAGAACGGAAAGGACAATGGGTATTTTATTCCTTAAATCACGAAAGTGAATGGTTCGGGCTAATGAAGTCTATTTTGGAACAACTACCTAGTCAGGAAGACAAGTTAATAGAATTAGAGAAAAACGGAACAAGAATTACATGTTGTTAGTAGGGGGACGGGTATTTTGTTAGATGTTATCTTAGCTATTATCATCTTTTTGGCAACGTTAGTACTAGTGATCTGGCAACCAAAAAATTTATCGATTGGCTGGTCAGCGATCGGTGGTGCTGTATTAGCGTTGCTCGTAGGAGTCGTCGGATTTCAGGATGTCTTAGAAGTAACTGGAATCGTCTGGAATGCAACACTTGCTTTTGTAGCAATTATCATTATTTCGTTAATATTGGATGAAATCGGCTTTTTTGAATGGGCTGCCTTACATATGGCACGACTTGCAAAGGGTCACGGTATTAAAATGTTTGTCTATGTAAGTTTACTAGGTGCACTAGTGGCTGCTTTTTTCGCTAACGATGGTGCTGCTTTGATTTTAACACCAATCGTACTTGCGATGGTACGCAATCTGCAATTTAGTGAAAAAATGGTTTTTCCTTTTATCATGGCGAGTGGATTTATTGCTGATACAACTTCCTTGCCATTAGTTGTGAGTAACTTGGTCAACATTGTTTCGGCAGATTTCTTTGAAATTAGTTTTGTTGAATATGCTTCAAGAATGATCATTCCAAACTTATTCTCAATCCTAGCAACCATTGTGGTATTGTATTTATACTTTAAGAAAAATATTCCGAAAACATATCAGCTCGATCATTTAAAACAGCCATCTGACGCATTAAAAGATATTAAAATGTTCCATCTGTCATGGTATGTCCTTGCGATATTATTAGTTGGTTATTTTGTTAGTGAATTTATTGCTGTTCCAGTGTCCATTATAGCTGTAATCGTTGCGATCTTTTTCTTAATCATGGCACGAAATAGTGCAGCGGTTAATACGACAGAAGTAGTTAAAGGCGCACCATGGGAAATTGTTTTCTTCTCTATTGGTATGTATGTCGTTGTTTATGGTCTTCGTAATGCCGGACTTACCGACGTATTGGCAGGTCTCATTCAATGGAGTGCAGATCAAGGATTATTCAGTGCTACTGTCGCGATGGGCTTTATAGCGGCAATATTATCTTCTGTGATGAATAATATGCCTACGGTAATGATTGATGCATTGGCGATTGCCGAAACAAATACATCTGGTGTAGTACGTGAAGCATTGATCTACGCGAATGTGATTGGTTCTGACTTAGGTCCAAAAATCACTCCGATCGGTTCATTAGCAACGCTTTTATGGCTACATGTTCTATCCCAAAAAGGTGTAAAAATCTCATGGGGTACTTATTTTAAGACGGGGATTATTCTCACGATCCCGATTTTATTTATTACACTAGTCGGTCTATATCTGACACTATTATTATTTTAACTATTAGGAGGAATATAAAGTGGCGAAAAAAACCATTTACTTTTTATGTACAGGTAATTCTTGTCGCAGTCAAATGGCAGAAGGCTGGGGAAAAAAATATTTAGGTGATGACTGGAATGTTTACAGTGCAGGAATTGAGACACATGGATTAAACCCAAATGCAGTGAAAGCGATGAATGAAGTCGGTATTGATATTTCTGAGCAAACCTCTGACAAAATTGACTTGGAAATACTAAGAAATTCAAATATGGTTGTGACATTATGTGGTGATGCACGAGATAAGTGTCCTGTTATCCCGTTTGGTATCCGTAATGAACACTGGGGATTTGATGATCCAGCAAAAGCAGAAGGAACAGACGAAGAGAAGTGGGAAGTTTTCCGTCGAGTACGTGATGAGATTGGGGAACGGATTAGAAAGTTTGCGGAAACAGGAGAATAAACGAAGATGAAGAATGGATGTTTGAATGTCCATTCTTTTTTTGATGTAACCTTTTTCAAAGGCCAACGACTAATAGAAAAAGGGAGGCGATTGTGTTGAAAAATGTACTCGGTATTATCACGCTATTATTCGTAACTGCTTGTGGTACAAATTTGGATAACGGGAATAAAATACAAGATGATGTGCAAAATGTGATGGAAGGTTATGTCGCTAACATAGGAGACAATAGTGTATTAGTTGTTGAGAATCGATTAGATCCATCCATTTCTGAGTTTCATCCAGAACAGCATGAAGAGGCGGGGAATGCAATTAGTTTCAGCCTCGATGATATAGAAGATAGCATGGCTGATTCACTTATGAGGGGCGAAAAAATTCAAGTCACCCATGGTGCAGTTGCAGAATCCTATCCAGGACAAAGTAGTGCAATTGCAATAAAACGGATCGTTGATGAAGAACATGATATGGTCATTGCACCTGATGAAACGGTAAACTTAGTCGCTTTGGAACAATTTATCCAAAAAACAGAAAACAATGAAGAAGCCACCATGCGAGGGGTAAACATTACAGTTGAAGGTAGCTCTGTGTTTGATACTTATATTTTTCAGAATGGAGAGTATACCGTAAAAGCAGATGCAACGCAAGATAACTTTGTTGAAGTAGAAACAATAAGTGAAGTATCCTGTCCACAATTAGAATATTACTTAACAGATGATCAACACATTATGTTTGAACTGACAGGTTGTGATAACAACACTGGAGTATTAACGATCGCAAATCTACCCTTTAAAGATATGATAGTTCCTGAAGACATCTATCACCGTGTTGAGGTGATCGTAGGTGAGGAGGTTGTATTGGATACAACGGACGAATCCGAAAAAGAGGAGATCATTACAAACATACGTGAGGGTACACCACAATCTGTAATGACGATGACCATGATGGCTCCAGAAGGGGAAATTATTTTATATGGAAAACAAGCAATCATTCATATTGATTATCAGGAAGTAGGAAATGTGATCCGTTATAATACGTTGGTAGAGGCAGGCTTAACATTTGATTAAACATGGAGCGCATCACTCCGTGTTTTTTCTCAAATCATTTATCTTGAAACTGAGATAAATGCGTGGTAAATTGTTAATATCTCAATTTCGAGATAAATGTATAGATTTTATCAAACGGGGCAAACCAATAATATCTAATAAGAAAAGGAGTTTTATCAATATGGTAAAAGTAGCAATAGTTTATTATAGTTCTACAGGTATAAACTATCAATTAGCAAACTGGGCAGCAGACGCAGTAAAAGAAGCAGGAGCAGAAGTAAGAGTAGTACGAGTTGCTGAAACAGCACCAAAAGAAGCGATTGCTCAAAATCCAGGCTGGCAAAAGCACGTGGAAGAAACCAAAGATGTTCCTGTTGCAACAACTGAAGACTTAGACTGGGCAGATGCCATTATTTTCAGTACGCCAACTCGTTTTGGAAATGTTGCTTCCCAAATGAAGCAATTTATTGACACACAAGGTGGTCTATGGGCATCAGGTAAGACTGTAAACAAAGTAGTAAGTGCGATGACTTCAGCTTCTAATCCTCATGGTGGACAGGAAGCAACTGTTCTAAGTCTTTATACATCTATGATGCATTGGGGTGCCATCATTGTTCCTCCAGGGTATTCCGATGATTCACTATTTGCAGCTGGCGGTAATCCATATGGTACAAGTGTTACCCAAAGCCAGGAAGACGGCTCTATGGTCGAAAATGTTCAAGATGCGGTTAAACATCAGGCAAAACGTGTCGTAGATGTGGCAAGTAAAATTCATGGATAATACTAAATAAACGAACCTCTTTCATTAGAGGTTCGTTTTTTAAATGTCAAAACTTGAAGAAATACACGAATTATGTCAAAGTAGAAGTTAGCAATATTATATGAAATGTAGGGGGACCGGTGTTGCCGGTTGAGACTGTATCCGTAAGATGCTGACCCTTAGAACCTGATCTGGTTAGCACCAGCGTAGGGAACATATGAGATGAGATATCTATATGCGCCCTAGGCTATAAGTCTAGGGCGCTTTCTTATATGTTCCGCAAAAAAGATAAAAAATAGGGGGATTCATCATGAAAAAATTTTTATTTGTAATAATAGGTATGTTTATACTCGCAGGTTGTGGGAATGAAGAAAGCACACGAGAAGAATTAGAAGAAGTTACTTTAGTATTAGATTGGACACCCAACACTAATCACACCGGACTGTATGTTGCGGAATCGAAAAAATATTTCGAAGATGAAGGATTAGATGTAGAAATTGTTATGCCAGGAGAAGCTGGAGCAGATCAGACTGTAGCTTCAGGGCAAGCAGAATTTGGCATCAGTTATCAAGAACAAGTAACAGAAGCTCGAACACAAGATATTCCGCTTGTTTCGATTGCAGCAGTAATCCAGCACAATACTTCTGGATTTGCCGCACCAGAGGAAAAAGAAATCACATCACCTGCTGATTTTGCTGGAAAAACATATGGTGGTTGGGGTGCTCCTGTTGAATCGGCAGTTATTGATGCGTTAATGAAACAAGAGGAAGCATCAGTTGAAGATGTTGATATCGTAAATATGGGTAATACAGACTTTTTCACAGCAGTAGAACGTGATGTAGATTTTGCTTGGATTTACTATGGTTGGACTGGAATCGAGGCAGAACTTCGAGGTAAGGAAATTGATATGATCTATCTTACGGACTATTCAGAAAAACTAGATTATTACACACCAGTTATTACCACCAATGAAGATATGATCGAAGAAAATCCAGAAACAATCAAAAAATTTATGGCTGCAGTTAGTCGCGGTTATCAGGATGCGATCGACAATCCAGAAGAAGCAGCTGACATTTTAATAGAAGCGCAACCAGATTTAGACGAAGAATTAGTACATGCTAGTCAGGAATGGATATCACCAAGATACCAAGATGATGCGGATAGATGGGGCGAACAATCAGAAGAAGTCTGGAGCAATTACGCAGAATTCATGTTCGAAAATGACCTACTAGAACGCGAGCTAGACGTTGATGCAGCATATACAAACGAATTTTTACCAGAATAATAATGGAGGGGTATGAATGGCTGAAGCATTAGTTAGTGTACAAATCATTCCGAAGACACCTAATGGGGAAGATTCCATCCCTTTTGTTGATGAAGCAATCAAGATTATCGAACAAGCAGGTGTCAACTATCAAGTTCATCCATTAGAAACAACAATGGAGGGCGAACTGGCAACGTTATTATCTGTTATCGAAAAAATGAATCAACGTATGCATGAGTTAGACTGTCCAAGCGTGATTTCACAAGTGAAGATCTATTCACAAAAAGATCATCAAGCTTCCATGAGTGAATTGACGAAGAAGTATCGTTAAGATTGGAAAAGTGTCCAGTAAATTCCGGAAAGTGTCCAGAAAATTAATAAAAGTGTCCAGATAAAGGTTAAAAGTGTCCAGTAAATCACGAAAAGTGTCCAATAAACATTAAAAAGTGTCCAGTAAACCAATAGGAGCATGCTCTATGTTTAGAAAGTCTTTTTTACCAGTTAGTGTGATCGTCAGTATTTTAATTATATGGGAATTGTCCAGTCGGATATTAGCTATTCCGACCTGGGTTCTTCCTGCACCTACTATCATTATGCAAGAGGCGATTAATGGCTGGAGTAATTATCAGCATCATATCTTATCAACTGTATTTTTAACTGTGAGCGGATTTGCCATTGGTGTAAGTGTAGGTTTACTCATTGCGATTATGCTTCATCTATTGCCTAAAATCCGTGAAGCACTCTATCCATTGCTGATTATGTCGCAAAACATTCCGATTATTGTACTCGCACCTTTACTTGTTATTTGGTTTGGATTTGGTGTTACACCTAAACTATTAATTATTACATTAGTATGTTTCTTCCCGGTTGCGGTATCAACAATCGATGGATTAAGACATACAAATCCGGAATTAATTCATTATATGAAAATGGCTGGTGCAACGAAGAAACAAATTTTCACTAAGCTGGAACTGCCTCATGCAGTTCCACAAATGTTTTCCGGACTGAAAATTTCCGCTACCTATAGTGTGATGGGGGCTGTTATCTCGGAATGGTTAGGTGCTAACAAAGGAATTGGTGTATACATGACGCTAGCCTCATCATCATTCCGTACTGATCGAGTTTTTGTAGCGATTTTATTTATTATGATCTTATGCCTGATTTTTTTCGCTATTATCATTGCTGCAGAAAAAATCATCTTAAAATGGCATCCGGGTAAGGAGGAACAGTCATGAGTACACTAGAACTCGAAAATATTTCAAAAAGCTTTGGTGAACTAACTATTCTTGATCACTTAGATTTACGCGTGAACGATGGTGAATTCGTTTCCTTACTCGGACCATCTGGCAGTGGAAAAAGTACCATTTTTCACTTGATTGGCGGGCTCTATCAAGCCGATCATGGCACGATTCGTTTAGATAATGAAGCGATCAATGGTAAAAAAGGATCGATAAGCTATATGCCACAAACTCCTTCTCTTTTTCCATGGCGTACCGTTCTCGAAAATGTTGTGTTAAGTGTGGAATTACATCAAAAGCCTGATAAACAAAAAGCGCTAGAAATGTTGGAACGGGCAGGGTTAAAAGATTATGCCAACGCATATCCCCACGAATTATCTGGTGGGATGCGCCAACGTGTAGCGTTTGTTCGAAGTCTTTTGAGTCCACAATCTTTTATCTGTTTGGATGAACCTTTTTCGGCATTAGATGAGTTCACAAGGTTAGAAATGCAAAAATGGTTATTAACTATCTGGGAACAAGAAAGACCGTCTGTTTTATTTGTTACCCATAATATTGAGGAAGCGATTTTTTTATCAGATCGAATTCTAGTGTTGGGTTCTAAGCCTGCCAATGTCATCAAGGAATTTACGATTGATTTCAAACGTCCGAGAAATGAAGAGTTGACGTTAACGCAGGAATTCCTTGAAAAAAAGAAGGAAATTTATCAAACATTACGAGGTGTGTTAAATGATTGATGCTCATATCCATTTGGATTGGTACAAGCCCACTGAGCAAAAAAAGGTCATGGATACGTTAGACGTGGCTGGGATGATTGCAGTATCCAGTGATCTAACAAGCTGCGAAAAAGTCTGGCAATTAGCGGAGCAATATCCAACTGTTTATCCAGCGTTTGGCTGGCATCCAGAACAACCACTCCCGACTGATCAAGAATTAACACAGATTGAAATATTGATTCACGAACACCATGAGCAGATAGTTGCGATTGGAGAAGTCGGGCTTCCATTTTACAAAAGAAAAGAAGAACCTATTCTCGATCTTCAACCATACATCGACATATTAGAGCGGTTCATGGTCCTCGCTGTACAATATGATTTGCCGATTGTGTTGCATGCAGTATATGATGATGCTGCATTAGTATGTAATTTATTGGCAAAGTATGGGGTGAAACGTGCACATTTTCATTGGTTTAAAGGAGATGACATCACGATTAAGCGGATGATCGAGGCACAATGTATGATTTCCGTGACACCAGATTGTTTTTATGAAAAAGAGATTCAGGATTTAATTAAAAGCTATCCTATTGAATTGATGATGGTAGAAACAGATGGTCCATGGCCGTTTGAAGGACGATTTAAAGGGGAAATGACACATCCCAATATGATAAGAGAAGTGATTAAACAAATAGCAAAAGTGAAACAGTTACCAATACAACATATAAAAGAACAAGTAGAACAGAATACGAAATTATTTTATCGCGTATAAAATCAATGATAAAAATAAGCCCGAATGGTCACATCTGACCTTTCGGGCTTTCCTTCATTACTCACAAGCTACGCCATCACCATCGCCATCCATGTGACTTCCATAACCAGGATCACCTTCATGCAAAGGAGTTACACCAGCTTCGCGTGCCTCTGTACAATTAGCATAATAAACATCTTCATCTGGTGGTTCAGTTTCTTGATTTTCTTGAGGGTCATCTTTGACTCCTTCATGGTTGAAACCATCATCAGTTACGTACCCATCGATACTCCAGATTCCAATCTCTGCTTCACGTGCTCGTTGTTCCGCTTGCTTCATTTCATCCTGGTGGATATAAGGAGGATCATAGACATAAGCATAACGTGCAAAGCCTTCTTCTAATAATAGTTGATTAAAATTTTCTCCATCCACCCAAATATAGCCAAGAAGTCGATCATAATTATCTCGTTCTGGCCCATCGAATTCGATTTGAATTTCTTTTCCTGCCAGTTTTTCCACTGCAAATTCAGATGCTTCCGGACCAAAAGGTTGAACAGGAAGGTTAGGGTGTTTTGTTTCAGGTGTATCGACTAATAAAAGTCTTACTGTTTCTTCCTGACCATCTAATTCAATACGGACCGTATCACCATCGACTACACGACTGACAGTAGCCGTGGCGAAATGTTCATCATCTGGTGTTTCTGCATGCTCAGGCTTTTCTGACGGTGTCTTGCTTTCCTGAGACATTGTTTCTTCAGTAGTACTGTCTGCTGCTGTTGGATCAGTTTGTTGCTCTTCGATTGTTGCAGTTCCACACCCGGCTAGTATGGTCATCACAAAAAGTAAACTGATCAGCCATTTTTTCATCAACATGATGTATCCCCCAGTTGTCTTTTGGAAAATAAGTTTACTATATGAAGGGATAGTTTAAAAGCTTTTTTTTAGTTATGATAGGAAGGGAAAGGAGTATTCTATGAAAAAAAGAGTTATCATTTTGATTGGACTAACGTTTACTTTTTTTGTTATACATACAATCGTTATTACTATTGATGGATTAACTGATGAAAATGAACGGTCAGAAGTTGGTGTAGTCCTTGGTAATAAAGTGAACGAAGACGGCACGCCTTCAGCCAGACTACAAGCTCGTCTTGATAAAGCCTACAATTTGTATATCAATAACTTACTAGAAACGATTATTGTCAGTGGTGGCATTGGTATGGAAGGATTTGATGAAGCAAAAGTAATGAAAGGTTATTTAATTGAAAAAGGAGTACCTGAATCATCGATCATCACTGATAACAATGGCTATAATACCGAAATGACAGCAGAGAATAGTTTGGAGATTGCTCAAAAACATAACTTATCAACAGATCATATAACGGTTATCACGCAATTTTTTCATATTTCTAGAACTAAATTGGCTATGAAACAACAAGGTTTTGAGGAAGTATACGGTTCACACGCAGAATATTTTGAATGGCGAGATGTTTACTCAACCATTCGCGAATTTCCTGCCTTTTATAAATATCTTATGTTCTAAACTCCTTCATCTTTCTCAAACTGACGGTAAACTAAATATAACAACAAACAGGCAGCCATTGCTAAGGAACCCCAACCGAGAGTTTGCTGTTCAATGATTAAATAATTATTGCAAATTTGCTCATCTACCCAAATATAAAGAAAACCAGTGACAATCAATGTAGCAAGTAAATAGACTAAAAATATAAATTGCCCATTGTTTTTGATCTTTCGCCAGCTATCACGAAGTGGTATTCCCGCTAAAAAAGGTAGACTGATAAACTTAAAGATTTCCACATGGGAATGGGTTAAGGCATCATCCATTGCTCGAGGAATTTGCCAATAGGACCAGATTAAGATTACTAACAAGATGCCTGGAATTCCTGAACGATTCCATTTCATAAAAAAATTTGGGAACTTTTTTTGGAAAAAAGGTGTCATCAGAAAACCAGCAAAAACAATTAAAGGCATTTGCGTATGCATATGAAAGATCATAATCGACTCTAATAAATCGGCAACAGGAGGTAGGATTAAAAAAATAAATAATAGTAGACCATACCTTGTCTGTTTCATGCGGAATCTCCTCCGATCACAGATTTAATTCGTTCAACTGCCTGATCAATTTCGGTGTAATCCATCACATCGATTAAATAGCCATCCTTGTCAACTAAATAAAAAGCTGTATTGTGTTGGAAATTACCATAATCATCTGGGATCACAATAACACCAAGTTGATCTAGCAAACTCGTTAATTCTTCTTGATCATTTATTCGTGCCATGCGCCATGTTTCTCCATCACTGTCAAAATAGCTCCGATATTTTTCCAGTGTTTCTGGATCATCATGTTCGGTGTCAAAGCTAATACTTAAAAATTGAATATCATCTTTGATCATGGAAACAGGCAATTGCTGATAAACTTCTTGCATGTTACGTTCTAATTGTGGACAGACAGTAGCACAATTAGTATACATAAAAGTAATAAATAAATATTTATTTTGTTGTAACTCCTCAATCGAATAAGTACGACTTTTACTGTCTTCTAGTTCTACGTTTGGAACCTGAGGTTGTTCTTTAATTAATTGATTAGTGCGTGCTTGTTCTGTTGTAAAAGCTTGAAAGCCATCTGTGCCAACCAAGAAAACAACTAACCCAAAAAGTATGATAACACTAACTGCGATTCTTTCATGCTTAGTCAAACCAAGCACCACCTTTTGCTATAGATTGAGTAGAGGCTGAGAAGAACTCTTTGATTAGAACTTTCCCTAATCCATATCCATGGAAGAGAAATTCTGCTCCATGGAAAAAGCTCTCTCTTCCATGGATAAGTGAAGATATCCCGGGAAGCGGAACAGATATCCCATGAAGAGAAATTCTGCTCCCTGGAAAAAGCTCTCTCTTCCATGGATAAGTGAAGATATCCCGGGAAGTGGAACAGATATCCCATGAAGAGAAATTCTGCTCCCTGGAAAAGCCCTCTCTTCCATGGATAAATGAAGATATTCAAGGGGAAGTATGTCCTTCCCGCATATTATTAAATAGTTACCATGTTTTGATCGGTGGAGAACCTGGAGGTGCATTAACAATCATGTCTACAATTGGAATCACATATGCCATTGCAACAACAGCAAGTAGAACAATGGCCCATAGCCCCCAGCGTTCTGTCCACATCGGCACTTTTGGTTGATCATCCTCCGGCTCTGCCACTGGATATTCTGTTTTCCCTTTTGGAGCAAAGAACATCATGTTAAACACGGCATATACCTGAATAATGACACCTATCAACAGTAAGGTTGCGCCAGTTGCAAAGACATACTCATATGGCAACCAGCTTAATGCCGTTTCATGACCAGCATATGTTGTATCAGAAGTACGACGAGGATCTCCGACTAAGCCAGCTAGATGCATCGAACCGGCCATAATGGTCATGCCAATTGTCCAAATCCAAGTTTGAATCACACCAACCTTATTCATTTTAGCTGTTAATTGACGCTTAGATAAATGTGGAATTAACCAATAACAAATGCCAAAGAATGTAAGTACAACAGATACCCCTACGGTGACGTGGAAGTGTCCGACAACCCACATCGTATTATGAACGACTTGATTCATTTGGTTACTAGTGTTGACAATGCCACCTGCACCACCTGGAATAAAGGCAATCATGGCAATCATTGGTGCAAGAAAACGAACATCGCCCCATGGCAGCTTTTTAAACCATCCAAATAATCCTTTGCCACCTTTTTTACGTCCTGCTTTTTCTAGTACATAGAACATGGCAAAGGCAGTCATCAAGGATGGAACTGCAATCGACAGGCTCATGAAGACGTGTAAGAATTTAATTGATAATGAGATAGCAGGATCGATAATTTGATGGTGGAAACCACCTGGAATATTCAATACAACAAGTAAAATAACCACTAAACGAATTAGTTTCTCATTGAAATGTTTACCACCTACTATTTTCGGTACAATAATATACCATGCAGAAGTAGCAACAAGATACCAAATATTAACGAGAGTGTGACCAAACCACCAAAACAGTGTTCTTGTAACCATTACATTAATCGTCTCTACCCATCCTAAAACCCATGGGATAATCATAAATACTTCAATCGTTACACCGAGACTTGCAAAGAACCATAGTACAAACACACCCATTGCAAAGAAAGCAAGAATTGGTGTTGGTTGCCCTGGATTTTCTTTTCGCCAATGACGATAGTTGATAAATACACCAAAAGCTACAGACCAAATACCTAACACTAGTAGAACTAATCCGATGTAAAATATGGGGTGTGCTGCCAAAGGTGGATAGAAAGTGTATAATACTGATGCTTCACCTAAAACAATCATGGTTACGGCAAGCACAACACCAATTACCTTTAATACAATACCAACCCATATCATTTTGCGGACTTTAGGTAGTAATCCATTAAATGAATGGGAAAGATTTGCAAGTTGGTACCCAATCGTGAATGTAGCAGTAAAAACAACTAACAATAAAAGTCCGTGTGCAGATAAGACTTGATAATAATTAAATCCTGCCGGTAATGAATACAGACCGGCGCGCTCTAATCCTTGAATTAACCCTAATAACCCACCAATTAATAATGTTGCAAATGAAATGGTAAAATAAGTGAGTGCAATTATAGCATCTTGAGGGTTAACTCCTAATTTACTTATTACATTTTCTCTCAATCCAATATGTTTTGCCTGTTCCATTTTTGCCCCTCCTTATTTCACTGTAATGGTGGTAAACATTGCTTGATGACCAACACCACAATATTCATTACATACAACTAAATATTCGCCAGGTTCATCAAATGTTTGAGTGATTTTTTGAATATGACCAGGTAACACCATCGCATTTACATTTGTTCCTGGAATTTGAATACCATGTGATACATCTTTTGAGGTCATCGTAAATTCGACCTCTGCTCCAACAGGCACTTCGACATTTCCTGGGTTAAACGCAAACGCTTCTAACGTCATAACTAGTTCGTATTGGTTGTCTCCAAGATCAATTAGACCCGGGTTATCAAATGGAGCGGTTTGTTCAACTTCTTGTGGATCGATCGTTTCTTTATGACTTGGTGGTCCCATTCCTAAGGCATAGGTTTGGTAACCAACAATCACCATAAAGATAACGAGAATCCCAATACTTACTGTCATCCAAATTTCTTCTAATTTACTCATTGATTTATTCCCTCCTTCAAATATGAATGTTTTGTGAAGAATATAACGTAATAGTAGATAAATAAAGAAACCAATCGTTATAATGGAGTCATAGATCACACTCTAGCCATATAAATAGCGAATACACCTGCCCACATCAAAATAATGACTAGAGCAACAATAGTGACAGAGGCGATCGTTCCTGACATGGAATACTTTGATTTCTTTGTATTGGAATACATTTTGTGACCTCCTATCTATTGGATTTGACTCAAGCATAGGATATTTTGTTTGGTTATATAGTGAGCCATATCACAATCTGAGTGTGATTAAAATCATATGAATGTCTTGAGCAATCGTTTATGATGTAAGTGGTTGACAAACTAAATGGAATAGAAAGGGGAAAAACAATCATGAAAAAAATTCTTTTAAGCATGATGACATTATCATTAGCACTTGTGCTTGCAGCTTGTGGTGGCGGTGATGATGAAGGAAGTTCAAATAACGATGGAGAAGCTGGAGAAACTGCAAGCGGTGATGGTGAAACAGTAGATATTCAGGCATCTAACTGGCAATTTGATCAAGAAGAATATACGGTACCAGCTGGTGAAGTTACAGTAAACCTAACGAACGAAGAAGGTTTCCACGGTATTGAAATAGAAGGTACTGATATTGCATTGGATGATGCAGGTTCTGAAACAGCAACTTTAGAAGCAGGCGAGTATACGATCAGATGTTCAGTTCCTTGTGGTGCTGGTCATGAAGATATGGTGGCAACATTGATCGTTGAATAATAAAGCATACAAGGTCTCCTAGTATTAGGGGATCTTTTTTTGGCTTTAGGAAACTTATGAGAAACTGGAAATTTTGAAGTGGGCGCTTTGCACTTTTCTTATGTTAGAATATGTAGTACGAATGATTATCTACAAAAAAGGGGTTTCTTATGAATATCCATATTTTATATGAAGACAATCACTTGTTAATGGTGGAAAAACCAGTCAATGTACCTGTACAGAAAGATCGAAGTAATGATGAGGATTTTCTCACTATTTTAAAGGAAGATATCAAAATCCGTTATCAGAAGCCTGGTAATGTTTATTTAGGGCTAGTCCATCGGTTAGATCGACCAGTTGGTGGTGTGATGGTATTTGCGAAAACATCAAAGGCTGCATCCCGATTATCTGATACAATCCGAAAAAATGAATTAGATAAAACATATTTAGCTGTTGTCAGAGGGGTTCCGTCACCAGCTGAGGAATGGGTCGATTTTTTGTGGAAAGATCGTCGTCACAATATTGTCACGGTTTCGTCAAAAAATAATTCAAAAGCAAAAAAAGCGGTGCTTGATTATCAGCTTTTAGCTAGTGATAAAGGTTTGAGCTTGGTAAAAATTAATTTACATACCGGACGCCCACATCAAATTCGAGTTCAGTTTGCTTCACGTGGATATCCACTATATGGCGATCAGAAATACGGGAAAAAGGTAAACAAGCCTGGTCAGCAAATTGCGTTATGGTCGCACGAATTACGACTTATTCATCCGGTTCGTAAAGAGGAAATCAGTGCGGTGTCCTTTCCGCCTAATCAATTCCCATGGTCAAATTGGAAAACTCTGCTTACAAAAGAGAGAGAGGTAGAATAGTATGGAGTTTGGTGTGTATAGTTTATCTGAAATCTTAGAAGATCCGAAAGCAAAAGAAACAATAACAACAAAAGAACGAGTCGATATGTTAGTGGAAATGGCTCGATATGCAGATCAAATAGGCTTAGACCTATTTGGTGTAGGAGAGCATCATCGTCTGGATTACGCTGTTTCCTCGCCGCAAATGCTGCTTGCTGCTATTTCTCAGCAAACGAGTAAGATCAAATTAACAGCCTTGACCTCCTTATTAAATACAGCGGATCCCGTACGATTATTCGAAGATTTTGCGACCTTAGATTTGTTAGCGGGCGGTCGTGTGGAATTCACGGCAGGGAGAGGTGCATTTGTCGAATCTTTTCCATTGTTTGGTTACAGTGAAAAGGATTATGATGAACTCTTTGACGAACATTTACAACTATTTTTACAGCTGAATCAACAAGAAAGAGTAACATGGGAAGGTAGATACCGACCAGCTATACAAGCGGCAGAGATTGCGCCACGTCCACTACAGAACACGTTACCGATTTCGATCGGAGTTGGTGGAACGCTCGAGAGTGCCGAGCGAGCAGGGCGCAACGGCTGTGGTTTAACCATTGTGATGATTGGTGGAATTGCTAAAAAGTATCAACGATTAGTGCACCGTTATCATGAAGTCTATCAAGGGGAAAGTCCAGTAGTTGCGATTGCTGGTCATACAATGATTCGTGAAACAGAAACGGAGTTAGAACAGGACTTCTATCCCTATTATGCTAACTATTGGAAACATTTAACGAAACAAGGGATTGGTGGAGCAATGGGCGCTGCTCGAACAGATTTAGAATTTATCACAAGTAATGAATCGACGTTATTTGTAGGAACACCAGAACAAATCGTAGAAAAAATAATCTACCAACATCAATTGTTTCATCATGATCGATTTTACGCACAAGTTGATTTTGGTGGACAACCGATCGAATCAATCAAAGAAACGATGGATTTATTAGTCCATAAAGTTATACCTGAAGTAAATAGAAGATTGAAAGATACAACAAATAAATAATGGATTCGGCAATAACGCTCAAGTTCACCGTGAACTTGAGCGTTTACTGTTATGCTATCCTTTATTTTCTTGGTTGCAGCCATGCATCTAACACAAGATAGTAAACAGCAGTGGCAAAGGCTAAATGTAATACACTCCAGAACATATCTATCTTGGTTAAGATGGTGATAATACCAACTGTCACTTGGATAACAAATAAAACGAGCGCAATCAGTATAGAACGGTTGCGATAAATAAAAGTGACAAAAATGAGATATACAAAACTAATAAGAGCAAAAACTCTATGGATCGTTTGTATCCATTCTACTAAGGAGGTCGGCATAAATGTTCCGTGACAATCCAACCAACTACATGCTAGACCAATCGATGTGTGCTTGATATAGGCGCCCAATCCTATTGTGATGAGTAGGACTAATAACAATAATGGCAAATGTATGGGCTTCTTTTCATAAAAAAGGGTGTCATTTGTATGATGATAGAGATAAAGTAATAACCCAGAAAAAATCATGGCTAACACAAGATGCAGTGTCACAACAAGAGCAGGCAAATCCAGAATCACTACGACAGCCCCCGCTATAATTTGAAATAGGAGTAACAAATAACTGTGTAACGAAATAGTTTTAAGATGCTGATATCGTTTCTTCTTATGAATTTGTAGGACAATCTGGCTGAACAATAAAAACAAAATAAGTCCAATCACACGGTGGGCAAACTCGATTAAAGTATCACCCTGTAATTCGGGTATCACCGCTCCATTACATAACGGCCATTCCGGTCCACATCCCATTCCTGATTCGGATGATGCTACATAACCTCCAAAAACAATCAACATATACGTTAGGACAATCACTACAAGTAATTTAGTCTTCAACAAATCATTCCCTCCTTCTGCGATAACATATCATGTTTTGATAAACAAAAATGTGATATCAAACACTCATAGTGTAAAAAAGTGACCAAAATCACTTCTCTTTTAATTGATAATGACTATCATATAGATAGACTTCCATTGGTGGATGTCTTATCGACGATTAGCATTGTGATAAAGAGGGAAGGAGGGATAATGATGACGGAAGAATATGTGGAACTAGACGTCCGTGAAGATTTAGCGTTAAAAAAAGAACCATTCGATAAAATTATGGGAACTGTCAAAGGGTTAAAAGAGAATCAAGCTTTTATACTACATACGCCATTTAATCCGATACCATTGCATAAACTATTAGGACGTAAGGGATATATCTATCAAGCTGAGAAAATCGAAAGGAAACATTGGAAAGTCATCTATCGAAAAGAGGTGAAGGCTGATGATCATATTAGATAACAGAGGGATGGAGCCGCCTCAACCGATGATTCGCACCTTGAATCAATTAGAAACGATGACAGTTGGTGAAGTGTTGACCATTATCAATGATCGAAGACCAATGTTTTTATATGAAGAATTAGATGAACTGGGCTTTGATTATGTAACAGAACCCCAACAGGATGGCAGTTTTAAGATAATGATTACAAAGCGTGGTGAGTAAAATGATGACAACTGGAAACATCAAGAGTACGACCGATATTCGATTACCATTAAGTTTTATTGTTTTTGGCATAGTCGCTTTTGTAGTTGCACAGATTATCATTTTTTGGAACAGTACATCCATTTTACAAGGACATTTTCGCATACCTGGAATTTGGTCTGCAGCCCATCTATTGCTATTAGGATTTGCGATGATTGTTGCGATGGGGGCAATGTACCAACTTGTTCCTGTTGTGTTTTTAGCGAGTATTTGCCGACAAAAGCTAGCGTATTTCCCATTACTATTCAGTTGTTCTGGTGTGGTCATCTTTGTCGTTTTATTAGCAATAAGTCCCGCTCAATCCATTTATGGAGCAGTCATGGTTGTAATAGGGATTTGTATGTTTTTGCTCCAAATGGTTATTACACTTCGTCAAACAGAGAAAAAATCAATTATGTATGCCTTTGTAAAGACAGCACTAGTTATGCTCTTTTTGACCATAGCAGCAGGTTTTTTGCTTGCTTATAGTTTTGCAACAAAAGGTATACCGTTCCATGAATCGATTTTTTACACCCATATCTTGTTCGGAGTAGCGGGATGGTTTAGCCTGTTGATTTTCGGCTTTTCTTATAAATTGGTCCCTATGTTCAGTTTATCACATGATTATCCTACTCATTACGGCAAATATGCGATCTGCAGTTATAGCATGGGATTACTATTTGTATCTGTTTCGTTTTGGATACAAATAGCCTATGTACAAGTAATCGGTTTTTTGTTATTAGCAATTGGCTTCACATTATTTACCTATAATATGTACATCATCTACCGAAATCGTTTGAAAAGAAAGTTGGATAAAGCCTTTGTTTTTTCCTTGTTTGCCATTTTACTTGGGAACGTTATCCATATTATTGCTGTGATTTTAGTTGTTATCGATCTACAATCAGTCTTTCATTGGGGTATTCTTTTATTTAGTTATATTATGTGTTGGATTATTTTCAGTATTTTAGGTTATTTATATAAAATTGTCCCTTTTTTATGGTGGACCAAACAATACGCAGACAATATTGGGAAAGAAAAAGTACCGACTTTAAAAGAGATGATCAATGAAAAATTAGCAGTAATCCTTTTTGTGATTTTAACAATTAGTGTAGTGGTATTGATTGGATCGTTGTTAGCTCAAATTGGAGTAGGTGTGTGGATAGCACAAGGCGTTATGATGATTGTGTCAATGGTCTATGCGCTATCGATGATATTGGTTTTATTTAAATAGAGGAGTGGAAGCGATGGATCGTGAAGTGATAGAAGAAGCTTTGTATGAGGTAATAGATCCGGAATTAGCAATAAATATTGTTGATTTAGGGTTGGTCTATGACATTCAAATAGCTGAATCGAATGATGTTTTTATAAAAATGACATTAACGACACCAGGATGTCCTATGCATGATAGTATTGTAAATGGTGTCAAAAACCGATTACTGCAAATAGATGAAATAGAGAATGTTACCGTTGAATTAGTATGGGAGCCTGTATGGAATCCCTCACAGATGAGTTTAGAAGCCAAAAAGCAATTATTTGGTTAACATTATGAATTCCCCGCTACTTATGGTAGGATTAATGGATGAAAGCGGTTAAAGAGTTTGTTTAAAAAGTTACTTCTAAACTTTTTGAACACGCACTTAAAGGGGGATGTCATGAACTATAATAAAATTCGAATACCATTGCTGACGGTATTAGTTGTGATGATGATATTAGACTTAACAGGTGTTATTCATGTTCCAGCTATTGTTATTTTTATTATTGCAATTGCGTTACTGTGGTATAACATCCATATTCGAAGAAATGTATCGAATCAACATAATAAAAATAAGAAAAAGTAAGAAGAGGACAATCAAAAAATTGTCCTCTTTTTAGTTTGTTTTTGGCTAATATGGGAAAGTTAAAAAATAATATCGAATAGGAAGGTGTGAAAAACAATGAGACATCGACTGATTGATTGGCCGACATTTATTGGAGCATTTTTACTGTTACTAGCAGTAGTACTACCGCTTGTTTTATTTCCGGAAGAAGGAAAAGAAATTGTTGGTATGGCTAATACTTTTATGACCACTAATTTTGGTGTGCTGTATTTAGCGATGGGTCTCATTATATTTGCTTTTCTTTTATATGTTGCATTTAGTAAGAATGGTCACGTGAAATTGGGAGATGAAGGTCAAGAACCTGAATTTAATTCTTTTTCATGGGCCGCAATGTTATTTGCAGCAGGTATTGGTTCTAGTATTTTGTACTGGTCTGTTATTGAATGGGTATATTACTATCAAGGTCCTCCATTCGGTTTGGCAGGAGAATCAACGGAGGCAATTCAGTGGGCGACTGCCTATGGTATTTTTCACTGGGGACCGATAGCTTGGGCGATTTATACATTACCGGCATTACCAATCGCGTACTTTTTCTATGTTCGTAAGAAACCTGTATTAAAAGTAAGTGAAGCAGTAAGACCAGTTTTAGGCGGTTTGGTAGATGGACCATTAGGGAAAATTATCGATATTTTCTTTATTTTTGGATTGTTAGGTGGAGCAGGAACTACACTAGCTTTGGGAACTCCAATGATTGCAGAAGGAGTTCACTATTTGACAGGCTGGCCTGTTACCTTATGGTTACAAGCAGTTATCATGCTTGTCTGTACGACCATTTTTGCGGTAAGTGCCTACTCTGGTCTACGGAAAGGTATTAAGCTGTTAAGTGATATTAACTTATGGCTAGCACTTTTTATTCTAGCCTTTATTCTCGTACTTGGTCCTACCCGTTTCATTGTGGAGACAACCTTCAACTCTTTAGGGATTTTGTTAGATAACTTCTTTAAAATGGCAACATGGGTAGAACCGTTCGGAAATTTGGATGAGTTCACTGAATCTGGTTTCCCAGAAGCATGGACTGTCTTTTATTGGGCATGGTGGCTAGTATATGCACCGTTTGTTGGATTGTTTGTGGCCCGTATCTCGAGAGGGCGTACGATCCGTGAGATGATATTTGGTACGATGGTATACGGCACGTTAGGTTGTGTACTTTTCTTCGGGATCATGGGCAACTTTGGCTTGCATTTACAGTTAACAGGACAATTTGACGCAATGAGTTATATTAATGACTTTGGTGCACCAGCAACAATTATCGCGATTATTGGCCAACTTCCGCTTCCAGGATTAATGGTTGCAGCCTTTACAATTCTTGCAATCATTTTTCTAGCAACGACGTTTGATTCATCTTCGTTTATCTTAGCATCTGTTGCACAAAAAGAAGTAGAAAATGAACCACTGAGATGGAACCGACTATTCTGGGCATTTACATTATGTATTATGCCACTTACATTAATGTTCCTTGGTGGTTTGGATACTTTGCAGACAGCTAGTATTGTGGGAGGTTTTCCATTAATTTTCATTATGTTCTTATTAGCATGGTCATTTATGCGAGCATCGAATCGTGATATTACCGCATCCGATGATTATGAATCACCAACCATTTATATTAAACGTTGGAAAAAGAAAAAGAAAAAACGTTCCCCGTTAGAAGTATTAAAAGACCAAAATCCAGATCCACCAGAAGATTAAAAAGTTGCGATCAGCTCTGAGGCTGGTCGTGTTTTTTATAATATAGGAAAGCTATAATCCGCGGTATCAACGCATTTGTAAGCAGAGTAGCCATTTTGAAATAGCTTGTATAGGAAACCCATCGCTGCGGCTGTCCGCTTCCCTTTCCACGGGATTTTCGCCTAAGCTAACTTTGGTAAGCAAAGAGCGCTGACCAAAGTGGATCTTAGTCGAAAATCATCCCGTAGGAGTGGAAGTGGACGGCCTCCGCTATGAAACTGTTCTACAACGATTGTGACTGCTAACTTCTCGAGCTTTCTTAACCTGTGTAATAAAATTGAAATGTCAGCGAGTACATTCATTGTAGAGCATGAATTAGCGTAGGCGTCCGTTTCGACTCCTGTGGGATCAGCGTGATCTTCTTTACAAAAGTTAGCTGAAGAAACGCCCCACGGAAAGCGAAGTGGGCAAGCCGTAGCGGTTGTTACGCCCAATATCCATCTCAAAATAACTACTTTATATTTTGTTGGTCAATGAAAAGGACCGGGTGGGCTTTTCCCGGTTTTTCTTATTGTGGTGCTTAACATTGATCATAGCCGCTCTTTATAAGAAAGAAAATTTTTAACAGGTGTCTTTACACATGTATGATTATCTGTATAATAAGAATCATGACACGAAAGGATAGGTGAGAGAAGTGAATCAAAAAGAGAAGTTTTGGGGACTTATTATTTTGCTTGTTGTTATTCTTGGTTATGTGATTCCTTACACATTCCTCAGTGATGTCACGAAATGGTATGGCAGCTTTTTAGTTTGGTCAATCTTAGCAGTTATCACCATTTTGGCGAATTACTTCTTAACGACGGATTGGAGTGACGAGGAATGAGCACAACATTGGTTTGGTCAACGATTACTATTTATGTGGTGATTGCTATTGTCATTGCTTATTTATCAAGAAATGGCAGACAAAACAGTATGTCTGGATACTTTTTAGGAGAACGAAAATTAAATGGTTTTGTATCAGCTTTAAGTTATAGTGCTACGACTTATAGTGCTTTTATGTTAGTAGGACTGGCAGGCCTCACTTACAATGGTGGTGTCGGTGCCTTAGGGTTTGAAATTATTTATTTTATGGGGGTTTCCCTTGTTGCTATATTCGGTCCACGCTTTTGGCTAGTAGGTAATAAGTATGGCTATGTAACACCATCCGAAATGTTAGGTGACCGTTATCAGAATAGATGGGTAGCTATCGTTTCGGCGATTGCTAGTTGTTTATTTTTAATTCCATACAGCGCTGTTCAGTTAACAGGAATCGGCTATTTGCTGCAAGGTGTGACGAATGATGCGATCCCTTATACTACAGGTGTTATTATTGCAACGGTATTAGCACTGATCTTTTCTTATATTGCGGGGATTCGATCGGTGGCATGGACCGATTCCTTACAATCATTAATCATGATTATTACTTCTACTATTGTCGTCATTCTAATTGTCAATAGTTTAGGTGGTGTGAGTGGATTTTTTGCATCAATTGAAGCAAATGATCCACAAGCATTAGCCGTTCCGGGCAATGGTTTTTTTAATTTTTGGACGTTTTTAGGTTTAACGATACCGTGGTTTTTCTTTAGTATTTCCAACCCACAAGTAAGTCAGCGATTGTTTATGCCAGCTTCTTTAAAAAGTATGCGTCATATGTTAATGGGATTTTTAGTATTTGGACTTATATATACGGTTGTGTCTGTTGTCTGGGGCTTCTCAGCATCTATTCTATTCCCTGGTTTAGAAAATGCGGATTTAGCGACTCCGATGTTGTTATCTTCTGAAGTCGTTCCACCGATTTTAGGTGTGATCGTAATGGTTGGAATTATGGCTGCTGCAATTTCAACCATTGATTCGATTTTACTAACATTATCATCTTTATTTTCACGAGACGTATATCGTAATGTGAAGGGGGACGCAGACGATCGTAAGCAATTATTAATCGGTAAAATCGTTATTCCGGTAATTGCTGTATTAGCCTTTTTATTTGCTCAATTGGAGCTTGATTTAATTGCTGTTCTTTCAGTTGCTTCATCTGCCGGATTAATTGTGGTTGTTCCGGCGATCATCGGGACTTTCTTTTGGAAAAGAGGTACAGCAGCTGGAGTTATCGTCAGTGTTACCATTAGTAGTATTTTGGTGATTTATATAGAGGCAACTGGCGGATTATTACTCAGTTTGAAATCTGGTATCTGGGGAATTGTGGTTGCAACAGCTTTATTTATAGTAGTTAGTTTAATGACACAACCACCCGAACAAAAAGCAAATGAATTTATTGAATATGTAAAAGAACGAATGAAAAGCAAGAAGTAGTCAGTTATTACTGGCTGCTTCTTTACTTTTTATCAGTTATATCTTATACTTGTAAAGTTATTTATTTACCTAGGTAAATAAAATAGAAGGGAGTAAGAACATGGATACGAGTCGTTTGTTGCACTTATATCATCAAAAACTGCGAATGTTTCAAAATGAATTAAACATAACGTTAAAACAGTTTGGACTGTATCATTCTCAATGGACAATTCTATATACCTTATATCAAAAGGGGAAGATGACACAGACTGAAATATGGCAATATTTAAAGGTCGAAGCTCCAACCATCACGAGAACATTAGTAAGGATGGAGCAAAGCGGTTGGGTTGAGCGGAAAATCGGAACCGACAAACGAGAACGGATTGTCACATTAACGGAGAAAGCAACATCAACCTATCCGGAAATTATTCAAGCAGTGAAACAAACAGAAGAATTATTTTTGGGACCATTAACAGAACAGGAAAAACTTACTCTACAACACCTTCTAGAAAAACTATCAATAGAAAGAGATGAATAAGTATGTCCCAACCAAAAATATGGACGAAGAATTTTATAAGTATAGCGGCAGTGAATCTGTTTATTTTTATTACATTTTATACGTTACTAACCACATTACCATTGTATGTGATTGATAAGTGGGGAGCTACGGAAGCGCAAGGTGGTCTCGTTGTCACTGCCATGCTGTTGGCTGCGATATTGTTAAGACCATTTTCAGGTACCATTCTCGATATATTTGGCAAACGCAAAATGTTATTAATCAGTAGTATTCTATTTGCGATAACGATGATTTTTTATTTATTTGTAGACACTTTTATGACAATGCTGATACTTCGTTTTATTCACGGATTATCATTTGCAATTGTTACAACCGTAACATCCGCAATTGCTGCAGATATTGTACCAGCCAAAAGGCGTGGAGAAGGACTTGGATACTTTACAATGGCAATGAATTTAGCGGTTGTTTTTGGTCCCTTTATAGGTCTTACCGTAATCCAATTTACTTCGTATCATAACTTATTTCTTATGCTTAACCTGTTTACGGTTTTAAGTGTGATCTCTAGCTTGTTCGTTCAAGCGAATGAGGTAAAACCTACCGATCAGCCAAAAGGAACATCATCATTTAAGTTGAAAGAATTACTTGAAAAAGAAGCAGTCTCTATTTCCTTTATTGGCTTATTGATTGCTTTTGCTTATGCAAGCATTGTTTCCTTTATATCTGTTTATGGTAATGCACGTGAATTAGATCATGTATCCAATTACTTCTTTGTTGTGTTTGCAGTAACGATGCTTTTATCAAGACCATTTTTAGGGAAACAGTTCGATCTTCGAGGACCAAAGCCAGTCATTATTCCTTGTATGGTTTTATTTTCTTTAGGGTTATTCATGCTAAGCTTTTCTAATCAAGCGGTAACGTTTTTGATTGCTGCTGCTATAATTGGCGTCGGTTATGGCTCATTGTTGCCGTTTTTCTTAACGATAGCTGTCTCTAGGGTGAAGCAACATCGTACTGGACATGCAACAGCAACCTTTTATACTTTATATGATTTAGGGATCGCATTAGGCTCTTATATCCTCGGTATAGTTGTTAGTCTAATGGGCTTTACCAATATGTTTATTATGTTAGCTGTTTTTGTAGGATTGATTCTGTTTCTATTTTTCTATCTTAATCGGAGAGCATGATAAATTGTTTTTCCCTGTATCTTCTATTAAAATTATCATTAGAAGCAAATGAATTTAATAGGGGGTCTTAAATTGGCAGGTATTAAATATGAGATTATAGAAGAAGTCGCTGTTCTTTCAGAATCACCAAAAGGATGGCGAAAAGAAGTTAATCTTATCAGTTGGAATGATCGTGAACCAAAGTATGATATTCGTGATTGGTCGCCAGATCATGAAAAAATGGGCAAAGGCATAACTCTGACATCAGAGGAATGGCAAGCTTTAAAATTATTTGTGAAAGAGCAATGATTGTTTAATCCGGTCTCCTAAAAAAGGAACCGGTTTTTTTCTGTAACCATTATCTATGTTTTGTAATACGTATACAGCTACACTTTACATAATATAATTTTCTGCAAAAAAAATTAAGCTATCGTACAAAGGTCATGATAGGCGATTTGCCAGTGATTAGAAGCATTTAATACTTTCAAAACATCAAAAAAAGTTTGTCAGATTTTCTTACAAAAGTCATGACGATTTATTTCGGTCTATTGTAGGATTGTTAATAACAAAAGATGTTAAATAAAGTTACATGGAAAAGGGGAAATGAAAAATGGCAACAATTGCTCCAGAGAAAACAGTGGACACTGTCTCGCAACTAGAAACGATTAAAGAAGAAATCAAAACAAAACATGTAGAATTACTACATTTACAATTTGTTGATATCGAAGGAACATTAAAACAGGTGACGGTAACAGCAGAACAATTAGATGATGTTGTCGAAGGAAAAACGATGTTCGACGGTTCATCTATTACAGGGTTTACACCGATTAATAAATCAGACTTATACCTATTACCAGATCTAAACTCATTCGCAGTATTACCGTGGACAGAAGAACCAGATTACTCAGAAGCACGTTTTTTATGCAGTGTCACAAATCCTGATGGTTCTTTGTTCGAAGGAGATCCGCGAAATATTCTAAAAAAAACAATAGATGACGCTAAAGAAAAAGGCTTTTCGGTTAATGTAGGTCCAGAATTAGAGTTCTTTTTATTTGAAGCAGATGAAAAAGGACAGCCAACTCAACAAGTACATGACCAAGGTGGCTATTTCGAACCAGCTCCATACGATTTAGGTGAACGTGTTCGTTTGGAAATCTATAAAACTTTGAAAAAGATGGGCTTTACCATTGAAGCTTCTCACCATGAAGTGGCGCAAGGGCAACACGAAATTAACTTTAAATTCGATGATGCACTGACAACTGCAGATAATGCTACTACATTTAAATGGGTTGTAAAAACTGTAGCACAGCAATTCGGTCTACGCGCTACATTCATGCCAAAACCGGTATTTGGTGAAAATGGTAACGGCATGCACGTGAACATGTCGCTATTCGATGAGAAAGCAGGGAAGAATGCTTTTTATGATGAGTCTGATTCTCGTGAGTTATCTGAAACAGCCTATTCATTTATCGCTGGTTTGTTACATCACGTACCATCATTTGTTGCATTTACAAATCCGTTAGTAAACTCTTATAAACGTCTAGTACCAGGTTATGAAGCACCTTGTTATATCGCATGGTCTGCGTCTAACCGTTCTGCATTAGTTCGTATTCCAGCTACGCGTGGCGCGGGAACTCGTGTTGAAATTCGTTGTCCAGATCCAAGCGCTAACCCTTACTACGCTTATGCTAGTATTGCAGCGGCTGGTATCGATGGTGTAGAAAAATCATTACAAGCACCTACAGAAACAGTAGATGATATCTTTAGCATGAGTGATGAAGAACGTGAAGAGCGTGGTATTGAAAACTTACCGACAACATTAGGTGAGTCCATTCAAGCATTAAAAACGGGTGAAATTGGTAAAAAAGTTCTTGGTGACTATGCGTTAAATGAATACTTATCATTGAAACAAGATGAGTGGGATAGTTATCGTATAGCCGTTACAGAATGGGAATTAGATCGATATCAAGCGAAATTTTAATCGAAGTAGTGAATAGTCTGAATTCCAATCGGATTCAGACTATTTTTTTTGAATAAAACAATATGTGCGGTTACAATTAATGTAAAGAGAGGGGAATCAAGATGGATCCTTTAGATATAATGATGCATGTAGATAAAGTGAAGCCTTATTTCCAAGCAATTTTCAGTGCGGATAGTCATGAAGTGACTGGTTATGAAGTGTTAGGTAGATTGGAAATAGATAATCAAGTTATTCCTTTAGGTTCATTTTTCCATGATACGAATGTTCCCGATGATTTCAAAATGGAAATCGATCAAAAGGTTCAAGACATGGCATTAAAACAGTATGTTGAGCAAGGAATGGATGAGCACTTGTATTTGAACGTGCATGCGAATTATTTTCTCTTAGATAAGGAAGATCAGTTTCTAAATCATCTGTTAAAGTATCAGGAAAAAGGTCTTGATCTTTCCAAAATTGTAATCGAAATAACGGAGCATCAATTTCGAGGAGATATTGAACTGGTGACACACACATTCAAATATTTAAAAACGATGGGTGTGAAAGTAGCTATTGATGATCTAGGAACAGGAACAAGTAATTTAGATCGGATTAGCCTCATGGAACCAGATATTTTAAAAGTTGATTTGCAAGCCCTTCAAAGTGAATCAAATTCTAATGGTTTTCATGGCATCATTTATTCCCTATCATTACTTGCGCGTAAACTTGGAGCCGAATTATTATTTGACGGTATTACGTCCAATTATCACTTTCATTATGCATGGAGGAATAATGGCCGGTTTTACCAAGGAAGCTTTCTCGCCGAAACTTCTGATACCTTCGTGGCAAAAGACGTATTGAAAGAACGTTTTCGTCAAAATATTCAACAGTTTATTGAGGTGGAAAGATCCAAACTAACTACTAAATATCAGCTGACAGCCACACTAAATCAACAGGTTCAAGAAAAATGGCAGCTAGTGAAGAAGAATAAGAGTTTAGATGAACAAGTTGATAGTCTAGCAAAAGAAATGGAACATATCTTTTTTCGAATTTATGTAACAGATGAAGATGGGTTTCAGAAAACTGTTAACCTTGTTCATATGGATCAAGGCTGGGTCTGGGATGAGACGATTAAAGGGAAAAATTGGAGTTGGCGTCCGTATTTTATTGAAAATGTTATTCGTATGAAAGAAGATCAAGCTGGGATTCTTTCTGATCTTTACAATGATATCGAAACAGGTGACAGGATTCGTACTTTTTCCTATCCGTTAGCTGATTCCTTGTATTTATTTATGGATGTTTCGCCGATGTATATGGATGAGAATGAAGATTTGTTGTGGTAACTGAAACCATCAAAGGACAAAGTAGTACACAAGATAATCAACTGATAAACCTCCATGCAAAATGGAGGTTTTTTATCGATAAAAACAGTTGTTGTGTGGATCTGTTTTGATAGCATTGCAGCCGATTATGATGAAGGCAAACAACTGGTATAAAGATCCTTCCCAACAATAGCATTAATCAAAGGTAGCTATATGTGATCAGGTGCTCAAAATTAATTATTTTATTTGCTTGCAAAAAAGTGATAAAAGGATAAAAAAGTGATAAAAAACTGCTATAATCCTGATAAGAATAGGTCTTTCGCCATTAATCAGTTTAATGACAAAAAATGAATATTGTAGGAAAAATGAAAGCGTTTTATATTTTATTTAAGCCGTTACAGGATGTGACGAGATTAAATAGGTGGGGGTGAATAACTCATCACGATTTCACTAAAGAGTTTATTATTTAATTATGATGAAAAAGGGGAGGAATTAGAATTGAAAATGAAAAAGAGTCTTTTATTGTTATTATTTAGTTTATTTCTTAGTTCCATATTAGTAGCGTGTAGTGACGATAGTGATACTAGTAGTTCTACAGATGAGAGTGGAGACGATGCACCATCTGAAACCAACTCAGGTGATGGATCTGAAGATGCATTCGACATCTCCATTATGACGACATCTCATTCACCAGAACCTCCAGGAAATGATAGTCCTGTTGTAGAAGCGATAGGAGAATTTACTAATACCAATTTAGATATTACCTTTGTTCCAAATAGTAATTATGATGAACGCTTTAATATCACACTTGCATCTGGAGATCTACCATCATTAATCTTAACAGGAAAAACTTCGAGTTTTATAAATGCTGTTCATGATGGTGCATTTTGGGATTTAACAGATTATCTTGACGATTATGAAAATTTAAGTCAAATGAATGATATTGTGCTTAATAATATCTCCATTGATGGGCGAATTTATGGAATTTACCGTTCCAGACCATTAGGACGTATGGCTGTTTCAATTAGACAAGATTGGCTCGATAACTTAGGGCTGGAAACACCGACTACTATTGATGAATTCTATGATGTGATGTATGCCTTTACACATGATGATCCTGATGGAAATGGACAAGACGATACACTCGGTACAATTGTTTCAGAATATGAAGGCCCATGGGATATCATGCAAACATGGTTTGGTGTTCCTAATAAATGGGGGATTGCAGATGATGGTTCACTCTATCCTCACTTCCAAGATCCTAACTATCGAGATGCCTTAGATTTCTTTAAAAAAATGTATGATGAAGGGTTAGTAAATGAAGATTTTGCGGTAATGGACCCAGCCAAATGGCATGATGCATTTGTGAACGGAGAAGCAGGAACCATTGTCGACGTAGTAGATGCTGCAAGTAGAAACCAAGATCAAATGATTGATGCAGACCCATCATTAGAAGGGGCGGTTGATGTATTTGGCACTGTAGAGGGACCAAATGGATTATTTAATCTGCCTACTTCCGGATATAACATGATGTATGCTATTTCTAAACAGGCTGTTGAAACGGAAGAAGAGCTGCATAAAGTATTACAATTTATGGATGATATGAGTACCGAAGAAGGTCAAACTCTAGCGTTTAATGGTATTGAAGGTAGACATTATGAAATGGAAGATGGTGTTTACACACCAACGACTGATCAGTCATTGATTTATGAACATGAAGATACCAATCAATTGTTAACCTTTGTGCCAGAAGATCGTTATTTAGAAAAACCACTTCAAGAACTGGAAGAAAAAGAAGAAGAAGTATTAGAAGCAAATGAAGAAATAGTTGTCGGAAACCCTGCTGAACCGTTCGTTTCTGAGATTTATAGTCGTCAAGGTGAACAATTGGATAACATTATCTTAGATGCAAAAATCCAATATATTGTTGGCCAAATTGATGAAGCCGGATTAGATGAAGCGGAAGAATTGTGGATGAATTCAGGTGGTAAAGAGTATATAGAAGAAATAAATGAACTATATCAAGCAACACAATAATTTCTTATAATGTTGGATTGGATATCTGTTGTCTACGCTTGATAGCGTAAATAACAGATATCCGCTTATTAAGGGGGGAAACCATTGGCACAGCTAAGTATGAAGTCTAAAAAAGCAAAAAACGATGTCGTTGTCTCGGCAAGTCAATTAACGAATATGCAAAGAATATTGCGTGATAAATGGCTATATTTTTTATTAATTCCAGGTGCTTTATATTTTATTCTCTTTAAATATTTACCCATGTGGGGAGTATTGATGGCCTTTCAAGACTATTCACCATTTAGAGGCTTTTGGGCTAGTGATTGGGTTGGTTTTGACCATTTTATCAACTTCTTTCAGAACCCTGACTTTATAAGGCTTCTACGTAACACCTTAATTTTAGCTCTATATGATCTGATATTCTTCTTTCCCGCTCCCATTATTGTAGCTTTACTATTAAATGAAGTCAGAATGCAATTTTTTAAACGGACAATACAAACATTGGTTTATGTACCTCACTTTATGTCATGGGTTATTATTGCTAGTATTACGTACGTTTTTTTAACTACTAGTGGTGGCGCGGTCAACGCAGTGGTAGAATTTTTTACCGGTGAGAAAATTAATTTTCTTTCGAGTCCAGACTGGTTCCGGCCCATGATTATTGCGCAAGTTATTTGGAAAGAAACAGGCTGGGGAACGGTTATCTTTTTAGCTGCACTAGCAAGTGTTAGTGCCGAACAATATGAGGCAGCAATCATGGATGGTGCGGGTCGCTTCAGAAGAATGTGGCACGTCACCTTACCAGCATTAAGAAGTACCATTGTCATTTTATTAATATTACGATTAGGGAATTTTTTAGACCAAGGTTTCCAGCAAATCTACTTAATGACCAATTCATTAAACAGAGATGTTGCAGATGTATTTGACACGTATGTTTATTTTGTTGGTATAACTCAAGGTATGTTTAGTTATAGTACAGCTGTTGGCCTGTTTAAAGCAGTTGTTGGGATTATCCTGATATATGGTGCAGATTATTTTGCCAAGAAAATGGGGCAAACAGGTCTATTCTAATAGAAGTGTCAATCAAAGGGGGAAGCTCGCATGCACAAAATGCACAATACTCCATTAGGACGAGTATTTGATGTGTTTAACCATATCGTATTAATATTAATGGGGTTAGTAACATTTATACCATTTGTTTATGTAATCGCTGCATCGTTTGCTACTGAGGCAGAAATAGCAGCCAGACCTTTTTTTCTAGTACCTGAAACGATTACTACTGCGGCATATGATTATATATTTTCGACCAATACATTTGTTCGTAGTATCGGGGTTTCTGTGCTAGTCACCGTATTAGGTACATTAGTAAGTTTGTTATTAACGATGTCTATGGCTTATCCAATATCTAGAAAAAATTTGTTAGGGCGTAATATTATCTTAAATTTGGTTGTGTTTACGATGGTATTCAATGGTGGTATGATTCCAACCTATATCGTTGTTCGAAGTTTAGGATTATTAGATTCATTATGGGCATTAATATTACCGGTCGCGATCAATCCATTTTATCTGATCATTGTCAAAAGTTTCTTTCAAAACCTTCCAACAGAATTGGAAGAGGCAGCTCGTATTGATGGCTGTTCAGATATGGGGGTGTTTTGGAGAATTGTCATTCCGCTATCCAAACCAGTAATCGCCACATTTACGCTGTTCTATGCGGTATTTTACTGGAATGATTTCTTCAATGCCTTACTATATATTAGTGATAGTGCAAAATGGCCGGTACAATTATTATTACAACAATTAATAATGGTCGCCAATGTAGATTTTGGTACAATGGATACGATGTTAACGGATCCACCGGAAGAGTCTTTGAAAATGGCAGTAGTAGTAGTAGCAACACTTCCGATTCTTGTGTTCTACCCATTTTTGCAAAAACATTTCGCAAAAGGAATTTTACTAGGATCTGTGAAAGGATAATATAGTTCAATTTTCCTTAATTCTTCTTTATACCATGATAACGCTTACAAAATGTGATATGCTTATAGGAATAAGAGGTGGGCGTAAATGAATTTTTGGACAAAGATTAGAAGTTGGATCGTTAACCGGTGGAGTAGTAAGTATTTTCGCAGAAGCTTTTTAATGATTCTTTTTATCACTTCCATACCAGGTATTGTTTCCGCCATTGGAATTTATACGTTTGGATTATATTCTACGGAAGAAGAATTACGAAAAATTCATGTGGAGGAAATTACTGATCGTGCCCAGAACATTGATGATCAATTTAACTATCTAGAAGAATCATTAAGTTATTGGGCTTTTGAACCGATTTTTAATTCTCAGTTAACAAATATGGATTATGTCAGCGAATTTCAGAAAACGAGAGACTTGAAGCAAAAGTTACTGATATTACAAGGGAGTCATCCGTTAATTGATGAAGTAGAGCTTTTCGTAAATGGTCGAGAACCGATATTATTGTCACCATACTTAAGTTTTATCAAGGATCACAATATGGAAGATGCTTACCAATCATTACTATTGGGCAGTCAGAATGTTACCTGGGACCAGGAAGAACAGTTTATTGAAAATACTAAGTACACGAATGATATTGTTCTAACACACCAAATACCTGGTGTTGCTAATCATCCATTCGGTGCTATTATTGTGAAAATTGATAAACAGAAGTTGGCTTCATTAATCGAAACGTTAACTCCATATAGCGACGGTTTTACAATGTTATTTAATCAGGAAAATGAAGTACTACTATCTACGGCAGAAAGTAATCATGAGGATTTAGCGAATGTTTTATCTAATGAACTTAACAAAAACCAACATAGTAGTAGTTCCTTTCAATTAGATTGGGAGGATGAAACTTTTTCGGTTTCATCCGGGCAGTTTGATCGAATTGGCTCAACATGGACTTATGTTTCGGCGGCGCCAATAACTGCTATTACATCCCCTATCGTTACCATATCGAAAGTAATCATGGTCGCTAGCTTGTCGATATTAATTTTAGCATTTTTGATGACTTGGTTTGCATCTAATCGATTATATAAACCGGTTCGTAATTTGGTCAATTCACTTACAACCCCAGACAAACAGAAAGTAAAGACAGATGAGTTTAAACAAATTCATGAGCAGTTTCATGCCTTGACAGACGAAAGGCGTCATTTAGAAAAAAGGTTATCAGAACAAATACCACAATTAAGGCAAAATTTCTTAGTTCAATTAACAAAGGGATACTTATACGATTACAGCGAAAACGCTTTAAAACAAAGGATGGCGAAATACGGTTGGAATGTGAAGGATCATACGTTTGTCCTTTTAGATATTCAGCTTACAGGGATGTATGACGCAGATAAAATAAATGAAGAGGATGACAGCTTGTTAACATTCGCAATGGCTAATATCGCAGAAGATATTACGAAAGAACAATTTCAACAATACACCATTTTAAATAATTATGACCTATCAGCGGGAATCTTTCTAATCGTTCCTAACACTAAAGAGAGTTTACCAACATCGCTGCATAAGTTAGCAGAGAATATTACAGAAGCTATAAATAAGGTGTTAGCCTTGAAGGTGACGATAACGATTAGTTCTAAAACAGAGCAAGTGAAACAAATCAGTCATTTGTTTGAGGAAATAGGGCGTGGAAAAAGATACCGGGAGTTTGAAAATCAAAATCAAATTATCCATTTAAATGAATTGCAGGAAAGAGAATATAAGAAGAAGTTGTATTATCCGTTCGAATTGGAAAAGGAGATTATTCAATGTATAAGAAGAGGTCGTACGAAGGAAGCGGAAGCATTTATTCGTCAATTTTTCAATTATTTAGTTGAAAACGGTAATAAAGAATTAAATGTGCAAGCTAGTATTATGCAATTATATAGTACGATTCAACATGAAATATTACATTCTGGCATTGATCCTACTGTACTGTATAATGGGAGAAATATGTATGAAGAGCTTGCACAAATACGAGAAAGAGAATGGATTGTTAGATGGTTAGTAGATAAGGTGATACAACCATATGTTGATTTTGTAGAGAATAATATGAATATTGAAATGAAACAGCTAGTAGATGAGGTTACATTATATATACATGAACATTATATGGAAGATATCTCCTTAGAAAGTTGTGCGGATCAAGCTGATACGACTGCATATACATTAAGTAAAGCATTTAAAAAAGTGTTAGGTATTAATTTTATTGACTACCTAACAAGGATACGCCTTGATCAAGCGAAAGAATTATTATTGAATTCCAACTCGAAAATTAATGAAATAGCAGAAAGTGTAGGATATCGCCACAGTTATTTTAATCGTATTTTCAAAAAACATATAGGTGTACCTCCAAGTCAGTATAGAAAAATAAAATCAAATAGCTCTTAAATATATAGAGGGGGAATTAATTTGAGTCAGCTATTATGGAACCAATTTAATAATCCAGGATCTGAGTACTCACCAATGCCATTTTGGTTCTGGAATGATCAATTATCCAAAACCGAACTAAAAAAGCAAATACACGATTTTAAAGAGAAAGGTGTTGAAGGGTTCGTACTCCATCCACGGATAGGGTTGCCAGATAATTTGGAATATTTATCGGATTCATTTATGGAATTTGTAAAATTTGCTGTTAACGAAGCAGATAAACTAGGTATGCATGTTATTTTATACGATGAAGCAATGTATCCATCAGGTGCAGCTAATGGTAAAGTAGTAGAAAGAAATCCACATTTCGCTAGCAAAGGTTTAAAAGCTATTGAGCAGCAACTGACATTCCAAAATAATAAACTTACAATGAAGCAATCAGATCGGTTAGTAGCTTTATTTTTAGTACGAAAAATAGAGCGAGTGATCGATCGTAACAATATTTATTGTCAGTATCCATTAAATGTGGAAATTGTAGAACAGAAACATGTTGAGGATAAGATAGAGGTTACATTACGAGATGAACTTATTGACCAATTTTTCCAAAGTAACAATCGAAACATAGACGAATGGGCGTTAGTTGGCCTTGTTGAGACGGAATCACATGGTACGATAAGAGGGGTTCATGAAGGTCAAGACGACGGTGAAATTCATGCGCCAAGATCAGCTGATTTGTTGAACCCGGAAGCTGTTAGAACATTTATAGATATAACGCATGAGCGTTACAAAGAAGTGGTAGGAAGCTATTTTGGTACTACTATATTTGCGGTGTTTACCGATGAACCAGATATGCTAGGAAGAAATGCCAAAGAAGGATTAATACCATGGACATCTGGTTTTGAAAATAATTTCTTTGTCGAAGGTTTTCATATTGAGGACTTACTTGCATTATTTTTTGAGCTAGATGGAAAAGTAGAAGAAGTGGAAGAAGGGTATAAACGTGCGCTTCATAAAAGACTGCTCGATAGTTATTACCGTCCTATAAGTGAATGGTGTGAGCAAAATAACCTGTCATTGACTGGTCATCCAGCAGCAAGTGATGACATTGGTTTGTTAAAACCATTTCATATACCAGGACAGGACGTAGTTTGGCGATGGGTAGCTCCTGAAGAAGAGAAGGGAATACAAGGTGCCCATTCTACTGCAGGAAAATGTGGTGCAGATATTGCAAGACATTATCGTCGCAGAAGAAATATAAATGAATTTTTAGGTGTTTGTGGCGTAGATAATAATTGGAATTTGTCTGCAGCTGATATGAAATGGTACATCGACTGGTTAGCGGTTCGGGGTGTTAATTTGTTTTGCCCACATGCTTTTTATTATTCGATAGATGGTCAGCATAGAAGTCATGAACGACCGCCAGATGTGGGCCCTAATAATGTGTGGTGGCCATATTATCAATATTTTAGCACCTACATGAAAAGGTTGAGCTGGCTCTTGGCAGATAGTGTCAATCAAGCTGAGGTGGCCATACTTACAAAAGATGACCATTTACCATGGCAAGCAGCAAAGGAATTATTTCAAAACCAGATTGAATTTAATTATGTAAATGAAAAATTATTTGTTGATGAATTAGTAGAAATAAGTGACAGTTTAAAGATTGCCCATCAGTATTATAAGGTTGTTATATTAGATCAGTTATCTTGGAGAAAATGTCATCCTAAAGTAAGGAATACATTATTGGAATGGGTTAATCAAGGCGGGGAACTTATCAGTATTGGTGGAGAAGCTGAAGTGGACGGTATCACTCAATTAGATCATTCGATTGAGATGATAGAGCATATTAAACAGTATCAAACGGTACAATTGGCTGAATACTGTCCTGATATCAGAGTGAGTTTAGTAGAAAAACTAGGGCAATATTTCTATTTGATAGTCAATGAAGGTGAAGAAAAATTTAAAGGTACAGTTGACTTGAAAGAAGAAGGCGCAACCGCAATATGGGATCCATGGACTGGAAAACAAAAAGAAGCGTATTTTCAAAATGACGAACTATATTTAGAG
This sequence comes from Gracilibacillus lacisalsi DSM 19029, assembly GCF_000377765.1. GTDB lineage: Bacteria > Bacillota > Bacilli > Bacillales > Amphibacillaceae > Gracilibacillus > Gracilibacillus lacisalsi. Next base: position 34,842 of record NZ_KB898670.1, on the reverse strand, counting down.
TTAGGAAGAAGAGCTTCGCTGATCATTGCGGTAGATCCTAATAAATCAATGGTAAAAAACGAGTTACTCAACGAAAATTTGATTCGTCAATTACCTATTAAATGGAATCCTAATAAAATACCGAATAAGGCAAATTGTCGCCAGTGGTCAAAGGATCAATTAGTTAGTTGGACTACATTCGAAGAGCTCCGTTATTATTCTGGAACGATGAGTTACTATTTTGAGTTTGATTTAAAACAAGATATTTTTCCGATAGCGGATGCAATCCTTGACTTAGGAGAAGTTTATGAAATAGCGGAAATTATTTTAAATGATCATTTTACAGATGTACAATTTTGGGCTCCTTATCAGATGAGCATTCCAATACATGTTTTAAAGGAAGGGGCGAACCAATTAGAAGTGAAAGTAACAAACAACAGTGCAAATCAAATGGATCAATTAGCATTACCATCGGGGTTACTTGGCCCAGTACAATTAATCATAGAACATACTTAAAAGTTGGTGATCAAATGAATAGTGATAGCTGGATAGGGAAATTTTATCAATTTGGTGAAGCAGTACTTTTCTTATTATATGTCAATTTTTTGTGGATCGTCTTTTCCTGTATTGGGCTGATTTTATTTGGTTTAGGTCCGAGTACTGTAGCCATGTTTACCGTGTTTCGTAAATGGGTGATGGGAGAGCAAGGCTACCATATTGGGAAGTTATTTTGGCAAACATACCGAAAAGAATTCTTAAGAGCCAATGGCATAACATGGATTACCGGTTTGTTTGGTTTAATGCTGTTAACGAATTTACAGTATTTCTCGTTATCAGATCCCATATGGAATCTGATAGTAAAAGGTGTGTTTCTATTTTTTGCATTTCTATTTTTCATAATGGTAGTATACTTATTTCCTTTATATGTCCATTATCAAAATAGTTTTCAACAATATTTTAAGAATGCCTTTTTAATTGCCATTTATCAACCTTTAAGGACGATCTATGCTTTAGCGGCACTTTTTACATTGTATTATTTACTTGCAACATTTCCGATCTTTATCTTTTTATTTGGCGGGAGTTTAACGAGTATGGTCGTCATGTATATTACGTATGTTACGTTTGTGAAGATTGAATATAAACAAAAAAGGATAGAAGAACAACTGGAAGAAGAATCGAAAACGAAGAAAAGGGAATGGAGTTATGAATAAAACGAGTATTTATCTAGCAAGTGATTCTACATGTCAGACGTATCAAAAGCAAGATTACCCTCAAGCAGGTTGGGGACAGTTTCTTGGCCTGTATTTGAAGGGATATAATATTCATAATCATGCTATTGGCGGAAGAAGCTCCAAGACTTTTATAGAAGAAGGAAGGCTAAATGAAATATTAGTAGAAATAAGGGAGAAGGATTATTTGTTTATTCAGATGGGGCATAATGATTCTACTAAAGAAAAACCTGCCAGGTATACAGAGCCATATCAAGAATACAAGCATTTTCTTCGTCAGTATATAGAAGGAGCAAGAGCAAAGCAAGCTATACCATTACTGTTGACACCTGTAACTAGGTTACATTACGTTAAGGGAGAATTTTTGCAGGATTTCGGTGATTATTGTAATGCTATGAAAGAAGTAGCAGCTGAAGAAGATGTAGCTTTAATAGATTTAATGAAACTTAGCAATACTCATTTACAATCAATTGGCTATCAAGCTGCTAAAACTTATTTTATGGTTGCGCATAATGGAGAAGATCATACGCACTTTACAGAAAAAGGTGCCGATCAAATAGCTAGAATAATAGCGCTGCAATTTGAAGCTTTGCTTGATCATCCAAAAAATAAAGATAGTTTAATGCACAATATCTAAAAACTGCGAAGTAACTGGACATGGATTTGCTCTCTTCCCTTACTCGTACTGCATTAAAAGATAATTTTGAAATATATCATGATGTTAACTACCACTCCGGCTGCCCACTTCCCTTTCCGTGGGGTTTGCCCTTCAGCTAACTTTTTCGAGCAAAAACCACTCGAAAAAGTGGATCTTCAGGTCAAACAGGTCCCACAGGAGTGGAAGTGGGCGGCCTTCGTTAAGCTATGCTCCACAACACTTATCCGAAATCAGCCAGTCGATTTCTCCACTATTGTAGCGTAGGGTACGACTATGCTAAAAGGGTTAGTACTGTAGAAAAGTTTTGTTCCATGAGTTCATTTTTTTCTATAATCAGATAACAAAAATAGCGGAGGCAGAGTACGGAGACTCTTATGGGAACAGCGCGAGCTGAAGATCCCGCAGGAAAGTGATTTTCGCTTTCCGAGGAAGCTGAAGCCGTGCCCATGGAAAGCGCAGTACTCTGCCGTAGCGGATGCTAGCACTCACCTTAATTCAGAATGGGAGAAGCTACATCAAGTCAAATTCTCATTACTTCGCAGTTTGTATCTACTTTTGAATCATATGCTACTCCTACACCTGAAATTTCTTCATCATTTCTTGTAATTCTTCAGAAAGTTGTTTTAGTTCATCGGAAGTAGTAACTAGCGACTCACTTACTTTTAATTGCTCCTCTGTAGTGGCTGACACTTCTTCACTAATCGCAGAAGACTGTTGTGCTGTTGCACTTACTTGGTGAATGGTAGAAGTTAATACTTCCTGTGAATCTCTTAATTGCTGGATAGATTGAGTAACTTGCTGAATCTTACCAGTAAACGTACCCATACTTTCTCCAACACCATTTAGTATTATCTGTGTATCTTCTGCTTGCGTTACTTGTTCTTTGAAACGAGGTGTAGCTTCCTCTAAAACCTCTAACGTTTCATTAACCTCATTTACAATACCTGTTGTAATTTCTTCCACTTTATCAATCGAATCTTTAGATTGAGTAGAAAGCTTTCTGATTTCGTCTGCAACTACTGCGAAGCCTTGACCAGCTTCTCCTGCACGTGCAGCTTCAATTGCAGCATTGAGTGAAAGTAGGTTGGTTTGCTGTGCAATATTCGTGAGCATTTCCATTACTTGATTGATTTGCTCTGTGCTTTCTTTCAATGTATCTACTTTTTCGACAAGTGCATTTGTCATTTGCTCGCCGTCTTTTGTTTTGGTTACTAACTCGTCCATCTTTTCTAAACCTTCATGACTTCGCTCTAGCACTTCTACCGCATGATTCTCCATATCACTATTGTTTTCGAAGACATTTTCCACTTCATCATGTATGTTGGATGCTAAGGAATTACCTTTTTCAGCTTCATCTGTTAAGCCTGTAGCACCACTAGCAATTTCTTCAGATGCAGCAGCGACTTCTTTCGCTGATTGTGATTGCATTTGAGAAATATCAGTTAATTCTATCGCAGCATGTAATACTTTGTTGGCAGATTCTCTTGTTTGATGCATCATTCCTGAGATATTTTCAAGCATTTCATTAAAGCTTTCTGCCAATTCTCCAATTTCATCCTTGCGAGACGTATGATTCGATCTCACTGTAAGATCACCTTGTTCGGCAGAAGCCATCAAACTGGAAACATCAGCAATTGGCCGAGCAATTGTTTTAACTATTCCATTTGCAATGATAAGAGAGATAATTAACGACAATAAGACAATACCTGCTGTTACATAAAAAATAATGGTTGTATCTTTTGTTAATTCTGCTTCAGGAACAGAGCCCACTAAATACCAATCTGTTACTTCAGAATCATGTTGAAAAACGAGTTGCCCATTATCTTCGGTCATGTTCTCTTCAGAATCTACTGCAATTTGGTAAGCATATGGTTGTGTTATTTCTTCATGATCAAAAGAAAAGACAACTTCATTATTTCGATCTACCATGCTCACGAGGCCTTCTTCACCAAATCTAACATCTTGTAGAGCATCTTCAAATACGGCAGTATCTAATTCAACTATTAAAACATATTCTGTACCACTAATTCTTAACTTCTGTCCAAAAGCAACTTTAGGATCATCTGAGGTACCATTAACCCCTTGTGCAAGACCACCAATCCAGGCAGTCGAACCTTCCGCTTCCATAGCACTCTGATACCAATCAGAACTAAAGACAGTTTCCTCAGGAAGCGTTTCCGAAGAAGAAATTAATCTTTCTTTTTCGGTATGTAACAGATAGAGACTCACATTGTTATCAATCATAGTAATTTGGGTTAGCGCATCATCAATCGTACTTTTTAAATTGAAATAATCAAAATTATTTGTTTCTTCGAAACGATCTAGTTCGGCTAATGTATTGCTGAAATTATCAGCCATTAATATTTCTGTTACCCGATCTTTATATTGATTCATCAAATAGTCGAGTTTATCTCCAGATTGGACAATGGTTTGTTCAGAAGCTTCTGTTACTTTATCTTTAATAATATTATTAGAAATAAAATAAGAAGCAATTCCAACGATCAAAACACTGATTAGTACTGTTGCTAAAATACTAATTAGTATTTTGGTGCTAATTGAATCTTTTTTAGAAACACTACTATTTTGCAGTACTTGTTGTCCATCTTTAGATTTCTTGCTTGGAATTTTTATTTTTAGTTTACTTGCGCCTTTGCCTATTTTTTTCGATGTGTTTAGAAATACTTGTCTCGTTTTGTTGAAAACGCTTTTAGTTCTGCGTATAAATTTGTTTGTCATAATCAAATCCTCCGTACTTCAAGTATTATTAGTAAGGGTTTTCATAATGGGTGTAGGTAAATATTCTTGGTGGATAAATGGTCTATAATCATTAAGAATTAGTTCAAATAGATTATAACATGTTTTCATTCAGGAAACGACAAGAAATAGCAAACTTTTTATCTAACCATAAAATCAGGACTAAAGGACTAAGATTAACACAAAAAAATAGGCTCTGTTCCATTCAAAAGGAAAGAGCCTATTTTTGCACTATAGCGATGGTTTATTTGCAATGATCTCCGTCGCAAAAACTACCTTGTTGAAGGTTTAAATTTTCTAATTGATTATTTTCCTCTTCTGCTACTTTTTCTAATGCTTGCATAAATGTTTCGATAGGTTGGGCCCCTGAAATAGCATATTTTTTGTTGATTACAAAAAATGGAACACCAGTTACACCTAATTGTTGTGCTTCTGTTTCATCGCGTCTGACTAAATCAGCATGGATTGTTTCATCCTCTAAAATACGTTGAACTTCTTTTTGATCAAAACCAAGCTCATTCGTAATAGATTGAAGTGTTTCTTTATCACTAAGATCTTTTGATAAAGTAAAATATTGATAAAGCATCGTATCTATATATTCTGCCTCACGGTTCAATGTGCGAGCATATTTACTTAACCGATGTGCATCAAACGTATTACCTGGTTTCATCGTGTCAAAAACAAAATCCAAACCTACAGCTTTTGCTTGTTCACCAATTTGTTGATTAGCTTCTTTTGCTTGATCGATTGTCATATTGTATTTAGCTGCCAAAGATTCATGTATATTTTTTCCTGAATATTTAGCTGCATTCGGATCTAATTCAAAGCTTTTATATTGAATCGAAACATCTAAATTCTGTGGAAATCTTTCCAAAGCTTGTTCTAATCTTGTTTTACCAATATAACAAAATGGGCAAACAAAATCGGACCATATTTCAATTTGCATAAAAAACACCTCTCTTAAGCTTCTATCTTATTCTGACATAAATGCATCTGTCAAAGAAAGCAATTTGCTTAAGGAGGTGTATACTTGTTAATACAGCACTGTTGGACTATCAGACTTATTTGTCGGGTTTATCTTTCTCTATGGTATCTTCGTCTGTTATTTCTTCGATTATTTCGTCCTTCATTTCATCATATATTTTTTCTTTGAAATCATCATATAACTCTTCCTTCATTTCATCGTAAATTTCTTCTTTGAAGTCATCATAGAAGTCATTTTTCATATCTTGATAAATATCCTCTTTTACGTCGTCCTTAAAATCATCACGGATATCTTCTTTTACCTCATCCTTAAACTCGTCTTTGAACTCCGTTTTTACACGTTTTTCTCGTCTTCTTCTATGGAGCCTTTGATCAAGCTTCCAATCCTTTCCTAGTGTAATAACAATGGAGATGATCATGAGCACCATCACAATCGCGAAAGGTAATGCAGCAATAATCGAAGCGGTTTGCAGTGCATTCAAACCACCGCCTCCGCTGAAGAGTAGTACACTTGCGGCACCAGCTATCAAGAAACCCCACGTTAACTTTACTGAGTTTTTTGGTTCTAAATCGCCATTAGATGTCATGGACCCGAGTACAAATGAAGCTGAATCTGCAGAAGTTATAAAGAAAATCAAGATTAACAGTATCGCTAAAGTGTTAGTAATAAAACTTAACGGAAGTTCAGCAAGTGTTGCAAATAAGGCTAATTCAACTTCCGAATTAATTAATTCTGCTAGACCTCCTGCACCGTACATTTCGATATTTAACGCTGTACCACCAAATGTAGTAAACCAAATAATCGCAAGCAGAGAAGGGACAATCAGTACACCAGCCATAAATTCTCGAATCGTTCTCCCTTTGGAAATACGTGCAATGAAAATTCCCATAAATGGAGCCCATGCAATATGCCATGCCCAAAAGAAGATGGTATTTGTCCCTAACCATTCACTTTCTGAGAATGGTGTTAAAGTAAGTGCCATTGGAACGACATTTGTTATGTAACCACCTAATGTCGTAACAAAACTTTCTGCAATAAATAATGTCGGTCCGACGATAATAACAAATAGTAGAAGTAATCCAGCCACAACTAGGTTAATATTACTTAATATTTTGATTCCACGGTCAAGGCCGCGAGCTGCTGAAAGCATAAATAATACGGTAACGATACATATAATGACAAGTTGTGTCCAAGGTGAGTTAGGGATTGGTGTGATATGAGATAATCCACCTGTGATTTGCATAGCACTTAGGCCAAATGTAGTCGCAACCCCTGTACATGTAGCTAATACAGCTAATGTATCGATCGTTTTACCAGCCCAACCATTCACTCTGTCACCCAAGATCGGGTAAAATGCTGAACTGATTAATGCTGGTCGGTCCTTTCGGTATTGAACATAGGCTAATGTCATCCCAACGATTGAAAAAATAGCCCAAGGATGTAAAGCCCAGTGATAAGAACCGTAACGCAAACCGGCTAATGCGGATTCCCTTGTTCCTGGCTCATATCCGAGAGGTGGGTCCATATAATATAGAACTGGTTCAGCAACTCCCCAGAATACAAAACCAACCCCTATACCAGCTGCAAATAACATGCCAATCCACGAAAACCAAGAATACTCTGGCCTATCATCGGTTTTACCTAATCGTATTTTTCCATAAGGACTAACAGCTAAACCTATAACAAATAAAACGAACAGGGCAGTGATTAGCATATAGAACCAACCAAAGTTAGTGATCATCCATTCTAGACCTGAGTTTGCAGCATCGCTCAGGGATGAAGGTGATATAGCCCCCCATAATACGAAAATAGCAACGAAGATAGCCGAAATAATAAATACAATACCAACTTTTCCAACTTTATCACTAATTGAGTCCTCTTTTTTCATATGTACCTATGTCAATTACTGACATAGTTCCCCCTTTCTATGTTGCGGTTAATTTTAATAGGTATTCCCTCATTTTATAACATTTAATCTATTATTTTTTAGCATAGACATTTTTTTGAAAATAATAAATTAATTTAGACACTTTCTTTTGTATCTCACCGATTATAAAAATAAGACAATATCCATGTCAAACGCCAAGTCATGATTGGAGGTCGATACATATTGTAATATGAGTCCTTACTTTGCGCTGTTGGAAGCGGAAGAACTCAACTGCTTAGTGGCTCGAATGAAGAAATCAGAGGAGGTGTTCGCTCGATGGATGATTTATGGCATTTGCTACCAGAGGATTTTCACTTTATTATACCGGCACTCTGGTTTATCGGATACGCCTGCAAAAGAACACCGTTTATACCTGATTGGCTGATTATTTGGATTTTATTAACGATTGGAGTCCTAGCAGCGTGTAATTTGTATGGTTGGAACATACGATCCATTGCGGAAGGAATTATTGCAACTGGGTTGGCTGTATTTAGTCATCAAATAGTAAAGCAAACTTGTAATAGAGCAAAGGATACTATAAGGGAGGGGAGTTAATGGCGGAATTTCGAGGATATCGAATTACGAGTTCATATGGTTACAGAACTCATCCGATAAGGGGATCAAGAGATTTTCATGCCGGTGTTGATTTAGTAAAATCACATCGAGCACCGATACATGCTTTTACTTCTGGAACCGTTATTTATGCTGGCTTTGGTAAAAGTGGTACAGGCTTAGGAGGATACGGGAATGTAGTGTTAATCCGAGATAGAAATAACAGAGCCCAGCTTTACGCACATCTCGATTCTGCTGCCGTAAAGAGTGGCCAAACAGTATCATACAATCAAATAATTGGTTATCAAGGACAAACCGGATATGTAACAGGATCACATTTGCATTTTGAAGTACGTAAAAAGGTAGAAACAGCTCCACCATATGGATATCGTGCTGACAAACCATCATCTACCGTAAATCCGATTTCTTATTTGAATCAGTTTAGTTCAAATAAGACACTTAGAGAAAGAAGTAATGGAACAGAAGTAAGAAATCTGCAAAGAGAGTTAATAAAACTTGGTTTTAACTTAAATAAATATGGGGCAGACGGCGTGTTTGGAGATGAAACAGAATCAGCTGTAAAAGCTTTTCAGCGATCTGAAGGTATAAAAGTAGATGGAATTGTAGGTCCAGTAACAAGAGCGAGACTGGACAAAAATACCACACTAGTAGCTAATTATCCTGGCATTATCAAAAGAGGAAGCAAAGGAGATATTGTTGAAATTATACAACGTAGAGTAGGTGCTAAAGTCGATGGCATTTTCGGACCAGAGACAGAGCGAAAAGTGAAGCAATACCAAAGACGGCATAATTTGATAGTGGATGGAATCGTAGGTCCAGAAACATGGCAAAAGTTATTTTAAAGGGAGGGAGACCTCCTTTTTTTCTTGTGAAAAGGAATTTGATCAATCAAAACGTTTGCATGTGATATGTCGGTGTGGTTAGATATTATTGTTTGAAGATTGCGTTTTACAACTAGGAGTGTAGCCATGCTTTCTAAACTAAGAATTTTTGACAAAATTTATTACGGTTGGTTTATCCTAATCATTGGCGGGTTTGGCATCTTTTTTTCTGGTCCTGGCCAAACATATTCCAATTCACAGTTTATTGACGAGTACATCAATGACTTTGGTTGGACACGTTCTGAAGTCTCTGGTGTTTATTCTGTAGCAACTCTAATAGCAGGTTTATTAATGATATTTATCGGGCGCTTTATAGATCGTTTTGGACAACGATTTATGATGGTGACGATTGGTACATTATTTGCTATTGCTTGTTTTTTTAACAGCTTGATCACATCTATCTGGATGTTAGCAATCGGATTCTTTTTAGTTAGGTTATTAGGTCAGGGAAGTATGTCGCTCATTCCGAATACGCTTGTTGCACAATGGTTTATTAAGAAGCGAGGTCGTGCTTTCAGTTTAGTCACACTTTTTTCTTTTGCCAGCGCCATGGTATTTCCGATTGTCAATACATGGTTAATCCAAACGTGGGATTGGCAAGTCGCCTGGAGATTTTGGGGGATTTTATTACTAGCGTTTTTTGTTCCTTTAGCCTTCTTCGGTGTAAAAAATAAACCTGAAATGATCGGTTTGGAGCCTGACGGTTTTAGCAGAAAAAATGAAAGTGATAGCGGAAATCCATTAGCACCAACTATTGAAGAAGCAGAAGAGGATTGGACACTTAAAGAAGCAATGAAAACAAAAGCTTTTTGGGCTATTTTAATCTGTGTCGGTATCCCGGCCATGGTCAATACCGGTATTACGTTTCATATTGCCTCGATTTTCAAAACAAATGGTTTATCACTTGAAGTAGCAGCAATGGTCTTAAGTTTAATGGCTTTTGTAGGTATTCCGATGTCACTTGCTTCAGGGTATATTATAGATAAAATCAAATCTAACTATGTGTTACTAGCCATTTTTATAGTCGAATTTTTCGTATTACTTCTATTATTAGTAACTGATAATTTCTTACTGGCTATTCTCTTTGGTGTTTTATGGGGATTAGCTGGAGGCTTAGAACGGATCGGTCTCAACGTAATATGGCCCAATTATTTTGGGAGAAAATATATTGGAAGTATAAATGGTGTCGGTGTGACTGTAGGTGTTATCGGGTCTTCATTAGGACCTTTACCATTTGGTGTTGGATATGACGCGTTTGGTAGCTATAATCCAATCATTATTTTATCACTTATATTTCCGATTATTGGGATATTAAGTGCACTACTTGCTAAAAAACCAAATAAAGCGGAGTATCTATGAAACTGGCTTTATAAAAGTCAGTTTTTTGTTTTGATAGATATATTTTCTACTTGAAAGGAATACATAGAAAAATAAACTTTTTATTTGGTTTAGTATAAATAGAAGAATGAAAGAGTATGTACATGAAAATGAAAGTATAACATGGATGTTCACGTTTTCTTTGAGTTTTGGCGATTTTGTGAATTGTGTTATGATTCGTTTTGTTCATTTCGGAAAATTTCTCTGAGGGGATCAGAGAAGCCAAAAAAATTAGAAAGAGGTGCTTCATGAACGTAGCAAAAATTAAACAAGATTGGTTTGGAAACGTCAGAGGAGACGTTCTAGCCGGTATAGTAGTAGCGTTAGCGTTAATTCCGGAGGCTATTGCCTTTTCGATTATCGCTGGTGTTGACCCGATGGTAGGATTGTACGCATCGTTTTGTATTGCAGTAGTGATTGCCTTTGTCGGTGGTAGACCAGGTATGATTTCTGCGGCTACAGGTGCAATGGCGTTGTTGATGGTTACCCTAGTAGCTGATTATGGTTTGCAGTATTTACTAGCAGCCACAATTTTGACAGGTGTACTACAAATTTTGTTCGGTGTCTTCAAATTAGCAGCAGTGATGAAATTCGTACCACGTTCGGTGATGGTAGGTTTTGTTAACGCGCTGGCCATTCTCATCTTTACTTCACAATTGGAACATTTTGAAGGAGAAAGTTGGGTAATGTATGGCTTAGTAGCTTTAACTCTAGCAATCATTTATATTTTTCCTCGATTAACGAAAGTTGTGCCTTCTACTTTAGTAGCAATCATAGTAGTGACAGCTTTAGCCATTTATTTTGGTTTTGATGTACGTGCTGTCGGTGACTTGGGTAATTTAAGTTCTGATCTTCCGGTCTTTTTAATTCCGGATATTCCATTGAACTTTGAAACATTAGCAATCATTTTTCCTTATTCATTATCACTTGCTATTGTTGGTTTACTAGAATCATTGTTAACGGCAAATATCGTGGATGATATGACTGATACTGAGAGTGATAAAAACAAAGAAAGCCGTGGACAAGGTATTGCTAATATTGTATCAGGTTTCTTTGGTGGTATGGCTGGTTGTGCAATGATCGGTCAATCCGTCATTAACGTAAAATCTGGTGGTCGAGGTCGATTATCTGCATTAGTTGCTGGTGTATTTTTGATGTTTTTAATCTTTGTTTTAGGAAATATTGTAGTTCAAATACCGATGGCTGCACTTGCCGGTGTTATGATTATGGTATCCATCAGTACTTTTGATTGGTCTTCTGTGAAAAATATCCATAAAGTCCCTAGATCAGATGCTGCTGTTATGGTAATTACAGTTGGTACTGTAGTGGTGACGCATGATTTATCTATAGGTGTATTAGCGGGTGTACTTTTAAGTGCTATCTTCTTTGCAGCTAAGATTTCAAAAGTGAAAGTGACCCAAATTGTAGCTGTTGAGGGTAAGAAAAAGGTTTATAAAGTAGATGGTCAGATCTTCTTCGCTTCCGTTAATGACTTAGTAGCTAAGTTCGATTTTAATGAAGCAATCGAAGAGGTTGAAATTGATTTAAGTCTAGCCCATTTATGGGATGATTCTGCAATTGGTGCTTTGGACAAAATCGAGTCGAAATTTGAGCAAAACCATGTTAAAGTAACTTATACAGGGTTAAATGCGGAAAGTAAACAATTGAAGCAGAAAATTGGCGGCTTATCCAAAGCTTCAGGTCATTAATCGGTAAACGAGGTGTAGAGATGTATCAAAAGATATTATTAGCAGCTGATGGATCAGATCACTCTATTCGAGCAGCTTCTCATGCAGTAAAGGTTGCTCAGATTGATCAAGGTAAAATAGATATTGTTTATGCAGTAGATGGTAAAACCTCAAAAGAGGATGTTTTACACGGTTTAGATAAATATGAAGTAAAAAAAGAACGACAAGAAAAATTGTTACCAGTTATAGAAGTAATTGAAGAAGCTGGTCTCGAATGTGAAACACATGTAGTGCACGGCGAACCAGGTCCTGCAATTGTCGATTTTGCGAACCGAAATGAATATGATTTTGTTGTAGTAGGAAGCCGTGGATTAAATCAAGTACAAACAATGATACTAGGTAGTGTCAGTCACAAAATTGCAAAACGAGTACATTGCCCAGTTTTAATAGTGAAATAATCTTAGAGATAACAGGTTTAACTTATACCTGTTATCTTTTTTTACTTGTAAAGAGAGTATAAAATTTGCGAGATGTCTAGCTCCGAGCGCCCAAAAACTAGGCGACTTCACGAATCGCCCTCCGATAAGTCATCATCGGTTCGCTTTTCTTATTTTTCTTATCTGTTCTAACAAATAGACATGATATGTTATGCTTGATAGGAAATTTAAAAAAGCGGTGATTATGTTGTTAAAGGATAATGGAGAGCGTGTGATACCAGAGAAGATGGACATTACAAATGAGTTATTAATAGAACATTTAGCACGTTATCATTTTTCGGTGCCCCATATTTACGGTAGAACTTTGGATTTTGCAACTGGTGTTGGTTATGGAGCGCATGTTATTGCAAAAAAATGCAAACATGAACTTGAGGAAATTATCGGTGTTGATATTAATTCTAATGCGATTCAGTACGCAAAAGCAAACTATTATCACCCACTATCTGATTTTAAGGTGGCAGATGTAACAGACCCTACATTACCTGATCAATTAGGTGCATTTGATGTAATTCTAAGTTTTGAAACGATTGAACATATAGAAGATGAAGATCAATTTATGGATAATATTTATCATCTTCTTAAGCCCGGAGGAACATTAATTTTATCTACCCCCTTCGGTGAAGGTAAAGGCAAGCCGTGCGGTTCGCCATTCCATGTCCATCAAATGACAGAAACTGAATTTGTGTCTATGTTTGATCAGTTCCAAAAGAAGAAGTTCTTCTATCAAAAAGGCGCATTAATAGAGCCGATGGAAGGTTCCCAAATGGAGCATAAACCTCTTGGTATTGTAATTGCATATAAATGACTAACTACACTTAAATGAAAAGTGTAGTTTTTTAGTACTTTAGGACTGTTTGTTTATTGCAGATAGTAATGAAAATCTTTTAATGGTAATATATAAAGGGGAATTATATACTACAAGAGGAAGGGGACAATCATGCAGAAGTTTCAGCAAATCAAATACAAATTACCTGCTATTATGATTTTATTATTAGTCATTCCAATGGGGGTTGTGGGTTACATAGCCTATGCAAAGACAGCGGTATTAGAAAAAGCAATAATACAAAAAGATGATATTGTAGAAATGTCACCAAAATATCAGGAAACCTTTGAAGAATACGAAACGTTTCTAACTACACTTAGTGAATCAGAAGAATTAAACTATGAAAAGGTTTCCGCTTCTGATCTCGAAGATGCAAACTATTCTCATATGCCTACAGTTAATGATCCCAAATTAACGAATTACTATGAAAGTTACTTATCAGAGCAAGTTCAAAATCGTGAATATATCATTAATTTATACTTAGGAACACCTGAGGGTGCTTTATATTTAAATAATATTCCTGCTAGTGAAGTGAATTTAAATGATTACGATTCGACAACAACGGACTGGTATAATCAGGCTATTCAGTCACCTGAGAATGTAATATGGACTCAACCGTATATTGATACTGCTTCTGGCAAACCAGTAGTAACTTTGGCCAAAGCATTTTATGGCGATGATAATGAATTAATTGGGGTAGGTGCAATTGATTTTGATATGTATCTTATTGCTTCGAGTATGCGTCAAGATATAGTTACCTCGACTCTCATCACCGGAATTATCGCCGTTATTGTCGGTATAGCAATTGTTACATTGATCGTTAGAGTGATTAACTATAATATTTCGACAATTAAGAATGAATTGAATCGATTGGCACAAGGTGATTTATCAGGAGCGGAAGTTGAAGTAAGAAGTAAGGATGAATTCACTGAACTAGCAAATGCGATGAATCAAATGAAAGATAATTTATATGGAATGGTTAATCAGGTGATGATAGCTACTGGGCGTGTGATGCAGCAAAGCAGTACATTAAATCAATCTGCTGACCAGGTACGTGAAGGTAGTGAACAAATAGCTGCTACTATGGAAGAATTATCATCAGGAAGTGAATCACAGGCAAATTCTGCGTCTGACTTATCCGGTTCGGTTGAACAATATAATCGAAAAGTGAAAGAAGTAGCAGATCAAGGTAATCAAGTGGCAAATGAGTCACGGGATGTTATGAATATAAGTCAGGGTGGCCGTTCGGAACTAGAAAAGTCTGTTAGCCAAATGAGAATCATCTATCAAATGGTTCAGGACTCTTATCAAAAAGTATCAGGCTTGGATAAGCGTACGGAAGAAATAGATAAAATTGTAATTGTTATTAAAGAGATTGCCGAGCAAACAAACTTACTCGCATTGAATGCCGCCATTGAAGCAGCAAGAGCGGGAGAGGCAGGTAAAGGATTTGCTGTTGTCGCTGATGAGGTAAGAAAACTTGCTGAACAAGTGACAGCCTCAATTGCTGATATAACTGGACTTGTAGCGAATATTCAAGATGAATCAGCACAAATGGCTCACTCCTTAGAATCTGGATTTCAAGAAGTGGAAAAAGGGACAGAACAAATGGAGAGAACTGGTGAGACCTTTACACAAATTAATCAATCCATTACAGATATGGTAGATCGTGTGAAATACATGGTTAAAAGCTTGGAAGAAGTTAATGAAAATAGTGAAGAAATGAATAAATCGGTGGATGAAATTGCAGCTGTAAGTGAACAATCTGCTGCTGCTGTAGAGGAAACAGCAGCCTCAGCCGAGGAAACCAATCATTCAATGGAAGAGGTATCAAAAAGTGCCCGTGAATTAGATGTCTTAGCAGAGGAATTACAAAAAGAAGTTCAAAAGTTTAAGATTGTATAATATTGTTGAGATAGACTTGTATGTCTGTCTCTTTTTTATAAAAAAGGATATTGACAGATTTCTTAATAAGAAGGAAGTTAGATTAAATGTTAGAAAAGAAAACGTAATAATGGTATGATTCAATGAGAGATTGATCACATACTAATCTATACCGAAACTAGCGTATAATTCTATACGAAGTATAAACTTATTGGAGGTATAATCATGAAGGAGATACAAGCAACAGAATTGGCAAACAAATTAAAAAATGGCGAGAAATTAAATATCATTGATGTGCGGGAAGATGATGAAGTGGCACAAGGCATAATTCCGGGCGCAAAGCATATAAGATTAGGAGAAATACCGGACCGTTTAGAAGAATTTAATCAAGACGAACATTACTATATGGTATGTCGTTCTGGAGCTCGAAGTGGAAGAGCAACTGAATATTTAGAGGCAAATGGAATTGGAGCAACCAATATGGAAGGTGGCATGCTTGCTTGGGAGGATGAAACTGAAGTACCTGAGTAATGATGCTAAATTGCCTGAATAAAATGATTAGAGTAATCTTTAAAAGGGTTACTCTTTTTTTGATCAAAACTAAGATGAAAATTATTGTATAATATGAGTAGTAAAAAATATGATTAATCCCCTGAATTATTGTATTCATTAAAATAATTTTGAATTGTATTGATTATTATAAGATGATTGTTATATGATTGTAGGAAAATAGATTTATGTTCTGTGCCAGTTATGTTAATGTTCGTAATATAATAGTACTAGCAGAAAAAGGCAAATCTATTGAAAAATAGAGACGCAAAACCACAGATCTAAGGTGAAAAATCACAATGATGGCTGGGTTACCTGATATAAACAACAGGAAACCTATACATTTTTTGTATAGTGTTTTTTTAATACCTAAATAAAGAGTGAATTGAGTGAGGAGACAAACATATGCGCAATGTCATGAGTAAAAAAATATCATTGTTTATATTGATTTTAACTGTATCTGTCATTGCGCAAATATTTGCTGTTCCATTAATTTTTGGTTTAACCTTATGTTTTGCACCGGTTTTATACTTAGCATCCATTCGAATTTTTGGCTTCCGTTTTGCACTTTTGTTAACGATTTGTATGAGTTTACTTACGCATTTTCTTCATATTGGCAATTCATTTGTCTTCATTAGTATTCTTGAAGTACTGATCATAGGAGTGTTTTATTCTAAAAAAGGAAAAGACCTTTTTACCTGGAGTTTTGCTTATTCTATCATTCTATTTATACTATATTTTATGGTGGAATTACTCTTTCCAGAGGTTTTTGAAAGTATAAAGATTTTAACTAACTTTATGATCCTTCAAGTTATTACCGCTACTTTGTTTTCTGCTTTAGTTGCAGATATGTTATGTGATTATCTTCCGCTCATTTCCAAATTAAAAAGCTGGTTTCCTGCACATAACCAGTTATATTTTGGACAGGTGATTTCTCACATACTAATTTTCTCGGCTGTATTCCCGTTACTCATTATCATTTTAGTTAATGCTAGAGCGATGGAAAATGATATATATCAAGAGTATTACCTTCAATATCAACAGTTGGAAGAGAGATTACAACGGAAAATAGCAGAAATGGATTCTAATGACATTCAAAATTATGAATTAGACGCTGAATTAGAAAAAGCTAAAATTAAATCGATTTTAGATGAGTTTATCGGCACTTCAAACAAACGAATCTTGATTATGGATCAAGAAAAGCAAATATGGCTTGATACGAAAAATCAAAATGAATCAAGTTCTAACCTAGAAATGGAAGCTGGATTTGTTAAAGAGGTTCATTCACATGGTTTTATTTGGCTACCGTCGAGTCACCAAACTCTATCTGATTGGTATCAAGGCTATTATATCGGGGAAACTGCCTTTTTAAACAAAACAACATTATTAATTATTCCTATTAGTAGTGGTGTGCTAGCATTAGCTACTCACCTTACTGATTACCTTTTGTTCGCATTGTTTGTTTTATTCATTGCGTTAGTATTTGGTATGTTAGTGAATCGAATATTATCGAATTCTTTATCACATCTGACTCAAATGACGACCGATTTACCAGGCAAAATGAAGCGACAAGAAACCTTTTATTGGAAAGATACACCGATTGATGAATTTTCAAAATTGGGACAAAACATTGGAAAAGTAGCAAACCAGCTGCAGCAAATGTTTGCCGATGCTAAAAAGAAAAATGACTTACTTACGGCAAGGACCAATCAACTTAAAGAATCAGAGTCAAAACTATATCGATTAGCACACTTTGATACGTTAACAGATTTGCCAAATCGTTATTCATTTCATATTGATTTAACAGAGATGCTTGAGGAGCAAGCGAAGCAAGATCGCTTTTCGATTGTATTTATTGATTTGGATAAATTTAAACAAGTCAATGATACGCTTGGACATAGTGGAGGAGATTTATTGCTAAAATTGTTTGCTAAACGGTTAAAGAGATTTGAACGAGGAAAGCCTATTACATTCTATCGTTTAGCCGGTGATGAATTTGTAGCAATTGTGGAATTAACAACAGAGGAAGAAGTACAAAGGTTATGCAAACAATTACTTGAAGCCATTATTCAACCTTTAATGATTAATCAAACAGAAATAACGTTGACAGCTAGTATTGGCATAAGTTTTTATCCTGATAATGGGAGGACTTTAGATGACTTATTGCATCATGCTGATTCGTTAATGTATGAAGAGAAAAAACGTCATCAAGATCTAGAAGATTTGACATATGGGGAGGAAAACGATTGAAACCATTCAGAATATGGATAGCGGCAATAAGTATACTGTTCTTAGTAGGTTGTCATTCTTCAAGTTTTAAGCCCTTTCAGGAATCTTCTCTAAGTAGTGACTTGGTTGAGGTAGAAGAGGAGTCTGTACAAGCGAACGAATTGGTCATTTGGACACATCGTAACGTCTTTGAAGATTCATTACCAGAGTTTTTAGACATGCATCCAGATGTTGATGTCAATATAAAAGAGATTGATGAACATAATCTAATTAAAGAGTATCGTCAAGGAATGTTAGCTGGAAAAACACCTGATCTATATATTTTACCTGATTATGTTTTAGGTGAATTTACTGGTATAAGCGGTTTTGAAAATTTATACGAAAAAAGATATTATGAGGAAAGTTTTTTTGAGCGAAGACCAGAAAGCTTGTTAAATCATTATAAAAGTGAAGATGGAACCGAAATGTTTGCCATCCCGTTATTGTTTTTCCCTTATGTTACTTACTATCGTGCTGATATTTTAAGTGAATATGGCTATCCTAGTGACCCACTAGAATTGTCCAGTTATATAAATGAAGATGAAAATTGGCTGGAAATGGCTCAAGACCTCAAAGAAAATGGCCACTATATTTTAGATTCAGAGCACATGTTATTGGAGATGGTTTTAAGAACCAATTATTTTCTGGATGAAGAATTTGAGTATTTAGGGGGAAATGAGCCTTTTGTTACTACTTTTAATATCGCAACAGCGGTAGTCGAAAAAGATCTTAGTCCTTATGTTAATATTTGGGATGAAAGAGGAAGAGAAGCATTTCAAAATGATGAATTGGTGATGTTTCAAATGGCCAGTTATGTTGCAAGTCATTTACAGGAGTGGGTTCCAGAGCAAAATGGAAAATGGGGAATCACGACTTTACCATTTGGATTAGCAGGTGTGGACAAACAGGCAAGTATGTCTATTGCCATCTCTGAAAAAAGCCAACATAAGGACTTGGCATGGGAATTTGCCAAAAAGATGGCTGATGACATGCTATATATGTATGAACATGTAGAAAATGATCCATATTTCATTAATCCCGACTTAAAACAACTTTACTGGATTGCCTTGAACAAAGAAGTCCCAGGTACACCTCAATCTTTAGATCAAAACATCAAATTTATTTGGGATGTAGCGATGAAAGATTTCCATGGTGGAAAGGCTATTACAAGTGAAGCAATCGAAAATATAAATGAGGAAATAAAGGAAAGAATCAAATATGATCAGAGAGCATTACAGAAATTACTAAACTCAAAGACACAGGAAGAGGCCAAATGGGAATAAAAGAGTATATGTTCAAAGGAAAGGGAAGTGGGCAGCCGAAGCGATGGTTATGTGATTGATATATTTCAAAATGGTCACTAAAACAATTCATATTCTTCTAACCTACTAAAGCACCTTATTTCAAGTAGCTCGTGTTGTATAGCGGTCTCTTAACCATTAAGAACGCCTATTTTACTATCATTTCGTGTCAATTAGACCGTTTCTAATCGCTGACAACTAAATCCATACTTCATCAAACGAATACACACACACTTTATTACTTATCAACTTATTGGAATGTATTGATGCCTAATCGATATAGGATTATGATGATATGATGTTATAATTAGAATATAAGGTATTTATAGAAGTGGTTGGTGATCAAGATGGAAATGGAATTAAAAATATCCACCGGAATTCCTGGGTTTGATAAGACGATTGACTCGCTGAGACTAGGAGATAATGTAGTATGGCAAGTGGATAACATTCATGCCTATAAAGATATTATTACTCCGTATGTTGACAAAGCTTTACGAGATGGTCGAAAAGTTATCTATGTACGCTTCGGTAAACATGAACCATTGGTTGAAAGAGAAGAAGTTCAACAGTACAATGTGGATGCTAAAAAAGGATTTGAAAGCTTTGCTACCGAAATTCATCGGTTAATTGAAAATGAAGGATTTAAAACGTTTTATGTATTCGATAGTTTGACGGATTTATTATCAAGTTGGTGTTCGGATTTAATGATCGGCAACTTTTTTAAAGTGTGCTGTCCTTATTTATATGAATTAGATACAGTAGCATATTTTGCGATTAACCGGAATGTTCATACGTATGCAACAATCGCCCGAATACGTGAAACTACACAAGTTTTGTTAGATTTGTATGAAGTGGATGGCAAACACTATATTCATCCGTTAAAAGTATGGCAACGCTACTCTCCTACAATGTTTTTCCCTCATTTAATTGAAGATGAGCGGGTGAAAAGTATTACAGCAAGTGCAGAGGCATCTGCTTTATTTTCTAATATCAATCGTGTAGAAGAACGAATGGATTATTGGGATGTTATTTTTTCAAGAGCACATGACGATTTACAAAAAGATCAGGTGACGCAAGAAAAAACAAAAAGATTATTGATGACTCTGTTAATTGGTGAAAAGTCGAGAATGTTTGATTTATGTGATCAATACTTTACATTACAAGACATTCTGACGATTGCTTCCAGGGAAGTTGGTACAGGATTTATCGGTGGAAAAAGTGTCGGGATGCTGTTAGCTAGAAAAATATTAAAAGAAGACAAAAAGAATCGTTTTGCAAAATATATGGAAGCACATGATTCTTTTTATATTGGATCTGATATTTTCTATACCTATATAGTGCAAAATGGCGGATGGAAATTGCGTGTTAAACAGAAAACAAAAGAAGGCTATTATACGTATGCAAGGGAACTACGAGAGAAATTACTAAATGGAGAATTCCCTGCCAACATTAAGGAACAATTCGTCCAAGTACTCGAATATTTCGGTCAATCTCCGATTATTATTCGTTCCAGTTCGTTGTTGGAAGATAATTTCGGAAATGCATTTGCCGGGAAATACGATAGCGTCTTTTGTGTGAATCAGGGCACACCGGAAGAGCGTTATAAGGCATTAGAAGATGCGATCCGTACTGTATACGCCAGTACAATGAATGAAGATGCACTGGAATATCGAATGAATCGTGGGTTATTTGAAAAAGATGAACAAATGGCAATTTTGATTCAGCGAGTATCTGGTGATCACTATGAAGATAACTTCTTCCCGCATGTTGCTGGAGTTGGTAACTCTTCCAATCTGTATGTATGGGACAAAAGCGTTGATATGGATGCAGGTATGATTCGTTTAGTGTTCGGGCTAGGTACTAGAGCAGTGGACCGAACCGTTGATGACTATGCCAAGATTGTTACATTAGATCAGCCGACAAGGAAGCCGTTAATGCATATGGATGATTTAAAGAAATTTTCGCAGCATGGAGTCGACGTTTTATCAATGTCGAGAAATCAATTGACTAGTGTGAAGGTTGATGAGGCAATAGCCAATGTTTGGGATGTTGAGCGTAATTTGTTCGCCTCGATTGATACCGAAACAGCTTTTCGTTTGAAGGATTTAGGGTATAAGAATATGCCGACACCATATATTCTCGATTTTAAAAACTTATTAAAAAATTCTACATTTCCAGAAGTGATGAGAGAAATTTTAGCAGAAATAGCACGTGTTTATGATTATCCTGTTGATGTAGAGTTTACTGCTAATTTCCGTGGTAAAGATGACTTTAAGATTAACATTGTCCAATGTCGACCATTGCAAACCAAAGGATTGGGGCAATCAGTAGAGATACCAGAAACAAAACCAGATGAAGCCTGTTTTATACAAACAGAGGGTAACTTTATGGGAGGTAATGTACGTATTCCAATCGATTATTGTATTTATGTAGATATGGATGGTTACCTCGATTTAAGTGAACAAGATAAATACAGCGTGGCACGCACCATAGGTAAAATAACAAGAGATCTCAAAAATGAACGTGTTTTTCTGGTTGGTCCTGGACGATGGGGGACGTCCACACCATCTCTAGGTGTTCCGGTTCACTTTTCAGAAATTCAACATGTGTCTGCTATCTGTGAGGTCTCCTCGCAAGAAAAAGGTTTTATGCCGGAATTATCCTATGGCAGTCACTTCTTTCAAGATATTGTTGAATCAGATATTTTTTATGCCGCCATTTTTGATGGAGAAGAAGGGGTTCGATTTGAACCTTCTTATGTGACGAGCCAGGAAAATATCTTAACGAATTGGGGAGAAACACCGACAATTCCAGAAGAAGTGATCCATGTTAGTAAAGTAACCGGGATGGAACTACTATCAGACATTGTGAAGCAGAAGTTATTGTGTAGATAGTATTACGCTATAATATAAGGACTGGAATTGTATTACTGAAATTGGACAACTCCAGTAAAATTATAAAATGCTTTTTTCTGATTTGGAAAAGTGCTGAATAACTCGTAATGTTAATCCTACAGTTTGTTGCTGTAGGATTTTCTAATGGAGTTGTTTCCGTAAGAAAGTTAAACAGAGTTGCCTAAGTAAGCGAAATATCTAGTCGAATTTGTTCTATATTGCAAAGAAGCAGAGTTTCTCAATAAACGAGAGCGATTTCGCAATAAAGAAGCGGTGTTTCGCAATAAACAAGAGTGATTTCGCAATAAACAGCTGCATCATAAAAAAGTTATCTCTTTAAAAGAGGTAAAGTAAAGCTTACATCGAACTATCATAAACTAACTTTTTACACGGAAAACCTCACATTTAAATTGTTAGATTTCCCGGTAAATGAATTATTACCGGGAAATCTTACAGTTTCATTTAGAAGTTTTGCTCGTAAAACGAATCATTAAGATAGCAAAGTAAGAATCCCACCTTTACATATTTACTTCAACTGCATAAACTTTTGAAACATTTTCAATCAAAATATATAAATATTCATCAAACCTTGATATCTCGGTGTTTGTCACAAAATCGTCACGGTCTGGTGTGATGTTGTTCACACCTTGTATTGGTGTGTTCGTGATTTAATGAACATAAGCAATAGAAATTGGGAACACGGAGGGATCAAGATGCCAAACAAAAAATCTCCATTATGGCAACGTATGAATTATCTAAAACCAAAAGAAAAATATGCAAACGATCATAGCCAATTACAGGAAGGTGATCGGGATTGGGAAAATGTCTATCGCAGAAGATGGCAGCATGACAAAGTGATTCGCTCTACACATGGTGTCAATTGTACGGGCTCTTGTAGCTGGAATATATTTGTAAAAGATGGCATTGTAACATGGGAAGGGCAATCAATTGATTATCCTTCTACAGGACCAGACATGCCAGACTTTGAACCACGTGGCTGCCCAAGGGGAGCAAGCTTTTCTTGGTATATTTACAGTCCGCTGCGTGTTAAATATCCTTATGTCAGAAAAAAATTATTAATGTTATGGCGTGAAGCTTTAAAGATACATGAAAATCCGTTAGATGCATGGAAGAGTATTGTGGAGGACCCGGAAAAAGCACGAATGTATAAAAGTGCACGAGGCAAAGGTGGTTTAGTCCGTTCCGATTGGCAAGAAGTCACTCAATTAGTAGCGGCATCTGTATTATACACAACGGTAACATATGGATCAGATCGTAATATTGGTTTTTCACCAATTCCGGCGATGTCCATGGTTAGTCATGCGGCAGGAAGTCGCTTTATGTCACTGCTCGGTGGACCAATGCTTAGTTTTTACGATTGGTATGCAGACTTGCCACCAGCATCCCCGCAAATTTGGGGAGATCAAACAGATGTACCGGAAAGCTCAGATTGGTACAATGCCGGTTATATTATGACTTGGGGCTCAAATGTACCACTAACCCGTACACCAGATGCACACTTTTTGGCGGAAGCACGATATAAAGGAACAAAAGTAGTGTCCGTTAGTCCGGATTATGCTGAATCGACCAAATTCGCAGATGATTGGATGTCGGTGAAACAAGGTACAGATGGTGCTGTTGCGATGGCGATGGGACACGTGATTTTAAATGAGTTTTATCAAAAAAATCGCACGCCATATTTTGAAGACTATGCTAAACAATATACTGATTTTCCTTTTACCGTAAAATTAAAGCAAAAAGGAGATACTTATATTGCCGACCGTTTTCTACATGCGAAGGATTTAGCACTAGAAACGACCAATAGTGAATGGAAGCCGTTAATGTACAATGCTTTAACAGAAGATTTCGCTTTGCCGCAAGGAACGATGGGTAGTCGCTGGGATAAAGAGGGCAAATGGAACCTCAAACTAATTGATGAACGGAATGGGGAAAAAATCGAACCAGTTCTTGGCTTTTTAGGAATCGAGGATACGATCAAAACAGTAGAAATTGCTTATTTCGATGCTAATACAAGATCAACGATGAAGCGTAACATTCCGGTGAAACAAGTAGCAATCAATGGGAAAATCGAGTATGTTACAACGGTTTATGATTTAATGCTCGCTAATTATGGTATTGACCGTGGCATTGGCGGTGAAGTTGCTTCATCCTATGATGAGATCGAAGCTTTCACACCGGCATGGCAAGAGAAAATTACTGGTGTCGATCGAAATCTAGTAACCAAAATTGCTCGTGAGTTTGCGCAAAATGCGATTGATACCAATGGCCGCTCGATGATCATTGTCGGAGCAGGCATTAACCACTGGTTCCATTCCGATGCGATTTACAGAGCGGTAGTCAATCTGGTGATCATGGTTGGTGCTCAAGGTGTAAACGGCGGGGGCTGGGCACATTACGTCGGTCAGGAGAAGTTACGTCCTGCCGAAGGATGGAACACGATAGCCACCGCAAAAGATTGGCAGGCACCACCGAAACTACAAAATGGAACATCCTTTTTCTATTTTGCAACGGATCAATGGCGCTATGAAGAAACATCGATCAATGAGTTAACAGCCAAAACGGTTGACGAGGCAAGATACGAACATCCAGCAGATTATAATGTGTTAGCAGCAAGGCTAGGTTGGTTACCATCTTATCCAACATTTAAGCAAAACAGTACGAAAGTATACGAAGATTCGGTGAAAGCTGGTAACCAAACACAAGAAGAAATCGGTAAATATGTGGCCGATCAATTAAAAGAGAAAAAACTAGAATTTTCCATAGAAGACCCGGACAATCCGGTCAACTATCCAAGAACCCTTTTTGTCTGGAGAGCCAATTTAATTTCTAGCTCGGGAAAAGGTCATGAATATTTCTTAAAGCATTTACTAGGTGCAGATCATGGATTATTAAATGATGATCAAGACTGCCTACGCCCATCAGAAATAAAGTGGCGTGATCAAGCACCAGAAGGAAAGTTAGATTTACTGGTTGACTTAGATTTCCGTATGGCAGGAACCGGTCTTTATTCCGATGTGATTTTGCCAGCAGCAACATGGTATGAGAAACACGATTTATCCAGTACCGATATGCACCCGTTTGTACACCCGTTCAATCCAGCAATTTCGTCACCATGGGAAGCAAAATCGGATTGGGATATTTTCAAAGCATTAGCAAAAGGGATCTCTGATTTAGCAGAAGAAGTAGATTTTGAAGCATTTAAGGAAATTGTCACAAGCCCATTACAACATGATACACCACAAGAAATTGCACAACCATTAGGTGAAATCAAAGACTGGTCAAAAGGTGAATGTGAACCAATTCCAGGTAAAACTATGCCAAATGTTCATGTCGTAGAACGTGATTATAAACAACTATATAAAAAGTTCACTTCACTGGGAGATAATATTGCAAAAAATCCTTACGGTGGTAAAGGAATCAACTGGTCCATGGAAAAGGAATATGAACAAACGAAGCATGCGATTGGTCAAGTAGAAGAGGAAGGTATATCAAAAGGCTTACCCAATATCACCGATGCTCGCGGTGCATGTGAAGCAATATTACGGCTTTCATCAACGACAAACGGTAAAGTAGCCGTGAAAGCGTGGGAAGCATTAGAGAAACAAACAAACTTAGAGCTGAAAGATTTAGCGGAAGAACGTGAGGAAGAACTGTTTACCTTTGAGCAAATTAATGCTCAGCCCAAAACAGTCATTACGTCCCCGGCATTTAGTGGCTCAGAAAAAGGTGGCAGAAGGTACTCCCCTTTTACTACCAATATCGAAAAATTAATTCCGTTCCGTACGATAACCGGAAGACAGTCATACTTTGTAGATCACGAAATGATGAAAGAATTTGGAGAAGAAATGGCGACGTATAAACCAATGCTTCACCATACACCGTTTAAGAAGGATCGCCCGCCAGTGGAAGGGAAAGAAATAACCTTAAATTACTTGACTCCACACAACAAATGGTCGATTCACAGTATGTATTATGATGCACAGCCAATGCTGACCTTATTCAGAGGCGGTCCAACTATTTGGCTTAACAAAGATGATGCAAGTGAGGCTGGTATTGAAGATAATGACTGGATCGAATGCTTTAACCGTAATGGTGTGGTCGTTGCCAGAGCAGTTGTGTCACACCGGATTCCGAGGACGATGGCATTTATGCATCATGCACAGGACCGTCATATTCACGTACCTGGAACCAACTTAACGAAAAATCGCGGAGGTACTCATAATAGTCCAACCAAAATTCATATGAAACCTACCCATATGATTGGCGGATACGGACAGCTTAGCTACGGCTTTAACTATTATGGACCGACAGGAAATCAACGTGACTTACATGTCGTCATTCGCAAACTAGAGGAGGTTGATTGGCTTGAAGATTAAAGCACAAATCGGGATGGTCATGAATTTAGACAAATGTATTGGTTGTCATACATGCAGTGTAACGTGTAAAAACACCTGGACAAATCGTCCGGGTGCAGAATATATGTACTTTAACAATGTCGAAACAAAACCTGGTATCGGCTATCCGAAACGCTGGGAAGATCAGGACCATTATAAAGGTGGTTGGGAGCTAGATAGCAAGGGAGAATTGAAATTAAAATCAGGTTCCAAAACAAAACGGTTGATGAACCTTTTTTATAATCCATATCAACCAACTATTGATGATTACTATGAGCCATGGAACTATGATTATGAAAAGTTAACGAATTCCGAAGAACGTAAACATCAACCGGTAGCTCGTGCAAAATCAGCTATCACTGGTGAGTTTATGGATCTGGAATGGGGACCGAACTGGGAAGATGACTTGGCTGGTGGTCATATAACAGGTTTGCGTGACCCTAACGTTGAGCAAATGGAAGAATCAATCAAAACGGAGTTCGAAGACGTATTTATGATGTATCTTCCACGAATTTGCGAACATTGTATTAATGCACCATGTGTATCTTCTTGTCCTTCAGGTGCCATGTATAAACGAGATGAAGACGGTATTGTATTAGTGGATCAAAATGCATGCCGAGCATGGCGTCATTGTGTAACATCTTGTCCTTACAAAAAAGTATATTTTAACTGGAAAACAAATAAAGCGGAAAAATGTACAATGTGTTATCCACGTATTGAAAATGGCCAGCCGACGATTTGTTCTGAAACATGTGTTGGCCGTATCCGCTATATCGGTGTCATGCTATATGATGCAGATCGCGTATTAGAAGCAGCATCTGTTGAAGATGAAGATAAATTATATGAAGAACAATTAACAATATTTTTAGATCCAAATGATCCAGAGGTGATCAAACAAGCGAAAAAAGATGGTATCCATGATGACTGGATCGAAGCAGCACAAGAGTCACCTATTTATCGAATGATTATGGATTGGAAAATCGCATTACCTTTACATCCCGAATACCGCACAATGCCAATGGTATGGTACATCCCACCACTAAGCCCTGTGATGAACGTAATTGAAGGAAAGGGCAGTGTAGCAGACGTTGACGATATTTTCCCTGCCATTGATGATATGCGTATTCCTATTGAGTATCTTGCCAACCTTTTAACAGCCGGAAATACGGATCATATACGGACTGTACTGAAAAAAATGGCGGTGATGAGAAGTTTTATGCGAGCAGAAACAACCGGAAAATCTTTTGATGAAGAGATCATGAAGGAATTAGGTCTAACGAAAGAAGAAACAAGAAAGATGTTCCGTTTATTATCGATTGCGAAGTATGATGATCGTTTTGTGATTCCAAAAAGCCACCGTGAAGATGTTCGTGATTTATATGAGGATCAAGGTGCATGTGGTCTTGACTTTGCTGGTGGACCAGGAAGCTGTGGCGTCTTGACCTAAGGAGGGAAATAGTATGAAACAGGAAGTGATATCTTCCACCTATCAGTTAATCAGCTTTTTACTTCGCTACCCAACGGAAGAGCATAGGTTGGCGGTTGAAGAAGCCCAAAGATTTGTTGCTGAAATCAAGGAGCTATCCATTAACAAGTCGCTCACAAATTTTCTCGATACTATCTCAGAATGGGATCAGGATCAATGGGTGGAACATTATATCGAAGTATTTGATTTCGGCAAAACTTCTAACTTATATATGACTTATTTAAAGCTTGGGGAACAAAAAGAAAGAGGTTTAGAACTATTAAAGCTGAAGAAATTTTATGAAGCGGCTGGTTTTGAAGTAACGGATAAGGAACTTCCTGATTTCTTGCCTTTAATGCTCGAATTTTGTGGGGAAGTAAGAAAAGAAGTAAGGCTCGAGTTATTAGCAAAACATGTCGCAGCGATTGTGGAAACGAAAAATAAGTTAGTCAAATTCGAAAGTGCTTATCATCTTTTATTAAACGCATTGATCACATTGATAAAGGCTGAAGGTTTGGAAGTAGAGGAAGAAGCGCTAACTGTAGAAGAAAAGCCATTGTCTTTAGAAGATGTTCGGATCATGCAATCTATGCGTGAACAATTAATTAATAATCAGCTAAGTTAAAGGAGAAAGGAGCGGAACAATGAGTGCCTCCATCGATTGGATTCTATGGGGAATCCTTCCTTATATCGTGTTAACCATATTCATTGGTGGTCATATTTATCGCTATCAAAAGGATCAGTTTGGCTGGTCTTCCAAATCAAGTGAATTTTTAGAGAAAAAACATTTGCGAATCGGCTCGACTTTGTTTCATTGGGGAATGTTGTTTGTCTTAGGTGGTCATTTTCTTGGAATATTAGTCCCTATAACTGTTTATGAATCATTCGGTGTTACCGAGCATCAGTACCATATTATCGCACTTGCATTTGGTATTCCAGCAGGTATTGCAGCAGTGATCGGTCTTGTTTTACTCTGTTATCGTCGTTTAAGTGTACAACGGATTAAAAAAACAACATCCAAAGGCGATTGGGCCGTCTTATTCTTTTTATTGATTGTTGTCGTATCAGGTTTATCAGCAACGTTTTTGAATGTCGATTCACATGGGTTTGACTATCGAACAACGATTGCACCTTGGTTTAGAGGATTATTCATATTTCGGATTGATCCGCATCTAATGGCGGAAGTACCTGTTTGGTTTAAAATTCACTTACTTGCCAATTATGCTTTTGCATCGATTTGGCCGTTTACTAGAATGGTGCATGTGTTCAGTTTCCCTATACGTTACTTGTCAAGAAGTTATGTGATTTACAAGAAACAAGTTCGAAAAGCTTAAAAAGGTGTGATAAAAAATGGAATGGAAGCAAAAAGCAAATACCATAATCGAAAAAATCCAACAAGGTCAACATCATCTGGTACAACGAGAAGTGGTGGAAATCGAACAACAGTTGAAAAAAATAGAGGAATTGTCTAATGCTGAACTTCTATTTCTTCATCACACAGCAGCTTTATTTTATCAAGCAGAGAAGAACTATTCCTTAGCTTCTCATCATTTTCAACAAGCTATGAAGCACCGTTATCGTGACAAGGAAGCGGAAGAAATTTGGCTGCAGGCACATCTTGCTTTTGCTAAATTGGATGAACAGTTCAAGCAATTCAGTCAGGCAAGAATGACATTAGCAAAGGTACTGCAATATCTTGAAAAGAAACAAGCGGATAATACTGAGATTGCCCGTGTTTATCAACGGATCGGCTGGTTGTTTTATCAAGAAGAAGAATTACATCAGGCCCATACCCAAATGGAGCAAGCTCGAAAACTATTGCTGGAAGAGTTAGAACCAGTTGATCCAATGGTAATGAAGGTTACCGATCAGTTAGCTGATATCTATGTCGCTTTGGAACAACCGGCACTAGCGATTCAATTGTTTGATAACATCATCGCTAGAGAGGACACCTTGCTTTCAGATGAGGGTAAAGCGACACTATTGATGAAAACAGGAGAGCTGCATTTTCATATTGATTTAAAAAAGGCTCGCCGGATCATTGATCAAGCTGTAAAACTGGTGAATACAGAGCATCCGTTATCTGTAAGAGGATTTATGTTGCTTGCAGAGATTGAAGAAAATCTTACAGCATTTCCACGTGCAGTGAAATATTATGAGCGGGCCTTGGAGATTATCAATCAAAAGTATGAAAAAGACCATTTTCTTGTCGTGTTTTTGTATTCTAAATTAGGTACGATTGCGTTAAAAATGGGCGAAGATCAAAAAGCAAAGCGATTTTTAGAAGCAGGTTTACCATTATCAGATAAATATCCAAAGATTCGCATGCAGTTTTTATATGCTTTAGGAAAGATTTATTCTAAACAAGAAATATATGAGCAAGCAATGGATATGTATACAGACTTTTTACAAGGTCTAGAAGCACAAGATAAAATGCGAACATTAGCGTATGCCAATACATTACAAGCCATCGCTTATAACTTTTTAATGCAAGCTGATGTAGATAATGCGATTGTACGTTATCATGAAGCACTTTCGATTTATGAAAAGCTAGGATCCAATTGCCGCAATGAGAAAGGATTAACGGCCATTAGACTAGGTTATAGCTATTATCAAGCAGGGGAGATAAAGCAAGCTGAAAAATATTACGAACTTGGTGCTGAGACAATTGAAAAAGTAAATGATCAAGCGATTAAACAAGAAGCCTATTTAGCGTTAATAGAATTTTATAAAGAAACCAATCAACCGAAAAAACAATATCAGTACGAACATAAATTAATTCAATTCAATAAAAAGAGTATATAATTGGCTAGTGGGTTCATGCTATAGGTGAGGTGATAGTATGGATCCAAAAAACAATTCCAAAATTGCAGAACGAAATTATGAGGTAGAAGATTATAAACGAAATGATCAAATGAGCAAAGGTTTAGCCGAAACACACGAACAAGTGTCAGATAGCTATATGGGCGGGGACAACGACGAAGAACAGACTGAATAAAAAGTAAGTTGTTTCCGGGGAAATATGAAGACTAACAATTTGATTTATGACCAAACACGAACATCAATATGGATGCTCGTGTTTTTGCCTTGGAAAAAATCATTCATTCTTCCTTGAATAAACGCAGTTATCCAAGGAACAGAACCAGCTGTCCGGGGAAGGAGGATAGCGTTTATCTAATAATAAAATGATTACTTAAATAATTCCAATTCTGTGGTGCCGGCAAATTCAATTGCCAGTATGTTACACCTAACAATTGATACTGATCGACTACATGATATTTTTCCTGATAACTCCTAATGTCCTCAAACCAAACGATATGCTCCTCCATTTCTTCCCAATATCGATACCACGGTGAGGCAGCAACCTGATCAAAGGCAATTACTGTTTGAGCAGAGATTGCCTGGTTTTGGGCACCTATAACTGATAAAGCAGCGGTCGTATTATCGGTTACTCGCCAATCATATCCATACAAAGGAAAAGCGATTTGTACTTTACGAGAATCAATTAAGCTTGTTGCATATCGGACAACCTCATACATCCACCACAACGGAGCTACTGGATCGGGTGGACCACCTGGATATCCATAATCAATGGTCATAACAGCTATTACGTCTGCAATCGCACCAATTGCCTGATAGTCATAGGCTCCCACAATCGGATTTGTTGGCAAGTCTTCTGTTTTTGCATGTACATTAACATGTAGAATAAGCGTACCAAGAGCGGTTTTTAATTCATTCAAAAATGTATTAAAATTATCTCTTTGTGCAGGAGGAATAAATTCTATATCCAGGGAAACTCCGCCATATTCTTTGTCATGAATAAACTGTAATAAACTATCGATTAAATTTCTCCGATAAACGGGATTAGCCAACACGTTCCCAGCTAACTCTGCGTCAAAATCTTCCGATGTAAAGTTACGAATCATTAATAGTGAGGTAACACCGAGCCGGTTACTTTCTCTTACGATCTCTGTATCATCTAATAATACATAGGCATTGCCTTCTGAAGTAAATGAATAAGATACAACTGCTAAATATGTAAGCTTATCAGATAAATTTTGAAGAATTGGTAAAAAGGTTTGTGGTGAGTAAGGAACAATAAATCCTAATGTTTCTATTTGAGGCTTTAATAATGTTGGAATCAAGAGTCTTTGACCAATATATAATTGCTCTGGTCCTACTATGGGGTTTGCATGTATTATTGCTTCTACTGTGGTGTTAAAACGATTTGCCAACTGCCAAAGCGTGTCTCCTCTTCTGACGATATAAGGTCGCAACTGACCATTAAGTCCTTCTGGAATATAAAGAGCTAGACCAGGTATGATACTATCTGGATTAGACAAACCATTCACTTCAACAATAGTAGAAACCGAAAGTTGGTATTGATTTGCAATTTGCCATAAAGATTCTCCGCTTTGGACAACATGAACGGTCATTCGTTTTCACCCCTTGTTCCTAGTGTATGGTCTTCCATTTATGAATTAGAACTAAAAACTGCAATGAATCGTTGCTAGTCTCATCTTCTTGAAAAA
The DNA here is from genome assembly GCF_000377765.1 of Gracilibacillus lacisalsi DSM 19029. Classification (GTDB taxonomy): domain Bacteria; phylum Bacillota; class Bacilli; order Bacillales; family Amphibacillaceae; genus Gracilibacillus; species Gracilibacillus lacisalsi. The sequence continues at coordinate 2,163 of NZ_KB898670.1, read as the reverse complement.
TATAGTTGTCTCTTTTAAGTTTTTGTGTTAACTTTTATTTTGTAACGGTTAACGAAAGGGAGAGAATCATGCATTCTAGTAAATTACGAGCACTTATATTAGCAAGTATCTTCACGGCAATTACAGCTATTTTAGCACAATTACAAGTACAATTATGGGTTGTTCCATTCAGTGGACAAACCTTAGCAGTAGGATTGACAGCAACGATTATCGGCAGCAAGCTTGGCGCGCTTTCGATGTTTGGCTACTTGTTAATCGGTCTGATCGGACTTCCAGTATTCTCCGGTTTATCAGGAGGACCGCAAGTTTTAGTCGGGCCAACCGGAGGTTACATTTTTGGCTTTATTGCGACTGCGTACATAACTGGATTCATTTTAGAAAAAACATCCTTCAATTTCAGAATGGCATTGATCGCAAATATTGTGGGAATGTTTGTTACCTTGGCATTTGGCATGACGCAGCTTAAATTCGTGGCAGAATTAAGTTGGAGTGCAGCAATGGCTTCAGGCGTATATCCATTCCTAATCGTAGGAATCATCAAAGCCATTCTTGCAAGCTGGCTTGGAATTATGATAAGAAATAGATTAATCAAAGCAAATTTATTGTAGATAAGAGGGACAGGTTAATGGGCTGATATCGGTACATTAAATCTGTCCCTCTGTCTTGTTTTATGGTATGATAATGGATGTGAAATTTTTCTTTCTAAATAGCAGTTTTGCGTCATATAGTAGAAGTAATGTTCGAAAATTATAAGTTGAGATTAATAAGGGAGCGTTCATTCGTGTTTACAGATATTGACCAATTAAAAATACATTATAAACAAACTGGTGAGGGTCGTCCTGTCGTTATGCTTCATGGTTGGGGAACGAGCCTCGATTTGTTTGAGGATTTACAAAATAGTTTAAGTGCTCATTTTCAGGTTACGTCCTTGGACTTTCCTGGCTTTGGTCAAAGTGATGAACCACCTGAAGCATGGGATGTAGGCAGATACACAGATTTCTTTGAGCAGTTTTTAGCAAAGTTAGATATAAACAATCCGATATTAATCGGTCATTCTTTTGGTGGAAGAGTATCAATAAAATATGCAGACCGACACCAGAATAATGTACATAAGATAATATTAATAGGCAGTGCTGGTGTGAAACCGAAGCGTAAAGCAGATTATTATGTAAAAGTATACACGTATAAAACACTGAAAAAAGTGTTAAGCTTGCCAATTTTAAATCGTTATAAAGATGAAATTATTGCAAAATACCGTGGTAAAGCTGGATCTTCGGATTATCAAAATGCATCTAGAGTGATGCAGCAAACATTAAGTAAAGTAGTTAACGAGGATCTACAGCACCATATGCCTAATATTAAAGCACCAACATTATTAATTTGGGGTGCAAATGATGCGGCAACGCCTGTACAAGATGCGAAAATGATGGAAAAGTTAATTCCAAATGCAGGATTAGCTTTAATTGAGAATGCAGGCCATTATGTGTTTTTAGAACAAAAACGTCGTGTCGCGGTGATTGTAGATACTTTTTTAGAAGAGGATAAAGGAGCAGTTTGATGATGGAGATTATATTTTCAATTGTCAGTGTATTATGGATGGTATATGCTTTCTTTCGAGTGAAACAATCGATCCATATGCTGCAATTAAACAGTTATTTTAACAATCGATTATGGCGATGGATGACAGAGCATTGGTCAAAAGTTGTACCTATTCATGAGTGGTTAGCACTTATTTTCGCCCTACTATTATTTTTGGAGTGGAATTGGCTCATATTCGTGATCGCATTGCTAGGTCTATTCGTGCCTAGAACGAAACAAGAAAAGAAAAAATTAGCTGTTACCGCACGTGTCAAACGTCTGATTACGACTATTGCGATTATTTATCTTTTCTTATTCGCAACGAGCTTGCATTTTATTTGGAATGATTACCCGTTAAGCTATGCTGGGTTAGTGATGGTGTTAGGTTCGATCTTCACATATGGAGTAGTGTTATTGGCTAATCTTATTAACAAGCCGATTGAAAATAGAATCAAAGAATACTATTATCAAGATGCAAAACGAATGATCAACAGTGCCAAAAATACGAAAACAATCGGAATTACCGGTAGTTTTGGTAAAACAAGTACAAAGTTTATTTTAGATACGATTTTGTCATCACATTTT
>NZ_KB898669.1 GCF_000377765.1 Gracilibacillus lacisalsi DSM 19029 | reverse complement strand
AATTTAAATTGAACAGGATACATCTCCTTCGTCTGCCTTCTTTTTAACCCATCCATTCCTTGGGACTTATATACTTTTACCCATTCAATGATTGATGTTTCGCTAGCCATATTATATTTTTTTGCCAATGATCTATATCCTAGCTTTCCATATAAATACTCTGTGACGAGTTTAATTTTAAATTCTTCACTATATTTAGCCATAAAAACACCCCCGAAAGTTATATTTTTCACTCTAACTTTCGGGGGTCGGTACCTACTTTCCTAGACAGTTTTATTTTTGGATGATTTCTCTAGAAAAACTGCAGATTAAAGTCGAAAAATGTAATTAATACAAAAAATATGTATTAATACATAATATCATTTACTGTCAAACAAACCTTAAGATCCTAAGTGTATCAGACTGTATAACCTTGGATAAATGGCGAAGTTAGTCGTTTTTTTGCAATTAGCATAACTAATTAATTTGGATAAATCAGTTTTATTATCTGTATGACTAAAAGAAAAATATAAAAAAGTTAATCAATTGAACAGAAATAGTATTGACTTTTATAAAATGTAAGCGTATTCTATATTTAAAGTTACAGAAAAATTGTAATTAAACATTTTATTTGTAACTAAATAAAGGAGGAGTCAATATGAAGAAGGGGTTTAGTGCATTTATTGGTGTCGTTTTTGTTGCTTTGATATTGGCCGCGTGTTCTGATAACTCTGATTCAGCTGGAAATGATGTAGAAATTCCGGAAGGTGCTACTGAAGTGGTTATGTGGAATTTGTTTAGTGGTGGGGATGCGGAATACATGGAAGATATCGTAACGGAGTTTAATGAAAGTCAAGAAACGTATTTTGTTAATAATGTTCACCAGGATTATGATGAATATTACACAAAATTACTGACAAGTGTTGGATCGGGACAAGGCCCTGACTTAGGTATTGCGCACAGTCATGTTTTGCCTGAATTAGTTAGCCAAGGACTTGTAACCAATATTGATGATTATGCTGCGGATGTAGGACTTGACTGGGATGAGTTTAATCAGAATGTGTTAGATGTCACCATCTATGATGGCAATAACTATGCAGTGCCAATCGATACTCATCCAGAAATTATGTATATTAACAACGATCTTGTTGAGGAAGCGGGTCTTCTAAATGATGATGGCACTCCAATGTTCGAAGAAACACCTGAAGGATTTGTTGACTTCTTAACCTCGCTTAAAGAAGCATTACCTGAAGATAAAATGGCCTTTGCTTTCTCCAGTGATGGTGAAGATCCATACCGAATCTGGTGGGCGTTATATAACCAGATGGGAGGAGAAAACTTAGTTTCCGGTGATTTGGAAAATCCGACGTATGCATTGGATCACGAGAAGGCAATTGCAGCAGCAGAGTACCTCTACGACTTATATCATACACATGAAGTTACTCCTCTAAATTTAGCTGACTTTTACAGTGATTTTCAATCTGGCAATGCAGCTGTGATGTCTACTGGTGTTTGGGCTACGGGGATTTGGGAGACAACGGATGACCTTAACTTTACACCAATGCCTTTCCCGAATATGTTTGGCCAAGAGGCTGCATGGGCAAGCTCTCATACATTCGTATTACCTTATTATGATGATGCAGATGAAGAAGCACAGAAAGGTGCCGTTGAATTTATGAAATTTGCTACTGACAATGGTGCTGATTGGGCTAAAGCTGGACATATACCAGCTAAAGATACTGTTTTAGAGTCAGATGAATTTCAAGAAATGCCATATCGCAGCGAGTACGCTGAAGTTGCTGATTATGTAAAATATGTGGACCGTACTGTTCATGCACGTGGAATTCAGGATATTGTTGTTCGTAATTTAGACACGTACTGGGCAGGCGATGCTACTGCAGAAGAAGTATTTACCATGATTGAACAAGAAGTAACGGATCTAATAGCAGAATAAATGATCAAAATTACAGATAACTTAGCAGCCTGGTCCTATAAATTTAAAATCGAATGACTAGGACCAGACGCTATTCTTTTTCCATCCTATTAGAGGAGGTCAAATGATGATAAAGAAACAATGGGTCCATGATGTAAAGGCGATTCCATTCTTATTACCGTTCTTTATTGCTTACATGATCTTTACGATATTTCCAATTTTTAAAGGTTTAGAAATGAGTCTATATGATTGGACGTTAGTTCGTAAATTAGAGTTTGTAGGATTAGAAAATTATATAAAAATGTTTACAGATCGCCATTTTTGGCGAACGTTATGGAACACTACCCTCTTTGTAATATTGACGACGCCGACGATGGTTTTATTGGCTTTAGGTTTAGCACTATTATCTAACCTAAATACGAAATTGAAAACATTTTTCCGAGGTTCTTTTTTTATACCTAGTATTTTATCGGTGTCTGTTATTTCTTTTCTAATGATTTTTATGCTGCAGCCATATAACGGATTGGTAAACAATGTGATTCAAATGTTTGGCATTGAGGCGGAACCAAAGTGGATGGCAGATCAAGGGTTAGCATGGGTGACTATTGTCGTTGTTACCTTATGGTGGACAGTTGGTTTTAATATGATTTTGTTCCTAGCTGCATTACAGGATATTCCGGAATCTTTATATGAAGCAAGTGAAATAGATGGTGCTTCGCGCTGGGATATGTTTAGGTATATCACATTACCACAGCTTATTCCGATCGGTCGCGTCATATTGCTGTTACAAATACTGGCGTCCTATAAAGTGTTTGCACAAATTCTATTAATTACTGGTGGTGGACCTGGCGGGGCAACAAGACCGCTAATTCAATATATTTATGAAGTTGGGTTTAATCAAAATAATCTAGGTTATGCTGCAACGATGTCCTATGCACTATTCTTTATTTTATTAATTCTTTCTATTATTCAATTAAAGAGTCAAAGATCGGGGGAGAACTAAATGAGTGATTCACAATTCGGGAATGAGACAGCGGTTCCAATCAGAAAAAGTAAAGTATTACAACGAAATCGTGATCCTAAATTAGGATTAAAGGTGACATTGGGGTTTATCGTAGCATTAATCTTTATTTCCCCTATTATTTGGATGTTGTTTGTTTCTATTAAGCCAAACGGTTTTTCGACAACAGAACCACTCGAATGGTTCTTACCACCGTATACATTTTATAACTATGTGGATATTATGTTCGGTAGTTTAATATTTCGTTGGTTGTTTAATAGTTTGATTGTAGCGGTGATTACGACTGCTTTAACGTTGTTGATAACGTCACTAGCTGCATTTGCGATTTCCCAAATGAAATTTCGCTTCAAAAACTTTATCTTTATTTTCTTTTTGCTAGGGTTAATGATTCCTGGCGAAGCAACGATTATCCCGCTTTATGAGGTGGCAAAGAGCTTAGGGTTAATTGATACGTATGCGGGTTTAATCTTACCGATGATAGCATCACCACTAGGTGTTATTATATTGAAAAGCTTTTTTGACAATGTTCCAAAAGAAGTCGTTGAGAGTGCGATTATCGATGGTTGTTCTTATTTTAAATTATTTTACAAGATCGTATTACCATTAGCGAAACCAGCATTATCAGCGATAGGGATCTTTACCTTTATCGGTTCGTGGAATAACTTCTTATGGCCCTATTTATCGATCATGTCAGAGACGCTGTACACGTTACCTGTTGGTTTACCAGTATTTAATGCTACCTATTCACAAGCGTATGTTCAACCAATGACAGCTAATGCTATTGCATCGATACCAGTAATCATCGCATTCTTAATTTTTGAAAAACAAATTGTAAAAGGAATTAGCTTTACAGGAATAAAAGGATAACAAAGGAGAATGGACATGACAGAAAAAACAATGACTTATCAAAGAACAGAATACCCTCGACCACAATTTCAACGTGATAGTTGGATGAACCTTAACGGAACTTGGAAGTTCGCATTTGATGATCAAAATATCGGAGAAAGTGACAAGTGGCACCAGAACTTGACAGAAATAATGGATATCCAAGTTCCATTTACGTATGAAACAAAAGCAAGTGGTATAGGGGATGAACAATTTCATCCATACGTATGGTATCAAAGATCCTTTGAGATACCAACTGATCAAATTGGTAAAAAAGTGCTGTTACACTTTCAGGCATCAGACTATCTAACAAAAGTGTGGGTGAATGGTGCATATATTGGTAGCCATAAAGGTGGAAATGCTCACTTTTCCTTTGATATTTCTAACGCCGTTACAACAAACGACAAAAATGAAGTTGTTGTGAAAGTGGAGGATAGCAATAGCTGTTATCAACCAAGAGGGAAACAAAGGTGGAAAGGGGATAATTTCGGTTGTTGGTATGTACAGACAACTGGAATCTGGCAAACGGTTTGGTTAGAATTTCTCGAAAACAAAAGTATTGAACATGTAAAAATGACACCGAACATTGATGCGAATTCAGTAGTTTTCGATTATTCACTAACAGGTAACATCGATGAGCAACTGAGAGTAGAAACAACGATTCAGTTTAAAGGTGAAACAGTAAAACACTTTTCTTTCACACCAAGCCGTTCAACGATGCACTTTGAAGTAGATCTATTAGCTGAAATACATGAATGGAAGGTCATGCACTGGACACCTGAGCATCCTAATTTGTACGATGTGACATTTTGCTTATATGAAGGAGACAGATTGTTAGATGAAGTGCATTCATACTTTGGTATGCGAAAAGTATCAATAAAAAATGGTCAGGTTTTGTTGAATAACCGTCCTATTTATCAAAAGCTTTTATTAGATCAAGGATATTGGCAGGACACAATGCTTACTCCACCGTCTGATGAAGCGATGATCGAAGATATCGAAAAAACATTAGAAATGGGATTTAATGGTGTTCGTAAACACCAAAAACTTGAAGACGAGCGCTTCTTCTATTGGTGTGACCGCAAAGGATTATTAGTTTGGTCTGAAATGGCTGCGACATATGAGTATTCAGAGCAAGCGGTGGAGAATTTTACAAAAGAGTGGTTAGAAATTGTCCAGCAATATTATAACCATCCATCGATCATTACGTGGGTTCCGTTTAATGAATCTTGGGGTGTACCTCACATCTCAACCAATAAAAAAGAACAAGCTTTTACAGAGTCTATTTACTATTTAACGAAATCAATGGATACGGAACGACCGGTTATCGTTAATGATGGATGGGAACATACGATTTCAGACATTATTACCTTACATGATTATGAGGAGTTTGGTGAAAGATTTTTAGATCGATATCGAAATAAAGAAGCGATCGTTCAGAATGACATAGCTCACAATAATGATAAGTATCCTTTTGCGAATGGTTATACGTATAAAGGGCAGCCCATCATTATCTCCGAATATGGTGGTATTGCATTTAATGAAGGAAGCGGATGGGGATACGGTAATCAGGTTGAAACAGAGGAACAATTTTTGAATCGCTACCGAAATATCACGAATGCCATCAAAGACATTCCGTATATATCTGGTTATTGTTATACGCAAATTACGGATGTTCAACAAGAAATTAATGGTTTATTAAAAGAAGACCGAACACCAAAAATATCACTGGAAAAAATCAAACAAATAAATAATTAAGACTTCAAAGGGATTGTTCTGAGCAATCGAACAATCCCTGTTTCCTCAATAAAAGGAGGTAATGGATTCTTTACATTACAATATGGTAAATATCTAAATTCTTCATTCAACGAAAAGGAGTGGCTGTATTGAAAAAAAGCGTAGTCTTGCTGTTTCTTGTTGTGTTAGTACTATCTTTTCATGGTTTAAGTAAAGATTCTAGTGTTCAAGCTTCTTCAGATCCTATTCGAATAGAGGGGAATGATAGACCCGGAAATGAACAGTTACCTGATGAATTAAAGGAATTAAAGCAATTCAAGTTAGAGTTAAAAGAAGACTCATATGAAAGTGGGCTATATCATGATGGAAGCCTTGCGATCAACTTTCATGACAGTAAAACTTTTGATTGGCAGTCTGATATTGGCATCAAGTATGTATTTGTAAAGGGTGGTAACGCAGGTAATTTATATAGTTATAATCAGGAGGATACTATGGATAATGAATTAAACGCTCCGAAAAATAAAGGGGGGCAACAACCAGACATTGGTCATATCACCTTTTATTATGAAGAAGAACCTGCACAACTATTTGAAAATCCTGTGGTAGGTGATGGGGCAGACCCATGGATCGTTAGACATACAGATGGCTATTATTACTATACAAATACAACTGGGAATAACGTAACGATTTGGAAATCTAAGACTATTACAGGCTTACAGGATGCAGAAAGTAAAGTTGTTTGGACACCGGAACAGGGTGCTCCTAATAGCGCGCACATTTGGGCTCCTGAAATTCATTTTATTGATGGCCAATGGTACATCTACTTTGCCGCATCTGATGGTGATATGGAAAAGCAACGCATGCATGTGCTTCAGTCAGAAACGTCTGATCCATTTAGTGACTATTCTTATCCGGAAGGAACTACCTATGGGAAGATAACGACCCCTGCTGACAAATGGGCCATTGATGGAACGATTTTGGAAATGGATGACGAATACTATTTTGCATGGTCAGGTTGGGAAGGTGACGTTAATGTGCGTCAGGATATCTATATTGCGCCAATGGACAATCCTTGGACGATAAGCGGTGAAAGAGTAGAATTATCAAGGCCAGAATATGATTGGGAAAAAATCGGGGAACCACTTATCAATGAAGGTCCACAATTTTTAAGAAATAATGATGGAGAACTCTTCTTGATTTATTCTGCTAGTGGAAGCTGGACCGACGATTATAAATTAGGAATGTTGACCTTTACTGGATCAGATCCACTTGATCCGAACGCATGGGAAAAGAGTCCAGATCCAGTATTTGAAAAAGATCCGGAAGTGGATGTTTATGGTCCTGGACATAACGGTTTCTTTAAATCACCAGATGGAACCGAGGATTGGATCATTTATCATGCAGCCAAATTTCAAGGAGCAGGTTGGGATCGGAATATCAGAATGCAGAAGTTCACCTGGAATGAAGATGGGACACCTAACTTTGGCAAACCTGTTGCAACCGGAACATTGTTAGAAGTGCCGTCGGGTGAACAGGCAGGTACATTAAGCCCTAAAGTTCAAGTAGGATATAAATTTGAAGCAGAAGATGCTACCGTTCATCGTGCCAGTATTGTAGAGAATACCTCTTCTTCCAATGGAGCAAAGGTAGGTTATATGGATTACGATGATAGTTTTGTCGAGTTTGATGTAGATCTTCCGGCCGGAGATTACACGTTAAAAATCAGATATGCAAATGGCATGGGGGAGCCATCCTCCCATCAAGTTTCCGTTAATGGTGATACGATTGGTGAAGTTGTCTATCATAACTATGGCTGGGACAGCTGGTATTTTGCAGAAAAAACTATCAATCTAACCAGTTCGGAAAATAACATTAGACTAACAAAAGGAAATCTATTTGCAGAGCTTGATTTTATTGAATTAGTCCCGAGGCATCCAGAATTTAAATATGAAGCAGAACATGCAAAGTTAAATAACGTAACGACTATCAATACGTATACGGCATCCAATAAACAGAAAGTTAATGTTACTAGCGATGGAAGTCTGGCGTATCAGATAAATGTGGAAGAAGCAGGAACTTACAATTTGGATCTGATTTATAGCAACGAGACAAATGAGATTGGAAGACAGGAATTAGTACTAAACAATCATAGCATTGGTGAACTAGAGTTTCCTCCAACGGGTAATAAGCAGGATACTGTTTCTATTCCGATAGAGTTAGAAGCAGGAGTACAGATGATTCAATTAGCACATAACTCGGGTGAATTAGCTTTAGACTATATGCAATTAACCAAATAAATATAATTGCTTAAGTCCCTCAACAGAAAAGGATGCAGAGTGAGCAATTAAACGGGTGTTTGTATTAAATATATTAGAAAGCGCTTTATTGCTGGAGTGCGATATTTTACTGAAATAATACTAAATAACGGACGGTAGGAGGAAGAAAATGAAAGGTAAAGCAAATAAGTTTGTCAATCCATTTGTAGTTATAATATTTGTTGTTTTATTGTTGTCAGCTTGTAGCTCTGATTCTAGTAGTTCCTCATCAAATAATTCTGGTAGTAGTGAAGAAGGAGAATTAACCATGACTGCTTGGGGGAATCCAGCAGAAATTAAAGTATATCAAAAAGCAATTGATGCTTATCAAGAGGTAAATCCAGATGTATCGATCAAATTAATTCCAGGACCAGGTGATACGTATAAACAAAAATTATTAACACAGCTCCAGGGTAGCCAATCACCAGATTTGTTCTATGTTGGAGGAGAATATATGTCACAGTTAATCGAGACAGGGCGAGTGGCTGAATTGTCAGAATTCTTAGGTTCAGAGGAAAGTTATGTGAAACCAGATGAATTTGCGGATGGATTATGGGGAGCAGCCAAAAAAGGGGAAGAAATCTATGGTGCACCAGTCGACTCGAATCCAGTGCTTCTTTATTACAACAAGAAAGTTTTAGAAGAAGCTGGATTGGATCCAAATGAACCGCAGAAATTGTACGAAGCAGGCGAATGGAATTGGGATAATTTTGTTAAAGTAAACAAACAAGTTGCTGAATCAGGAAAATATGGTTATGTAGCAGAAAGTGGATATCTACACATGTTTAACTGGGTTTGGTCCAATGGTGGACAAATGTATGATGAGGAAGGAAATATCATGCTGCAAGATAATGAAAAGGCAGAGGAAGCTATTGCTTATTTAAATGAAAATGTTACAAATGGTAACTTCAAATATGCTGGTTCTTTACCAGAAGGCCAGGGACCTGACGCGATGTTTATGTCTAACCAAACAGCCTTTGTAGGAGCAGGGCGCTGGTATACACCGATGTTTAGGGAAAATGAAAGTCTGGAATTTGACTATATACCATGGCCAACCAATACAGGTAATAAACTGGAACCAGTAACTATTGGAACTGCCTATTTATCTGCAACCACTGACTCCGATAATTTAGAGGAAGCAAAAAAATTCCTTTCTTTCTATACTTCAGAAGAAGGACAACGAGCACGTCTCGAAGGAAATGGCAATGCAGTACCATCTATCTCAAGTGTGGATGATATTATCGAGGGTGCAGAAGTACCAGAACATGCAAGTTATTTAATCGATACTCGTGATATAGGAAAAGTAGAAACACATCAATCTATTATTCCGGGACTAGAGTCAGAAGTAACAAGTATATTTGATTTGATGTTCTTAGGAGAAAACACACCAGAGGCAGCAATTGCTGAAATAACCGAAAAAGCTGAGACAATGATTCAAGATTATAGGAATCAGTAAATCATGAGGGAGTGGGAGTGGACATCCCTGCTCCCCATTCTATATTTCAATAAAGAGGTGAGCAATGTGCGTAAAAACAATGCCTTATGGGGACTAATATTTCTGACACCACAATTACTAGGGTTAATTATTTTTGCGATTATCCCACTAATTTCTGCGCTAGTATTAAGCTTTATGGAATGGGATGGCTTTGGAGAAAGATCCTTTGTAGGACTAGAAAATTTCATCTATCAGTTTTCGAGTTCGGATTTTTGGAAAGCCACTTACAATACCATTTTATATACGGTACTGACTGTACCAATTGGTTTGATGATTTCCCTTCTCCTAGCGATTGCACTCAATAAAATTAAAGGGAAAGAGATCTACCGTTTATTTTACTTTATGCCAGTGGTCACAAGCTCTGTTTCTATTGGGGTTATTTGGATGTGGATTCTAAATGGAGATCTTGGGATTCTAAATCAAGCTCTAGCAATGATCGGTATAGTTGGACCTGACTGGTTAACGAATACGAATCTCGTCATGATATCGATTGCAATGTTAAGCATATGGTGGCAGCTTGGCTACAATATGGTTATTTTTTTAGCAGGACTGCAAGGAATATCGAAAACATATTATGAAGCTGCTGAAATAGATGGAGCATCTAAATTTCAGCAGTTTCGCAATATTACTCTGCCAATGCTGTCTCCAACCACTTTCTTTGTAGCGATTATGGCGATTATCGGTTCTTTCCAAGTATTTGATCAAGCATTTGTTATGACAAATGGTGGTCCTGGCAAGGCGAGCTATACGATGGTATATCATATTTATGATAATGCCTTTGTAGACTTTCGGTTCGGAGAAAGCTCTGCAGCTGCGATGATTTTGTTTGTTGTCATTTTAATCTTTACTCTCGTTCAATTTAAGCTACAAAAAAGGTGGGTTCACTATGAAGAGTAATACACAAACACTAAATGATAATGTCATGACAGTTGCTCAGACGAAGAAAAAAATTGCACCTGCAAGGATTTTACTACACATTGTTCTAACCATTGGTGCCCTGCTTATGGTATTTCCTTTTTTATGGACTATTAGTAGTTCATTAAAGGATATGACCCAAATTTTTGCAGTACCACCAGTATGGATTCCAGATCCTATCGTATGGTCTAATTATGTCGATTCCTTTACCGCCATGCCGTTTGGTAGAGCTTATTGGAATAGCTTCTACATTACGGCAATTGTAGTGGTGGCACAGCTTTTTACTGGATCAATGGCTGCTTATGCTTTTGCGAAGCTACGTTTCCGTGGATCTGGTGTCTTGTTTATTTTGTTTTTAGCCACAATGATGATTCCGAAACAAGTTACTATGATTCCATTATATTTAATCATGGATAAAATTAACTGGCTTGATACCCATTTAGCGTTAATTGTACCTGGAGCATTATTCAATGCCTTTGCAGTCTTTCTCTTACGTCAATTTATTCGTGGAATCCCTAAGGAATTAGAGGAAGCAGCAGTTATGGATGGTGCTAATCCATTTCGAATTTATTGGAGTGTTATATTACCATTGATTCGCCCTGCGTTGGCAGCGGTCGGTATTTTCATTTTCATGGGTACGTATAACAATTTTATTGATGCCTTAATCTATTTATCCACACCAGAAAATTTCACGGTCCCGTTATTGCTTAATAATTTCAAAGGTTTATATGTAACAAACTGGGCATATATGATGGCGGGTGCAACCATTTCGGTTATTCCAGTTATTATTGTATACATGTTTGCCCAAAGACATATCATTGAAGGGGTAACATTAACAGGTATAAAAGGTTAGCCTTGAAAAATTCCCACTAGAAATCAAAAAGGATAGTGGGGATTTTTTATACTATACAAAGATATCATTCTGGCTAATCCAGAAAAATCAGACTGCTAAAAAGAAATGTATTTCATTGGAGAATTTTGACCATGTAACTTTCAAGGTAGTATTAATAACTTGAATACGGACGATTCTATTATTACACGGTATATTAAAATCAATTGAGAATACTGAGCACATAATAAGTACGTGGAAAAATCCCTACTTAACTTCTTCCTTCTTGCTTTATTTCAAATACCTTTTATTTACCTCAAAGATGAGAGTTATTTTGTACGTAATCGGGATTTAGTCCAAAAAAATTGTAATAATATAAGGTTTTCATTTATAATATAAGAATGAAAGTAAGGAGGTAGCTGATTTTGCTCGAGTTATCACTTGAAGATCAAAAAAAATTAAGGAAGGTGGCGCGTGCGCTATCTTCAGAAGTCAGGTTACAAATCATCAGTCTTTTAAGTAAACAGAATATGAATATAAATCAATTGGCAGAAAGTATTGGGATTCCGATGTCTACTGCAGCCTCTCATATTAAAGTTTTAGAAGAAGCAGAACTAATATTGACAGAGCTTCGACCAGCCAGCAGGGGAGCAATGAAGGTTTGTACGAGGAATTTTGATGATGTACATATAAAATTAAATACGTCTAAAAATTATGCAGGTGAATATGAAAACTACGAAATTGAAATGCCGATCGGACAGTATACGGACTTTAGCGTTTCGCCAACATGCGGTATGGCTAATCACGATGGGCTGATTATACAAGAGGATGATCCAGTTAATTTTTATAATCCTGCCAGATCAAGTGCACAACTTATTTGGACGAGAAAAGGTTATTTAGAGTATAAATTTCCACTTGCCATTCCACCAAGTGCAACAGTGAAAGAGCTTCAAGTATCATTTGAAGTCTGTTCCGAGGCACCAAACCATGATCATCACTGGCCTTCAGATATCAGTGTTTGGCTAAATGGTGTAGATGTAGGTACATGGACAAGTCCAGGGGATTTTGGTGATAGACCAGGTAAGTTAAATCCGAAATATTGGGCAGAAAGTACAAACACTCAATATGGCACATTAAAGACTTGGAAGGTTACGGAAGATAAAGCAATGATCGATGATATCCCTTTTAGTAATGTGACGGTTGATGATTTAAATTTATATGAAAACAACTTTTTGACCTTCCGAGTAGGTATTAAAGACAATGCCTTACATAAAGGTGGCTTCAACATATTTGGTAAGGAGTTTGGGGATTATCCGCAAGATATTAAGTTAAAAGTGGTTTTTCAATAAGATTTAGAAGCGCCCACGGTTCTGGAAAATCATCCAATCGAAAACCATTTTAATTTAAAACTGCACCCCAATCGGTAGAGAATCGTCTGACCATTGTTGTGCAGTTATAGTTTACATGCTTAAGGTTTTCCTAATTACTTATCGAATTTTTCATCTTTTGGTGGTTGTTCTCCTAGCTCATCGGATATCTCAGTTTGATACTGTAACTGTCTATCCATTGCCCCTTTCTCATCATCAGGCAAAATTTGATTAGCTAAATAGCGATGGAAGAATATTTCAAAAACACCAACAGCTAATGCTGCAATCGTAGTAGCTGTAAAAATGTTATCAGTTACTGCCATACCATCAACAAACATAAATATAATTAACCATGCTATGAAAAAGTCTGCTACAGTCGCTAGTGTATTATTTGTTCTAGGTAATATCAATAGGTCCCCGATTACATAAGCAGCTAATCCTAACACGGCAGTTAAAAGAAAAACCTCACCAAAAGTCATTCCATACATTAATCCAAGGATAAGATATAGAAGAACTAGAGAAGCTATAAACTTAATCAACAAAGCACTTACATGTTTCATGCAAATTCCTCCTTTTGTTCATATTGTTTATTCCTTCTAAAAAAATATACATTACTTTATCACGGTCCCTCATAATTGATGTCAACCACAACAAATGATATGCTTTGGATAAATTTTGCATATGTTTGCAAGGAGGACTAATGATGCCAGAAAAATTTCAAGCATTAGTTGTAAATAAACAAGATGAAGAATTTTCGGTTAATAGGAAGGAGCTAACCTTTCAGGATTTACCGGAGGGAGAAGTCTTAATCCGTGTTCATTATTCCGGAATAAACTATAAAGATAGCCTCGCAACGATTCCAAACGGCAATGTTGTCAGCGATTATCCGATGATACCTGGAATTGATTTAGCAGGTGTTGTTGTTTCATCTGATGATCCACAGTTTAAAGAGGGAGACGAGGTGATCGCGACTAGCTATGAGATCGGCGTTTCCCATTATGGAGGGTACAGTAAGTATGCACGTATTCCCTCCAAATGGATTGTTCCACTTCCAGCAGGTCTTTCTCTGAAAGAAACCATGATTATTGGGACAGCTGGTTTTACTGCGGCATTGTCTGTTCAACGTTTAGAAGAAAATAATCTATCACCAGACAAAGGAAAGGTGCTTGTCACAGGTGCAACTGGTGGTGTTGGCAGTTTTGCGGTAGCTATTCTTTCTTTACTCGGTTATCAAGTAGAGGCTAGTACCGGAAAGGAATCTGAGCGTGATTATTTGCATAAACTTGGTGCGAATACAATCGTTTCTCGTGAAGAAGTATATGACGGGAAAATAAGAGCTTTAGCAAAACAAAAATGGGCAGCTGCCGTTGATCCAGTCGGTGGCGAACCACTAGCTTCTGTCTTAAGTCAAATCGAATACGGAGGTTCGGTTGCTGTCAGTGGGTTAACCGCTGGGACAAAACTGCCATCTACTGTTTTTCCATTTATCTTAAGAGGAGTTAATTTGCTAGGGATTGATTCTGTTTATTGTCCGATGGCAACACGTTTGAAAATATGGGAACGTTTAGCGACTGATGTAAAATTAGCTAATTTAGAGGAGTTTGTTTCTCAAGAAGTTAGCTTAGAAGAACTTCCAGACATGCTGCCAACCTTATTGAAGGGACAAGTTAGAGGGAGAATACTTGTGAAATTAATATAATGTCAATAGAAGGGTACCGGATAAGTGGACCGGTACCCTTCTTTTTACAAGTAATCGAGCCGCTTAAAAGTAAGAAAATATAGAATGTGATAAAGCCAATATAATTTAAATATAAGGGAAAAATGTAAAGTAATACCATTTGCGAATGGAGCTTGATAAAAGCATTTTCCTATTTCCAATACCGTCTAATGTCCTTCTATTAGGATAATTATCATTGAGAATTGAAAATAATCATTAAGTAACAAAATGCCGAACTAGTGATCATTAGTTCATCAATTTAGTTTTTAAACGTTGTCATACAATATTTTAAAGTTGTGGACTAATGATTATATACAATGATCGTAATTGTTCTTAATATAAAGTTATATAAAGCAATAGCTAGCGATTGTTTTGGAGGGTGCCGACATTTGATATCAGTTTGGTATTGCAAGAAGGAAAAGGATTTTTAATCTAGCTAGTTAAAATCCTCAAAAATGAAAGCGTTATCTCAAAGGAGGAATTGTTACACTATTAGAATTTTTCAAGAAATAAGTAAAACAGGAGGGAATACTTTTGATGAAATCGAGTAAATTTTTATTTGTTTTACTTGCTCTTTTCATGTTTGTATTATTAGCAGCATGTACTGAAAATGACTCAACAAGTGGTGAAGGAAACAATGACGGAAATAATAACAACGGTAATACAGGAAACGAAAATATCAAACAAAATGATGAAGCGGAAGAAGAGGAGCGTTATACAATTGAAGCAATGTTTAATCTTCACACTCCTGAAACTCCTAGTGAATATTTATTAGAACTAATTCAAGATGCAACCAACACAAACTTAAATATCCAGTGGGTTCCAGACTCAAGCTATGAAGAAAGATTAAATGCGGCTTTTGCGACTAACTCATTACCTCAAGTTTTGCCGATGGGTTTTAATATGTTTAATCAATATAAGGAGGCCATTCGAGAAGGTCAATTCTGGGAAATTGGACCTTATCTTGAGGAATATGAGAACTTGAGCAAATTAAATCCAGATATACTTAATAATACAAAAGTCGATGGAAAGATATATTCACTATATCAGGGTAGACCATTATCTCGACAGGGACTTATTTATCGTAAAGATTGGGCAGACAACTTAGGCCTTGAAGCACCAACAACTACCGATGAGTTTTTTGAAATGGCAAGAGCGTTTACAGAGGATGATCCAAACGGAAGTGGAGAAAATGATACATTTGGTTTAACGGACCGTAATGACTTAATTTATGGAGCTTTTAAAACAATATCCTCATGGTTTGGAACTCCTAACAATTGGGGAGAAAAAGATGGCCAATTGCTACCAGAATTCATGTTTGATGAATATATTCAAACTATGGATTTTATTAAAGAACTGCACTCAAATGGTTACATGAACCAAGATTTTGCCGTAACAAGTAAGACGGATCAATCAGCCTTATTTAAAAATGGCACTGCAGGTATGTACGTAGGTTCTATGGGAGATGTAATGGGTACGTATAATGATGCAAAAGATATTATCCCGGATATAGAGTACGATGTCCATAATCATATTGAAGGGCCACATGGTGAATTTGGTATATGGGCAATCCCAGGTTACGGAAGTGTTATATTATTTCCTAAAGCTGCAGTTGAAACCGAAGAGGATTTGAGAAACATTCTATCATTTTATGATAAGTTAATGACGCCAGAAGTGGCTAACCTTCTTATATGGGGGGTAGAAGGAGAGCATTATGAAGTGGTTGATGGTGGCGCTCTTCCTATAGAAGAAAACCGTCACAAAATCGATTCAGAAGTACATCCTTACCTTTCTTTAGAAATCGGGGAACCTGAAACAAATGGACGTCACGAATTGGTGGCAAATTATGAACCGAAAGTCAAGGCGGATCGATTAATTCGTGAGAATAATGATTATTTAATCCATGATCCAACGATTGTTCTAGATTCTGCGACTTATGTTAGAGATGGGGATAGATTGCAACAAATAATTGACGATGCAACCTACCAATATATGCAAGGTCAAATTGATTTAGACGGTTTTAATGATGCAGTGGAACGATGGAAGAATGAAGGTGGGAACGATATTATTGCAGAATTCAATGAATCAAGGGATGAAATTAACTGAAGAATGCCAAAGTGAAGCTTGGAACTGGAGAATAATCTTTATAACTAAGCAAATGGGACCTATAGATATTAGTAATTGAAAAGTCTTAGCCTGTTAATGGGCTAGTAGAAGTTTAGAATCGATAGTGACAAAAATAGTATCCAAAATGTGTTGATACCTTCACTAATCCGCTTGGATCAATGTATAAAGGTATTTTGAAAAAGGGGATATATGCCTATGAGTAAAATCTTCAATAATCATTATTATAAACTGATTGCTCTTCTCATTATTTTAAGCACAGTACCAGTTATTATTACTGGTACTCTTTCTTATTGGCAATCATCTAAAGCTATCATCGATTATTCTAATGATGAAAAAAAGCAAAATATTTACCAGGTCAAAACAAATATTGAACAGGCCCTACAGTATATTGATTTATCTACCAGTTATTTTGTGCGTCCCTCCCAAACATCAAGTATTCTAAGAACTAATATGGATGCAACATCTTATAATGATTTACGTAATTTAAAGCGTGACTTAAGCCATATCCAAACATTAGAAAAAAGTATTGAAGATGTTGTGTTTATTAATTTTAACAAAAAATGGTTAATCAATAATAACGGGTTAACCCATTTAAATGACAGTACCTACGGAAATATAAGAACAAGTTACATGCAAATTTCTGGAAAATCAAATTGGATATTAGAGGAAGCAGATGAAATAAAGTTTCCAAATGCCCCCCAAAAAAGTTGCTCTCATTATATTAACCTTGTAAAGAAATTACCTATATTAACAAGTAAACCTTCTGGAATTATAGGAGTACTTATTCCTACTTGTGAGTTAACAAAAATAATTGATCAGCGAAGTGAAACTGATTCATACTTAATACTAGATGAAAATAATCAAATTATCGCTCAGAATACTTCGAATACGCAAATTAACGAGAGTGAACGTATTCCAAATTCTTTACTGGATGAGATCAATCATAATGATTCTGATGGACAATTTGAATACGAATTAAATGGAGTTACTTACCAAATAAATTATGAAAAATCTAATTATAATGGTTGGACATATTTATCTTTTGTCAAATTAAGTGAAATACACGAAAAATCTAGTTCTATTGCTATTATTACGATACTTGTTTTGTTGATATTACTCAGTATTTCGATCTTTTTTGCTATTTTAGGAAGTAAACATCTATACAAACCGGTGAAAAAGTTGAAAAGAATAGTTCACTCTAATCAAGGAGAACAATCATTAGAAGAAATAGACGACGAATTTGATCTTATTGAAACGCATTTGGAGCAATTATTAAATAAAAATAATCAATTGGAACAACGCGTACAATATTTTGTGCCCCAATTAAAGCAATTGTTTATGATAAGGTTAATACAAGGAAAGGTAAAAGAGGATGAAATCTCTGCAAAATTACGATCATTGCAATATAAAAAAGAGTGGACATGGTTAACGATATTTTCATTGAAAATTGATTTTACAGAAATGGGAGATAAAAAATTTAATAAAATGGACCAAGAGTTAATTTTATTTGCTATAAATAATTTGATGGAAGATATTATTTCGCCGCATGAAAGATTTACGCCTATTGTCATGAATGATACGCAATCAACCATCCTTTTAACAGATCATTTAAATGAAGCAGAATATACAAGGTTTATCAATCAAAAAGCGGAGTTTATCCAAAAAAAGGTGAACGAGCTCTTTCAATTAACTATTAGCATAGGTATTAGTAGGCGCTACAAGTATCTTCATGAAACGAAAAAAGCCTATAGAGAAAGTGATGAAGCACTAAAATATCGATTAAAAATGGGGCCAGGCTCTATTATATTCTATGATAATTTGAATCGAGAACCTATTAATATAGTGCCATTTCCTGCTGCTATCAATCATCAAATTCTTGATGCTATAAAAATGACCGATAAAGAAAAGGCCATCAAATTGGTTATAGATTTCTTTAGATATATAGATCAAAATGATGTTTACGATTTCCAATTTGATGTAATTCTTTCTAGATTTTTGTATGATTTGTTTGAATTAAAAGAACTCCTTGGCGTTCAGATAGAACACTTTGATTCCACAAGGGAAATTACACATTATCAACATTTAAGTTCCTTAAGGGAAATAAGGGATTGGGTGCTATATGATATCACGCTTCCTTTAATTGAAGAGTTAAAGTATAAAAATGATAGTAAAGATAGAAAAGTTTCGGATACAATTATGAGAATGATACGTGAAAATTACAATAAAGAGATCTATCTCGATGCTATTGCTGCAGAATTACATTATAATGCAAAATATTTAAGTAGCATTTTTCAAAAAGAAACGGGATATACCTTTAGTGAATACCTGTTACATTATCGTTTGGAAAAAGCAAAAGAGTGGCTGATAACAACATGTAAGCCTGTCAAGCATATTGCGGAAGAACTAAAGTATAATAATCCCCAAAACTTTATCCGTTCTTTCAAGAAGATGGAAGGTGTAACACCTGGGAGGTATAGAGCTATATATAGAAAAGAAACGAAGGAAAATAATACGGCCAATACTTAGCTAGTAAAACTAATTTTTGGGGTTTTATTACGGTGTTAAACGTCTGTAAGATCCCGCCTGATTATAGTCTCACTTGTAATAAAATCAATACTTCTATATATAACTATCATCAGATATAAAATATAATCATTTTGTAATATAGTGCTGACTCATGATCATTCCCCCTCCAGACTATTATGAAAACGCTTTATCAAACGCATTTTAAAGTCATAGACAAATGATTATATACATTGATATCAATCATTCTTAACATGAAAGTTGTACAAAGCAATATTATAAAATAATTTTTGGAGGGTGATACACTTGAAAGGATGGAAGAGATATTTAGGAGGAGTATTTTTGATACCTCTCCTGTTAGTTATTTCAGCGTGTAGTGATAACACTTCTGACAGCAGCGGAGATGATGAAGCATTTTCATTCTCTATAATTGCGGGGCTTCACACCCCAGAAGTACCAAAGGAAAAGGTGTTAGAGGAGATTGAAGCAAAAACGAATGTGGAAATAGATATTCAATGGATTCCAGCTTCTAACTATTATGATCGTTTGAATTCATCTTTTGCAACGAATTCATTGCCAGATGTCATTAATGTTGGTTCTCAAGAACTTACCCAATATCGTGATGCCATTGAAGATGGTCAGTTTTGGGAAATTGGTCCATACCTTGATGAATATGAAAACTTACAGAAATTAAAAGATGATATTATAGAAAACACAAAAATTAATGGGAAAGTGTATGGTCTATACAATGGCATTTCTTTATCTAGACAAGGATTAATTTATCGTAAAGATTGGGCAGATAACCTTGGGTTAGATAAACCAACAACTACCGATGAAATAATGGAAATGGCTCGAGCCTTTACAGAGGAGGAACCAGATGGAAATGGAAAAGATGACACGTTTGGTTTAGCTGACAGAGGAGACTTAATTTATGGTGCATTTAAAACGGTCTCTTCTTGGTTTGGTACACCAAACTACTGGGGAGAAAAAGACGGGGAGTTATTACCAGAATTTATGTTTGATGAATATATGCAAACAATGGACTTTTTTAAAGAACTACGTGTAAACGGATATATCAATCAAGACTTTCCGGTAACGAGTAAAACTGATCAGAGAGAATTCATAACAAATGGATCAGCAGGTATGTATATAGGTGCAATGGGTGATGTAGGAAGTCTATACAATGATGCGGTCGCTAATGATCCTAATGTGGAATTTGATGTGCATAACTATGTAGAAGGACCGGATGGAGAGTATGGTGTGTGGTCTTTACCTGGATATGGAAGCTTAATGCTTTTTCCAAAGAGCTCAGTAGAAACAGAAGATGAGTTGAAAAAAATTCTTTCCTTTTTTGATAAGATGATGACACCTGAAGTATCCAATTTAGCTAATTGGGGAATAGAGGGGGAACATTATGAAGTTGTAGACGATTTAGCAAAAACGATAGTAGATTCGGGTGTGTTTGATCGAGAAGTCAAACCATATGCAGCATTGTTAATCGGTGAGCCAGAAACCAGAGGTAGTCATGAAGCCTTAATTGACTATGATGTAAAAGCAAAATCAGAAGAATTGATAAAGGATAATGAAAATTATTTAATTAATAATCCTACCGAGCCATTGTATTCCGAAACATTTGTACAGGATAATTCTATGCTACAGGAGATTATAACAGATGCAACCTATCAATATATGTTAGACCAAATAGATAAAGATGATTTTGAGAGTGCCGTAGAGGATTGGAGATCTCAAGGTGGTGATGACATTATTGAAGAATTTAATGCTTCAGAGTGAGTAGCTAAGCTCTTCGATAAGCTTTGACCATTCAAGATTCATTAGGGTTCTTGAGACAATAATTTTAAGAACCCTAACTCTATTTGAAAATATTTCAATAGAAATCAAATGAGGTGTTAAATATGACTGATCAAAATAAATTATTGTGGTATAAAGAACCGGCGAAGAACTGGAATGAGGCGTTACCTATTGGTAATGGTAGGCTTGGTGGCATGGTTTTCGGGCAAGTGATAAAAGAGAAAGTACAGTTAAACGAAGATACGGTTTGGTATGGAGGACCACGTGATCGAATTAATCCAGATGCGCTTCCTAATCTATCTAAAGTAAGAAAATTGCTTTCTCAAGGGAATTTAATGGAAGCAGAAGAATTAGCAAAGCTTTGTTTTTCTGGAATTCCAAAAGCCCAACGTCATTATGAACCATTAGGTGAGCTAATCATCCAATTTAATATTGCAGATACCACTGATTATTATAGAGAATTAGATTTGAATAATGGAATAGTAAAAACAAAGTACCGATCGGAAGGCATAGAGTTTCAAAGGGAAGTGTTTACGAGTTATCCAGATCAAGTAATGATCATGAGAATTACTGCTTCGGAGAAAAGTGCCATTTCATTACAAGCAAATATAGATAGAGGGAATACAAGGAACTTAGATTCTACCAAACCTCTTTTCTCTAATAGTATAGTAATGAGTGGAGAAACAGGTGGAAGGGATGGCATTGCTTTTTCAGCCGCTATGAGGGTGAGTGCTGATGATGGGACTGTTCAAACGCTTGGTAATCGTGTTTGTGTGAATAATGCAAGTGCAGTGACTATTTTGTTATCGGCTGCGACGACTTATCGATTCCCTGGTCCAGAAAGGCGGTGCTTAGATATAATAGCATCAGCTGAGAAGAAAAACTATCAAGACTTAAAGTCAGCTCATATAAAGGATTATCAAACCCTGTTTCATCGAGTGGAGCTGGAATTAGAGGATCAACAGCGGATAACATCATTGCCAATAAATGAGCGATTAGAAAGGATGAAACAAGGGGAAACAGATATCGATTTGATCAATACATATTTTCATTTTGGACGCTACTTAATGATTTCATCAAGTCGACCAAACTCATTGCCTGCGACATTACAAGGAATCTGGAATGATAACATGCTTCCTCCTTGGGATAGTAAGTATACGATAAATATCAATGCCCAAATGAATTATTGGCCGGCAGAAGTTTGTAATTTGTCAGAATGTTATGAGCCGTTATTTCAACAAATTGAAAAAATGCGGGAATCCGGGAGATTAACAGCTCAGAAGATGTATGACTGTCGTGGATTTACCGCTCATCATAATACCGATATTTGGGGAGATACCGCACCGCAAGATATCTACCCACCAGCAAGTTATTGGCCAATGGGAGCCGCATGGCTTTGTCTGCATTTATGGGAGCATTACGAATATAACGGTGACAAAGAATTTTTAGCAAAAGCTTATGATGCGATGAAAGAAGCAGCTATATTTTTCGTCGATTTCCTAGTTGAAAATCAAGACGGATACATGATCACCACCCCTTCAGTATCACCAGAAAATTCATATAAGTTACCAAGTGGAGAGGTCGGGAAAATGTGTGAAGCACCGGCAATGGACAGTCAAATTCTCCATGCACTTTTCTCTAATTGTATCGCGGCAAGTGAGGTTTTAGAAACTGACAATGAATTTCGTGATCAGCTATTGTATCTAAGGTCAAAGCTTCCTGAAATTCAAATCGGAAAGTATGGCCAAATTCAAGAGTGGTTGGAAGATTATGAGGAAGCCGAACCAGGTCACCGCCATATTTCTCACTTATTTGCTTTACATCCCAGTAATCAAATATCGCCAATTACGACACCGAAACTAGCAAAGGCAGCCGAAGTGACATTAAATCGTAGATTAGAGCATGGCGGTGGGCATACCGGTTGGAGTCGAGCGTGGATTATCAATATGTGGGCACGTTTATTTAAAGGAGAGGATGCCTACGAAAATATTAAGGAGTTGTTAAAATCATCTACTCTACCAAATTTATTTGACAACCACCCGCCGTTTCAAATTGATGGGAACTTTGGCGGTACAGCAGCAATTGCTGAGATGATCGTCCAAAGTCATCAAAACGAAATTCATCTATTACCAGCTTTGCCTAAAGATTGGAGAACTGGTTATGTGAAAGGGCTAAAAGCCAGAGGTGGATTTACGCTAGAGATCAAATGGCAGAATCATCAATTAATGTATGTCCATATAAAAGCGTCACAATCAAGGATCTGCCGTCTTAGGATGAGTCATCCATTTAAGGTCAGCATCGATAAAGGAGAAATTTCTCAACTGGAAACAGGTTTGTTTGAGTTTGATGCAAAAAAGGATCATTTGTATCAATTAACTTTCAACACTAAATAAGATAGGTGGAAAAAGAATGAATAATAAAATAAATACTATAGAACAGCGTTATAGTCTGCAAATCGACTATATCGTTGATCAACATTATTCAGAGAAAGAAGAGGAAAAATATCAGCAAAAAAAGGTGTATTCTTCTATACAAACGGCTTTAGACAATGTTAAAGGAGATTCTGCAACCATATTTATTTCTAAAGGGGTGTATGATGAAAAAATAGAAATAGAAAAGCCGTCGATTACATTAATAGGTGAGGATAGAGACAAAACTGTTGTGACGTATGATGTGGCAAGTGGTACAGAGAAAAGTGATGGTACAACATATGGCACATTTGGCAGTGCAAGTGTCACCGTTAGAGAACCGAATTTTACTGCGATTAATATGACCTTTGAGAATAGTTTTGATTACATCAATGAATATCGAAAGAGAGATGATGATCCAACGAAAGTTTCTCATATCCAAGCGGTTGCCTTTCGTACCACAGATAAAAGTGACAACGTGATGTTTGGACATTGCTGCTTTCGAGGTTACCAAGATACGTTGCTTGTAGATACTGGTACACATTACTTTACTAATTGTGTAATTGAAGGTGCGGTTGATTTTATTTTTGGTAGTGGCCAGGCTGTATTTGAAGCGTGTGATATTGTGTCATTAGATCGAGGTGAAACGGAAAACAATGGTTTTATTACCGCTGCAAGCACCTCCATTGATGTTCCGTATGGTTACTTATTTGAGTCATGTAAGCTTTTAAAAGAATCAACGGATATGGCAGATGACACAGTATACCTAGGAAGGCCATGGCATCCTGGTGGAGATCCAGATGCACAGGCTAGTGTATTGTTTTATCAATGTAACATGGAAGCTCATATCAAAGCTCAGGGATGGAAAGAGATGGGGGGATTTTCTCCAATGGAAGCACGGCTGTATGAATATAGTAGTCAAGGTGCTGGAGCCAGTTTGAATGATAAGAGGAGACGCTTAACTAAACAAGAAGCAGAAAGGTTTCGTGACTATTTGCTAGATTGCTGTGTAAGAAACAGAAAAATACGTTATTCTCCGCTATGAGAAGGTGCACAACCTGTTCCAATATTCCGTCATTACTACCAAAGTAATCGACATCTAATTAGTATTTAATAATGGACCGGCGATGTTTGCCGGTTTTTTTATAATATAGGAAAGCATATAATCCGCGGTATCAACGCATTTGTAAGCAGAGTAGCCATTTTGAAATAGCTTGCACAGGAAACCATCGCTGCGGCTGTCCACTTCCCTTTCCACGGGATTTTCGCCTAAGCTAACTTTGTAAGCAAAGAGCGCTTATCAAAGTGGATCTTAGTCGAAAATCATCCCGTAGGAGTGGAAGTGGACGGCCTTCGCTATGAAACTGTTCTACAACGTTTGTGACTGCTAACTTCTCGAGCTTTCTTAACCTGAGTAATAAAATTGGAATGTCAGCGAGTACATTCATTGTAGAGCATGAATTAGCGTAGGCGTCCACTTCGACTCCTGTGGGATCAGCGTGATCTGAAGATCCACTTTTATAAAGCGATCTTCTTTACAAAAGTTAGCTGAAGACACGGTCCACGGAAAGCGAAGTGGGCAAGCCGTAGCGGTTGTTACGCCCAATATCTATCTCAAAATAATTACTTTATACCATCGATATATTATTTTGGTCAATGAAAAGGACCGGGTGGCCTTTCCCGGTTTTTCTTATAGGACAAGAAAGTATAAAATTTTTGGAGATGTCTAGCTCCTAGCGCCCAAAAATTAGGCGACTTCACGAATCTCCCTACGATAAGTCATCATCGGTTCGCAAGCTCCCAGTGATTCCTTTATCTCAGTTGATTAGCTCCAGCCGCTACGTTTTTAAGCGGGCGCTCTGCGCTTTTCTTTGTTTTCCTATTCTATAGAGCTTATTTTAACCTTGATGTAGCCAAATGATACTCATAAATTCTAGTTAAATGCAAAACATAATAGTAAAGAGAGGATTACAACATGGTAATGAGTAAATGAAAACAATGAAGGATAGTGAAAAGTAGCGAATAAATGTAAAAAATCCGGATTCTAATGATAGAAAATACGATTGATGGAAAAATGAAAATAATAAACTAACGAGTCATGCTGGTGAAAACTATTCCAAGGAAAGGATATGAATAGAATGGCAAAAAGGAATAAAATACTTGTTCCAGAAGCTCGAGAAGGATTGGACCAATTAAAAGCAAAAATAGCTAATACAAATGATCCGCAAAAAGCAAAGTATGAAGTGGCAGCAGAACAACATGTATCACTTGAGCAAGGCTATAATGGGAATATTAAGGCTAAGGATGCTGGAAAAATAGGTGGACACATAGGTGGTAATATGGTCCAAGAATTAGTCAAGATGGGGCAACAACAGCTTCAACAAAATCAGGAAGATTCTAAGTAAAAGGGTCCGTTTAATCAAAGGAAGACGAAGCGGTTGATCCCACATTTAATAGTTGGGATGAACCGCTTATTAATAATAGCAAGTCCTCTAAGAGGGATTATTTAGAATAAACTATTTAGTTAAAAGTATGCTAATTTTCATTTATACTTTGATATTGTGATTTAATTTTATAAATTTCTTCGTCATGCTTAAAAACCATCTCTTTAAGATAATTAAAATCATCTTTAGTGGCTTTACTGTTTAACTTTTGCATCGTTTCTGTATGATACTCACTTATTTTGGCTGTTTGTTCTTGAATGGCATTTGTTTTGTTTTCTAATCGATCAAAACGTTTATTGAATTGACGATCCATTTCATTAAGTCGTTGATTCATTTTTGTTTGTTCGTCTTTGATGCCAGCGATCGTACGATTCATGCCGCCGATTGTACCATTAATGCCATTAATAGTAGCTTTAACGCCGTTAACCTCAGCTTTCATCCCTTTTATCTCATCTAAAATCTCCAATAAAAGTTTTTCTGCCATTTAACAGCACTCCTTATATTATATGTTTGATTATAGCATACTTGACGGATGTTTTGACATAGGATTCAAGGAAAGTAAATCGCGTTTGCAGTTCTTTTGTTTCAAGGAATCTAAAGTGTGGCGGGGTTAGCTTAGATCAGGTTAATTTATACTTATGGGATTTTATCACATGATATAGTACTTATCTGTTTAGACAGTATTCCGCATTATATCACTAATTTAATTGGTAATGACTCGGGATTTAAATATCAATTCTTTAAAAATCATAATGAAGAGATTGTACATAATAGAGTTCGTCTTATTATAGGGGAGTATGGACGAGTAGGAGAAAAATTCTTTTGTGTTATATTTTACCATTTAACTAGAGATTATAACATATTTATTTGTTATTTCTCTCTTTTCAAAAATTCTCCAAAAAAATGATTGAAAAATATACCGTCTGGATAGTATAGTAATATCACAAGTTTAAAAAAAGAGGAGATCTCGAATGGGCAGAAATTCTAGAAAAGTGGAAATCCTTCATGCTGCATCAAAGGTCGTTAGTGAGCAAGGTATCTTTAACTTAACACTGGACGCTACTGCAAAAGAAGCGGGCATTAGTAAAGGCGGACTACTTTACCATTACCCATCCAAAGAAGCTCTCGTACAAGGGATGGTAGAACACCTTGCGAACAATTATCGCGAGAAAATAGCAAATAACGCTGAGGCAGATCCTGTTGATAAGGGAAAATGGGTTCGTGCCTATGTGGATGTCACTTTTAATCAAGCATACCAAAACAAAGATATGCATTATGGTTTACTTGCTGCAAAAGCAGTAAGCTCCAATTCGTTGGATCCTATTCGTGAACTATATACGGAGTGGCAGCATGAAATCGAACATGACGGAATAGATCCAATCAAAGCGACCATCATTCGTTTGGCTACTGATGGGATTTGGTTATCTGAGTTATTCGATATATATCATATCGAACCGGAAAAGAAAGAAGCAGTCTATAAAAAGCTCAAAGATTGGGCTAATGAATCAGATTAATTAGTTTTTGTACAAAACACCAGTTTATCAAGCTGGTGTTTTATTTTTTTTTTGTGATTTTTTGTCGAAAACACGGAATGTATTGTCCTGACAGTCACTAATGCGCTACTTTTATTCGCAAAATCACCCAATGTAACCCCTTTCAACTATTATCTTGGGTTGAAAATAAACCGTCTGGATGGTATAGTTTCTAACTGTGATAAAAAAACCGTCCGGATGGTATACAAATTATAAAAGATTTGACAGATAAAAAGCATCTTAATATAGAAAGTGAGGATATCCAATGAAGAACAAAGTATTATTAACAGCTGCGGTAACAGGTGCAGGAGATACAACAGCAAAAAGTTCTTATGTTCCGGTAACACCAAAAGAAATCGCTGAAGCAGCGATCGAATCAGCAAAAGCAGGTGCAACGGTAGCACATGTCCA
Organism: Gracilibacillus lacisalsi DSM 19029; assembly: GCF_000377765.1. Lineage (GTDB taxonomy): Bacteria > Bacillota > Bacilli > Bacillales > Amphibacillaceae > Gracilibacillus > Gracilibacillus lacisalsi. The sequence goes on along the minus strand of NZ_KB898669.1, from coordinate 147,221 downwards.
TGCTCGTGACCCAAAAACAGGTGGAATAAGTCATGATGTTAATCACTACCGAGAAATTGTCGATCGTATACGCGAATCAGAAACAGACGTGATTATTAATATTACTTCTGGAGGTGGCGGTGATTTTATTCCGAGTTTAGATACGCCAGCAGCTGGAGGCAATGGAACAGATATGCAAACACCAGCAGAACGTCACGAACCAGTCGGCGAACTACTTCCAGAAATGTGTACACTCGACTGCGGTTCAGTAAATTTCGGAGATATGATTTATATGAGCCCGACTGATTGGTTAAGAGATCAAGCAAAATTGATTCAAGACAGTGGTGTAAAACCTGAACTGGAATGTTTTGATACCGGACATCTTCGCTTTGCCAAACAACTTGTAAATGAAGGATTAATCGATGGCGACCCAATGTTCCAATTTTGCATGGGAATTCCATGGGGAATGGATGCAGATGTAGAAACAATGCTTTATATGAGAGATCGTCTTCCAGAGAATGCACATTGGTCAGCATTTGGTATTGGACGTATGCAGTTACCAATTTTGGCACAAGCAGCACAGTTAGGTGGAAATGTGCGTGTGGGATTGGAAGATAACATCTATTTATCCAAAGGTGTACTAGCTCGTAATGACCAACTCGTTGATAAAGCAGTTACTATGCTAAACGGCAATGATATTGAAGTGATGACACCAGAAGAAGCAAGACAACAATTCGGATTGCGAAATCCCAATGGAGGTAAGAAAGCATGAGTAACGTCAATAAAGTAGCAGTAGTTGGTACAGGTGTAATAGGAAATGGCTGGATTGGCCGATTTTTAGCACGAGGATTAGATGTAGTAGCATTTGATCCTGCAGATGGTGCAGAAGAACGTACACGTCAAGTGGTAGAGCAAGTTTGGCCAGAGTTAGAAAGGTTAGGCATGGCAGAAGGTGCTTCACAAGACCGTCTAACATTTGTTTCTACTTTAGAAGAAGCAGTTCACGATGCTGATTTTATACAGGAAAACGTGCCAGAGCGTGAAGATATTAAAAAAAGTGTTTTAACCAATATTGATCAGCACGCGAAACCTGATGCGATAATCGGGTCAAGCACATCTGGTATTATGGCAACCACCTTACAAGAAGGTTTACAACACCCTGGACGTGTCATTGTGGCACACCCGTTTAACCCGGTATATATTTTACCGCTTGTTGAACTTGTTGGTGGTCAAGCAACAGATGATGAACTAATCGAAAGAGCAAAAGCCTTCTATCAATCTATCCAAATGAGACCGCTAGTAATTAACAAAGAAATCGAAGGTCATGTAGCTGATCGGTTAATGGAAGCTCTATGGCGTGAAGCATTACACCTTGTAAATGATGGTATTGTGACAACAGAAGAAGTTGATGCCGCCATTATTTATGGTGCAGGACTTCGTTGGGCACAAATGGGACCATTCTTAACATTCCACTTAGCTGGTGGTGAACAAGGAATGCGTCATATGCTTGAACAATTTGGTCCGGCATTGAAAAAGCCATGGACGAAATTAGAAGCACCTGAATTAACAGAAGACTTGAAAGAAAAAGTCATTGAAGGCTGTGAAAGTCATGCCGGTGACGTGCCAATTTCTGAATTAGAAAATAAACGAAATGAATTTTTAGTTAAACTACTAGATTTGGTAGAAGATTATTGGCCACAGTCAAAAATCTAAGGAGGCTCTATAGCAATGGCGGAACAAGCCTTTCAATATCAAGATTATGTGCATCACGATTGGGTGGATTATAACGGCCATATGAATGATGCAGCTTATGCGAAAGTATTTAGTCTTGCTGTCGATGCCTTTATCGATGAAATCGGACTAGAGGCACAAGCTCGAGAAAAGTACAGCTATACCATTTTCACATTAGAAACACATTTATGTTATTTGCAAGAAGCACATCAAGGTCAGCAGCTAACCGTGAATGTACAACTGTTAGATGTTGATGCCAAACGTCTACACGTCATTTTCACGATGAAAAATACAAAAGACGATGTGCTTGCAACAAGTGAACAAATGTTAATGGGGATGGATACTGATCAACAACGACCTGCTCCATTTCCAGAGGATGTAGCAGAGAAAGTAGAAATGATCTGGAACGAACATAAACAACTGGAAGCTCCGAAACAAGCAGGAAGAACAATTGGTATGAAACGAAAAAGGTAAGAAGATAAGGATAGGAGAATGTTGATGAATAAGATTGAAGTGAATAATCTGACGAAAATCTTTGGTTCTCATCCACAACAAGGTCTCAAACGTTTGAAAAATGGCGAACAAAAAAGTGAAATCCTTGAGAAAACTGGAATGACAGTTGGTGTTAACCAAGCATCATTCGCAGTAAAACCTGGAGAAATCTTTGTTATTATGGGCCTTTCTGGAAGTGGTAAATCTACCTTAATACGATTAGTCAATCGATTGATTGAACCAACAGATGGAGAAGTGTTTATCGATGGGGAAGACATTACCAAAATGGATAAAAATACGTTAATTGATACAAGACGTAAAAAATTAGGGATGGTTTTCCAAAAATTTGGTTTATTACCGCATAAAACAATCTTGGCAAATGTCGCATATGGCCTAGAACTTCAAGGTGTTAGTAAACAAGAACGAGAACAAAAAGCGCAAGAAACGATTAAGGATGTTGGATTGAGTGGCTATGAAGATAGCTATCCAAGTCAATTAAGTGGTGGGATGCAGCAACGTGTCGGCATTGCTCGTGCACTTGCCAATGATACAGATATCCTTTTAATGGATGAGGCGTTCAGTGCGTTAGACCCGATCATTCGAAAAGAAATGCAAGATGAACTATTAAAAATTCAAAACAAATTAGGTAAAACCGTATTATTCATTACCCATGATTTAGATGAAGCATTAAAGCTTGGCGACCGTATTGCGATCATGAAGGACGGTCGAATTGTTCAAATCGGAACATCAGAGGAGATTTTAGAAAACCCTGCAAATGATTATGTCTCCAATTTTGTGAAAGATGTTGATCGTTCCAAAGTGTTAGAAGCATCTCATGTCATGAAAAAACCAGAGGTGTTATTAACATACAAAGACGGACCGCGTGTAGCGGTAAGAAAGATGGAGGAAGCTGGTGTTTCCAGTATCTTTGTTACCGATAAGGAGAAGAACTTTAAAGGTCTGATCACGATTGATGATGCAGTGAAAGCATATCAAAATAATATTCCAATGGAAGAAGTACTGATTACCGATAATATTTATTCTACTTCGCCAGCTACACCATTAAATGACTTAATCGGTATTGCAGCAGATGTTAAATATCCAATTGTCGTTGTCGAAGATGAAAAACTATTAGGAATCGTTTCACGTGTTTCTATCCTATCGGGATTAGTGCTTGGGAAAGAGAAAGATGAGGTGGAATCAACATGAACTATTTCTACTTTCCGTTAGAAGAATGGACAAACGATTTTGTTAATGATTGGTTACTACCAGTCATGGGTGGCTTCTTTGATAGTATCAGTGTACCACTTCGCTCGTTTATTGATGGTGTAACTAATCTGATTCTGGCAATTCCTCCAGAAATTATTGCAGTACTGCTGATTTTATTAGCATGGAAACTCGCAGGAAAAGGAACGGCGTTGTTTACATTAATCGGTTGTCTTTACATCGGTTCCGTTGATTTATGGGCGGAGACGATGCAAACCGTTGCGATTGTGATTGTCTCAACAATTATCGCGATTATTTTTGGGGTTCCGGTTGGGATACTAAGTGCCAAAAGTAATGTGATAGATAAAATCGTCCGTCCCATATTGGACTTTATGCAAACATTACCGATTTTCGTCTATTTAATCCCATCGATTCTATTATTTGGACTTGGTGGTGTACCAGCAGTTATCGCAACATTCGTATTCGCTGCTCCACCAGCAGTAAGAATGACACGATTAGGAATTTTACAAGTGCCACAAGAAGTAGTGGAAGCATCAAAGGCATTTGGTTCCACTTCGAAACAATTACTTTTCAAAGTGCAGTTACCACTTGCGGTACCAACGATAATGGCTGGTATTAACCAAACAATTATGCTAGCACTATCGATGGCAGTTGTTGCTTCGATGATCGGTGCACCAGGACTTGGATCGATTGTATTATCAGGTATTTCAACTGTAAACGTTGGTCTCGGATTAATTGGTGGATTAGCTATTGTCGTCATTGCTATTATTCTTGATCGAATCACACAAGGAATAGGAAATAAATTATAGAGGAGAGAGAAGAATGAAAAAAGTAGTATTAACTTTGAGTGTCTTACTCGTTATGTTTATCGTTGGATGTTCCCAGCAAAATAATGAAGCAAACGGAGACGAAGCAGGTGCAGAAGAGAAACAAACCATTACACTAGGTGTAACCCCATGGACAAGTACAGTACCACCTACTGAAATTGCGCAAATTATTTTAGAAGATATGGGATATAACGTAGAGCAAACACAAGCAGATGCAGGTAGTACGTATATCGGTTTATCTCGTGGAGATATCGATGTATTTATGGATGGCTGGTTCCCAGTACATGACGTATACATCGAAAAGTATAGTGACACTATTGAAGAAACAGCAGTTAGCTATCCTGAGGCAGATTCTGGACTAGTAGTACCAACTTATATGGAGGATGTCAATTCCATCGAAGATCTGAAAGGAATCGAAGCAGATTTGGGTAATGAATTATATGGTATTGAAGAAGGAGCAAGTATTACAGAGGAGATCGACGGATTAATCGAGAGTTATGAACTTGATATGACACAAGTCAATTCTTCTGAGGGCGGAATGATCGCCCAAGCAATGCGTAAGATGGAAAGTGAAGACCCAGTTGTTTTCTATGGCTGGAGACCACACACGATGTTTAACAAATTTGATATTAAAGTATTAGAAGACCCTAAAGGTGTTTTTGAAACAGCATCTGTTAAAGTAATTACCAATAATGAAATACAAGAAACTGCTCCAGATGCATATGAATTTTTGAGTAATTGGAGTATCTCTATTGATGATGTCGAAGAAATGATTGTGAAAATTGAAGAAGAAGAAATCCCTAAAGAAGAAGTAGCACAAGAATGGATTGACAACAATCAAGATAAAGTAGAAGAGATGTTAGGCGAATAAGGAAGCAATAAGTGTCTGTGTTGACTGTGTCAGCACAGACCTTGTTTGTATTTACTGTTAATTATTTCAGAAGGAAGGTTCATATGACAAAAATCAATCAAATCATTGTTGAAAGGGAAGTCCCTTGTACATTAAGAGATGGCATAACATTATATGCAAATATCTATCGGCCACAAGCAAGTGGAAACTATCCTGTGTTATTAACACGTTTGCCTTATAATAAAAATCTTCCAGACTTTTCACATAGATGGATCGATCCGATTCGCACAGTGATGCAAGGTTACATCGTCATCGTCCAAGATGTTCGAGGTCGTTTTGCATCTGAAGGTGAGTTTGAACCTTTTGCCCAAGAGATTAAGGATGGTTATGATACTGTTGAGTGGGCTGCAAGCTTACCGTACTCGAATGGAAAAGTGGGGATGTTTGGCTTATCTTATTATGCATTCACTCAATTGTATGCATTAGTAGAACAGCCTTCAGCGCTAAAAGCTATCTTCCCGGCCATGACAGGAAACATTTTCAAGGAACCTTTTGGGGAAAGTGGAGTACTTGCTCTAGCGTCAGCAGAAACTTGGATGCTTGATTCTGTAGCACCTGATTACTTAAAAAGAAAACTAAGTAGTGAAGAGTATAGTGCAGCGATCAAGGAGCTTTCCAACGACCTTGACCAGATTGAAGAATGGCATAACTATATGCCAATTAGAGAATTACCAGCAGTGACGAAACATCCCGTACTACAAGACATTTATCGCAAATATATGGATCAGGAATTCAATAAAAGGGCAGTGACACAAATATATGCCAAACATACTTCTGATTTCATGAATATTCCAGCCTATCACTTTGCTGGCTGGTACGATAACTTCTTAAGTCAAACGTTAATGAATTATCAACAGATGCGAGAATACAATCCAAACCAAAAATTAATCATTGGACCATGGGGACACGGAATGGTTGGTTCTGACTTAGGTGAGCGTTCCTTTGGTGTAAATAGTTCAGCTCAGTCTATTGCTGGTAAAGAAGATCTTACATCAGTTCATATTCAGTGGTTTAACCACTGGCTGAAAGAAGATAACGATACACTTCAAGCTGATGAAGATCCTGTCAAAATTTTTGTGATGGGTATAAATAAATGGCGTTCTGAAAAGGAATGGCCATTACAGCGTACAGTATATACTAACTACTATTTTCATAGCGATGGACAAGCAAATAGTAAGTCAGGGAGATTAACTACTGCCACTCCTACAGATGAACCAAGTGATCAGTTTACCCATGATCCCGCTAGTCCTGTACCCACTCATGGTGGTGGAACATTATTTTATAATGGTAGAAATGTGGGACCGCGTGATCAAAGGCAAATCGAAGTACGGGACGATGTAGTAGTTTATACGACTCCACCATTGGACGAATCAATAGAAGTGACGGGTTCCGCAAAAGTAATTTTATGGGCGTCTACAGATGCATTGGATACGGATTTTACGGCAAAATTGGTTGATGTTTTTCCAGATGGAACGGCGTATAATCTAGCAGATGGCATCGTCCGAGCAAAATACCAACACGGAGAATCTGTAAAGAATAAAATAGTTTGCTATGAAATAGAATTATCTCCGACAAGTAATGTGTTTTTACCAGGTCATTCAATCCGAATCGATATTGCTTCTAGTGACTTCCCTCGTTATGATGTGAATCCTGGAACAGGTAAAACGACATTAGATACATTAGAAATGGTAAAGGCAGCTCAAAAAGTGTTTCATCAAACTGAATATCCATCACATGTTATTTTGCCAGTTATTCCACAATAATGGAAAGGCAGTAGCGTAGCTTAGATGGCATGGATATGTTATCGTATCCTTCTGGGGAAAATCATAAATGAGTTTAGAAAAGAGGAACAAGCATTGAATAAAGGTTTATTTGCATTATTAATCATTATAACAACTAGTTTAATGGGATCTTCCTTTGCGATTGGCAAGATCGGATTAAACTATATATCTCCTTTACTGTTAGTAGGGATACGATTCACACTAGCGGGTATTTTAATGGGAATTATGGTTCGACTTTTCAAGCGAAAACACCCGAGCACTAAACGGGAATGGATTCAAATTATGACTATTGGCTTGTTCCAAACAGCAGGAGTTATGGGACTTATCTTTATCAGTATGAGAACAATAACGGCTGGTGAATCATCTATCTTAACATTCACCAATCCATTACTTGTCGTTATTTTCGGAACCTTGTTTTTAGGAACGAAATATCGTTGGAGTCAATGGTTAGGTGTTGTCGTTGGATTTGTAGGTGTATTTATTACGTTAGGAGCTGATTTGAATGTTCAGCAAATTGGTACTATACTTGGTTTTTTTAGCGCGGTTTCTTGGGCGATTGCAACACTGTTGATGAATAGATGGGGATCAATCCTTGATGTATGGGTAGTCACAGCGTATCAAATGCTGACAGGTGGACTCTTATTATTATTAGCGAGCGCCTTGTTTGAGAAAACGGTAATAACAATTACACCGAACGCCATTATGATTGTCTTGTGGCTAGCGATTATGGCATCGATTGTCCAATTTGCTGTATGGTTTTTTCTTTTGCAAACTGAGAATCCAGGTAAGGTAAGTTCATTTTTATTTCTAGCCCCATTGTTTGGTGTTTTATTTGGTTGGCTTTTGTTGGAGGAACAATTGCATTTGTCTACATTAGCAGGTGGAGCGATTATTTTAGTTGGCATTTATCTAGTTAATCGGCCGCAAAGTACTCCATAGCTTAATATTTGAAAAAATCACCTAATGTTAGTGGTTTTTGCTAATGCCAAATTCAATAAAGTGACACCGATATTGATTTATGTTTTCATATTTAATATAAGGTTATAAATGAGTGGAATGCTCGTAGTATAAATAGGTACCTTCCATAACTCTTAATAAAGGATGATATAGAATGGGACATGTATGCGGAAAAACATATAATTGCGAGAAGGAATTAACACTTGCAGTTATCGGGGGTAAATGGAAAATATTGATTTTGTGGCATTTAGGTAAAGAAGGAACGAAGCGTTTTAGCGAACTTAAATCACTAATGCCAGGTATTACACAAAGAATGTTAGTTAATCAATTAAGGGAGTTAGAAGAGGATCGAATTGTTCACCGGGAAGTTTACCCAGTTGTCCCGCCTAAAGTAGAATATTCTTTAACCCATCATGGCCAAACTTTGATGCCTATACTCGATTCATTATATAAATGGGGAAAAAATTATATGGAGGTTGCACTCCAGGATCGTGATGATATAAAGATACTAGAAAGTTCCAAATGATTAGCTTAAAAACGTCTGTCATGTTTATCATGACAGATGTTTTTTTATTTATTCCACGGGCATGCCCTTAAAATGAAAACTCCCATGGAAAGGGAAGTAGGCAGCCGGATTGCTGATAATCCTGTCGATAAATTCATCATTACGACCAAAGTAATCGTACATCTATTTAGTGATAAGGACTGGGAGGGTTTTGCCTAGTATTTTCACAAATGAAAAAATGCAGATATTTTTATAGATACTAAGTGAATTTTTTGTAACTATATGAGATTAAAGTGCGTACTTCCTCTTTTTAATTAGCCATTTTACAATGGAGATGTAATATAAATAATAATTATAGGAGTGAAGATATAATGGAACTTCAATTAGCATTAGATTTAGTTAACATTCCAGAAGGTAAAGAAGTGGTTAATGAAGTACAAGACCATATCGATATTGTAGAAATTGGTACACCAGTTGTAATTAACGAAGGACTAAAAGCTGTGAAAGAAATGAAAGATGCGTTTCCACATTTAAAAGTATTAGCTGACTTAAAAATTATGGATGCTGGTGCATATGAGGTGATGAAGGCTTCTGAGGCAGGCGCTGACATTGTAACAGTACTTGGAGCAACAGATGATGCAACTATTAAGGGTGCAGTTGAAGAAGCAAGAAAACATGGTTCAAAAATTCTTGTTGATATGATTAACGTCAAAGACTTAGAGCAACGTGCTAAGGAAGTAGATAACCTAGGTGTTGATTATATTTGTGTTCATACGGGTTATGACTTACAAGCTGAAGGGGAAAATCCGTTTGAACAGTTCGAAACAATTAAGGCTATTGTAAAAAATGCGAAAACGGCAGTTGCAGGTGGTATTAAATTAGCTACGATTCCAGAAGTTGTTCAATCACAGCCTGATCTTGTAATCGTAGGTGGTGGCATTACAGGCCAAGATGATAAAAAAGCTGTAGCATCTGAGATAAGAAAAGTAATGAATAAATAGAAAATCGGCTAAAAGGATGGAGTCTATTATGCAGACTACTCAATATATGTTAACAGTTATCGATGAACTGAAGCGTACAGCAAATCTCACAAAGGATGAAGAAGCTGAACAATTATTGGATGTAATGACGCAAGCAAAAAGAATATTTGTTGCTGGTACGGGAAGATCAGGATTTATGGGAAAAGCATTGGCTATGAGGTTAATGCACATAAATCTAGAGGTTTATGTTATCGGTGAGACGGTGACACCAAGCATTGAAAAGAATGATTTATTGATTATAGGTTCCGGATCTGGAGAAACAAACAGTTTACTAGTAATGGCTGAAAAGGCCAAAAATATTGGTGCAACTGTAGCAGTTGTTACAACATCTCCTGAATCTAGTATTGGTAACCTAGCGAATGTTTCTGTAAAAATTCCGGCAAAAGCAAAGGCGGAAAAAGATAGTGAACACGATACGATTCAACCAATGGGTTCATTATTTGAACAATCATTATTACTATTCTATGATTCATTGATATTAAGGTTGATGAAGAACAAAGAATTACAGGGTAGTTCGATGTATACGCAACACGCTAACTTAGAATAACGCCCTCTTATAGATAAAGGACTATCAAAAGATGTAATTACATTACTTTGGTCGTCCTTTTCTTTTAATTTCGCCATGATGCCAAGGGTGGTTATTCATTGCCAAATTTAATAGGTAAGGAATTAGCCAAAAAATGAGAAGGATTCACTCTTGAGATTATTTACAGTATCAAACACTTCCCATTTTCAGTCTTCCGATTATATCGTTTTCAAATAATTCCATACCGCATTCGTAAATAACTGTACCTGTGAGACCATAGTTGTCCCCTCAAATAATTGAAGAAATGGTTTCAACAGTTTCTTGACAACAATCTTCCGTACACGTTCATTTTCTAATTCACTAACAATCACGTCAAAAAGATCCTGCTGCTCTTCATTAAAATCATGTTGCGCTTGCAATTGCTCTGCCATTTCCATTACCTCGGATTTCGTTACCACTTTTTTATGGACATTTCTATGAAGTAAGTCAATTGCATAATTGTTTAAAAAACTACTATTTTTCTTTTGCATCTCTGGTATAAGTACTTCTACATAAGACAAAATAGTTTCGATTAATTCATGTAAGGTAAATGGGCTGTTTGTAAGATTTAATGTAAATAGCATATACTGCAGCATGCCAAAATACAATACCGTTGCCTCTGTCGCATAACCTCGAATATCTTCTCCGATCACATCAACGAGACGATTCGCTAGCCATTCCATTTCGATCACTCGATGCTGTACCACTAGTTTTTTTAAATCTGCTTGATCAGAAGATAAAATATTTTCAAATAGCGTCCGTAAATTTTTTTCCTCATTCAGCTTCATGATGATAGTAATTTGTTCAATTAACACTTCTCGATCTTGTGGGTCTTTTCCAATTTGCATGGCCACTCTTTGTTGGCTTGCATCATAGCGAATGTTTTCTAATATTTCAGCAATACAATCATTTTTAGAAGAGAAATAATTGTAAAAGGTACCTTTAGATATGTCTGCTTTGTCTATAATTTCTTGAATGGATGTCTGTTGAAATCCTTTTTCGATAAACAAGTTTAAAGCAATGTCTGCTACCTTTCTTTTACGCTCGTTCATAATATCCTCCTGTCCTCTATATGGAATAGTATACGTTTCTTAACCTATAAAAACAACATTTTTATACTTTTGGTATAAAAGTATTGAAAAATTTGAACTGTAGGTATAAAATATTCAAGTGCTAAATATACTAAGTAAAGATAAGAAGGGAAAAATTATGAATACACAAGTGAATAAGACACCATATTTAATGATCAGTATTTTGTTTATCGGTGCTTTCGTCTCGTTTCTAAATAATTCATTATTAAATGTAGCACTGCCATCGATTATGGTTGATTTAGGAATTAAAGACTATTCCACGGTACAATGGCTTGCGACAGGTTACATGCTTGTTAGTGGAGTATTAATTCCAGCTTCAGCATTTTTAATTACACGTTTTTCAAACCGTAGTTTATTTATTACGGCTATGTCCATATTTGCGCTAGGTACAGCACTCGCAGCATTTGCACCCAATTTTGGTGTGTTGTTGACGGGGCGTATGGTTCAAGCAATGGGTTCCTCTGTAATGGGACCATTATTAATGAATATCATGTTAGTAAGTTTTCCGCGTGACAAACGTGGAACTGCTATGGGTGTTTTCGGTATGGTAATGATTGCTGCCCCAGCAATTGGACCTACATTATCAGGATATATTGTGGAATACCATAATTGGAGATTACTTTTTGAAATGATTTTACCATTAGCCATTATCAGTTTAGGGCTGGCGATTTGGAAGTTCCAAAATGTGATGGAGCAAAATAAAAATGCTACACTTGATTATTTATCTCTTGTATTATCCAGTCTCGGTTTTGGTGGGGTACTATACGGTGTAAGTAATGCAAGTACACAAGGCTGGGATGATCCAGTCGTGTTAACGACCTTAATAGTTGGTGGTATTGCTTTAATTCTATTTGTAGTTCGTCAATTGAAAATGGATGAACCATTATTAGATTTACGTGCATATAAATATCCGATGTTTGCTCTTGCCTCTGTCATTATGATTGTTAATGCAGTTGCTATGTTCTCAGGTATGATTTTAACACCAGCTTACGTTCAGGATGTTCGGGGGATTTCACCGCTTCATTCTGGTTTAATGTTACTTCCAGGTGCAATTATAATGGGAATTATGTCTCCTATTACTGGTAGACTGTTTGATAAATTCGGTCCACGTATTTTAGCGATTGTTGGACTGACTGTTACAGGGGTCTCAACTTATTTGTTGGCACATGTACAAATTGATTCAACCTATATGTATATTGTTCTAGTTTATTCTTTACGGATGTTTGGTATGGCGATGGTAATGATGCCAATCATGACAAATGGTTTGAATCAGTTACCAACATCGTTAAACCCACATGGTACTGCGATTAACAATACCGCGCAACAAGTATCAGGATCAATCGGAACTGCTGTTATGGTAACCATTATGAACTCTGTAGCGACTACAGAGGGTGAAAAATTAATGAGTGGAGTTGATCCGGCCACCTTAACAGAAGCTTCAACAGCTTCCATGACACAACAGGCATTACTTAGTGGAATTCAGTATTCCTTTTATGTAGCGCTAGGAATCAATATCGTCGCGCTCGTACTTTCCTTGTTTATGAAACGAGTAGATACGAGTGATAAAGCGGTACGAGAAATTGAAAAGCAAGAAACAAGCACTTTAGAACCAGCAGTAGAATAATAACTGAAAGGCGTAGTACCTACATTTTCCTGTGTAGGCACTGCGCCTTTTTAGATAATGGGAATTGTTAAGTTGCCAGTAAAATCAAAAAAGTTGCCAGAAAAGTAGTCGAAGTTGATAGTAAAATCAAAAAGTTGATAGTAAAGTGCCGAAGTTGCCAGTAAAACCTAGTAAATAGCCAAGCAACTTCCCGCATTTTCAAAAGGTACTAACTCATAACAAATATAGAAAAGCCAGTCATGTTGTGCCGATTCTTGGTAGCTCACTACTCCTTTAATTCGAGCGAATGCAATTTTTAAATAGGTATTCTCAAATTATTTTACAATTAATAGTTGTAAAATAATTATTTTTTGTGTATATTGTATATAAAGTATATATACAATATTCTTAGTGAGGTTTTTTGCATGCAAATAATAATTTCGAATAATTCAAAAGAACCAATTTACGAGCAAATATATGCTCAAATAAAAACGCATATTTTAAAGGGTGAATTGCAAGTAGGACAACCGTTACCTTCCATGCGTCAATTAGCAAAGGATTTAGATATAAGTGTCATTACGACAAAACGTGCCTATGAAGAATTGGAGAAGAATGGATTTATTTATTCCATAGTGGGAAAAGGCTCGTTTGTTTCAGAGCAGAATAATGAAATGATTAAAGAAAGAAAAATGCAAGTAATTGAAGAACAATTAACGGCTGCTATTCAAAATAGTAAAGAAATAGGTGTAAGTCGTACAGAACTTATAGAGTTGCTCACCATGTTATACAGGGAGGAAGAATAATGGAAAATGTAATAGAATTACAAAATGTTAATAAATCTTTTAAAGGTTTTCAATTAAAGGATTTTTCTATGACGGTTAAAAAAGGATTTGTAACAGGTTTTATTGGTGGAAATGGTGTAGGGAAATCAACTACTATTAAGCTGATTATGAACTTGCTACAGCCTGATAGTGGAACGATTTCGATATTTGGATTGAACTATAAGCAACATGAGAAAAAAATTAAACAGCGAATTGGTTTTGTTTTCGATGATAATATCTTTTATGAGCATCTAACATTGACAGAAATGAAACGAATAATAAAACGTGCCTATTCTAATTGGGATGACAACCTTTTTCGGTATTATGTCGAACAATTTGAACTACCATTAAATAAAAAGATTAAAACATTTTCAAAAGGAATGATGATGAAAGCTTCGTTAACAATAGCTTTATCCCACCACGCAGAGTTAATTGTCATGGATGAGCCTACATCTGGCCTTGACCCAGTTTTTCGCAGAGAGTTTTTAGATGTATTGCATCGTTTAATGGAAAATGAGGATAAGACGATTTTTTTCTCCACTCATGTAACAACTGACTTAGACAGTATTGCAGACTACATTATATTTATTGATAAAGGCCAACATGTATTTACGAAAGAATCGACGCAAATTGAAGAAGAGTATGCGATCGTTAAAGGGGAAAAGGAACTGTTAGATGCTGATACGAAAAAGGAATTCATCTCCATTCGTAAGTCAAATCACGGTTTTGAGGCGTTAACAGCGAATAAAAACCGTATAGAAGAAGTGTTTGGTCAAATGGTTTTGATTGAAAAACCATCCATTGAAGATATTATGTTCTATACAAAAAAAGGAGCGGAGTGGCATGTTTAATTTAATATGGAAGGATTTAGTTCTGCAAAAGAAAGGGGTAATGATCTTGTTGCCCGCTTTATTCGGTTATATAGTGTTTAATCCGTCATACATTTGGATAGGAATCGTATTTAGTATTGTCATTATACAGGATGTTTTTGCTAAGGATGAGCATTCGTCCATCAATAAGTTACTTAATTCGCTTCCATATACACGTCAAGAAATTGTTACTTCCAAATATATAGGAGCTATTATTTTTACTTTGTTAGTAGCATTAACAATGATTATTGGAGGTATGCTGATTCACAAGGAAATACCTACTTGGAAAGAAATCATGTTAATGGTTAGTCTATCGATGCTAGCTGTTTCATTCATTTTTCCATTTTCATATAAATTCAAATCGCAATATATCTTAAAAGCTTTTCTAGTTCTTTTTGTTGTTTATATGATAGTTATTACTATTTTCATCCATAATTTGAATGATATTTTAAGAGAATTTGTACAAACGATTTTAACTTTGGAAGATCCTTCTGTGTTTTTAGTGATGATATTGTCTATTATGGTGCTATATATCTTTTCATGGTTACTTTCGATTCGCATTTATAGAAATAAAGTATTTTAAAATAGGAGGTGTGGTAGATGAGGTGGGGTGTACTATTATTAGCTGGATGGGCAACGATAACTGGTGGGCTGTTTCTAGGTTCTCTGACAGGAACTGTTGTAGCTGAACAGTTTGGTTTTACTAGAAATTATCGTTTATTGACGCAAGGTCTTGTCATGACAGGCATCGTTGTCCCAATTATTTTATGTTTGTATCAGTACTTCTACCGAATAACAGGTATTAAGCCGAAGAAAGCAATTTATAATTGGAAGAAAGCTTATCACTTTTTTACTGGGATGTTTCTAGCTATCGGTTTAGCTTTTTTGGTATTTTTCTTGCCGCCTCATTTGGTTGGATTTCGATAGAAAAATGGCATACCCCCGATCAATGGCTGATTGCAATACTCGTTAATATGGGTATAGCCTTTTTATATGAGGCATTACCAGAAGAACTCGCTTTGCGTGGTTTTGTGTTTGATGTTTTACGTCATCGTTTTGCGACTTGGGTTGCCGTGCAATTACAAACACTGATATTTCTTTCCGTTCCATTAACAACAACACTACTACAAGTACTGATTGGACTGGCACCTGGGAATAGTATAAATGTTGGATATATTATGCTGATCCTTTTTCGGTATTAGTTTGCAGTTACTGCGTCTCTGGACAGGAAGTTTGTGGACAGCAATAGGTTTTCATTTAGGATACTTAGAGATCACACGATTTGTCGTTAATAATAATTATTACGGTTCGTCGATTTTAAGTTATCAAGAATCTTTTCCTGGATTAGGTGTTTTATTTATATCGCTCGGAATGATAGTAGCTGGTGGTATTGTAGTCTCCCTTTTTATTTTAGGTATAAAGCGTTTGTTGCAAAAAAATTAGACCCATATGTATTATCGTTGCAATAAAAAGGGCCGATCATCGTTATTTTATGAGCGGCCTCTAATTTGTTAGATAATTCTATCCGTTTTGTGCTTGTTCAAGTTGATAAGCTTCCCTTATCGCTTCAATTGCCTTCCCTTTAAATGTTGCCTGATCAACAATCTCCCACTCATCTTTTTCTGTTAATTGATAAAGATGGTTTGTGCCATCAAATTCTTTGTATATGATATATGCTTCTTTTTCACTTGCTTTGTTGATAAAGGCGGTTGGCTTAATCATTTCTTCATCTGTTTGGGGAAGCGAACGATAAAAGCTACTGGAAAATTCACCCCCAAATACAGTTACTGCTGCGTGTTGATATTGTGCGGGATCGCTGGGAACGTAATTAGCCCACTCATCCTCAAGCACATTCCAAGCATAAGTTTGAAAATCGATTTTTCTTAGAGAATGATCTTTATTTATGCTGGTTGTATCTTTTTTAATCGCTACAATATTCTTAGGTGCTAGATCAACAGTTATAGCTAAGTCTGACAGTTGTTCTTGTTCCATATTAGTAATCAAAGTTGGAATAACCGTGATTTCTTCTATTCCTTTTATTGGTTCAAAGGCTCCACGTAATCGTACAATATCTTTATTAAAAGGTGATAAGCGGAGTCGCTTCTTTTCTTTACTGTCTATTTTCTCGAGCTTTTCACCGTCATAGTAAATCTCAAGGTCAAATTTATCTTCTCCATATAAAGGTGTAGTAATTTCCGTATCGATGACGATTGTACTTGGAGTTGTTGTAAGTTCATTAATAGCAAACTGGTAGTCATCAATCTCGCTAGTTTGATTAGGTTCATAGATAGCAATCGTATTATTTCGTTCAACGGGCATGTTGAAGCTCCACTCTCCTGATGTCCATAATACTTCTGAAAACGTTAGTTGAGCAGTAAATTTTTCGGGTAAGGGTTGCTCTACACTGATTAACCCTAGTAGTGAATCACCTTCACGGTGCCAACTTTCATCAAGATTGGAGACGGGTTGTTGATCAATGGTAAGTTGATAAGTCGAACGAAAAATTTCTTGAAAACTGTCTATCTCCTTTTCTGTTTTTTCAGAAAGATCAATGACATAGCCGATTACAAAACGATTGTAATCATAATAAATATCGGTTACCGTAATTGAAATCCCTTGGTCAGTTACGGTTTCTCCGATTTCGGTTGTCATATTGTTACGACTAACATACTCCAAGCCAATATCATAATGACTTAATACCGAACCAATTCCAGGTATTTGCTGCAAAACACTTGCAACAACAGGGGAGAAGTAGGCAGAGCCAACTAGAGAACAAAATAAAGTAGCTGCGATGACAATACTAATAAGTGCTTTATTTCGCAATGGAATAGTTTTTCTTGGTGTATTTTTAATGGAACTAGAAATAACTGTTTCTAATTCTTTATCTGGAACCGGGATCTCCTCAACTTTTTTATGAAATTGGTTAATCTCGTTATTCATTTGCACAATCCTCCTTTTGAAATTTTTGCCGTAGTCGCAGTAGCGTTCTATGCAGTGTTGATTTAACTGTGCCTTCAGGACATCCAATGATGTTGGCAATTTCACGATCTCGATACCCTTCGAAATATTTTAAAATAATAATAGATTTTTGTTTTTCATCTAATTCGTCAAGCAAATTATATAAATCTATTTGTTGATCAAGATCAACAGGCTTGTCTGCTATTGCTTCCATTTGTTCGTGCATAATGGGGGTAACTTTGCGATGTTTGCGAATATAATCGATAGCAGCATGGATAACAATTTGTTTCAGCCAAGCAGATACTTGTGCACTATCACGTATGGTATGCATAGAAATAAAAGCTTTAAAAACAGCTTCTTGGACAATTTCTAACGCATCGGTTTGATTTTTTACATATAAATAAGCAATCTGATACATTTTAGCTCGTTCTGTTTGGAGGATGTTTTCCAATGCTTTTTTGTTACCTTTTTTTGCTTTTTGTACGTCTTTTTTTGTATACATGTTGACCTCCTTTCGCAAACATGACGGATCAGTTATACAAATCGTTCCATTTATTTAATTTAATTTCACTATACATTAAATTAAAGTTATATGATGTCTGCTAAGGATTTAAATAGGTTAGAAAATAGTTGCATTGAATCTTCAACATTTATAAAATGAACACATGAATAATCATTCATATAAAAGAGGTGAACTGATGTACGATACAATAGTTGTTGGTGCTGGTCAGGCTGGTCTTTCTGTTGGTTATTATCTAAAAAATACCGATCAAAACTTTTTACTGCTTGATAAAGGAAATGAAATAGGCGAAAAATGGAAAGAAAGATATGATTCATTGGTTTTATTTACTCCTCGAATGTATAGTTCATTACCGGGATTACCCCTTCGAGGAGACAAACAAGGATTTCCTTCCAAAAATGAAATAGTTTCTTATCTAAAAGATTATGTAGCTCATTTTCATTTACCCGTACAGTTGAATGAAGCAGTAAAAAGTGTTGTTAAAGTAGAAAATAACTTCCTAATCGAAACGAATAAAGGGACTTATAAGGCAAAGAATTTGGTAGTAGCGACCGGTCCTTTTCAAACGCCCTATATACCTAAATTCTCCAAAAACTTATCACCTACTATCAACCAATTTCACTCTGAAAATTATCAGAATTCAAATCAATTGTTGGATGGGAATGTAGTAGTAGTAGGTGGAGGGAATAGTGGAGCGCAAATTGCTGTGGAATTGTCTAAGGAACGAGAGACTTACTTAGCTATCAGCAAAAAATTAAGCTATTTACCATTAACGATATCTAATAAAAGTATTTTTTGGTGGTTTAATAAGTTAGGGATTCTAAGTGCAAAAAATAATTCATTGTTAGGGAAGTTTATTCAAAAAAAGGGAGATCCTATTTTTGGTTTGGATTTAAAACAAGCGATCAAAAAAAATAAAGTAAAAGTGAAGTCTAGGGTAGTCGCTGCAAATAAGAACGTTTTAGTATTTCAAGACAACTCGACACTTGAGGTAAACAACATTATTTGGGCAACGGGTTTTAAGTCAGAATATCCATGGTTACGCATAGAAGGGGTCTTAGATAAAGAGGGACAAGTAATTCATGAAAGAGGAGAATCAACTATCAAGGGACTCTATTTTATAGGCTTGCCTTGGCAATTTAGACGGGGATCTGCATTATTACAAGGTGTAGGATATGACGCAGCATATATTGTGAGAAAAATAAGTGAGCGGTCTATTTTAAAAGTCTAAACAGCGAAAGAGAGGGTTATATGGCATGTTACGTATAGATAAGAGTAATTATAATCAAATAATTCCTCTTCCAGACCAAATTAAACACCTAATCAAGTGTATTTAAATGATGCTTTTATTCCATTTTAAGAAGAAAAAAAGAATATTTTATTTTCTTTGAATAGGAAATGAGATTAGATATCTCTATGAACGTTGCTATATTAGCATTGTGAAATATGTTACGGTGGTATATGTAGCTTCACCGTAAAATTTTGCAAACAATTTTTTGGATCACGGTCGATTACATCATGCTCTGTTTCGCTAACCATTAATTACAGCTAATGGGTACGGTTGTGAGCAGCTTGATTTTAGCAAGCATAAAAAACATAAAGGAGCGAATGCAAATGGCGAAGAAGGTTTATTTAAATCATGATGGCGGTGTGGATGATTTAGTCTCTCTTTATCTATTATTACAGATGGAGGATGTCGATTTGCTCGGAGTTAGTGTTATTCCGGCAGATTGCTATTTAGAACCAGCTGTTTATGCTAGTCGTAAAATCATCAACCGCTTTAGTAACAAAGAAGTTGAAGTAGCAGCTTCAACATCGCGAGGTAAAAATCCATTCCCGAAAGATTGGCGCATGCATGCCTTTTTTGTTGATGCCTTACCAATTTTAAATGAATTTGGAGCGCCGAAAACAAAAGTAGCAGACCTTCCTGCTCACAGGCATATGGTGGAAACTCTCCGTAACAGTACAGAGCCAGTTACCCTCCTTTTTATTGGTCCGCTTACCGATTTAGCACGTGCGCTAGAAGAAGCACCGGATATTGAAGATAAAATTGAAAAGCTTGTTTGGATGGGCGGCACGTTTTTAGAAAATGGAAACGTCGAAGAACCGGAACATGATGGTACCGCTGAATGGAATGCTTTTTGGGATCCAGAAGCTGCGAAAACAGTGTGGGATAGTGGTATTACCATAGATTTAGTTGCTCTAGAAAGTACCAACATGGTGCCATTAACGGTAGATGTACGAAATAAGTGGGCAGCAGAGCGCATAGACATTGGTATTGATTTCCTTGGGCAATGTTATGCAATGGTACCACCACTTGTACATTTCCAAACAAATTCTACATATTTCTTATGGGATGTATTGTCCACAGCGTCTGTTGGTAAGCCTGATTTAGTGAAAAAGAAAGAATTAAAAAGTATCGTTCATTCAGATGGGGCAAGCCAAGGAAAAACAGAATTATCTGATGCAGGACGAACTGTCAACCTTGTTTACGAAGTGGAACGCGATGCTTTTTTTGATTATATAACAGACTTAGCTAGACAGGAAAAATGAGGTGAATAGGATGAGACGAGTAATAATTGATACCGACACAGCAGGTGATGACACGATTGCGTTGCTAACTGCATTACACCACTTTAAAGTAGAAGGTGTTACGATCACAGGAGGTAATGTTGATTTCGATCAAGAAGTAGAAAATGCTCTGTACACGATAGAAGTAGCCACCCCTGTGTATGATGTCCCAGTTTATAAAGGCTATGAAGGACCTATTCTTGCAACAGGTAATGAAAGTCACAGAACGGTTGAGGATGTTCATGGTGAGGATGGAATGGGAGGATCATTTTTTCCAAAAGCACAACAACGACCAGAATATGGACATGCAGTCGATTTTATTATTGACAAAGTAAAGGAATATCCTGGTGAAGTTTCATTTCTAGCGATTGCTCCGTTAACCAATATTGCGATGGCGATCAGAAAGGATCCATCAATTGTCCAAGATATTCCCCATATTTACATTATGGGTGGAACCAATAATACATTAGGGAACATTACACCAGCAGCTGAGTATAATTTTTATGTTGATCCTGAAGCAGCAAAACTTGTGCTTCATTCAGGTATTCCGATTACGATGGTTGGTTGGGATATGTGTACACAGTATTCGATTATGGATGATGCAGATCATGAAGAGATAAAATCACTTAACACAGCTGGCTCTCAATTCTTTATTGATATTAATCGAGTTGTAATGAAATTTAATAAAGAAGTACATCGACTTAATGGGACTACACACCCTGATACATTACTAGTCGCTGTTTCAGCTGATGAATCTATCATGACAAAATCACATGTGTACTATGTTGATATTGAAACAAAGGGTGAATTAACTAGAGGATATAGCCTTGTTGATGTGAACAACAGACTGGAGCAGAAGCCAAATGTCCGTGTTTGTGAAGCAATAGATCGTGACAAGTTTAAAGAAGGTTTGTTGCAAGTATTAACGGCGATTAAATAAAGTGAGTCTATGATCAGTATAATCTTCCAAACCGTAAAGAAATCTAAACGATTCTTGCTTCCTTGCCATTATTGCCGGTACACTAGTTAGTTTGCTAAGTTCAGCAAAATGGATTGAAGGGCGACTACACAGCAAAATAGCAGGTGAAACTAAAACGGTAATCCAGACGATGAATAAAGATAAACAAAAAATAGGTAAAGTATTTACGAAAAGCGGAATTTCTTTATTGACTTAAGGAAATTCTGCTTTTTTCTATGGATGATAGTTTTAAGCTCATGTATTAGTTACCCATAGTTCTTCTAAATTGTGCTAAAAGGCTTGGCTATATGGTCATAATCATTTCTTTATTTCATAATCAACAGTTCTTATAATTTAGTGAATACTATATCTTTTTTCTCATTTCTAACATATTGATTATATTTTTTTGGAACTTACCTTTTTATAATGGAACTTAACCAATTTTATGGAAGGTTTAATTAAACCTTAAAATGAAAAGGTTTCCATAGTAGAGGGGGATATTTTCTTGTTAGAAAAAGATCATAGATATTCCAAGTAGAAGATGATAGTTTCCTTACTTTAAGGAGGTGATAAAGGCAAAATATTATGCGGTATTAGAAGTGCCAATTACATCTAGAAATACCTAATTTAAAAATTTTATGAAGCATGTTACAAGGAGGAAAGTCATGAAAAACGTATGTAAGGTATTATTAAGTTTCATTTTATTGCTCTCATTTATGCAGCATGATGTTCTTTCAACAGTAACAGCAACTACAGAAAAACTACCCTCTCAACCAATCGCATTAACGGCTGAACCATATGACAGTCAACAGGTTGAGTTAAGTTGGATTCCTGGCGTAGGAAAACATATATTGTATGTGGGTACAGGGAATCTAGCAGATGAAATGACAATGGATCATTTTGAATCACTTGGATTCTCAATCACTTTTATAGAGGATAAAGAAGTAAGTGGAGAAGATGCGGGTTCCTATGATCTAGTATTTGTTGGTGAATCATCGAACTCATCTAATATAGGTAATAAGTTTATCGATTCTTCCGTCCCTATTGTTTATGCAGAACCATTTGCACTTGATGATGTTTACTTGTCTGAATCCTCTTCTGGATCATTTGGAAGCTATGAAGATCAAGACTCACTTCAAATCCAAGCTAGTGATCATCCTTTAGCTGCTGGGTTAAGTGGTACTGTCAAAGTGTATGATCAAGCAGGAAAAATTAATTATGGAACTCCTGGTGAAGAGGCAATCACCATTGCTACAGCTTCAGATGATGATAGCAAAGCAACCATCTTTGCTTATGAAGAAGGTGCAGCTAATGTGAATGGAGATCCTGTCCCTGCTCGCCAAGTAGCCACGTTTTTATTCGCTGGTCAAGAAGAATATATGACGGAAGAAGGCTGGCAATTACTTGATCAATCCGTTATGTGGGTGTTAGGTATGGATGATAAGGATTATAATGAAACCTATACAATAAAGCGAAGCACTGAAGACGGAGGGCCATATGAAGTTGTCGCAACAGATATAACAGAAACCAGTTATATCGATAGCGGATTAACGAATTATACGACATATTATTATGTGATTTCTGCTGTGAATGTGGAAGGTGAAAGTGAAGATTCTGAACCAGTCAGTGTGACACCAATTGAAATTCCTGATCCCCCAGCAGCGCCGACAGGTTTGACAGCTGTTGAAAGGAATAGTCAGGTTGATTTAAGTTGGAATGCCGGCGACAGAAAACAGGTCTTATTTGTTGGGACGGGTGTTCCTGCTGATGAAAAAACAATTCATCACTTAGAGTCACTTGGTTTTGCCGTATCATTTATCAAAGACAATGAAGTCTCTGGAGATGATGCACTTTCCTATGACTTAGTGTTTGTTGGTGAATCCTCTGGCTCTGCCTACATCGGCACAAAATTCATAGATTCACCAGTTCCGGTCGTATATGCTGAACCTTATGCTCTGGATGATGTTTATTTAAGTGAAGCAGGTTCTGGCTTATTTGGAAGTTATGAGAATCAGGATTCAATTACGATTGATACTAGTAATCACCCATTATCTGCAGAGTTAAGTGGTACGATTAAAGTTTATAATGAGACTGGAAACATCAATTTTGGTACCCCTGGTGAAGAGGCGATTACCATTGCTACGGCTGCAGATGATGACAGTAAAGCAACCATTTTTGCTTATGAAAAAGGATCCAAAAATGTTAATGGTGACCCAGTTCCTGCTCGTCAAGTAGCAACATTTTTATTCGCAGGACAAGAAGATGTAATGACGGAAGATGGTTGGAAGTTAATGGATGCCTCCGTAAAATGGGCACTCGGTATCGAGGATGAGTACAGTTACAAAGAAACCTATCATGTTAAACGTAGCACAACGAAAGAAGGACCTTATGAAACAATCGCTGAAAACGTTGAGAAAACGACATTTCGTGATACAGAGCTAGAAAATGGTACACGTTATTATTATGTTATCTCAGCGGAAAACATTGGTGGAGAAGGTAATCCTTCAGACGAAGTAAGTGCTTTACCTGAAGCTCCATTACAAGTTCCAACTAACTTGTCCGCCAGTAATGGGAATGAAGAGATAACAATCAGATGGGAACCAGTCGAAGGGGCAGTCTCGTACAAAGTTCTTCGTAGTAAAGAAAAGGGAATAGGCTATGAAGTTGTTCAAAGTGAAGTAACCGAAACGGAATATACGGATACTGGCTTAACAAATGGTGAGAGGTATTATTATGTTGTGTCCGCTGAGAGCGATACATCCCAAAGTGCTAACTCTGCTCCTATAAGCGCGGTTGCTGCGCCGAAAAATGGAGCACCTGCGATTCCGACAGGATTAGAAGCCACTGCTGGTGATGGGCAGGTAGTTTTAACTTGGCCATCTGTTAGTGAAGCTGATACTTATAACATTAAACGTGGTTCGTTTGATAGTGGTGAATATGAAGTCATTGCTACGGATGTGCCGCTTACAAGTTATCAAGACGCAGACTTAACAAATGGTGAAACCTATGATTATGTTGTTTCAGCAGTAAATGAGAATGGTGAAAGCTTCGATTCTGAACCGTTAGCTGTTACTCCGGCAAAAGTGACAGTTGTAGCGAAAGAAGGAGGAGACTTTGAAACGGTGCAAGCAGCAATTGATGCTGCACCAGATAATAGTTCTAAACGACATGTTATCTATATCAAAGATGGCGAGTATCGCGAGAAACTGACGGTACCTGAGAGTAAAACAAACCTTAGTTTTGTTGGGGAAAGTAAAGAAGGTACTGTTCTTGTGTATGATGATAATGCCAACACAATTGGACCTGATGGTAATCCTTTAGGTACATCAAAGAGTTCAAGCATGTTCATCTATGCAGATGATTTTATTGCAAAAAATTTAACGATTCAAAATGATTCAGGTCAAGGCACTGGACAAGCAGTAGCAGCTTATGTTGCAGGCAATCGTGCATACTTTGACAACGTCATGTTTTTAGGTTATCAGGATACTTTGTATACCCATTCTGGAAGCCAGTATTATAAAGACTGCTATATTGAAGGTGATGTGGATTTCATCTTTGGTGGTGCGACAGCGGTTTTTGATAATTGTCAAATCCACAGTAAGCGTGATGGAAGTATGGTAACGGCTGCAAGTACACCACAAGAGAATCGGTTTGGCTATGTCTTTCTAAATTCTCAAATTACCTCAGATGAAGGTATAGAGGACGTGCGCTTTGGTAGGCCATGGCGTCCATATGCAGCGGTTTCCTTTATCAATACAGCAATCGATGACTCGATTGCTCCTGATGGTTGGGATAACTGGGGCGACCAGGCGAACGAGGAAACAGCAAAATATTCCGAATACAATAGTACAGGTCCAGGCGCAAATCCAAAAATGCGTGATTCTTGGACAAAGCAATTAACACCAGAAGAAGCGAATCAATACACGGTTCAAAATGTGTTGAAAGGATCAGACGGTTGGGATCCAACTAGAATTGGAATTATCCCATCTATATCAGCATCCGCGCCGGTGATTTCGCTTGATCAGCAAGACGCAATTGTAAACGAATCAAGCTTTACCATTTCAGGTAAGGTAGACAAAGAAGCAACTGTTTATGTAAATGAAAAAGAAATGGAGTTAGACGAAGATTTTAGTTTCCAGGAAACCGTTGAACTAAAGTCCGGACTCAATACGTTTACATTGGAGGCAGTTGATTCAGAAGGTAACCAGTCGGTACCAACTATATTAAGAGTAGAATACGATCATGAGAAACCTGTTATAACGGTGGATGATATTGAAGGCGAAGAAAAAGGGAATCACTATAACGTGAACTATAATCCTTTTCCTATTACAGGTAAGCTTAATGAAGCAGGAAGTGTAAAGATTAATGGTGAGGAAGTAACGCTATCGGATGATTTTACATTTAGTTCAGAGATAGATCTTGAACCTGGATTAAATAAAGTCAATATTTCGGCTGTCGATCTTGCTGGAAATGAATCCGATCCTGTAACGTTCAAGCTTGTTCCAAAAGGAAGTTCCGTTCCGAACGGCCCCATAAAAATCTTACAAAGTAAAGTTACAAGCTCGAATACGGTGGAAATCACATTTAATAGTAAGCTTAAAGAATTTGATGTTAATGATATTGAATTGCAGTTAGCAACGAACGATTGGGTAGCTCTTAACCCTGATCTCCAGCCAAACATAACTGTAGAAAAGATATCAACAAGGGTTAATAAAGAAAAACAAACAGTAGCGGTGATTGAAACGAAGGAGTCATTCAATGAGGATGGAACGATAAATAAACCAATAAATGAAGATCCACATAACATTCCATATTTAAATGCTCCTTATTATACCGGTGATAGAGCTAATGATATAGAACAAGCTGATGCACTATTATCTTGGCAAATGGACCATGGCGGATGGTATAAAAATATGGAAGATAAATATACTCGTCCGTGGGATGGTAAAGAACCTAAATCAGATATGTATCATCCTGAACATGGGGAACTAGGTGTTATAGATAATAATGCAACAACAAACGAAATTCTCTTTTTAGCTCTTATGTATAACGAAACTGGGGAGACACGCTATAAAGAATCTGTTCTGAAAGGTATTAATTATTTACTTGAAGCTCAATATGAAACTGGTGGCTGGCCACAAGTATACCCTGCAAGGGGAAACTATTCTGATTATGCAACGTTTAACGATAATGCGATGATTCGTGTTATGAATGTGTTAACCATGGTATCAGAAAAGAAATATCCATTTAATACAGATATCGTTACGGAAGAGCTTGCAGAGCAGGTAGACGCGTCTCTAACTCTTGGCGTAGATTACATTTTGAAATCTCAAATTTCAGTAGACGGAGAATTAACAGCATGGTGCGCACAACATGATCCATTTACGTATGAACCGAAGGAAGCTCGCTCCTATGAACATCCATCTATTTCAGGTTCAGAGTCAGTGGGAATTGTGCAGTATCTAATGTCTTTGCCAAACCGTTCAAAAGAAGTGCAGGCCGCAATTGATGGCGCTTTAACCTGGTTTGAAGAGGCTAAAGTGGAAGGAGTAAAATACGTATCAGCTGATCCTGAAGGCCAATATTTCTACGATGATCCAACAACCAATACTTGGTACCGCTTCTATGAAATTGGTACAAATCGTCCTATTTTCTCTGGAAGAGATGGTGTTATTAAGCATTCGATTCAAGAAATTGAACAGGAACGAAGAGATGGTTACCGTTGGGCAGGAGATTGGCCACAAAAATTACTGGATATAGCGAATTCAACAGGTTTTTACGAAAACCGTGCCTATGTAAAAATAGTTGGTGAAAACTCGCAAAATGCTGCAGGAGAAACATTGGAAAAAGGGAGTTTGTACAGAGTCGAAGGAACTAAGCAATAACGATAATTATGTTTAACTAACTTTTAATATAGCCTTAGCCAAAAATGGCTAAGGCTATATTAAATATGGTTGAAACTTGATAGTCCAGACCTCTTACTAAAAGCGAGGAGTTGCTCTTAGTTTTACTGAATTTTATTGTTCATAAAGAAAAGCGTCGTTAGTTTCTTCATCAGCAACTGTTTGTACAGCATTCTGTACTGCATTTGCAGGCTGTGTATTATTTTGGTTTTGATTTGTTAGCATATTTTGTACTGGTTTCGTAAACTGCTGTACTTGAGGATTATTTAGTGCGTTATTAACGGTTTCAGGTAACCGCTGAAAAGTCCCGTTTTGCACACCTCTCGTAATACCGTATATAGCTGCACCTGCAGCACCCACTGCTAATACTCTGTTCATTAAACCCATATCATCATTCCTTTAATAAGATTTGGAACAGTTTTATTTTTTATTCAAACGTCACTTTTTATGCAGTAATTCAATTTCCAATCATTAAGCCTAGAGTGTTTTGATATATATATATAAGGTGATCAGAGACAATTAAAGTGCAGTAGTTGTAATAATGTTAATGGAATGGGGGAAAATAAGGCTAATCAATTAAGAATCCCACCCTCTATTGAAAAAGTCTCCATTTACTGCTTGTTTTAAGTTCCGCCTTAGTACATTTACCGGATATTTCCTAAAATTATCACTTTCGTCTTTTCAGATTTTGAAGATGTCTTACTGCGCATGTAATATATCAATGACAATTTAAGATAAATGTAGTTATTCCTGAAACCTGCATGCAATAACATCCGTACATAATTACAAGAAAAGAGTTTAATCACTAACAAAGTGAGAAATTTACATATAAAAAAGGAGGAAATACATATGAACCAAAAACGCTGGATTGCTTTAGTTGTTGCTGCAGGGTTATTTTTGGCTTCAATAGGCTTTCAGTTTTTCTCAAGCATGGCGACTGCTGATTTTGAGAACATGCTTAATTTTCAAGATCCGGACGATAAATTCGGTGAAAAGGTGATTGAGAGAGGCTCGGGCAACAATAAAATAGCAGTACTTCATTTAGATGGGGTAATTCAAGACACAACACCAAGTACGTTAATTAATACCAATTCTTATAACCATCAACGCTTTTTAGATATGCTAGATAAAGCTGGTGAAGATAATCGTGTGAACGGGATTATCTTACGTGTGAATACACCTGGTGGTGGTGTTGTGGAAAGTGCAGAAATTCATGATAAGATCCTGGAAATTCAAGAACAATACGAAAAACCAATCTATGTATCAATGGGCAATACCGCTGCATCAGGTGGCTATTATATTTCAGCCCCAGCTGATAAAATTGTTGCACATAATGCGACACTTACTGGTTCGATTGGTGTGATTATGGAAAGCTTTAATTTTGCCGAATTTGCTGATGAACATGGTATTGATTTTAACACGATTAAGAGTGGTGAATATAAGGATATTATGTCAATGTCTCGTGAAATGACAGATGATGAACGAGAGATATTACAAACGATGATCGATGATATGTATGCGGAGTTTGTGCAAGTTATTGTTGATGGAAGAGAGATGTCCGAGGATCGCGTCCGTGAATTAGGGGATGGGCGAGTATACACTGGTGCACAAGCACAAAAAGAAGGACTTGTCGATGAACTTGGTTCTTTAGATGATACGATCGAAATCATGAGAGAAGATCATGACCTGGCAAAAGCTCAAGTGATTGAATACGAGCCTGGCTTTAATTTTAATCAATGGTTTGGTGGTACTGTTCAAAGTATGTTTAGATCAGAATCTGATTTAATTGGTATTAAAGATTTACTGCGAGAGAATAATGCGCCACGTGCCATGTTTCTCTATTCACAATAAGGAGGTGTCGGAATGACTGAAGAACAAATGAATGATTCCACTACGCAATCAACGAAATTTCGATATGCAGGATTTTGGATGCGATTCTGGGCATACCTGGTTGATTTAATTATTGTTTTCAGTATTAACGGCATCTTACTTGTGCCATTTAAATTTATCAACGATGGATTCACGATGGATATCGGATTTTGGACCGTTACAGGGATTCTCAGCTCGATCGTATTTTATCTTTACTTTTTGTTGATGACAAAGTTTTATAACCAGACACTAGGTAAAATGATCTTCGGTTTAAGAGTGATTCGTGAGGATAGTCAATCGCTTAAATGGAATGATCTAATCTTTCGCGAGATAATCGGAAGATTCATTCACCGCGTGTTTTTTATCGGTGTCTTTTTGTACCTGTTTGTCGCATTTGGTGCTCAAAAGCAAGGGATTCATGACATGATTGGAAATACACGAGTTGTGTTAGAGGAATAATCCAGATATGAAAAGTGCCTGTTTACTTATAACGATTTGATCGTAATAAGTGACAGGCACTTTCTTTTAAATGATTGTTAAGCTTCTTTTCTCGTAAAACTAAAAATCAAACCTAGTATTCCACCAGCAATTGCCGGAACAATCCAACCTAGTCCTACCGTATATAAAGGAAGTATAGCAGTAAAAAATTCGTCCACAATTTGTATTTTTATACCTGCTGCATTCAATCCATCAAATAAAGCTACAATAAATGTGAAGAAAATACTTACTTGATATACTTCTCTTTTTCCTTTGAAAAGCGGGCTTACGAATGTTAAAACCATTAAGCACATCGCTAATGGATAAAGCATAGATAACACAGGTACAGAAAATTCGATAATAGTAGTTAAACCGAAATTGGAAACAACTGCACTAAACAATGTGAAAATAATTGCCCATACCTTGTATGATACATTTGGTACAATTTCATTAAAGTAGGATGCACAGGACGTAATTAGTCCAATACTTGTCGTCAAACATGCAGCCACCACAATAATTCCAAGAATGATCTTCCCATATGATCCGAAATAGAATGCAGATGCTCCCGCTAAAATCGCTCCACCATTATCCATAAACCCAATCTCTGTAATACTAATTGCCCCAAGATAGGCAAGGGAGGAGTATACAATAGCTAAAAGTACTGCAGCAATTAGTGCAGCTTTCATCGTTGAAACTAACAGTTCCTTTTTGGATAAAGCGCCTTGGTCTTTCATGGCATTAATAATAATAATCCCAAATACGAATGCTGCTAGTACATCCATGGTTAAATAACCCTCTTGAAAGCCTTTGAAGAAACTATTTGTCAAGTAGGCCTCGGTTGGTTCCTGAATCGTACCAATCGGATTAAAAAAGGCAGCCAAGATTAATATTGCAATAACAATCAACAAGAGCGGTGTTAGTACTTTACCAATGATATCTACAAGCTTTTTTGCCTGTAATGAGAAGTATAACGATAATCCAAAGAAAATAATGGTAAAGCTAGGCAACGCCCAATTGTTTGATTGATTCTCCAGAAACGGCATAATCCCTATTTCATAAGCAACCGTATTTGTTCTTGGCAATGCGAACAGTGGACCAATTGTTAAATACAATGCAACCGTAAAAATAAGACCATACAATGGATGAACCTGACTTGCAAGTGACTGCAAATTACTTTTACCTGAAATGCCTAATGCTAGAACAGCAAGTACGGGCAATCCAACCCCAGTTATAATGAATCCTATGTTTGCTGAAAATAAGTTATCACCAGCAGCTTGACCTAATTGTGCTGGAAAGATTAAGTTCCCCGCACCAAAAAATAGGGCAAATAACATAAACCCTACTGTAACGACACTTAATGAACTTCGTGATGACATATTAAACCTCCGTTATTTTTATTAATATCAGATAAATGCTAAATATCAGATTATTTCAGCGACATGTTTCGTCAAAATATTTACAGAATATCATGGAATTATCTGAAAAGCAATCTATTTTTAATAGCTGTTTTTCAGTATGGAATAACAGTTCTCGAAATCGGCATTAGATAAGCCCTACTAAGAATCATATTTTATTTTCTAACTTCGATCTCGTCCTGTGAACAACATCGATACTAGTCTCGAGTCGCTAACTGTTCCTAGTCTGTTTTCTTTAATGAAATTCTAGGACAGTGATGGGGTTGGAATATTATGTTAAAATGGTAGAATCAATGTAAACTGTTAATGGAGGCTAATTATGATCACTATGGTGAGTATTGGTTTATATCTAATAATTCTTTTTAGTATATCTACACTATTATTCTTTTCTTTGACTTTTGTATTAAGAACGCAAGACCCGATGATCGCATACCTTTTATCCATAATTGCGACGCATTTGATCTTAAATACTTTAGGAGGATTGAGGAAAAGCAAATTTTAGATTTTGATATTGAATTAGCTGAGAAATAAAGTTCGATGAGTTGTATGTTACTACCCATTTTCCTGCATTGGTAATGGGATTTTTTTTGCCATTGTTTTTAGTACACGGATAATTTATTATCAACTTCAAGGGATTTATTATCAACCTTTCACAAAATACTATCAACTCCCACCAACATTAAGTTATGAAAGTGGATATATTGATTCAGAAAAACACCATATGTATGATTCCTTTTCATCAGTACTGATAGGTGGAATTATGCCAAAAGTAATGATAATATAGTCATAAAAACTTAATCAATATTAAGTTGGCTATCTACAGGGGGATAATTATGCAAAAGCGGTGGTTAGATAAGTTGAGGTATAAAAATATCAAAATTGGAAGAAAATACGGATTTATTTTAAGTGTAGTATTGATGTTGTTTATCATTTCAACAATTATAGTAGGTGTCTTACTAAGCAATATTAGATCGGATATACAATCGATGGAAGAAAGTGAAATGAATGCAGTCAATGCTACAGAAATGGCGTCGTTGATTCGTGCTAAGGCAGTCAATTTTTATCAATATATGGAAAATCCATCATCTGAAATAATTGATGAATTTAATGAGTCTAAAGATCAAATAGCAGCATTGAATGCCGAATTAGATGAGAGTATGGAAACAAACGAACAGAAAGAATTATATCAGCAAGCGGCTGTCTTAGATAAGTCATTTAATAATGAGTTTGAGGAAGTTGTTTCATACATAAACAGTGGAAACGAAAATTTGGCAGCTAGTCGAGCAGAAAATGCTAAAGAACTCCGCTTACAAGCAGTAGACCATATAGATGAACTAAAAGAGTTACTACATAGCGAGATGGGGGAGGCTTCCAATCGAGCAAAGGAAAGTCAGAAGGTGGTATTAACGTCACTGTTCATTGCGATCGCAGTTTCATTAATTATCAGTATTATTCTCATTAGTCTGGTGAATCGGACCATTTCACGTAACCTATCCAAAGTAGTGTCTGTCAGCAATGAAATAGCACAAGGTAACTTACAAGTAGAAAAGCTAGATTACCAAGCCAATGATGAAATCGGGCAATTGTCAAGGTCTATCAATAAGATGAGTGACTATCTAAAAGGAATGATCCGACAAGTTTCTGAAGTCTCTGATACTGTCAGTGCACAAAGTGAAGAATTAAATCAATCTGCCAATGAGGTGAAATCTGGAACAGAACAAATGGCTGTCACCATGCAGGAGTTGGCGTCTGGTTCCGAAACTCAAGCTAATCTTGCTGGCAATGTATCAAGTAAAATGAGCGAATTTGTCCAAAAAGTTATCGAAGCAAATGAAAATGGTGAACAAATCCAATCAGTATCAACAAATGTACTAAATATAACAGAAGATGGCAGTGGAATGATGAAGTATTCTGTAAAACAAATGGAACGGATTCACACGATTGTTCAAGAAGCTGTAGAGAAAGTCCGTGGTTTGGATGGTCAGTCCCAAGAGATTACCAAGCTCGTGTCAGTCATCAAAGATATCTCAGAGCAAACCAATTTATTAGCTTTAAATGCTGCGATTGAAGCGGCACGTGCAGGGGAACATGGAAAAGGATTTGCTGTTGTAGCTGATGAAGTGAGAAAACTTGCCGAACAAGTAGCTGATTCGGTTTCTGATATCACAGGAATTGTCTCTAATATCCAAAATGAATCTGCTAATGTGTCACAATCATTAGAAGAAGGTTATGGAGAGGTAGAAGCAGGTACAAACCAAATCAAACAAACAGGAAAAACTTTTGAAAAAATTAATCGTTCTATAAGCGAAATGGTAACTAGCATAAATAAAGTGTCAACAAATCTTTCAGATATGTCAGCTTCGAGTAACGAAATCAATAGCTCAATTGAAGAAATAGCTTCGATATCAGAGCAATCTGCAGCAGGAGTGGAGCAAACTTCTGCATCTTCTCAACAAGCAAGCAGTTCCATGGAAGAAGTATCATCCAATTCCGAGGAATTAGCTAAGTTAGCAGAAAAATTAAACAGTCTAGTACGGCAATTTAAACTATGAACAACTTATGGATAAGTTTTGATTATGATGAAAAGTTTGGTGAGTCCATGTCTAATCGTGTTTGCATTTCCAAATATTTGTTAGTATACTAAAATGGAAACTGAATAATTTAACCATTCGGCTAGGGGAGCATGTAGATGCTGAGAGAGGAAATCGACCCTTTGAACCTGATCTAGTTAAAACTAGCGTAGGGAAGTGGAATTGGTAGTTATATAGATTGTTTGATTAGTCTGTACATTACTAACCCATCTCCCTGCATTGGTGATGGGTTTTTCTTATGTAATCCCAAATTTTACTGGCAACTTTCGAAAAGTTATCTGGCAACTTTCATGACTTCTCTGGCAGCCTCTATTCATTAAAAAAGGAGAGTGTAAAATGACTGCAATGTTTACCGATCGTCTATGGAAAAGAGTGGAACCGATATGGAATTCATATCTAGAACATCCTTTTGTAAAGGGATTAGGTGACGGCACACTGGAACAGGAGAAGTTTAAGCATTGGCTAAAGCAAGATTATGTTTATCTAATCGATTATGCAAGATTGTTTGCGATCGGGAGTTCAAAAGCAGAAGACTTGGGGAAAATGGCGACTTTTGCCAAGCTACTACATGGTGTTTTAGATGTGGAAATGGATTTGCACCGTAACTATGCTGCGGAATTCGGTATTGCGAAAGAGGAGCTTGAAGCTACAGAACCATCTGCGATTACTACCGCATATACGAGTTATATGTTGAATTTGTCTCAGCGTGGTGGGGTGGAAAATGTGGTCGCCTCGGTACTAGCGTGTGAGTGGAGTTATAATTTTATTGGGAAATCACTGGCAAAATGGCCAGGTGCATTAGATGATAATTTTTACAGCAGTTGGGTAGAAATGTATAGTTCTAATGAATTTACTGAATTAGCGGAAGAAACGAAACAATTGATGAACCAAATTGCAGAAGGCAAGCCAGAGCAGGAATTAGCAAGACTTGAAGAGATCGTGGTGAAGACTAGTCAATTTGAATATATGTTTTGGGATATGGTTGAAAAGAAAGAAGATTGGCCGGTGAATGCCGAATGAACAGAGCATTAACCAATTTAGTAGATGATAGAAAAGATGAATTAAAGCATATTTTATCTGACCTTATCGGTTTTCCTACCGTTAGTCCGCCTGCTAGAAATACGTCTGACATTCAGAAGTATATCGCGGATTATCTAGAAAAATTAGATTTTGACACTGAACGATGGGATGTCTTCCCGAATGATCCTAATCTTGTCGGGATGAAGAAAGGAATAGATTCTGATACATATAACAGCCTGATTATTAACGGGCATATTGATGTAGCGGAGGTGGGAGATGAATCTAGTTGGACAGTGCCTCCGTTCTCTCTTACTGAAAAAGGTAAATATCTGTATGGCCGTGGGGTTTCTGATATGAAGGGGGCTGTTGCATGTGCCTTGTTTGCGACTAAGCTATTACATGAAGAAGGAATTGACTTAAAAGGCGATTTGCAGTTGCAGACGGTAATTGGTGAGGAAGTCGGTGAAGCGGGAACACTTTCTTGTATTGAAAAAGGATATAATGCTGACTTTGCGTTAGTTGTTGATGGCAGTAATCGTGAAATCCATGGTCAAGGTGGTGTAATCACAGGTTGGGTTACGGTTAAAAGTAAACGTGTTTATCATGATGCAATGCGTGCGGAATTAAATGAAACAGGCGAGGGTGCCAGTGCGATTGAGAAAATGACAAAAGTCATCGAAAGCCTGCGTAATTTAGAAAAGAAATGGGCGGAGACAAAGGAGTACCCTGGCTTTAAAAAAGGTACAACTACTATTAATCCGGCTGTTATAGAAGGTGGACGCCATGCAGCTTTTGTTGCGGATGAATGTCGCCTTTGGATTACGGTTCATTTTTATCCTCATGAAGATTATCGCATTGTTTCGCAAGAAGTAGAGGAATATCTCCATCAATCACTTAAAGAAGACTTATGGTTTGAGAATAATCCGCTTCATTTTGAATGGGGTGGAAAATCTATGATAGAAGATCGTGGTGAGATTTTCCCTTCTGCAGAGATTGATCCAGAGCATCCAGCCATTAAACTTCTCGAAGAGTCACATGAGAATATCGAACAGGAAAAACCTTTTGTTGGTATGTCGAAGACTGTGACAGATGCTGGGTGGTTTAGCGATGCAGGTATACCAACCGCGATTTATGGTCCAGGTAAATTACATGAAGCACATGCAGTTGATGAAAAAATAGAACTAGAAGAGTTGATTCAATTCACGAAGACATTGTTAACGTTTATTCCGGCTTGGTGTAATACTAAGAAACGATGAGCTAAACAAGTACATGTTAATTACAATGGAAAAGAATACTTATTATATATAAAATTACCCTGCTTAACATGGAAGTTTACAAATGATAAGCAGGGATTTCTTATTCTAAACTAGTATTATATCAACTGGACAAATGTTTCTGAGGAGTGTCTGAAAACGAGAAGTGAGTAAGTGAAGTAGACAAATAATCATTCCGTGATAAATGATCAGATACCTATCTTCCTTAAAATCAATTTTGTTCATCCTTCTATGAAAATGAAGATTTATTTATAAGAAATAAATCGTTATAATGGTGTGGTGCAAAATTTAAAGTTGGCAGGTGATTTATTTCATAGCCATTGGAAGGAAGGCAATAAATTGACCGAACTTGATATCTATTTATTACTTATTTTGATCATTTTTGGATTTTTGTCTGGTTTCATCGACTCTGTTGCGGGCGGTGGTGGGCTTATCACATTGCCGGTATTGTTATCAACTGGAATGAATCCATCAGCAGCTGTTGCTACGAATAAACTGGTAGGGACGATGGGTTCTTTTACGAGTGCCTTCGTATTTTTAAAGTCGGGAAAACTAGATTTGTCATCTGTCTATAAGTTATTTCCACTAGTTTTTATTGGGGCAATGATTGGGGCGTGGACAGTGCACTTGATTGATCCTGAAGTCTTAAAACCATTAATGCTGATCATGCTTGGTGTCGTAGCTTTTTATACTGTGGTCAAAAAAGACTGGGGCAGTATTTATGCAGAGAAGAAACTAACAAGTCGTAATCTTCTCATATTTATCATTACCATTTTTGTAATTGGCTTTTATGATGGGTTTCTTGGACCAGGTACAGGTTCATTTCTCATATTTGCTTTTTTAATCATCGGTGCGGATTTTATTAAAGCAGCAGGAAACGCAAAGTTTTTGAACTTTGGAAGTAACATTGCAGCATTAATCATGTTTATCTTTTTAGGTGAAGTAAACTAT
The DNA here is from genome assembly GCF_000377765.1 of Gracilibacillus lacisalsi DSM 19029. Taxonomy (GTDB): domain Bacteria; phylum Bacillota; class Bacilli; order Bacillales; family Amphibacillaceae; genus Gracilibacillus; species Gracilibacillus lacisalsi. Next base: position 110,316 of record NZ_KB898669.1, on the reverse strand, counting down.
GCATATGGATTTCCGATGGCTGTTGCATGTATTGCAGGTTCAGTGTTTGGGGCAAGGTTCGCTATTAGTCGGGGGAGTGGTTACATCCGTGCTATATTTATTATCGTAACGTTCTCACTTTTAGCAAAAAATTTATATGATGTATTCTGGTAATCTAGTTCCCGAACGATATATCTGGAGTATGACAAAGGCTCTCGTAAATAGGAATACGTCAGCTTTGGAATAACTCTCATGCACTCTTTACTGATAAATGATAGTACGATATATTATAAATTAATCAGTAAATACATATTATGGGAGGTTAACTAATTTGAGGGAATACATTCGGATATTTATTTTTATGTTTATTTTCTTTTTAATAGCATGTAATCAAGAAGAAAGTACAGAGCAAGTAACAGAAGAGGAACCTGTAGGGGAAGAGACCATTGAAGAGGAAGAAGGAACAAATGAGTCGGACGATGAGTTTAATTATGATGCATATCATTACGCTGATGTCGAGGAGCGTATGCTGTTAGACCTTGAGTCTACACCCTTCAGTGGAGATAACTATAATGAAAATGAAGTACAGGAACTTATTAACCAGTTTCCTGATAATTTAGAAACAGAGCAATATTATGATCAAATGTTATCTTTAATAGGAGAGGATTATCGTACCTATTATGAATCGCTTACCAACTATGACGTTTCTTTCGAAGGACCGAGTGGGAAACCCGGTGATATCGAAAGCCCAGATTCGACTGGGCTAACACCATTAAATGTTTCTATACTTTTTGATGCTAGCGGTAGTATGAATGCACAAATAAATGGTAATACAAAGATGGACCTAGCTAAAGATGCAGTAGAAGCATTTGTTAGTGACTTACCTGATAATGTAAATATTTCTTTAACGATTTATGGTCACGAAGGAACAGGAGATAATAGTGATAAAGAGTTATCCTGTAGCAGTATTGATGAAATCTATCCAATGGGTCCGTATGATGAGGATGAATTTGGGGAAGCACTTGATTCTTTTGCTCCAGCAGGTTGGACTCCTCTCGCAGATGCAATTCTTAAGGCAAATGAAGCATTAAATCAAGGTGAAAATCAAGAGTATGACAATATCGTCTATGTTGTTAGTGATGGTGTGGAAACGTGTGATGGGGATCCAGTATCAGCAGCAGAAGAATTAACGCAATCTGATATAAAAGCAATTGTAAATATCATTGGTTTTGATGTGGATGACGAAGGTCAACAGCAATTAAAACAAGTAGCAGAAGCTGGTGATGGAGAATACTCTACTGTGCGAACCGAACAAGAATTAAAAAGATACTTTGACGAGGAAAAACGAAGATTAATTAATGAATGGTATTCATGGCAAAATGAAAATGTAAACAATTATTATACTTCTCAAAATGAACGTGTAAATGAATTATATAGTATTCAAAATGAAATGGTAAATAAAGCGTACACTGAACAGAATCGATTCATAAATTTATCCTATCATTTAGAAGATACTTTCGATCTAGAATTAAATGACCTTCGTGATAAAGCAAGGGATATTGGGAAAGAATTACGAAGCTTTGCACGTGATTTAGGAACTGAATTACGCGAGAGACTCAGAGATGACGGTAAAGAGTTAAGAGAAGATGTACGTGAACAAGGATCAAATGAACGTGATAAATTGAGAAATAATGATTAAGGACAAAAGTACGTTTAACGACATAAAATTATCTCCTAGCCAGAAAAGAACAGAATGGAACAAACCAAGATAAATCAGAACGATGATTCCACTATTAATGGAGTAGTTTTTTTATCTATAAACTGCGAAGTGATGTGTACTCCCAAGTAAATCTGAGCTGCGCGCGGACATTTGTTCCGTTATTTGTGTCAAAAGTGCTGTTTTTATGGTGGCCGCGGACATCTATTCCGCTATTCATCGAAAATAGTGCTAATTTAAGCCAAAATGAAGCAAATTAGGGATTCAATGTCCGCTAACATCGGAAAATAAGTGATTTTCAGTCAAATAACGCACTAAATGTCCGCGCCTCGTTAAATTGTTACTAGTTCGCAGTATGTATCTAGTATGCTATACAATCATTCGTCTTTTACATGGAAGTTTTAATTTTGTCCAGTTTGTTTTATAATACTGCCAGTGCAAGTGTACAGAAAAAGGAGAACACTGATTGGTATTCTTTCGTCCTACATTTCTAAGTGTCCGCTCTGTGCTTTGCTATCTAATCATAAAACTCCATATGTGTCTTTTCTTGTTTGTAGTAAGCCAATCTGTCCTGTAAAGTACCTGTATGAAACTCAAACTTATGTCCATCAGGATCTGTGAAGTAAATAGATTTCTTATCTCGTTGATCTCTTGGACGCCCCGGTAACAGATTGACATTCAAATCTTGTAGTTTCTTGTACATTTTATCAAAATCCTCTTCTTCGATTGAAAAGGCAATATGTGTGTATGATTGATCTATTTCATTACGTGGTATATCCTTTTCTACATTTAAAGCAAGCCATATACCATTCAAATCGAAATAAGCAGTGTTTCTTCCTTTGACTAATAATTTGGCGTCAAAAACTTTTTGGTAGAAATCAATTGAATTTTCTAAGTTAGAAACCGAAAACAAAAAATGATTTAGTCCTTTTATCGACACGTTTATCACCTCAACTAGATTATAATAATTTTTTGTTGATATCTCCACCGTGATTTAATATGATGTTCCCGACATACGCATAAATCTTCTCCCGTCTCATATAAATGAATTAATCATAAAATAACTGGGGGAATGTTGATGTCAAGGGCAACAGAGCTTGAAGAATCTTCTAAACTATCAGAAGAAATGTTAAAGAAATACTTTGATTTAAACCTTCAGAAAAAAGAATTAGAGAAAGAAATGAATCAGATAAAAAAACAAATCCACCACTGCTTAGATGAACAGTTTGGAAAACAACAAAAAGCTGAAGTACAACTAGGTAAATATAAGGCACAGCGCATCATTCGAACTTCTGTTCATTACAATCAAGAGAAGACAGTACAAAAATTGGAAGAATTAAAATTAGAAGACTTTATCTTACAAGTAAAACAACCAGATACAGAAAAACTAGAAGCAGCAATGAAGATAGATTTAGTCAACGAAGAAGAGTTCCAGGATTGTAAAATGAACAAGCTGTCGCAAGCTATTACAGTGAAAGAATTGAGTATGTAGCTATGATAAAGTTTGGATTTCAATAATCCAAACTTTTTTATAGCTAACAATATTCACTTTTTAAGTAAATGCATGATTTTATATTTCAAGTCAGCTGGTAAAGGTTGCTTTAATCCTTCCTCGAAAACGCTTGGGTGCTTGATACCTGTCGCTTTAAAATAATTCTCTATTAAAACGGCTTTTTCCTTCTTACCTGGTATCAACCAGTAAAAAATGTACCAATCTTCCAGTGTACATAGCGGAATATCGACACCATTTACTTGTTTGTGTTCGACAATGGATTGTTGTGTAAAAGATAATTGATAATTCCCTTCCTGATGTTCAATTGCAAATCCTCCCATTATATCTAAATCAATGTAATTAATATGAAATTTATTAAAATATTTTGTTCGAAAAGGTTCCGTGCGAATGACTTCTTTTTCGGTACCAATTAATGATAGTATTTGATTCATTTGTGTTGTATGATCTAGGTCAACCAAAATATCTATGTCATTAGGTTTATCAATTAATTGATGGAATCGAAGGAGAAGTGATCCACCAACTCCCCACGTAATATTCCCATTATTGGATATGTTACCTATAAAGGATAAAGTTTCTAAAATCTCCATTCTCCTATTGTTTTACATTTTATATTCAATAGTAACATAAAGTTTCAGATTGTTTACTAAAAAAGATGTGTAACATATTATTGACTTTATCTTCCATATGAGTTATTATTACGTTATACGATATATCGCGATGCGTAATAAGGAGGGTGAGTAATGAAATGAAAAAAAATAGGTTTTCAGAACCTTCGTTACTTATTTTGATCAGCCTTGCTGAACAAAATCGCCACGGTTATGCGATTATGGAGGATATTGAACAGAATTATGATATTAAGTTAGGGCCAGGTACGTTGTATGGTGCAATCTCACGATTAGAGAAAGCAGGATATATACGTGTTCTTGAATCAGAAAATCGAAAAAAGCCTTATGAAATGACGGAAGCAGGTCGGATATATTTAAGTGAACAAATTAAAGAAATGCAAAAAATAACTACGCTAGGGTTAAAAAGGCTTGGGTTAGTATGAAGTGCTTCATCTATTTGTATCCAAAAAAGTGGAGAGAACGATATGGAGATGAGTTATTTGAACTGTTGAATCATACCGATTGCTCGATTAAAGTAGTCATTGACTTACTTTTAGGCATAATAGATGCTTGGAAAATAGAACTGCATGAAAAAGAGATCTTAGGTTTTCGAATGAGTCAGATTTTACTTCTAGTTAGTTTAATCAATATCTATATTATTTATAGATGGATATCATTAAGGGAGGTTATTTTCTTGGAACAAGCTGCGTTAATCATTGCTATGTTAGCTTTTCTCTTGTCAGTTTCGGTTTTTATTGTGAGTATTTTTCAGGAAGGAATCAAAAACGCTTTTTCAGCAAACTCAAAATTAGCTAGAATATCAGTGGGCCTATTTGGAGTTTATGCGCTCAGTTTCACCGCATTTTTAGTGCTAGCTAATTAAACAAATAATATAAGGAGTATCTTTGTTAAAATAGATGCTCCTTATGCGTTACTGACTTGAACCCAAGAATCCAATTCATAATTACTACTAACATAAGACTTCTGCATGAGATAGTAAAAAATTGTTATCGAAATTGAAGGAGTGACATGATGAAAGAGATAATTAATTTAATTGAGAAGTTTGAACAGTTTAACAGTTGGGTGAATGAATTAGAAAAAGTAGATGAGGATCTCTTCTTTACACCAATTAATGAGGGAAAATGGACACCGGCAGAAATCATTAGTCATATTATTTACTGGGATCGTTACATATTAGAGGAATTAATGCCTCAAATGAGGAAAGACGCTAAGCTTGAAAGTGTTGCTTTTGATGTGATTAATCAACCAGCTTCCGAGTATGCTTCATCGGGAGTTACGAAAACACAATTGATACAAGAACAGATCGAAGCTAGAAATCATTTGGTAGAAGTGCTTAAAGAAAAATCAGAGCAAGAATTTTTTGACACATTTGTTTTAAATGGGGAAGAAATTGACCGATATTCTGGCTATCCACACTCACTTTTTAACTACATTAGTGCCTTCGTCTGGCATGATAACCATCATAAAGAACAAATAGAGACATTTTTAAATAAGAATCAGAACTCATAATAAGCTGCCTGTCAATTTAGCGACATAAATCGCTTCAAGTGACAGGCATTTTCTTATTTGTCAAAAATATAAGTATTTATAAACTCGTTACGGAATTTACCTTTGGGATCGTAGTGCTCAAGCAATTGTTGAAAGTCCGACATTTTTTCATAGAGCGGTTGTACTTGTTCTTTCGTCATGGTAAATAATTTACCCCAATGCGGACGAGCATGATATGGTGTAAGCTTTTCTTCAATTTGTGGTAACACTTTTTGTACAGATTCCCAGTCATCTTTCCATGTTAAATGAATGCCGATCGAATCTTGTTGATAGCATGGGCTCATCCATAATTCATCTTCGGCAATGCTTCGTATTTCACAAACATGTAAAAGTGGTGCGATTTGATCGCGGATTTTATTTATTTCCGTTAGTGCTTTATATGCATACTGTCTTGGAATGATATACTCCGATTGCAATTCATCTCCACTGCTAGGTGTGAAATCGATACGAAAATGTGGCAGTCTGTCGTACCACGGTCCCGGAATCCCCATTTGTTCAGTACAATTAATAGCCTCGATTCCCGCGATAGGATGGCAATGGTCTGTTGCTGGTTTCGCACCATATAAATCAGTATATGATTGTGGTTCATTCTCTTCAGTATGTAGCTGTTTGAACCAAACTTGATTGATCATATCACTTTGCCAATTAGTAAATAAACTAACACTGTATGCGCTTGAGAAAATGTCATCAAAATGGTGTTCTAATTGTGCTAAAGGTAACTGCTCGTAGACATATTGGCTGATTTGAAAGGCAGGAATGATGTCTAACGTCATCTTTGTAACAATCCCTATTCCCCCTAGACCAACTACAGCCCCTTTTAATTGTTCTTCATTTTCTTCACGAGAAAAATGGACTAATTCACCGTCAGCAGTAACGACTTCCATGGCGTGAACGGAGTCAGATAAACAGCTGTTTCGGTCACCTGAACCGTGTGTAGCTGTTGCACATGCGCCAACAACGGAAATGTGCGGTAATGAAGCCATATTCTCTAATGCAAATCCATTCTCTTGAAGGAAACGGCTTAGGTCACTATAGATAATTCCGCCTTCAACCGTAACCGTTTGGTTATCACGGTCTAAAACTATTATTTTATTCATTTTTTGTAAGGACACCATATTTTCACTAGAATCTGCAATTCCATTAAATGAGTGGCGAGAACCTACTACTCGCAATTTATCACATTGTCTGACGAGTTGTTGAAGTTGGTTAACGCTTTCAGGTTCATGCCAATTTGCCGCGCTATATGTATAATTACCAGCCCAGTTCTTTTGTTCATTCATATGATTAACGCTCCTTTACATGGTCATTTTTTTATTTATTTTATCATACTATTCAACTTATAAGGACGAATTCGCTCATTTTGTTTGATTTCTTGTCCGTACCCTAAACCAAAAGTTTTAAAATGATATTTAAAATATTCAGAAAATATTATATAATTTCTAAATATGCATCTAGGAGGGGGAGTAACATGAAAGGTTTAGAGAAAATTAGTAGTTTTGTAGGGAATACATTTGCGATTTGGGTTGTATTATTTGCGGTCTTATCATTTCTTATACCTTCAGGATTTACGTGGTTGGCAGCCTATATCACACCATTATTAGGTATTATTATGTTTGGAATGGGACTTACACTAACAGCTAATGATTTTAAAGAAGCGTTCAAACGTCCGAAAGAGGTGGCGATCGGGGTAGCTGGCCAGTTCTTGATCATGCCATTACTTGCTTTTGCGCTCGTAACTATTTTACCTGTTTCAAAAGAGGTGGCAGTCGGTGTTATCTTAGTTGGCTGTTGTCCTGGTGGTACCTCTTCAAATGTTATGACGTACTTATCAAAAGGGGATACAGCATTATCGGTCTCGATTACTGCAGTTTCTACGATTCTGGCACCATTTCTAACACCAGCACTAATTTATCTATTTGCTAGCCAGTGGTTAGAAGTATCTGCAGGGTCTTTATTCGTATCTATTGTGCAAATTGTTTTAGTGCCGATCTTGTTAGGTTTATTAGTTAAGGCATTGTTGAAAGATAAAGTGGAAGCAGGAGTAAAGGCGATTCCGTTAGTATCAGTAATTGGTATTGTAGCAATTGTTACAGCAGTAGTAAGTGTTAACCAGGAACAAATTGCAGCGACTGGGTTATTAATTTTCTTAATAGTGGTGCTTCATAACGGACTAGGCTATCTAGTTGGCTACGGGCTAGGAAAAATAATGAAGATGGAACCTAAGCAACAAAAAGCTGTTTCCATTGAAGTGGGCATGCAAAATTCAGGATTGGGTGCGACCCTTGCAGCTGCACACTTTAATCCATTATCGGCTGTGCCAAGTGCGATATTTAGTGTATGGCATAATATTTCTGGACCTATTGTTGCAACTATTTATCGGAAACTACAGGAGAAAGAGGATCAAAAGAATATAGATGCATAAGTAGAAGAAAAGGTTAGATTTTAAGTGGCAGCTTGTTCACAAGGTCTGCCTTTTTTTATACCATCAGAATCTAAAGTAACTTGAAATATTATAGAAAAATGTAGATTTTTGTTATGTGGAAGAGTTGCTTCTTTCATAAGCATAAATAATTGCCGAGTTAAGAGCCACTTGTGCATTATATTTGATTGAATTTAATATTTAATTGTATCTTTTAATTTAAAGTAAGTTTGGCATCATAATGAATCGTACCTAATTAATACACCAGAGATAGAGAAAGGGTGGACAATATGGCGAAAGTAGAAAATATGACAAATAATGGTGGTTATATAATAGATGTAAGAACCACTGCTAAAACAATTATTATGAAGATAGTAGGTAGTTTTACACCAGACCAAGCGGAACAATTTCATCTAGACTATCGTAAACAAATCAGCATCATTTCAACCATTGATTTTGTTTTAGAGGTAGATTGTAGAGAGATGAAGGCTATCAATCAGGAAATGATACCTAGATTAATCCGATCTTATCAGCTATATAAGGAATCAAACTATAAAAAAATCATATTCTTAGTTAATGATAATGAAGCCATCCAAGAGCAGTTATACCAAGTTGCTCAATCTATCAAGCTACCTAACTATCAAATAATTAGCCAAATAAAAAGGGCCAAAACTTAAATTTTGGCCCTTTCACTATTGCATTTGATTCAAGTTTATCAAAAAAGGGGATTGTAAAAATATTAGTTTTCCAAATTAACTTTTAGAGCATTCGCCATAATCTTAGGCAGTTCTGTGTTATCATAGAAACCGGCAAACTTATCAGCTTGAGGACCATATGCATAAACAGGGATGTCTGCCCCAGTATGATTAGTACTTGTCCAGCCAATACCTGCATGGTCACTTACTACGCTATTAATTGCAAGTGCTACATCACTAGCATTCTGAATGGATTGTACTTCATCTTCTGTTAGGGTTAAATTAGTATATTCCTCAACTATTTCTTTTGCGTTGGAGCGATCTTCATTTAATTGAGTAGCCATGAAGTCTCCAGTCGCTGTTACCTGATTCAAAATGTCCGCATTCAATCCTGAGTATGCACCAGATCCTGTTGTCATACCACCAGTATCATGGTCACCAGCAACAATCACTAGTGTCTTACCATCTTGTTCAGCAAAATCAATGGCCGCTTCGACTGCCTCCTCAAATGCCGCTACATCAGACATAGCCCATGCAGCATCATTGGCATGTCCTGCCCAGTCGATTTGACTTCCTTCTACCATAAGGAAAAATCCGTCCTTATCTTGCTCTAAAACCTCGATGGATGCTTCTGTCATCTCTGCTAAACTAGGCTCTACACTTTGATCACGGTGTAATTCAGGAGAAAGTGCATCATCAGCAAAGAGTCCAAGTAGTCTTTCGCCTTGATTTACATTAATATCGGCATTGTCTTGTAGCTCTTCTCTAGTTTCCACATAGGTAAATCCAGCATCTTCTGCTTGTTCGATCAGATTGACGTCTTCTTGGTTACCACCTTCTGCTTCAGGTAAGAACATATTTCTCCCTCCACCTAGAAGGACATCTACTTCACTAGAGATATACTGTCTGGCAATCTCTGTTTGATTATTTCTATCTTCTACATTTGCAGCAAAAGATGCAGGTGTGGCATGTGTGATCGTGGATGTAGCTACTAATCCAGATGATTTACCAGCTTCTTCAGATACATCTAAGATGGTTGTTAGTTCATTTCCCTCTGGATCAAGGCCGATTACACCATTGTTAGTTTTTACACCACTAGCCATTGCTGTACCAGCGGCCGCAGAATCCGTTACATCAGCGTTTGCCGAATTGGTCGTAAACATTCCTTTTAGGTGTTCGTCCCAAACAGCATCTTCACCTTTGTAGACACGGTAATTGGAAGCATAGTCTCCACTAAATCCGTCTGGAATCATGTAAATGATATTATCGATTTTCTTTCCACCATATCCATTACCGTTTCCTTTTCCTGGTGATTCAGGCTTGTCCGCAAAAACCGGAACACTCACAGCAGACAAAACTAGACCTGTACTAAGAGCTACAGCACCAATCTTTTTAAACATTCTTACCAACTCCTTCATAATTTTGCTTACAGTTACAAGATACTAGATGAATATTGATAGACTATTAATTGATGGTAAACATTAGGTGAAAAAAATACCGGCTTAACATCCATGATTATTTACCTTGATCCATCAAAATTTGATGACTATCCTTCTTCTTTACTAGTTAACATCCGGGACTTTACGTCATTAATCTGGATATGTAGGAAATAATATCAGAAAATGGCATTTTTTTGTGGTGTCTATGCTAAATGTGTTTACAATCCATAATTAAATAGATCCTTTATACTAAGTTAAAAGTTTTGTATATTTTGCGAATCATCTTTTAATACGGTAAAATATCTTATGGTTTGTAGAATGGTGACATATATCAAATGAAAAAGAGGAATAATGACTTAGGTATTATTACTTTTTTATCTGAAATGAACTAAATCTATTAGTGCGAGACTCTAATTAAACATCCAAGAGAAAGGAAGAGGTATACATGGCAAAAATAGAAAACATGACAGCTGATGGCGGTTACGTTATTGATGTTAAGCCCACAAGTAAAGCTGTTTATATGAATGTAGTGGGGACCTTTACACCTGAGCAAGCGGACAAATTCCATCAAGATTATGAAAAGCAGATAGGCTCCATTTCTACTTATGATTATGTGTTACAAGTAGATTGCAAGGATATGGAGGTAATCCATCAAGAAATGACACCAAAGTTAGCCCGATCCTTTAAGTTATATAAAAAATCTGGTTTTAAAAAAGTCGAATTCGTAATCACTCATAATGTAGAGATCAAAATGCAGCTGAACCGTATTGCCAGAACGGTTGATTTGCCTAACTATGAAATAATGGAAGCATAAAAAAACGCGAAAAGTCCTTTTAATAGGTTTTTCGCGTTTTCTTATTATCATGAAAAGAATGACAAGAACTGAACAATATATTCATTTGGACCATTTGATGCAAGCTTTCGTCCGCAAATTATCATCGAACTAAAAGAATATATTATATCGAAATTTGCCTTCAACGATCAACCAAAACTGCAAGGACACTTTAAAATCGATGATGAACAACTAACCATTCATGGCATGTTATAAAGTATAAATTTGAGAAGTAGATGGTCAGCCTGTAAACTACTAGAGCATAACTCTTACCGGCGGAAATTGACTTTATGCAGAAGTATAATTTTTAACTTTTTTTACAAAATAAAAAAGGTTTAACAACGGCGCATAAAGTATTTAATATGGAAGGGTAGTGTTCAACATGGTTCCATCGATCAAGCCTGTAATTGGAATTACGTGTTCGATTGTTAGTCACAACAATATTCCCAGTTATAATCTGCATGAGAAGCATATTCAGTCCGTAATGCAAGCAGGTGGAGTTCCTATCATCATTCCCACAGGTCCAGAAGTGATGGCGGAAGTATGGGTCAGTATTTGTAACGGCATTATACTTAGCAGTGGAGAAGATATCGATCCCAACTCGTTTGGGACGTATCCATCTCCAAAAATCCAAAACACCAATAAAAAAAGGGATCATACTGAAATAGAATTGGTGAAATATGCACAAAAACAAAGTAAACCAATTCTGGGGCTTTGCAGAGGTGCAACCATGTTAAATGTTGCATTAGGAGGCACAGTCATACAAGATATCGAGACTAGTAATCCTCATGCAATCAACCATAACCAGCAAGCGGCAAGACCAGAGCCCACCCATTATATTCAGATCGATAAGACGAGTCTGTTATATCAGATTCTAGGTAACTCAAGTATTCAAGTAAACAGCATTCATCATCAGGCAATTGATCAGCTTGCAACAAATCTAAAGAAAGTAGCGATTGCCCCAGATGGTATCATGGAAGCGGTGGAAGGAGTCGATAAAACTTCTCCAATGATAATGGGCATCCAGTGGCATCCTGAAGAGATGGCGAGTGAAGACGCAACAATGCAAGGGATATTTGATGCTTTTGTTAAAGCATGCAAAAATTAAGCTTAATGTTAGGGGGAAGTATTATGTCTACGTCAGAAGAAAGGTCCTATGTCTGGTATGCAAGCTATGGATCTAATTTAAGCAGGGAAAGGTTTTTATGTTATATCAAAGGTGGACGACCTAAAGGTTCGGAAAAAAGAGAGGTAGGGTGTAGAGATAAATCCCTTCCAATCGCTGAAGGAACACATATCATGCCATATCCGCTTTACTTTGCAAAAGAATCAAGGCGCTGGCAAAAACAAGGTGTGGCATTTATCGGATTGAGCAAAAATGAAAAGTTCCATACATACAGTAGAAAATATTTAATAACAGAAGAGCAATTTATGGATGTAGTTAAACAGGAAAATAATGGAGTGGAGATACATATCGATTTAGATAAAGTGATGGAGAGCGGATACAAAACATTACGAGACTCGTGGTATGGAACGATTTTGTTTTTAGGCGAAGAGGATGGTTACCCTATCGTTACTTTCACTGCAGATTGGGATTTAGATGTCCCTTTTCATACACCATCTAAAGAATATTTAAGCATGATCATTCATGGTTTAAAATCAACATTGTCCTTAGAGAATAAGGAAATTTTAGATTATTTGATTACGAAACCAGGGATAGATGGTCATTATACGACAGCAAGACTTGAAAAGATAATTGAAGAAGTGTAAAAATACGATTGTCCGGGATTCTCGGACTTTTATATTGTCTTGGTCATTCTAAAAGTTGATAGTAAATCCCCAAAGTTGATAATGATTCTTAGAAGTAATTAACACATTTACGAGATTTTTTGTTTTTTACGAAAAATTATATACATAAATGTTCCCTAAGAGGAAAATATATACTTGAATTTTAAATACAGGAGGTTACTTATAGTGCAAAATCAAAATCAGATGCAAAACAATGCGCAAATGCCACAAAATATGGCGAACCAAGGGACTAGTCATAATCATGGTGCACATGAAATGATGGATTCCCATGAATTAATTGGTGGCTTAATCGGGATGATGGAGCAGTATCAGTTGTATGATCAACATATTCAAGATCAAGAATTAAAAGGTATCCTGCAGCGCCAAACTTCTTTTCTTACGCAAATGTATAACACAATCGTAGAAAGCTTCCAAACTGGGCAAGATCCACAAGTACCAACACAACAGTACAAAATGCAGCAAAATAATGAGGTTACTTACGGCACTCAGGCTGGGCAACCAAAAAAACCAAAGCAGTCTGTTAATGAGTTTACGGATGAATGTTTCTCCTCTTTTATGTTAGGTCATACTAAATCAATGGCTTCTGGACTCACTATGGCAGCAGTAGAGATGAACAACCCGGTATTGCGTCGCATTATTGCAGATAGTGTGCCGAACATAATCGAAATGAGCTATGAACTGTTCTTATACCAAAACAAACATGGTTATTATCAACTACCTAAACTAGACGCTCAAGATATGAATAATATGCTGCAAGCTTATACAAAAGCACCTCAACAAGGTATGCACTAAGAAAAAAGTAAGCAAACCTCAAAAACGTTACGCTTTTGAGGTTTGCTTTAAATATTCTAGTCTGTTTTTAATTTAGAATACATCTGTAAGTCAATAAACTTATCCTTAGCTTTCTCAGACTGTCTTAATGTCCCCTCATAAATAAAACCTAACTTATCTAGAACTCTCACCGAATTAACATTTCCCGGTTCTACCTTCGCTTCGATACGATGGAAATCTAATCTATTATAGGCATAATCCATAAGCGTTGAGATTGCTTCTGGCGCAAAGCCTTTACCCCAGTGTTTTTTAGCTATTTCATAGCCTATTTCCGCCTTTTTATTTTCGAAATCAAGGGAATTATACCCACAGGATCCGATAATTTCGTTAGCGTTTCTTTCTATGATGGTAAAACGGATTGCTTTATGATCTTGTGCCAACCGGTCGAGAAAAGAGATCATTTCCTCAGCCTGCTCTTTCGTTGTAAAGTTACTAATGTTCATAAACGCTGTTACATCAGAGTCAGACCAAATGGTAAACAGACTAGCTGCATCTTCAGAAGTCATCTTCCTTAAGTGCAGTCTTTTCGTATATAGATGTTGTATCAATACTTTTACCTCCCATTTGTGAGTTTAATTGATGGATAAAAAATATTGATATCTGTGCATCATTCAGTCCCTTCTAAGTCATTATCTTGTCGAACACTTAAAGATAAGCATAATCCTCCAGGTTTAAAACTGTTTCCTTATCTGTTAAATAGGCTGCAACCTCTCTCCCAATCACTGGTCCTGCTGTTAATCCAGAAGAACCTAAACCATTCACGGAAAAGATATGATCTGCAGTCCATCCGATATACGGCAATGAATCCCTTGTAAAAGGACGTAAACCTACAGCCATAAATTGGTCTTGGATAGTAGTTTCCGGAAAATAACGCATTGCCTCATGATGAAGGTATTGCTGATTTTCTTCTGACGGGGCAATGGAAAATTCTTCGGTATCCTCGTGTGTTGTTCCAATCGCAAACTGATTATGATCAGTTCCTACAATATACATTGGTCCAAGTCCCATCACAACGGGAGTTTCTTTACTCTGGTATTCATCATCTAGTTTGAGGTGCAATAATTCTGCCCGTTGATGACGGACTAAAGGTGTTTGACAATACTCACCAGCCCATGCACCAGCAGCATAGATAACAGTACCTTCTGCCTCTTCAGGCTTGATAGCTTGTTGTATCCATTTACCACCATGAAGGCTTATCCCTTCTTTTAAAGCTGAAAGCAGACTTTCTCCACGGATTTGCCCCCCACCTTCTACAAATACGGCTGGATAACAATCAGTCAGATGTGGATGAATTTCTTTCACTTCTGCTTTTGTCAGTTTATAAACATCTCCCATTTCAGGTGATCCATCCTGTTTGGCAGAAATCCGTTCATATGCGAGTTGCTGAATCCGCTCATCTTTAAATAGACATATCGCTCCATTTCGTTTGTATCCAGTAAACTGCCCGGTTGTTTCCTCGAGTTCTTGAATGAAATCCGGGTAATAACGAGCACCTTCCTGAACAAGTCTGTACCATTTTTTATTTCTGCGCTGACTGACCCAAGGGCAAATGATCCCTGCTGAAGCAGTAGTTGCTTGTCCTTTATCATAGCGATCAAAGACAGTAACAGAATTCCCGGTTTTGGCAAGATGATAGGCTATGGAAGCTCCGGCAATTCCACCGCCAATGACAGTATATGTCGACATGTAACCCCTCCTAAATGATATTATAGCGCAAATCGACGTTGAAACGAAATAGCTGAGGAGTGATGCCGATATTTCCCGAGAAATAATTTTTAACACAACATTATTCAGATAAAGCGTTGTATTAAAAGAGTGATAACTAGAAATGTGTTGCGTTAATTGTTACAATAATGCTATATAAAATCAGGCTGCCAATAATGGAGGTTTACGGACGAATAGTGCCGTGATACATAACGGAGAGGGGATAGCTACACAGTGAATACGAAATACCTAGACTTACTTGCTGAAAAATATGACAGTGAAGAAAAAGTGGTAACCGAAATCATTAACCTTGAAGCAATTCTGAACTTACCAAAAGGTACGGAGCACTTTGTCAGTGATTTGCATGGGGAATATCATGCATTTCAACATGTGCTGAGAAATGGTTCAGGGAAAGTGAAAGAAAAAATAACGGATATTTTCAAAGATAAATTGTCACAAGATCAAATTAACGAATTCGCGACTTTGGTTTACTACCCTGAAGAGAAATTAACATTAATCAAAAATAATTTTAATCATAAACAGGATTTACATAACTGGTATGAGAAAATTATTTGCGATATGATTCAACTGATTCCATACGCATCATCTAAGTATACTCGCTCAAAGCTGCGTAAGGCATTACCAGAACAGTTTGTCTATGTTATCGAAGAATTGCTTTATAAATCTGATAAATATTCCAACAAAAAACCGTATTATGAAAAAATCGTCCAGCAGATCATTACGCTAGGTCAGGCAGATAAACTGATCACCGGACTTGCTTATACGATTCAACAGCTGGTAGTGGATCATCTCCATGTAGTAGGAGATATTTATGATCGTGGACCTGACCCAGATAAAATTATGGATACACTCATTAATTATCATTCTCTAGATATCCAATGGGGAAACCATGATGTTCTATGGATTGGTGCTTTTGCCGGTTCGAAGGTTTGCCTTGCCAATATCATTCGTATTTGTGCCCGTTATGATAACCTCGATATTATTGAAGATGTTTATGGAATTAATCTTAGGCCATTATTAAATTTAGCTGAAAAATACTATGATGATAACCCTGCTTTCAGACCGAAGGAGCATCCTGATAAACCTCTATCAGCGGATGAGGCATTACAAATTACTAAAATTCATCAGGCGATAGCGATGATTCAATTTAAATTAGAAAGTCCCATTATTAAACGACGTCCATTCTTTAATATGTCGGAAAGACTTTTATTGGAGAAAGTAGATTATGAGAAGAATCAGGTAACGATTTATGGAAAAACATATTCACTTGAAAATACTTGCTTTGCTACAGTAGATCCAGAAAATCCGGCAAAACTGTTACCGGAAGAAGAGGAGGTAATCGATAAACTCTTGCTTTCGGTACAATATTCGGAGAAATTATCGAGACATATGAAGTTTCTCATGAAAAAAGGGAATCTATACTTAAGATATAACGGCAATTTACTAATTCATGGTTGTATTCCTGTTGATGAAGACGGAAATATGGAACAGATGGAGATTGAAGGAAACACCTATAAAGGCCGTGACTTACTGGATAAGTTTGAAGAATACTTACGCCATGCTTTTGCGAATTTGGAAGAGACAGATGATCTGGCAACAGACATGGTTTGGTATCTCTGGACAGGGGAATATTCATCGTTATTTGGAAAACGTGCAATGACAACATTTGAGCGCTATTTCATTACAGATAAACAAGCACATAAAGAACAAAAGAATCCTTACTTCTATTTGAGAGAAGATGAGGAAGTATGCCGTAAAATGTTGGAAGAGTTTGATCTTGATCCTGATCAAGGTCATATTATCAATGGCCATACCCCTGTTAAAGAAGTAGAAGGAGAGAATCCAATCAAAGCAAACGGTAAAATGATTGTCATTGATGGTGGGTTTTCCAAAGCGTATCAGTCAACTACTGGTATTGCTGGGTATACGTTGTTATATAATTCATTTGGCATGCAGTTAGTTGCTCACCAACATTTTAATTCTAAAGAAGATGTTCTGTTAAATGGTGCAGATGTTTTATCAGTTAGAAGAGTAGTAGACAAAGAACTCGAACGAAAGAAAGTGAGAGAAACCAATGTTGGAAAGGAATTATTAGAGGAAATTGAAATGTTGAAGCAATTGATGGAATACCGTTATATGAATTAATCCATTATTTTATGCCCCTCTTCTTTTATAGGAAGAGGGGATTTTTAAACCTTGAGGCGTAGTATAATTTAGAAGCAAGTAGTATAGAATCTACCATGTAAAGGTGATAACAATTTTAAAAGCAGGTGATCAATGTCTCACCCGCTCAAACAATTTATACAAATAAAAGAGTCCCTTTAGTTGTTCCTCGACTAAATAATCCATATAAATAAGCGAGTCTTTTGCTACTTTTTTTGCTTTGGTAATGTTATTGTTATCAAATTCTTTTACCATTTCTCTGATAATTTCTATAGAGAAATAAGCTTTTCTAAGTGTTCGAATAATTAATAGTTTGCTGATATCTTGTTTAGTGTAACTCCTATAACCATTTTCTTCATTACGTTTTGGTTCAATTAATCCTTCCTTTTGCCAATGGCGTAAAACAGTTGTAGGGAGTTCCAATGCTGCTGCTACTTCACCAATTGTGTAGGAATTCTTTTGTTTTCTATGAGGGACTTTCTCCGGATTTTCTAGTTCCAACACTTCAATTACTTTTTCAGTTTTTTCTTTTTCTTTGTGTAGTTCTGCTTGTTTTTCGTTTACTAACCATAGAACTTCGGTTAATTTCTTTTCTTGAACAAGTGGCATGATTTCTTTGACAAATCCCATGCCAAAGCCAGTATTCAAGGCACGTATACATTCAAAATAGGCGACATGTTCCTCTGTATAAACACGATAGCCATTTTCTTTCCTTTCTGATGGAGGCACAATCCCCCAAGTCTCATAATGTCTAAGAGCACTCGTTGTAATCTTCAGTTTTCTTGCAATATCAATCGGACGAACCATGTTCTCCCTCCTGTCATCATAAACTATTATCTATATTTTTCTGTGCTTTTTCAAACTTTAAAGAAAAACCTTAGACTCCATGTGACGGGAATTTACCCAAACAACAACACTGGTTCCGATCAACCTTATAACTTGCATTAATGTAATAGAATAGTTGATGAATCTAAAAAATAGGGAGGAATTCTCATGTCTAGCATTCACATTAGAGGTGCTTATGAAAACAATTTAAAAAACATCTTTGTATCAATACCGAAAAACAAACTTGTCGTTTTAACAGGACCATCAGGGTCGGGGAAATCTACTTTAGCTATGGATACCTTGCAACGAGAATGTCAACGCCAATATATGGAGTCCTTAGGTATGCCGACAGATAGCGTAAGTAAACCAAAAGTAGAGGCTATGATCGGACTATCACCATCTATAAGCATCGGCCAGCAAATAACCAATCGAAATCCAAGGTCAACAGTTGGAACAGTAACGGACATGTACACCTATTTACGACTCATTTATGAACGTCTTGGAGAGTGTAATTGCCCCCATTGTCAACATATTATTTTACCTTCGCTTAATAAGGAAGCGATGCAAGAAGAAACTTCAGGTTATACAGAATACATCCATTGTCCGCAATGTCATACTCGCATAGAAAAATTCACCCGCTCTCATTTTTCCTTCAATACACCTGAAGGTGCTTGTCCAACTTGTGATGGTTTAGGAGAGGTAAGTGAAATAAAACAAGACATGGTATTGGATGAGAATTTAAGTTTAAATGATGGTTGTATAAAAGTATGGGTGGGAGGCACTTATTTTGATTACCAAAAACATAATGTGTTAACTGCAGCAAAATATTATCAAATCCCTATTGATGAAAATCTCCCATTAAAGAACTATTCTGCTCAGCAACGTGATTTACTATTTTATGGAGTTGAAAGTAAGCAATTTAAAGCTCATTTCCCCGGTATAAAGCCACCAAAAACAGTTTCAAAAGGGAAGTTTGAAGGAGTACTAACCGCTATTTGGAGAAGGTATAAGGAAAAAGGTGGTAATTCAAGTGAAGCTAGTCTTTTTTCCTCGCAAACATGTCCAGATTGCCATGGTCATCGGTTAAAAGAAGAAAGTCGAAATGTACTCGTTCATCAAACTTCGATAACAGAGTTAACAACCATTTCATTAGTGGATTTGTTTGAATGGCTACAACGACTTAAGGCTTCTTTAACAGCTGAACAGAAGTTATTTATTGAAACATATCTACGAGACTTATTAGAAAAAATAAGTAGAGTGTTAAAAGTTGGTTTAGGCTATTTGAATCTAGACAGGCAAACTATTACATTGTCTGGTGGTGAAGCTCAACGATTACGACTAGCCTCTGTTCTAGGCTCTGGGTTAACAGGAGTTTTATACATTTTAGATGAACCAACTGCAGGTCTACACCCAAAAGATACAAAAGGATTAGTGGCTATTATGAAGCAGCTAAGAGACTTAGGTAACACGGTATTAGTGATCGAACACGATGTGGATGTGATGAGAGAAGCTGATCACATTATTGATATGGGGCCAGAAGCAGGAAGCGGTGGAGGAAAAATAGTAGGAGAAGGTACGGTGGAAGAATTGCAATCACAAGCTGATTCTGTAACTGGTGAATTTTTAAGAGAAAACAAGAAAATGATATTTGAGAGGCGGAAAAGACCTGAACAAGTTATTCATATTCAAAATGCTTTCAAGCATAATTTAAAAAATATTTCAATAGACATTCCGTTAAACCGTCTCGTTTCAGTATCTGGTGTCTCAGGGTCAGGAAAATCAACGTTAATTTTTGATATTTTAGCAAATCAGGATCTTACTGCGATCACATCACTGGTTTAGAAGCAGTTGATGACATCATTACCGTTAGTCAGTCAGCTTTAAGTAGGATGCAGCGTTCTAATGTTGCTACCTATACAGATATGTTTACTATTATCAGAAAAATATTTGCTAATGTACCTGAGGCTAAGCAATATGGCTTTCGTGCAAAGGACTTTTCCTTCAATACGGTTGGAGGGAGATGTGAAAACTGCCAAGGATTAGGATTTATTTCACTAAACATGCACTTTATTTATGATTTGGAAGTGACATGCCCGGTTTGTCATGGTACTCGTTTTAAAGAGGAATTGTTAATGGTGAAATACCAGGGATACTCTATTTCTGATATTTTAGATATGTCGATTGCAGAAACAATGGTACTGTTTGAAAAGCATAATACTTTGGCACCTAAAATCCGACTGCTTAATGAAATTGGATTAGGGTACTTGAAATGGGGGCAATCATTAACAACACTTTCTGGCGGAGAAGGTCAACGGCTAAAGCTTGCTAAAGAATTAAACAAAAAAGCTACCAATCATACACTTTATATATTGGACGAGCCTTCAAATGGACTGCATCCCAAAGATGTAAAGCAGCTATTAATCTTATTAAATAGACTGGTAGAGAACGGGAATACCGTTATTGTCGTAGACCATAGTATCGATATTATTCGTGCTTCTGATTGGGTTATCGATCTTGGACCAGAAGGTGGTAATGCCGGAGGGACAGTAATAGCAACAGGGACACCAGAAGAAGTAGCGCAATCTAGTACTTCTTATACTGGTCAATTTTTAAAAGCAGAATTGGGGTTATAAAAGCCTAAAGGTGACCAGAGATGGTCATCTTTTCTTTCTGTTACATTAGGATCATTTACGTAACGATTCTAAGACATTATAATTGGTATAGATTTACATATATTTTACGATATTTTAATTCTAAGTTAATAGTAGATTTCTAGAATGAAAGTAGGTAGATGTTGTCACTTGTTCTGTAATACTTACATCTAGTGTTTTAACATAATAGATTTAGTAGAAAACAAAAAATATTTAGGAGGTAATCATGATATGACAAGTAATAAGAGATTCGGCTTTTCTTTCAGAATGGTTGCTATTATTGTCTTAGTATTAACGATAGTCTTACCTACAAGTACATTGGCTGCTGAGGATGACAGTGATTTTTCATTAACAATCATGCATATGAATGATACACATGCTCATGTAGAACCATTACCTCGAATGTTAACAGCTGTAAAAGAAGTACGAGCTGATAATCCTGAAGCACTATTACTTCATGCTGGAGATGTTTTTTCAGGTACTTTGTATTTTAACCAATTTCACGGAAAAGCTGATTTGGCCTTATTAAACTTAATGGATTTCGATGCAATGGTATTTGGGAATCATGAGTTTGATTTGGGTTCAGGTGAAGACGGACATGAGTCTCTATCAGAATTTGTAGCGGAGGCACAGTTCCCATTCCTTGGAACTAATATTGATTTCTCAGGGGATCCATTTATGGCTGCTTACATAAGTGAAAATGCATTATCTGATTCGCCAGAAAATGGATCTGTCTATGACGGTATTATTAAAGAAGTCAATGGAGAACAGGTTGGTATTTTTGGGCTGACGACAGAAGATACAGCGAATATTTCAAGTCCAGTAAATGTGCAATTTTTAAACTATATAGCAGAGGCCGAACGAGCTGTTGCAGCTTTTGAAGAACAAGGTGTGGACAAGATTATTGCATTAAACCACATTGGCTATGATAGCACACCAGATATAGGAAATGACCTACAGCTTGCAGCAAGTGTCGACGGAATTGATGTCATTGTTGGTGGACACTCTCATACCAGATTAGATGAACCAACTGTTGTATCAACAGATGAGAATGGAGCAGAAAAAGATCCAACTGTTATCGTTCAGGCACATCAATACGCACAGCTACTGGGTAAATTAGATGTTAATTTTGATGAAAATGGTGTAGTAGTAGGCTACGATGGTCAATTAATAGATATTAACGAAAAAGAAGCTGATCCAGAAGCTGAGGAAGTACTGTCTTCCTACAAAGAAGAAGTAGATGAGCTAACCAATCAAGAAACAGGCGCAGTGGCGATGAGAGATATTCCTAATCCGCGCTTAGGTGATAGTGAAGTTAGTGTTCGAGCAAATGAAACAGAATTAGGAAATCTTATCACTGATGCAATGCTAGCAAAGGCGCGAGAAAAAAATCCAGAAGTTGTGATTGCCATGCAAAATGGTGGAGGAATCCGTGCGGCAATTGATGAAGGTCCCATTACTGTTGGTGAAGTGATTGCCGTATTACCGTTTGGAAATGATCCAGTTGTTGCAAAATTAACAGGAGCGGAAATTAAAGAAATTTTAGAGCACAGTGTCCGACAAGCACCTGCAGAAAGCGGTGGATTCTTACAGGTTGCTGGTATGAAATTTAACTATGATAGCACTAAAGAACCTGGATCCCGAATTGTGACGATGGAAGTAGAAGTGGAAGGTGAATATGAGGATATTGATTTAGACCAAACTTATTTAGTAACAACAAACAATTTCACAGGTAAAGGTGGAGACGGTTTTGAAGTCTTTGCTCAAGCGTATGATGAAGGACGAGTGAGAGATATCGGTGAAATTGACTGGGAACAATTACGTGATTATATGGTAGAAGATTTAGGTGGTGTGGTTGATCCAGTTATTGAAGGTCGCATAACTGACTTATTAGGGGAAGAACCAGAAGCTCCTGAGAAACCTGAAGAGGACAATGACGGAACTCCTGATGAAGAAGGTCAAGAGGATGGCGGCGACACTGGTGAAGGAACTGACAATAACGGATCTAATGATGGATCAGGTGACGGTGAAAACACAAAAGAGGATACTGACAAAGTAGGTTCTGAAGATGAAGAAGATAAAGTAGATTCCGAACAAAAAAATGGCCAAGAAACTTCAGAAGATAATAACAATGAAGCAGGCTCTGGTAATGAAAGTAATCAAGAAGAAGGAGAGCGTCTCCCGGATACGGCTACTAATATGTATACATTTCTCTTATTAGGAGCAATCGTCTTGATTATAGGAATAGGTGTTTTAGTATATAGAAAAGTAAAAACATCATAAAAAATGAGTGATAGCAAATTTCAGGTCTGTGCTCTGCTGGATTCATAGCAGGAACAGACCTGAAATTTTGTATGATTACTTTTACTTTACCCCGTATCGGACGTATTCTGGGCAAAATGATTGTTTTTGAAAAGGCATTTTCACCTGAGCTTCCCCCTTTTAAACCTACAAAAACCGTCTTGATTGTTCAACGTGCTGCCTAATAATATTGGATTGCATATCTTGCATTTCCATCCATCCTTAAAAAGGGTGGTGTAATGTTTACCGTTATTTATTGTCCTCCTTATATTCTATCAAGTTAATAGAATCGTTTCATTTTCATTCCTTATTGATTTCTTATCTTTTGCTCTTTTCAAGGCATTCAAATGATAGTGTGATAGAATAGGATTAATAATTCACTGTCAAAAAGATGGAGGAAATATTGAAAATGCTAAATGATCTTAAATCAGATTGTAAAAACTGCTTTGCTTTATGTTGTGTAGCTTTACCATTTGGTAAGTCTCATGATTTTCCCTTCACTAAAGATGGTGGAAATCCATGTCGACACTTATGCTCCAATAATATGTGTTCCATTCATGACCAATTGAAAGACAAAGGTTTTAATGGTTGTGTCACGTATGAATGCTTTGGTGCAGGTCAGCATGTTTCACAAACTATCTATGGTGGGAAAGACTGGCGTGAAGATAGTGAACATGCAGAAGAGATGTTTGCTGTGTTTCCTATTGTTCAGCAACTACATGAAATGCTTTGGTACCTCAAACAAGCATTGATAATAATGGAAACAGAACCTTTACATGACCATCTTCAGCAAATTTATTATGATACTGTAAAACTAACTAAGAAGCATCCAAAAGATATTCTAGAATTGAATATTATGGAACATAGAAGTATTGTCAACAGTCTGTTGAAAAAGACGAGTCAATGGTATCGGAAAGACTTCATGAATAAAAATAAAAGAATAATGGAGACAAATGATTTAATAGGGGAAAGTTTAGAAGGGTCAGATCTTAAAGGAGAGGACTTTCGCGGGAAGCTATTGATAGCAGCAGATTTAAGCAATAGTGATTTAAGAAAAGTAGATTTTATCGGGTCAGACCTTCGAGATGCCAAGTTATTTGGAGCAGATTTGACAAGTGCTCTTTTTCTTACACAATCTCAACTTAATTCAGCAAAAGGAGATAGCCGTACCAGCATTCCAAGTTATTTAGAGAAGCCTAGTCATTGGCGGTAATACATAGATTAACGGAATGTATCTTGCCCCCTCTTTTGACGAGACGTTCATTATCGAAAGGAGAACACCAATGAAAATCAACCATATTTTATTTGTAAGCCCTTTGAATCAAGAATTACAAAATCTGATAGAAGATTATAAATTAGACAAGGAATTTCGTTATTTGACAGAAGAAGAAATAAGGGAGGAAGATTTAGACTGGGCTGATGCGTTTGTATCCTTCAAAACTAGAGCAAGTTATGACTATAGTAAAGTGAAATGGGTTCATTCTCTAGGTGCAGGTGTAGATAGTTTCTTATTTAGAAAGAAATGGAATGACGATGTAATCTTAACCAGAACGATTTGTTCGTTTGGAGAAAGAATTAGTGAGTATAGCCTTAGCTACATACTAAAAGACTTACAGTATCATGATCAATTCTTTCATCAGAAAGAGGAGAAGCATTGGAAACCTACCACACCTAAGATGTTAAGTGATTCAAAAGTAATGATTTATGGAACAGGAGAAATAGGTCAAAAAATAGCACAAGTCTTTTCCTTTTTTGGTGTAGAAGTTTACGGAGTATCATGGAGCGGTGAACAAAAGGAGTATTTCAAAGAGGTATTTACAGTTGACTCGCATTTTACACTATTAAATGAAGTGAATTATTTGATTAATACCTTGCCATTAACGGAAAAAACAGAGCATTTAATTAACAAGGATATTTTTTCAGGTTTATCGAGTGCCGGCTTTATCAATGTTGGCAGGGGAGAATCTGTTAGTGAATTAGACCTCTTACATGCATTGGATACTGGTCAGGTTAGGTTTGCTGTACTTGATGTATTTCAAGAGGAGCCACTGCCACAACACAGTCCATTGTGGCAACAACCAAACGTGATGATTACACCACATATTTCAGCTGTGACAACTGCTAAAGAAGCGGTAGAATGTTTTGTTGACACACTTGAAAATTTAGAAAAGGATAAACCTTTATCTAATAAAGTAGATGTCAAAAAAGGATTTTAATAGCGTACAAAAATAATCCCTCAACAGCTAGCTAATTCAATGTAAGAAGAAAAGTACCATAATAAAGGTATTTCACGAAAGAACTTGAATATAGTATAAAATCGTATTTTAGGAGGTTTTTGAATTGACTATTCTAGACGAAAATCAAGTTTATCAATTATGGGTAAAAGCATGGCACGAGGATGTTTCTATACTTGATAAGATAACAGCGCCTGCTTGCATGATTCACCAGGCAAGAACTGATGGAAAATCTACGGCTGATAAAAAGGGAGCAGAAGCCTTAAAGGGGATCATTAAGGATGCTTGCGCCTTTTTTGATGATGTGGATATGACGGTAGTAGTAGGTCCTATCATAGACAGTCC
Source organism: Gracilibacillus lacisalsi DSM 19029 (assembly GCF_000377765.1). Classification (GTDB taxonomy): domain Bacteria; phylum Bacillota; class Bacilli; order Bacillales; family Amphibacillaceae; genus Gracilibacillus; species Gracilibacillus lacisalsi. The sequence continues at coordinate 84,664 of NZ_KB898669.1, read as the reverse complement.
GTATGTCTCGGCACGATGGCAATTTGCAGGAGCTTATAAAGGAGGCATGCCAGGTGCTAAGGCGGAAGTGGGAAAAATAATAAGCTTTAACGGTATGGATATTATGCAAGTCGAAGATGGAAAAATAAAAGGTTATTGGGTATCTTCTGATGGCGTACACTTAATGGAGCAGCTAGGAGTATTTTGATTTGTTTTTCATCGTTGGGTATTCGAGAAAAGGGCGCATGTTGAATAACATAGCTACATAGAACTGGTGTAAATGTTGTTCGAACAAATAAAGTCAAGAAACAAAGCAGTCATAGCTATTATGCTTCTTGACTTTTATCTTTAGGCTTTTTGAAATTTTGATCTTGACAATGTCCAAAGCATTTGTGGGTTATGTTGCATTATTATTAATTTTTTTAACAATTAAGTAAGGTATCCACACGACAAGTGGGAATAACATAGCCATGCCAAGCACACTCACTGAAATCTCAGAAGCAATTGGTTGAGTTTCTTCTTCAAAACTCATAGTCATGGCAATTCCAAAAATAAAAGCATTCACAATGAATACTAACATAAAATACCAACGTAAAACACGACGCAGAATGAAGAAAAATAGTAGACTGATAACAAAAAACATAACAAAAATGGGCCAGGGGTTTTTCTCAGCAAACCATCCGTATTTATAAAGCTCTATTAATCCAAAGGTAATTGCTAACATTAGTGCATAGCTTAATAGAACAGCATTTGCAATTGGTCTGAATAAGGAATTGTCTTTCTCAACAGGTTCTATATATTCTTTTGGTGGATATGTTCTAGACCATTCTCGATACACTTCCTTCTGCTGCTTCTTCCAATTACCTTGGTGTTCGATTGGAATCTCGTGAATATTGGATTCTAATCGTCTTATCCTTTTTTGATCTGTAAACACATCTCGCTCATAACTAAAGAGTACTTCTGTTGTGAATTGTACGGGTATATTTCTTTTTTTGAAATAGGTTAACCAGATATTAATATTCTCGTAATTACTGGCAAATGGAAGCTTCAACAATTCTTTTTTCGAATTTGCTTCGTGAATAACGTAAAGTATATAACTTTTCTCTATATGCTTTGTTCCATGTCTCGTTAGATATTCGTTTATGATATATGGAGCAACAACCACTTTCCGTATAGCAGAAAGCTCTACCTCCATCTTGGTAGGTTCTCTATCATAAGTGTTTTCCCATTTATTTAATTGAATAGTATCCGGATAGAACTTATAAGTTGTGAGATGGTTATTTCGCCAGATTAATCCGCGAGCATAGGCAAACACTCTGGTAGCTAGCCAAATTCCTAGCGGGACAAGCAGCATAAGCAGCACGGACCATATATTGGTATTATTGCTGAAGACTATTATCGGCCCCACTACCATCGTGATGCAAAGCAGAAAAAGCACGGAAATGATATAGGAAAATGTTATCCACCAAAAGGGATCGAATTTCTTCTCTACGTATTGGTACATAGCCTTACTTGATTCCATATTTCCCTCCCAAAATGTAGTTAGATAAATGAATATTTGCTAAAATAAGTATAACAAAAAAAAGAAAGTTGTGAAGATTTTGGATATTGTAAATGATATTATCTTTTCAAAATGGCAATGGGTGACAGTGTTTTTTTCTGTAGTTGCATTGACGGCGATGATACTTGGGAGATATCCAGTAAAGACGACTGTGAAATCGGGGATATTAGCATTATTATTTAATTTTGTATTTGTCTCATTTTTTATTTATATAAATGTATCTGCTGATCAAACTCAGTTGAATGATATAGAAGTGGCAACTCCAGCTAATGATGCGTATATAGAAGAAAGGTTAAGTGAAGTTTTTGAAGAGAGTAAAGAACGGGCACAAAACAAAGAACTGGTTGGTTTAGTTGAACCACTCAGAGAAAATGACAATGTCACATCTTATGTTTACGCTAAAAATTTCCATGAAGAATGGGAGTTTCATGGGAAGATAAGAGTTGCGATTTATGATGATAACGAGAATATAATTAATGATAAGGTTTTTGATATTTCATTGGAGCCGGGTGAGACGAAACAAATCGATACTGATTTTGGTGATCCGAATTTTTCCTGGTTTCGTTATGAGTTTTATCCAGAAGAGAGTTAATCGGAATTCCCTAAATAAAAAGTGAAAAAAAGACAGAAGTCCAAATAGTGAATTGGATTCTGTCTTTTTATCATTCTTATTCATAGATTGTTGCTTCTCGCTATAAAATAAATTACTGAACAAATAAGGAAAGGTGAGATCATGACGTTATATGAAGCTATTTTAGAATGTTTCATTGAAAAACAAAAGCCAATGACTATTCTAGAAGTGGAAATATATATCGGTCAGCAATATAAACAAAAGTGGAAAGATATTGGCACTACTTTAGCAGATATGGTTCCGCTTAATTATGGTGGGAATTCTTCTTCGTCTGTACCAGCAGAATATAGAAGATTGAAAAGACTAACTAGAGGAACATACACGTTAATCTGAGAGTATTTCGTTAATATTTCCCCTGTTTGCCGAATACAATAAACCATCATTGCATAAAAAAGGGGATGTCTGGTTTGAAATCCAATTACTTAAAAAGTGCTGTGTTTGAACATCAATTTTGGTTGCAGGTGCTCGGAGATCACGCTCGGTTTATTCATGATTCCCTTTACCCATCACAAACTGAGGATATTGAAAAAGCCAAAATGTTTCGCTCACAGTATGATCAATTGCTTGCCCAATCAAGTGCTATTGATACGTCCAATGCCATTTCATTCTCGATTATGGTGGAGGATCTCACTAAGCAATTCAGAGAATTCAAGCTTTCCATTATTGAACGGCACTTGACGGGTCAAATGGGGATTCATTTGACACCTACATTTTTGAATCATATGGTTAATGAATTGGAAGAATATTTGTTGATACTAGGCTATCTGAAGCAAGGAGAGGTACCACCTATTTTCCATGAATTACATCATCACCTTGTCTGGTTACTGGATGCATCTGGTCATGCGGGCGCGATTAATGATGAAATGGATGGTGTCGAGAAACGTTTAAAAGAGAAAAGTCATGCATTCACAGAGCATTTTAATCAATTTTATTTAAAAGCAGTAGAGCTGACCGGTTATTTACGTTCCAATGTTAACGCATTCCCCGCATTAAAAAAGTTTAATAATGACGTGGAGGTAGAAATAGGTTTATTTAAAACTTTTTTGCATGAATTGGAAGAAATGGAGCTTAGTGCAGAGGTATTAAGTACATTTACTGCCTCAATGGCTGATCACATGGCTCGTGAGGAACAATATTACTTAATGAAAGTGGCCCAGTCCAAGCAAGTTACTGGAAATTGAGTTAGCCAATTATTACTGAACAAAACAATAGATTTTAATATAAAAATAAAAAACACCTTCGTTCTATGAATTCCATATGAAACGAAGGTGTTTTTATTCTTTTATTAGAAGTGAAGAACTTAGGCACAATATTCTTTCTACTTTAATTATAGCACACAAAAAAAGGGAAATATAGACTATTTATTCTCATTTCCTACTGCTAAAATCAATAGTACTTTAATGGTTAGGAGTGATGTAGAATGAGTGCTTCGGTTCTGGATTTTCAAGAGATAGAAAAAACTCAGCTTATGCTCGTTGGTGGAAAAGGTTCGAATTTGGGGGAATTATCAAAAATCCAAGGAATACACGTACCAGAAGGATTTTGTATAACAACAGAGGGATTTCAAAAAGCCGTCAGCCAGAATGAAACGTATCGTGCTTTGTTAGACCGACTAACCAGGCTAAAGGTAGAAGATCGAGAACAAATTGCTGCAATTAGCAAGAAGATACGACAACTCATTATGGAAGTAGAAATTCCTTCTGATGTTGTAAGTACAGTTACTCACTATCTCTCCAAGTTTGGCGAGCAACATGCTTATGCAGTGCGTTCTAGTGCGACGGCTGAAGATTTACCATACGCCTCTTTTGCTGGTCAACAAGATACCTATTTAAATATCATCGGTAAAGAAGCAATCTTACAGCATATTAGCAAATGTTGGACTTCCCTATTTGCCGATCGCGCAGTAATATACCGTATCCAAAATGGATTGAATCATAATCAAGTGTATATGTCCGTTATCGTTCAAAGGATGGTTTTCCCACAAGCTTCAGGGATATTATTTACCGCTGATCCAATTACTTCTAATCGAAAGGTACTGTCGGTCGATGCCAGTTTTGGGCTTGGAGAAGCACTGGTATCTGGATTGGTATCGGCAGATTGTTATAAAGTTCAGGAAGACAAGATCATCGAGCAGATGATAGCTACCAAAAAAGTAGCTATCTATCCATTAAAAGAGGGCGGGACAGAGAAACGGCAGATTGATCCGGAAAGGCAAAAGAATCAAACACTGACTGAACAACACATTTTACAACTGGCGCGAATCGGAAGACGGATTGAAGCTTATTTTGATTGCCCACAAGATATCGAATGGTGTTTGGTGAATGATACATTTTATATTCTCCAGAGTCGTCCAATCACTACTTTATATCCTATTCCAGAAGCCAATGATCCAAATAATCACGTCTATGTATCAGTTGGACATCAACAAATGATGACTGATCCCATGAAACCATTAGGATTGTCTTTTTATCTGTTAACGACACCTGCCCCTATGCGTATAGCTGGTGGTAGATTGTTTGTTGATACCACAGATAAGCTAGCTTCACCCGACAGCAGAAAAACGGTAATTGATACCCTGGGGAAATCCGATCCACTCATCAAAGACGCACTCCTAACTATCGTAAAGCGAGAAGGATTTATAATATTATCATCGGATGAAAAAGAACTGAATCCCAGTAAAAGCAATAAAATTATATCGTCTTGGGGCCAAGAACAAATCGAAAATGATCCGACAATCGTTTCTGATTTGATTAAGAGTAGTGAGATTTCGATCGAAGAGTTAAAACAAAATATTCGAACTAAATCCGGATCAGAATTATTTGATTTTATTCGAGAAGATATCCAGCAATTAAAAAAGATTTTATTTGACCCACAAAGTTCAATTGTCGTGATGACTGCTATGAATGCTCCATCATGGATCAATGAAAACATCGAGAAGTGGCTAGGTGAAAAAAACGTAGCTGATACGATTTCTCAATCTGTACCAAACAATATTACATCGGAGATGGGTCTAGAGTTATTGGATGTGGCAGATGTCATACGACCTTATCCGGAAGTAATTGGTTTTTTGCACCATGTAAAAGATGAAAACTTTTTGGACGAACTGATGAAGTTTGAAGGTGGACAAAAAATCCGAGATGCAATAATTGCTTTTCTCAATAAATACGGAATGAGATGTGTTGGAGAAATCGATATTACTAGAAATCGTTGGAGCGAAAAAACCATTACACTTGTTCCCTTGATTCTTAACAATATCAAAAACTTTGAACCGAATGCTAGCAGTCGGTTATTTGAGCGAGGAAGACAAGAGGCTCTGAAAAAAGAACACGAGTTATTAGAACGACTGAAGCGACTGCCGGATGGTGAACAAAAGGCCAAAGAGACAAAACGAATGATCGATCTAATCCGGAATTTCAGCGGGTTTAGGGAGTATCCAAAATACAGCATGATAAATCGCTACTTCGTTTATAAGCAAGCTCTATTGAAAGAAGCTGAACAACTCGTACAGGCCAACGTTATTCATGAAAAAGAAGATATATACTATCTCTCTTTTGAAGAACTTAGTGAAGTCATACACACAAATAAACTGGATTACCAGGTCATCAACATACGAAAAGAAGAGTACAAATTATATGAAAAATTAACTCCCCCACGTGTTATCACGTCTGATGGAGAAATCATTGTTGGTGAGTACAAACGAGAAAATCTCCCAACTGAAGCCATTGCAGGTTTACCAGTTTCTTCTGGAGTTATAGAGGGGCGAGCACGTGTCATCTTAAACATGGAAGATGCTGATCTAGAAGATGGAGATATATTAGTCACCTCTTTTACAGACCCAAGTTGGACACCATTGTTTGTATCCATCAAAGGTCTAGTCACCGAAGTTGGTGGGCTGATGACCCATGGAGCAGTTATTGCGCGTGAATATGGGTTACCAGCAGTTGTTGGAGTAGAAAATGCTACCAAGCTCATAAAGGATGGACAACAAATTAGAGTGCATGGAACAGAAGGGTATATCCAAATCTTATAATTAATGTAGCACCGCTCCAGTGGTTACTTGAGCGGTGTTTTACAAATTATTTAGGGATTAACAAGCTACTTTTCAGTCTTGTGCAGCAAATTCTTCTCTCAAAATCGAATAGATCTTTACATCCCAATGCTGCCCTTTGCCATATACTGCTTTTCTTAATACTCCTTCAAACATCATACCTGCTTTCTCCATCACTCTTGCTGAACCGATGTTTTCTACTAAACATTTTGCCTGAATCCGTTCTAAGTCCATATGGTTGAAACCAAACTTAATAACTTCTTTAACAGCTTCCGTGACAATCCCTTTGCCCCAATAGTCCTGAGAAATCACATAGCCGAGTTCCGCAATATGTTGCTGTGTATCCCATGAGACAAAATCAATCGTCCCTATCATTCTCTGCTGATCTTTCCATTCGATTGCCCAAGGAGCGAGATAATTACTTTCATATCTACTAATAATATATTCGACAAATGCTAGTGTTTCATCTAAAGACTGGTGGGTTTCCCATGTTACATATTTCGATACTTCCTGATTAGAACCATAGGCATAGGTATCACGAACATCCCCTAAAGATACCTTTCGTAGTAGTAGTCGATCCGTTTCCAAGATCGGAAAATCACTAAATATATCTTCTACTTCCATTGTTCCACTACCTTTCATTTCTATCGTTTACATACCATCATGTGGTTACCATCTAGATCTTTAAATGTGAAAAAATGGCCAAATTGAATATCTGAAAGTAATTCTACACCTTTGCTTTCGATATATTGATAGGCCACTTCAATATTATCTGTATCAAAATGGAAGGCAGGTGTTTTCAAAATCGTTTCTTCTCGATGAATTTTACTGTCCAAAACGACATTTAATCCGTCTAATTCGATAACATAGAGGTGTCCTCCAGGAAAGTCATCATGAGGTTCTTTATCTAGTAAATCACAATACCAGTCACGAGCTTTTTCAATATTCTTCACGGGAATAAATACAGCGGTAATTTTGTTATTTAATGGATTCATACCAACAGCTCCTCTTTTTTGTAAGCTTTAGTAATATAACCATATTATGCGACAGTAAACTAGTCAATGCTAAATAATGCTTTCGTAATACTGTCGTCAGTTTTTGTGTTAAAATAGCATCCAAAAGGAGGTTGTTGCAATGAATTACGGTACACTTAGCCAGCACAATGAACGATATTCATTAACATTTGAATGTGAATTCCCATTTTCCTCAGAAAAAGTATTTGCTACCTTAATTGACCCGACTTTCTTTATCCAATGGTATCCATTCGCAACAATGGAAATGGAAGTAGAAGTCGGTGGTAAGCTGAAGTTTGACGATGGGGAAGGTTCTGTTTATGAAGGAGAAGTATTGGAATTAGAGGAACCGCACACGTTTGTTTTCAAAGAAGTAGACGATTTACTTGATATGCGAATAACGGAAAAAGAAGATGGTTGTCTATTTACATTTAAGCATTCTTTCGATGACGCATCTATGGCGATGTATATCGCTGCGGGGTGGCATCGCTGTCTTGAAGTATTTCAACAACTTGTTTACGGTGAACCAGTGGTGTGGAAGGATAATGTCGAGACATTGCGAGAGTATTATCAAGAAGCCTTCGATGTAAAGTAGCATTATACTTGAAATTATTGATTGACTGTCTGAACTACATTAAAACCTTCTAATGTAGTTTTTTTGATGAAATAACTATTGTATCTACATTAGAAGGGCTCTGATTCATAAAGCACTATTTAGCTATCGAAAGAAAACAGAATAAATGATAAAAGCTACTAGGATAATTAGAATAAGTATTCCTGTACCTTTCCAACCTAACCCGCCGACCAAATCAGGTAACCCACTCCCATGAATACTTCCAGAAGGATTTCCTTTCAATTCTTCTTGTCTCATTCGTTCTCTTCTTTTTTCTGGTGTTTCTTTTTCTTCTGTCATATTAACACTCCTTTATTGAGGTTTAATCGTCCGTAAAATCCCCACGGAGGGAAAATCACTTTTTCTCGATGAGCAAAACAGATATGTTTAATGAGTAAACGAATCGTGAGGCAGAATGGCGTGTACCCCTTTCGCTCCATTAACTATTTGAGTAATTCTTAAATTCACTATCAAACTAGCTAGTGTGTAGGCCTCTTTTCTGCTGAAATCGTACAGTTCTTGCATAAGGTCTAGCATACCTTCAAGTGCAATGAAACAAGCTTCATCAAGATCTTCGTGAAAGCCGAATGTGATCCAGCCTGCAGGTGTATTGGCGCGCGGCATTGATAAGTGTTGATCAGCTTTTATTGTAAAAGTTAAGTCTACCAGATCCATTGGACATTCAATAGCTTGAGTGCTTATCTCACCATCTCCCTGTAGGGCATGGCCATCACCAACTGAGAACAACCCCCGAGAAACAGGAATTGGGAGATATAAAATACTTCCCTCCACTAGCTCCTTACAATCCATGTTCCCACCACAAAATCTTGGTGGTATGGTTGAATGAATGCCAGATTCATTAGGTGGCATGCCCATCGTCCCCATGAATGGCGATAAGGAAACACGATGATTCAGTTGACTCGTACCAATCATATTTACAGGGTCCAAATCCCAGTTTAAGTGGTATGGATCTTGTTCTCCTATGCCGAGTCGATTTTTGACTTGCTTGGAACCACCTGCAAAACTCCAGCCCCATGAAGAGGGGCGTATTTCATTCACTTTAATCATCAGAACCATTCCAGGTTTAGCACCATTAATGGCTATTGGACCACAGAGAGCATGGCCATTGTTTCCCTTTAACCCTTTTGTCTCAAAAGTCCTTCGATAACCAGTTGATTGAAAAGGTTCTAATCCCCATAATGCATCCAAAGTAGAATAGCGAACGGAATCACCTGAGTTTATAGTTAATATAGTTTTGAGATGTTTTGAAAAAGAACCATGGAGAGTTTGTTTTTGAGGATCTATATGGTAGGTAGTCATGTGAATAGCTCCTAAAGATAAATTTGGTATCTATGAGATGTATCAACTATTGTAAAACGTATGTTATCCGATTATGATACCTAGTACATTCCGTTTGGATATATTTTTTGTATTTTCACAATACCTTAGTTTTATCTTAACATAAAATAGGAGTTAATTCTAAAATATCCCAACTCCTATTTTATAAAAAATAGCATACCAATCACTAATGTAACTGGTATGCCATGACGTATAGCAATCTATTTTACTAGATTTTAAATCGACTTACTTTATCCTGTAATTCTTGTGCCATTTCTGCTAACACTTTAGTAGCAGCTGATACTTCTTGAATAGAGGCGGTTTGTTCCTCCGTCGCACTAGCCACTTCCTGAGAGTGATGAGCAGTTTTTTCAGTAATGGTTGAAACGTGATTCATTGATGTAACGAGTGTTTCGTTATTGTTTTTCATTTGATCAAGTGAAGTCGTCACTTCCTCCATTCGTTCCTGAACATCTGTGACAACCTTTGTAATATTTCCGAATGCATCACTTGCTTCAGATACAAGGGAGGAACCTTGTTTCACTGCCTCATTTCCTGCTTCCATTGATTGTACTGCTTTACCAGTTGTTTGTTGCATCACCGCAATTAAATCATTTATTTGACGAGCGGATTGTCCGGATTCTTCTGCTAATTTTCTTACCTCATCAGCTACTACCGCAAAACCTTTTCCATGTTCTCCGGCACGTGCTGCTTCAATTGCTGCATTCAGTGCAAGCAAATTGGTTTGCTCAGCGATATCGGTTATCATATCGACGATTTTATTAATTTCTTGGGAATGATTATTTAGTCCTTCGATTACTTGGCCAGTGTCTTCGGTGTTTTGATTGATAATCGCCATTTGTTCGCTAACACGCTTCACTGTATCCATTCCTTGCTCAGATTGTTCTGAAGCATGATTGGAAGATTCTGTTGCACGTGAAATGCGAGTTGAGATAGCATCCATATCTTTTGAGATCTGTTCGACATTTCGGTTAGATTGATCAACATTATTAAGTTGTTGTTCAGATCCATCTGATACCTCTTGAATGGAATTGGCAATTTGCTCAGTAGCTGTTGACGTTTCATCAGCATTAGCACTTAATTGTTCTGCAGAAGCAGCGACACTTTGCGCTGTTTCTAATACATTAGCAATTAACTCTTTTAAATCTTGATTCATTCGGGCGAAACTATTATGTAACTGTCCAACTTCATCTTTCCGTGCTGTTTCTGCTATTGACCTAGTAAGATCACCATTGGAAATAGCGTCAGCATGATCGGTAAGTGTATAAATTGGTTTTACGATCCGATTTGTCGTGATAAAAGAAAAGCTGCCTGTTCCTAGTAGTAACACTATACCTGAGACAATCGTAAACAAGATGACCGAATCAATCTTTGTTTCTAGTTGTTGTTGTGCTTTTTGATAGTTTTCCTCTACGATTAATTGTAATAAATGAATATCGTTTTGAATGCCCCTAGTTCGAATCGACTGTTTTTTAGCTTCTGCTGCATCTTTTTCATCTAAAGCTACAGTGATATCATCGTTTAAAGTTGCTAATTTTTCTTCAATCCTGTCAATTTGATCTTCAGCTCTTTTGGTATTTGCTAATTCCGCTAAAATATCCGAACTTTTCTGTAAGCTTAATTGCACAGACTCTGCATCTGCATCTGTTTTGTTTAGAGAAAAGCTACTTAAGCCTTGCTCAACGGAGATTATCGCACTATTTAGTTTCTCTACATCCACAAGCTGCTCGACATTGTCATTATTGGAAGAGTGAATTTGTGTCATTTGAAATGCGATAAATCCGATAATAATACAGGCGATAGTCAAAGGTAATAGAGAGTTTAATCTTAATTTTTGTTTTAATTTCATGTGTTTCACCCTTTCTCCTTATTCGTTCACCGTAATCTCATTAGAGTTGATATCGTCTGTCAGCTCATTCAGCTGATTTTCTTCTTCTGATGTGAGAGAAAGAACACGAATAGGAGCTAATCCAACCCCGTCATCACTTAAACCTAATTCTAAATGTTCACTTGTTAGTTCACCATTTTCCACCAGTTCGGTAGCTAATGTGTACATCGCCACATCGATATTTTTCATCATAGATGTTACAACGGTATCTTCACCTAAATAATATTGATCAGAATCGACCCCAAATGAATAAATGCCTTTTTCTTGTGCTTGGTTGATTACACCAACACCTGTGAAACCTGCAGATGGATAAATATAATCTGCTCCTTCTTCGATTAGTTCAGCAGCAATTTCTTCACCAAGTTGATCATCTCCAAAGTCTCCAGCAAACTGGTCTAATACAGTTGCATCAGGATTTGTTGCAGCAACACCTTGTTTATAGCCGTTCAAAAATTTGCGGATGAGTGGAGTATCCTCACCACCAACAAATCCGACGATATCGGATTCAGTCTTCATACCAGCAATAGCACCGATCAGAAAACTTCCTTCATGTTCCTTAAAAGTTACGCTTGTTACATTTGGTAAATCTATCACACTATCAACAATAACGAACTGTTGATCAGGATATTCTTCTGCAGCTTTCTTTAAATCTTCTTCAATCATATATCCGAGACCGATAATTAAGTCATTGCCTTCCTCAATTAATTGGGTTAAACCAGTTTGATAGTCTCCGACTTCTGCCAATTCACGATAATTAAAAAGTATACCTAATTCATCACGTGCATGTTCCAATCCGTAAAAAGCAGAGTCACTAAAGGACTGGTCACCAAGTCCGACGTCCGACAACATAACACCGATTTTAACTTTGTCATCTATTGTAGATGAGTCAGTTTGCTCAGAGCAGCCTGCCATCACGATAAAAAGTGACAAAAATAATACTAAAGTCCATTTTCTCATTTGTTAACCTCCGGGATGTTAGAATTATATAGCTTGTTTTAAAAGGTATTTATACCTAAAACAACACATTCTAAAATAACATACTTTTTACTCATTATTCTATTGTTTTCAGTAAAATGTAATAGAATATTTACATGTAAACGCTTCTTTGCATAAAAAAAGGAAAGTGGCATCACTTTCCTGAGAAGCTTACTTATATTCTATCGGGGAAAAATCTCAAATTTACTTAACTCTCGTACTACACGAGAAATAGGTAGGCCGACAACGTTATAATAGTCACCAATAATCCCTTTTACAAACATCGCACCAACGCTTTGGATTCCGTAGCCACCAGCTTTATCATACGGTTCATCTGTTTCAATATAGGATATGATCTCTTCTTCTGTTAATGACCAAAATTCCACTTTAGTGTTTTCTACAAATACAACTTCCTGCTCTACAGAACGCAGCATCACACCAGTATATACTTCATGTGTTTTACCGTTCATCGCTTCAATCATTTTGTAGGCTGCTTGCTTATCTGCCGGTTTTTCGAAAATATTTTGTTGAAAGGAAACAACTGTATCCGAAGATAGAATTACTTCATCTTTGTCTTGAATCAGTACTTCTCTTCCTTTTAACATAGCAAGCTGTTTAACCTTTTCTGCTGGATCGGTTTCAGTAATTTGTGATTCATCGATATCAGGTTTCCTTATGGTAAAAGGGATATGTACTTGCTGTAATAATTCCTGTCTTCTAGGTGAGGAAGAAGCTAAAATTAGTTTCATGAATATACTCCTTTTTGGTTAATGATTTGTCCTTATCATAATTCCTTAATGAGTAAATCGCAACTTCACATCAATATGTTACAATATTTGTTAAAAGCGATTTTGTAGAGGGGAGGGAAAAGAGTGGAGAAGGAGCGATCCATCAAAGGTTTTCGGTTATTTATTCTAATAGCATTAATAGTAAGCTTGGTTATAAATGTTATGGTGATTTCTAAAATAACAAGTATGGAAGAAGATATTCGCTTTCTGACAGATAATCAATCAATGATAAGTAATAATGTGAACAGTCAATCTGATGTTATTCGGCAAGAATTAGAGCATTTTATTGAAGAGCAGAGTTGGATCAGTCCAATCAGAATGGAAACAAATGAGAAACAATTAGCAAATGGTAGTACGGATGTAACTTTCTCCTGGCAGCTCCAAGAGTTTCATCAAGATGCAAAAGTCATGTTTCATTATAAATATGGTGAGGCAAATGAGTTTACGGAAATATCAGCAAATGAAGAGGACACGGGTATGTTTCAAGTACAGATTCCGTTTGAAATGGACCTGAAACCTGAATGGCGGGTGAGTATAAGTGAATCAAATGTCAGTTCTCATTCATCTAGTCAAGTAGAGGTTAGCGGTCAAACAACCGAATCTGTAAAGAAAGAACCGGAAAATCAAATCAACTATTTTGTATCTGTTTTCCATGATGGAGTCATCAAACAAAGTGAACAACAATCGGAACATATCGATTACTTAGGAGCGAATAAATATGGTTCGTTGCATACTGATGTACATTTTAATGAAGATGGAGTGAGGCTACATGTTTACTATCACAATTTAGCTAACCAGGAAAATATTGTTGAAGAAGTAAATCTATTAAAATATCAAAACGATACACTTATGGAAGAAGAACAATTGACACTTCAAGACGAAGAAATGAGAGATCGACCATTTGATCTTGAACCATTTGAACAATATGACAATATGCGGTTAGTGCTTGAAGTTGCGTACACGGATGGTACAGTATTTGACAAACAAGTTTATCCTAATGAGGTGGAATAAATGAAAGAATTACAGAGGTATATGAAAACATATCATGAGGAATTGAATTGGGAAATTAGTGGTAATCATTATGAAGAAACGAAATCATCGTTATTACATAATTACATGCTTTTTTCTACAGAGGTAGCAGAAGTAGCGGAAGAATTAAGAAAGGCATTTAATCAAACAAATAAATGGATCAATCAAGGAAAAAGTGAAGCAGAAGCCTTCGAAATTGCCAAAGCAAATATAAAAGAAGACATCGGCAAAGAATTGGCGGATTGTCTAGCGTATATGACGAAATTTGCTAACTATTTTGAGATTGATATGGAGGATGCCTTTTATAAGAAGATGGAGGAAGTGAAACAACGGCAAAATAAAGATGTTGGTATTTCAAGGTGAATAAGGTGGTAATCAAGCTAACTCATTTACTCTGACTTTATAAAGTGAATATGTTGTTAGCTTATTAAAAAAAACAAGAAAGAATTCTGAATCAGAAATAAGAAACTGATAGCTAATTTTTTTCGTCTATAAAGATAAGAAGGGGGAGAAAGATGAAGAGACTAATTAATATCATCGGATTATTTGTGCTTCTTTTTATGTGTTTAGCCTATAGCGATACATCTACAGCATACGCCGATGAACAGGACAGGTTGGAAATAAAAGTTGAGACAGGAATAGATGGAAAAGCGAAAGAGGGTAAAGGATATCCTGTTACGTTAACGATTACGAACAATAAGGAAGATTTTAACGGGGATTTGGTTATTACACTTCCGGTTGTTAACAAAGTACTACCTGTAGACATTGCGTCCGGGACAACTAAAACTATTTCGTTCTCTATACAGGGAATGCAAGAAATGATGCATTATCAACCAAATGCTAACCAAAATGAACAGCTATTCCACTTATATGAAGGGGATTGGAAAGACAGGAATGAAGTAACGCTTGATTCTAATTTGGACTTAAATCCTACATACATACAACCGGATAAGTTAGTGATTGGTGTACTGTCTGATCGCCCAGACAGCTTGAATTACTTAAAGTTAACTTCTTTTTTTGGTAGTGATCCAGAGGTTATAAATTTAGATGAAAGTATGATAACTGATGACTCGTTAGGGTTGGATATATTTGATTTACTAGTCGTTAATGATTATTCAATTGCACAATTGCCCACCCAAAAGCAAGAGTCGATTAAAGAATGGGTGCAAAATGATGGAACACTTATTACAGGCAGTAAGCCAGGCCTAAAACAACAGTTTGGATCACTTGCAGATATATTGCCATTAACCATCACAGGTCAAGAAGAGGTTGAACAGATACGAGGATTTGAGGCTATATCTCAAGAACCAATTGAAGCGGATCGAATAGAGCTATTTACTGGAGAAGTCGATGAGGAAGCTGCTGTCTTGTATCAAGAGGGAGATATCCCATTAGTAATGGAAAAGAGGATTGGAAAGGGAGCGGTTACACAAGTTGCTTTCGATTTAGGACTTTCTCAACTAGCTGATTGGCAAGGAAATGATCCATTATGGCAGTCTATTGGAAGCGATAATGGTAATGTCGATGCTTATATGAATAATATAGGTATGCGTACTGTTGATCGCTTAAGGGACATCTCAAGAACTTTTCCAACCTTAGCCAACCTTAAAGTTTCAACACTGGCTATCTTATTTACAGTATATCTGTTAGTGATTATTCCAGTCCTTTATTTTGTGTTAAAACGAATGGATAAGCGTGAGTGGGCGTGGATTATTATTCCTGTTTTTGCCATTGTGTCAAGCGTTGGCTTATATATTATTGGGGCAAAAGACCGTGGTGGTGCTATCAAAACGAATGTAATGTCTGTGATTTCCTTAGATGAACAGGGAATGGGTAGCGGTGAAGGAGTTATATCAATGCTATCGAAAGGATCCGGCTCTTACACGTTATCCATGGATTCTACCTTTAATCCAATACCATCTGAGGATTTATATGGTCCGCAGAAAACGTATGCTGATCTACCTTTTCTCGAAACAGAAGAAAATAAGGAAAACGTACACTTTCAGCAAGTTGAGTTTTGGTCACCTCGAAGTGTAGCATTTGATCAGCCTGTAAAAGAATATGGTCAAATCTCATCTAGTTTTTCGTTTGCGAATGGTACTATTTCTGGTCAAGTTACCAGTAATTTTGAATTTGATTTGCATGATGTATATTTAATTAGCGGTCAGAACTATCAGGAAATAGGTAAATTAGCTGCTGGAGAGACTAAAGAAGTAAGTTTTAGTTCGGAAAATCAGGACTATTTCCAACAACCTACAGAACAAGTCGCTTATAACTTATTTGGTCATCCTGGTCAAACAGGGCTACAAAATGAAGAGCAAATAAAGGCTGAACTTTTATCTGTGGCAATTCGTAACGAAATCGATCGTAATGTGAATACACCAATGTTAATCGGCTTTACAGATCAGTCACTTGTTCCAGTAACGATTAATGGAGATGAGACAAATCAAAATAATCATCACCTGATTATGCAGCCAACTACGATTGATTTAGCAGATGATGAAACGAGCGCTTTATCCATGGATTTGCAGATGCCAACCGTATCCATTGATCAGGGACAAATTTATCATAATGGTATCGAACAGGGCGATCCGTTCATTGAAGTAAGTGCTGGCTCTTACTTATTAACGTATGAGCTTCCAACGGTATTACGTGAGCGTTCTTTTCAAATGGATGAATTAGCTATCCGTTTGCCAAACAATCGTAATGGTCTAACATTCTCTTTATATAACAAACAAAGTGATTCCTATGACAGTATCGATCAGAACTTCGTTTCTTATGATCAAAATGCTGCTGCAGATTATCTAAATCAAAATCAAATTCTCATTCAAGTTAGTGCAGCTTCGGATGGTCCCATTGATGTGCCAACTGTAACGTTGGAAGGAGTGATAAACCCATGATTGAAATCCAAAATTTAACGAAACGATATGGTTCATTTACAGCACTTGATAACCTTAAT
The DNA here is from genome assembly GCF_000377765.1 of Gracilibacillus lacisalsi DSM 19029. Lineage (GTDB taxonomy): Bacteria > Bacillota > Bacilli > Bacillales > Amphibacillaceae > Gracilibacillus > Gracilibacillus lacisalsi. Next base: position 67,821 of record NZ_KB898669.1, on the reverse strand, counting down.
CTGAGCATCGATAAAGGTACGGTTTTTGGGTTTGTTGGTCCGAACGGTGCTGGTAAGTCAACAACTTTTTCTATTTTAGCTACTCTACTAAGACCGAGTGAAGGAACAGCATATATCAGTGGCTATGATGTCACGAAAGACCCAAAACAAGTTCGTAAATCGATTGGGTATGTGCCGGACTTCTTTGGAGTGTATGATCAATTTAAAGTACATGAATATTTAGATTTTTATGGTACCAGCTATGGTATTCCAAGTGCAGAAAGAAAAGTGATTATTCCACAATTATTAGAATTAGTCAATCTAACAGAAAAAATCGATGCTTATGTTGACTTGTTATCAAGGGGGATGAAACAGCGCTTGTGCTTAGCAAGGGCATTAATTCATGATCCGGAAATTTTAATACTAGATGAACCAGCTTCTGGTCTCGACCCGCGTGCTAGAGTTGAAATGAGAGGGATATTAAGAGAACTGAAAAATATGGATAAAACAATCATCATTTCATCACATATTCTCCCGGAATTATCAGAATTATGTGATGAATTAGGAGTTATTGAACATGGTCAATTAATTGCCCATGGTAATGTGAACCAAATTGAAAATCAATTACAAGCACAAAAAGTGTTGCTTGTTACAGTGAAAGACAATGTAGAACAAGCAATATCCTTTTTTGAAAATGATGAAAATGTACTTGAGGTTGATCATGATGGAGAAGATAATCAACTCTTACAATTATCTTATCAAGGAACAGAAGATGAGCAGGTGACATTATTGAAACAAGCGATCGAACATGGGTTACCGATTTTAACCCTTTCACAAAAGCAAACCAATTTAGAAGATATCTTTATGGAAATAACTAAGGGGGGTGAGTAAATGAGTCGATTACAATCCATGTTAATTAACCCGGTCTTAAACAAAGAAATAAAATTGAGGTTTCGTTCGTTTAAAAATTTTCTAGGTATCTTCTTATTTCTAGCTATTTGTGGAGCGGTGTGTTTAGCATTTATTTATATCGAAACTCAGTTCTCGCACGATGGTTTTACAGCATCAGATAGTAGAAATTTATTTATTCTGCTTTCGATGGGACAGCTTGGCTTAATTGTCTTTATTACTCCCGGTCTGACAGCAGGTGCTATTAGTGGAGAAAGGGAAAAGCAGACGCTCAATATAATGTTAACGACACAACAATCATCGACATCGATTATCTTAAGTAAACTGTTTTCCTCGATTTTATTTTTAATTCTCATGCTAGTGGCATCTTTACCATTGTACAGTATCGTTTTTCTTTATGGTGGTGTTTCCCCCCAAACGGTATTTGTCATGTTTGGTTTTTTATTGTTAACCATGTTGACTATTGGAAGCATCGGTATTATGTTTTCGACGATAATGAAAAGAACCATAATCTCTACGATTACCACTTATGGATTTATGTTATTTTTACTGGTAGGAACATTGATTATTTTTTTAATAGTTCTGCGCTTAATTTTAGGGTTTTCGCAAGGAACACCAGGCACTGGACAAAGTAATAATATCCTTCCATACTTTGTGCTCATGCTTAATCCGGCTGTTTCGATGTTTTCGTCGTTACAATCAAATATGTTTATGTATGAATTTCAACAATTAGGGATTAATTGGCCGTTGTGGGTCGGTTATACAATTGCTTATATCGTCATTTCATTGTTTTCTTTACTAATTGCGATTAACAAGCTACGACCTAATATGAAAGCCAAGTCAAAAAAGATGAAGAAGGGATAATGTATGGATCAGCACGATCATTTTTTTCGGTTGCTAAAAGAAGTGAAAAGAAAACTATGGATCCAAGCATTGATTCATAGTTTATATCTTGCACTAACAACTTGTGCAGGTATTCCTTTGTTATGGATTTTGGCTAGTCGATTTTTTGTTATTCCTTTTTTAGAGAACAAAGTCGTTATTACTATAGGTATTGTGATTGTCGCTTTATTCCTATATCTTGTATGGAAAAGGCCGACCAATTTGGATGCAGTTAGGAAGTTGGATCAACATGACTTGGATGATCGGGTAATGACTACTTATCACTTTATGGATGAAACATCGGCTATTGCCAATTTGCAGCGAAAAGACACACTAAACAAAATGCGACAAGTCATACCTACTATCAAAGCAGAGAAGATTGCTTGGTTCCAATGGAAGAAACTAGCTGTTACAGGCAGTCTGCTGTTACTCGTATACCTTGGATCGGCATTTCCTAATGATGTTATGGAAACTGCAGAGAATAGGGAAGAAGAAATTGAAATAGTAAAAGAAAACAAAGAAAAAGTCGAACAGTATACAGAAGAACATAAAGAAAAAGTTGGTGAAGAAGCAGAAAAAGAGCTAGATGAGCTACTTGAAGAAGTGGAACAGGCAAAACAAGCAGAGGAAATCAATAAGGAACTGTTAAAAGCAGAGGAACAACTGAACGAACTGAAAGAAAAAGCTGAAACGAGTCAAAATCAATTAAATGAGTTATCAGAACAATTGCGGCAAGAAGGGCTAAATAATCTTGCACAAGCTACCAGTAATCGTAATGTGGATCAAATCGAAAAGCAGATGGCTGAGCTGCAGGAGCGATTGGATGATTTTAGTGAGGAAGAATTACAAGCATTACAGGAAAAGTTACAGTCCATAGCGGACGTCATGGGAAAAGATAGTGAAGCATTGGCGGAAGGGACGTTATCCAAGGAACAACTAGATGAGTTAATCTCAAACTTGGAAGGTGATTTAAAGAAAATAGTAAATTCTGCTGAAAATCAAGCGATGCTTGCAGAAGCACAACAAGATCTTCAACAACTTGCAAAAAATATGAATGGACAAATGACAACTGCTGGTCTCACTCCTTCAAGTTCGCTTTCATTTTCAAACGGAAGTCCGTCATCGGGTAATAGCGCTGGAGGAAGTGGACAATCAACTGAGAATGACCAACAAGAAGGTTCTAGTTCACAATCTGGAAATGGAAGTGGATCTAATTCAGGAAGTGGCAGTGGTTCCGGATCTGGGAATGGCTCAGGCTCTGGAACAGGCTCTGGCTCCGGCACCGGTTCAGGAAGTGGTTCAGGATCTGGTAACGGTGCTGGTTTAGGCGATGGTAATCGTCAACTATCGGTACCTCAAAACTTAGATGGTGAACAAAATCAAGAAATAGATAATGGAGAACTTGGTTCTGGACCTAGTGAAAAACAAGTTGCGCCAAATGCACCAATACTGCCTGGTGAAGTTCGTTCATATGATGAAGTATATCAGCACTATGAAAATACGTATCGTCAAGCGTTAGAACGAAATGATTATCCTGACCATTTACAAGAGATAATTAAGGAATACTTTTCTGACATTAAGCCAGCGGAGGAGAACTGAAGATGGAAGAAATAAATGAACAAGAATTGAGTGAAGTAAAGGAAAAGATAGAATTAGTCAAAAAGGAGATTCGTCGCTTTATCGTAGGGCAAGATGATGTGATCGAACAGCTCTTATGGGGGATCTTTGCTGAAGGGCATGTGTTATTAGAAGGACTACCTGGTCTTGGGAAAACAATGCTCGTTCGGAAAATATCAGAAGTAATGGACTTAAGATTTTCGCGGGTACAATTTACTCCTGATTTAATGCCATCAGATATTACGGGTACAAATATGATTCAACCTAATGAGAATGGTGGGCAGTCTTTTGTATTTCATCAGGGACCACTTTTTTCGAATATTGTATTAGCGGATGAAATTAACCGTGCTACACCGAAAACACAGAGTGCATTGCTTGAAGCGATGGGGGAGAAAACGGTGACCGTGATGGGAGAAATGCACCGATTACCAAAACCATTTTTTGTCCTTGCTACACAAAACCCGATTGAATTGGAAGGAACTTACCCATTACCAGAAGCACAGATGGATCGCTTTGTGATGAAAATTAATGTCGCTTATCCAACTCGTGAAGAGCTAAAAGAAATTGCCAATCGGACAACTGGTTCAATTATTCCTCCATTAGAAAAAATAGTTGATGACTCCTATGTTGTCCATGTCCAACAACTAGCGAAACACATATTGGTAGCAGATAATGTATTAGATTATGCTGTCAATCTGACCATGGCAACACATCCTGATTATAAACTTGCAATAGAAAATGTCCGTAAATATGTGGATTACGGTTCAGGACCAAGAGGGATGCAAAGTTTAATTAGTATTGCAAAGGTTCGCGCATTGTTTGATGGACGTTACAATGTTTCCATTGGTGATATCAAAAAAGTGGCACACTCGGTATTAAGACATCGCCTCTTTTTGAATTTTGAAGGGGAAGCTAGTCAAATCAATAAAGATGAGTTAATTACAGAATTACTTGAATCGATTGAAGGGGGATGCACGTAAATAATGAAATGCTGCTCGCGGAAAAGAAAGGTTGTGATCCGATGAACGCGCTTTTATCACCAGTTTTAACGAAGCGTCTTGCTAACTTTAAACTTACCTCCAAGCAAATAGTTAGGGGAGGGCATAAGGGTGAGCGTCGATCACAACGGCTTGGCTCATCATTAGAGTTTTCCGACTATCGATTGTACAGTCCTGGCGATGACTTAAGACAAATTGATTGGAACACATTTGCAAGAACAAACAAATTTTATATTAAACGGTTTTTGGATGAACAAGAGCTTTCCGTTTCGATTTATTTAGATTGTACGAAATCAATGGGAATCGTTAAGGGAAAATGGTTAAGAGCCAAGCAACTTGCAGCAGCATGTTCTTTTTTGACATTGGCAAATGCGGATCGTCTACGTTTTACACCGATAGCTTCTCCTTCTAACACGTATCCAGATACGAAAGGGAAAGCCATGATCAACCATGTCATTGATTTTATCGATCAGGTATCTATTGCACCTGATGAAGAACGGTTTGGTCAACAACTACTGCACAAATCTCGGGCTGGGAAAAAAGGATCTTTAACTATTTTGATTAGTGATTTTTTAGATGATCCAGATAATTTGTTCTCGGCATTGAAACAAATGCAGGCTCGTCATCAACAAGTATTACTTTTACAAGTTGTTTTACCAGAAGAAATGAATCCGGACTATGTAGGTGATTTGCAACTGATTGATATTGAGACGACGAAATATCGAGAAGTATCCATGTCCCAAAAGGTGATTGATCAATACAAGCAACTATTTGAAAATCATACTAACCAAATGAAGTCATTCTGCCAAAAACGAGGTATGGAATTGATTGTTTGCCCTACCTCCCAAAGCTTAGAAGAAACAGTTTTTTCGACATTGATGCATAAAGGATGGCTCAGGAGGTGATGAGATGGGTTTTTTAGCACCAATTTCTTTCTGGTTTTTTAGTGCTATTCCGATTTTACTTTTATTTTATTTTTTTAAAAAGCAATTTGATCAACAAACTATCTCATCTATATATCTTTGGGAGCGAACCTTTCAGGAGTGGGAATCAGATCATTGGTGGCACAAGTTGCAGAAGAATATCCTCTTGTTGTTGCAACTTCTGATTCTATTATTTCTTATTTTTGCGCTCACTCGTCCTTATCTGGAAAGTGAAAGGGTAAGTGGTGATCATTTGGTGATTGTCTTTGATACATCTGCGACAATGATGACAGAACAAAATGGAACAACAAGGTTAGTGGAAGCAAAAGAGCAAGCAGAGGAATTAATCGATCAGTTAGGGGCAGGGCATCAGGTAAGTGTGATACATGCTCAGAAAGATCCAGTCATACTTACTGCTAACCAGACAGATCATCATGCCGTTCGTGATTCTATCAGAGAGTTAGAGGTATCCTATCAGACTGAAAATCTTCAAGATAGTTTGCAACTAGCACAATCTCTGATTCAACAGGGAACAGGTGAGATACATATTTATACGGATAGCTTGGACAAAGAAAGTATAGCTGATCAACATTTGACGCAACCTGTTACCGTCCACAACAGTGATGAAATCTCTAAAAATATCTCTCTGCAAACGTTTGGGGTAAAGCAAGGAGATGATCACGTCTCTGCGATTATAAACGTTGCAAATCAATCATCACAATCTTCAGAGGTTACGCTAACAATAAGTCATGAAGACAATGTGTTAAAACAAATAACCGAGGATATCTCAGCAAATGAACAACAAACGATTCGAGTCGATCAGTTACCTGAACATGATTATTACCAAGTTGAAATAGAAGAAGATGCTTATCCGCTTGATAATCTTATCTATGCTTTATTACCTAAACAAGAGTCCCCGTCTATTTATGTAGCTGGTGAGGCAAATCCGTTTATCGAACAAGCACTACTATCAGCGGGACACAATGTTTCGACGATAACAAAGTCTGAAAATGGAGAATACGCATTTCCAGAACATCAACCAGAGAACATTTATCTTTTAGCTGGTGTTGAAGCAGATCAATGGCCTGTCGGACCTAAGCTTATTATTTCTCCTGTAACTGGAGGACCTTTTGAAGTAAAAGCTAAACAGGAATTAGATTTTGGCTTAAAGCAAGCGAGTGATACACCGCTGTTATCTTTTGCGGCTGTGCGAAACGTATATTTAGGACAGGCTTTTCCTGTTAATAATTGGCATGATTTACAACCACTTGTACAAAGTGGGGACCAGACTATCATCGCGCAAGGATTCTATGAGAACGATCCGATGATTTTTTTTGCATTTGATTTTCAAGATTCGGACTGGCCTTTGCAACCAGAATTTCCAATTTTGATAGCAAATAGTATCACAGAATTAGTAGGAAGTGGATCGAGTTTAGGATATTATACACCACAAGAGACGACGGAGATCAATCTTTCCACAACGACAAATGAAGCGACAATTGAACAGTTGGACGGTGAAGTAGTGCAACAAATAGAGCTTGGTGAACGGGAAGTAACAATGCCTAGTAAACCAGGAATCTATCAGCTTCATGAAAAAACGAATATTGGATCTATTCAACGTCACTTTGTCGTGCAGTTGGATCAGGAAGAAAGAATAAGTAAAGCAGCTGAATCCTTTTCTATTAGTGGTGAAGGGGACGAGGAAAGGACAACAGAGCTATCCAAGCGAGAAATATGGAGGATATTTGCTGTACTAGCTTTATTGATATTGTTTATCGAATGGGAGGTGTATCGACGTGGCATTACAGGTCGATAATCCCTTGTGGCTTCTTGGTTTAATACCAATGATTGTCGTTCTTTATTTATATGGCCGCTCAAATGCATTACTTTCTGGTGGAAGAAAAATCGTCTTGCTCGTTTTGCGCACTTTAGTTTTTACCCTAATTATTTTAGCGTTAGCAGGTGTGCAAATACTATCGCCGATTCAACAAATAGCAACTGTATTTGTTGTGGACTCCTCACATAGTATGGTTGAAAAAGAGGAAACGGTGTTAGAACAGGTCAATGCTGCGATTCAGGCTAAAGCACCAGAGGATCAAACAGGCATTGTGTCTACTGGTAGAGAAGCGGTAGTTGAAACACCTCTATCTAGTCAAGTAAATCGTATGGAGTCATTTCAAACAGCTGTCAATCGTTCGTATACGAACTTGGCCTCTGGTCTACAGCTTGCAGGAAGTATGTTTTCTCAAGATGTTAAAGGTCGAGTGGTGTTAATGACAGATGGAAATGAAAATATCAATGATGCTGTCAGACAAGCAAGCTATTTGCATAGACAGGATTATATTGTCGATGTTCTCCCTTTTTCACCTACTTACAAGGAGGATGTGGCGATTTCTTCATTTGATGTTCCAGAAAATATTTATTTAGGTGAACAGGCTACTCTTTCGATGACAATCGACAGCAGTATCAATACGACAACTCAAGTAAGAATCATGATGGATGGAGAAACCATTATTGAGCAAAGCGTTGAATTGAACGAAGGAAGTAATCAACTGTCATTTAATCATCTCATTTCAACCGATGGATTTCATACATTTCGTGCGGAAATTGTCAGTGAAGAGGATCAAGTGATCGAAAATAATCAGTTGTCCGCTTTTGCTGAAACAAAAGGTGTGCCAAACGTTTTGATTGTAGAAGGGAAAAGTGGCGTAGCGGCTAATGTGGAAAATGTACTAGATGCTTCAGCTATTCAAATTGAAACCATTCCATCAGAGTTATTGCCTGGACAATTAAGTAATTATTTAAAATACGACTCTATAATATTCAGTAATGTATCTGCTCATACGATTACTGGTCAGCAAATGGAGCTAATTGAACGCGCGGTAAAAGATTTTGGAGTTGGTTTCATGATGACAGGTGGTGATCAATCCTTTGGTGTTGGTGGCTATTTTAAAACACCAATTGAACGAGTATTACCAGTTGATATGGAGTTAAAAGGGGAAAAGGAACTTCCTTCATTAGGGCTATCCATTGTACTTGATAAGTCAGGCAGTATGTCGGGAAATAAAATGGCGTTAGCACGTGAAGCCGCAGCACGATCGGTAGAGTTGTTGAGAGAGAAAGATACGCTCGGTGTCACTGCTTTTGATGGGACACCATGGGAAGTAGTAGAACTGGGACCAATTAATGAGAAGGAAGAAGTATTAAATAAAATTCGGTCGATAACAGCAAGTGGTGGAACAGATATATTTACACCGTTATCACAATCTTATGATCAAATGGAGCCATTAGATTTAAAGCGAAAACATGTGATTCTATTAACGGATGGACAATCCGCTACTACGATCAATTATCGAAAAATGATCGAAGAAGCTTTTGAATCAGGAATTACATTATCCACGGTAGCGATCGGAATGGAAGCAGATGGACCGTTGTTACAAGAAATGGCAGAGTTAGGTGGCGGTCGTTTTTATGAAGTGCAAAATAATTCTAGTATTCCAACGATTTTATCGAGAGAAACATCCTTAGTAACCCAAACATATATTGAGGACGATCCTTTTTATCCATCTTTAGTCAATGGGTATGAATGGGGATCTTATTTTGAAAAGACCGTCCCACAAATGAATGCCTATATTGCCACAACTCCAAAAGGCCGTGCTCAACAAATTTTAGTAAGTGAGAAAGATGATCCAGTCCTCGCTAGATGGCAGTATGGATTAGGTAAAACGATTGCTTGGACTTCAGACTTGTCTGGTGAATGGGCAGGTAGTTGGCCAAGTTGGGAGAATTGGTCCGCCCTTTGGAATGATATGGTCACTTGGACTTTTCCGCAATATCAAAAAGAGTCCTATCAAGTGTCGAAAGAGATCGAAGGAAATCAAGTAACGTTAAACGTAACAGCTGCTGACAACCAAGCTGCCAATCTAAATGCCAGCCTAATTAGTGAAACAGGGGAAGAAGTGGACTTCAGCTTACAACCGAAAGCTCCTGGGGAGTATCAGGGCAGTTTTGAAGCAAATGAATCCGGCGTTTATTTTCTGCAAATTACTGAACAAGAAAATGAGGAAGTTGTCAGTTCATTTAAAACAGGAGTAGTTGTTCCATATTCAGAGGAATATACTTTTACTCCTACTAACGAACAGGTAATCGAAGAAATTGCATCTGCCGGCGGTGGTAAAGTAGTCGGAAATTTAGATGATGTTTTTTCTTCGGAAGGTTTACCGCCTCGTTATGATAAACAAGATATATTTTATTATTTGTTGGCAATAGCATTATTGTTATTTATGTTAGATGTAGCAGTTAGACGATTTCGATTCAATTTTGCTTTTGTAACGAAAATGAGTTCACGTTTTCAAGACGGGCGAAATAAGGTAAATGAAGTCACGCAAAAAAGATCGAGACAACTAAGTCAGTTAAAACAAGCATCATCGAAACAAACGACTTCTCCACCTAAACAGGAGCGAGCTAAGATAAATGATGTACCATTAGTAAAACCCAAACAAACAAGGCCAAGCGATACATCTAATAAAGAAGGAGAAAGCAGAGAGGAAAAAATGGCTCGATTATTAAATGCTAAAAAACAAAGGTCGAAATAAGTTAGCAACAACTTGAGGTCAATGATTTTGTTATTTCATCCAAAAGCATGTCATTTGAGCGTTAAGTGTTAAGAGGACATCTGTTGGTTTTCATATTGTTAAACAATGCTTTAAATACAGCTTCAGTTATAATTATTAACGGAACAGATGTCCTATTGATACTAGTTCTGAAGAAGTATTTTCGACTCCAATAATTAACATATAGTGCAAATAGTGTTATAATCCTCATTAAATAAGTATGCGGTTAATATTACGAAATAATGAAAGCGCATACTTAATGATAAGGTTAAGGAGTGGATGAGTTTGAAAAGTTATTGGAAAGTATTGTTGTTTGTTTTAGTATTTTTCGGTGTTTCCAGTGTATCGGTATCGGCGGCATTTTGGGAAATGGATGAACATCCGATGATTCATGATCCTTCTCTTATCAAAGAGGGAGATACTTGGTGGACGTTTGGGACAGGAGAGGAAAATGGTAATGGAATAAGGGTTTTATACTCGCACGATGGTTTGAATTGGAATGAGGCACCTGTAGTGTTTCCTGAACCTCTAAGCTGGTGGAGTGATTATGTTCCAAATCATGCAAGCGCACAGTGGGCTCCAGATATTCAATATTTTAATGGGAGATACTGGTTATACTATTCTGTCTCTTCCTTTGGTTCTAATCAGTCATTAATCGGTCTGCTTTCAACAGATAGTATAGCTTCAGGTAACTGGAGAGATGATGGCTTAGTCGTTCGTTCAACAACGTCAGATAATTTTAATGCAATTGACGGTGATTTGGTAATTGATGAATACGGCAACCCATGGTTATCCTTTGGTTCCTATTGGAGTGGTATTAAACTTACGAGATTGGATGCTAATACGATGAAGCCGACAGGGCAGCTATATTCGATTGCAGCAAGACCTGATCATCCAGAAGGTGCAGTAGAGGCACCAAGTATTACTTATCGAGACGGTTATTATTACTTATTTGTTTCATTTGATAAGTGTTGTAGTGGTTTGGATAGTACGTATAAAGTTGCGGTTGGTCGTTCTTCCAACATTACAGGTCCATATGTAGATAAATTAGGTCGAGATATGTTATATGGTGGAGGTACTATTTTTGACAATGGTAACGACAAGTGGATTGGGCCCGGACATCAAGATGTATACAATAATAATATTTTTGTGAGACATGCGTATGATGCAGACAGTAATGGTTTGCCACGATTATTAATAAACGATTTATATTGGGATAGTCAAGGTTGGCCAACATATTAAATAACAAGTATGGTCTTTTCCTTTATGGCTGTTTTAAAAATGAATTTTAGGGAAAAATGTTTGTAGTAAATCAGATCCTGGAGGGCTAAATATGTCAGATCATCAACAACTACCACAAGAAAAAGGATTAGACCATACTTTAGATCTGTTAAAAGAAGGCTACTATTTCATTATGAACCGTTCCAATAAATTTGATTCGCGAATTTTTGAAACAAGACTGCTCGGTGAAAAGGCTATCTGTTTGGTTGGCGAACAAGAGGCAAAATTGTTTTACGATAATGAAAAGTTCCAGCGTAAAAATGCAGCACCTGGTCGAATCCAGAAAACACTCTTTGGTAAAGGTGGGGTACAGGGGCTGGATGATCTAGACCACCGTTACCGCAAAGCAATGTTCATGTCGCTCATGACGGCCGATAAATTAGAAGAAATTCGCCAATTCACACGAGAAGAGTGGAAAAATCAATTGTTTGACGTACAGAATGATGTGAACGTATATGAAGCGGCTAAGTATGTATTGACACGAGTGGCTTTACGATGGACGGGAATCCCTTTTCAGAAGGAGGAAGCAGATCAATGGGTCGATGAGTTTAGTGATTTGTTCGAACATGCTGCAGATGTGGGACCGAAGCATTGGAAGGCAAGGAGATCTAGACAAAAGGCAGAAGGATGGTTGGAGGATCTCGTTCAACAGGTTCGCAAAGAAACGATAAATGTGGATCAAGACCGTGCCTTATATCAATTTTCTTTGCATAAAGATCCTAACGGAGAATTATTAAAACCTACTATCGTTGCGGTGGAGTTATTAAATTTATTAAGACCAATCGTTGCCATTGCTGTTTATATAGATTTTGCATTGTTAGCGATGCATGATTATCCAGCTGAAGCCGAACGTATTCGTGAAGGTAATGGTCGCGAATTCATTCAGGAGGTACGTCGTTTTTATCCTTTCTTCCCTTTTACAGCTGCAAGGGTAAAACAAGACTTTACTTGGAATAATTACGAATTTAAAAAAGGGACACTAACATTGCTTGATTTATATGGTACCAACCATGACCCTGTTATCTGGGAAGAGCCAAATCGATTTAAGCCAGAGCGTTTTCAGAACTGGCAAGGCAATCCATTTTCGTTCATACCACAAGGGGGTGGTGAATTTGATATTGGTCATCGCTGTGCAGGCGAGTGGATTACGATCGACATCTTACATGAAACAGTAGACTTTTTCAGTAAGGAAATTTCATTCGATTTCCCTGAACAGGATTTCAATTACAGTATGAATGATATCCCAGCTTTGCCACAAAGCAATATCATCATTACCAACATCCAGATCATACAATAAAAAAAGGAAGGTGCTAATGATGGGGGAGGAACGTAAAAATAAACAAGTAGAGCAAAAAGAAACGGTCGATAACAAACGGAAAAGTGTTAACGATGAGAAACGGCCAGAACTGTACAAGTTTAAGGAGCAACAACTAGTCGATGATATTCCACTAAGAGATTTGGAAATTGAAGAGAAGAATCTCAAAGATAAGAAGAATAGCCAGAACACTTCACAATCAGAAGAAAAGTATAAAGGAAAATAGTGCCGAATGAAAGAGGGTGCCCCTAACGTTTAGGTGGCACCCTCTTTGTATGAAATAGTATTTGATTGGTTTAAAATTCTTCATATTCTGCTGGGTTCTGGTCGTTAATTCTGCCATCCGCTCTTGTTAGTTTCCCGATCATTTCCATATCTTCATAGTCTAATGCAAAGTCAAAGATAGAAATATTTTCGACCTGTCTAGTTGGTGAAGTAGATTTCGGAATCGTCACCGCACCGAGCTGATAATGCCAACGCAAAATAACTTGTGCGACAGACTTGTTATATTTATGTGCAACATATTGAAGTGTTTCATTCTCCATCGTATGTTTGGCACGATAGAGAGGACTCCACGATTCTGTGACAATACCGTGCTCCTCATGCCATTTTCGTTGCTCTTCCTGGTTAAAGAATGGATGTAACTCAATTTGATTGATGCTCGGGAGGACGCCTGTTTCTTCTTCTAATCTTTCAAGATGCTCTGGTAAGAAGTTACTTACACCAATGGAGCGGATCAATCCCCATTTCTTTGCATCAATCAATGCTTGCCATGCTTCCACATAGTGATCCTGTTTCGGATTCGGCCAGTGAATTAAATATAAGTCAAAGTAATCTAAATTGGCACGGAATAATGATTCTTGAATCGCTTCTACAGCCTCGTCATATTGGTGATAACGTCCTGGCAGTTTAGAGGCAACTTGTAGTTGTTCTCTAGATATATTAGATCTGCGGATACCTTCGCCAACCGCACCTTCGTTTTCATAATTATAAGCGGTATCTATTAACCTGTAACCATTTGAAATCGCACTAGCAATAGCAGTCGACCCTTGATTTCCTTTCATGTTAGCTGTACCGAAGCCAATAACGGGAATTTCTAGACCATCATGCAATTTAACGGAAGGAACTACATTACTCATTAAACCACTCCTCATTTAAATAATTCATTCTACATAAGTATTACCACCAAATATCAAAGTCAACACATTAAAGAGACTTGATTTTTGGTATATTTTTGGATATGTTAATTATGGAGGTATTGGAATGAAAAGTAAATTATTAGGTATTATTGGATGGGTAGTTACTATTGGATTTGCGATAGGTGTTCTTGGTTTTGCAATATTTATTCTTTTTGCTTTATTATCTGAGGATGATGTGGCAAATGACGATGAGCCACAAGAAGAAATGACAGCAGAAGTGGATATGGAAGTTAGTGAGGCAGATATTGAGGAAGAAGTACAGGAAGTGAACACTGACAGTATTCAAAGTGAAGCTAATTTTATGGATACTTTACATCATATGACACATCAAAAAATTCATGCTGAAGATAAGTGGGGGGCTATAGAAATCACGGATGAAAGAATAGACTTAATGCTCGAAACAGCAAAAAACTCTGATTTTACCCATCGTGATTTTTATATTGAGGCTTTAACAGCGTGGCAAAACGGTGATTTCAGTAATGCGGTAGAAGTACATAATTATATTTGGGAACTAAAGAATGGTACCGTTGGCAGAGCATTACGATTGTATACCGAAGAGGAAGAACAACAGTATATAGATAAATATTTTCGATAATTCGCCTAGTGCGGATTATTTTTTTGTCTAGAAAATTAGCTATTTCGATAAAAATTGATGCGCTGTCTAAACGACGTGTATTATTTATCGCGGAAAACTTTCATTCTTCTTGTTAGATTTCCCTGTAATTTCATTGTTATCGGGAAAACCTCTTACTTAAGTAGATTGATTTCCCGGTTATTTCAACTTTACCGGGAAATCTTACAAATACATTCCTCGTTTTTCCTTGTAATATATACACATTTTGTAAGTGAAAACAACTGTGTTAACTCATGCTATCGTTGTAGAGCATGATCATAGCGAAGGGCTGCCAACTTCCAATCATGTGGGAATTGTTTGACCTGAAATATCCGCTTTTTTGAGCGGATTTTGTTCGTTTTTTCTTATTTAAGAAAAAATTAAGAATTAGCTAAGAGGGAGTTTAGATTCTAACGATAGACTGTGCTTAAAGTCAATCAAAGGAGGAAGAATCTATGCGAATTCCAATTGTGAAAATCTTATATTTCGCACTCACTGTCATCTTTACACTAATGATAACAACGCAAATTATTTTAGCAGGAATGGCGATATTTATTCATCCAATGCATTGGGCAAATCACACGTTTTTTATTCATCTGTTTGGTTTTAATGTGCCGTTACTACTGCTAATTGTTGCCTGGTTAGCAAAACTACCAAGAGTGGTATACTGGCAGATTTTCGGATTGATGCTGATGATGTTTTTTATGTATTTCTCTGCAAATATTGCAGGAAAGCTTCCGTGGTTTGCAGCGTTACATCCAGTAATAGGAACTAGTCTATTATTATTGTCATTTTGGATGGTTATTCAAGCAAAATTTTATCTAAAAAAGGAGAATCAATCATGAGAACTTTTATCGCTATTATAGTAGGATTAATAGGAGGTTTTGTGTTAGGAATTGCTTTATCGAGCTTAATTGGTATTTTAGGAGTGACGATCTTTAACACGCCAATCGGAATAAAGTTTCTGCCTTATTATACAGCTATTATTTGTGCGATCCTTGTACCATTCCTGGATCACAAGAAGACGAACTAAATTGGCTTATCCGTTCTTTCTTTATTATAATCTAACAAAAGGCAGGTGCAGCTGATGTCGATAAAAAAAAGATTATTGTTGTCCAATATAGCGATGATCATCATACCAGTGGTCGGCTTTTTAATCATCGAGATTTTGTTAGGTTATCTTTTTTTCGTGATGGGAAATCTAGAACCTGAAGGGGATAGCCTGCAAAGGTTTATGAGTTACCGATTGGTGGCAATTATTCTTTTATTAATGGTCACGAATGGCTTGTTGACTTACTTTGTATCAAGGACGATCATTAAACCGATTAAACGATTGAACGAAGCCGCAGAAAAAATAAAACAAGGTGACCTGGACCATAACATACAATCCAAGAAAAAGGATGAACTCGGTCAATTATCCAATACGTTTGAAGAAATGAGAATAAGTTTAAAACAGGCGAAGGAAACCCAGGCAAAATATGAAGCAAACCGCCAAGAATTAATTGCTAGTATCTCTCATGATTTACGGACACCGGTGACATCGATTAAAGGATATGTTCAAGGAGTAATGGACGGCGTTGCGGACTCGCCTGAAAAATTAGATCGCTATATGCAGACGATTTATGACAAAACGGACCAGCTAGAAAAAATGGTTGATGAGCTCTTTATATATTCGAAGCTAGATTTAGATCGAATGCCATTTCAGTTTGAAGTGCTTGATATTAATGCCTATTTAGACGATATTATCGAGGAATTAACGTTTCAATATAACCAGATAACTTTGGAGTTTATTGCGGACAAGGGACAAAACTTTTTAGTGAAAGCGGATCGTGAGCAATTACACCGAGCGATTATGAATGTCATTACTAACAGTGTTAAATATATCGACAAAAAGAAAGCTATGATCAGAATTAGGCTAACAGAACAAAGCGAACATGTTATGATAGCTGTAGAAGATAATGGAAGTGGAATCAGTGAAAACGAACTTCCTTATATATTTGACCGCTTCTACCGGACAGATACATCACGGAATTCAAGAACAGGGGGAAGCGGTCTTGGACTTGCGATTGTGAAAAAGATTATCGAAGCACATGGCGGCACTATTTGGGCGGATAGTGAGCCTGGTCATGGTACGACTATTTATTTTCAATTGAAAAAAGGTGAACAAAAATGACCAAGATATTAATTATTGAAGATGAAGAAAGTATTGCAGAATTACAGCGGGACTATTTAGAATTAAGTGGTTTCGAGGTGGATATCGCAACAACTGGTAGTGAAGGTTTAACCTTGGCCAAGCAAGAATCTTATGCACTGATTTTACTAGATTTAATGTTGCCTGAAATTGATGGCTTTAAGCTTTGTGAACACTTCAGAGAAACATTAGACATCCCGATTTTAATGGTAACCGCAAGAAAAGAAGATATTGATAAGATAAAAGGGTTTAACCGCGGAGCTGATGACTATATCGTCAAACCATTTAATCCGAATGAGCTTGTTGCCAGAGTAAAGGCACATATATCCCGATATCAGCGGCTAACACAACGAGAAAAAACAAGTCCACTCATCGAATTCAAAGGGTTGACTATCGATCACCCATCAAGAAGAGTCTATCTGGATGAAGTAGAACTGACGTTGACCGCCAAAGAGTATGATTTATTATATTTCCTTGCGACGAATCCTAACCAGGTATTCACGAAAGATCACCTTTTAGAAAAAATCTGGGGCTTGGATGCGGTCGGTGACAGCTCCACGGTAACGGTGCACATTCGTAAAATCCGAGAGAAGATCGAACGAGATCCCTCACAACCAACTTTTATTGAAACGATCTGGGGTGTTGGTTATCGTTTTAAAAAAGAGTAGAAAGTTGGTGAGAATATGTATTTAAAACGAATCACACTAGAGAAAGATAAAAATATTGATGATCGTTACCCTTTTTCTATCCCAGTAATAAAAAGGTTAGAGCAATTGGATATCACCAGTAATGTGACTTTTTTTGTCGGGGAGAACGGGTCAGGTAAATCAACATTACTAGAGGGTATTGCTGATAAATGTGGATTTAATACAGCTGGTGGGGGACGTAATAATTATTTTGAGGTACATGAAGCTCAGTCAGCATTAGGAGATTATATTACATTGTCATGGATGCCGAAAGTAACAAACGGGTTCTTTTTACGAGCAGAAACGTTTCATCATTTTGCTACCCATATTGATTCGCTTGATGGAGGTGACTTGTCTTATGGCGGTAAGTCACTACATCATCAGTCACACGGTGAGTCCTTTCTATCATTGTTTCAACATCGCTTTCATCAACAAGCGATTTATTTATTGGATGAGCCGGAAGCTGCCTTATCCCCCCAGCGACAACTTGCTTTCTTAAGGATATTGCATGATTTATCAGCAAACGGTGATAGTCAATTCATTATCGCAACCCATTCGCCGATTTTGCTAGGGTATCCGGAGGCGACCATTTTTAGTTTTGATGATGACCGTATTCAGGAAGTTGCTTATGAGAATACGGATCATTATCAAATCACTCGTTATTTTTTAGAACATCGGGAACGGTTTTTGCATGAGATTTTGAAGGACGAATAGTATAGAAGAAGAACACTCGACAAGTAGAATAAAAGTCGAATTTTAAATTCTTTTTTAGATCTATATTAAGCAAAAGTATGCCTTATTAAGGATTGTTTTCATGAGCGATTAGGTTAAAAATCGGAACAAAGGCCCATCCCTTTGTTCCGATTTAATTATTGTCTAAGCTTTTTTCTTGTAATCAAGAATGAAGATGCTCCGACTAGTAGCAATATCATACCTAATACTAACCAATTGAATGTATTAGTTGAAGTATCAGGAAGTTCATTACCAACATCAGTATCCTCGCCATCAAGAGGATCTTCTCCGTCTACTGGATCTTCGCCATCAACCGGATCTCCTCCGTCTACCGGATCATCACCAACAACAGGATCTCCCCCGTCTACCGGATCCTCACCATCAATCAGGTCTCCTCCGTCTACCGGATCTTCGCCATCAACCGGATCTCCTCCGTCTACTGGATCTTCGCCATCAACCGGATCTTCTCCGTCTACTGGATCCTCGCCATCAATAGGATCTTCTCCATCTGCTGGATCCTCATTATCTATTCCCTCTGGCCAATTAACAAGAAGCGTATCTGGCTCATTATTAGATCCAACCTTTTCCACCTTAATCCAGTTGATTGAGAAGGCGTTACCGCCACCGCCTCCGCGAATAGCGATGTTACCAATCAGACCATCAGCAGGTTGTGACCCGTCTAGTTTTATTTCCGTTGTTAAAGTATAGCTTCCCATATTTACCATTCCACTGTTGAAATACGCAGGTATATGCTCAGCTACTTCATTAGCAGAATACTGATAACTGTTTACGTCTGCTCCATCTGCACTAGTATAACCACCATTTGAGTTATCTTTTATCCAACGTACCCGAATAGAGTTAGTACCTTTTGCGGTATAGTTGAAACTTAAACGGTATGTTGCGTCTTTTTCAGGAGTGAAAGCGACTTTACCCTCCTCATCTGTTGTGGACCATGGCCACTGGGATGAATCGTTACCTAGTATGATATTTGCTCCGGACCAACTGTCTCCATCACTCGTATCATATACATAGACACCGTCGATTTGTTTTTCTTCTTCGTCTGTAGCAGGTTCAATGTATTCATGGGTTGCAAGAAACTCTTCAGGGTATAGAATACCTAGCAATGCTTTTTTTGCATGTCCGTCATAGTCATACGGCATAGCAAATTCGCCACCCTTCCAGCCATCGCGTACATCTCTCACACCGGCGAGTTTCACTATTTCGATCACCTTTGGATTACCCGTAGTATTAGCTGGACCTACAGCATAATTGCGATAGATTTGGAACAATTCAGCATACTTCATACCCTGATTATTCTCATTTTCAGGAGTTAGTTCACCAGGTGGTAAAGCAATGTCCATCTCAGTAACATGAACCTTGACACCTGGGAGTGTCGAAAACAGTTTAATGTTTTCTTCAATGTCTTGGACATTAGTGGAGAGGTTATAGTGCCCCTGCATACCGATAACTTCAATCAGAGGTTTGCCATTTGGTCGGACATCTGCATACTTCTCATTAATATCTTTTACCATCTCATAAACAACTTGAGCTTTGTCACGAGAATCAAGACCAAAATCGTTGTAGATCAGTTTGACATCCCAACCATTGCTGTCAACAACTTCGGCTGCTTTCAAGAAAGCAAGTTCTACCCATTCCCAGTCTAGCGCCATGTACCAGCCTTCTCCTTTGGCTAAGGATGCTTTCCAATCGTCAGGGTTTGGGGTTCCAATAGCTTCGTTAACAACATCGATACCTTCAATACGACTACCATAGTAGCCGAGTACATTCTCAATATGAGTATGAAGGTTTTCAAGAGCAGTTTCTCTGTTGAATTCACCAGTCTGATCGTATCTTGCCGGTGGCGCGTCCCACATCCACGTAGGTGTCTGAGAATGCCACGCGAGAGTATGTCCATAAAAAAGCATATCTGGGTTTCTATCAGAATAGGTTTTCATCGCATTATCCGCACTGGTGTATGTAAAGGTCCCTTTTTCTTTTTGAGTATTCTCAGGCTTCATCTCATTACCAGGAGTATAGGAAGCGTAATTGTAAAGCAATCCTTCCAACTCTCCTTTGCCAAAGATACCAAAGGAGAAGTAATCTTTATATTGATCTTTTAGAGCTGGGTAATTTTCGTAAGTTAATCCTGTGGGAGGTAAGTCGTTGTTAGTAGCCGCGTTAGTAGTTAAGATGTTGTTATTTGAGATGGATGCCATCAATAGTATTGCCAGGAATAGTGACAAGGCTCGTCTAGATAAGGCTTTTTTAGAAACTGAAACGAGCTGTTTAAGAGATAAATTAATCTTCATAAAATAGTTTCCTCCTCTAAAAGGAATTTTCCCTCATTTTATTTTGAGCGGGTTTTCTCCATCTTCATCAATGCACAAATATTAAGCGCTTTCTTTTTTGGTAACTAAGAAAACATGTTTCATCCTCTCCTTTATATTTTTTAAAGTTTTTTTACTTGTATACTTGTATACCACCTCCAGTAGAGTGTGTCAAGCGTTTACTAATTTAACACAGCCACATCGGTATTTACTTGCTCTCAATATCTTCGCAGAGGGTTTGTGTTAAGGCTAATAAAAGTTGTTGGAGTCAAAGAGTTTTGGTATTGGTAATTTAAATAATAGAGGAAAACATATAACAAGAAAAAACCGGACAAGGTCCGGTTTTTTCACGCATGTGCTCGTTTAAAACTAATGGTTGCAATCGCGACAAAGACGACTGCAAATGCTAAAATAAATAAAATTTCTTCAAACACAGATACAGTTCTGCCAAAGACGGTAATATGTAACCCCATTGTCTCTTGTACTGTTTGAGATAGACTATCTACGTCAATCATAATTTTTTTCATCACGTCGACACCGTATGTAACAGGATTCAATTTGACAATGACATCGAGCCAACCTGGCATATTACTAACAGGAAATAGTGCGCCAGATAAGAATATCATCGGCATCACAATAATTTGCACGATCAGTTGAAATCCTTGTGTCGATTTAATCATACTGGCAAATAACAAGCCAACGCCTGATAATGCCGCACCAAGTAAGAACATAAACGGAATGACTTGAATCAGTGAAATAATGCTGTAGGATAACCCTAAAAAAGGAATGAGCAAAAACAAAATAACACCTTGAATGGTTGAAACCGTTGCTGCTCCTAACATTTTCCCAACAGCAATACTTACACGTGAAATTGGTGAAACCAAAATTTCTTTCATATAGCCATAGTTTTTATCCTCGATCACAGACATGGCGGAAAAGATAGCTGTCATTAATAACGTCATAGCGACAATGCCAGGGAATACAAATTCGACATAATTAAATCCGCTAGATTCTTCTCCAAAACCGCCCGACATCATGGTTTCCATTGTTCCACTTAAACCACCACCGAATATAAGCAGAAATAATATCGGCATCGAGAATGACCCAAGAAGTCGTGCTCGATCACGAAAAAATTTCGTTAAATCACGCTGCCAAATTGCTATGATACCTTCCATCAGCATTACCCCCTTATTCCTTAATTTTTCTTCCTGTAAAAGCTAAAAAAACATCGTTTAATGTAGGTTTACGAATATTTAATTTCGTAATCGGAATTTCTAATGTTTTGATGAAAGAAGAAATAAAGGCGTCACTACTTTCGACCTTGAGATGAATCGTATCATCTTCCACTTTCACTTCGACCGTTTCCATTTTGTCCTCAATTTCTTTTAAAGCAGCCTCATTATCCTCCGTGGACAATTCAATAATGTCACCACCAAGCTGGTCTTTAAGAGCAGTAGGGGAGTCGATCGCAATAATTTCGCCCTGGTCCATAATCGCCACTCGATCACTAATCTCAGCTTCATCTAAATAGTGTGTGGTGAGAAACATTGTAATACCTTCTTTTTCTTTGAGCTTTAAAATATATTCCCATAAGTGTGCTCTTGTGTTCGGATCCAGTCCAACAGTCGGCTCATCTAGAAAAAGCACTTTCGGATAATGAAGAAGTCCACGCGCAATCTCAAGACGACGTTTCATCCCACCGGAATATTCTTCTACACGCTGGTTTTGTTCATCGAACAAATCGACAATTTCCAGTACTTCCTGAATGCGTTGATCTCGTTTATTTTTAGGCACATTATAAAAACGACAGTGTAATTTCAAGTTTTCGTTAGCTGTTAATTTTTCGTCTAATGTATTTTCTTGAAAAATGATGCCGATGCTTGCTCGAACATCATCTTTTTGCTTTTTAGCATCATAGTCATTGATGATAATCTCTCCGGAAGTTGGCTTTAGCATTGTACAAATCATATTGATTGTCGTACTTTTACCTGCACCATTAGGACCGAGAAAGCCAAAAATTTCGCCTTCTTTAACATCAAAGGTAATTCCTTTTACCGCATCTACCTTTTTATAGGTCTTTGTTAAATCTTTCACGGAAATAATAGAATTCAATATGTAACCTCCTTATCAACTAAGATAGTTATGATATAATAACTATTATCCATTGTATATCTAATGAAGTCAATCTATATGAGGGAGCGAACTAGATGGAAGAACAAAATACATTAACAAATGAATTGGTGGAACAGGCATTAACTGTATTACCAATATTGACAAAAAAGATGTTTGGTACATCTCCGATAACGAAAAAAGAAGGACTTCACCCATCCCACTTCCATGTGTTACACATCGTGGAAAACATGGGGCCAATTCAAATGGCGGAGATTGCTAAAAAATTAGATATTAACAAATCAAACTTAACTCCATTGATTCGAAAACTGACGGAGAAGGAGCTTATTATTAAAACGAAGGATGAAACAGATCGGCGGATAACATATATTCAAATGACGGAAAAAGGAAAACAGTTTTCAACTGAGAAAAAACAAATTCTTTACCAAGTCGTGCGAGAACGTTTTGCCACATTAGCGGATCAAGATAAAGGAGCCTTAAAAGAAGCATTTATCACCATTAATGAGGTCCTGACATCATTAGAAGAATGAAAAAAATGTCGAAATTTTCCGGTTGTTCCAATAAAAAATCCCCTTTTCGAAGCAAATGCTTGTTATAATATGTATAAAGATGTCGAAAGGGGATTTTTTGTGAAGATAGGTAAAGGTTTAAAAATAATGATAGCGCTTTTCGCCATTTTATTATGCATAGATTTATTTGCTGGAAACTATTTTTATAACCTCGCCATCAAACGTGAACAAAAGACTTTTTTACAAGGAAATGAAGACTTGGAAGTATCCGCATCAGCGATGAACGTCTTTACCAAAGGCGGATGGCGAGACTGGGTGGCCAGTCAGAGTTTTGAAGGTTGGCAGCTGCAAACTTTTGATGATTTAACTTTAAAAGGATATTATTTACCGGCCACTACTGATACAAACAAAACAGTTATTTTTGGTCATGGTTATTTAGGAAAAGCCACAGATATGGGGTTATATGCGCAATATTATTATGAAGAGTTAGGCTATAATATCTTTCTTTTTGATATGAGAGGGCATGGAAAAAGTGAAGGAGATTACTTTGGTTTTGGCTGGCA
The DNA here is from genome assembly GCF_000377765.1 of Gracilibacillus lacisalsi DSM 19029. Classification (GTDB taxonomy): domain Bacteria; phylum Bacillota; class Bacilli; order Bacillales; family Amphibacillaceae; genus Gracilibacillus; species Gracilibacillus lacisalsi. The sequence continues at coordinate 44,354 of NZ_KB898669.1, read as the reverse complement.
TGATCGCTTGGATGTTTTGGATTGGACAGATCAAGTTATTCAGCGTGTTGGAACAAATGCGGAAATTGTCCTACATGGGTTATCGATGGGGGCAGGCACGATGCTGATGGCAAGTGGAGAAGAACTTCCTCCACAAGTACAAGCGGTCGTTGCGGATAGTGGTTATACCAATGTATATGACCTTTTTCAATATCAAATGAACAGGATGTACAACATACCAGCATTTCCGGTATTACCTACAACGAGTATGGTCTCTAATATACGTGCCAATTACTCCTTTTACGAAGCTTCCGCTATTGATCAGGTAAAGAAGGCAGAGGTTCCGATTCTCTATTTCCATGGAAAAGAAGATACATTTGTCCCTTCCAGAATGGCAAATGAACTCTATAAAGAGACTAATAGTCATGCAGAAATCTTTTTATATGATGATGCCGGGCATGGTGAAGCATACGCACTTCATAAGGAAAAATATCAAACTAGATTGTCTGATTTTTTAACAAGATTTATAGATAAGTAGCAGATAGGTGATGAGCTCACCTATCTTTTTCATTAGTCCCTTGACTAACATCGTTCCATTTATTTTCGGGAAAACCTCTCGTTCTATTTGATAGATTTCCCCGTCATTGTATTTTTACCGGGAAAAATCAGCCTTTTCACAGGCACTTTTCCCGGTAAAACCACTTTTACGGGGAAATCTTACAGTTTTATTTAGCAGTTTTCTGATTCCTCCTGTTCGTACGCTGAATTAAAGAGTCGTTCACTGTGCAAGAATAAAATAGCTAAAGATCTCAAGAAATATTAGTGATAAAGCCTTATAGGAGATGATAAATAGTTTGTTATTATCAAAAATAGGGTATATTATTACTAAGTAATATTTTTGATATTAGATGGAAAATGGGGGAAATCGACATGAAAAAGAAATTATTGTTTGTCATTCTAGTATTGCTGTTATCGTTAGTAGTAATGGCGTGTACACAAGATGACAAAGATGAAAATGAAACAGAATATCCAGAGAATGAAGTAGAAGAACCAGCAGATGATTCAGAAGAAGATGCATCTTCCGAGGAAGAAATACCTACACTTGATCAAGAACAAGCAAAAGAAGTGTTGAATGAATACCAAGATAAATTTATGTCTGTCATTGAGAATACGGAGGATGATGGTGCTTTAATAGATTATGATTCAAAAGAAGCACTGAAAGAAGAATTCATGACCGTTATGTCAGAGGAATTAGCCGATTCATTTGGGTCTCACTATTTTGAAGAGGAAAATGATAAGGTATATGTTGTTGCAACTGAGGCACCTGTGTGGTTTGAAGAAGATAGTGATTTTAGTTTTGAACAAGTGAATGATGTAGAGTATGAGGTAACACAAGATCAATCAAATGAGTTAATCGGAAATGTAAGAATGACTTATGTGATTACATCAACAGATGATTCCTGGATTGTTAGTGAAGTAAGGTCTGAAGATTTAAACGGAGAAAACAATGAGAGTGAAGAAGGCGAAGAGCAAGCGTTAGATGAAAACAATACTGATAGTACCCCGGAAACGGATACGAGTGAAATTACGGACACTATAGCAGAAGATTTAGTAAGGAACCACCTTAATATTTCACAGAATGGTGATATCCAAGTCGTAATGGACCACAGAGAGGATGGCGACTTTGTCGTTCAAGTGTATGAATTAGTTTCCAATGGTGAAACAAGTCATACCGCAACTATTGGTTGGTATATTGTTGATCAAGAAGATGGGACAGTTGAAGAGAAGATGTAAAGAGAATGGTTGGAGACAGAATACTCAACCTAAGATAAAAAAGACGGACAATCACAGTTGATGTTCGTCTTTTTTGCTTGTAAGGAAAGTATATAAAACATAAGTATCTCAACTTTTTTAGAGATTTCAATACTATTTTTTAGTGTTTTTATGGGTTAATAATATGTTGTAGTGAGAGCTTAGCGAAGGCTGCCTACTTCAACTCCTGTGGGAATTGTTTGACCTGAAGATCGAGCGGGTTATGCTCAAAAAAGTAAGCTAAACAAACCCCACGGAAATGGAAGTGGGTAGCCGGAGTGATGGTCAAGTTGTTCAACTATTTCATCATTTGAGTGGAAAAATATCATTCTTCCTTAAATAATGGTATATAGAAGGAAGACAGAGTATTTCTCATTAAAAAAACATGAGATTAAGAGTTGATTAAATTAATTTAGCAGTTTATGATATTGCTATGGATTGGTTGTGAAAGTAAAAGATATGAGAGTAAGGCTTCTTTTTAACAGAAAGCGCTTTCTGTTAAAAAGAAGCTCATTTATTTAGAGTTAAAATTCTATTCATCAATAAGATTGGAGGTATTTTATGAAAAATGGTTCAATGGGAGGCTTGCATCTACTGTTTGAGTGGCTAGCAAAACTAGCTTATTTAAATATTTTATGGTTGATCTTTTCGTTAGCTGGATTGGTTATCTTAGGTGTAGGACCAGCAACTATTAGTGTGTTCACGATTGTAAGAAATATGCTTAGAGAGAATGAATATGGTTCTATTTGGAGGCAATTTTACCAAACCTACAGAACCGAATTTTGGCATGCAAATAGGTTAATGATTATCGTATATGTCGTATTTGCCTTTCTTTATATCGACTATACTATCATTCAAACCTTACCTTACAGTTTTTTGATAGATAAAGTTGTATTCCCCGCCTTATTATTACTTACAATGCTAGCAATTTTAGGTGCAAGTTATTTATTTGCTGTTTATGTACATTTTGAACTAGCTTTTTGGATGAACATAAAGTATGCATTAGTCATGATAGGACTTTATCCTTTATCGACTGTGATGATGATAGTTGGCTTATTTATATTTTCCATTATACTTAGTATTTTTCCAGCTATTGTACCTTTTTACATAATAAGTGCACCAGCCTTGATTATTTTTATGTGCGCCAATAGGGCGTTTGATAAATTTGTGCAAGCAAAGGCATATCATTCTCAGAAGCATTCACATGAAAGTTAACCTGTTCTGGAAATATTTTCAGAAAACTATTGACAAAAAGAAGAAGTCGCCATAAACTTAAAACGAAAGCGTTTTCGATAGGAGCATGAGATGACTACAATATATGATATTGCCAAGAAAACAGGTTATTCAATTACAACAGTATCAAAAGTATTAAACGATTACCCTAATGTTAGTGAAAAAGCAAAGGCGAAAGTGTTGGCAGCTGTAGAGGAATTGGGATATACCCCAAATTCTTCGGCAAGAACACTGGCAACTAATAAATCCTGGATGATTGGAGTAGTATTTGCGGAACATTTAGGTGTAGGGATGGCTCATCCATTTTTTAGTGAGGTAATTGAAAGTTTTAAAAAGCATGTAGAATTATACAATTATGATTTGCTATTTGTATCTAGAAAAATGGGCTTGAAAGAAGAAACTTATAGGCACCTAAAACATCGTGGTGTTGATGGAGTAGTAGTTGTACAGTCACTAGGTGATGACGCATTGGATTTCACGGAATTTAATATGCCAACTGTCTTTATCGATATGCCGGAAAAAGGAGCACATGCAGTCTATAGTGACAATAAACAAGGAAGTACGCTTGCAGTAGATTATCTGTATGGATTAGGACATCGCAAAATAGCGCATATTACTGGAGCGCAAACAATGTATACAGCGGTAGAACGAGCTAAAGGTTTTGAGTTAGCCATGGAGAAACACAATCTTTCTATACCGAGCAAATACATTGTGGATGGTGGCTATTATTCATATGAGGGTGGACGCGAAGCGATGTTCAGACTATTGTCATTAACAGATCGACCAACAGCGGTGTTTGTATCTGGTGATGAAATGGCTTTAGGAGCCATTAAGGTTATCAAGGAAGCTGGACTTCGTGTACCCGAAGATATATCTGTGATAGGTTTTGATGATATTCCTTTGGCTAAGCATGTTGATCCGCCGTTAACAACTGTGAAACAAGATAAGGAATTAATAGGTCACCAGTCTGCTGCATTATTGCTTGATGAGATTAATGAGCTAGGTAAAAATCGAAATGGAAAAGTTATTCCCGTACAGTTAATTAAGAGACAGTCCTGTATGTCCGTAGATCATATGTGGTAAAAAATAAGATAGCTCTTATTTTTTTACCGGTAATGTAAAGCGCTTTACATAATAAAAAAGTCACTACTGTTCGACAAAAAAACAATTGAAAACGCTTTATAATCTATATCTAGTCTTTCTATATAGATATCTTTTTATTGATAGTTCGTAAAGCGCTTTACTAATCAGAATTTTGTTATTTAGGTTATTACATGCTCCTATGGAAGTAACCAAAGTTTATGATTCAGAGGGTGTCATTTTGGTTGAATAGTTGTTAGTTAAATTGGGAGGGAAAACAATGAAAAAGCTATTATTATTAACTGTTTTAAGTATTTTGTTTGTTCTGGGTGCCTGCTCATCCCAAGAAAAAGCAGATTTAGTAGTTACCTCATTTACGGATGAGTTACAAGAACCAATTAATAAGTTTGAAGAATTACATGATGTAAATGTGGATTTGCAGATTATTCCTACAGAAAACTATACAACCACATTGCGGCCAGCTCTAGAAAGTGGTGAGGGAGCACCTGATGTATTTACTGGTGAAATAGTTTACTTGAAAGATTGGATTGAACAAGATTATTGGGCAAACCTGTCAACAGATCCATACAATGTTGATGCTTGGGAAGATGATTATATGGATTATGTTTGGGACTTAGGTAAGAACAGTGCTGGTGAGGTCAGAGCTGTATCTTGGCAAACGACTCCAGGTGGGATCTACTACCGTAGAAGTATTGCAGAAGAGGTATTAGGAACAGATGACCCGGATGAAGTAGGGGAAATGTTCTCAACAATGGATGGTTTAATGGATGTTGGCGAGAAAATGAAAGAACACAATTACCGTCTTTTCCCTGATGAAGGTTCTATTCAACCCTATACCAATGGTCAAGATCCACAGCCTTGGGTGAATGAAAATAATGAGTTAGTGATGACGGAAGCTCGGTTATCTTATTTTGATTATGCAAAGGAATTAAGAGATAAACAATATACTGCGTTAGCACCCGCCTGGTCACCTGCATGGTATGAATCTTTTGTAGGACCTATTAGTTACAACGTCGGTTGGGATGAGTTGGATGAAGATGCAGAAGACGCTGATAAAACAGAAGTATTTGCTGTTTCATTACCAACATGGGGATTGAATTCCGTATTGAAAGAAGAGGCAGAGGAAACTTCGGGTGATTGGGCGGTTACCAATGGTCCTACTCCATATTTTCAAGGTGGAACATGGATTGGTATGTACAAAGACTCTGAAAATAAAGATTTAGCTTGGGAATTCATACAAATGCTGGTTCATGATGAAGAATTTTTAACAGAGTGGGTAACGGAAACAACTGGTGACGTACTATCCTATCTGCCTGTGACAACCAAAATTAGTGAAGATTTCTCTGAGGAATACTTGGGTGGCCAAAACCACTATAAATTTTTCTTAGAAGAAGCTCAAAAAATTGACGCTAGTACCATCACGAAGTATGACCAGCAAATTGGAGAACTCTTCGGTACGGAAGTAGGTAACTATGTAGAAGGCAACGTTACAAAAGAAGAAGCACTGGAAGAATTTTATAACCAAGTGGAGAATGCTTTTCCTGAAGTAACCGTACCAGAATAAGTTTCATATGGGAGTACAAACCAGTTTCTTGTGCTCCCAGTTCTATAAATATGATTGAATTTCTTTATGTATCTTGTTACGTTACATCCTTTTTAGAGGGGGGATTAAAATGGCAAAAAATAATCGAAGAGCGTATTTATTTATTGCCCCGTTTGTCATTGTTTTTTTAATTTTTAATATCTATCCAATTTTCCTTACTTTTTATTACAGTCTTACAAACTACAGTGGTATGGGTGGTATTGCGAATGCAGAGTTTGTCGGAATTTCTAATTATGTAAGGCTTGTTACGGATACGTATTTCTATGAAGCTTTTCTAAATACAATTCAGATTTGGGGTTTTAATTTTGTTGTACAAATGCTTATTGCATTAGGGTTGGCTCTATTATTCTCGGATATACGGCTTAAATTAAGAGGCGTAAGTATATTTAGAGCTTTATTTTATCTACCAAATATCATAACTATCGCTTCAGTAGCACTCCTGTTTAATATTTTATTAGATTGGAATCATGGAGCATTAAATCAAATGTTGTTGAGTCTGGGGTTAATTGACAGTCCGATAAACTGGCTGAACAGTCCTGCTTACGCTCAGTCTGCCGTAGCATTAATCGGCGCATGGATGTGGTTTGGTAATTCTTTTATCATTTTGTTAGCAGGAATTTCTGGCATATCCCGTGATTATTATGAAGCGGCACTTATCGATGGAGCCAATTGGTGGAAGTCATTCACTAATATTACATTACCACAATTAAAGCCAATTTTGTTATATGTATTAATTACTTCTATTATTGGTGGGCTGCAACTTTTTGATTTGCCAATGTTATTAACTGATACAAGAGGAGCTCCTCAAGGTTCATTAAATACGATGGTACTGTATTTGTACAATCAAGCCTTTCGATATAATAATTTTGGTTATGGAGCTACTTTAGCGTACGGTTTATTCATTATAACTGTTATTTTTTCGGCAATTACTTTCCGTACAATGTATCGAAGAGAAGTAAGGTAGGAGGTGCCCAAAATGAAAAAAATCTCAGTGGCAAAAACGTTTATATATATTGCGTTAGTTTTATTGGTTGTTATTTGTTTTATCCCTTTTTACATGATGATTATAAATGCAACAAGAACAAATTCCGAGATATTGCAAGGGTTTACGGTCATTCCAGGAGCAGCGATTTTTGAAAATTATCAAACACTCATTAGTTATATGGATGTGTGGCGTGGGTTTACAAATAGTTTAATAGTTGCTGTTTCTGTCACGATATTAAATGCATACTTTTCAGCTTTAACCGCTTTTGCGTTAGTAGTGTACGATTTTAAATGGAAAAATGTCATCTTTGTTACATTTCTAGTTATGATGATGGTTCCAGGGCAACTTGGATTAATTGGATTGTATGATCTAAGTGAAGCATTAGGTATGCTTGATACTTACTGGCCACTGATCATTCCAGCAATTGCAGCTCCATTTACGGTGTTTTTCTTCCGGCAATATTTAATCACTACTATGCCCATGTCATTATTAGAGGCAGGTCGGATCGATGGAGCATCAGAAATTCATATGTTCCACCGAATTGTATTACCAATATTAATGCCTGCTATTGCAACAATGGGAATTTTTACATTCATCGGTTCTTGGAATAACTATATTACCCCTTTGGTTATTTTGCGATCTCCCGAACTTTTTACATTACCTGTGATGATGGGGGCATTGCGTGGATCACCGGTAGCTTCAAATTTGGGAGCTATGTACTTAGGAATTGCAATCTCTGTTGTACCGATTATGATAGCATTTCTGTTTTTATCTAGATATATCATTAATAGTATTTCTTCAGGGGCTGTAAAAGGATAGTAAAATAGCATCGTGTAACGAGAATTTACTATAGGAGGACTATACGTTGAAAAATTTTGATTCTACATTTACTTTTGGCACAGCTACATCTTCTTATCAAGTAGAAGGAGGAGCATCTCAAGACGGGCGCTCCCCATCTATTTGGGATACTTTTGCTGACGTGCCTGGCAAGGTATATCAAGGAGATAATGGTGCAATTGCATGTGACCACTATAATTTATATAAAGAAGATGTTCAGATCATTAAGGAATTAGGAGTAGAGAGTTACCGTTTTTCGATTGCCTGGCCAAGAATTTTCCCGGAAGAAGGAGTTTATAACGAAGCAGGCATGCAATTTTATAAAAAGCTGATCAATGAATTAAAAGCTAATAACATCAAACCTGTAGTTACTCTGTATCATTGGGACTTGCCTCAATGGGCACAAGACCAGGGAGGATGGGTATCGAGGAAATCACTTATATGGTTTCATGATTATGCGAATAAAGTGTTTGAGGAGCTTGATGGTTTAGTAGATAGCTGGATAACCCAGAATGAGCCATGGTGTGCCGCTTTTCTTGGCTATCATCAGGGGGTTCATGCACCAGGGCATAGAAATATGGAAGAGGCTCTAAAAGCTGCCCATCATATTTTAGTATCTCATGGTCAAACGGTGAAACTATTAAAAGAAACATATCAATCATCGACTCCAATTGGTATTACGTTAAATTTAGCACCCTTTTACTCGGCAGGAAATAATTACAATGATGAGATCGCCAAAAACAATGCGGACGGTTATACTAATCGCTGGTTTTTGGACCCTATTTTTAAAGGAAGCTATCCTGTCGATATGATTAATTTATTTTCTAAATATGTCCATGACTTTTCATTTATCCATAAAGAAGATTTCGAGACAATATCTGTTGAGTGCGACTTTTTCGGAATAAACTATTATAGTCGAGGATTAATCGAATTTAATAGTGCTAGTGATTTTTTATTTGATTCTGCTTATTCAGATTATCCCAAAACCGGGATGGGGTGGGATGTATCACCGAAAGAATTCCAAGAACTTATTCGAAGGCTGCGTACTGAATATACAGACTTGCCAATCATTATTACTGAAAATGGTGCTTCCTATCCAGATCAATTGATGGAGGACGGAACTATTCCTGATGCAGAAAGAACGAAATATATTAAAGATCATTTGCAAGCTATCGCTGCATTAAATGAAGAAGGTATGCATATTTCAGGTTATTTTGTTTGGTCTTTATTCGATAATTTTGAATGGGCATTTGGTTATGATAAAAGATTTGGAATTGTCTATGTTGATTTCGAAACCCAGAAGCGATTCTTTAAAGACAGTGCGAAATATTATAGAAATGTTGTTCTTGCTCGAGAAGTGTAATATAGACGCAATTGTTGAAGGTTTGGGAACAGTTTAAATTAAACGGAAGGGCGTAGATTACAATTGCAGGATAAAGTAGAAGGTTTTTTAAAAAGAGAGGGAAGACGACTTGTTAATGGCAATGGAGAAGAGATTTTCTTAAAAGGTGTTGGTGTAGGGAATTGGCTTTTGCCGGAAGGTTACATGTGGAAATTCTATGACAAAGCGGCTAGTCCACGTCAGATTGAATCACTAATTTCGGATTTAGCGGGTGAGGATTATGCTAAATCTTTTTGGCGGGAATTTAGAGATCATTATATTACGGAAGATGATATCAAGCGGATGAAACAAGAACAATGGAATTCTGTTCGGTTACCAATTAATTCCCGTTTTGTTTTAGATGATAATGGATCTGTGAAGGAAGAGGCATTTAGATTAATAGACACTTTTATTGATTGGTGCTCCAAACATCGACTATATGTAGTGTTGGATTTGCATGGAGCGCCTGGAGGGCAAACTGGAACAAATATTGATGACTCGCCAAATAATTATCCAGAGTTATTTACGAATAGACAATATCAGGAACAAACTATTGATTTATGGAAATTTATTGCCCAACGCTATAAAGATAAATGGATTGTTGCGGGCTATGACTTATTAAACGAACCATTGCCAAATGAATTTCAATATAAGTTTAAAAAAGAATTGATTGAGTTATATAAGGAGCTTATCTTAGCAATTCGTGAAGTAGATCAACAACATATGATTATATTAGAAGGAACTCATTGGTCCACAAACTGGGAGATTTTTGATCATTTATTTGATGCCAATGTTTCGTTGCAATTTCACAAGTATTGGAGTAGTCCTGATGTAGAGGGGATAAAGCAATATTTAACCAAACGTAATGAATTGCAAGTACCGATTTATATGGGAGAAGGTGGAGAAAACAATTTAGGCTGGTACCAGGCAGCGTTTCAATTATATGATGACTGGCAAATATCGTGGAATTTTTGGGTGTGGAAGAAGCTAGGTACTACTAATTCACCATGTTCTATCAAGCCACCACAAGATTGGGAGAAGATTCTTGAATACCTGCATGGTGGTGACAGACCGAATAAAGATACCGCAATAGCTATTTTTAATGAATACCTTGAAAACATAAAATTCAAAAACTGTACATATCATGAAAATGTGGTGAGATCAATAATGAGACGTGTTCCGATAAAGTTGGAGGCAGAACATTATGGTTATAAAGGTGAAGGAGTTTCTTATCATGCTGAACGGAAAAATAATGGGATAGAAGGATTTCGAGAAGATGAAAATATTACGATTTCCAATTTGACCACTTCGGAGTCATCTCTCGATTTCTTTTACGATCAGAGTCATAACCGTATGGCGAATGTGGAGATGTGTATAGCGTTAAATAAGGACGAGTGGGTTTGTTATGAGGTGAATAATCAAAAAGAATGGATTCCGAAAATAGCAATAAGAGCATTCGTTGAAAAATATGTCAAGATGGAATTATTGATTAATGAACAACTTATTAAAGAGTTTTCAATGGAGGGTGATAGTAAATGGCGAATGTTTAATGCGATTGGGTCAATGATTTCTTCACAAAACCAATCTCATATTAGGATGAAAGTGTTAGAGGGAAGTGTGAGATTAGACTGGATACAAGTTGAATAAATCTAGTATTCCATTTGAAAGGTTAACTGAGTGATAATATAATCTACCTATAAGTGGCCCTTAATTTCTGTCCATAGGCTCTTGGCAAGGAAAAATAGGAGATGCGGATAAGATTTGCAGGACTATCAAATAGGATTCGTTTATTTATGATTGTTCAGCAACTGGAATATGCGCTAATCCTGAGAAGAATCGGGCGAAATATATTCCAGTTGCTTGAGAAATTTATATTAAATTAAAGAAAATCATTCTTCTTAATATTCGAAAAAACCGTTTCAAGCGAGCGATGAAAGGAAATTGCTTCTTGAATTTTATGCTCAAATAATTCCTTTTGTTCATGAGGATAGCGATCTAGATCCTCTTGAATGTCTGCTAAGTTGTTAATTTGCAGGTTGAGTGACTCGAGCCAGCGATTAACGTAGGTTTTCATGAACTTCTTATACAAATCCTCACGAGCTTCATATAAGTCTTTTCGCACACCTTTTTGAAAGACACGTTCGACTAAATTAAATTCCTGCAACCTGCGAACGGCATAACTCATTGCCGTTTTACTTTTACCCAGAGCATCTTTCATTTGGTCTAAAGTCATGGGAGCTCCATTTAAATAAAGCGTAACAAATAATTGCGCTTCTGTTTTATTTAAAGAAAACATTTCAAGTGTTTTCGAAAACTCCGAAATGATTTGATTGTTTACTCTTTCTAAATTAGCATCGGCTTTTAGTGTCATAAAAGTATGATAACCCCTTTCAACTCTCTTATTAATATCTTTACACTACATAAATAAAAAATCAATGTTAACACTAAGTATATGGTAAAAGTAAGGATTTCCATTTGTAAAGTTTAAACTTTACAAACGTAACAAACGGAAAAATAAGTGTATAACGCTTGAAATTCACAAGTAAAACCTTTAGCATAGTATAAGTGATGCATAAAATGACGGGAAAAGTCGAATATAAATTGAGGTGATATAGATTCATGTCTGTCATTAGTGTAAAGAATTTGTCGAAAATTTTCGGCAAGAAAACAAAAGAAGCTCTCTCATTATTAGATGAGGGATATGCAAAGGAAGAAATTTTAGAAAAAACAGGATGTACAGTCGGTGTAAACCGTGCGACGTTTGAAGTCGAAGAAGGCGAAGTATTCGTTATTATGGGACTTTCTGGTAGTGGGAAGTCAACACTTGTACGTTTATTGAATCGTTTGATTGACCCTACGGAAGGTGATGTTGAAGTAGGTGGAGAAAATCTTGCGAAGGTAGGGAAAGAAACATTACGTAAAGTCCGTCGTGAAAAAATGAGTATGGTCTTCCAAAAATTCGGATTATTTCCTTTCCGTACCGTGTTAGAAAATACGGAGTTTGGGCTGGAAATTCAAGGGATCAATAAGGAAGAGCGTGCTGAGAAAGCTAAAGAAGCTTTAGAATTAGTAGGATTAGGAAGTTTTATTCACCAGTATCCAGATCAGTTATCAGGCGGTATGCAACAACGTGTTGGTTTAGCTAGAGCCTTGGCAAATGATCCGGAAGTTCTACTTATGGATGAAGCTTTTTCTGCATTGGATCCATTAATTAGAAAAGATATGCAAGATGAGTTATTGGACCTTCAGCAAAAAATGAAGAAAACGATTATCTTCATTACGCATGATTTGGACGAAGCATTACGGATCGGTGACCGAATTGCACTGATGAAGGATGGTTCCATTGTTCAAATTGGTACGCCGGAAGAAATTTTAGTAAATCCGGCCAATGACTATGTCGAACGATTCGTTGAAGATGTTGATCGCTCCAAAGTATTAACAGCAAGTCATATCATGAAGCGACCTGAGACGGTTGATATTGAAAAACATGGTCCAAGAGTTGCGCTAGAAAGAATTCGTGAGCAAGGCTTGTCAAGCATCTATGTGGTGGATCGTTCTAGACAATTAAAGGGCTATGTCACAGCTGATGACGTTAAACAGGCTCGGGATAATGAACAAAAAGATTTACACAGCATTCTACGTACAGACATGCCTACAGTAGGATTAGAAGCACCTATTCATGAAATTTTTGAAATTATTCATGATGCGCCTGTACCTGTAGCTGTTGTGGAAGATGGCAAGATGAAAGGCATCATTGTACGAGGTGCAGTAATCGCAGCATTAGCAAATGGAAATGGGGTGACGGAAGATGCTTAATTTTATCCCCGAGATTCCAGTAGCACAGTGGATTAATACAGCTGTTGATTGGATGAAAGATACATTTCAATTTATTTTTGATCCGATCAAACAAGATTTTGGTCAATTTGTTGAAACGACTGCAGATTGGTTGAGTCAAATTCCTGCACTAATTGTCATATTAATCGTTGCTCTTATTGCTTTCTTTGTATCTGGCAAGAAATTTGGATTAGTTGCTTTTTCTATTATTGGTCTCTGGTTTGTCTATAACCAAGGCTTATGGGAAGAGTTAATGTACACATTCACATTAGTTCTTTTTGCCAGTTTAATATCGATTATTATCGGTATTCCAGCCGGCATATGGATGTCAAAGAGTAAATGGGCACAAACAATTATTACGCCAATATTAGACTTTATGCAGACGATGCCTGCTTTCGTTTATTTAATTCCTGCCGTTGTATTTTTCGGAATTGGAATGGTACCAGGTATTTTTGCATCTGTTGTATTCGCAACGCCTCCTGTTGTCCGTTTTACCAATTTAGGTATTCGACAAGTATCCAATGAGTTAGTGGAAGCTGCTGACGCATTTGGTACAACAGGATCACAGAAGCTGTTTAAAGTAGAATTACCAATGGCCAGAAAAACGATTATGGCAGGTGTAAACCAAACGGTAATGCTTGCGTTATCTATGGTTGTAATTGCATCAATGATCGGTGCACCAGGACTTGGTGATAAAGTATTAACAGCTCTGCAACGTTCACAAGAAGGACCTGGGTTTGTAGCAGGTTTTGGTATCGTTATTTTAGCTATTATTATTGACAGAGTTTCTCAAAACTTAAATAAAGGCTAAGTTTAATAAACATAGCAAGATTAAGTAACAGCAAACTGGTTAGATGAAATATGTTAAGACATTGTGAAGTTTTTAAAGTTATGGTGATAAACATATCCAGGTTAGCCTGGATATGTTTAAATATAAATTTTTAAAAAGGGGAGGTCTATTCATGTTAAAAACATGGAAGTCTTTTGGATTAATGGCAGTATTAACTTTAGTGTTTGTACTTGCAGCTTGTGGTGCCGGTGATGAAGGTGACGATGCTACAGGTGATGAAGGCAATGATGAAACAGCTGCTGTAGGTGAAGGTGAGGAAATTGAACTAGTGTACGTAAACTGGGACACTGAAATTGCCTCTACACATGTTGTTGGAAAAGTCTTAGAAGATTTAGGATATGATGTAAAACTAACATCTATTGAAAATGCAGCAATGTGGGAAGCAGTAGCTAATGGTGAAGCTGATGGTATGGTTGCAGCATGGTTACCAGGAACACATGAATCACAATATGCAGAATTTGGCGATCAAGTAGTAGAATTGGGGCCAAACCTTGAAGGAGCAAAAATTGGTCTTGTAGTACCATCTTACATGGATGTTGACTCTATTGCAGATCTTACAGATGAAGCAGGTCAATCGATTACTGGTATTGAGCCAGGTGCCGGTGTGGTAAGTGCTGCTGAAAAGGCTCTCGAAGAATATGACAATTTAAGTGACTGGCAAGTACAAACATCTTCAAGTGGTGCAATGACAACACAACTTGGAGAAGCAATTGAAAATGAAGAAGAAATCATTGTTACTGGTTGGTCTCCACACTGGAAATTCTCTGAATATGATTTGAAATATTTAGAAGATCCAGAAGGTGTATTTGGTGAAGCAGAAACAATTGAAACAATGGTTCGTGAAGGACTAGAAGAAGATTTACCAAACGCATATAAAGTGTTAGATCAATTCGAGTGGACAGAAGAAGACAGTAACTCTGTTATGCTTGAAATTAACAATGGTACAGATCCAGAAGACGCTGCAGCAGATTGGGTTGAAGCTAATTCAGAAAAAGTTGCTGAGTGGACTGAAGGTGTAGAATAATTTATAGTTGAATTTGAAATCCTCCTCGCAGGAAGAAGCGAGGGGGATTTTTTGTTACGCGGGCGCTCTGCGCTTTTCTTATCAGATAGGAAAGTATATATAATACGCGGCATGATAGTGTTTTTGTATCATAGGTGGTCATTTTGAAATTATATGTAGACGGAAAGCATTGCTCCGGCTGCCCGCTTGCCTTTCCGTGGGGTTTTACCTTCAGCTAACTTTTCCAAGCAAAAACCGCTTGAAAAAGTGGATCTTCAGGTAATACAGTTTCCACAGGAGTTGAAGCGGGCGGCCTCCACTATGAAAAGCTCTACAACGTAAGTGACAGCTAACTTTTTGAGGTTTTATACCATGTAAAATAAAAGACGTAATGTCCGTACGTTAAAAAATGTAGAACGTTATTTAGCGCAGGCGCCCACTTCGACTCCTGTGGGATCAGCGTGATCTGAAGATCCACTTTTGTAAAGCGATCTTCTTTACAAAAGTTAGCTGAAACACGCCCCACGGAAAGCGAAGTGGGGAAGCCGCAGCGGTTGTTAAACTTTTTATTCATGTCAAAATAACTACTTTGGACAGGACCGGGTGGGCTTCCACGGTTTTTCTTATATAATTATAAATGGCCCGATACCACATGAGACAAATATGTTAAGATATAGCTTAATACATATGATAGGGGGATGAACTTCGTGAAGATAGTACTTGTGACAGGTTCAGGTAGTGGTTTTGGCTTCATAACGACACTGGAATTCTTAAAAAAAGGTTACAGAGTGATAGCGACAATGAGAACATTACAGTCACGTGATGAATTAATCGAAAGAGCCGAGAATGAACAGCTAGCATCCCAACTAGATATTATGGAAATGGATGTAACCGATGAGCATCAGATTCAATATGTCAAAGACTACATAGAAACCAATTATAAAAAGCTCGATGTATTAGTTAATAATGCTGGCTTTTGCCAAGCTGGATTTATTACAGATTTAACCACAGACACTTTTCAGAAACAGCTGGATGTAAATTTGCACGGAGTTTTTCGTGTCACCAAAGTAATGTTGCCATTATTAGAACAAGCCGATAAGGCAAATATCATTAATATAGGCAGTGTTAGCGGATATGCAGGTTTTCCAGGAATGTCTGCTTATTGTGCATCAAAGTTTGCTTTAGCAGGTTTCAGTGAAAGTTTACGAATCGAATTACTTCCGAAACAGATATTTGTCTCCTTAGTAGAAGCAGCATCGTATCAAACGGAAATTTGGAATAAGAGCTTGTCCAGTATCGACCAATTGGAGATGGAAAAAGACCCGATGAAAAGCGCGGTTCTGTCTTACGCACAACAAGCATCAAAATCTAGTGCAGATCCGAGTGAAGTTGCTTCTTTGATAGCCTCGATATGCAGCAGAAAACAGCCAAAACTCCACTATCCAATTGGTAAAGGGGCGAGAATGATAGCTTTTGCCAAACGTCTTTTACCATGGGCCTGGTTAGAAAAAATCATATTAAAAAAATTAAAACATGAAAAAGGAAATTTATGTTAGGATGGGTGTGGAGGTGAATATTGTGTCAGAAGATATTATTCTATCACTAAAAAATGTAGCTAAATCTTACGGAAGTACTCGCGTGTTAGAATCTATTAATCTTGATGTCTATCAAGGTCAAATTATTGGTTATATCGGTCCGAATGGGGCTGGTAAAAGTACAACCGTCAAAATCATGTTAGGCTTGATCACTGAATTTGAAGGTGATATCGAAATATTTGGTGAGAATATTAAAACAAGTGGAGTAGCGTATAAGAAACGGATTGGCTATGTTCCGGAAAACGGAGAAATTTATGATAGCTTAACACCTATGGAATATCTTTCTTTTGTCGGTGGACTATATGGAATGGATCAGCAGGTGATTATCCGAAAAGCAACAGAATTAATGCGTTTATTTGAGTTAGAAGATGTACTACATACAAGGATATCATCTTTTTCTAAAGGGATGAGGCAGAAAGTTCTTTTTATAGCTAGTATTATACATAACCCGGATTTACTCTTTCTAGATGAACCATTAAGTGGCCTCGACGCCAACAGTATGATGATCGTCAAAGAGATCTTAGATCAGTTAGCAAATCAGGGAAAAACGATTTTTTATTCCTCACATATTATGGACGTCGTTGAAAAAATCAGTAACCGGATTGTATTGCTTGCTGATGGTCAAATTGTTGCCGATGGAACATTTGAACAGTTACAGAAGCAGAATAAAGAAGGCTCACTTGAGGAAATTTTTAATCAACTGACAGGATTTCATCAGCATCAAGAAATAGCCAGTTCTTTTGTTTCTATCGTGGAAAATGGTGATAGCGATGGATGATTTCAGATCATTGAAAATGCTAGATAAATTCCAGTCGCTGTTTCAAAAAGCAAAAGTCGATTATCCGATGATGCGGGAGATCCTGCAGATGAAATTAACGATGGATACGAGAAGAGTACCGACGATCTTTAATGATTCGAACTCAGATTCCGGTAATCAATTTCTGAAATCACTTGGTATCTATGCTTTGATGGGATTAATCCTGATTGCTTTCTTATTTGGTGATCAGTATATCTTTCAAGTCAGCATTATGTATGCTATTGTTATGTTTATTATCATGACATCGACCATTTCTGATTTCTCTAGTGTATTACTAGATGTTCGCGATAAAATGATTATAGGAACAAAACCAGTTGATTCGAGAACGGTTAATACGGCCAAGGTTGTCCATATTACCATCTACTTATGTCAACTAACGATTGCGTTTACTGCTATTCCAATGGTCATTGGGTTGTTTAATCAAGGGATTATATTCTTTTTATTAAGTCTAGTTGTACTGCTTTTTGTTAATTTATTGATTCTGATTATGACAGCATTGGTGTATATCATTATCCTTCGTTTTTTTGACGGAGAAAAGTTAAAGGATATTATTAATTATATTCAAATTCTCTTAAGTATTTCCATGATTATCGGCTATCAATTAGTAGCCCGCTCCTTTGAGTTTGTTGATTTGAATGTTAACTTTAGTTTTGAATGGTGGCATGTATTGATGCCGCCGATTTGGTATGGAGCGATATATGAGATTGTCTTAAATGGTGTAACAGATCTGTCGTATATCATACTCGCGATATTGGGTGTGATTATACCACTTATAGCTATTTTCCTTTATATCAAACTGATTCCATCTTTTGAGCGCAACTTGGAAAAGCTTTTATCTAACAGTGGAAAACATAAACAAGCAAAAGAATGGTGGAGTCGTTTTTGGTCCAAGCTATTTGTTTGGAATCGAGAAGAACAAGTTTTCTTTGATTTTGCTACCAGAATGTTAAAAAATGAACGAGACTATAAGTTAAAGGTTTATCCAACAATCGGAATGGCTTTCATATTTCCATTTATTTTTCTCATTACGGATTTTACTAGTCGCTCTCTCGACGAACTACGTGATGGTAACATGTATTTCTCGATGTACTTTAGCTTAGTTTTGGTTCCAGCAGGCATTCAAATGCTTCAATTTTCTACTAATCCGAAAGCAGCCTGGATATACCGTGCAGTACCGGTGAAAAATGAAAATGTTTGTCACCGCGCAGTATTAAAAGCTTTTTTAGTTCGGTTGTTTATTCCGGTTTATCTCCTATTAAGTGTGTTCTTTTTAGTGATTTTCACAGAAAGAGTTTTGTCTTTTTTAATTGTACTTATGTTAGTTGCTGCTCTTTATAGCAGGATTTGTTATCAAGTATTTCTTAAAAACGTGCTGCCTTTTTCCGAATCTTATCGAGTCGGTCAAAGTAAACAAAGCGGTGAAGTTTTAGCACTCCTAGCACTAACTATAGCTTTGGGTTTGCTTCATTATGGAATGACGCTTATGACATTCGGACCCTATATTTTAATCGGTGTTCTACTAATTATCAATGCGATATTGTGGAGGAAATAAGAAAAATCATCCCCAGCAAGGGGATGATTTTTTAGATCAATTCTTCAATTTCAGCATTTTCTCTAAGTTCATCGATTTTGGCTTGAATTTCTTCTTGTTTTTCTTGTTGTTTTTGTGAAGTAAGTGTTTGTTTAATTTGATCTTCAACATCTTCCAATGGTGGAAGGTCTTCTTCACTTTGCTCTGCTGCTGATTGATAATATTCTTTGATTTCATCATCTGTTACTTCGATACCAAGTACAGACTCCATATATTTTTCAGAAAGTAAATCATTCTCGATTTGTTCCTTAAACGTTTCTTCGGTATATCCGCTTGATTCCAGAACAGTAGCGTACTCTTCGCCAAATTGTTCTTCATAAGTTGCTAGTTCATTGTCAATTTCTTCTTGTTCTACTGTAAGTCCCTCTTCTTTAGCATCTTGGCGGATCAATTCCTGAGTAATTAATTCATTTAAAGTTTGCTGTTTTATAGCTTCGGTATCTTCTACTTCTTGTCCGGCTTGTTCTAATGTGCTTTTTACAAGTGGATAAATTTGATTGTAGGAAGAACCAAGAATTTCTTCACCATTAATAGTCGCTACAGCTTGGTCTTCTTCTACTAATTCATCATCACTAACTCCTTGTTGTCCTGTCGCTGCAGCTGAATCAGCTGCTTCCTCTTGTGCTTCTGGTTCACCCTCAGCTTCGTCATCACTCTCTGGTGTTTCTGTTGCAGGTTCTTCTGTATTGTTTTCATCAGCTGGCTCCTCATCATCATTACCACATGCAACGGTGACAACAGCCAAACTAATCATCATTAATAGCATTAATATCTTCTTCATTAATAAACAACCTCCATATAACTCATTGTCTGTCCATTCAAACATAGGTGATAGAACAATTGCAACCCATATCATCTCAAGTTTAGCAACATTATTCCCATCATACCAGTAATCTGATTGTTTTATTACATTTAAACAACAAAAAAAGCACTCATTTCACACTTTTTCCATAGTGTTGCTTCTCTTAATTGGGAATAATAATAATAGGAGTGAATATAGATGAAAGATATGTCGAAGATAGCTATCTTTACTTTAATAATTGGATTTATCATTATTGCTGTAACGGTTTCTCTTTTTATCGAATTAGCAGGTGATGTGCTAGAAGAAGAGAAGTTTTTCGCCGATCGTGTTTTTCAGGAGTTTATGGTCTTTGCAGAGGAAGATTGGCTTTATCAGCTGATGGGGGTGGTTACAGAAGCAGGGTCGATTCTCTTTTTAACGATAGCTTCTGTATTACTAGCTATCTATCTTTTCTTTGCGAAAAAAAGTAAATGGTACAGTATGTTCTTTAGCATCAATATGATAGGGATTAGTTTGTTAACACAAGTATTGAAACTTGTCTTTGAGCGGGAGCGACCGGAATTAATTGCACAATATGGTGGAACAGGTTTTAGCTTTCCTAGTGGACACTCAACAGGCTCCGTTGCCTTTTATGGATTTGTTGGCTACTTATTGTGGAAAAAGATTTCAACGAAATGGCTAAGAGTTTCTTCTGTTTTGTTCTTTGCGTTTCTTACAGTGACGATTGCCTTTAGCCGTGTCGTATTAGGGGTGCACTTTTTTACCGATATCGTAGCAGGGATGTCCCTAGGGATCGGGTGGTTGATCACTTGTATTATTGCTTTAGAATTATTGCTTTGGAGGGGGAGAAAACAGCGTAATTCTTGAGAACGAATTACGCTGTTTTTAAGGTAAAAAGAAAGCATAAAATTTGGGTATTTGTCTAACTCCGAGCACCCAAAAACTAGGCGACTTCACGAATTGCCCTAATGCTCGAAAAAGTAACTGAAGGGCAAACCCCATGGAAAGGGAAGTGTGCAGCCAGAGTGGTGGTCAAGCTGTTCAAATATTTCATCATTACTACCCAAGTAATAATGGACCGGCGGAGTTTGCCGGTTTTTCTTATCTAACATAAAGAAGGTGGGATATGGAAGTTCGTATTAAATGTATAAGGTGGTGCCGGCTTCAAGGATGGAATGCCACCATATGCGGGTGGATTTTGTACATAACGGAAATTGGAGCAACCATCCATCGAACGACCATGTGCCCATCTTCCTTCTGCACTTTCGTCTCCTTGTGAGAAGTTATAAAAATCATAAGCAACTTGTTGTTTCTCAAGATTACGAGGGAATGTTGATGGTACAACAACACCTTCTTTTTCTTCTAATTCCTCGATGGCTGCTAACCACATATTTTGGTGCATCGTATCACGAGCAATTAAGAAGGAAAGCATATCCTTTACTCCGCGATCTGATGTCATTTCGTACAGCCTGGATACTTGTAAGCGTCCTTGGGATTCTGCGTTTAAATTGGCACGAAAGTCTGCAAGTAGATTCCCGCTGGCGATTATATAATCAGCAGTCCAGCGATTACCAACACTGTCACCAGGCATTGCACCTAATCCGGATACAATGGCATGCTGTGGATTCATCCCGCCAATAATCGCACCCAGCACGGGATCTTTAGCCGCTTCCTCCAAGTCACCTACAGGTGCATCATCCAAGAGACGCGCAATCATGGTTGCTAACATCTCTACATGGGCTATTTCTTCTGTACCAACATCCATTAACAAATCCTTATATTTGCCATCCATTCGAACGTTCCAGCCTTGAAATAAGTATTGCATGGTTACGGAGATTTCTCCGAATTGTCCACCTAACACTTCTTGCAGCTGCTTGGCAAAAAGCGGATCAGGACGATCAGGTTTAGCTGGATATTGAAGTTCTTTTACATGATAAAACATTTACTCACATCCTTAAAAAAAGTAGGTCTCTGTCCATAATCTATGCAAGGGCGTTTGTCTTTGTTACAAAAGTCTGTGTTTTATTTTTCTCAAGTTCAATCGTGTGACCTTGTCATCAATTCTTGCTATACTTTATTAGGTAACAAAAAGTAAGTAAGGAGGAACATAAAAGTGGATCAATTATTCAGTTCTTTTCAAATAAAAAATCTAGAATTAAAAAATCGTGTGGTAATGCCACCGATGTGTCAATATTCGGTAACGAACGAAGCCGGTACACCTAACGATTGGCACTATACACACTACGTAAGCCGTGCAGTTGGAGGTACCGGACTTGTGATTGTCGAGATGACAAACGTCGAGCCAGATGGAAGAATCTCTAATAATTGTTTAGGTTTATGGTCCGATCAGCAAATTCCAGCATACAAGAAAATTGTAGATGCTGTACATGAGCAAGGTTCTAAAATCGCTATCCAAATCGCACATGCTGGACGCAAAGCGGAAGATGCAAAAACACCAGTTGCTCCATCTGCGATAAGGTTTAATGAGCAATATAAAGAACCACGTGCACTTTCAACAGACGAAGTAAAAGAAATGGTGGAGAAATTCCGTCAATCTGTTCGACGTGCTGTAGAAGCAGGGTTTGATGCGATTGAATTGCACGGTGCCCATGGATACTTAATTCATCAATTCCATTCCAGCTATACCAATAAGCGTAATGATGAGTATGGACAATTGACACGGTTTGGTTCAGAAGTAGTAAAGGCTGCCAAAAGTGAAATGCCAGAGGATATGCCTTTAATCATGAGAATATCTGCAACAGAATTTGTTGAAGAAGGCTATCAACTAGAAGGTGGTATTGAATTAGCAAAAGCCTATAAAGAGGCTGGTGTAGATATGTTCCATATTAGTGCTGGAGGAGAAGGTGCGATTGCCCCATCTCGAAATCCAGGAGGACACGCAGGATACATGGTTCCTTTTGCAAGAGCGATGCGTGAAGCGCTAGAGGTTCCAGTCATTGCAGTAGGTCGTTTGGAAGATGCCCATCTAGCAAATGCTATTGTTGGAAATCAGGATGCAGACCTTGTTGCGGTCGGAAGAGGTATGCTTCGTGATCCGTATTGGACGGTTCATGCTGCTCACGAGTTAGGACAGGAAACTGAAGTACCGGTTCAATATGAACGTGGGTTTGCTTAAAAAGTTGGGACGTCACACATTAGTGGCGTCTTTTCTTTTTAATAGGAATGTTCTAGAATAGGGGTAACTGCATTTTTCAGAAGGATGTGAATATCTTGCAATTCAGACCATGTATTGATTTGCATCAAGGAAAAGTAAAGCAAATTGTTGGTGCTACACTTAATAATGAGAATAAAAATGTAATTGAAAATTATGTTTCTACATATGACAGTAGCTATTATGCGGAAATGTTTCAGAGAGATAACTTAGCTGGTGGCCATGTGATTATGCTAGGAGATGGTAATCAAGAAGCAGCAATACAAGCATTACAAACATACCCAGGTGGATTACAAATCGGTGGCGGAATTAATGCCGATAATGCGGAAGAATTCCTTGAAGCAGGCGCTTCTCATGTGATTGTGACATCTTATATTTTTCAAGATGGCGAGTTAAAAATGGATCAACTAGTGAAATTAATAGAGAAAATTGGCAAGGAACGACTTGTGATTGACTTAAGTTGTAAACAAAAAGATGGTAGATGGTATGTCGTCACAGATAAATGGACGAAATTCAGTAATATTGAAATCACCCCATCAACCGTTAAGGAACTAGAAAAATACTGTGATGAGTTTTTAATTCATGCCGCTGATGTGGAAGGAAAACGAGGTGGTATTGCAGAAAACTTAGTAGAAAAGCTCGCTGATTATGTATCGATTCCAACGACTTATGCTGGTGGCGTCCGGTCGATGGAAGATCTCCAGCTTTTTGAGCAATTAGCAAAAGGGAAACTGCACGTGACAATAGGCAGTGCACTTGATATTTTTGGTGGAGATTTGCCTTATCAAGAAGTTGTGGAATACTGCAATCGTTGATTCCACAGCAAATAGAAGAGAATTAAATGACGGAACCACTGTCCAATAGAAAAATGTCTGTCTTTTTATTCCTAGAATATAAAAAATCCTTGGAATAGCGTACCATTCCAAGGATTTTAAATGTCATTTAATATGGATCAGAGGGATGCCCCATTGCTCCTGCTTCTTGTACAGCATCTTCCATCATTTCTTTATTACTTTCCATTGCCGTTTTTAAGCCATCTTCTACACGTTTTCCATAATCATTATCACATTGATAGAAATGTTTGATCATTTGATCTTGAATCTCTTTTCGACAACCTGATAAAGCAGAAACAAGATTTTTGATTAGATCGTCTTTCTCCCAATCGCTTAAGCGGCGGTATGTTTCACCGGCTTGACCATAATTGTTTTCCCTGGAAATAGCTTTACGCTGCAAATTTCCTTCTACATATGGTTCGTGCTCCACACCAGGATTTTTATCCTCTTTTAACCCACCAGTAATGGATGGCTCATAATCAACATGTGGATTTTTGAAATCGCCATAATCTTGTCTGAAGTCCATTTGTCCACCAGTTTGATTGGTTGCAACTTTGTGGTGAGGACGGTTAATTGGTAACTGTAAATAGTTTGCTCCAACACGGTAGCGCTGCGTATCAGAATAGGAATAGGTTCTACCTTGTAATAACTTATCGTCAGAGAAATCTAAGCCATCAACTAATACACCAGTTCCGAAAGCAGATTGTTCTACCTCGGCATGGAAGTTTTCAGGATTTCGATTTAATACCATCTTTCCAACTTTGTGCCAAGGATAATCTTCCTTATACCAAAGCTTTGTTGCATCTAATGGATCGTAATCCAGTTCCGGATGCTCACCATCTTCCATGATTTGAACATATAGCTCCCATTCCGGATAGTCTCCTTTTTCAATGGCTTCATAAAGATCTTGAGTTGCGTGATTAAAGTTTTTACCTTGAATTTTCGTCGCTTCATCCTGTGTTAAGTTCTTGATTCCTTGGACCGGTTCCCAATGATATTTTACTAAGACTGCTTTGCCTTCTTCATTAACCCACTTATAAGTGTGAACCCCTGATCCTTGCATATGGCGATATGTTGCCGGGATTCCCCAAGGAGAAAAGACAAAGGTAACCATGTGCAATGCTTCTGGTGATTGACTGACAAAGTCAAACATACGCTCAAGGTTTTGATAATTGGTTACTGGGTCAGGACGAAATGCGTGAATCATATCAGGGAATTTCAGCGGATCACGAATAAAGAATATTTTTAAGTTGTTACCTACTAGATCCCAGTTCCCATCTTCTGTGTAAAATTTAATGGCGAAACCACGTGGATCTCGTAATGTTTCAGGGGAGTGTTTACCATGAACTACCGTGGAAAAGCGGACAAAAACAGGCGTTTGTACTTCTGTATTAGTAAACACCTTTGCCCGAGTATACTTGGAAATTGGTTCTCCATTAACGGTCCCATATGACTGAAAATAACCATGTGCCCCTGTTCCACGAGCATGTACAATTCGTTCCGGGATTTTTTCTCTGTCAAAGTGGCTAATCTTTTCCAAAAAATCATAATTCTCTAATGTCGTCGGACCACGATCTCCGACAGTACGAACGTTCTGATTGTCGGTAACCGCATGCCCTTGTTGATTGGTCATCTTTTCTTCGCTGTGGTTCGGGTTCTGTTTGTTCTCCATTCTTTAACCTCCTTGAGATTCGTCATCTCCAGTATTCCCCAGTTTTTGGAGGTTATGCGAGACTGAGTAAGAGGTTTTTAGAAAAATGATTGATTATGCATAACTTAAGTGGTTTGGTGTAGTTTTTGATATAATGTTAATATATTCAAATTTATATATATGGACTATTATTCGCTGAATGGAGAGATTATTTTGAAAATAATAGTAGGTGATTTAAGCGATTCGAAAGTTAGAGGATTGATCACGGAGCATCTTGAACAGATGTCAAAAATTTCTCCACCGGAAAGTGTCCATGCCTTCAATCTTGACGGTTTGAAACAACCAGATGTTACTTTCTGGAGTGCATGGGAAAATGATACATTACTTGGCTGTGGGGCGCTTAAAGAGTTAGACGATCAACATGGAGAGATAAAATCAATGCGGACTGCTACTTCACATTTAAGAAAGGGTGTTGCAAAGCGAATCCTTCAGCACATAATGGAAGAAGCTAAAAGGCGTGGCTATCAGAGACTAAGCTTGGAAACAGGTTCAATGAAGGCTTTTGAACCAGCTAAACGATTATATGCTAGCTTTGGTTTTCAATATTGTAAGCCGTTTTCAGATTACATAGAGGACCCGAACAGCGTATTTATGACAAAGGAATTGTAGTTTCGATTGATCGAGCAATGCTCCATTTTCCTATGAATACCGAAACATCATGTAACTGAAAAAACAAAATGAGATTAGGTCATATAAGGAAATGTAGGAGGACACAGAACATTGATGAAAGTAACCATTATCATGATAGTGATTGTTGTGGTTATGCTAGGAGCTTATTTTTGGGTAGGGAACTATTTTTACAATTTCGCATTAAATGCACAGAAAGAAAAAATATTTATTAAAGATAATCCTCATTTAGCAAGAAGTGAAGCGGTACTTCCTGAGGTTGCTGAAAAAGAAAAGCTCACCGATAACACATTTAGAGAACGTGTTCCATCATCAAGTATCTCGATGATTTCCAAGGATAAACTACAGCTTAAGTTACATGCGGACCTTTATGAACAAACAGAGCAAAATCATAAATGGGCGATTGTTGTCCATGGCTATGGAGCAAAAGCTGCTGTGATGGTGAGATGGGTTCGTGGCTTCTATGATAAAGGATTTAATGTACTTGCACCTGATCTTCGCGGACATGGTGAAAGTGAAGGGAACTATATCGGTATGGGCTGGCATGATCGCTTGGATATTTTATCATGGATTGATCAAATATTAGCTATCAATCCTGACGCTGAGATTGTTTTATATGGGGTCTCGATGGGGGGAGCCACAGTTATGATGGCATCAGGAGAAAAATTACCTAATAATGTGAAGGTCATCGTAGAAGATTGTGGCTATACAGCTGTTGACGATATTTTTGCTTATCAACTAGCTGATTTATTTAAACTACCGAAGTTTCCATTTATTAATGCTGCCAATACCGTCACTAAACTGCGAGCGGGATTTGATCTATATGAAGCTTCAGCTGTGAACAAGGTTCGTGCAAGTAAGATACCGATGTTATTTATTCATGGGGAAAACGATAGTTTTGTGCCATTTGAAATGATAGATAAAGTGTATGAGGCAGCGAATGCCGATAAAGAAAAACTAGTTATTCCAAAGGCAGGACATGGTGAATCGGTACAGGTTGATTCAGCATTATACTGGACAACGATTTTTAATTTTGTTCATAAATATATAAGGTGACTTTATTATCAGGGGGAATGTTACATGTTTGACTTTTTAGCTATTGATTATTCACTATTACCGGCATTTATGTTAGCTGCTTTTATTATTTGTATTGCACCAGGACCAGATATGGCTTTTGTCATTAGCAGAAGTATTTCTCAGGGAAGAAGATATGGAATCGCAACAGCATTTGGTATTCAAATGGGCGTACTTGTTCATATTGTACTAGCAGTATTAGGATTATCCGCTATTCTCATGACTTCTACATGGGCATTTCTCATATTGAAATATGTGGGAGCAGCGTATCTAATTTATTTGGGGATCCAAACCTTACGGGATCGAAAAAATGTACAAATTTTTACCGATAAGAAAAAAGTGAGTGTTCGTAAAGCTTTTATGGAGGGGGCGTTAACAGATATTTTTAATCCGAAAGTTGCGTTATTCTTCTTAACATTTATTCCGCAATTTATTAATCCGAGTTTATCCAGTACAGCTAGTCAGTTTATTATTTTAGGTTTAATTTTAGGTATTATCGGTTTATTAGTAGATATTTCGACGGCTTTAATCGCTAGCTTGTTTGGTAATTTCTTAGCGAAAAATAAAACAGCGCTATGGTGGCAACAAACAGTAGGTGGGATTACCTTGTTTGGACTTGGTGCATGGTTGGCATTGGATGAGAAGTTGAAAAGCTGACACTAGCGCAAGAGTGAAAGGTCCGTTGCAATAACTGGATGATGCGAACCGTTTACTGCAAAAAAAAATGGAGCAGTGTATGATTTCTGGATGAGAAGAGAGGTAATTTTGATGAAAACAATTGGGCTAATAGGTGGGATGAGCTGGGAATCCACTGTTGAGTATTATCGTATTATTAATGAAGAAGTCAAACTTCAATTAGGTGGTTTACATTCTGCCAAATGCTTATTGTATAGTGTTGATTTTGATGAAATTGAGCGTTATCAATCTGAAGGGGATTGGGAAAGTGCAGGGAAACAGTTAGCAGATGTGGCATTATCACTAGAAAAAGCAGGCGCTGACTTTATTGTTCTTTGTACGAATACGATGCATAAAATAATCGATTATATTGAAGAAATGATAGATATACCGATTTTACATATTGCTGATGCAACTGCAACGAAGATAAAAGAATCCAAGATTAGGAGAGTAGGCCTACTTGGTACGAAATATACAATGGAACAGGATTTTTATAAGTCACAATTAGAAGAAAACGGTCTTGAGGTTATAGTTCCGAATGGAGAAGAAAGAGAACAAGTTAATCACATTATTTTTGAGGAGTTATGTTTAGGCCACATTAACAGTTCTTCTAAAAAATATTATCAAAAAGTAATTCAACGCTTAGTTAATAATGGTGCAGAAGCGATAATTTTAGGTTGTACAGAAATAGGTTTATTGATCAAATCAGATGATGCGGAAGTGCCATTGTTTGATACAGCAAGGATTCATGCACAAGAAGCTGTAAAACAATCTTTGACGAAATGTGAGAAAGATAGATGATTAAATGTGATAATAAAAGACTTATTCAAAGAAATACTTGGTCGTCTGTTCAAGCGTTTGTATGGAAGTTGCTCTGATGATCAGTGCGGGTCAAGAAGTGAAGGATCAAACATATCCAATCATGTAACAGGATATAAGGAGAGGTTGTAATGAAAATAGTTATTTGTGAAAATGAAGCAAGCCAACAAGAATTTCTACAATCTGTTATTTCCAATTATGCCATGTTTCATGAACCGAGTATGGAAGTGGTATTGAACACATCTAAACCAGAAAAAGTACTAGAATGTTTACAACATAATGGTGCAGATTGTTACTTTTTAGACATTGAACTTGGTACCTCTATTGATGGAATGGATCTAGCTCGTGAGATCCGTAAGCAAGATCCATTAGCAAATATCATTTTTATTACGGCGCATGCAGATAAAATGAAATTAACGTTCAAATATAAGCTTGCAGCACTAGACTTTATTGCTAAAGAGAATGGCAAGGAAAGAATTGCAGAACAGGTGCGGGAAGCGCTTCGAGTTGCCTTTAATAAGTATTTACAGATAGGTGACCATGAAGAAATGAATTTTATCCAAATTAAAATAGGTGAACGAATTATTAATATTAATATAGCTGACGTTTATTACTTTGAAACGTCTGCTCAAGTGCATAAAATTAGACTGTATGAGCGTAATGGTGAGTATGAATTTTATGGAAAGCTGAAAGACTATGAACAGCTTTATGAACAATTGTTTCGCTGTCACAAAAGTTACCTTATCAATATGAAGCAAATCAAGCATATCGATAAAAAAAGACGAATGATCACAATGATAAATGATAAAGAGTGTTATGCTTCATTTCGGATGCTGAAAGTGTTGGAAGCCAAGCTCTCGCAAATGACTTTGATCAACCAATCTTCACTAAACTCGATATAATAGTGAAAGTAAGTACAATTAATTGCAAATAATGAGCTCCTAAGTTAACGTACCTAACTTAAGAGCTTTTTCTAAAGGGATAAAATATCCACTTCTTTGTTCTGCAGGAAGTGATGAAGTTGTTTGTAACTGCGGTCACTTTATTATAAGGAAATCTGCTTATTCTACTTATTAGATTTCCCTGTAATGTTAGTTTTACCGGGAAAACCTCTAATTTTAATAGGCCCATTTCCCGGTTAATACAACTTTACCGGGAAATCTTCCAGTTACATGCATTGGTTTTCCTTGTAATGAATACAAACGATCGGATTTCCTCCTATCGTGATAGGTTTTTACTAATAACTCTTCTCTAACTCATCAACTAGTGAGCCGATATAGGCGACAGTTTCCTTAATAGCATCAGGTTTACTCATATCGACTCCAGCTTTTTTGATAAGCTCCAGCGGTTTTAATGATCCACCAGCTTTCAAAACCTCTAACCAATTGTCAGCTGCCGTTTTTCCATCTGTTTTAATTCTTTGTGCCACAGCTGTAGCTACTGTTAATCCAGCAGAATACGTATATGGATATAATCCCATATAATAATGGGGTTGACGCATCCAGGTTAGTCCAGCTCCTTCGTCAAAGGTCACCGTATCACCCCAGAAGTTTTGCAGTGCTTCTAATTTTTGTTGGGTTAACACATCAGCCGTTAACGGTGTGCCAGCTTCGGCTAAGTCATAGACGCGACGTTGATATTCTCCTTCTAAAAGATGTGTAACAAAATTATGGTAATAGGTTCCAATGAGTTGCGTAATCACCCATCGTTTCATTCGCTTATTATCGGTTTTACTTAACAAATGGTTTGCTAGCAGTAATTCGTTCAGTGTTGACGGTGCTTCTACAAAGTATGTTGATGGGTCAGTATTGACTAGGGATTGATTTTTTCCAGCTAGATAGAAATGCCCAGCATGCCCGAGTTCATGTGCCAGCACAAATGCACCACGCATTGTGTCTGTCCACGTGATCAAAATATATGGGTGGACACCATAGGGACTTGAGCAGAACGCCCCAGTTTGTTTTCCAATATTATCAGCTAAATCAATCCAGCGCTCGTTCAAACCTTTTTGGATAATTTCGCTATATTCTGGTCCCATTACTTGTAATGAATCGAGAATAATTGCTTTTGCCTCTTGGTACGTTGTTGACGGATTATATTCCGAGTCAAGAGGTGCTTTTAAATCAGCATAACGTAATTCGTCTAAGCCGAGCTTTTCTTTCAACAACTTGGCATAACGACGCATATGTGGTGCAAGTTCCTTTTGACTGACATCCAGTTGATTATGATACATTTCCTTCGTTACTTGCTGAGGAGTCAGCAACATATCTGTAACAGAATCATAGTTTCGCAGTCGAGCTAATGTAACTTGTTTGGTTACTTCTGTAGCATATGTTGCCGCATAAGTATGTTTGTATTGGTTCAATGTTTTAGTAAAAGATTGATAAGCATCACGTCGAATTCGCGTATTCGCTTCTAGCTCATAGCGGTCTTCATAAAGGGCTGCAGACATCGGTAACTCTTTCCCCTGTTCATCTTTGATAGAATCAAAGGTCATATCAGAGGATTTACTTCGTTCATAAATCATGAAAGGTGCATCATGAACCTCACCTAAAGCGGCTAAAGTCTCTTCCATTTCCGGAGCTAAGGTATATGGTTTTTGCTCCAGGGTATCATTAAGCAGTTTTTTATAAGTAACAAGACCTTCTTCATCCTGTAAAAACTGCTCCACATCCTCTTCAGAAAGTGTTAACAATTCAGATTGAAAAAAAGATAGTTTCGCACTGATATTTGCCAGTGCCGAAGCGACTTTGGCCGCATCCCGTTGATTAGCAGGATCACTTCCATCCGTACTTGCACGTAAGTTGGCATATGTACTTACATAAGTTAATCGCTTTTGATAATTTTCTAAAGCAGTCAGTCCATTCAATAAAGTAGTGGCATTACTTACTAATTTTCCTTTGTATTGCGTAATTTCTGAAACATCAGATTGTATCGCCTCTAGCTCTTTTTTCCATGCTTCGTGAGACGGGAATAAATTACTTAAATCCCATGTTTTTTCAACAGGCACTTCAGAACGCTGTAATCGTGTGGACATAGAAATCCCCTTTCTACCAAAATGGTCGATATATTCAGTATTATAGGACAGTCTGAATAAAAATAACAGCGTGGATTAGTATCATTGTGCTTCTTTCAAATGTTGTTGTTGTTTCTTATTACTCCAAATAGTTGCCAGACTATGAAAGATCATACCAATAATAACAAGCAGTATGCCGATAAAAGACACGATGCTTGGTATTGGTGCACTGAGTAACCGCAGTTCTCCAATTAAGGCAAACACTACTTCACCAGACTGTGTAGCTTCAACTCCTGCTAATTTCTCGTTATCATGTTGAACCAGTTCAGTAGCATAGAAGAATAAGACAGTAGCAATAATCCCGGAAAAAACGGCGACTATAAAAGTTTGGCTAAGTTGAGATACTGCTGGTAGTCCGTGTGAAGCAAAACCATATAGGGATAAAAGAATCCAGAATGGCATGGATGCAATCGTCATACCTAGAATACGTTGAAAGGTATTAAGCTCACCATTTGCTACCTGCATCATTTTACGGTTACCCAACGGATAAGCTACTGCTGAAATAAGCAGGGGAAGTACACAGAGTAGTACACTTACTAATGGTACTGCATTGGCATGTTCCAATTGCATCAAACATACACCGCCAAGTATAACAAGTGATATCATCACCGCTTGTATGGGGACTTTTTGTTTTTTATTTTTATCTAGGATAGGAACAAGAAAGGAGCCGGCGATAATAGTTAATTGGAAGGTGGCCGCAACAAGCCAACCTGGACCATATATAGTTGCAAAAGTGATAGGAGTGTAAAATAAGCCAAAGCCTACAGTACTCCATATCAACCATGCGCTTGGATTTTGTTTGATATGTAAGAGAACCGGTTTAATATTTCGCTTGAAGCCAACAATTAATAATAATAATGGCAACATAAAAATGAATCGAAGAGAAGCACTCCAAGCCCAACTACCTCCATCCAATTCCATGGAGCGGTTCAGTATAAACGTAACAGAAAAAAACATAGCCGCGAGAATACCAATCATAATTGCTTTCATTCTTTTCACCTCATTTTAAGCATATCACAGAGGTAAATGATCGCAAGTAATGGATCTTAAACGGCGGTATTTAGTAAGAAGCGAGATTTCGCAATAAACGAGTGCGATTTCGCAATAAAGAAGGAGGAATTCGCAATAAACGAGCGCTGTTTCGCAATAAAGAAAGAGGAATTCGCAATAAACGAGTCCCTTTTTGCAATAACCAGTTGCTTAATAAAAAATTTCCTTTTCTATCACGTGTATCAAGTGATGGAAAACTTAACATAGCATAAATTTCGCTTATCTCAGTAATATGCTTTACAATAAAATTAAAGCAAAAAAGTAGAGGTGTTTGACATGAAATATGCCATTTATCAAATGGATGTAGTCGTTGGAGATCCGGAAGCGAACAGAGCGAAAATTAAAAATTGGATAGAAAAACAAGTTAACGATTATAAACCAGATACTGTTGTTATACCAGAAATGTGGAATGCTGGGTATGCATTGGACAAACTAGATGGTTTAGCAGACAACAACGGAGAAAATACGATTCCGTTTTTCAGTGAATTAGCCAAAAAACATCAGATCAATATTATCGGTGGTTCAATTGCTAATCAAAAGGAAAACGGCATTTATAATACGAGTTATGTATTCGATCGCAGCGGGGATCTTGTCCATCAATATGACAAAATGCATCTTGTTCCGATGTTAGATGAACCAAAATATTTAAGTGGTGGGGAAGCGAAAGGTGCAGTATTTGAACTAGATGGAGTGAAAATGGGTGTTGTTATTTGCTATGATCTTCGTTTTCCTGAGTTAATGAGAGCAATAGCATTGCAGGGAGCAGAAGTGATCCATGTTGTAGCACAATGGCCAACTGCCCGAAAAGATCATTGGAAATTCCTCCAACATGCACGGGCGATCGAAAATCAATGCTATATCATTTCAGCCAATAGTTGTGGTACATGTAATGGTACTGATTTTGCTGGAGAATCAATGGTGATTAATCCGTCTGGTGAGCTTGTTTCGTCAGGACTTCCGGAAACGGAAACGACTATCCGTGCAAGCATCGACTTAGCCAAAGTAACAGAAATACGTAAAAACATTCCCGTATTTGAAAGTAGGGTACCACATTTATATGGAGAGTGGTCAATATAGCAGAGTTCGAAAATTCGAATCGAAGAAATCAACTGCCATCGTCCACCAAGAATATATGATGGTTATACGTCAAGGGGTTGCTAGATCAATTGGAAAGATTGATCGAGGAATGCAAACGAATCAGATTCTTATCAGCTAAACTTCGTTGCAAATGACTAATTGTTCATTTGTCCTATATGTAAGATAATGTAATTTTTGTGCTAATTGACAATAAGTTTTTTCTTCGTTGATTTTAGCTTTACGGCACTCCTTACCTATTAATTTCTAGGTTATTAAAATAGATATTCTAACATTTCAAGGATTATGTAAACCGGATTTTATACAATAAAGCATACACAAGCCTTCTATCAATTGGAGGCTTGTGTTATTTTTTTTGCGTGTCTTAACATCTCCTCCAAATTTCAGCGAAATCGCGACATTTTGAAACTTCTTAACAAAACTAAGTTAGTAGACTGCTAAAATCTTACAAAATTCTAATGATTAATATGTCAGAATATTTCAAAAACAATGTGAGAAAACCTTACACAATGTTAGATTAGATTTTTTAAATTTGCTAGCCTTATCTTTGTAAATCAATTAAAAATCGGATGGGGGCAGACAAATGAGAAAGCAGAACTTTTTTTATTTATTAATCTTAGGATTGCTTGCAAGCTTCATGGTTGCGTGTTCGGCAGCAGATAATGCAGCAAATGCGACAGATCCAGAAGAAGAGGCAGTAGATGCAACAGAGGAGAGCGACAGCAATGAAGGAAGCGATGGAGATACAATCAAAGTAGGAATCTTACATTCATTAAGTGGAACAATGGCAATTAGTGAAACATCTGTACAACAGGCAGAGCTTCTTGCTATTAAAGAAATAAACGAAAATGGCGGTGTGCTTGGCAAACAGTTAGAACCTGTGATTGAAGATGGTGCATCAGATTGGCCGACATTTGCCGAAAAAGCAAATAAATTATTACAACAAGATGAAGTTGCAACCATTTTTGGCGGATGGACATCTGCAAGTCGTAAAGCGATGTTACCAGTTGTAGAAGAACATAATGGTTTATTATTTTATCCAGTTCAATATGAAGGAATGGAAGCTTCGCCGAATATCTTCTATACAGGGGCGGCGCCAAACCAGCAAATCGTACCAGCTGTCGACTGGTTGTTAGAAAATCGAGGAGATTCTTTTTTCTTGTTAGGATCTGATTATGTATTCCCAAGAACGGCAAATGCAGCTATTAGAGCACAATTAGATAATGAAGGAGCAGAGTTAGTTGGTGAAGAGTATACACCATTAGGTCATACAGATTACAATACGGTGATTGCTAAAATAAAAAATGAAAATCCGGATGTTATTTTCAATACGTTAAATGGTGACAGTAATGTTGCTTTCTTTAAACAGTTAAAAGATGCAGGTATTTCATCAGATGATATGACGGTTTTATCTGTAAGTGTTGCAGAAGAAGAAATTAAAGGTATTGGCGCAGATGTTATTGAGGGACATTTAACAAGTTGGAACTACTATCAAACAACAGATACACCTGAAAACGAAGAATTTGTTGCTAACTATCAGGAGGAATATGGGGAAGATGCTGTAACAGCAGATCCGATCGAAGCAGGTTATTTCGGTGTTTATCTTTGGGCACAAGCAGTGGAAGAAGCAGGAACAACAAATGTTGATGAAGTAAGGGAAGCAGCAAAAGGAATATCGTATGAAGCACCAAACGGAACGGTAACCATTGACGGAGACAATCAGCACGTTTATAAAACCGTAAGAATTGGTGAAGTGCAGAGTGATGGCATGATCTCAGAGCTATGGCAGACAGAAGAACCTGTTAAGCCGGATCCTTATTTAGACGAATATGATTGGGCATCAGATTTAAGTGAATCATTAGCAGAATAGAGAAATAAAGAAATAAAAAAAGCTATTTTTTTTACGATGAAGTTTACATCTAATGTCACAAAAAAATACATGAATTGGCAATTGAACACTTATAAAAGAAGGATGATGGGCTAAGTCCTGCATCCTTCTTCAAAAAGAAAGGATTGTTTGGATTGAATGAAATCATTTTAACCTTATTTAATGGTGTAAGCCTGGGTTCGATCCTGCTTTTAATTGCATTAGGACTTGCGATTACTTTTGGCTTGATGAATGTTATTAATATGGCGCACGGTGAATTAATCATGATCGGTGCTTATATCACTTATGTAATACAAAATATTTTTATCAACTACGCTCCTCCAGAATATTTTGATCTATATTTTATTATTTCCATTCCAGTTGCTCTTATTGTGGCAGCAAGTATAGGGATGCTGTTGGAGGTATCTTTAATTCGTCATCTTTATAAACGACCATTAGATAGTTTACTAGCAACATGGGGAGTCGGACTTATTTTACAACAAACTGCAAGGTCGATTTTTGGTGCACCTAACGTAGGGGTAACAAGTCCATCTTTTTTATCTGGAGGATTAGAACTTGGTTCATTAATATTGCCTTATTCAAGATTATTTATTTTAGGATTGTCTATCATCTGTTTAATCAGTATTTATATTTATTTTTTCCGGACAGCAAGTGGCAGAAGAGTACGAGCGGTTATGCAAAACAGACAAATGGCTGAATGTTTAGGAGTTTCTACTAGAAAAGTAGACATGCTGACATTTGCGATTGGTTCTGGTTTTGCTGGTGTTGCAGGGTGTGCGTTGACATTATTAGGTGCAATAGGTCCAACAATTGGAACAAGTTATATTATTGATGCGTTTATGGTGGTTGTTGTTGGTGGAGTTGGTGCACTATTCGGAGCAGTTTCAGGAGCTTTCGGTATAGGTATTTTAAATACGGTGTTTGAATATGTGACAAATGCAACATTAGGTAAAGTACTAATATTCATTGTGATTATCGCCTTCTTGCAATGGCGTCCATCAGGTCTAGTCATGTCACGTTCAAGATCACTAGATTAATAAATGAGGAGCGTTGAATCATGCAAAATACGATTTATCAAAAAATATGGAGTCAGAGAGTCATTTTAAATTTGATTTTTCTGTTGTTATTAGCAGCTCCCCTTTTTCTATCAGACTTTCGTTTGAATTTGCTTGGTAAGTTTTTAGCATTTGCTATTTTGGCAATTGGCTTAGATTTATTGTGGGGTTACACAGGTGTTCTAAGTCTGGGACACGGGATCTTCTTTGGTTTAGGGGCCTACTGTATGGCGATGTATTTAAAGCTGGAAGCAACAGGAGGAGGTTTACCGGATTTTATGGCTTGGAGCGGTATGAGTGAATTGCCACTGATATGGATTCCGTTTCAATATCCGATCGTCGCTATTATACTCGGTATTTTATTACCAGCCATCATTGCCTTTATGCTCGGTTACTTAACATTCCGAAATCGGATTAGTGGAGTTTATTTTACGATATTATCTCAAGCACTTGTCTTAGTGGTAGTTACCTTATTCGTCGGGAGTCAAAATTTGACTGGTGGTTCTAGCGGATTGACCAATTTCAATACGTTTTTTGGATTCTCTGTTAATTCTGCTACTACGCAGACAGCTTTTTATATAATTACTGTTATCGTATTAGGTCTTGTCTTTTTCCTTTCGCGCAAGCTGGTGAAAGGGCGATTTGGGAAAATACTAGTCGGAATCCGTGATGGTGAGAACCGTATGAGATTTCTAGGTTATAGTCCATCTGCATATAAAACGTTTATTTACACTTTATCAGCTGCGATAGCAGGACTTGCAGGTATGTTATTCGTACTGCAAGTCGGGATTATTTCACCGACGATGATCGGAATTATTCCATCGATTGAAATGGTGCTTTGGGTTGCCTTAGGTGGACGTGGAACATTAATCGGTCCAGTTATTGGAGCGGTTCTTGTCAATGCGGCGAAGACAGGATTCAGTGAATCGTACCCAGATATTTGGACATATTTCCTAGGGTTGTTGTTCGTACTTGTGGTTGTTTTCTTACCGAAAGGCATAACCGGTTTATTTGAAAAATGGAACGATCGGAGGAAAAAACAAGATGTCTCAAGCAGTGTTGAAGTTGAAAAAAGTTATAGTTGATTTTAGTGGGTTTAAAGCTATTAATCAACTAGATTTTACTGTAAAACCGAATTGCGTTCATTTTGTGATTGGTCCAAATGGTGCTGGGAAGACGACGTTATTAGATGTTATTTGTGCTAAAACAAAAGCAACCACAGGAGAAATAAAGTTACACAGTACAAAGGAACTATCCAAGTTGTCAGAGGACCAGATTGTTCATCAAGGGATCTCAAGAAAATTTCAGGCTCCATCCATTTTTCAAAATTTATCCGTAATAGATAATTTGGAAATTGCCATGAAGCAGAAGAAAAACTTATTTTCGATGATGAAAGCAAAATGGACAAAAGAACAAAAAAAGAAGATAAACGAAATGCTTGAATTAGTTGGTTTAAAAGAAGTCAAGGGTCAACTTGCTGGCTCACTTGCCCATGGTCAAAAACAGTGGCTGGAAATTGCGATGGTCCTCATGCAGGAACCTGATATCGTTCTTTTAGACGAGCCGATTGCTGGTATGTCGAAGAAAGAACGTGACAAAACAGGAGAATTAATTACTAAAATAGCGCGGGATCGAGCAGTGTTAATTGTCGAGCATGATATGGATTTTGTGAAGGAATATGCAGATATTGTCTCGGTGATGCATGAAGGGCAATTACTTTTTGAAGGAAGTATGGAAGAAGTGCAAAATGATCCGACAGTAAGAGAAGTATATTTAGGCAGAAAGGTTGAGGAGAATGTTGTCAATTAAGGGGCTGGAAGCTGGTTACGAGGAAAGTATGGTGATTCGAGAGATTGATATGGAAGTAAAGGAGAACCAGGTGATCTGTGTGATGGGCAGAAATGGTGTAGGGAAATCTACACTACTAAAGACGATCATTGGTATTTTGCATCCGAAAAAAGGAACGATTCATTATCAATCCGAAGATATTACTAAAGCTCGTTCCTCCTCACGAGCTCAGAAAGGAATTGGCTATGTCCCGCAAGGAAGAGAAATATTTCCGAAGCTGACAGTCTATGAAAATCTCCAAATTGGTTTGGAAGCAGGTAAGCAGAAAAAGATAGATGAGAAAATTTATGATTATTTTCCTATATTAAAGGATTTTGCTAAGAGAAATGGTGGTGATTTAAGTGGTGGTCAACAGCAGCAATTGGCCATTGCAAGAGCTTTAGTATCACATCCATCCTTTTTGTTACTGGATGAGCCGACAGAAGGGATTCAACCAAATATTGTTCAGGAAATTCAAGACGTTATTATCGATATCAAAAATACTTCTGCTACAGCGATGATTTTAGTGGAGCAAAATTTAGATTTTGTTAAAAATGTAGCTGATTATTTATATGTCATCGATCATGGTTCGGTAGTATATGAGAATCCGATCGATCAAGTAGTAGATGACGAGGTATATCGTTATTTAAGTGTTTAAATGGGAGGGGTTTTCATGAAATTATCACCTGTTGAGCAGGAGAAATTACTACTTTTCTTAGCGGGCGAACTGGCGGAAAAAAGAAGGAAGAAAGGCTTGAAATTAAACTATCCCGAGGCAACTGCATTGATCAGTTGTTATTTATTGGAAGGCGCCCGTGAAGGGAAAACAGTAGCCCAATTGATGCAGGAAGGCAAGCAAGTCCTAACTACTGACGATGTGATGGAAGGTGTGCCAGAAATGATTGAAAGTGTGCAAATTGAAGCGACTTTTCCAGATGGAACGAAGCTTGTTACGGTTCATCAGCCAATTACGTAAGGAGGGTTCCCGATGATTCCTGGGGAGATCAAACTAGGCAAACAAGCAATTGAAATTAATAAAGATAGAAAGACGAAAGCGATAAAAGTTGCCAATAAAGGTGACAGACCGATACAAGTAGGATCGCACTATCATTTTCCTGAAGTAAACCGTGAACTTGATTTTGACCGCACTGCTGCGATTGGGATGCGATTGAGTGTTCCAGCGGGGACGGCAGTCCGTTTTGAACCAGGCGAGGAAAAAGAAGTCGAGCTCGTTGAAATAGCAGGAAACAAACATGTATATGGACTCAATAACCTGACAAACGGTAGTGTAGCAGAAACAGAAGAAATTACCGAAACAATGAAGCAAAAAGGGTTTTAGAAAGGAGCATATCGATGAAACTATCACGACAGCAATACGCTCTACTATATGGACCGACAACAGGTGATCAAATTCGTCTAGCTGATACGGATTTATGGATAGAAGTTGAAAAAGATTACACAACGTATGGGGATGAGAGTGTATTTGGCGGTGGCAAGGTATTGCGTGATGGGATGGGTCAAAGCAGTACAAGAACTCGTAATCAAAATGTTCTCGATTTAATTTTAACGAATGCGGTGATTCTCGATTATACCGGTATTGTGAAAGCAGATATCGGAATTAAGGACGGAAGAATCGTGGCGATTGGCAAAGGTGGAAACCTGGATGTAATGGAGGGGGTTACCGAAAATATGATTGTCGGTGCCTCAACAGAAGTAATTGCCTGTGAAGGGAAAATCGTGACTGCAGGTGCGATTGATCCACATATCCATTTTATTAGCCCGCAGCAAATTGAAGTAGCTTTAGCATCGGGCTTCACGACGATGCTAGGTGGTGGAACCGGACCTGCAACTGGTACCAATGCAACAACTTGTACACCAGGAGAGTGGAATATCCACCGCATGTTGGAGGCTACAGAAGAGTATCCGATCAACCTAGGCTTTCTAGGAAAAGGAAATGCTTCTTCAGCAGAACCACAACGAGAACAAATCAAAGCTGGAGCGATTGGTCTGAAATTACATGAAGATTGGGGCACAACACCGGCAGCTATCAGCCAATGTTTAAGTGTTGCTGACGAACTGGATGTGCAAGTTGCCATCCACACGGATACATTAAATGAAGCTGGTTTTCTCGAAGATACCGTTAAAGCAATTGGTGATCGTGTCATTCATACTTATCATACAGAAGGTGCAGGTGGTGGACATGCACCAGATATTATGCAGATAGCTTCGTTACCGAATGTGCTGCCATCATCGACCAATCCAACAAGACCATATACGGTTAATACCATAGATGAGCATCTTGACATGCTAATGGTCTGTCACCATTTGGATCATAACGTACCAGAAGATGTTGCTTTTGCTGATTCTCGCATTCGCCCAGAAACGATTGCAGCGGAAGATATTTTACACGATTTAGGTGTCATTAGTATGATTTCTTCTGATTCGCAGGCGATGGGGCGTGTCGGTGAAAGTATTACTCGGACATGGCAGACAGCAGATAAAATGAAAAAACAGCGAGGCTTTTTACAGGAAGACCAGCAAGCAGAAAATGATAACACACGTGCTAAACGGTATGTGGCAAAATATACGATTAATCCGGCGATTACTCACGGGATGAATGAAGAGATTGGTTCAATCGAAGTTGGCAAACTAGCAGATATCGTGATTTGGGACCCGAAGTTTTTTGGAACCAAGCCGGAAACAGTTGTAAAAGGTGGTATGATTGCCTATGCACAAATGGGGGATCCCAATGCGTCGATACCAACACCACAGCCAGTGATGATGCGTCCGATGTTTGGCGCACTAGGAAAAGCGAAATATCAAACCGCTATTACCTTTGTTTCTCAAGCGGCATTTGAGGCTAAAATTCATGAAGAACTAGGTTTACAGAAACTTGTTCGTGCTGTAAAAAACTGCCGAAATATTGGGAAAAAGGATCTACCATTGAATGATGCAACGCCAAAAATTGATGTAGATCCAGAAACATATGAAGTAAAACTTGATGGTGAAATCATTACATGTGAACCTTTTGAAGAGGTAGCAATGGCACAACGCTATTATTTATTTTAGGAGGATGGAAGATGTTAACGAAAGAAGTACTTACTAATATAGAAGAACAACCCAAAGATCATTCGAATCGAGAGTGGATTGAACTAGATTGGGACGAATTAAACAAGCGGATAATTAGAAAAACAACAGACAAAGGGACAGATGTCGCGATTGCCTTAGATGAAAAAGAACCATTAAAAGTAGGCGATGTCGTGTATGAAGACGAAGAAAGACAAATTGTCATTCGTACAAAGAAAGAAAGCGTCTATGTCGTTTACCCTGAAAATATCGTGCAAATGGGGAAAGCTGCATTTGAATTAGGGAATCGTCATACACCATGTCTTATTTCAGAATCAGAAATTGTGGTACGCTATGATGAGACGCTGGAACGTTTATTTGATGAAGTAGGTGTGAAGTATGAAAAGACAGAAAGAAGATTCACAGAACCATTTAAATACAGAGGTCATCAACACTAAATTTCTATATTTAATGCATATTCATGATTCTGCCTTTCCGATTGGTACTTATACACATTCTTTTGGTATGGAAACCTTTATTCAAGAAGATGCAATCAAAACAAAAGAAGATTTATTTCACTTTTTACAAGTCTATCTTCATGAAAATGTCTCCTACACAGATGGTATTTTTGTTAAGGAATCCTATCAAAAAGAGGAACTAGCAGAATTGATTCGCTTAGAGAAAATATGTGATGCAAGCAAAAATGCGGAAGAAACGAGAGAAGCGAGCAGTATGATTGGTAAGCAATTTGTCAAAGCAGTATTGCCGGTAAGTGACACGCCTTCACTAGAGAAGTGGAACGAGCTATTACAAGAAAAGAAGGTAATTGCTCATTTTCCAATTGTATACAGTCTATATGCCAAAGATTTAGCATTTGACCTCTATACAACAGTACTTACTTTTTTATATTCGTCAACGGTCGGCCTTGTTCATAATGCAGTTCGTGCGATTCCACTTGGACAAAAGGCCGGAATTGAAGTGATTCATCGCTTGATACCGGAGATGGAAAAAGCAACGATAAATGTATTGGAACGAGACTTGTCTGATTTGTCTAATCATGCTGTTGGCTTGGAACTGGCATCGATGCAGCATAAATATTTAAGATCACGATTGTTTATTTCATAAGGAAGGAGAATGTTCAATGAAACCAGTAATAGTAGGTGTAGGAGGCCCAGTTGGTTCAGGGAAAACCTCACTCGTAGAAAAATTAACAAAAGAAATGGTGAATCAATATAGTGTTGCAGTTATTACTAATGATATTTATACGAAAGAAGATGCTCAATTTTTAATTAAACAAGGCATTTTACCAGCAGACCGTATTATCGGTGTCGAAACAGGAGGATGCCCACATACAGCGATTCGTGAAGATGCCTCCATGAATTTTGAGGCAATCGATGAGTTAAAACGGCGCTTTGATGATTTAGATGTTATTTTACTAGAAAGTGGCGGCGACAATTTATCTGCAACATTCAGTCCAGAACTTGTAGACGGTTATATTTATGTAATCGATGTAGCAGAAGGCGGTGATATTCCGAGAAAAGGCGGACCAGGTGTAACAAGATCAGATCTTTTACTTGTTAACAAAATTGATCTAGCACCATATGTGGAAGTAGACCTTGATAAAATGAAAGTAGATGCAAAAGAAGCGCGTAAAGAGAAGCCATTTGTTTTTACTAATGTGAAAAAAAGTGAAGGTATTCCAGAAGTTATTCAATGGATCCAGCATGCCATGCTATTAGAAGGAAGCGAAGTATCGTAAATGGATGGAAAAATCGATCTTCATTTTGCATTACGCAACCACAAAACGATCATGAAAGATGTGTATTATCAACCACCATTAAAAGCAAGTCGAGGCTTGTATGTTGATAATCCAGATGACATTACCGTTTACTTAATGGAATCCTCAGGAGGACTTGTGGCAGGAGATAAAAATGCATATCGAGTCCGATTAGATAAAGGTACGAACGTAACACTGCATCCTCAGGCTGCAACAAAAGTATATCCTGCCTTTAATGGTAAACCGAGCAAACAAGAGGTTGACATCGAGCTCGCGGAACAAGCATGTTTGACGTGGAAAAGGGAAGAGGTTATTCCTTTTGCCGAAAGTGAATTCCATAGTCATACAACCGTAAATATGAAAAAGGGAAGTAGTTTTTACTGGGAAGAAATATTATATCCAGGACGGGAAAAACGAGGGGAACGGTTCACGTTTGTTAAATGTCACACACAACTAGAAGTGTGGATGGAGGAGGAGTGTCTTGTATATGATGGTTTGCGTTTTGAGCCAAGCGTTCAGGATGTGAAACATTTTGGGGTAATGGGAGATTATCATTATATAGCAAGTGTATGGATCATAGATAGAGAAATAGAATTAGATGTAGAGAAGTGGAGTCATTCATCAACGGATCATCAGGTAAGTATTACCAAATTGCGTGATGCAGGCTATTTAGTACGCTTTTTATCGAATGATTTACCACGAGTAAAAAAAGAAATGGATCAATTGGGAAACAAAAAGCTAGCAGTAAGCGTCTAGAGTGACCCAATAATATGAGACAGGAAAAAACACCCCCAGAGTCGTATTAATTATTTATCGACATTTGGAGGTGTTTTTTGTTATGGGGAAGAAGATGGTTTATCCTGAAGAAATTAAAAGAGAAGTGATACGCTTAAAACTTTCTGGGGAACTAACGAACAAAGAGATTATGGAGAAGTTTGGTATTAAAAATAAGACACAAATCAAAACTTGGATGAGATGGTATAGGAATGGTGAGGAGCACAGGTTAGCTCAACCAATTGGAAAACAATATGCTTTCGGTAAAGGACCTGATGATGACAGTGAAGTAAGTCAGTTAAGAAAAAAAGTGAAGTATTATGAAATGCGAGATGAATTGTCGGGAAAGTACCAAGAAATCGAAAGGAAGTGGTTCCAGAAGTATTCGTCGAAGTCGTAGAAGCTTATAAAG
>NZ_KB898668.1 GCF_000377765.1 Gracilibacillus lacisalsi DSM 19029 | reverse complement strand
ATGTACAGGAAACCATCGCTGCGGCTGCCCGCTTCCCTTTCCGTGGGGTTTTACCTTCAGCTAACTTTTCCAAGCAAAAACCGCTTGAAAAAGTGGATCTTCAGGTAAAACAGTCCCACAGGAGTTGAAGCGGGCGGCCTCCGCTATAAAGCAGCTCTACAACGTATGTGACAGTTAACTTTTTGAGGTTTTATACCATGTGAAATAAAAGACGTAATGTCCGTACGTTAAAACAATGTAGAACGTTATTTAGCGTAGGCGTCCACTTCGATTCCTGTGGGATCAGCGTGATCTGAAGATCCACTTTTGTAAAGCGATCTTCTTTACAAAAGTTAGCTGAAGACTCGCCCCACGGAAAGCGAAGTGGACAAGCCGCAGCGGTTGTTACGCCTATTATTCATGTCAAAATGACTACTTTGAACAGGACCAGCGGGGT
This sequence comes from Gracilibacillus lacisalsi DSM 19029, assembly GCF_000377765.1. Lineage (GTDB taxonomy): Bacteria > Bacillota > Bacilli > Bacillales > Amphibacillaceae > Gracilibacillus > Gracilibacillus lacisalsi. Next base: position 261,659 of record NZ_KB898668.1, on the reverse strand, counting down.
TTGCCCCGGTTTTTCTTATACCATTACTTTACACATATCGTTTGTCAAGGCTACTGGGTCTTCGATAGGGAGGCCTTCGATAAGTAATGCTTGGTTATATAAAATATTGGTATATAGTTTAACTTTTTCTTTGTCTGATTGGTGGGCTTGTACTAGTGCCTGGAAAATCTCATGTTTGTTGTTGATTTCCAATACTTTTGTTGCTTCAATGTTCTGGTTATCAGGCATTTGCTTTAAGACTTTTTCCATTTCAATCGAAACATCACCTTCAGCTGATAAGCAGACAGGATGTGTTTTTAGACGAGTGGAAAGCTTAACATCTTTTACTTTGTTGCCAAGTATTTCCTTCATTTCCTCTAATAAATCTTTATGTTCTTCTTTTTGTTTTTCTGCTTCTTGTTTCGTTTCTTCATCTTCTAGATCAAGGTCACCACTTGATACATTTTTGAATTCTTTGTCATCATAGTTCATTAGCATCTTAATAGCAAATTCATCGACTTCATCTGTAAAGTATAGAATTTCATAGCCTTTATCTTTAACCATTTCTGTTTGTGGTAATTTTTCGATGCGGTCATGTGATTCACCAGTTGCATAATAAATATGTTCTTGATCGTCTGGCATACGTTCCACATATTCTTTTAGTGTCACAAGCTTTTGCTCGCTGGAAGAGTAGAACAGTAATAAATCTTTTAGTTTATCCTTATTGGCACCAAAGTCTGCATAAACACCATATTTAATTTGACGCCCAAATGCATCATAAAATTTCTCATATTTTTCGCGGTCATTTTTCAGCATGCTTTGTAAATGGTTCTTGACTTTCTTTTCAATATTTTTGGCAATTAATTTTACTTGGCGGTCTTGTTGCAATATCTCTCGAGAAATATTTAGTGAAAGATCTTCTGAATCGACAATTCCCCGTACGAAACTGAAGTGATCGGGTAAAAGATCAGCACATTTTTCCATAATCAATACGCCGTTGGAATAGAGTTCTAATCCTTTTTCGAAATCCTGTGAGTAATAGTTAAATGGTAATTGTTCAGGAATATAAAGAATGGATTGGAATCTTACCATACCGTCTACACTGATATGCAGGTGGCTTAATGGCTTATCAAATCCGAAATGTTTCTCTTGATAGAAGCTTTCGTAATCTTCATCACTTAGCTCTTGTTTATTTTTACGCCAGATTGGCACCATGCTATTAAGTGTTTGATCTTCGATTACATCTACTAATTCTTCTTCATTATCCTCTTTCGGTTTCTTTTCAGTAACCTCCATCTTAATAGGATAGCGAATAAAATCAGAATATTTTTTGATGATTGATTTCAATTTATATTCTTCAAGGAATTCATCATAGTTTTCTTCTTCAGCATTTTCTTTTAGTTGGATAATTATTTCAGTTCCAACATCCTGTTTGTCATAAGGTTCGATTGTATAGCCTTCTTCACCATCAGATTCCCATTTATAGCCTTGATCACTATGAAGTGCACGAGTATATACGGTTACTTTTTCAGCAACCATAAAAGAAGAGTAGAACCCTACACCAAATTGCCCAATGATTTCTTGTCCATCTTTCATTTCTACTTCATTTTTAAAAGCAAGAGAACCACTTTTAGCAATTGTACCTAAGTTATCTGCTAATTCTTCCTTTGTCATTCCAATACCGGTGTCTTTAACAGTTAACGTACGATTATTTTTATTAGGTTCAATTCGAATATAGTAATCATCTTTATTGAAAGAGATACTATCATCTGTTAAAGCTTTATAGTAGATTTTATCAATTGCATCACTAGCATTTGAAATAAGTTCACGTAAAAAGATTTCCTTTTGTGAATAGATGGAATGTACCATCATTTCAAGCAATCGCTTCGATTCAGCTTGGAATTGCTTTTGTTCCATGTTATTTTCCTCCTTATGATACTTGTTTTATGTATTTTTAGCACTCTTGTTCACTGAGTGCTAACACATAATAATTATCACAAAACCCTTGTAGTGTCAAGCGCAAAAGCGGTTTGACTTCTTGGTAACAATCACTTATTTTAAAAAAGAAACAGTATTTTTTTGTTTTTTTATGATAAGATGTTCTTATGAGAAAAGTTGTTCGGTTCATAAAGGGGGAAGTCAACATGGCCTTTGATTACCAAACGCCACGTTATATGCACGTGATTGAACAAATTAAAACCAAAATTAATGATGGAGAGTTAGAACCTGGTGAGCGATTGCCATCCGAGATGGACTTTGCCAAGCAGTTAAATGTATCGCGAAATACATTAAGAGAAGCGCTCCGGATATTAGAAGAAGAAAATGTTATTATTCGTAAACATGGAATAGGCACTTTTGTGAATAAAAAACCTTCTTTTTCTGGTGGTATTGAGGAATTATTCAGTATTACCGATTTTATCAAAAGAGAGGGTAAAGAACCTGGAACTAATTTGCTTTTTCAGGGGATAGCTGATGCCGTTAGTGAAGATAAACAAGAATTAGAGTTAAATGATGAGGATCGAGTTTACCTTGTCAAACGTGTAAGGACAGCTGATGGTGAGCCATTGGTTTACTGTATTGATAAGGTGCCAGTTTCTTTAATTGGAGAGGACTATTATTTTGGAGAAGAATCGATGTTATATTCTTTTCAAGAGAAAAAAGGTATTACGATAAGTTATGCAAAGGCAGATATAAAAACGATAGGTTACCATCAGGAGGTATCCGAGATATTAGAATCAGATCCAGATCAGCCGCTATTGATTTTAAAACAGACGCATTATGACACGGATGACCAACCGATCTTATATTCATTAAACTTTTTCAGAGCTGATCAGGTAAGTTTTAGTGTCATTCGAAAACGAATATTTTAATAAAAACCATCTGATAAGGATGGTTTTTATATGGAACAAAAATATATTGACTTGTTGGACGTCTTACCTATATAATGAAACCGAATCCAATATATAAGGGTTCTTTTTATCGACAATAGGTTGTTGGACGTCCTATCAATTATGCATAGGAAAAATAGGTACATAAACAAGGACTATTTAAGAAAGGTGTGTCAGTACGATGAGAATGGTTGATTTAATTGCTAAAAAACGTGACGGTAAAGGTTTAACAAAAGATGAAATCGATTTTATGATTGATGGTTATACAAACGAGGAAATACCTGATTACCAAATGTCAGCTATGGCGATGGCTCTTTATTTTCAGGGGATGACAACAGAAGAGCGAGTAAATCTTACTATGGCAATGGTAGAATCTGGTGATCAAGTTGATTTGTCAGATATACAAGGTATTAAAGTAGATAAACATTCAACTGGAGGAGTTGGTGATACTACTACACTTATATTGGCTCCTTTAGTAGCATCTGTAGGTGTTCCTGTAGCAAAAATGTCTGGAAGAGGGCTTGGACATACTGGTGGAACCATTGACAAATTAGAATCAATTAAAGGGTTTCAAGTTGAATTAACAGCTGAAAAATTTAATCAACTTGTCAATCAACAAAAAGTAGCTGTTGTGGGGCAAAGTGGGAATTTAACTCCTGCTGATAAGAAATTGTACGGTTTACGAGATGTCACGGCTACTGTGAATTCGATCCCATTAATTGCTAGCTCGATTATGAGTAAAAAAATAGCTTCTGGTGCAGATGCAATTGTATTGGATGTCAAAACAGGATCAGGCGCATTTATGAAGAATTTGGATGATGCAAAACAATTAGCAAAAGCGATGGTGGATATCGGAAATGGAGCAGGTCGTGAAACAATTGCAGTTATTTCAGATATGAACCAGCCATTAGGTCATGCTGTAGGAAATGCACTTGAAATCAAAGAGGCAATAGATACGTTACAAGGAAACGGGCCAGAAGATTTATATGAATTGTGTTTAACACTAGGAAGTCAAATGGTATATTTAGCGAAACAAGCAGATTCTATTGAAGAAGCAAGAGCAAAACTAGAAGATGCAGTTGCCTCAGGTAAAGCATTAGAGAAATTTAAAACATTTGTGTCATCACAAGGTGGCGATGCATCAGTGGTAGATGCACCAAGTAAATTACCACAAGCAAAATATGTTATAGATATCAAAGCAACACATGCTGGTTTTGTTAAAGAAATAGTAGCAGATGAAATCGGTATTGCAGCAAGTATGCTAGGTGCTGGACGTTTAACCAAAGATTCACAAATTGATTTGGCTGTAGGGGTAGTGTTACAGAAAAAGATTGGTGATCAAGTATCAGAAGGGGAGACACTGGTTAAAGTATATAGTAATCAGGAAAATATCAAAGAAGTAGAAGAAAAAATCATCGAAGCTTATTCGATCAAAGCTGAAAACACAACACAACATTCATTAATTTACGATATTATTCACTAAGTAATACAAGATGAGTCTTTTATGCAAAGTAATAGGCTCTGCCTGAAGAGGTTGGACATCCTACATCAAAGTAGATAAAATAGGAGTGAAACAGCATGAAAGAGATTGTCCTTAGCTTACTTGCTGGAATCATTATCGGCATTGTCTTTAAATTCATGAAATTACCTCTGCCTGCTCCACCCGTACTCGCAGGTGTAGTTGGTATATTTGGTGTTTATTTCGGAGGACAGATTGTCGAATGGTTGAAGTCATTTTTTTAAAGAAAGGAAGAATACTATTGAAATCTTATAAACGAGTATTTTTAATTGTATTAGATTCTGTTGGTATTGGAGAAGCCCCAGATGCAGCACAGTTCAATGACAAAGGTGCGGATACATTAGGCCACATTGCTGAACATATGAATGGCTTACATATGCCTCATATTGGCAGGTTAGGTTTAAGTAATATTCGTGAAATTAAAGGCATCGAAAAAGCAGAGCAGCCGAAAGCACACTACACAAAAATGCAAGAGGCTTCAAACGGGAAAGATACGATGACAGGACATTGGGAAATCATGGGCTTGCATATTGACCAGCCATTTCAAACATTTCCAGATGGATTTCCAGATGACCTAGTACAACAATTAGAAGAGAAAACAGGACGAAAAGTTATAGGTAATAAACCAGCTTCTGGTACCGCCATTATCGAAGAGTTAGGTGAAGAACATATGAAATCAGGAGATCTGATTGTGTATACATCAGCTGATTCTGTCTTACAAATTGCAGCACATGAAGATATTATTCCGATTGAGGAACAATATCGAATTTGTGAGATCGCACGTGATTTAACGAAAAATGAAACATATATGGTTGGCCGCGTTATTGCTCGTCCTTTTATCGGTGAACCAGGCGCTTTTGAGCGTACCTCTAATCGTCATGATTATGCATTGAAGCCTTTTGGTAGAACGGTCATGAATGAATTAGCAGATTCGGACTATGACGTGATTGCATTAGGGAAAATATCTGATATTTACGATGGTGAAGGGGTAACAGAAGCCATTCGTACAAAGGACAATGCTGATGGTATGGAGAAGTTCATTCAGTCAATGGATAAAGACTTTCATGGATTGAATTTCCTCAACCTAGTTGATTTTGATGCGAAATATGGGCACCGTCGTGATCCTCAAGGTTACGGAGAAGCATTGGAAGCATTTGACCAACGTTTACCAGAAATGCTAAAAAAATTGCAAGATGATGATCTTTTCATTATTACAGCGGATCATGGTAACGATCCTATCCATCACGGAACAGATCATACGAGAGAGTATGTCCCGCTTTTAATTCGTCATAATCAAATTACAAATGGTAAACAATTAGAAATAAGAGAAACATTTGCTGATATTGGTGCTACCATTGCTGACAATTTTGGTGTAACATTACCAGTAAACGGGAAAAGTTTTCTGAAAGAAATTGAGTAATAGGAGGCTGTTTGAAGTGAACCAGTTAGCTGAAGCAACTGCATATCTACAAGACAAAATAAAAACACAACCTAAAATTGGTTTAATTCTGGGATCGGGTTTAGGTATGCTAGCAGATGAAATAGAAAACCCAACTAAAATCAAATATGAAGAAATTCCAGGATTTCCAGTATCAACTGTTGAAGGACATGCAGGACAGTTGGTAATTGGAAAATTGCAAGGTGTCGATGTTATCGCCATGCAAGGGCGGTTTCATTACTATGAAGGTTACGGACTAGATGCGGTAACATTCCCTGTTCGTGTTATGAAAGAATTGGGTGTTGAAAAGTTAATCGTAACAAATGCTGCAGGTGGTGTGAACCGATCTTTAGAACCAGGAGATCTCATGTTGATTACGGATCATATCAACAACACTGGACAAAATCCATTAATCGGAGAAAACGTTCATGAGCATGGAGTTCGATTCCCTGATATGTCAACTGCATATGATCGTGACTTACAAGTAGTAGCAAAACAAGCGGCTGAACAACTAGACATTACCTTAAAAGAAGGTGTCTATGTTTGGAATACTGGACCAAGTTATGAGACTCCGGCAGAAATCCGCATGTTAGATACTATTGGAGGAGATGCTGTTGGGATGTCGACTGTACCTGAAGTTACTGTTGCTCGTCATGCGGGCATCAAATGTGTCGGTATTTCTTGTATCTCCAATATGGCGGCAGGAATTTTAGATCAACCATTAACACACGATGAAGTTATTGAAACGACAGAAAAAGTTCGGGAATCCTTTTTACAATTTGTAAAACAGCTAATACAAGATATTGGCTAAAATAAAAGGGGGAGAACGAGATGGAAAAACAATTAATAGAAGAGGCTAAAAAGGCACGTAAAAAAGCGTATGTACCGTATTCCAAGTTTAAAGTAGGCGCGGCGTTATTGGATGACAAAGGAAACATTTTCCACGGTTGCAATATCGAAAATGCTGCTTACTCGATGACTAATTGTGGTGAAAGAACTGCTTTATTTCATGCCTATGCAACAGGTTCTAAGAAATTTGAAATGATAGCTGTCGTGGCAGATACAGATCGCCCTGTATCACCGTGTGGAGCATGTCGTCAAGTTTTGGCAGAGCTTTGTGAACCTGATATGAAAGTGCTATTAACGAATCTTCAAGGAGATGTACAAGAAACGACGGTTAGGGAGTTACTTCCAGGTGCATTTATTGCTGATGATATGTCCAATGTAAAATAATGAAGGAGGATGAACATGACTTTAGCAAACAAAATTGATCATACTGCATTAAAACCAGATACAACAAATGAACAAATTGAGACGTTATGTAATGAAGCGAAAGAATATGGTTTTTACTCTGTTTGTGTTAATCCGACATGGGTTAGCTATGCAAAAGAATTATTAACCGGTTCGAATGTAGCAGTTTGTACGGTGATTGGTTTCCCATTAGGTGCGACGTCTTCGGCAGTTAAAGCTTTTGAAACGAAATATACTATCGAAAAAGGTGCGACAGAAGTTGACATGGTAATAAATATTGCAGCCTTAAAAGATGGAAAACATGAGCTAGTTCAACAAGATATCGAAGCAGTAGTACAGGCTGCATCTGGAAAAGCATTAGTAAAAGTAATTATTGAAACATGCTTATTAACGGATGAAGAAAAAGAAACAGCCTGCCGATTAGCTGTTGCAGCAGGAGCTGATTATGTTAAGACATCTACAGGTTTCTCAACTGGAGGAGCTACAACAGAAGATATCGCCTTAATGCGTAAAACAGTCGGACCAGATATTGGGGTAAAAGCTTCTGGTGGCGTACGTGATTTAGAAACAGCACAAGCAATGGTCGATGCAGGCGCTTCCCGAATTGGAGCAAGTGCCAGTGTAGCGATTGTAAATGGTGAAGAAAGTAATAGTGATTATTAAGATTAGTGGATACAGCAGTGCTGTATCCTTTTTCGTTGTAATATAGAGGGAGTATATAATCCGCGGTATCAACGCATTTGTAAGCAGAGTAGCCATTTTGAAATAGCTTGTACAGGAAACCATCGCTGCGGCTGTCCACTTCCCTTTCCACGGGATTTTCGCTAACCTAACTTTGGTAAGCAAAGAGCGCTTACCAAAGTGGATCTCAGTCGATTAGCTCCAGAGCCGCTACGTTTCTAAGCGGGCGCTCTGCGCTTTTCTTAAATGGTAAGAAAGTATATAATCAGCGCAATGACCGTGTTTAACGAAGTAGTTATTTTGACATATTTTAAGTGTATTTGCCAACGCTCCGACTAATTACTTCGCTTTCCACGGGCACGGCCTCAACTAACTTTGCAAAGAAAAACACTTTGCAAAGTGGATTTTCGGCTCGCGCAGTTCCCGCAGGAGTCTCCGTAATTAGTCTCCGCTATGAGAAGGTGCAACAATTCTTGTCAGAAGTAATAGGTTGCCTTTTATACAATGGATAAGAGCGAGAATCGCTATCCATAAGTATAAAAGCAGCTATGTTACTTCATGCTAGAATTGTAGAACAGACCTTAGCGAAGGCCGTTCACTTCCACTCCTGTGGGAATTGTTTGACCTGAAGATCCACTTTTTCGAGCGGTTTTGGCTCGAAAAAGTTAGCTGAAGGACAAACCCCACGGAAAGGGAAGTGGGAGCCGGAGCGGTGGTCAAGCTGTTCAAATATTTCATCATTACTACTAAAGTAATAAAGGACCGGCGGGGTTTGCCAGTTTTTCTTAATTGGATAACTATAGTCAAGCAATTAAAGTACTAAAAACTGAAACATTATAAGGATTGAACTCGTAAATGAACTATCGATTTATTAAAGGGGAGTTAACATGGAAGAACTTACTTTTAACAAAGAAAATGAGGGGAAAGATCTGAAAGACAATGTAGAATTAGGCTGGGGTGGCGTGATTGGCTTTTTCTTATCATACCTTGGATTTGTACTAGTGCTAGGCTTTATCCTAGGAATCATTGCGTTGATATTAGACGGAGGAACGGAAGGATCCTATACGAGTTTATTGATGCAAAGTCATTACACGTTAATCATAGATGCTCTAGGTATTGTGATCGCACTATTAATATTTAAAAAGGTGCGGCATTTTCTGAAGATGTCCTTTTCATGGAAACCACTAAAAAAAGCGAAAACATATTTATATCTTTTTATAGCATTTGTTTTTACTTACATCAGTCAATTTCTTATTCTCCATGTGTTCAAGTGGGAAGAGGGAGCAAGTCAAATTGATACATTTGGTTTAGAAGGGATGTCAGATCATTGGTTTAACCTTCTCTTATTTTACCTTGCATTTACTTTGCTAACGCCAATTAAAGAAGAAATTATGTTCAGAGGCTTAGTACATAAATTTTTAAATGAAAAATATTCCTTTTGGATAGGACTAATAGTATCTGCTGTGATTTTTGGAGCATTACATCCGGGACATTTTATATCCGCAACCATAATGGGGATGATTTTCGTTGGGTTATATCGTTTGACTAAGTCATTAGTAGTTCCGATTATGCTCCATATTCTTTGGAACATATACGCAGTGACTGGAATGTTAGCGTTGTTAGATATTATTTAAGGAAGAAATAAATACATAATCCATCATTGACATGCTCATCCTAGAAGTAGAACAGTACGGAATTTTCAACCTAAAAATTTTCAACTGTGAAAGGGTGTTGCCTTGTGCAATGGGATTGGATTTGGAAAGCTGTTTTAATTATTATAATAGGAACGTTTCTTCTTCGGATAGCTGGCAGGAAGTCAATATCTCAAATGACATTAGCACAAACTGTTCTGATGATTGCGATAGGGTCACTGCTTATTCAGCCTGTAGCAGGTGAAAATATCTGGGTTACATTCGGCATAAGTGCAATTTTGATTATTACATTAATTGTGATGGAATATGTACAAATAAAATCGGATAAGGCTGAAGCTTTAATCACAGGTAAATCCAATGTATTAATTGAAAATGGCCAACTTATTGAAGAAAATTTAAGGAAATATCGTATATCAGTAGATTTATTAGAGATGTTGTTACGGCAACAAAATGTTCAAAAACTCAGCGATGTAGAATCGGCAACATTGGAACCGAATGGACAATTAGGATACATGTTAAAGCCTGAAGCTCAACCAATGACTAAAGGTGATTTACAACAACTAGTTAACCAATTACAACAATTGCAACTAAGCATTAACACCCTACAAAATAATACAAATCCTAAGGATAATATATTTCAGGAGGTAGCGGATAAGCAACACCAAACACCACCTCCTAAACATTTAGAGTAGATTATGTAGGACCAACCTCTGGTGGTCCTACATAATGTTTTTTAAAGCTCTATAGGAATTTTTACATTATTGATCATATAAAATCGACTTGATATCATTCTCATCTAAATAATCTTCATATTTTTCATGTGCGTCATTGACACCAATATATTTTCCATCCATTCCAGCTAATAGAAATCCTTCGAGTTCCTCTACGCTTCCGACCTGTTCTTCTGAATGATAATACATATTATCATAATCTTTTTCAGTATCATAAAAGTCTGAAGGGCCATCAGAGGAGCCGTACATTTCTACACTTTGCCATGCGTCTTCACCATCAAACATCGTATGATCATCACCTTCTAATTCCTGTTCATCGATATTGGAGTGGAGAATATCTTCTTCGATCGGTCTTTGCTTTTTGACATCATGTTCTGCATGCTTTATACATCGAGTAGTAGTAGGCATTGCCATCATACGTTCTGCAGGTATATCACTGTGGCAGATCTCACATTTTCCATACGTTCCATTGTCAATAGCTTGTAATGCTTGTTTGATATCAGATAGCTCTTTTTCCTCGTGTTCGTTAAGTGCAATGTCTTTTTCTCGTTCAAATAGCTCTGAACCTGTATCAGCTGGATGGTTATCATAATTGGATAATTCTGAAACGGATTCTTTATTAATGGCTTGTTCTAATCCGAAATGATCTTTGAGATGCTCTTTCATTTCTTTTTTTCGTGTTAATAATTCCTGTTTGCATTGTTGTATTTCAGTGGGATGTAGCAAATATTACACCTCCTTATATCTGTTAGTATGTCCGAATCTTCATATCCCACTAAAGATGATTTTGGAAAATGAAATGGATAAAGGAAAGAAGAGAGGAGAGGATATATTAGAAGGGCATTTTAAAAAAGCTGACCTCCTTATCTTAAGGAAATCAGCTTTTTAGATTAACCTTTTGCTTCTTCAAATTGAGATATCTTATCTTCATGGGTTAGAGTAACAGCAATTTCATCCCATCCATTTAGAAGCATTTCTCGCTTATAGTCGTCTAAATCAAAAGAAGCTTCAAAGCCTTGAGTGTCATAGACTTTTTTTGCTTCAAGGTCTACAGTTAAGTGATATTGACTGGCTTCCGCATTGTTAATTAAGGTCTGTACCTCATCTTCTGTTAATTTAACAGGTAAGATACCATTTTTTGTACAGTTGTTATAAAAAATATCAGCATAACTTGGAGCTATAATTACTCTAAAGCCATAATCTTGTAATGCCCATGGAGCATGTTCACGGGAGGATCCGCAACCGAAGTTTTCTCCGGCTACTAAGATAGATGTTCCTTGATATTTTGGCTGATTTAAAGAGAAATCGTTACGCAATTCACCGTTTGAGTCAAAGCGCCAGTTATAGAAAACGAATTGACCAAATCCTTGACGTGAAATTCGTTTGAGAAATTGTTTAGGAATGATTTGATCAGTATCAACATTCGCGCGATTCAAAGGGTATACTAGCCCTTCGTGTTTACGAATTGGTTCCATTTTGGTAGCCTCCTTTAACATTTAGCTTGGTGTTGGAATGGATAAATGACGAACATCAACAAAGTGTCCTTTGATTGCAGCTGCTGCAGCCATTTCCGGACTTACTAAGTGTGTACGAGCACCAGTACCTTGACGACCTTCAAAATTACGATTAGAAGTAGAAGCGCAACGTTCGCCCTCCGGAACAACGTCATCGTTCATGGCAAGACACATACTGCAACCAGCATCACGCCATTCAAAACCAGCATCTTTAAAGATGACATCGATCCCTTCTTTTTCGGCTTGAGCTTTGACACTATGGGAACCAGGTACAACAATGGCACGAACATTAGGATTCACTTTGTGTCCCTTTACTATTTCAGATGCTCTCTTCAAGTCTGCAAGTCGAGAGTTAGTACAAGATCCGATAAATACGTGTTCAATTTCAACAGAAGAGATTGGTTCGCCACCTTCAAGGCCCATGTACTCTAAAGCACGCGTTATTTCTTCACGTTCATTCTCATGATTTGCATCATCAACAGTTGGAACGTTTGCGCTCACGGGAATACACATACCAGGGTTTGTTCCCCATGTAACCTGTGGTTCAATTTCGTCCGCATCAATTTCGACTTGCTCATCATAAATGGCACCTTCATCTGTTGCTAATGCTTTCCATTCTTCAACAAGCTGCTCGAATTCTTGACCATCTGGAACATGGCGTTTTCCGCGTAAAAATTCAACAGTAGTGTCATCCGGGCTGATCAAACCTGCACGAGCACCAGCTTCAATCGACATGTTACAGACTGTCATACGACCTTCCATAGACAGATCTCGAATTGCTTCTCCGGTATATTCGATAACATATCCAGTACCGAATTTAACACCAAATTTACCGATAATTGCTAAAATTAAGTCTTTTGCTGTTACACCTGTACCTAATTTACCATTGACTTTTACATTTAATGTTTTTGGTTTTTGTTGCCAGATGGTTTGGGTAGCTAATACGTGTTCCACTTCACTGGTACCAATACCAAAGGCTAATGCACCGAATGCTCCGTGAGTAGAAGTGTGGCTGTCACCACAAACAATTGTTTTACCAGGTTGTGTCAATCCTAATTCTGGCCCGATTACATGTACGATACCTTGATCTGGATGATGGATATCAGCTAAAGGTACACCAAACTCTTCACAGTTTGCTTTTAATGTCTCCATTTGTGTTTTGGATACTTCATCTTTGATAACATTACGGTGGATCGTTGGTACGTTATGATCCATGGTTGCAAAGGTGCGATCAGGTCTGCGTACTTTTCGGTTGTTGATTCTAAGCCCTTCAAACGCTTGAGGGGAAGTAACCTCATGGACTAAGTGTAAGTCAATATATAAAAGATCAGGTTTCCCTTCTTCATGATGAACGATATGTTTTTCCCAAATCTTTTCAATAATAGTCTTTGGTTTTCGCATCTGTTTCACTCCTTACGTAATAGTTTTTATCAACATAAAGTTGCTTTGTTCAGCACTATAGTAGTTGTTCACTTAGAAAAAGATCGGCGTTTATCTATGTGGAATAGGTACGCCGAAGTTTCCGTCTTCTTATTGGATTGCGTCAACGATTAACTGTGTCATTTCGGTTGTGTTGACTAGCTTTCCATTGTCATTTTTCAAATCTGCGGTGTGATAGTTTTGATTTAATACTTTTTCTACTGCATCTTCAATTGCTTGTGCTTCTTCATTCATATCAAATGAGTAGCGAAGCATCATGGCAGCGGAAAGGATCATCGCAATTGGATTGGCAATACCTTTACCAGCAATATCAGGTGCAGATCCATGCGCAGGTTCATATAAGCCAACACCGTCTTCAGCTAAGCTAGCAGAAGGGAGCATCCCAAGTGATCCAGTTAGAACAGAAGCTTCATCACTTAAAATATCACCAAACATGTTCTCTGTAACTATCACATCAAACTGTGTCGGATTCGTGATCAGTTTCATTGCCGCAGCGTCGACTAATACGTGATCAACGGTGACATTTGGATATTCTACCTTTTTTTCCTCGACAATTTCCCTCCATAGTTTACTAGATTCTAACACATTTGCTTTATCAACAGAGGTTAGGTGGTTATTGCGTAACTCTGCACTTTGAAAAGCTTTGTCGATAATACGTTCCATCTCTTTTCGTGTATATGCTAATGTGTCAACAACAGCATTCCCATCATCAAGACGTTCACTTGGTCTTCCGAAATATAACCCGCCAGTTAGTTCACGAACAATTAATAAGTCACTGCCTTGTATGATTTCTTCTTTTAGTGGAGATGCATGTAAAAGATTTTTGAAGCCTTTAACAGGGCGCAGGTTCGCATATAAATCCAGTGCTTTACGGATACCTAGCAAACCACGTTCGGGTCTTAAATCTGAAGGGTTATTATCCCACTTCGGACCACCTACTGCACCTAATAAAACAGCATCAGCACTTTTGCAAGCTTCTACCGTTTCGTCAGGGAGGGGAGTGGCGTGATTATCAATGGCAACACCACCGATGTCGTATGAAGAAAATTCAAAAACTTTATGATATTTTTGGCTAATTGCTTCTAGGACTTCTTTGGCAGCATAGATAACTTCTGCTCCAATTCCATCACCCGGAAGCAGGACGATTTTTTTGCTCAATTCATTGACCTCCTACATAACGACTTAGATTGCTTTTTTTTGGTAAATAGCTCGGTTTACACCGTTTAGATATGCTTGCACAGCAGCTTCTAACACATCTTGTGCGGAACCACGTCCACTTACAGTCTTTCCATCAACAGTTAAGCTGACATGTACTTCTGCGAGTGCATCGCGACCTTGACCAATTGAATTTAGTTGAAAATCAGTAAGGTGTGTTTCTTCTGTAATTATTTGATCTAATGTGTTATATAGTGCTTCCACACTACCTGAGCCTGTGCTCGTATCTTCTACTTGCTCATTATCAGGAGTAGTAAGTGATACTGTTGCACTTGGTTGATCATTCGAACCATATTGAACTTGGAAATTTTGCAGTTGATAACGTTTCACATTCGAGGTATCTGTTTGAATGTCAGTAAGGATTGCAAACAAATCATCGTCTGTGACTTCTTTTTTACGGTCAGTTAATAATTTAAACGCCTTAAATGCTTCTTTTATTTTGTCTTCTGGAAGTTCGTAACCAAGCTGCTTAATTTTATCTGTAAATGCATGACGACCTGAGTGCTTACCTAATACAAGGTTATTAGAATGAACACCGACTAATTCTGGGGTAATAATTTCATACGTTTGCGCATTTTTTAATACACCATCTTGGTGAATGCCAGATTCATGTGCAAAAGCATTTCGGCCAACAACCGCTTTGTTTCCAGGTACCGTCATACCAGTGAATTTACTCACCATATCACTAGTACGTTTAATTTCATTTAAAACTAAATTAGTATAATAAGGATAATAATCATTGCGAATTTTTAACGCTACAGCAAACTCTTCCAATGATGCGTTTCCTGCACGTTCACCGATACCGTTAATTGTACCTTCGACTTGAGTAGCACCATTTTCTACTGCGGCAATAGAGTTAGCCAAAGCCATCCCTAGGTCATCGTGGCAATGACAAGAAAGGTCAACTTTATCAATGTTTGGTACATTTTCTTTAATATACTTAAACATGGCACCATATTCACGTGGCATAGTATAACCAACTGTATCAGGTAAGTTAATCACGGTAGCACCAGCATCGATGACTTTTTCAATAATCTTTGCAAGGAAATCTAAGTCAGTACGTGATGCATCTTCTGCAGACCATTCAACATGATCAAAAAATTGTTTACCGTATTTGACCATTTCGACTGCTGTTTCAATCACTTCTTCTGGAGTTTTCTTTAATTTATATTCCATATGAATAGGGGAGGTGGCAATAAAAACGTGAAGTCTAGGATGAGTCGCATTTTGTAAAGCATCGCGACAAGCATCAATATCGGATTTAACGGCACGAGCTAAACCAGTTACAGATACATTCTTCACCGTTTCAGCAATTTTTTTTACAGCTTCAAAATCGCCTTTGGAGGAAGCAGGAAACCCTGCTTCCATAACATCTACCCCAAAGCGTTCTAATTGTTTAGCAAGCTCTAATTTTTCTAGTTGATTGAGATTGACACCAGGTGATTGTTCACCATCACGAAGTGTCGTATCAAAAATCTTAATTTGAGTCATTAGAGACCACTTCCTTTTTATTAATTGCCTTTTGTTTAACAAATGGCATTAATTCACGCAGTTCTCTACCTACCTTCTCAATTTGATGTTCGCTTTCTGCTTTCTTAATAGCAGCATAACGAGGACGGTTAGCTTGATTTTCAAGAATCCAACCTTGAGCGAATTTACCTGTTTGGATGTCAGATAATACTTCTTTCATACGTGCCTTTGTATCTTCATCAACAATACGTGGACCTGACATGAAGTCACCCCATTCAGCAGTGTCAGAAATAGAGTGGCGCATGTTCTCTAATCCACCTTCATATAGTAGATCAACAATTAGTTTTAATTCATGTAGACATTCAAAATATGCAACTTCTGGTTGATACCCAGCTTCTACAAGCGTTTCGAAACCAGCTTTTACAAGAGCAGAAGTACCGCCGCAAAGTACAGCTTGCTCACCAAATAAATCTGTTTCCGTTTCTTCTTGGAAACTTGTTTCAAGAATACCAGCACGGCCTGCACCGATTCCTTTTGCATAAGCTAGAGCCACATCTGTTGCTTGACCTGTTGCATCTTGGAAAATACCATAAAGTGCAGGTACACCAGCACCTTCTTCATATGTTCTACGTACTAAGTGACCAGGCCCTTTCGGAGCTACAAGAAATACATCTACATCTGCTGGAGGTACGATTTGATTAAAGTGAATATTAAATCCATGCGCAAATACTAGGGCATTTCCTGCTTCTAAGTTTGGTTCAATTGCCTCTTTATAAATGGATGGCTGATATTCGTCAGGAAGTAAGATCATAATAACATCTGCTTCTTTAGATGCATCTGCTACAGATTTTACATCCACACCATCTTCTACCGCTTTATCCCAAGAACGACCTTTACGAAGACCAACCACTACATCAAAACCACTTTCTTTCAAGTTCAATGCATGTGCATGGCCTTGAGAACCATAACCGATAATGGCGATCTTCTTAGATTGTAATACCTCTTCATTAATATTGTTGTTATAAAGTACTTTAGTCATAATAAACTACATCCTCTCCATTAATTTTATTTTATTTATAATAATGTGATTATTATTATTAACCTAATAGTGATTGAAAACTGCCATCTGTATTGGGCTGTTGTCCACGAACAAAAGCAGTTAAGCCTGTGCGTGCTAATTCTTTAATGCCATATGGTCGTAGCAGTTCAATTAATGCTTCTACTTTATCTGGCTTACCAGTAACTTGGATGGATAAGCTATCTTTACTTACATCAATAATCGAAGCCCTGAATGGTTCAATAATACCTTGAACCTCTGCACGTAATTGGCCGTTGCTGACAATTTTTATCAATGCAAGCTCACGTGCAACAATAGCTTTATCTGTTATATCCGAAACTTTGATAACATCTATTTGCTTGTTAAGCTGTTTCGTTACTTGTTCTAATTTTTGTGAATCTTCAACCTCAACAACGAAAGTCATTTTACTCATACCTTCTGTTTCAGTTCTGCCAACAGAGATACTTTCGATGTTAAATTGACGTCGTTGTAAGAGACTTGTTATGCGGTTTAATACACCACTGCGATTTCTCACCGTTGCAGTTATAATTCGTTTCATGGTTTCACCCCAATCATTTCATTTAGTCCTGTACCAGGTGCTATCATTGGGAATACATTTTCCTGCTGCAAGACGCGAGCATCTACTACTACCGGACCCTCATAATCGAAAATCTCAGGCAATGCTTGAATAAACTCATCTTGAGTTGTTACTTGTAATCCTTTAACATTGTAGGATTCTGCCAACTTAACGAAATCAGGTTGAATGCTAAAAATGGATTGTGAATAACGCTCGGAATAGAATTTTTCCTGCCATTGTCTAACCATTCCTAATGCTTGATTATTTACAATAATTACTTTGACTGGCAAGCCTTTTTCTTGCAGTATCGATAATTCCTGAAGCGTCATTTGGAAACCACCGTCACCAACAATAGCTACAACGGTCTCATCAGGCTTAGCAAGCTGTGCACCAATTGCTGCTGGAAAGCCAAAACCCATAGTTCCTAAGCCACCAGATGATACCCATTTGTCGGGTTTGGTGAAGGTGTAATATTGTGCTGCCCACATTTGATGTTGCCCGACATCAGTTGTCACAATGGCATTTCCTTTGGTTGCCTCGTGGACTTTCTTAATAACCCATTGTCCGATCATCTCTTGATCAGGGTTATTGAACCATAGTGGATAGCTTTCTTTGTTTTCGTGAATGCGGACAAGCCATTCATCATGCTCAGGATGTTGGATATCATGGGATAAAAGTTTCTTTACTGCTGCCTTGGCATCTCCAACAATCGGAATATCTGTAGCAACGTTCTTACCAATTTCTGCTGGATCAATATCAATGTGAGCTACTGTTGCGTTCGGAGCAAAGGATGTTAATTTACCGGTTAAACGGTCGTCAAACCTTGCTCCAATGTTGATTAATAAGTCACATTCATACAAAGCGGTATTGGAAGCGTATGTCCCGTGCATACCTGCCATTCCCATAAATAATGGATGGTCACCAGGGAATGCTCCTAAACCTAACAGAGTAGAGGCGACAGGTAAAGAATACTTTTCAGCAAGCTCTTGGACTTCCTCAGAAGCTTTTGCAAATAAGATACCTGCACCTGTTAGTAAAACTGGTTTTTTCGCCTTACCAATCGCTTCAGCAAGTTTTTTCGTTTGCAATGGGTTCGGTTTGGTTGTTGGTTGATATCCTGGTAGATCCAATTCTACATTTGGTTTGAATGCTGCTTCAATCACCTCACCAGATATATCTTTCGGCATATCAATTAATACTGGTCCAGGACGGCCTGTTGTTGCAATATGAAACGCCTCTTTGACGATGCGAGGTAAATCACTAACATCGCGAACTTGATAGTTATGCTTTGTAATTGGCGTAGTCACACCCATTACATCTACTTCTTGAAATGCGTCCGTTCCAATTACTCCTTGGGCAACTTGACCCGTAATGATGATCATCGGCAAAGAATCAATCATTGCATCAGCAATACCAGTTACTAAGTTAGTTGCACCAGGTCCTGAAGTTGCCACAACAACACCAGGCTTACCAGAAACTCTTGCATAACCTTCTGCTGCATGTATAGAACCTTGTTCATGTCTAGCTAGGATTTGATCGAAAGCATCCTGAGCTTTATAAAGAGCATCGAAAATAGGCAAAGCTGCTCCGCCTGGGTAACCGAATAATGTATCGACACCTTCGTTAATTAACGATTCGACAAGTAAATCAGCACCTGTTTTGGGTTCATTATAGTCTGTAGCTGATTGTACTTGCTTCTGTGTTCTTTCCATTATAATCCCTCCTAAATGTTAGAATCTGAAAAATTAAATATAATATAATCATTTCATTTTCATTATATATAGAAAAAAGGCCATTTCTAACTTGTTCTTGCTACCGAAATAGCAAATAACAAGGGAGAAAAGGCCTTTCTTTTCACGGTACCACCCTGATTCGCAATATTCTTACAAATATTGCCTTATGAAGCTACATTTTATAAATAGCTTCATTTTGATAACAGGTGTGTGAACACCTGGCTATGCTTACTAGGAAAGTCTGTTCAACATAGCACTCTGGGATGAGTATTCGGAAAAGGGTGTATTACCGAGCTTCCACCATCCTCGGCTCTCTTTCAATACATGATCCTAATCCTTTGTTCCCGTCAACGCTTTATATATATTCTATAATTTATACTATACGATTGATTCTATCCTGTCTACAGATATTTTTTAAAAAATGTTTAATTTTCTGAAATATCTGATTGACGACAATAATACAACCAAAAAGTCGTTTGGTCAACCGTTTTTTAATAATTTTCTGACATTTCTTTCGGGGTGCAATGACCGTAAGCGATTACAATGTTGCTGTTATCTTGTTTTAATCTGACAATCTTTTTTTACGTTTTACATGCTGCTAATTAGTTATATATAATAGAATGGTTAGAATGGAGAGATGAACATGTCGCAATTGTGTATTATTCCTTGTGGGAAAAAGAAAATATGGGATAAAACCCCTGATATCGGTCCGACTCAAGCAAAATATGCGTACATAGGTGTATTGCATCGTTTATGCCGTCAATATGTTGAATTGTATTTCGAAAATTGGGTTATTATATCTGGAAAACACGGTTTATTATTACCAGATGATACGGTACCGGGTAACTATGATGTCACATTTCGCCCTAATGATCCAGATGTAATATCGGTTAATCTATTACGAAATCAATTAAAGGAAAAGGGGCTTGATGTATTTCACGATATTGTTGTGTTGACAGGAAAAAAATATCAACCAATTATTAATCAGACATTTCAGCAAGCAGATAGTATTCAATATCCTTTGTTAGGAACAAAAGGCATTGGCCAGATGCAAGGATTATTAAAGAATAGCATTGAGAATAACCAAGCTCTACATACTATAAGAGAGGAGTCTTAATATGAAAGCATATGTTGTCCAAAACGGGACATATCAATTAGTAAATATGCCTGAGCTAGAGCCGAAAGCGGGGCAAGTTTTAGTACGATTAAAATCAGCAGGGTTAAATCATAGGGATTTGAAAATAAAAGATCGTGTTGGTAGTAATCCAGAACCATATATTCTTGGATCTGATGGAGCTGGTGTGATTGAAAAAGTTGGCGAAGGATCTTCTCGGTTTGAAATGGGGGAGGAAGTAATTATTAATCCAGGCTTAAACTGGTATAATAATTCAGAGGCACCACCGAAAGATTTTGAAATCGTGGGAGTGCCATTTAATGGTACATTCGCTGAAAAAATTCTTATTGAAGAAGATTTTGTTGAAAGAGTACCAACTCATTTAAATTGGGAAGAAGCAGGAACTTTTGCTTTATCTGCCCTTACTGGTTATCGTGCATTATTTACACAAGGACAAATAAAAGAAGGGGAAACATTATTTATTCCTGGAGTAGGTGGGGGAGTAACATCCTTTATCATCCAGATGGCTAAAGCAGTAGGAGCAAGAGTGATAACTTCTTCGAGAGATTATGATAAATTAAAGCAAGCAGAGCAACTAGGCTTTGATCGTGGAATCTTAACTGATGAAGATTGGAAAAATGTCTTAGCTGATGAACAGATTGATATCGTGATTGAAAGTATAGGAGGTGCTACGTTTAACAAGTCATTAGAAGTACTGAAAAAAGGTGGCAGAATAGTTACTTTTGGTTCATCTACTAACGATGAGATTACATTTAATTTGCGTTCGTTTTTCTATGGGCAATACAAACTAATTGGATCAACAATGGGAAGCAGGGAAGAGTTACGCGAGTTGATTGATTTCATCGAAAAACATCATATAAAACCACTACTTGATAAAGGATATCCATTGACTGATATAAATAAAGCCTTTAGCCATTTAGAGTCACAAAAGCAGCTAGGCAAAATATATATTTATATGTAAAAAGCTAAACGGCGTATGCTGCGAGGTACAAATGATTCTGGGCTGAGCGTACGGACATTTGTTCCGTTATTTGTGAAAAAGATGCTGTTTTTTGGATGTTTGCGGACATCTATTCCGCTATTCACTGAAAAACAGACTAATTCTTACCTAATGGAAGCAAATAACGGATTAAATGTCCGTTAATACTGAAAAACGGGTGATCTTCCATCAAATAACGCACTAAATGTCCGCTCAACATTAACTGGTTTATTTAGCCCTTTGCTTTGAAGAAGATGGCGCCTATCATTCCGAAGATGATTGCTGCAGAAATACCTGAACTTGTTACTTCAAACATACCTGTTACAACACCTATCAATCCGTGTTTCTCCGCTTCTTCTAGTGCACCGTGAACAAGTGAGTTACCAAAACTCGTGATCGGAACTGTAGCACCAGCTCCAGCAAAATCAATTAATGGCTCATATAACCCTAGCCCATCTAAAATAGCTCCAGCAACAACTAATGTGCTTAATGTATGACCGGGAGTCAGTTTCCCTACATCCAGTAATAGCTGACCGACTACACAGATAAGCCCCCCAACTATGAAAGACCATAAAAAAACCATTCTAAATCACCTCTTTTTTAAGCATTTTCAATAGATACTGCATGTGCAATACACGGTATTGTTTGTTTTTGTTGAACGGTTAGTGGGGATAACAAAGCTCCTGTAGCAACAACTAAAATACGATTGCATTCTCCCTGTAACAGCTTATTGATAAAGTGGCCATATGTAACCACTGCCGAACATGCTGGCCCACTAGCTCCAGCGAATATAGGTTGATCAGATTTATAGATGATTAACCCGCAATCAACAAATTGATTTTCGTTAATTTGATCATTATTTTGTTGGAATAAATCTAAGCAAATTTCACGGCCAACTTTAGCGAGATCTCCGGTTATGATGTAATCATAATAATCTGGCGAAATATTTCGATCCTTCAAATGTCTAGTAATGGTATCATAAGCAGCTGGAGCCATAGCACCACCCATATTAAACGGATCTTTTAAACCTCTATCCACAACTTTTCCAATCGTTGCAGATGTTACTTTTGGACCTGTACCATTCTTTGAAAGAATAGCTATACCAGCACCCGTTACAGTTAACTGAGCAGTATCGGGTTTTTGACTACCGTATTCATTCGGATAGCGGAACTGTCTTTCAACTGCGGAAGTGTGACTTGCCGCACCAGTCATCACATAATCAGCTTTCATTTGAGTCATTATTAAAGCAGCCATAGCTAATCCTTCCATTGACGTTGCACAAGCACTAAATACACCTAAATAGGGAGTGTCTAAATTTTTTGCTGCAAAGTTAGAGGGAGTTAACTGGTTAATTAGGTCGCCATGTAGAAAGTACTGAATGTCACTTAATTCCAAATTCGCTTTTTCAATGGCGTAGTGACATGCATCTTCGATCATATGTTGATGTGCAAGTTCAAATGACTTTTCATCCATCCATTGATCCGTATAGAAATAATCAAAGTCATTGGGGATATTTCCTTTTTCTTCTAAAGGTCCTCCAACTACTCCTGTTGAAATAATGGATGGGGGGGAATCAAATACCCAAGTTTGTTTACCTGTCATCATTATGCGCCACTCCAATAAGAAAAAATAGTTTTAATTAAAGCTATAATAAATGCAGAAAATACACCGAATAGAATTACAGATCCAGCAAGTTTAAACATATTTCCACCAACACCTTGTACAAATCCTTCTGTACGATGTTCTATTGCAGCAGAAATTACAGCATTACCAAATCCTGTTACAGGCACAGCCGTTCCAGCCCCTGCAAATTGAGCAATACGATCATAAACCCCAAATCCAGTAAGTAACATGGTGATAAATATTAATGTTGCAACTGTCGGATTACCAACAGTTTGTTCGGTGAAGTCAAAGAAGTACATATAGATGGTTGATATAACCTGTCCAATGACACAAATAAGCCCACCAATTAAAAAAGCCTTGATACAGTTTTTTAGTAATGGTCGTTTCGGTTCTTGGGCTTTTTCATAATCTTTGTAATTTGTTTGGTGATCTTTCATTGTATATCCTCCATTACGTTTTCTCTTTCAACAGTTTTTTGAGTTTCTTTAATTTTTTTTGAGCTTCTTCCTTTGATAATGATTGATTTTCCAGCTTGGTTAACTCCATGAAAAATTTTTGATCAGAAGTCACTTGAATTTCTTTGATATTCGTTAATGTTTCTAAGTCTTTTTTTACTCGTTTTTCTATTTTTTGTTCAACTGCTTGTTTAAGAGGTGTTGCATTAAAGGCAACAAAAAGTTGATCTTCCATATGAATTGCTTTGTATGAAGCAATATCATTTGTCTGGTCGTCCAAATATGTTTGTGCTATGCTAGGTATAGACTGTTCCTCATGTGCATTTGACGTTTCTGAACTCAACATGACAATATCAGACGAATTACCTTGAGTCGTAGAGGAATTGTCCTGATTATTACAGGCAGCAAGTATTAAGATGCACATGATAGTAGTGAATATATGTAACACTTTCATCTTATTTCCTCCCTTTAATGGAATAGCCTTATACATATCTTGTAGAAGTTTTAAAAAAGTATACATTTAAAATTTGTAAAAGAAATGAAACCAAACGTTTAGGGAATTCGTCTATATAAGAAAAGAAAAATGGCGAGGAGGAATGACATGTGTGGAAAAAATACACCATTGTCATCGCTATAATCGCTTGTATTGGGACTGTCCTACTGTTTGTTATTAAGGATTTACAGAAAGCATCTTTAGTTGAAACAGTCAAGATTGAAGAACAATATGAGGATTTTATTGTACATATACGCGTAGAGGCAACTAGTGATGGCTTTCAAGTGTTGCGATCGATTCAATATATTGGGGAAGAAGATATGATGATCCAGCACAGAACACCGCTAACACAAGTTACTATTAATGCTGACAATGCAACTTTTACAGGTAGTCCGATATCTAAACAGATGAAACCTGGGTACCAGTATTATCCACAACAACCATTGAATTTTCCGGCTCTTAAAAAAGGGGATCATAAAATGTTTGTCCATACCCAGTTCTTCATTGATGGAGAAAGGATAGACATTAAAACAGAGGAAACGATTAGATTCCAATAATTTTCTCGACATAGTGCCTTTTCAAAAAACCCGCTTCATATTTAAATGAAAACGGGTTTTTGTGCGGATGTAGCATTTACTTCCATTTAGATAGCAATTAATCTTCTAAATCAAACAATTGTTCTTGTTTCTCTGTAATGATCATTTCCTGTTCATTATCATCTGGTAGCTGCTGATATTTGATAATAATAGATTCTTCATCAAGCCATTCTGCTGATTGAATATTTATATCTTCAGCCGGCGGTGGAGGCTCAAATTTAACTGTATCCCAGGCTTCTAGGTTGAATACTTTCCATGTATCTCCTTGTAACTCATCCAAAATAAATACTAAATTTGATTGATCTGGAGATGGAATCACTTCCTTTAAATAGATTAAATCATCTATTAAAAATGAACGATTTGGCTCATTTCTATCTAATAAGAGATAAGAACAAGTCGTTGACGAGCAATTAAAAGAAAGTAGGTAAAGTCGATCCAGTTCAAGCTTTTCAAGCTTCATATTAGCTATAGCTCTATCTCTGTTTTCCACTGTGTTGAGATAGGCGCCAAGTATAGTAATATTGTCTGTGTTCAATGTTATAATTTCATCTTCTAATATAAACTCTACTTCAGGGTCTTCTTTTTCCTGAGGTATTTCTTCTTGGTCTAATAATTCATCTATTGGTTGATCAGGATCTTCTTTTGTGATCATCGGCTCGCTTTCTTGATTACTACATCCGATCAAAAGAATAAGTGAAACAATAATGATTTTCTTCAAAACAGCATCCCCTCTTTAGCTTTGATACTAACCTTCCGTCATTTCCCACTTAAAAGAATGTAGTGTTTCAAAGAGGTGAGAGTAGGATCTAACGGACGATAACACCCTGATAAGTATCGCTAACCAACAGTAGGGCAAAGAACACCCCCTACTAATGGTAGTCTCACTTTTATTTGGCTTGTTGCAATTTAAGTATTTTTAGTTGGTCATTTTCATACCCAACTACTAACACATACTGCCGTGATTTTTGGACTTCTTCGTACGTCTCATTTCTCATCGTTATTTCGACATTGACTTCCATATGCACTTCGTCATTTTTAGTATCAATAATGGTTTTATCTTGAACCTCTAAATCGATCAATGTTTGAAATAATTGACGGAAGTCTGTATAACTCGTGCTGTTTTGATATTTACTACCCAATAAAGAATAGGCGTTAACATAATCTCTTAGTTCAATATTATCAAAAAAGTAATCAGCAATATAAAGGGTGTCTTCTTTAAGTTTTTCTTTATTTATTGTTTGTTCGGTCGGGGAGAGAATGGTTAATTCATCTTCTTGCACATTCTCCGTCCATTCTGAAACGGTCTCAGCTACTTGAGAGATTGGTATACTGAATCCAATGTCTGTATCAGAAATTCCCGCAGAGTTAATTCCAATGACTCTTCCACTGTTTCTGGAAATAAGAGGACCACCGCTATTTCCATGTGTGATGTTAGCAGAGATTTGATACACTTCATCGTATTGATAATCATTTATCGAAAATGATCGATCAGTACCAACGATCAATCCAAGAGATACACTATTCTGAATCCCCATCGGACTTCCGATCGCGATTATTTCATCACCGATATCTGCTTGTTTGTCCGTTTCCAATGCTATTGGCTCTAGCTGGTTTAGCTCTGGAACACGTATTACTGCAAAATCTTGATCTTCTCCGATCCCAACTATTGCTGCCGGATATTCCCTGGCATTAGTTAATTTCACAATAATGGTGTCAGCATCCTCGACTACATGGGCATTTGTAATGATATCACCTTGATTGTTTATTACAAAACCAGAACCTGTTTTTTTGTTGACATCACTGGAGCTTTCAATTTGAACGACTGATTTTTGAGATTGATGAATAATATTTTTTAAATTTACTTCACTCTCACTTGCAATATTGGTAGCTAGTGTATTCGTTATTTCTAATGGCTGTTTCATAAAACTGAAGTAAATACTAATTGCTGCAATTATTGCTATTAATAGTATGATGACAGCGGAAAAAATAGGAATATATTTTCTTTTCTTATACATAAAAATCCCCCGAAGTTTATTCTAAGTACCAAGTCACTTCTTCTACTTTTGGTGTTAATCGCTCATAGTCTGTATCAACGTCATAATGAGTAAATTCAAAATTACCCTCTTCATCTGGATATAATGTCTCTGGAAATACATAAACATCGTTTTCTAAAACAGTATTGTCGTCCTTATCACGAATTGAATAACTAACTAAAATAGAATGGATAGGGACTGTAGCAACACTTTTTAGTTGACCAGTAATGATCCAGTTATCTTTCTCTTCTTGTATTTGTATATCAATGAGTTCTATGGCATGACTTTCATTTAACTCTTGTTCTTCTTCAAACGCAGAAAGTGCTTGTTCGATTCGTTGCTCCTGAGCAGATTCGAAAGCTGTTTTCTCTTTATTTATCGTTGTTTTTAAACTTTCTAATTGTTCAGAGCTTTCCACTACTTTTAACGTATCTTCAATTACATGCAAGGCCTGAGAAAACTGAAAGTCTTCAAGTAAAGCAGTAGCCTCTTGATAAGTCATGGACACTAGCTTTTGGTGTACTTCTTCCTGTAATTCAGCTACCTGTTCATGTGTTATATCTTCTACTTCCCATAATAAAGCCTTTAATTCATCGGTAGTAGGGTCATTATTCAATTTATATGTTGCTTGTTTTAATAATGTTTGATTTTTGGTGGCCAGATTTTCTTCTATTATCTGATCGGTCAAGTCTCCACTAAATTTTTGTAAATCAGCTTCAGAATTTCGAATTATTTTAAATGACTCAGCAAACTTACTTTGTTCATTTAAGGTCTCAACTTGCTTAATATTTTCTTCCACTTCCATAGCAACATCTAAAAATTCTATAACTTCTTCGGCAGCAGGAAAATTATCTTTATAATCCAGAGCACGCTCAAGTAATGTTATTGCTTGCTGATAATCACCAATCAGAGCCATCTCAGCTGCTTCATCATAATAAGTTAAGGCTTTATTAGATTGATAGTTTGTAATAAAATAGGTGGAGCCAATTATACAACTCGCAAGAATTAATGAGACAGTAGGGAGTAACCACCATTTTTTAGACGGTTTCTCTGGTAATTTTCTTTTATTTATATCTTCTGGTAATCTTTTTCCGCAAGAAACACAAAAGGTTTCCATTACTTCAACCTGACTACCACAATTGGGACAAAAGGACAAAATAATTCCTCGCCTTCTAGTTTGACTGGATTGGGTTCATATAGCATGGCGCTTACGGCTCATGAGACCAACCACTGATGTAAATCTCAGTGCTAACCGTTCAGCCCAGCTGATAGAAGTCTCACTTTATTATAGCATGAATCGATTTAATTCTTTAGAGGATTTGGTAAGAAAATACTAAAATATTCTTTATTAAAATGAGGAAATTAGGTATAATATAGAAAAGAAGAATTGAAAAAATGAGGTGTAGAACGTGGATCTTTTTGGTATTTTATGTTTAGTGATTTTAATCGGTTGTATGGGTTATAGTATTTTTGATCGTGTAAAATAATGTAGAAATAAGAGAACCTCAATAGAGAATAGTCTATTGAGGTTTTGTTATTGAGTCTAAAAAAAGCAGATTGCTGTTCTGGTTTTGTGCTTCATATAGACAAAAATCACCATAATTCACAAACACCATAATGCGTACTTTACTTGTAAAATATCTTTAAATATTTTATATTTAATACATATATTTGAATTTTCGATTGTTTTTTCCAAAGCTATTAAGTCAGATTTCATATGGATGGAAAAGCTTCATTTTGAATATAGCGAAAAGCACCTTGTCCTCTTGCTGGACCCAAACTCCTTCCATAATATAATGAAATACTATAAAAGAAAAATGTCGAAATGTTGCAAGATTTACGAGAAATTCTTTTCTTATACGAAAGAAATGTCTAATATTGCGGTTTGCTTTACAAGGAACCATTTTTTTGGGATAATCAATAGCGTTTACCAAATGCGCTGTCGGACAAATCTATTTTAGGGGGTAACTCGGTAAATGACACTGTATCCAATAAATTTAATAAGTAAGATTGAGGAATTAAGAAAAGAAATGACCGATGTTGCTCTCAAAAAAGGTATTACTAGCAAAGAATCACTTCACATTAGTCAAGAGTTGGACGAATTATTAAATGATTATGAGCATTATAAGCAAAAACAAAATAAAGAAACAGAATGAGTATGTTTAAATATATAAAGAAAACCCGTTTCAACCACTCCCTGAAACGGGTTTTGTATGCTGATATGGAAAGAAAGCATAAAATCAGCATAATCACGGTATTAAAAAAGTAGTTATTTTGATAAATTTTAAGTGTATTTGCCAACGCTCCGACTAATTACTTCGCTATCAGGAGGTGCAAGGACAAACCCCACGGAAAGCGAAGTGGGCAGCCGGAGTGGTTGTTACGCCTATTATTCATGTCAAAATAACTACTTTTGACAGGACCGGGTGGGCTTTCCCGGTTTATCATGGAAAATTATGACTAACTTGTTAATTTGGAGATAAACGCCTCGATCCGATCTAGTCCTTCTGTTAATGTATCCATATCGTAAGCATAAGACAAACGCAAAAAGCCTTCACCTAATTCAGAAAACGCGCTGCCAGGTACTAGCGCTACTTTAGCTTCTTCGACTAATTGTAGTGCCAAGGAGAAAGATTCTTTTTGTAGGTGTCTAACATCTACAAAAAAATAGAATCCGCCATCTGGTAAGTATGTTTTTATATTCATTGCTTTTAGCCTTTGATATACATAGTCTCTTCGTTCCTGATATACTTTTTTCATTTTAATCGGATCATGTTGCCCGTTCTTAATGGCTTCTAATGCGCCGTACTGGCTAATGGAGGATGCACAAGAAACATTATACTGGTGGACTTTCAGTATATGTTTTGCTAACCAGTCAGCAGCAAGAATATAACCAATTCGAAAACCAGTCATCGAATGTGATTTTGACACGCCATTAATAATGATTACTTTATCACGAATAGTTTGAAAACGTCCTATAGAATAGTGGCTTTGATCATAAACTAATTCGCTGTAAATTTCGTCTGCAATCAAAAAGATATTATGCTTTTCAACAACTGTTGCTATATCTATTAATTCATCCTTTGTAAGTGTCACACCTGTAGGGTTGGAAGGGTAAGGGATAATGACAGCCTTTGTATTAGGCGTAATAGATTTTTCTATCAGGTCAGCTGTTAATTTGAAATTGGATTGGCGAGTATCGATAAACGTTGGTATTCCGCCTGCTAATTTCACTAATGGTTCATAACCAGGATAGACTGGCCCAGGTAAAAGTACTTCATCACCTTTCATTAAAATAGTTCTAAGGGTAATATCAATAGCTTGGGATGCCCCGACAGTAACGATGATTTCATTACTAGGATCATACTCTAGTTGATAGTTCGTTTTTATAAATGAAGCAATTGCTTCTCTTAAAGATAAAATACCTGCATTATGGGTATACGTAGTTTGATTTTGATCAATTGCTTCCTTTGTTTTTTCTTTAACATGGGAAGGGGTAGGGAAATCAGGTTGACCTATAGTTAGTGATAGAATATCGTTTTTATTTCCCACCATATTAAAGAATTGTCTGATTCCAGATATTTCAATGCCTTTCACTTGCTCATTGATGAATGATTCCAAAATGTATGCCTCCTTCATTTCCGCTTATAACTAGTACAATCTTTGGAAATAATAATACTAATTATAAAAGCTAGCATTATTTTATCATAAAATGAAAAGGAGGGACACATAATGGTTGAAGACCTTTGGAAAGAGATTGTAAGAATAAGTGATTTTCTTTTATTAACGATGCAGACTGAATTGTTTTTTGTACTTTATATCGTAACTGGCTTAATTATTCTGTATTATGTATGTAAACCTTTTGTGAAGTTCGTTATAGCTTTAGAGTGGAACACTTTCATCACTTATATGTTTGTGGTATTAATCATGTTCTTACTTGTATCCGAATTTATCAATGTACCAGATTGGAAATATGTTCTGTATGGAGTATTAATCTTCTCTATTATTGTAAGTATAAAAAGAAGTTTCTCTCTCATGAAAAAAAATCAACCCTATTCTAACTAATATATGGATAGAAATGTACAGAGGCTGGGACATAACTAAATAAGTAGAATGAGAATCCGAACAATCTGAACTTTTTGTAGGCAAAATACGCAGACTCCGCATGACGAGCACGAGCCGAAGATCTACTGTGTGAAGTGTTTTTCTTCACACAGTTAGCTTAAGTAAGCCCACGGAAAGCGAAGTGTTTTGCCGAAGCGGTATGTGTACTCAGACTTTAATGTTCGGATTTTCCCTATCTAATTTCTCTTTTGTCCCTGCCTCTGTTTGTGACAGGGATAGTATTATCGGCGTTTTCTTTTATGATAAAAAGGAGAAAGCGAAGAGGTTTGCTGTAGAAAGGGTTTATAGTTGGGATTACGCCTTTTTGCTGGCTTTGGAACAGACCAGTCTAAATATTCAAATAGGATTGCTTTTGCCTTGTTTAATGAGAGGATAGGCTTTTGATTTCGATAGCTATCATTTAATTGACCAAGATGGGGTAAAGTATCCATGTCCTCTTTATTAGGAGGAGTGTGGAAGTAGTAATTCCCGACTTGAACAAGTAATACCGAGTGTTGGCGACTTTGCTTTGGATTGTTTGAAAAATGCAATCCAACTTTTATTGCCTTTTTTTCTTTAATAAGTTTTTTCATCGTTTCATTTTTTAAGCGGTATAATTGAGTAGGATCTGGGGCGGTCTTGGCATGTCGATTAACAATAAATAATGCTTGTCCAATTCTATCAATCGCTTGATCTGAATCCTTCATTTCATCACCTTCTTTCCAAATTTCATATCATAAGAAAAGTAGAAGGAGAACAATCCTTCTACTTGTTACTTTAATTCATTGCTTGGATATCTTCAACTATTTTTTGCATATTGTCTGCCTTATCTCCGCGATATTTCTTTATAGCATTACCGTCTGGTGTGACTAAATAGAACGAATTGACGTGGGCAACTTGGTCACTATTGTCAGGATTTTCTACAAATGCTTGGAATGAATTACTGGCAAATTGACTGATATCTTCATCTGTGTAACCTGTTAGTGCGTGCCAATTATCCAATGTGCCGCCACGTTCCTCAATATATTCCTTTAATATTTCTGGTGAATCATTAGTTGGATCAACACTAAAGGAAACTAATTCAGCATCTATATTTTCTTCCTCTAATAGACCCTGGAGTCTGGCCATATTAGCAGTCATCGAGGGACAAATCGAATCACAGTTAGTGAATATCATGTTAGCGACCCAAAATTTTCCGTCTAGATCGCTTTTTGAAAAATCATCACCATCTTGATTTGTAAAGGTAAAATCTTCTACCTCAATAGAAAAGTCACCTTCATATTTATTTGAATCTGCACAGCCAGCTATTATAAGTGCAATAAAGATCATAAGTATTACATTGCGTTTCATGTCTTCACCTCGTTTATTCTTTCTTTAATTGATACATCGTAATTTCAGGTTTACAGAAAAATCGGTACGGTAATCTGGTAGTTCCCACTCCGCGACTCACAAACAACTGCAAAGGATTACTGCCGATTTCATAGGTGCCTTCTACGTATTTTTGTGCTAAGTGAGGAGTGTAAATATACCCTATAAAAGGTATCTGTACTTGTCCACCGTGACTATGCCCCGATAACTGAATATCAACCGGATAGTCTTTTGTTACATCTGCATAGTCTGGTTCATGTGCAAGTAAAATGGTTAACTGTTCATTACTAATTCCATCTAATGCTTGTTTGATGTCAGGTCTCCCTAATAATGCATCATCTAGACCAGCTAAATAAATCATATCACCATTTTTATCTATCTGTCTGTGTCCATTTTGTAACAATTCAAAACCACTCTGCTGAAAAACATCCATTAATATATCTGTTCCATAACCACCATGATCATGGTTTCCGTATATCCAAAACTTCCCATCTCTAGCTTTCAATCTACCCAGTATGGATATTAGTCTTTCATCGATATCATATGTACGAGGGTTATCTATTAAATCACCAGTAAACACAATTAGGTCCGGTTCTAGTTGATTCATTTTAACTACTAATTCTTCTAGTTGATCTATTGTATATTGAAAACCAATATGTGTATCACTGAATTGTAGTATTTTGTATCCTTCAAATGCAGTAGGAGTTTTAGATGAATAGATATTAACATCGTGTACATCCAACATATTAGGTTCGATTTCTCTTGCATAATAATAAGTACCACCACTAAGCCCAAATAGTGTAATGATACCCCCAAATACACGTTTTAAAAAAGTTCGACGGTTCATACAGTTTAAAGCCCTTTCCATTACAGCCATAATAATATATGTATTCCATTATAGCATGGGTGGAAGCAAATATGATATCCATGCGATAGATTACACAAATTTTTAAATTTTATGTTAAAATAGTAGAGGTGATGTCATAATAGCTCCTTCACCAAAGAGAAAAGGAGTGTCCCATATGTCAAGCTTATTAAAAAAATCATTAACTGATTTGACTGTAGAGGATTTGATGATACCAGCAGAAAAGGTGGCACATGTTCAAGTAGGTAATCCTGTAGAGCATGCTTTACTAGTATTAGTTGAATCAGGCTATTCATCTGTTCCGGTGTTGGACTTAGACTATAAATTCAAAGGTACGATTGCAAAAACACCGATTTTAAAAAGTGTAATGGGAATGGAACGGTTCGAGATGGAGAAATTAGCAGAGACAAAAGTAGAAGCTGTTATGCAAGTTGAGCAACCAACTTTAACAATGGATACCGATTTTTTAACATGTCTAAAGGTCGTTATCAATCATGCATTTGCATGTGTTGTTGATGAAGAGGGATATTTTCTTGGTATTTTGACAAGACGTGCTATTTTAAAAGAGGTTAACAAATCAATGTATGTGCAAAAATAATAATACTTGTAAAAGTAAATTATTTTTTGTTACATTTATAAAAACAACAAATATTGGAGGAAGAAAATAATGAAGCAAATGGATGCACATGAGATAATCTCATTTATTTCAAACAGTAAAAAATCAACACCTGTAAAAGTATATGTGAAAGGTACAGGGTTGGATACCATTGAAGCAACAGGGTCAATCCAGACTTTCTTAAACGATACGAATGGCGTTATTTTTGGTGAATGGAAAGAAGTAAAAGCATTACTTGATACATATAGTGATAACATTACTGATCATGTTGTGGAAAATGATCGTCGTAATTCAGCGATCCCACTATTGGATATGAAAGATATTAATGCACGTATTGAGCCAGGTGCGATCATTCGTGAACAAGTGGAAATCGGTGACGGTGCTGTTATTATGTTTGGTGCGATGATCAATATCGGTTCTGTTATTGGTGAAGGAACAATGATCGATATGAATGCATCATTAGGCGGACGTGCAACAGTAGGTAAGAATTGTCACGTCGGAGCTGGTGCAGTATTAGCAGGTGTTATTGAGCCACCTTCAGCACAACCAGTAGTTATTGAAGATGGTGTGGTAATCGGTGCGAATGCTGTAGTACTTGAAGGGGTTCGTGTAGGTGAAGGAGCAGTTGTTGCAGCAGGCGCGATTGTGACAAAGGATGTACCACCAAACACTGTGGTAGCTGGAACTCCGGCAAAAGTAATTAAAGAAATCGATGACCAAACAAAATCAAAAACTGAAATTATGGAAGCATTACGAAAATTAGATGATTAATATCTCGTAAAAAGACAGGGTCATGTAGATCCTGTCTTTTTTAAGAAAAGAATGTAAAATGGTGCGTAATAAAATTACTTTTTTCCATTCTGATTAGAGATAAGTGATGTCACCCGCTCCGGCAGAATACTGCGCTTTCCATGGGCACGGCCTCAGCCTCCTCGGAAAGCAAATATCGCTTTCCTGCGGGGTCTTCAGCTCGCGTGAATTCCCATAGGAGTCTCCGTATTCTGCCTCCGCTAAGTGTAGTGTTCTACTTATCGAAAGAAGAGAACTTTTGGTATATATATTCTGTGAATGTCTTCTTACTTGATAAGAAATACACACTAAGCTGCGGAAAAATGCGACACTCTTGGGGGGGAACTCACGCGACGAAGATCCACTTGGTGAAGTGATTTTCTTCACCAAGTTAGCTGAGGCCGTGCCACCGGAAAGGGAGTGTTTTTCCTCAGCGACGAATTAGCACTCAACTTAAGAAGAATGGAAGAAAGCTCACTAAACAGAATTTTCATTACTTCTCAGTAGTTATCTAGTATGAATAATGGAAAAGGGGTAAGTTTTTGATGAATAAGGATCAGTTAGTAGCAATTAGACGTGATTTGCACAAGATTCCGGAGCTTGGTTTTCAAGAATATAAGACACAAGCATACTTACTAGAAATTATTAAAAATATGAACCGATCAAATATTGAAATTACCAAATGGGAAACTGGTTTGTTTGTATTGGTACAAGGGAAAAATCCGAAGAAAACAATTGGCTACCGTACAGACATTGATGGACTTCCAATTAAGGAAGAAACAGATCTTTCGTATCAGTCTGAACACGATGGTCAAATGCATGCATGCGGCCATGATTTGCATATGACCATTGCATTAGGAGCTCTCGACGAGATTAGTGCTAATCCAATTGATGATAATGTCTTATTTATTTTTCAGCCAGCGGAAGAGGGACCAGGTGGTGCTGAGCCTATGCTTGCATCTGAAACATTTCAACAGTGGAAAGTAGACAATATTTTTGCGTTACATATAGCACCTGAACTGCCTGTCGGAACCGTGTCAAGTAGAGCAGGTATCTTGTTTGCTAATACAAGTGAGTTATTTCTTGATTTCACCGGAAAGGGTGGGCATGCAGCATACCCGCATTTAACGAAAGATATGATTGTCACTGCCAGTAGTTTTGTTACCCAATTACAACAAATTATTTCCAGAAAAGTGGATCCTTTAGATAGTGGTGTGATCACAATAGGTAAAATGACTGCTGGAACCGTCCAAAATATTATTGCAGAAACAGCACGTCTGGAAGGTACTATACGTACGTTACAACCGGAAACAATGTCAATTATAAAAAGAGAGCTCGAGAATATGATCAAAGGCTTCGAAATTGCCCATGATTGTACAATTAAAGTAGATTATGGTGCAATGTATTATCAAGTGAACAATCATAAGGAATGTCTCGATAAGTTTGTTGAAGCCGTACAAAAGGAAGGGATTCAGTATAGCGAAGCAAATGCGGCGATGACTGGTGAAGATTTTGGGTATTTTTTAAGGGAAATACCAGGCTTTATGTTCTGGTTAGGTGTAGATTCATCATATGGATTGCATCACAGCAAACTAAACCCGAACGAAGATGCGATCGAAATAGGTATTAGAGCAGTAACAACTACGATGAAAGAGATATAGGTAGGATAATATTCAAGTAATAATGGATGATCAGTCAGTATTTTCTAGCAATCACTCAATAGAAAAACTCACTCTGAAATGAGTGAGTTTTTTGCTTAATTACTCTTTTGTACGTACACTTGATGTGGGAATGGGATTTCGATATTGTTTTCGTCAAAGGCTTCTTTAATCCGTTTACGAATATCTCTTTCTGCACCCCATTGTTCCATATTTTCGGTTTTACCAATAATCCGTAAAACTACCTCACTAGATCCGAAGGCTTGTACACCTAATACATCAGGCCCTTCCGCAAAGCGAGGATCTGTCTCAAATTCTTCGCATACACTTTTTAATACTGCCATTGCTTGATCAATATTATCATCATAACTTATGCCAATATCAACTAGTGCTCGCATATTTCCTCTGGAGTGGTTGCTGACTCCAGCGATTTCCCTGTTTGGAACATAATGAAGCGTGCCATCAAAGCCACGAATTTTTGTAGTTCGTAAACCAACTTCCTCTACAATTCCATTGTATCCAGCCGCAGTCACATAGTCTCCTACATCGATCTGCTTTTCCAATAAAATAAAAAATCCAGTTACAATGTCACTTACTAATCCTTGAGCTCCAAAACCAATCGCTAAACCTACAACCCCTGCACCAGCAAGTAGCGGACCAATTGGTTGTTCAATGATGCCAAAGAACATAACGACAAAAACAAAAATTAATACATAAGAAAAAACATTTAATAGTAGTTTTTCTAACGTTTGCATTCTTGCTTCAGATACATTTTGTCGCTGACTCGATTTTTTAAGAGCTGCAGAGATTAATTTCTTTCCGATTGGCGATACAATAAGTAGTGCAATGATAAGTACTAAAATCTTAATACCATAATAAATCACATTTTCTAATATGTAACTCCAATCAAACTGTAATCCATCTTCAAACATGTTTTGCCTCCTCTGTTGATGATTAACTCTATCATATAAAAATGTAAATCAACACGCAAATGAAAAACTAGATCCGTTCATCTATTACGAAGAATTAAAAAAATTAAAAAAATTTTTAGAAAATAAGTCGAAAAGGTGGAAATTTATTTCGGATGCCGTTATATTTATACATACGTAAAAAAATAGGGGGTGCAAACAAGATGGAAACATTTCAAAAACTGAAAGACTTTTATTGGCCTTTTAAAAAATACTTCTTCTTATCGGTGCTATTCGTTATGATTGTAGCCGGTATTACAGTAGTATACCCAATCATTTTACAAATCACGATTGATGATGTGGTTATACCTGGAAACTATCAACTGGTTCCGTTCTTAGCAGTTGGCTTTATTTTAATTATGCTTTTGAAAGGGGTTTCCAACTTTCTGCAACAATACTTAGGTGACTTGTTTGGTGTGA
This sequence comes from Gracilibacillus lacisalsi DSM 19029, assembly GCF_000377765.1. Lineage (GTDB taxonomy): Bacteria > Bacillota > Bacilli > Bacillales > Amphibacillaceae > Gracilibacillus > Gracilibacillus lacisalsi. The sequence continues at coordinate 224,412 of NZ_KB898668.1, read as the reverse complement.
AATCTGTATATACTTTGCGTGATCAATTGTACAAGAAATTGCAAAGGCTTTCTTTTACTTATTATGATAACGCACGTACTGGTGATCTAATGTCGAGGTTAACAATGGATGTAGAAGGTTTCCGTTTTTTCTTAGCAGCAGGTTTTCGTGAACTAATCAGAGTATCATTATTAATAGTAATCAGTTTAGGGGTAATGTTTTATTATTCTATACCGTTAGCACTGGTGACAATGGCTGCTATGCCGTTCTTGGCTGTCGTTGTTTACCGCTTTGATAAAAAAGTACACCCGGCATTCAGAAGTGTTCGGAAGTCATTAGGTCGTTTAAATACTCGTATCCAAGAAAATGTTAGTGGGATGAATACAGTTAAATCATTATCTAAAGAAGATTTTGAGATTAAGAGATTTTCATCGAATAACGTGAACTATAAAGATGTAAATATTTTCACTTCTAACATTTGGTCGAGATATTTTCCATTAATGGAGTTTATCGGCAATATCAGTATGGTAGCATTGTTAATTTACGGTGGTTATTTAGTTATTAATGGTTCTATTCAACTAGGTGAGTTGGTTGCTTTCTTTAGTTTGGTAACGTATATTTTAGGGCCATTAATGCATTTAGGTTTTATTGTGAACCAATTCTCACAGGCGAAAGCCTCGGGTGAACGACTATTGGAAATTCTTGAAGCTAAGGAAGATATAGTGGAGGAAGAAGATCCAATTGTTCCAGAACGTATTAAAGGTCATGTAACTTTTAACAACGTTTCATTAACGTATACGGAAGATGATGATTCTGCATTAAAAAATATTTCGTTTGATGCACCACCAGGAAAAGTTATCGGTTTAATTGGTCCTACCGGAGCAGGTAAAACAAGTATTACACAATTAATTACAAGATTTTATGAACCAGAAGAAGGAGAAGTTTTAGTTGATGGGAAACCGACAAGTTCCTATTCTTTAAAATGGTTACGGAGACATATCGGTTTTGTATTGCAAGAATCATTTTTATTCTCTACAACAATTAGAGAGAATATTGCCTACGGCAATCCAAATGCGTCCATGGATGAGATTATTGCTGCTGCAAAACGGGCGCAGGCACATGATTTCATTATGGAGATGCCGAAGGGGTACGATACGTTACTTGGTGAACGTGGTATGGGACTTTCCGGAGGTCAAAAGCAAAGAATCGCGATAGCTCGTGCGATATTAATTGATCCGAGTATTTTAGTATTAGACGATGCGACATCAGCAGTAGATATGGAAACAGAATTTCAGATTCAAAAAGCGCTCAAAGAAGTAATGGATGGTCGGACAACATTTATTATCGCGCACCGTATCTCTTCATTAAAACATGCTGATGAGATTCTTGTATTAGAAGAAGGAGAAATTAAAGAACGTGGTACACATGATCAACTAATTAAACAGCATGGTGCTTATCGTCGTATCTATGATATTCAATATCAAGATCGTGACAGTATTATGCATTCTGTTGAATAGAAGGAGGGAATCATAGTGGCGAAGTCGATGACAGCAAAAGAGATGAAAAAAGACAGTCCCCATTTAAATCGGTTTTATTATCCATTGGACCAAGCGGTGGAAAAGCCTTTTAACTGGAAACAGATGTGGCGACTGCTTATATATTTAAAGCCATATGCAAAAACGTTAATGCCAGCTGCAATAGTGGCGATGCTTGTTTCTACTATTGTCAGATTAGTTGTACCAGTGATTATTGGTACATGGGTTATTGATAGGGCAATTGCAGATCAAAACGTTAGTTTACTTACTTATTTAATTATAGGAATTTCAGTGTTATATATATTAAGTTATGTAGCAAACACGTTTCGTATCAGATGGGTCAACATTTTAGGTCAACGAGTAATTCATGATTTACGTAAAAGTTTATTTTCACATGTACAACGTTTATCTCACAACTTTTTTGATAAGAGGTCGGCAGGATCTATACTGGTCCGGATATTAAACGATGTTAACTCTTTACAGGAATTATTTACGAACGGGATTATTAATTTACTAATGGATGTTGTGATGTTGTCAGGTATTATTGTCATCCTGTTTGCATTAAGTCCACCATTAGCATTAGCCGTTCTGTTTATATTACCGATTATGTTCTTTATTTCTACTAAATTACGAAGAAGGATTCGTCGCTCATGGCAGGATGTTCGTATTCAGAAGTCGCGCTTGAACTCACACTTGAATGAAAGTATGCAAGGGATTCGCATTACACAGTCTTTCTCTCAAGAAAAGGAAAACACCGAGTTCTTTAATGGCGTGAATACAGATAACTATGAAAAAGAACGAATAGCCATGAAAAAAAGTGCTTATTTTGGTCCTTTCGTTGAAATGAGTAATGCAATTGGTACGGTGATCTTAATTTCGTATGGTGCACATCTGATAATTACAGGTAATATTGAAATTGGTGTATTTGTAGCCTTTGCCTTCTACTTAGGTATGTTCTGGGAACCAATTTCACGTTTAGGTCAGATTTATAATCAATTATTGGTAGCGATGGCTTCTTCGGAGCGTATTTTTGAATTTTTAGATGAACAACCAAATGTTGAAGAGAAAAAGCATGCAAAAGCTTTTCATGATATGAAAGGTAATATCGTATTTGATAAAGTACAATTTTCCTATGATGAAGATCGTGTAGCATTACATGAAATTTCATTGGAAATGAAACAAGGTCAGACGGTTGCACTTGTTGGTCATACGGGTTCAGGTAAGTCAACCATTGCGAATTTAATCAGTCGTTTTTATGATCCGACTGAAGGTACCGTTAAGATTGACGGGCATGATCTTCGTGATATGCGATTAGATAGTTTGCGAACGAATATATCAGTTGTACTGCAAGATACTTTTATTTTTTCAGGTACAATCATGGAGAATATTCGTTTCGGACGTCCGGAAGCAACAGATGAAGAAGTAATAGAAGCCGCAAAAGTTGTAGGAGCAGATGATTTTATTAAAAGGTTATCCAATGGCTATCAAACAGAAGTAGAAGAGCGGGGCAATATATTGTCTGCTGGTGAAAGACAGTTGTTATCTTTTGCTCGTGCATTATTAGCTGATCCTAGAATTTTAATTTTAGATGAAGCAACAGCTAGTATTGATACGGAAACAGAGGTGAAAATTCAACAAGCACTAAGAAAATTGCTAGAAGGACGTACAGCAATTATGATTGCCCACCGTTTGTCTACGATTAGAGAAGCAGATAATATTATCGTCTTAGAACATGGTCGTATTTTGGAGCAAGGGAGCCATGATGAATTAATGAAGCAAAAAGGCGAATATTATGATCTTGTTAAATCGCAATTTGAAATGCTAGACGCGTTATAAGAAAAGCGTCTTTCATTAACAGATAGTATAAAAATGGAAACCAGATATTAAATCTGGTTTCTTTTTTGTTTCAATGTGATAAAATGAGTATGATTATAAGTGTTGGAGGAATTTATATGAAACGTGAATTTGCAGTGATTGGTTTAGGTCGATTTGGAGGAAGTATCTGCCGTGAGTTGAGTGCAGATGGTTTGGATGTATTGGCTATCGATATACAAGAGGATAGAATAAAAGAATTTAAAAATATTGCGGCACATGCCGTAATTGCGGATACAACTGATGAAAATGTGTTAAAGGAATTAGGAGTGCGAAATATTGACCATGTTATTGTCGCCATTGGTGATGATATCCAAGCAAGTACACTTACCACATTGATGTTAAAGGAATTGGGAGTCAACAAAATAACCGTTAAAGCTCAAAATGATTATCATGCAAAAATATTAGATAAAATTGGTGCAGATCATGTTGTACATCCAGAGCGGGACATGGGGAAACGGATTGCACATAGTATTATCTCGACCAATATTTTGGATCATCTGGAATTATCTGATGATCATAGTATTGTGGAGGTTAAAGCAGGGGAGAAAATGAACGGCAAAACCTTGTTGGAATTAGACATTCGTGCGCAGTATGGTTGTAACGTTGTCGCCATTAAAGAAGCTGACGAGAAAGGTATTAATGTCTCTCCGATGGCAACACAAACGATCGAGCGAGATGATATTCTTATCGTTATTGGAGCGGATAAAGACATATCCCGATTTGAAAAGCAATTAGTAGTAGAAGACTAGTTTGTTTTCAAGCGTATCTATACTTAAACTATAAAACCCGTTTCAACTAATAATTGAAACGGGTTTTTAGTATTATTATACTTCCATAATGATTGGTAGGATCATTGGACGACGTTTTGTTTTGTCATAAAGGAATGGAGCGATTGTATCGGTAATTTCATTTTTGATTTCAGACCACTGTGTAGTCCGACGTTCCATTACTTTATGCAAATGTTTGGAAACAAGTTTTTGAGCCTCGTTAATTAAGTCTTCAGATTCTCGCATATAGACGAATCCTCGCGATATAATATCTGGACCTGAAGCAATTTGGAATTCTTTCATATTGATACTTACGACTACAATAACTAATCCTTCCTCGGAAAGGATGCGTCGGTCGCGTAATACAATATTACCAATATCTCCAATTCCACTACCGTCTACATAGACTGAGCCAGAAGGAATTTTTCCAGCGATTGCAGCACTATCTTTTCCTAACGCTAATACTTCGCCATTATCCATGATAAAGCTATTCTTAGGTGGTATACCACAGCTTTCCGCTAATTTTGTATGCTCATTTAACATACGATACTCGCCATGGATCGGCATAAAATATGTTGGTTGAATAAGTCGTAGCATCAATTTTTGTTCTTGTTGACCACCATGTCCTGAAGTATGGATATCGTTAAGTGGTCCGTGAATGACTTCAGCACCCGCACGGTACAATTGGTTAATAATTCTACTAACACTTAATGTATTCCCAGGGATTGGTGAGGAAGAGAATACAACTGTGTCACCAGGTATAATCTGAATTTGACGGTGTGTACCGTTAGCGATTCTAGATAATGCAGCCATAGGTTCTCCTTGTGAACCAGTACATAGGATGGTCACTTCGTTAGCGGGAAGTTGGTTTATTTGATGTGCCTCGATAAACGTGTTTTTAGGTGCACGAATATATCCGAGCTCTTGTCCAATCTTAATGGAAGCTTCCATGCTTCGTCCGAATACGGCAACTTTACGGTTATGTTTAACGGCTGCTTCAACGACTTGTTGCAAGCGGTGGATGTTTGAAGCAAAAGTAGCAAAAATTAATCTGCCATCCACTCGTGAGAAAATATCATTAATACTGTCACCAACTACTCGTTCTGATAAAGTAAATCCAGGAACTTCACTGTTTGTACTGTCTGATAATAGACAAAGAACGCCCTCTTTACCGATTTCGGCCATTTTGGCCAAATTGGCAGGTTCACCTACTGGTGTGAAATCAAATTTAAAATCACCAGTATGAACAATATTTCCTGGAGGTGTTTTTACAACAATACCATAAGAATCGGGAATACTATGTGTCGTTCGAAAGAAGGACACAGCTGTCTTTCTAAACTTAATTACATCATCTTCTTGGAAGCTGTGTAATTTTGTCTTGCGTAATAATCCATGCTCATCCAATTTATTTCGAATAAGGCCAATTGCTAATTTGCCGGCATAAATGGGCACATTTAATTCACGTAGCAAATAAGGTATTCCACCAATATGGTCTTCGTGACCATGTGTAATGAATAAACCTTTTATTTTATCTTGATTTTGCACAAGGTAGGTGTAATCTGGAATAACATAATCAATTCCTAGTAATTCATCCTCCGGAAATTTAATTCCTGCGTCGATAAGAATGATCTCGTCTTGGAATTGAACACCGTATGTGTTTTTACCAATTTCACCTAAACCACCCAGAGCAAAAACCGCTGTTTGGTCATTTTTTACAAACTTCATATACTAAGCAGTCTCCACTTTGTAAAAAGGTGATTGTTGTTCATATTCTTGATGTGCCTCACTTAACAATTGGATTAATTCAATATTAATATGCTTACCTTTCAAAGAGTCACGCACTTCTCTTTCAGAAGAAGCTTCGATATATAAACTCTTTGTATGTTCTCGTACAGGTATTTCTGATGCGTTTTCTTGATAAAGTACTTTATAGATCATACTATCTCTCCTTTAGTTGTAAATTGTTTTTTCGATTCTATGGTTTGTTTTGTTGTTTGTACACATCATCAGAATGATTAATAGTAGTTGGTATACGTTTTCTCCGTAAAACTTCCCGCATGCGTCGTTTTAATTTTTCTCTTAAACGTTTTAACATAATTACTGCTCAACTCCTTTCTATCTATGTAGAAAAGAAAAGCAAGTACTCAACGAACCGATCCAATCCCTATTACTATATAGTATAGTATGAATTTCGGAAATTTGAAACAAAAAAGGTTAAAATAAATGAATTATTTTCTAATTTGCTTATTATTTAGGTCTCGAGTATCAATAGCTTTTCTTAGTTTTTACTGAGAAGATTATACTTATGCATTTTCTTCGTGGTATAATCAGTTTGGTTATTTTTAAATTATATATAGAGGAGAATGAACGTGGGACAAAAAGTTGTATTTCTTGATATTGATGGGACAATCTTAAATCATGACAAACAAATTCCGACCGCAACAAAAGAGGCAGTTAAGCAACTGCAAGCTGCTGGTGTGATTGTATCGATAGCTACCGGAAGAGCACCATTTATGTTTCAAGATATCTTAGAGGAATTAAATATTAAATCGTATATTAGTTTTAATGGTCAGTATGCCGTATATAATGGTGAGGTTATATATCAAAATCCGATTAACGCTGATCAACTGGAAGAATTGACAGCATATAGCGTTGACCGTAATCATCCACTTGTTTACCAAAGTGTTGATGATATGAAGTCTACTGTAACTAATCATCCGCAAATTGAGGAAGGTATGGGGAGTTTAAAGCGAAATCATCCATTAATGGATACGGAGTACTATAAAAATCAACCAATCTTTCAAGTTTTATTATTTAGTGAGCCAAAGGAACAACTTGTTTATGAGGAGGCATTTCAGCAATTACGTTTTGTTAGATGGCACCCAGTCTCCTGTGATGTTATGCCGAAAAATGGATCAAAGGCTAATGGTATTGAGAAATTTATTGAGGCATTACATATTAACTGGGAAGATACATATGCTTTTGGCGATGGTTTAAATGATTTAGAAATGATTTCAACAGTTCATACAGGTGTTGCGATGGGGAATAGTGTACAACAAGTTAAAGAAGCGTCAACGTTCGTAACTGATGACGTAGATCAAAATGGCCTAAGCAACGCCATGAGGAAATTAGGATTAATCCAATAAACTGTTTCTAATCGGTTACAAAATTAAAAATTAGCTAAAAGTATATATGCTTCGAAGTAATGCGGACAGTTGTTCCGTTATTTGTGACAAAAGCTCCGTTTTCAGGGTATATGCGGACATTTTATTCCGCTATTCAGCGAAAAATAGTTCTCATTTAAGTCAAAATGAACTAAATAAGGGATTCAATGTCCGCTCCATAAATTTTTATTAGTTCACATATTTTATCTAATCTATTTCCGATAAGGTCATAATAGAATCCCGTTTCAATCTTGTTGAAACGGGATTCTTGTTGTGTGCGTGTGTTTTATTAATCACACGGCTTAGCGTTTTCCGGAACTGCAAATGGATCTTGTTTATTTATGCGATCATAAAACATCACACCATTTAAATGATCAATTTCATGCTGGAACACGATCGCTGCATAGCCTCTTAATTTAAGCTTCACTTCATTTCCCTCTAAGTCAGTGGCTTTTATTGTAACCTTTTGATAGCGAGGAACATACCCAGGTACTTCCCTATCAACGGATAGGCAACCCTCACCACCAGATAGGTATGTTTCCGCAACAGAATGACTGATAATTTTTGGATTGAATAATCCATAGCTGTATTCTTTGTCATCAAAGTCTGTAAAGTGAACAGCAATCATTCTTTTAGATATGCCAATTTGTGGTGCGGCCAAGCCAACACCAGCTCGTAGATCATATTTTTTAGCGATCTCCTCATCTTGGCTATTTTTTAAGAACTGTAGCATTTCTTCCAATGTATTTTTCTCTTCCTCAGTTGGTGGCAGTTCTATTTCTTCTGCCACTTGTGTTAAAATAGGATTTCCCTCTCTAACTATATCTTCCATCGTAATCATTGACATACACCTCTTCATAAATATTCGTACTATCTATCATAACGAAAAATGAGTAAAAAATATAGAATTCTACTATGCAATTTTAACTTTTGTATAAATGCAAAGGTTTTTTATGTTATAATAAATTGGCTTATAATAATTTTTGAAGTTGCTTTAGGAGGATTTAGGGAATATGAGAAGATTATTACTAATCGGCTTTTTGCTTACACTGGTATTAGTGGGGTGTAGTGGAGAATCTGTCGCTAATGACATGTATGAACATTTAGAAGAAACAGTAGAATTAGAACGAACATTTGTTGAACAACAAGAACCATTTACTGCACTGGAAGAAGAAGAACAAGAACTATATAACCAAATTATCGAATTGACTGCTGATGAGATGGATGAAATTACATCATTGTCAGAACAAGCAATTGATACAATTGAAGAACGAAAAGAATTACTTCAGACTGAATTAGAAAGTATGCAAGGAGCAGAAGAAGAATTTTCTCAAGTTAAAGAATATGTGGATGAGTTAGACGAAGAACCTAAAGAAATAGCTGAAGAAATGATTCAAACGATGGATCAACGCTATGAAGTTTATCAACAATTAAATGAAGCATATTTAAGCTCTTTAGATCAAGATAAAATTTTATATGAATTATTTATGGACGAAGAACTTACAGAAGAAGAACTCCGTGAACAAATTGATACAGTAAACCAATCATATGATGAAGTAATGGAAATTAATACGGAATTTAATGAACTAACAGATACATACAATCAGCTGAAAGAAGATTTCTATAAAGCCGCTGATTTGAATGTCGTATATGAGTAAAGCTTTCGATTTTTTCGGAAGCTTTTTTTGTTGTTTTAAAAAGTAACAATAATAGTACAGATAAAAAAAGTTTATGAAACAGATTTTGTAAAAGCGCTTTAATAAATGCGATGATACGATTTTAAAAGGGTAGAATAAAAATGTAATTAAATCTTGCAAAGTGTTTGACCAACAGACTTCAATAAGCTAAACTATACATGTGTAAAAATTGTACCAGTAATTTAAGTCGATTCTTATGTAACAGTTTATTTATTACATAGGCAGATTATTTTTTGTCCTAAAGGGTATAGCAATAATAATGACTTTGGTACAGATTTTTTAATCTTTTGGGAAAGCTAATTTTGATAAATTTAAATTAGGCTATAAAGGAAAGGAAGAGGTGAATTCTTTTGAAACGTACTTTAGAAAATATCGAAGAACAGTTTGAAACGTTTCAAATTCTGAATGAAGAAGGTAAAATCGTAAACGAAGATGCTATGCCTGATCTTTCAGATGAAGAGTTAAAAGAAATGATGTATCGCATGGTGTATACGAGAATTCTTGATCAACGTTCTATAGCGTTAAACCGTCAAGGGCGTTTAGGATTCTATGCACCGACAGCAGGACAAGAGGCATCACAATTAGGAACACAGTTTGCACTGGAAAAAGAAGACTTTATTTTACCAGGTTATCGTGATGTACCTCAATTAATTTGGCATGGACTGCCTCTTTATCAAGCATTTTTATTTTCTCGTGGTCACTATCACGGAAATCAAATGCCAGAAGGAGTTAATGCATTAAGTCCACAAATTATTATTGGTGCACAATACACACAAGCTGCTGGTGTTGCATTAGGTATGAAAAAACGTGGTAAGAAGTCAGTTGCTATTACTTACACTGGTGACGGTGGTACATCTCAAGGGGATTTCTATGAAGGAATCAACTTTGCAGGTGCGTACCAAGCTCCAGCTATTTTTGTTGTGCAAAATAACCATTTTGCAATTTCAGTACCAGTTGAAAAGCAAACTGCTGCTGATACATTAGCACAAAAAGCAGTAGCAGCTGGAATTGAAGGGATTCAGGTAGACGGTATGGATGTTCTTGCTGTATATGCAGCGACAAAAGATGCAAGAGATCGTGCAGTTAATGGTGAAGGTCCGACATTAATTGAAACATTAACATATCGTTATGGTCCTCACACAATGGCTGGTGACGATCCTACTCGATATCGTACGGAAGATATGGATAATGAATGGGAGAAGAAAGACCCAATCGTTCGTTTCCGTAAATTCCTAGAAGAAAAGGGCTTATGGTCTGAAGAAGAAGAAAATGAAGTAATCGAAAAAGCTAAAGAAGAAATCAAAGCAGCAATTAAGAAAACAGATGAACAACCAAAACAAAAAGTTACTGATCTAATCGGTAATATGTATGAAGAACTTCCAGCTCACTTGCAGGAACAAATGGAAGAATATAAAGCAAAGGAGTCGAAGTAAATCATGGCTCAAATGACAATGATCCAAGCAATTACTGATGCTTTAAGAGTAGAATTAAAAAATGATGAAAATGTGCTTGTATACGGAGAAGATGTTGGTCAAAACGGCGGGGTTTTCCGTGCAACGGAAGGTTTGCAAAAAGAATTCGGTGAAGATCGAGTGTTTGATACACCATTAGCTGAATCTGCAATTGCAGGTATATCCATTGGTCTTGCAACTCAAGGCTTCCGTCCAGTACCGGAGATTCAATTCTTTGGTTTCGTGTATGAAGCAATGGATGCTATTAATGGTCAAATGGCACGTTTACGTTACCGCTCTGGTAATACACAAACGGCTCCAATTACGATTCGTTCACCATTTGGTGGTGGTGTGCATACACCGGAGCTTCACGCTGACTCTTTAGAAGGTCTGATTGCACAACAACCAGGTATGAAAGTAGTTATTCCATCTGGTCCTTATGATGCAAAAGGTCTTTTAATCCAATCTATCCGTGACAATGATCCGGTAGTATTCTTAGAGCACATGAAACTTTACCGTTCATTCCGTGAAGAAGTACCTGAGGAAGATTACACACTTGAATTAGGTAAAGCAAATGTTGTACGTGAAGGAAATGATGTAACCTTAATCGCATATGGAGCAATGGTACACTCTTCATTAAAAGCAGCGGAAGAACTAGAAAAAGACGGCATTGATGCAGAAGTAATTGACTTACGTACGGTTATGCCTGTTGACTTCGATACCATTATTAAATCAGTAGAGAAAACAAATCGCGTAGTGATGGTACAAGAAGCGCAACGTCAAGCAGGTATTGCTTCTTATGTAGTATCTAATGTCCAAGAACGAGCTATACTACACTTAGAAGCACCTATCCTTACAGTGGCTGCTCCTGATACAGTATATGCTTTTACACAAGCAGAAGAAGTTTGGTTACCAAACTATAACGATATTATCGAAAAAGTAAATAAAGTCATTAATTTTTAAGCAATAAAATCGAGACGGGAGGTCATTTGAATGGCTTTTGAATTTAAATTGCCTGATATTGGTGAAGGTATCCATGAAGGTGAAATTGTAAAATGGTTTGTAAAAGCTGGTGAAGAGATAAAAGAAGACGACGTAATTTGTGAAGTACAAAACGATAAAGCAGTTGTTGAAATTCCTTCTCCAGTAGAAGGTACGGTTAAAGAAGTACATTTTGATGAAGGTTCCGTTGCGACAGTAGGTGAAACTATTATTACTATCGATGCTGAAGGATATGAAGATGAAGTATCAGCAGATGATGGTGACAAAGCTGAAGCAAAAGATGAACCAAAAGAAGAGAAAAAAGAAGAAACAAAAGATGAAAGTGCAGCTAAAGAAGAAAAACAAGAGCCAGCAGCTAAAGATCCGAACAACCGCGTAATTGCGATGCCTTCTGTTCGTAAATATGCACGTGATAACAATGTTAATATTGCAGAGGTACAGGGAACCGGAAAAAATAATCGAGTATTGAAAGAAGATATCGATACCTTCTTAAATGGCGATCAAAAAGCAGCGGATGCAGCAGCTGGAGATCAAGCTAGTGAAGAACCAGCTCAAACTACTGCGCAAACAGTTCCTGAAGGTGAATTCCCTGAAACTCGCGAGAAGATGAGCGGAATCCGAAAAGCAATTGCGAACGCAATGGTTAATTCTAAACATAAAGCACCACACGTTACATTACATGATGAAGTTGATGTGACTGAATTGGTTGCTCACCGTAAGAAATTTAAACCAATTGCAGCAGAACAAGAAATTAAGCTTACTTACTTACCATATGTAGTAAAAGCTTTAACTTCAGCATTATCTAAATATCCGATTTTAAATGCTTCTATTGATGATGATACAGATGAAATCATTCATAAGCATTATTACAACATTGGTATTGCAGCTGACACAGAGAAAGGTTTACTTGTACCTGTAGTGAAAAATGCAGATTCTAAATCGATTTTTGCTATTTCCAGTGAAATTAATGAACTTGCAGGAAAAGCAAGAGATGGCAAGCTTGCTCCTAACGAAATGAAAGGTGCTTCTTGTACTATTTCTAACATCGGTTCAGCTGGTGGACAATGGTTTACACCTGTCATTAACTATCCTGAGGCAGCAATCTTAGGAATTGGACGTATCGCTGAAAAACCAGTTGTACGTGACGGTGAAATTGTCATTGCGCCTGTACTAGCATTATCATTAAGCTTTGACCACAGAATTGTTGATGGTGCAACAGCACAGTTAGCATTAAATCAAATTAAACGTCTGTTAGAAGACCCACAATTAATTATGATGGAGGGGTAAACAAATGGTAGTAGGAGATTTTCCGGTAGAATTAGATACTCTTGTAGTTGGTGCTGGTCCTGGGGGATATGTTGCAGCAATTCGTGCAGCACAAACTGGACAAAAAGTAACGGTAGTTGAAAAAGGTACTGTTGGTGGTGTATGTCTTAACGTTGGATGTATCCCATCAAAAGCATTAATCGAAGCAGGCCACCGTTACGATCACGCTCAAGGTGATGAGTCACTAGGGATTAAAGCAGAAAATGTTTCTGTAGATTTTTCCAAAGTACAAGAATGGAAAGGCTCAGTTGTTAAAAAACTAACTGGCGGTGTTGAAGGATTATTAAAAGGAAATAAAGTTGATATCGTCAATGGTGAAGTTTACTTTGTTGATAAAAATACAGTTAAAGTAATGGATGACAAAAACTCTCAAACGTATACTTTTAAAAACTGTATTATTGCAACAGGCTCTCGTCCAATCGAATTGCCAACATTTAAATTCTCTGATCGTGTATTAGACTCAACTGGAGCTCTTAACTTAAAAGAAGTTCCTAAGAAACTTGTAGTTATCGGTGGAGGATATGTTGGTACTGAATTAGGTAGTGCTTATGCAAACTTCGGTACAGAAGTAACTATTCTTGAAGGTATGAACGAAATCTTAGGTGGATTTGAAAAGCAAATGAGCGCCCTTGTTAAAAAGAAATTGAAGTCTAAAGGTGCTACAATTGTTACCGAAGCAATGGCTCAAGGTGTAGAAGAAACAAAAGACGGTGTGAAAGTTACGTATGAAGTGAAGGGCAAAACAGAAACAGTAGAAGCGGATTACGTATTAGTAACAGTTGGACGTAAACCTAACACTGATGAACTTGGTCTAGAACAAGTTGGTATCGAAATGGAAGATAAAGGTCTTATCAAAATCGATGAGCAGTGCCGTACAAATGTAGATAACATCTATGCTATCGGTGATATCGTTCCAGGACCACCACTTGCACACAAAGCTTCTTATGAAGGTAAAATTGCAGCTGAAGCAATTGCTGGGGAAAATGCTGTTATTGATTATAATGCAATCCCTGCAGTTGTATTCTCTGATCCAGAATTAGCTACTGTTGGTTATTCTGAAGAGGAAGCAAAAGAAGCTGGTTACGATGTAAAAGCATCTAAATTCCCATTTGCAGCAAATGGTCGTGCGTTGTCATTGAATGCATCTGAAGGATTTATGAAGCTTGTAACTCGTAAAGATGATGGTTTAATTATTGGTGCTCAAATTGCTGGTCCAAACGCTAGTGACATGATCTCTGAGCTTGGGCTTGCTATTGAAGCTGGTATGACAGCTGAAGATCTTGCTCTAACAATCCATGCTCACCCTACTTTAGGTGAGATCACAATGGAAGCAGCAGAGGTTGCTATCGGTACACCAATTCATATTGTAAAATAATAAGTGAACAAAGGGAGTCTGCTATGGCAGGCTCCTTTTTAAAACAAAGAAAATGCAAAAAATCCATATACTGTGAAATAACGTAGATATGGAAAAGAGATATCCTCGGAAGCGCTGATCTGTTCTGAGGAAATAGGCTTCTCTTCCAGGGAAAAGATCTTCTCTTCCGAGGATAAACGACTATATCCAGGGAAGAGAAGGGCATATCCACGGAACAGAAAAGGATATCCAGGGAAGAGAAAGAGGTATCCCTGGAAGAGAAGTCCTGTTAACTTCGCAGTTTATATCTACTGCGAAGTAGTGGGCATTGTCTGGTTGTCTTATTAATTTGAAATGGAGGAATTTTCGTTGGTTAAAAAAAGTATCTTTACATTGCTGTTAGGGATATTATTCATTTTGGGTGCGTGTAGTGATAATATGAATGATGAAAATGAAGTAGCTGAGGGAGAAGAAGCTAATACCGAAGAGACATCAACCGATCAAACAGAAGAAGAGAATGAAGTAGAGGAAGAGCCACCGGTTACAGAAGATAATGAAGATAATAAGACTGAAGATGAAGAAAATATAGAAGAAGAAGCAGTACAAGAAATAACGGAACCATTGTATAAAATCGACGATAACTGGAATGTAGTACCTCTGGAAGAAGGTACGAATGAGAAGGTAGTGTTACTTACCATTGATGATGCTCCAGAAAAATATGCTTTAGAAATGGCTCAAACATTAAAGGAACTAGAAGCACCAGCTATTTTCTTCGTAAATGGTCATTTCTTACAGACTGACGAAGAAAAAGATAAGTTAAGTCAAATTCATGAGATGGGATTTGCAATTGGAAACCATACATATCATCATCAAAAATTATCAGATGTAGATGAGGAAACACAAAAACAAGAAATAATGGAATTAAATGATCTTATTGAAGAAATAATTGGGGAAAAACCAAAATTTTTCCGTGCACCACATGGAGATAATACTGATTATGCTACATCTTTAGTAGAGGAAGAAGGTATGCTTCTCATGAATTGGACATATGGATATGATTATTTTGAGCCATATATGGATGCTGAAAAACTCAAAGAAGCTATGATTTCAGGTGAAGCTCCCGAAATTGATATCTCATATTCGCTCTTAAAACCTGGTGCCAATTTATTAATGCATGATAGAGAATGGACTGCAGCTGCACTAGAAGATATTGTAAAAGGTTTGCGAGATAAGGGCTACGAATTCGTAGATCCTATTGAATTACAAGTCCCAGAGTAATCGAATTTCCCCAATCTTCCAATAGTCTAAAAACACCTTCGGATAGTTGAAAAACTATCTCGATGGTGTTTTTTTGTGTTCGAGATAAAACAAGCTATGGAGAATGAGTAACAAAGCTCAACATTAGCCTATTGACAGGACTCGATATATAACTTATGATTTATTTATTAAGTAATAAATAAATATTCTACATAAGGATGATTAAATGACACCGAAGAAAGATAAAAAAGAAATCATTATTGATAACGCTGTAGCAGTATTTGCGGAGAAGGGGTATTATAAAGCAACAACTGCAATGGTTGCAAAAGCTGCAGGAGTGACACAACCATATGTATTTCATTTTTTTACAAACAAAGAAGAACTATTTAAAGCAGTAATTGACCGTGCTTTCACCAGAATTTACGATACGTTTTCAGAAGTTGAAGCTCCTACTGATAAATTAATTGAAACAATGGGGTGTGCGTTTGAACAAACCATTCAGACACACCGCGATGAGGTTTTGATGGTTATGCAAGCACATGCAATTGCGGAAACGGGAATTCGTGATCATGTTAAACAGCTTTTCCTTACTATATTTGAATCCTTGACACTAAAATTTGAAAATGCAGGTATTCCGTATGCAAAACAGACAGCATCTCAATTTATAGGCACTGGTTTACTCATTACTGTTGCAGAAGTGTTGGATTTACCACAATTATTCCATAAAGATGATCATATGTAAAAAAGGAGTAATACTTCTCCTTTTTTTACACCAATATTTATTTATTAATAAATAAATATTGGTGTAAAAATAAACTATTCGAAAGAAGGGATCATTACATGTTAAAATTCATGAAGTCTAATCGAATTGGAAAAGAGCAGTCTGTAAAACTGTTTGAAGGTGAACGATGGCTTATTATTACAGGGTTAGTTGGATTTATACTTTCATTAGGTATTGCCTTTTTAATTCTTTTTCAGGGACATATTAGGTTACCGGAAGGCAATATGAGGGATGCATTTTCCTTTAATGCAGCTATTGGTATTTTTATACTATCCATAGCTGCGATTTTACCCCTTGCCAGATTTAGCGATCGAAAAAAGAAAGTAGTTCGATGGTTTTTTATTGTGGCAAGCATTTATGGGTATGTAATTGAAACTGTTCAAAACTTTAGAGGGTTAAATCCACGCTTTTCACGCATAGGTACGGAAATCGATATGGTTGCAGGAATTTTATTCGGGATTATTTCTTTAGTACTTGTAGTTTTAGCGATCATACTAATGATTCATTTCTTTCGAATAAAACCTCCTTATGAAAGACCATTACTCTTAGTTGGGATTCGTTATGCCTTTCTTTCTGTTTTTGCAGCCAATGTCGCTGGAATATGGATGATTTTACTTCAAGACCGACTTACAGGTGATGCAGGTAATCTCATTGTACTCCACGGTCTAGGATTTCATGCATTGCAAACATTAATTTTACCCGCTTGGTTTTTAGAGAACACGCAGGTTAAAGACCAGATCAAAAATAGACTAATCCATTCAGGCGGTATTGCTTGGTTACTTATGCTTTTACTTATTGGGATTCAAACTGGCTTAGACCGCTCTGTATTCGAGTTAACAATTTTGCCTATCAGGCAAGTGTTACATTATTCATTTGGCTAGGTTCAGTAATCAGTACACTCGTGTTTTTTATGAAACCAAAAAGCGATAACAACCTATCAATAGATCAAGCAACTGCTACTCAACAGAATAGGTAGCTCAAAGCAAAAACGAACTGCCTCTTGTCAAGTGAACAGGGGGCAGTTCGAATTATTTGCTTATTTAAAAGCCACGCGTTCTTTCAGTACACGAACAGTTGCTAATGTTTCATCCTCTAACCCTTGAACTGGTAATCCTGAATTAATATTTTCGGAAATATATTCTAGGTTTTCTTCGGAAATGATCTCACCTGGAATAAAAATTGGAATTCCAGGAGGGTAGACCATTATTGATTCTGCACTAATTCTGCCAGCAGATTCTTGTAAAGGTATTACCTCATATTCTGCGTAAAATGCATCTCTGGGGCTGACTGCCAGAAGAGGGATTTCTGCGATGGAAACTTTAATTTCTTGTAGGTTCGCACCGTCTTGATAATGTTGAGATAATTGTTTTAAAGCATTTAATATATATTCTAGATCTTCCTTGCTATCAGCAGGTGTTAAAATACATAATATGTTATACATATCCGATAATTCAACTTCTATCTGATAGTTTTCCCTTAACCATACTTCTGCATCATGTCCTGTAATCCCTAAATTTTTAACGGAAATAATAATCTTTGTCGGATCATAATCAAAGGTTGCTTCTGTACCTAAAAGTTCCCCTCCTGGACTATATAGATGAGGGATTTGATTAATTTCGTTTCTAGCAAACTCGGCATATTTTAATGTTTGGGTAAGCAAATCTGTTCCATGTTGATATAAATACTTCCTCGCTACATCTAATGATGCTAGGAGAATGTATGATGTAGAAGTTGTAGTCAACATGGACATAACGGTTTGGACGCGATCGTGATTTACCAGTCCGTCTTTGACATTAAGTACAGAGCTTTGGGTAAGGGATCCACCTAACTTGTGGACGCTAGTAGCTGCCATATCTGCACCGGCCTGCATTGCTGATAAAGGAAGTTTGTCATGAAAATGAATATGCACACCATGGGCTTCATCAACTAACACAGGTATATGAAATTGATGAGCAATATTTACAATTTGTTTTAAGTCAGCAGCGATACCGAAATAAGTAGGATTAATAACAAGGACAGCCTTTGCATCTGGATGTGCATGTAATGCTTTTGCAACTGCATTTGGTGTTATGCCATGCGAAATACCCAATGTATGATCTAATTCAGGGTGAATAAATATGGGTATTGCACCGGAAAAAATAATAGCAGACGATACGGATTTGTGAATATTCCTTGGGACGATAATTTTATCACCAGGGTTACACACACTAAGAATCATCGTCATAATTGCACCACTTGTTCCTTGTACGGAAAAGAAGGTATGATCAGCTCCAAAGGCACTTGCTGCTAATTGTTGTGCTTCCTTGATTATCCCTCTCGGGTGGTGCAAATCATCTAAAGGCTCTATATTAATTAAATCGATAGCGAGTGTATTGTATCCGATAAACTCTTGAAATGTAGGCTCCATTCCTTTACCAGCTTTATGTCCAGGTATATGGAATGCTTTCGGGTCTTTCTTTATATGTTGTAGTAATCCACTAAAAAGTGGAGTTGCATTCTGATTCATGCTTAGTATAGTGCTCCTTTACCATTTGAAATATAAAGCAAATAGTATTATAGCAAATCCATCGCTGAATAGCTAGTTTTATCGCTATACTTTCTAAAATGAACATGTTAAAATACGGGCGAATCCAAACGTGAGGTGTTGTAAATGAATTATAGTTATCCTATTGATGAAACATGGACAACAGAGGAAATAGTTGATGTCGTTAATTATTTTTCATTAATTGAAAAAGCTTATGAAAAAGGGGTAGAAAAGCAAGATTTAGTAGCAGCATATAATCGGTACAAAGAAATCGTCCCATCTAAAAGTGAAGAAAAACAATTAGATAAACAATTTGAAAAACAGTCCGGTTATGTTCCTTTCCGTGTGATCAAAAAAGCAAAAGACTTATCTTCAAAAGATATTATAAAAATGTAACAGTCAATGTTGGCGGAAAGATAGCGATAGAACAGTTGCACACCTAGACTACATGATGGTGCTAAAAAGACTGCATATCTTTCCGCAACTTGCTGTGTTTTAATTAAAGATCCATAGAAGAGCGATATAAAGGTGCTAATGTTTGTACCGTATCTTTAATCGTCTTAATAAGCTTATCTCCATCCTGTAAAAGAGGATCAGTTGCTTCAATTCTGCGTCCGATTAGAAATTCACCTTTTTTAACTTTTTTAAAGCGCTCCAGCCCTTCTTGTAAGTCAGTTTCGGAAAGGAGGGTGGCTTCATTCTTCATATGATCGAGTGAAATATGGTAGTTCTCAGGGACAGATTCTTTAATATCGTCTATTTCATTTAAGAATTTCTCCGCAATGTCACTTTTATGTGGTAATTCATAAATAAATGCTAACCAGATGAAGAGATGATCATCCCATAAACCAACTTGAAAATGAGGATGTTTCTTATATCCGCGCTTATTATGACAATATGCTGACCAAGTATCTTTAGGCGGATTGACTGTGCGTCTCGCATGTTTGGCAATGTGTAAATGCATTTCACGTCCAGCTAATTTATTTAAGTCTTCTTTGATTTCTTCGTAAATACTTTTGAACTTAGGTTGAATGCGTTCTTGAATTGCTTCCATTCTTTCATCAAGACCCTCGATTTGGAATGTTTTAAAATCTTTTTGTTCGAATCCATTAAATGCCATTTTGTTCACCTTTCTATTTAATTAGTATCATTTTAATATTATATTAATTATTATTTATTTGCAAAGAAATAGTATACATTTTTAAATTAATTGAATATTTGCTAAAATAGTAATTACCCTAAGGAGAAATGGAGGAAGGTTGATGGATGCAGCCACTCGGCAACTAATTTTTGAGGATGCAAGAAAATGGGTTTATCAAGCTGGTAAACAAATTCGTGATCAAATAGATGATCCATATCAAATTGATACAAAATCAGATGCGAATGACCTTGTAACTGCAGTAGATCGTTCAACAGAGCAGTTTTTTACTGAGAAAATAAGAGAAAAATATCCTACTCATTCTATCGTTGGTGAAGAAGGATATGGTGATAAAGTAGAATCGTTAGATGGGACCTTATGGATTATTGACCCTATTGATGGTACGATGAATTTTGTCCATCAAAAACGGAACTTTGCCATTTCGATTGGAATTTTTCATGAAGGTGTTGGAGAAATTGGTCTTATTTATAATGTGATGGAAGACGTACTGTACAGTGGAAAAAAAGGTGAAGGTGCCTACCGCAATCAAGACAAGCTTCCACCACTAGGTGAACAGGTTAACTTAGAAACAAGTATCATAGCATTAAATAGCTCCTTAGCTTGTGAGAATAAACGAATTAATGAAAAGAAAGTACAGCAATTAATTAAAGATAGTCGTGGAACAAGATCATATGGATCTGCAGCATTAGAATTTGCCTTTGTAGCAGAAGGTATAGTTGACGCTTATTTAACGATGAGGTTAGCGCCATGGGATTTTGCAGCAGGCTTAATTCTGGTAGAAGAAGTAGGCGGGGTTACGATCCAAGCAAACGGAAAACCTGTAAATCTTTTAGAGAAAAATACGATATTAACTTGCAATAGTAAAATTAAGCAACAGTTACTGGATGAATATATTGAATTTAAATAAATGTAAATACTAGCAGTCTTAGGATTGCTAGTATTTTTAACTGGTTTCTTTTTTCTTTAGTGATATACCGTATCCCATTAGCGCAAACCCAACTAGAAAAGCAATGACGATAAACCAAATGTTGCGAAGGGCTACACCAACTCCGGCAGCAGAAAATGCCAAGATTACACATAATGCTAAAAGAAATTTGGAAAGCTGAAAATTCATTATGTCACCTCAATTAATTAGTTTAGTTGTTATTCTTAGCATATCATATCTTTAATAGAAATTGTATTTATCAAGGGATTAAAGTATAATAGATTTGTTTGAATGTAGAATTTGGAGGTTTCACATGCAAAGAGAAACAGTAATTCAAGTACCTGATAATCTATGGCCAGTGGCTGATTTTTTCATGAGAGACTTAGGTGGGGAAGTTAATGTAGCTAATGAAGGGGAGATGGCTACCTTAATTAGAGGATTTATGTTACTTTACCTAACAGTTGTTATTTTCGCTATATTCGCGTATAAATTTGGTTTTGCCAAAAAACTTTCGCCACTTAAATCACTCGTTATCTATATCTTATTGATTATTGGGACATTCTTTTTGACATTAATATTTGGTCTAAATCTTCCATTAGCAGAAAGTTTATTCATTATCGCAGTAGTAATGGGAGTTTATCGTTTAAGGCTATCTCAAGAACGAAAACAACAACATAATAACAAAAGCTGAGCAATAGAAAATTTGCTCAGCTTTTGTATATCTATATATGGAATGAATGTCTGTTTCTAAGTTGCAGTTAAAGCTAAAATTAATGAGCATCTTTCATTTTGTCAATGTTCACTAGAATACTTGTCACTTTATTGATGAGTGGTTCATGATAAATATTGGTCTTGTACTTCTTTTTTTCGATAAAGTTTAAAATTACCAGTTTTGTGCCTTTTGATCGTATTTTCTTCAATACGTTCGTCGCACTCAGGACACATATAGGTGTGAATTAGTCGATTGCGCAATTTCTTAGCTTTAGGACAATCATTATCTATTTTATTTATTTTATCGCAAATTACACATTTTACTCGCATTGTTTCACCTCAAATATAAACAAATACCTATTTCTGAATATTGTAACACAAATTTCACAATTTTCATATTACACACTTGCTGGTGCGTTTTTAAGCGGACGCTCTGCGCTTTTCTTACATTAGTTAGCGTGTAAAAAAAGATGTTTTAACTAGTGGTGTCTGGGTATAGCTATAGTAAGAAGAAATGCGAAAGGGTGATGAAGGTGCGTAAAAGAAGCATAGTAGGAATGATAGGAGCAACTGGGATTGCTACCTCTATATCTTTAGTGTTAATGGATAAGTATAAAAGACAGAGCCTTATGAATAAATGGAATGAATGGAAAAATGCTATGCAAATGAATGAATCTCATTTACCAATTGAAGAAGCTGGTGACCCAGGGAAAGATAATTTAGAAAATGCAGATATGGTTGCAGAGGGATCTCAATTTGGAGTTCACTATTATAATAAGGTAAGACAGTAAGAAGAGAATGGATCATGAAGTCACATACAGTAATAAAATAACCGCATGAAAACCATATTATAAATACGAATTCATGCGGTTTATTCCGTTTAGTTCTAATATTTAACGATTTTTCTGGTGGTTAGACTGCTCATCATTAATTTCTTCAAGCTGTTCTTGTTCATCTTCTTCCATTATTTGCTTGTTTAAATCTTCGTTATCCGACTGGTTTTCGTTCAGAGGTAATTCGGGCATCCAACGACCCGTAATGTTAGCCAGTTCTTCTGTAATAGCTTCAATCGGATGACCTTCCTGGATTTTTTGCCCCATACCTTGTATTCGTTCATGTAAGTCAGCATCAGCTACGATAATTGCTTTTCTTCCGAATGGATCATGTTCTAATGCTTCCAAAACAGAGAACTTGATTGAGCCTACATGTGAACGATCTAAATCTTCATCGACATCTATGCTGACGATGACACCACGATTTGTGATTAGAGCAGATGCATCATTTACATTCGGTACCTCACTTGCCAAATTGGCCAAATATTGTGCCTTTTCTTGATTATCCATATCATCTGTCGTTGATGGATCAGAGTTCTTCACTTGAACCTGTCCAAAGTCATCCGAATTCTGAGCAAATTTATTCTCCTGTACATCTTGCTGACAACCAATCAAAACAGCTACAAAGCACAATAAATAAATGTACTTCATAAAAAATCCCTCCTTCTTCTTTGTATATTTTTTGTTGAAATTAATAAAATATACTTGCGAGAAGAAGAAAGAACGTACAATTTATCTTATCTTAGCTCAATAACCTTAATTCCCTTTATCGGATCATCTTGATTTGAACCATCCCCATAATATAAATATGCAGGACCATTTTCTTTTATTTGTTTACCGTCAATAGAAAATAATAAAAACGATTCCAATAATTCGCCATATGTAATTGTATGTTCCTTATTATCTGATGTTTTTAATATTGCTTCGGAAACTTCTTTATCTACTTCAGCATTTTCAACGAATTCTTGAATAGGCATAAGATAGGAATGTTCTAATAATTCCTTTTTATTATACTTTTTTATACTATGATTGACTGGTGGCTTATTTAATTTACTATTGGATTCGATGACATCTTCATTTGGAACAGTAGTAGGTGTGAATGCCTCTTCTAACTTTATTTTTCTGTCATCGAAAATCCATACGCTTGGATCTAGTGTTATTGGATATTTCACCTTTCCCTTAATTTGAATGATCACTTTACTTCACCTCTTTATTTTTACGTTACTTCTTAGGATAGCAAACAATTTGGGAAAATGCATTCCACATCCATTATTCTATTATCTTAATACTAATTTAAATTATCGCGAATATATATAATAGTAGTAATCTTGCATTTTTGTCTTTTTCACGATAATATTAAAAGTAGAAGTTTTAATACGGAGGGGATTTAGTTGTTACCTGAAGTGGCTTTAAGTAAAGAAGAGCAAGCCTATGCCCTTCTAAAGGCTGATGCGGATAAAATTTTACAATTAATAAAAGTTCAGATAGATAACTTAACGATGCCACAGTGCCCTTTATATGAAGAAGTATTGGATACACAAATGTTTGGTTTATCTAGAGAAATAGATTTTGCTGTGAGGCTACATTTAATAAGAGAAGAAGATGGAAAAGCATTATTAGAAAATCTTGAAAGACAGTTAAATGTCTTACATGAGGCATCACAGAAAGCATAATGTTTTAACACGTAAAAACTTTGCCAGACCAGGCAAGGTTTTTGTATTTAAAGCAGATTTATCCTGATGCTAGTCTTCTGTAAGCCCTAATAATTTCAATTATCATGTAACGTATGCGGGGGTTAACAGTGTTTATAATCTAATAAGTTTCGCTAATGAGTAATAGGAGTCGATTTCACGACTGTTTATATTCTAACTTTATATAAAATGTCCTATGTTAAAAGCTTACTTGATTATGATAAAATGAGAGTAATAATATATAAGATTCTGAGGTAATCGTTATGAAACAAAAATCTAAAACGTTTGACTTTTTATTGATGATATCGCCATTATTGTTAGCTGGTTTCGGTGTAGTTATGGTGTATAGTGCGAGTATGGTTACATCAGTAATAGTCCGAGAAGATCCGGCTTATTCTTTAGCATTAAAACAAGCTATGTATTTGCTTATTGGAGTAGCTCTTTTTCTATTTGCTAGCTATTTTAAATACACATTGTATCTAAAGTTAACCAAGTGGATTGTTCTTTTCATGTTTATAAGTCTTATTTGGGTAGATTTTTTCGGACACACTTTAAATAATGCAAAATCCTGGGTGGCGCTCGGTCCATTTTCTGTACAACCAGCAGAATTCGTCAAAATTGGTTTGATTATTTATTTAGCTGCCATTTATACAAAGAAACTCAATTATATAGACGATTTTTTTAAAGCTGTTATACCACCTTTAATTATAACTAGTGCTTTAACAGCATTAATTATCAAGCAACCCGATGTAGGTACTGCAGCAATTGTTTTCGCCATAGCATGTACCGTGATATTTAGTTCGGGAATAAAGTTTAAACATTTATCGTTATTGATACTCACTGGTTTGATTGTGTTAAGTGCAGTCGGATTTCATATGGCATCTGATGAAAGAATTTCGAGGTTCACCGGTGCTTATCATCCATTTGAAGATATTGCTGGGGATGGATATCAGCTTATACAATCATACATAGCGATTGGTACCGGTGGATTGTCAGGTGTCGGAATAGGGCAGGGTATTCAGAAATTAGGCTATTTAACTCAAGCCGAAAGTGATTTTATTATGGCCGTTATTGCTGAAGAACTTGGTCTATTCGGTGTGTTATTTGTACTGGTCAATTTAAGTATTATTGTCATCAGAGGATTATTTATTGCTAAGAAGTGTGAGAATCCTTTCGGTACTCTGTTAGCAATCGGAATTTCTTCCATGGTTGGTATACAAGCTGTAGTTAACTTAGGAGCTATTAGTGGATTGTTACCAATAACTGGTGTACCTTTACCATTCGTAAGTGCAGGGGGGTCATCGTTAGTTATGTTATTATTCTCTGTCGGTATTTTAAATAATATTGCTCGTCATGTGAATTACCAAAGATTTAATGAGGAAACAACTGAAACGGAAGAAACTAAGCTCCAAGATACCCGGGCAACAGGCAGATTAAGAAGAAATTATTCATCATAAAAAGCAAAGCCGATTTAAGGCTTTGCTTTTTTCTTTTATAAGTACAGAAAGTATAAAATCAGTGCAATGACTCCATTAAGCGAAATATTTATTTTGAAAAGTTTGATGTATTTTCGCAACACTTCGACTAATTACTTCGCTTTGCGCTTTTCTTACAAACAAAAATAGCTTTTATTGTAGTGATTTATATCACTTCGTTTATTTCCTTTTTATGCTACGATTGGATAATAATAAAAAGTAACATAACAAACCGAAAAATAGGGTGATAAATAGTGCATGTAATAGTGCAATCATGAGATTAGCTTTCGTGAAAATGACAAGCCCACCTAAAATCACTTGGATAGTAATAAATAAAGTAGCCATTCCCCAACCGTAATACATGACACGACTATGTCGATAATGCTTTCTGATTTTAAAAAATATTACCCATGTCCAAATAAATGCGATACCTGCTAACAGACGATGTCCCATTTGTACCCACTGCCCTAAATGATAATCAAAGGTTAATGGTTGACTAGCATCACAAAATGGCCAACTAGGACAAGCTAAACTAGAATCAATATGCCTTACCAGTGCTCCAGAATAGACTACTACCATTATATATATGGTCAGCCAGATAAATTGTTTTCGAAAAGATGATGAAACGACTAATGAATCTGCATCAAATTTGTGATCCACTTCGAAAATTAACAAAGTTAATAGTAAGACTGCCGCAAAAGAAATTAAGGAAATTCCAAAGTGTAATGCTAAAACAAAATCAGATTGTGGCCACAAAACAGCTGCAGCTCCAATCAAGCCTTGTGCCACAAGGAAAAAAATTGAAATAAATGCTAAAAACTTAGTTTCACGAATATGCCCTATTTTTCGCCAAGAAATAATCGATAACAACAGAACTAAAATTCCTGCAGTTGAAGAAACGATACGATGACTCAGCTCAATGAACATTTCCACTGACCAGGTCCCGTAACAGAAGGGCCAGTTCGCACCACAACCCATTCCGGATTCTGTTTTTGTTACTAATGCACCACCGACTAGAACGCCAATCATGGCTAATGTCGATAATACCGATAAATATTTTAAAAATTTCATCATTAATACACCTCAATAAACTTTAGATCATTCTACTAGGACTCATCAAAACTTCTGCAATTATATTTAATTGCATATATCTCTTGCAAAGTATTTATGTATTATGCTAGAAATAAATAGGGTATAATAGAAAACGTTGAAATCAAAATCTTATTTATTATAACAAATAAAACTACATTCGTGTCTACTAAGTACTATTTGAATCAATTGTTCACAGAAATGTCAAAATTAAAAATCAATATTCAACATAAATAGCGAAGCGCATAAATACATGATACAATATCATTGTTTGATAGTTTATAATGGATACAACTATTGTGTTAAAATAACAAACTTTTATGTTTTGAAATGATGGAAAGGAGGTAACTACAAAAATGGATAAAATGGGGTTTTCTTCGAATGAGCCGATATTGTCAACACATACAAATGAATATTTGTATAAATGGTCTGAACTTAAATCATTAATGAAAGTCGGTATCATTAATTCGAATACAATGACTGCGTTTGCTGGATTTTGGTTAGCCTTATTCTATACAGGTGCCTCCTTATCTCAATATTGGCATGTATTATTAGTAACACTTGTCGGCACAGCATTTGTAATTGCTGGTGGCTGTGTCATCAATAATTATTATGACCGAGACATTGATCAAGTGATGAAAAGAACAAAGAAGCGCCCTACGGTGACCGGAAGTATTGACTTATCACACGTCTTAATTATCGGGATCTCGTTATCTGTAGTCGGCGTATTAATATTGTCCTTAGCATCCATTCCAACAGCAATTTTTGGTGCGATCGGGTGGTTTAGCTATGTCGTGTTATACACAATGTGGTCCAAACGACGCTACACGATCAACACAGCAATTGGAAGTTTATCAGGTGCGGTCCCACCATTAATAGGATGGTCAGCAGTTGACCCTAATTTACATGTTATTCCATGGATTTTATTTTTACTTATTTTCATTTGGCAGACTCCACACTTTCTTGCGATAGCGATGAAAAAAGTGGATGATTATAAAGATGCTAATATTCCGATGTTACCAGTGGTACATGGATTTGATATCACGAAACGTCAAATGATTGTATATGTAGTATGTTTACTGCCAATTCCTTTTTTACTATATGAATTAGGATTTATTTTTGTCCTATTAGGGACAATATTAAATATAGGTTGGTTAGCCTTAGCAATTAAGGGGCTGTTTACGATTGATAACAAAAAATGGTCAAACCAAATGTTTGTTTACTCATTATTGTATTTAACAGCTATTTTCTTTTCGATGATTATTATAACTTTACCTAGTAATTTGTTATAATGGAGTAAATTTTGTCAGTAGAACTTGAATTTATTCAAGTTTTTCTAAATAATATTAAGTTAAAAAGAAAGAGAGGGTTAAACATGAAAGATTGGATGGGAAAAATCCGAACTCTGTCATTATTTTCTTTTTTGGTAATCATACTTTCAGCGTGCGGTAAAGACAACTTAACTGCATTAGTGCCAAAAGGATATGGGGCAGAACAATCATTTAATGTCATTATCATTTCAATCCTTGTAATGATTGTAGTCTTTGTTGTTGTAATGGCTATATATGTATATGTAATTTTGAAGTATCGCCAGAGAAAAGGACAAGAAGACCAAATCCCTAAACAAACAGAGGGGAACAAAACGTTAGAAGTAGTTTGGACAGTTATTCCAATATTACTATTAATTATCATTGCTGTTCCAACAATTGCCAGTACATATGATTTAGCAGATGAATCAGAAAAAGAAGACAGTATTAATGTAAATGTAACAGGTTTACAATTCTGGTGGAATTTCGAGTATCCAAATGAGGAAATTCAAACTAGCCAGGAACTTTATATTCCTGTAAATGAAAGAATTTATTTAAACATGATGTCCAGTGATGTAATCCACTCATTCTGGGTGCCATCCATAACAGGGAAGATGGATGTTAGTCCTGAAAATGAAAATACCATGTACATTGAGGCTTATGAAGAAGGTGTTTATTGGGGTAAATGTACAGAGTTCTGTGGAGATTCTCACTCGCTAATGGACTTTAAGATTGTTGCTGTCAGTCAAGAGGAATACGATCAGTGGGTAGATGCAATGCAAAGTACTGATCCAGAATACACTGCAGAATCTGCAACTGCTCAGGAAGGTCAGGAGTTATTTGAAAATAGCTGTATAAGCTGTCATGCTATTGACGCAAGTTCGAATCATCCTGTAGTTGGTCCTAACTTAGCAGACTTTGCTAACCGTACAAAAGTTGCTGGTATAAATGACTTCAGTAAAGAGGAAATCGTTAGATGGATTGTAGACCCTGCTGAAGTAAAACCAGGAAACGGGATGCTAGATGCACCATATCTGGAAGAAAATACGATTGGGCAAGCAGAAGCTGAGAAAATCGCTGATTTCTTACTGGAATTAAAAGCTACTGATGAACCAGTAGACAGTGTTCAACAATTTAGAGAAAATGAAGCAAATGATAACTAAAGGGAGGTTAACTTAACGTGAGTACTATGGTAGCTACGAACAAAAAAGGCTTCGGTGCCACATTATGGGATTACTTAACAACAGTAGACCATAAGAAAATTGCTATTTTGTACCTCGTAGCTGGTGGTTTCTTCTTTATCATTGGTGGTTTAGAAGCATTAGCTATTAGATGGCAATTAGTAAAACCGATGAACGACTTTGTAAGTGCAGGTTTTTATAACGAGTTAATCACAATGCACGGTACAACGATGATATTTCTGGCAGCAATGCCGTTAATCTTTGCGTTTATGAATGCAGTAGTGCCTTTACAGATTGGGGCACGTGACGTTGCATTTCCGTTTTTAAACTCATTAGGTTTTTGGTTATTTTTATTTGGTGGAATTATGTTAAACGTAGGTTGGTTTACAGGTGGAGCCGCAGATGCTGGTTGGACAGCATATGCACCCCTTTCTACTACTTCACTAGGTGAGGGTGTAGACTACTATGTACTAGGTCTACAAATTTCAGGTGCAGGTACATTGATAGGGGGTATTAACTTCCTTGTGACGATTGTAAACATGCGTGCACCAGGTATGACTTATATGAGAATGCCACTATTTACATGGACTGCTTTTGTTGCGAGTGCACTTATCTTATTTGCATTTCCAGCATTAACAGTAGGTTTATTTTTAATGATGTTTGACCGATTATTCGGTGCAGGGTTCTTTGATCCTGCCATGGGTGGTAACTCTGTCATTTGGCAACACTTGTTTTGGATCTTCGGACACCCAGAAGTTTATATTTTGGCTTTACCTGCTTTTGGTATTTTTAGTGAAATTATATCAACTTTTTCTAAGAAGCGCCTATTTGGTTATACAGCAATGGTATTTGCAACTGTATTAATTGGTTTCTTAGGATTCATGGTATGGGCTCACCATATGTTTACAGTAGGTATGGGACCAGCGGCAAACTCAATTTTTGCTGTCGCCACCATGGCGATTGCTGTTCCAACAGGTATCAAGATTTTTAACTGGTTGTTTACCCTTTGGGGTGGTAATATTCAGATAAATACGCCGATGTTGTGGGCATTAGGGTTTATTCCTACATTTACTCTCGGTGGTATGACAGGTGTTATGGTTGCAGCGGCATCTGCTGACTTTCAGTACCATGATACGTATTTCGTTGTCGCACACTTCCACTATGTAATCGTTGGAGGGGTTGTATTTGCATTGCTTGCAGGTACACACTACTGGTGGCCAAAAATGTTTGGTACCGTCTTAGATGATAAATTAGGAAAAGTTACTTTCTGGTTATTCTTTGTTGGTTTCCACTTGACGTTCTTTATCCAACATTTCTTAGGATTAATGGGTATGCCTAGACGTTATTGGGTATATTTAGAAGGTCAAGGACTTGATTTAGGAAACTTGATCAGTACAATCGGCGCTTTCCTAATGGGAATTGGTACCATTGTTTTATTAATCAATATTATTAAAACTTCTGTAAAAAATGAAAAAGTGAGTGGGGACCCATGGGATGCACGTACATTAGAATGGGCAATACCATCACCTCCACCATTCTATAATTTTAAGCAATTACCATTAGTTCGTGGTTTAGACCCGTTATGGGTAGAAAAAACCGAAGGAAGAAAAGGCATGACACCAGCAGAACCGCTTACAGATATTCATATGCCAAATAATTCTTTCTTACCGTTTGTAATGTCTTTAGGTTTATTCATTGCAGGCTTTGGTTTCATTTATCAAAAGTATGATTTATCATGGTTAATCGTACTATTTATCGGTATGGGTATCACACTAGGATGTATGTTAATTAGATCTGTTAAAGATGACCTAGGTTACCATATCCATAAAGAAGACTTGAAGAAGGAGGCAGAGGAATAATGAGTGAACAAGATGTGCTAAATCCAGAACAAATGCCTCATGACCCTGAAAAAGCCACCTTAGAAGGTAAAAACAAGTTTATGGGTTTTTGGTTTTTCCTAGGTGGAGAAACTGTACTTTTTGCTAGTTTATTTGGTACTTACTTAGCTCTGAAAGATTCAACAAATGGCGGCAGTACATCAGAAGAATTATTTGGACTTGAGCTAGTATTCATTATGACAATGTTACTATTGACTAGTTCATTAACGAGTGTTTATGCAATGTACCATATGAAAAACCATGACTTTAAAAAGATGCAAATTTGGTTGGGAATTACTGTTGTTTTAGGTCTTGGTTTCCTTGGCTGTGAAATTTATGAGTTCTATCATTATATTCATGGTGAACACTTCACAATGAGATCTTCAGCATTTGGTTCAGCATTCTATACACTTGTTGGTTTCCACGGAGGTCACGTTGTGTTCGGTCTGTTATGGATCACCGCATTGATGATCCGAAATGCAAAACGAGGGTTAAATTTATACAATGCACCAAAGTTTTATGTTGCTAGTCTTTACTGGCACTTTATTGATGTTGTATGGGTATTTATCTTCACAGTAGTTTATCTCATGGGGGTGCTTTAACAAATGGCTGACAAAGTATCTGGAGCTACTGATCAATTTGATTTTGAAAAGCAAAAAAGAAAAGATGAGATGAAGCAACAAGTTATTACGTTTGCATTAATGATTATTTTTACCATTGTTGCTTTCGCAATGGTAGAAGCTGAATTGGACAAATTATTTGTTATTCCTGTATTATTGGTATTAGCAGCTATCCAAGTCGGCTTTCAAATTTATTACTTTATGCATATGAGTCATAAAGGGCATGAACTACCATCTTTAATGTTCTATGGCGGAGTATTCGCCGCATTTTTAACGATCCTAGCACTTGTAGTGTTAGTATGGTGGTAATCCAAAAAAGCTTGAGAAGTTTGATTTACTTCTCAAGCTTTTTTATATAGAAAGAAAGTATAAAATAGCGGAGACCATCCACTTCCAAGTTTTAATCAAATCAGAAGCGCGGAAAGAATTATTTGGTTATGCTAATGTGTTCATTAAATTGTTAAAATATAATATTTATATTGCTTTTTAATAACTGCCAAGTCCGGTATAATAAGAAATAGTTGTTATGATATAAAATGGAGTGATATACATGTGGCAAGAGTTGCAAATATTTGGTTTTCGTGCATTATGGAGTCCATATTATGTTCTATTTATCGTAAGTTTAGCTGTTCTATATTATTTATTTTTTATAAAACGAAACGATGATAAAAAAGCAGATATTAAACAAATTTCTTATTTCTATAGTGGTTTATTCTTACTCTATATAATTAAAGGATCTCCGATAGATTTATTATCTCATATTATGTTTACCGCCCATATGATACAAATGGCATTATATTATTTATTGTTCCCCATTCTGATGATTAAAGGGATCCCGGTTTGGGTGTGGCAAAATATATTCCGTCTGTCTGTAATTAGTCCAATATTACGCTTATTAACAAAGCCTTTAATCGCTTTACTGTTGTTTAATGGATTGTTTTCTATCTATCATATTCCAGTGGTTTTCGATTACGCTAAAGCAAATGACCTTTCACATACTCTGATCACATTAACTATTTTAGTCGCTGCATTTATTGTTTGGTGGCCAATCTTTACCCCAATAAAAGAGATGGATACGATGTCACCTTTACTTAAACTTGGCTATATTGCGGCAAATGGAATCTTAATTACGCCTGCTTGTGCACTTATTATTTTTGCTAATACTACTATATATACGACTTATAGTGCTACAGGCGGATGGATCCAAGCATTGGCATTATGTGTGCCTGAGGACGTATTAAGTAGTCTGTCGTTAAGTGGACCAGAAATGTTCTCACCATTAGGGATATTGGAAGATCAACAACTTGGTGGGATTGTCATGAAAATTACACAAGAAATTATTTATGGTTCAATCTTAGCTCGTATTTTCTTCCCATGGTTTAGAAGTGGCGCAGATAAAATCGATCCGTTACCGTCTAGCCAACATACAGAACAAATTTAATTGGAAGGATTGGATCTGATGGAATTATTACCGACTCTAAGTACATTTTTTATTATATTAAGTGCGATATTAGTTGCTATTGGTTGGCGCTTAGTAATAAAAAAGCAATATAAAGCTCATAAGAAAGTAATGATAGCAGGAGCACTGAGTGCACTTGCATTCTTTATCATTTATATGTCCAGAACAATTTTCGTGGGAAATACAAGCTTTGGAGGACCGGAGGAATTAGAAGTTTACTACACCATATTTTTGATTTTTCATATTATATTAGCAACTTCTGGAGCTGTTTTTGGTGTTATAACTTTAACATTAGCATTTAAGCGAAATATTAAAAAGCACCAAAAAATTGGCCCTGTGACAAGTGTTATTTGGTTTTGTAGTGCTATTACAGGGGTAATGGTATACTTATTATTGTATGTCCTCTATGACGGCGGAGAAACAACTAGTTTATTAAAGGCAATTTTAGGTACTTAAAAAAAGCTGAGCATTAATGCTCAGCTTTTTTACTTGTATAGAAAAGATATTGGGTTTTATAAAACTTATTAGAAATTTCTATGGCACACCTTGCACTTTCGCAGGGATAACAACTAAAGTTGTCTGATCTAACAAATGTTGAAGCACATGTATAAAGCGAAGGCAGCCGACTTTCACTCCTGTGGAAACTGTTTGACCTGAAGATCCACTTTTTCGAGCGGTTTTGACTCGAAAAAGTTAGCTGAAGGCCAAACTCTACGGAAAGGGAAGGGGCTGCCGGAGCGGTTGTTACGCCCAATATCCATCTCAAAATAACTACTTTATACCATCGATATATTATTTTGGTCAATTAAAAGGACCAGGTGGGCTTTCTCAGTTTTTCTTATAAGTAAAGAAAGTATATAGTCCGCGGTATCAACGCATTTGTAAGCAGAGTAGCCATTTTGAAATAGCTTGTAAAGGAAACCATCGCTGCGGCTGTCCACTTCGACTCCTGTGGGATCAGCGTGATCTGAAGATCCACTTTTGTAAAGCGATCTTCTTTACAAAAGTTAGCTGAAGACACGTCCCACGGAAAGCGAAGTGGGCAAGCCGCAGCGGTTGTTACGCCTATTATTCATATCAAAATAACTACTTTGGACAGGACCGAGTGGGCTTTCTCGGTTTTTCTTATCAGAGTATTACACTTTTTCAGAGATTTCAGAGCGGCCTTGGCTAAGTACTGCTTTGCAACATATGCCAGAGCTAGAAACCTGGATTATTATTCCACACTAAATTCCTTGAATTTGTGTAGATAAAACATACAAATGTTTTTGTTAGATTTTGAAATTCATTTTAAAAATACCAGCTTCTTTTGCCGAATTGAAGGCTATGACAACCAACGGACCTACAATAAAACCTAGGATACCTAATAATTTGAGTCCAATATACATAGCAATAAGTGTAGCGAGTGGCGATAAGCCGATATGTTTCCCCATCACTTTTGGTTCCACGGTTCTTCTAATGGCAAGGAGAATGATAGCTAATATAGCTAATTGTCCACCGATAAATAAGTCACCTGTAATTAGCATATAGAGAGCCCATGGACCCAATATCGCAATCGAACCAATAATAGGTATAAAATCAATAATCCAAATAATTAAGGACATAATTAACGCATATTCTGGTACTATAATGTATAGACCAATAAGTGTCACAATAAAAATGATGATACTTACTAAAAACTGTGCTTTAAAAAAGCCAAAAATTACGTAAGACAAACGGTCGTTCATAAATTTTACTTTATCTGCTGTGCTTTCTTTTAAATGGCTATATGCTTTTGCTTTTAAGCGAGGTATTTCTAGCATAAACATAAATAGAGCAATTAAGTATACAATTAAGCTAACAAGAAAATCCGGTACTTTACTAGCAACTTTGGCAATTTCCTCAATCCGAAGCATTTCACTAACATTGTTACTCAAGGCAGTTGTAGTGGATTGTATTTGTTTATTTACTTCATCAACGAGTTCCTTTGGTAAATCTTCAGTAAAATGATCAAATTCTGTTTCCCACTGAAGTAATTGATCTTTTACTTGAATAATGTAGGATGGTACATTTTCAGCAAAATTTATAACTTGCCCAACTATTTTAGTCACTGCATATGTTCCGATGATACTGACGATTATGAGAAACAGGAGAAATACAATGGTAACGGAAAGCTTACGGTTTATTTTTAGTTTTCTAATAAACCATCGTACAACCGGGTTCAGGATCAATGCTGTAACAAATGCTAATAGAAGGGGAATCGAGACTGGCAAAATAAATATAGCTAATAAAAGTAAGAATAGGATTACAAAAAATAATTTGATATGTTTTTTATTGAGATTTTTCATTAAGTAATCTTGAAACTCCTTTCACAATCATAGTGAACACTTAGAGTCCTTATGAAAAACGGCTGTATTCCGGATACAGCCGTTTTTATTAGGAATGTGGACCACTATTTAACAAACGGTTCCATATTTTCTTTTGCATTTTGTAATAACTTTGAAGCTCTCTCAACAGTAGAAGCAGGAAACTCCTCTTCTTCTCCATATTCAATACCGTGAGGATAATAATGTTTCCCTAATAAAGGTGTAAGTAATTTGATTACAGCATCACCTCTATCCACATCACCCTCCACTGCATAGCCTTGTACTCTTATGTAATATGTAATGTTTTTTTCAGGGGATCCAATCTTATAATCATATGTCACACGTTCATAATCCCATTGATCTGCTCGTATAAAATTAGCTTTTGCCATTGCATGATCTAATGGTTGTAAATCAATTAATACGTCTTCTATTCCTGTGTTTGTAATTTTCATACTTTCACCTCATCTAAATTTATCACTAAACCTATAATAGTATGAAATGCCAAAAGATGCAATTTAAAAAAGTTTATTCCCTATTAAAAACTTTCATGATTAATATAGAGTTGCATATAATGGAGTTAACACAAGTAAATAATAGGTGGGATTACATGAAAATAAAAGTGGTATCATTTATCCTAATAGTATTTTTAATAGTTTTATTTAGTCTTTTTTACTTTCGCCAACCTGATGCACCTCAACTAGTGCATTATCATAAAAAACCTACACTTACCAAAAGTGATAAAGTTCATTTGGCTGACGATCATACACTTATCGTTCAACAAAATGCTGTATGGAAATATTTAAATCAAAATATTGATAATTTTGTTTCCGTTTACGGAGAACCGGATCGTAAAGACCCTTCATTATATGACTTTGAATGGTGGGTATTTAAACAAGAAGATTTCTATATACAGGTAGCAGTTCAAAATGAATTGATTATGAGTATTTATTCGAATGCGGCTACATTAGATTTTAGTCCGCTAGAAATAGGCCAGACAATAACGGAGATCGAAGAAATATATCAATTGCAAGAAGAAATTGAGTTTGATCATATACGATTTAAATTGACTGAAGATGATTTACAACAAAGGCCTGTATTAAGACTATCTGAAGAGGTATTTGCTCAGTTATATATCGATCAATTCACGGAAAAATTAGCAGGTATACGGCTGCTGAATAAAGATGCGTTTGAGTTGTTAAAACCTTATGAGTTGTTCTATTGGGGGGAAATAACAGAAGCTAGCGAACCGGATGAAGATCAATGGAAAGCCATTGAGGAAGGATTAGAACAACAAATTTTTGACTTAACAAACGAAATTCGTGCTGAACATGAATTGGAAATATTATCATGGGATGACCAGGCAGCAGATGCTGCAAAAGCTCATAGTCAAGATATGTTTGAAGAGAATTATTTTTCCCATTATAGCTTGAATGGTGATGGGTTGAAGGAACGCTTGTTAGCCGCTAATGCTCATTATTTATCTGCAGGAGAGAATATAGCTGCTCATTATGTTGATGCTCCAGCTGTCATTCACGGTTGGCTTAACAGTGAGGGCCATCGGGAAGCTTTATTAAAAGAAGAATATACACATTTGGGTGTTGGGGTTTACCAATCATTTTACACCCAAAATTTCATTCAAAAATAATGCCAAAAGCACAAAAATAGGCCATTTGCATATATTGTGGTAGAGAAGTTGTAAGAGAGGAGTACAGCTATGAAAAACGCATCCAATCCTTCTGTACAACAATTTAAAGCATTCATTCATGA
Organism: Gracilibacillus lacisalsi DSM 19029; assembly: GCF_000377765.1. Classification (GTDB taxonomy): domain Bacteria; phylum Bacillota; class Bacilli; order Bacillales; family Amphibacillaceae; genus Gracilibacillus; species Gracilibacillus lacisalsi. The sequence goes on along the minus strand of NZ_KB898668.1, from coordinate 187,261 downwards.
GCATCCACTTTTAATAAAGGAAATTAAAAGTGGAAAAATGAGCTTGCAAGAGGCTTATGAGCAATATGTTTTATTAGGTGAGGAAGACCCTGCTTGGGAAAAATATAAGGCAACTCAAGACAATAACGAATCAGAAGATACCTCCACCAATCAACTTTATCAAAAATTTTGGAAACATATCGAAAAATTAGATGTGAATCAAGTAGAAAATCATATTAATGATCTAAATGGCGCTATAGATAATATTGTGACATTGATAGATCAATTTAAACAATTCCGAAATAATCAAATGGGCCAATTTCAATCAGACAATTTCTTTTATAAACCAAAGGATTAGGAGGATATAGATGGAGCCGGAAACCTACCGTTTTATCCAGCAGCGAGAAGACTTGTGGCGTTTCATTCGGCTGAATCCTGAGTGGTATCGGTATTTAACAAGAAATCCAAGTAGGATTGGCGAATTGGAAACAGAGGCAAAACAATTTTATGGAAAAACGTTACCTCAACGTATGGCAAAAGCACAACAAAATATACAGATGGTACGATTACTCATGCAAATGGCAGGCTCTTGGAATGATTAGAGTGCTGCCTCTTTAATTTCTTTCTTATAATTGGTATGATAAAGATATGGAGGTGTAAGAGTTATGTTAGCAACAATGGAAATTGTTGATATTCTAGATAAATCAGAAGCACTAGGTCAGATGGTATTAGAATCTGATGTTATGCAGGATTTTTATAAAGCAAAAGAAGTAATGGAACAGGATGAAAAAGCACAGGAACTAATCACGAACTTTAATCAAATAAAGCAATCGTACGATGAAGTAGAAAGGTTTGGCAGATATCATCCTGATTATAGTAAAATAATGAAAGAAATACGTGTAGCCAAACGTGAGATGGATATGCATGAATCCATTGCTGCTTATAAAATGGCTGAAACCAATCTTCAGAAATTTCTAGATGAGATTAGTCAGTTAGTAGCTTTTAGTGTAAGTGATAAAGTAAAAGTTCCGATGGATGGAGCAGCACTTACAGATGGTGGATGTGGCTGTGGATCCGGAAGCAGTGGGTGTGGCTGTAGAGCTTCTTAGCGAAATGCAGTAAAAAGTGAGGTGCCTTATGCTAGTAAAAAGACAAGGATTAATCGTTTGGTTTCATCAAATGAAGCATGTAAAACATATTAAAAAATTTGGTCATATGGTTCATGTGTCAAAAAAGTTAAAATATGCGATGATATATGTTGATCAGGAAAAGTTGGATGATACATATCAATCGCTGTTAAAATTACCTTTTGTCACAAATGTCGAACCCTCTTACAAACCATTTATTAAAACGGATTTCGAAAGTAAATCGTTTGATAAAGAAGAAAAAGAATATGACTACAAAATGGGAATATAAGAAAAGCGCAGAGCGCCCGATTAGAAACGTAGCGACTGGAACGAATTAACTGAGATAAAGGAATCACGGTGAGTTTACGAACCGATGATGACTTATCGTAGGGCAATTCGTGAAGTCGCCTAGTTTCTGGGCGATCGGAGCTAGATATCTGCGCAAAATTTATACTTTCCTAGAATATAAAAAAACAACCTGCAGTTCATTAATAACTGCAGGTTCTTTTTATTTTCTAAAAAAGAAAATAAAAAGATAAAGGGAGAGGAGAAACCGGAGGAAGAACTTATGGGGAAATGTAAGTCTTCTCCGTATTTAAGCAACTTTTTATGTTGCTATATTTAGAGTTTGTACAAAACCGATTACTTTTATACAAATGAATTTGAGAATTTTGTTACTTTCGTGCTATAGTAAGGGAGATTTAAAAAGCAAGAAAGAAGGGAATGCTTTGAGAATAATTGCTGGTGATTTTAAAGGTAACAGAATTCAGGCAGTTCCTAACCAATTAACAAGACCTACTGGGGACAAAGTGAAAGAGTCTTTATTTCAAATGATTGGACCTTTCTTTGATGGTGGAATATGTCTTGATTTATTTGCCGGTAGTGGTGCTTTGGCTATAGAGGCCATTAGTAGAGGAATGAATAAAGCGATTTTAGTGGACAAACAACCTAAAGCAATCTCTATTATTCATCAAAATGTGAGCCATTTGCATATTCAAGACAAGGTAGAAATATATCGTAATGATGCTTTTAGAGCCTTAAAGGCTTTACAAAAAAGAGCATTACAGTTCGATACTATTTTTTTGGATCCACCCTACCATAAAGTGTCCTATGATAAATTGTTGCAAGGGATTAGTTCAACAGACATAGTCACTGAAAATGGGCTCATTATTTGTGAGCATGATCCTAATATTCGTATGGAGGATAGCTACGAAGGGTATCATATATGGAAACATGAAGTATATAACACCACTACTGCTATCACGATTTTCAAGAAAGGTGTGAAAGATGATGACTAGACTAGCAATTTGCCCTGGCAGTTTCGATCCAGTAACAAATGGTCACCTGGATATTATTCAAAGAGGAGCTAAAGTTTTTGACGAAATTATTGTTGCTGTTTTTAACAATCAATCCAAAAATCCACTCTTTACCGTTGAGGAACGAGTTCACCTTTTGGAAAAAGCTACAGAGGATTTCGATAATATATCGGTAGATGCATGTAGTGGTTTATTAATGGATTATGCTAAAAGTAAAAATGCTCAAGCTGTGTTACGCGGATTAAGAGCAGTATCCGACTTTGAATATGAACTACAGCTTACCTCTATGAACCGAAAACTAAATGAAGAAATTGAAACGTTTTTCATGATGACAAACAATCAATATTCTTTTCTAAGTTCAAGTATGGTAAAGGAAATAGCAAAGTATCATGCAAATGTATCGGATTTAGTACCTCCAGTTGTGGAGGAGGCACTAAAAGAAAAGTTTAGCAATGGTTAATTTTTATTAAGGTGCTAAACGTCTGTAAGCCACCCACTTCAAGATTCCAGTAACAGAAGGAAGCTCTATGTGAGGGGGAACAGACGATAACACCTGGATCATAGTTTCTCTTTATGTTTCATTAAAATAATCAAATAGATAAATAAAGCTGACAAGGTGAAGATGAATCCCACTTGTTCGAACATTAAGTATAACTGCTGAATGTTGTCAACAGATGGTTGTGCTATAGCTGCTATGACCGTTTCATTAGTTGTTTGTAAGCTTTTATAAACAGGTACATATAGTATGGTTACGATAATGCCAGCGAAAAGACCATGTAACAAACGAGCAAAGAAGTAAGGCGTAAATCGGATATCTGTTTCCGCAAGTATGCTGGCAACTTGCGCCTGAACAGAAAAACCATTAAAGGCTAGGATAACGGAAACTAAAATAGCTTTAATTAAAGTAGATGAATCAGCGCTTGCTACTTCGTTTGCTCCTATGGTAATTTCAAATATACCTGATAATAGTGGTAAAGCCAACTCGCCTGGTATTTGAAACCAGCTTAAAATAATGCTAATACCTCCTGATATAAATTGAGCAATTTGTACTTCGCGTAAGATTTCTGTTAGAACCGAAAAAAGAATGATAAATCCACCGATAACAAGTAATGTTTGAATAGACTGGGTTACAGAGTCTCCTAATATTTTACCTAGCGGTCTTTTGTCCCTCATTCTTGCGCGATGGAGTTGTGTCATAGCTTTTGCGATAGAGAAGTGTTGTGTTGAATGACGATTTCTTTCGTGGTATTTGTAAAATCGCATACAAATTCCGACAAAGAAATTGCTAGTATAATGAGTGATAGCGAGCAATATACCTAGCTTGTGATCATGAAAAAAGCCGATCGAAACTGCTCCAATAATAAATAATGGATTAGAGGCATTTGTAAAGCTGACAAGTCTTTCTGCCTCTGTTTTTGATAATTGATTTTCTTGTCTTAATCTTGCGGTGAATTTCGCCCCTGACGGATAACCACTAGCCATTCCCATTGTCCACACAAATCCACCAACACCTGGAACATTAAATAATGGTCTCATGACAGGTTCAAATAATACCCCTATAAAATGTACAACTCCAAAAGCGATTAATAATTCAGCTACAATAAAAAAAGGTAATAACGAAGGGAATACAACATTAGCCCAAACATCTAACCCTCTCTGGCTAGCTTTTAATACTTCTTGAGGGAAGGTTATAATCATCGTAGCCATAAATACGGAGACTGATGCATAGATAATAGAATACAACTTTTGCTTCAAGTTTTGCACTCCTTTAATAGCACTTTTCTGTACCTTTATCAGAATGAGTAGTAAAATATGTAGTGTTTTTAAGTTTGTCCTTCATTTAAATATACGCAACTGTATAGAAGAATTATGACTTTTCTTCAGATAAAATTGGAAGACCGTGAAAAGGAAGGGATTAGATGTTTCAGACAAAAAGTAAAGCAAGAATAATTGGTTTTTTCGTAGCATTGATTATCATTTTCTTATTATTTAGCTATCAGTTACCCTATTATATTCATAAACCGGGACATGCAGATCCGCTAAATCCTGTTGTAGAAGTTGATGGAGCATCAGAAAGTGAAGGAGATATGCATCTTGTTACGATACAAGGTGGAAGGGCTACACCATTTCAATATATGATGGCTTTATGGAGAGACTATTACGATATACTACCGATCGAGGAAGTACTAGTGGATGGGATGACAGATGAAGAATATCGTCAAATGCAGTTGATGATGATGGAAAGTTCACAAGAAGCATCAACTGTTGTTGCTTATGAGGCAGCAAATAAGGAGATTAACATCGATTATCAAGGAATTTATGTAGTATCAGTAGTAGAGGACATGCCAGCTGATGGGATCTTACAGTCAGCAGATGAAATTATCGAAATCGATGGACATACGATAAATGAGGCAGAGGACTTGATTGATTATGTAACAACGAAAAATGTTGGTGACAGTGTATCGTTAACGGTAAAACGAAATGAAGAGACTTTTGAAGTAGATATTACTTTGGAAGCTCTTGAGGCCTTAAATGGGCAACCAGGTATTGGAATTCAACTAGTTACAAACCGACATGTGACGGTATCGCCTGAACTAACTTTCTCTAGCGGTGAAATCGGGGGTCCGAGTGCAGGATTGATGTTCTCGTTGGAAATCTACGATCAATTAAGACCGGAAGATATAACGAAAGGTTATCAGATCGCTGGTACGGGTGAAATTGATTATCAAGGTAATGTAGGAAGAATTGGTGGCATAGATAAGAAAGTAGTTGCAGCAAACCGTGAGGGGTGTGATATCTTCTTTGCACCTAATGAGAACGGTAGAGAAGACTCAAACTATCAAGTAGCTAAACAAGTTGCAGAAGATATCGGAACAGACATGGAGATTATTCCTGTAGACACTTTCAACGACGCCTTAAACTATCTCGAAAATCTAAACGGAAGAGGATAGGGCAAACACAATTAAATAAACTAAAGTGTAGTAACCTTCCAAGACGCCTTAATATTAAGGCGTCTTAAATATTGGTTTTTGATAGGGTTGTTTCGTTAAATACTTTTGTGAAGACAGTGGTAAAACGCTGTAATAAGCATGATCAATACGCTCTTCAAAAGCTTGATAAGGGTAGGGCTGCTTGCTACTTGTATACCACTCCACATCGATATCCTTTTTTTTGGTACTTAAATAGTTTTGACCATTTTCGCTCATAGCTAAAATTCGAATAGCAGACGGTTGTCTTTCTGTTACGAAAGCTTCGATTTCGCTAGAGTATGTATTGGTTAAGATATGTGTAAATACGCGTTGCAAACTTGTCCAAGTATATCTCTTTGTTTTTAACAATTCCATCCAATTTGAAAAGGAATCTGCTTTTTTCGCGGTTTTAACTATTCGATTCTCTAACCCTTCCTTAATACCATGAATCTTAGCAAACTCTTCCTTTTTCATCGTTAATATCCGATATTTTAGTAATGGGAAATACGCCTCCCAATCATGCCAAGTACCATGAAGCTCTTTATATTCTTCAAGTTTTTCTTTGGTTAGCGAAGGGATAGCATCGTTTAGTTCATTTTTGCTAGTATGATCTGACAGTAATTGATTACGAATACTAGTTGCGCTGGCTATAGGATCATGGATTTCACGATCATGATAATTATTTTTAATTCGTTTAATGGTGTAAGGTGTTATGGTGGTATGTAGATCAAAAATATTTTTGACATATTGATACCCAAGTATATTATTTGGTTTGGCAAAATCGATAGACAGCGTTTCTCCACCAATCTTATTGAAAGCTATGTCATTTGCTTTTGGATAGGAATGACCTTGGTTTAAAGCATTCATTAAATAATGATCATAGTCTTCCTGGTGTTCGGTAATGAAATGATACAATGTATGAAAGTCTTCTATTTCACCATGCTCACTTCCAAAACACAATGAATCAGCTTGCAGGCTGTTCAAAATTTTGACTGCACCATTTGCAAAAAGCTCACTATGTTGAACAGCATAAAAATAAGGTAGTTCAACAACGAGGTCAATCCCTTGTTGTACAGCTATTTTGGCTCTTGTGAACTTATCTAAAATAGCTGGCTCCCCTCGTTGTAAAAAGTTCCCACTCATGACTGCAATCATACATTCCGCACCTGTCACACGCTTTGCCTGTTGAAAGTGATAGTGATGTCCGTTATGATAGGGGTTATATTCAACGATTAAACCACATGCTTTCAGAGTAACCACCTCCATCATTGATTTCATGAATGATCTTTCAAGTTAATGTGCATGATAATCATATTGTAGTAAGTATATCATATAAAGTACGACTATGGTCAGTGGAGAAGAATCCCTTTGATGATTAGTGAAACTTATCAGGTGTTAGCTCGTGATTAAGTAATAAATGTTTGTTCTGTAAAGAAAATATATTGACAAATGGACTAATACATTTTAAAATATTTCTTGTTGCCTTGAGGTGAATGTAAATGAAATTATATATCCAAAAACTTAAACAGTCACAGGGAGAACCCGTTTCTTTTCGTGAGGAAGTGGACATTTCAGATATTGCGAACTTGGAAAATGATATCCGACGAATCGAGCCAGTTTTAGTTGACGGAACAGCTAGGATGGATGGTGACGATATTACCTGTGATTTTCAAATTCAAGGAACGATGATTCTACCTTGTGCGAGAACGTTAGTAGATGTACCGTATGAATTTTCCATTCATGCAATTGAATTTTTTACGACATCCTCTTATCGTGAAGAAGAAGAGGTACATGTAGTAAATGGTGAGGTACTTGACTTAACACCATTTATCAAGGAAAATGTACTATTAGAAATGCCTTTAAGAGTGTTTGCTGATGACGAAAAATTAGAAGCGAACACAATGAAGGAAGGAAAAGGTTGGACACTGGTTACTGAAGAGGAACAATCAGAAAAAGTTGATCCGCGCCTTGAAAAATTGAAATCTTTATTAGATGACAAAAGTAATGAGAAAGATAGTGAAGGATAGATCTTTGCTTCTCTTTAAAGGAGGTGTAATGCATGGCAGTACCAAAGCGTAGAACTTCAAAAAAGGTAAAAAACCAACGTCGTACTCATAAAAAATTACATGTACCAGGAATGGTAGAATGTTCAAATTGTGGTGAACTAACAAAACCACACCATGTATGTAAATCTTGTGGACAATATGATGGAAAACAAGTAGTAGAACAATAATTTGATATGTTGTACAACAAGTAGTGTAAGAGATGAGATCTCTTACACTACTTTTTATTTTTAGAAAGTATAAATTTTGCGCAGATGTCTAGCGCAGAGCGCCCAGTAACTAGGCGACTTCACCAATTGCCCTACGATAAGTCATCATCGGTTCGTAAACTCACCGTGATTCCTTTATCTCAGTTAATTCATTCCAGTCGCTACATTTCTAAGCGGGCGTTCTGCGCTTTTCTTATGATAAGGGAGTACCAAGTTTTTATAATATTTTAGAACAATATGTCTATCTCTTCTATTAATTGCATACATTGTATCAAGAATAGAGGAGGTGGAGTTGTGCAAGGGAATCGTCAAGATGCATGGACTAGTGATGAAGATATTTTGCTAGCTGAAACTGTGTTACGGTATATTCGTGAAGGAAAAACACAGTTAGAGGCTTTTAAGGAAGTAGGAGAAAAATTATCTCGAACATCAGCAGCATGTGGTTTTCGCTGGAACGCAACGTTAAGGAAACAATATGAAGAAGCTATCCAGTTAGCAAAACAGAATCGTAAGAAAATATCTTATCAATCTCAGCAAAAACTAGATACTAGTCAAACTGAACAACCAAACATTCATGAAGTGATCCAAACTTTGGAACGACTGCAAAAATATTATCAGGAAATAGACCATCAGGAAGAATTGCGTAAATTAGTGGAAGAAAATAAACAGCTAAAGCAAAAGTTATATCAATATCAAGTATTCCTTGAAACTGTGCAGCAAGCAATGGAAAAGGTAAAGCATTAATTCATTATTATTATGAGTTAGTAACCTCATCGAATAGATGGGGTTTTTATGTGGTTTGCCATGATATGTAATTGACTTTCTACATCATGTTAAGAATTTACACTAGATAAATAATGCGAGCTAGTTGAGTGGACATTTAGTGCGTTATTTGAAAAAAGCCTTTTTTCGATGTTAGCGGACATTGAATCCCTTATTTGGTCCATTTTGGCCTCGATAAGCATTGTTTTTGATGATTAGCGGAATAGATGTCCGGGACCATTCTAAAAACGGAACTTTTGTCACAAATAACGGAACAAATGTCCATATTCATCCCGGACTTACCTGAATGTAATCTATAGTAACGTTATTTCGCTGTATATGTATCCTTTATCCCTAAGAAGTATTTAGGCGCGTGTATGTGTAATGGGTTTTTAAAAAAGATGCTTGCACAAGTTCAAAAGTCTTATATAATTAATATTAAAATGACCAAAAGTAATAGTATGAAAGTTATAACATTTTTGAAGTGAGGGTATCTTATGATAGAAGGTTTGTACTATCTGGTTGCATTGATGGTTACACTACCGTTTGCTATAACATTTTTAGTTTATAAATTATCTTATAAGTTTGTAGGTGAAAAACGATATTGCTTTCATTTAGCGATTGATACGACAACAGTTTTATATATCGCATCAGTTGCAGCCATTATTTATTCTATTTTTTCGATAAATCCCATTAGTTATATTTTTCTCCTGTTGTTATTCATTTTGATGATATGTGTCTTGATACATTGGAGGGTGTATACAGACATTATTTTCTCTCATGTCTGTAAACGTTTCTGGAAAGCTACTTTTTTATTATTTTTTACTTTACATATTATTACGATCTTATATGGAATCTTTTATAATATAAGCAAAGTGTTGTAACGATCTAATTATTACAAACAAATTATGTGCTTTTATCGTTTTCATTATGTACAATACTATTGGATTACTATTGTATATATTGAAGATAAAGGAGCAGTTCATTAATGCGTATCGAATCCCAAAGACTCGATTTACATAATAAATTTATCACGGATTATCAAAAGGAAGTAAAGGATTTGTTGGATCATTTTGATTATAATCCTTATGATGAAAATGTTTTTAAAGAACGCGAGAAAGACTTGAAAGAGCAGCCATTTCAAAGAGATGCCCTGGCTGATGTGTTACATTCGATTAATCGACGTTGGTCTGCAACGGAAGCTACATTTGAAAATATTGAAAGACTGAGAGATGAAAACAGTGTGGTTGTTATTGGGGGGCAACAAGCAGGAATGCTGACTGGTCCACTTTATACGATCAACAAAATAGTCTCCATTATTGCTTTAGCAAAGCAGCAAGAAGAGTTATTAGGAGTTCCCGTGTTACCTGTCTTTTGGATAGCAGGAGAGGACCACGATTTTGCCGAAGTGAACCATATTTTTTTACCAGAAGAAACAGAACTTCGAAAATATCCTATAGAAGATCATCATAAAGAAAGAACGTCTGTGTCTAATCGAACATTAAACAAAGAGCAAACCTATCGTTGGTTGAAAACAACATTTCGATCACTCAAAGAAACTGCTTATACCAAGGAATTGTTTCAAACTGTACATGATAAACTGATGAAAGCTAACACTTTTGTTGATTTTTTCGCATCCTTTATTCATGAGATTTTCGCTGATACTGGATTAATCCTGATTGACTCTGGAGATAGTGAAGTACGCCAATTAGAATCGGCATATTATTATGAAATGATTGAAAAACAGCCAGAAATAAGCCGAAGTGTTTATCGTTCATTACAGTCAATGAGAACAAAGGGATATCATGTTAGTGTTGATGCAAATGAACAAGATGGACATTTATTTGTAGAGCAGGAAGGGGAAAGGATCTTACTTCAAAAAGATGGTCAAAATTGGATAGGGAAAAATAATGAATGTCTATATTCGAATCAAGAGCTTTTAGAAATAGCAAAAGAAACGCCAGAGCGATTGAGTAATAATGTAGTAACTAGACCATTAATGCAAGAAAAATTATTTCCTACACTAGCTTTTTTTGCGGGGCCGAGTGAAGCAGCTTACTGGTCTATATTAAAAGATGCATTTCATAGCGTATCGCTAAAGATGCCACCCGTTTTGCCACGTGTGTCGCTAACATTAGTGGATGAGAAGCTCGCAAAAGTGTTGAGTAAGTATAATATTGATCCTAGTGTCGCAATTGATAATGGAGTCCAGACTCAAAAAATAAATTGGTTATCAGCTCAAGCTAACAGTCCTGTTGAAGAAATGACGATTCAACTGAAGGAAGCTATTAAAATGGGGCATCAACCACTAAAAGAAGTGACAAATGATTTAACAGATGATGTATCACAATATGCGGATAAAAATTTGCAACTGTTATTACAACAAGTAGATAAACTTTCAATGAGAATCCATAAAGAATTTTCCCAAAAGTATCATCGGCAATTAAAAGAGTTCGATTATATTCAAATGCACTTAAAGCCTGATAATGGACTGCAAGAACGAATTTGGAATATTACTTACTTCCTTAATCTCTATGGGTTTGAATGGGTCAAACAAATAAATAATTATTCGTTTGATTGGAAAAAACAACATTATATTGTGTATTTATAAAAAAAGGTAATTGGTTGATAAAGCCAATTACCTTTTTTTATTTTTTTACACATGGATTCGCAGCTATTTGTAGCGAGAAAAATGCCTTTACAAAAAAATGGATAGTTTTTTTAAAGATTTAGTGGTGAAAAGTGGGGGAATGTGGTACGATAAGGATAGAAAGTGGGGTGCCTGGGTATGTTCATGGGAGAATATCAACATAACATTGATACTAAAGGACGTATAATTGTACCTTCTAAGTTCAGAGACGGACTCGGTGAACAGTTTGTCGTTACCCGTGGCTTGGACCAATGTTTGTTTGCGTACCCGATGAATGAATGGCACCAGTTGGAAGAAAAACTAAAAAAATTACCGTTAACTAAGAAAGATGCCCGAGCATTTACCCGTTTTTTCTTTTCTGGCGCAGTTGAATGTGAACTAGACAAGCAGGGAAGGATAAATATACCTGCACCACTTCGTAAATATGCCGGAATTGAAAAAGAATGTGCAGTGATCGGTGTATCAAACCGAGTAGAATTCTGGGCAGAAGATAAATGGAATGAATTTGTAGATGTATCAGAAGAATCATTTGCAGAAATTGCAGAAAATATGATGGATTTTGATTTGTAAAGACAACAAGAAATAGGGGTGACTCCATGTTTGGACATTATACGGTATTAAAAACAGAAACTGTTAGTGGTCTCGATATCAATCCAGATGGCATTTATGTTGATTGTACATTAGGTGGTGGCGGACACTCCGGATATTTATTAGAACAACTGAATGAGAAAGGCAGATTGATCGCATTTGATCAAGATCAAGACGCTATCAATGCTGCTAAAGAAAGATTGAAAGACCGACTTAACCAAGTCACCTTGATACAACGGAACTTCCGTCATTTAAGTGAAGAATTAGAAAAATTGCAAATAAGAGAAGTGAATGGTGTTTTGTTTGATTTAGGTGTCTCTTCTCCACAATTAGATAGAGGGGAACGAGGGTTTAGCTATCAGCATGATGCGCCATTAGATATGCGAATGGATCAAAAAAGTGAATTAAATGCATTTGAGATAGTGAATAAATGGCCATATGAAGATCTTGTATCGATTTTCTTTAGGTATGGTGAAGAGAAGTTTTCCAAACAAATTGCAAGAACTATAGAAGCGGAAAGAGAGAAAAAAACAATAGACACAACATTTGAATTAGTTGACATCATTAAACAAGCAATACCTGCTCCCGCTAGAAGAAAAGGTGGACATCCTGCCAAGCGAATTTTTCAGGCGATACGAATAGCTGTTAATGATGAATTGAAGGCTTTTGAAGATGCATTGTATCAAGCAGGAAGATCTCTTTCGATAGGTGGACGTATTTCCGTTATTACCTTTCACTCGCTGGAAGATCGAATTTGTAAGCAAACATTTAAAAAATGGAGTACACCTCCTCCTGTACCAAAGAATATTCCGGTAATACCAGAGGAATTTAAACCATCGTTTCGTCTAGTTAATCGAAAACCAATTCTGCCATCAGAGAATGAATTGGCAGAGAATCGACGTTCAAGGTCAGCAAAGTTGAGAGTGATTGAAAAAGTGAAGGATTGGAATGAAGATAATATAAAATAGAAGGGTGGCAAAACCATGAGTAGTCAACACGCAAGAGCTTATTACACACATGATCAAGTAAGAGAACAAGTCCAACAACCAAATGTAGTCAGAAAAAAAGTAAAGGTGCAGAAGCGCTGGGTAACTCGCGGTGAAAAAATGATGTATGCAATCTTTGCTGTCATTTTTCTTAGTATTTCTGCTTACTTGGTTAGCTACAGTTCTTCGTTAGACCAATTAAATCGTGAGGTTGAATCGTTAAATACACAAATTCAACAACAAACGGTACATAACAAGAACCTTGCTTTTAAACAAAAAGAATTAAGCCAACCTGAACGGATTATTGAAAATGCCAAAAAACACGGTCTGGAAGTTCAAAACACCCAAGTGAAACGAGCGACAGACTTAGTAGAATAGGTGTTAACGATGAAAAGTAGAACAACAGAAGTCATGCCAATTGTTTGGATTGTTATATTTACGAGCTTTTTTCTTGTCATAGCTGGTAGGTTTTTGTATATTCAAGTATCTGGAGAAGTATCGGGAGTATCGATTCAAGAGTTGGCTGATGAAAAAAGAACGAATAATTATACTATTCCTGCTAGTAGAGGAACAATTTATGACCGTAATGGAATGGCACTAGCTCAAGAACATGTGGTGTACCGTTTATACGCTGTTGTTGATGAGTCACATACTACCAATCCTCTGCAACCGAAACATGTTAAAGATGTTAACGAGACTGCAAAAAAACTAGCACCTATATTAGAAATGGAAGAAAGTGAAATAGCAGAGCGATTGAACGATGGGATTAAAAATGAGAGATTCCAAGTAGAATTTGGTTCTAACGCCAGGGAATTAAATCAGGAACAGAAAGAAGAGATTGAAGCGTTAGAATTACCTGGTATAAATTTTATAGAAGAACCAACCCGCTTCTATCCAAACGGGATGTTTGCATCACACACAATCGGACTAACGGATAAACAAGATGATCAAATTGTTGGAATTAATGGTGTGGAAGGATTCATGAATGACTTACTTACTGGAGTCAATGGTTCGATTTCGTATCAACGTGATAAATTTAATATGAAACTATTAGATCCTAAAGAGGTAATTAATGAGCCAGATAATGGTGATGATGTTTACCTAACACTTGATCAAAAAGTTCAAACATTAGTTGAAGATGCATTATCAGAGGTAGAAGAGGAATATGATCCTGATAGAATGACAGCTGTTGTCATGAATGCCAAGACAGGAGAAATACTTGCTCTAAGTAATAGACCAAGTTATAACCCGAATAGCATTGGAGAAGTAGAGAACTGGTATAATGACGTTATTGCTACACCTTTCGAACCTGGCTCAACAATGAAAGTATTTACTTTAGCAGCAGCAATCGAAGAAGGTGTCTGGAATCCTGAGGAACAATATAAATCAGGACAATACAAGGCAGAAGATCATGCTCAAACAATTGGAGATCATAATAGGCGTCAAGGCTGGGGAACGATCAGCTATTTAGAAGGAATACAACGTTCTTCAAACGTAGCGGCAGCAAAGTTAGCCTATGAAAAAATTGGAGCGGATCGTTTTTTAGACTATTTGCACGCATTTGATTTTGACCAAAAAACTGGTATAGATTTACCTGGAGAAGTGCCAGGTCAAATTCTTTACAAATGGTTGGATGAGAAGATAACGACTGCGTTTGGTCAAGGTTCTACTACAACACCAATACAATTGATGAAAGCAGCAACTGCGATTACAAATGAAGGTAAAATGTTAAAACCATATATCATTGATAAAACAGTGGATCATGATACACATCAAGTAATTGCTGAAAATGAACCTGAAGTAGTAGGTGAACCAATCTCTGCCGAAACTGCGAAAAAAACTTTAGAGGTGTTAGAAACCGTTATTACTTCTGAAAATGGAACAGGTCATAAGATTTATAATTTGAACGACTATACAGTTGCAGGTAAAACAGGCACTGCCAATTTTGTAGATCCTGAGACAGGCAAATATAAAAATGGAAGAAATAGTTACACCTTTTCTTTCTTAGGCATGGCCCCTGCTGAAGACCCAGAGTTAATTATGTATGTATCAGTTAAGGAACCACAATTAGATGACACAGAATCAGGTTCAGCGCCCGTTTCTTTTGTCTTTAAAAATGTAATGGAAAATAGTTTGCGCTATTTAAATATCGAACCGGACAAGGATGCAACAGAACCTGTCGAAGTTGTGGAGATTCCTGAGTGGGAAGGTAAACAAACAGATTCATATATTAATAAATTGAAGGAATTAGGCATAGAGCCAATTGTTATCGGTGATGGTGAAGAAATCAAGAAAGTAAACATACAACCAGGTACCAAGATAACAGCAAGGCAAACCGTTTTGGTGGCAACGGATAATATGAAAATGCCAGATTTAACGGGATGGTCATTTAGAGATGTCTTATCTTTCCGAGACTTTTTAGATCTAGATTTAGAGTGGATGGGGAATGGTTATGTCAAGAAACAAAGTATTGAGACAGGATCATCACTTAACGAAAAAGATTATTTAATGGTTGAACTGGAAGAACCGGATGTGCCGGAAGATCAGGAAAATGCATCAGATGAATCCGGTGAAGAAGCGAACGAAGAAGAATAGTAAACAATCATACACAGTGTTCTATTCAGCCTTTCACAAACATATATTGGGACAAACAGTTTCTTGAATTAAAGGAGATATGTCATGAAACGAATAACCAATATTAAGGTGCAACGCAGAATAGTCACTGTGTTTCTTTTTGCATTAATCATTATGGCGGTCATTGTGATAAGGTTAGGATATGTGCAATTTATCTGGTCCGATTTTCTAATTGCTGAGGCAGAAGATTTGTGGAGTAGAGATATTGTATTTGAGCCAGAAAGAGGTAAGATTATTGACACTAATGAAGAGGTTTTAGCAGAGAATGTTTCCGCTCCTACTGTAATGGTTGTGCCAAGACAAGTGACAGAAGCAGAACAAACAGCTAGACAGTTAGCAAATGTATTGGATATGTCTTATGAAGATGTATTAGAAGCTATTCATAAAAATGAGCGAATTGTGATATTACAGCCAGAAGGACGGAAAATATCGGAAGAAAAAGCAATGGCAGTTCAAATGTTAGATTTAGAAGGAATTTATATTGCAGAAGATTCCATTAGACACTATCCCAATGGGGCTTATTTGTCACATGTACTTGGATTTAGTGGCATTGATAACCAAGGATTAACGGGACTTGAATTAATGTATGAAGAGATGTTAAGTGGAACAGAAGGCAGTTTATCCTTTTACAGTGATGCCAAAGGAAAAAGAATGCCGCAAATGGCTGATAAATATACTCCCCCTGAAGACGGCTATGATCTTCA
Organism: Gracilibacillus lacisalsi DSM 19029; assembly: GCF_000377765.1. Classification (GTDB taxonomy): domain Bacteria; phylum Bacillota; class Bacilli; order Bacillales; family Amphibacillaceae; genus Gracilibacillus; species Gracilibacillus lacisalsi. The sequence goes on along the minus strand of NZ_KB898668.1, from coordinate 171,274 downwards.
ACTCACCATAGATAGCAGAGTTCAAACCATTATTGAGAGAGAATTAGATATAGCTGAAGAGAAATATAATCCGGATGGCGCGATAGCTATTGCAGTAAATCCTAAGGATGGAAGTATATTAGGGATGTCGTCAAGACCGAATTTTGATCCTGCAAATTATCAGGATATTAGCGCAGACGTATATAATCGCAATTTGCCGATTTGGAGCACATATGAGCCTGGTTCCACATTTAAAATTATAACGTTAGCCGCAGCTTTGGAAGAAGGACTAGTGGATCTTGAAAACGATGAATATGTGGATGATGGAGATATTGAAGTAGGTGGAACACATTTACATTGTTGGAAAAGTGGGGGGCATGGACATCAAACATTTTTAGAAGTTGTACAGAATTCTTGCAACCCAGGTTTTATTGTTTTAGGGCAGAAGTTAGGTAAAGAGAGACTATTTTCTTATATTGAGGATTTTGGCTTTGGCCAAAAAACAGGTGTTGATTTACAAGGTGAAGCTACAGGAATTTTATTCGATTTAGACAATGTCGGTCCTGTTGAGTTAGCAACTACTGCTTTTGGTCAAGGTGTATCAGTCACCCCAATCCAACAAGTCATGGCCGTATCAGCTGCAGTTAACGGTGGCTACTTATATGAGCCATATGTTGCAAAAGCATTCCTTGACCCTGTGACAGGTGATGCAGTAAATACTACTGAGCCCGTCTTGAAAAATCGAATTATTTCTGCTGATACATCTAAAGAAGTACGTGAGGCTCTTGAGTCAGTTGTTGCCTTAGGAACTGGTCGAAGTGCTTATGTGGATGGTTATCGAGTTGGCGGAAAGACAGGGACTGCACAAAAAGTCGGTGAAGATGGAAAGTATATGGAGAATAATCATATTGTATCATTCATCGGGTTTGCACCAGCTGATGATCCTGAAATAGTTGTGTATGTTGCGGTAGATAATCCAAAAGATGTTGTACAATTTGGCGGAGTGGTAGCTGCTCCAATCGTCGGCACCGTAATAGAAGATAGCTTGCGTGCTTTAGGAGTGCCAAAGCAAGATGATGGCATTGAAAAAGACTACCAATGGCCCGAATCTCCTCCTGTAGAAGTACCTGACTTAGTCGGTTTAAATAAAAGTGAATTACAGCAGTATTTGGTTTCCTTAGAAGTTGATGTGGTGGGAGAAGGCGATTATATTATTGATCAAGCACCTGCTGCAGGAGAAAAAGTCCAAGAAGGAAGTAAAATCAGGCTTGTTTTAGGCAATAAATAGTTATAAATATTTATCGTAAAGTTTAAAAGTCTTTGATATAATAATGTAGTTGTTTATTAAAAGTAACCCAAAAAAAGAAAAGGTGACTAGTATGAATGCTAAAGAATTAATTGAAAATTTACCAGATTATCAATGTCAACAGAACCTTGATATGATTAATATAGAACATATAGAAATGGATCACAGACTTTTAAAGAAAGATTCTTTATTTGTATGTATCAAAGGGTATACCGTAGATGGTCATCAATTTGCAGAAGCTGCGGTTGATAATGGCGCAACAGTTATCGTAGCGGAAAAAGAGCTGGATGTATCTGTGCCGGTCGTTATCGTCCCAGATACATCCAGGGCTTTGGCTCATTTAGCTAACATTTTTTATGACCATTCTTCCTGTAAGTTAAAGGTTATTGGTGTCACAGGTACAAATGGAAAAACCTCGGTTACACATATCATCGATGAAATCCACCAGTATGCAAAACAAAAAACAGCATTAATAGGTACAATTCAAATGATGATTGATGGTGAGAGTCATCCAGTAAAAAACACAACACCTGATGCTTTATTTTTACAAAAAAACTTACATCAAATGGTCGAAAAGAAAATAGATGTTGCGACAATGGAAGTATCTTCTCATGCATTAGACTTAGGGAGAGTTCATGGAGTAGACTTCGATATCGCTGTATTTACTAATTTAAGTCAAGATCACCTTGATTATCATCAAACAATGGAAAACTACCTATACGCTAAAAGTTTATTATTTTCTCAGTTAGGTAATACGTTGAAACATGAAAAACCAAAATATGCGGTTATTAATCAAGATGATGAGCATGCAGGATTTTTAAATAGAGCAACAGCTCAACCAGTGTTAACCTATGGTGTACAAAATAAAGCATCTTTCCAAGCTGTCAATGTAGAATTGATGGCTAATGGTGTTTCCTTTATAATGAAAACACCAAAAGGAAATGTTCCAATCAAGAGTAAGCTTATGGGAATGTTTAGTGTATATAACCTGTTAGCAGCGGCAACTGCAGCTTATGCTTCTGGTATTGAATTAGACATCATACAACATGTGTTAAACAATACTTCAGGAGTAAAAGGACGTTTCCAACCAGTGGAACATAAGCAAGACTTTGGTGTGATTATTGATTATGCACACACACCAGACTCATTGGAAAATGTATTGTCAACCATCAAACGCTTTTGTGCAGGAGATATACGTGTAGTAGTTGGTTGTGGTGGAGATCGGGATCGTCGTAAAAGACCATTGATGGCAGAGGTTGCCTGTCAATACGCCGATCAAGCTATCTTTACTTCTGATAATCCACGTTCAGAATCCCCACAAGCAATTATTGATGATATGGTGGAAGGTCTGAAGCATAACAATTATCAAACGATATTAGATCGTGAAGAAGCAATTAAACAAGCAATTGAACAAGCAAATGACAAAGATGTTGTTTTAATCGCTGGTAAAGGACATGAAACATACCAAATTGTCGGTGACAAAGTCTTAGATTTTGATGATGAACAAGTAGCTATCAAGTATTTGAATTAACCAGTTACATTCGTAACACCTGGATAGAAGATTGGAGAGAACATGGATGAATGAATATACGTTTTTAATTACAGTAGCGATCGCATTTTTAATTACTGTCCTACTATCCCCGATTTTAATTCCTTTTCTGAAAAGGTTAAAATTTGGACAAAGTATTAGAGAAGAAGGACCTCAATCACACCAAAAAAAATCAGGCACGCCAACAATGGGTGGTGTTATGATTATCCTAAGTATTTCAATAACAAGCATCGTTGTCGTTAGCCGTGTTAACAATGGTGTTTTAGGCTATGAGGTCTTGTTGTTACTATTAGTATTGATTGGGTTCGGCTTATTAGGTTTCCTTGATGATTTTATTAAAGTGGTCTTAAAACGAAACCTGGGACTAACCTCTAAGCAAAAGTTATTAGGACAAATCGTGATTGCCATTATCTTTTATGTAGTATTACTGCAACAAAATTTTTCAACAAGCATTGCTGTACCAGGTACCAACATCTCATTTGACTTAGGTTGGCTATATCCTATTTTTATCGTAGTAATGTTAGTAGGTGCTTCCAATGCCGTCAACCTGACTGATGGACTTGATGGATTATTGGCTGGAACCGCTGCTATTGCGTTCGGTGCGTTTGCTATATTAGCTTGGTACGGTATCCCGAATTTGAGTGTAACATTATTTAGTTTATCTGTTGTAGGTGCGTTATTGGGATTCCTAGTATTTAATGCACATCCTGCTAAAGTATTTATGGGTGATACTGGTTCCTTGGCTTTAGGTGGTGCTATTGCCGCTATTGCTATACTTTTAAAATTGGAAATTTTATTAGTTATTATTGGCGGTGTTTTTGTTTTAGAGACATTGTCCGTTATTATTCAGGTTATTTCGTTTAAAACAAGAGGAAAGAGAATCTTTCTAATGAGCCCACTCCACCATCACTATGAGTTAAAAGGTTGGTCTGAATGGAGAGTAGTGACCACGTTTTGGGCAGTCGGTATACTATTTGCATTTTTAGGTATTTATATTGAGGTGTTGTCATCATGAGAAAATTAAAGGATTTCCCTTTTGCTAAAGTACTGGTGTTAGGTCTTGCCAAAAGTGGAACAGCTGTTGCGAAATTGTTAAATAGAAATGGTATAGAGGTAGTTGCCAATGATTTGAAAGCTAAAGAAGATGATGAAAATGTACAGACTCTCCGCTCTGAAGGTGTTTCTGTAGTTGTTGGTGACCACCCTTTGTCATTGATTGAAGATATTGATGCCATTATTAAAAATCCGGGTATTCCCTATGAAAATCTTTTAATAGATAGTGCTGTTAAACAAGAACTTCCTGTTTTAACAGAAATAGAATTAATACCGTACTTCGGCATTGATCAAATCGTTGGTATTACTGGTTCAAATGGGAAAACAACGACAACCACTTTAATTTATGAAATGTTTAAAAAAGCAGATGCACCAGTTAGCTTGGCGGGGAACATTGGCCATGTTGCATCAGAAGTGGCCGAGCAAATGGATGATAAGCAAACAATGATTGCTGAATTATCTTCTTTTCAATTATTAGGTATAGATACATTTAAACCTAAAATCGCCGTACTGCTTAATCTTTTTGAAGCACATTTAGATTACCATCATACGTTGGAACATTATCAAAATGCAAAAGCTAATATCTTTAAAAATCAAACAGAACATGATTATTTAGTTTATAATGCTGATGATCAACGTGTTGTAAATTTAATTAAACATGCTGGCGCCAACCTTGTTCCATTTAGCCGTAAAGGAGAAATCACAAACGGTACATATTGTGATGAAGAAGCAATATATTTCCGTGGAGAAAAAGTGATTGACTTAGCATCTGTCGTGTTAGTAGGGGAACATAACCTAGAGAATATTTTAGCTGCTGTTTCGGTTGCGAAACTTGAAGGTATCTCAAATCAAGTGATTGAAACTGTCCTTACATCTTTCACAGGTGTAACACATCGTCTGCAATTTGTGAAAGAAGTGAACGGTCGAAAGTTTTATAATGATTCCAAAGCAACTAATATACTTGCAACAACTAAGGCATTATCAGCATTTAATCAATCAATTATATTGCTAGCAGGTGGTCTTGACCGCGGTAATGATTTCGATGAATTAATGCCATATATGTCAAATGTGAAGGCACTTGTATTGTTTGGTGAAACAAGTACGAAATTACGAAAAGTCGGAGAGGCTAGTGGAATTGAAAATATAGAATTGGTAGACTCGATGAATGAAGCTGTTCAAAAAGCATATCAATTATCCAATAAAGACGATGTTGTCTTATTATCACCTGCTTGTGCAAGCTGGGATCAATATAAAACCTTTGAAGAAAGAGGCAACATGTTTATGGAATCTGTGCATAAATTATAATAGGGGCTTGTCTATTATAATGAGCACAGACGATGTTGTATAAAAATATAACAGGCCCCTAATTCATTAATAGATTTGGGGGTTTTTTTCGTGGAAGCGAAGATGAAAAGTCAACGTACACCGGATTATTTCTTAATTTTTGTCATCGTTGCTATCTTGTTGGTCGGAACAATCATGGTTTATAGCGCCTCTTCGATTTGGGCTGAGTATAAATTCAATGATTCTTTTTATTTCTTAAAACGACAGATACTTTTTGCTGGTGTAGGTGTAATTGCGATGATGATTGTTTCTAACATTCCTTATTTTCAATGGATCAAGTATCGAAAAAGGATTTTTATCGGCTCATTAATCCTGTTAGTTGCTGTTTTGATTCCTGGGATCGGAATGGTTAGAGGTGGTGCAAGAAGTTGGATAGGAGTAGGTGCATTTAGCATTCAACCTGCCGAATTTATTAAACTTGCGATGATTATGTTTTTAAGTGGCTTTCTAGTCAATCATCAGGATAAAATTACAGAATTTAAAAAGGGTTTTCTCCCACCACTTTCGATTTCAGTAATCGTTTTTCTAATTATTATGCTGCAGCCTGATTTAGGTACAGGTATGGTATTTTTGGTAACTTGTTTTCTGTTGATTTTCGTAGCAGGTGCCAAAATCATGCACTTTGTATTTTTAGCAGGCTTTGGTGTTATTGGATTTCTACTGCTTATTATCTCTGCTCCCTACAGAATTAATCGTATCACAGCATTTCTCGACCCTTGGCAAGATCCTTTAGGGACAGGCTTTCAAATCATTCAGTCCTTGTACGCGATTGGTCCTGGGGGGTTATTAGGAGTTGGTTTTGGAAACAGCCTGCAAAAATATTTTTATCTGCCGGAACCGCATAATGATTTTATTTTTGCAATTATCGCAGAGGAATTAGGATTTATTGGTGCAAGTTTTGTCATTATTCTATTCTTTTTGTTTATTTGGAGAGGAATATTAACGGCGATCCATGCACCAGATCTTTTTGCTAGATTACTAGCGGTTGGCATTGTCGGTATGATAGCTATCCAAGTCATGATTAATATCAGTGTTGTCATTGGTTTAATTCCGGTCACTGGCATTACATTACCATTCTTAAGCTATGGAGGTTCCTCATTAACTTTGACGCTTTGTTCTGTCGGAATATTAATCAACATTAGTAAATATCGGCAATAAACTTGGGAGATTTGGATGATACCTAGAAAGTAATGACTATGATATAATCGGAATAAGACATGCATACCAAAATTAGTGAATGGATAATAGAAAAGGAAGTATAAATATGGTACAAAAAAGAGTCGTTTCGATAGAAGATCGAATTCCAAAATTGAAACAAGAGCGTCGAAAAAAAGCAAACAGAAAACTGATTTTTTATTTGCTCATCTTTTTTGTATTGATTTTTATTGTGATTTACTTGCAATCACCTATGAGTTATGTAAAAAATATATCAGTAAATGGTTTGCAATGGCTGGAAAAAGAAGAAATAATAACTCAGAGTGAAATAGAAGAAAATGCAAACTTTTGGGGAGTACAAACGAAAGAATTAGAAGAAAATATTGTTTCACATCCACAAGTTAAAGATGCGGATGTTTCGAAATCATTTCCGAACACGATCATTATGGATATAACGGAATTAAGCCATGTTGCATATGTTGAATTGGATGGAAAAATACAACCACTTTTAGAAAATGGTGATTTATTAGACGAGGTTAATTCTTCCAATATAAATGGAGATGTTCCTGTTTTAAAAGGATTTAACGATAATCACTATTTGCAAGAAATAGCGGAAGAATTAGCCAACCTATCTACATATGTTGCTGCATTAATCTCTGAAGTAAACTGGATTCCTTCAGATTCTAATCCATATAAGATTCAACTATATATGACAGATGGTCAAGAGGTAGAGTCCTCGATACGGAATTTATCTGCAAACATGGACAGCTATCCTTCAATTGTAAGTCAGTTGGATCAGAGTGAAGCTGGTATTATAAAAATTGATGAAAGTGGAGCAGTATTTACTCCTTATGATGTAGATAAGGAAGAAGAGGAGGAGATAGAAGAGGAAAATGAAGAGTAAACAATTAGTGTTTGCATTGGTCTTTCTGGTATCAGGCTTTTTGTTAACTTTTAGTTATCAGCAAACAAAATCAACTGCTGAAATCTCACAAGTCAATAATCAGGAATGGGAACGAGATTTTTATTATCGAAAACAATTAATTGATATGGAAGAAAAAAATAAGCAATTAAGATCTGAATTAACTCAAATTCGCCAAGAAGTACAAGCCATAGAACAGGAAATTGGTGAGGAAGCTGATGTATTAAAAGATTTAGTAGCTACTAAATCTAATTTGCAAAAATTGACTGGTGAACTGTCAATTAGTGGTGATGGAATTATGGTAACATTAAAAGATGCAAGCTTTATTCCTGCAGAGGATCATGCAAATCAATATATTGTTCATGACCGGCATATTCATCAGACGGTAAACGAATTATTTAGTGCTGGTGCCAAAGCAATAGCAATAAATGGACAGCGAATATATCGTAATAGTTACATATCTTGTATTGGGCCAGTTATATCAGTTGACGGCAATTCATACCCTGCACCATTTGTGATTACGGCAATTGGTGATCAAGAAGTCCTTGATGTCAGTTTAAACCTTAGAAATGGGATTATCGACCAACTTGTTCAAGATAACATCGAAGTGACAATCGAGAAGAAATCTAATATTGAAATGTACGCAAAGGATATGTGACGGTATGAAAAATGGTTTTAATAAACAGCACGTTGCGATTGGAATAGTATGTTTATTGATCGGCTTGATGATTGCGATATTATTTAATACCAATCACCAAACCATTGACCGAGATACAAGAGATACTTGGGAAATTAGAACAGCACTGTTGGAAGAACAGAAGATTCAGCAAAATCTATACATGGAGATTGCAGAAGCAGAACAAACACTTCAAGAGTATCAAGATCAAACTGAACACCAACAAATTGAATCATTAAAAAATTCGATCCATGAATTACGGGAACAAGCCGGGTTAACAGAGAAAAGTGGACAAGGGATCATTATTTCACTAGAGCCAATGTTTTTAGAAGAAGATTATCAGGAATATCCTGAAATAAATGCCGAGTTACTCCAATTATTAATCAACGAATTAAATGCAGCTGGCGCAAGAGAAATGGCTGTTGAAAGTCAACGAGTCATTAATATAACACCGATAAGAGATGTGAATGGAAACATATATGTTAACAATAGTTCAATCGGAGAATTGCCAACTAAAATACATGTTCTAACAAATGATTCGGAAGAAATAATAAACCATCTAGAAGTTAGTGAAATAGGTGACTACTTCGCGTTAGAAAATGTTACAATGAATATATCTGAACAAAGTGATATCGTACTTCCAGAGTATGATGAGCAGATTGACTTACAAGATGTAGATATTGTTGATGTCCCAGAAGAAGGTGAAAGTTAATGTGGTTACCGGCACTCTTTTTAATAATTGGTTTATTATTAGGTTTTATGACAAATATGAGCATACCAGATGCTTATACCAATTATTTATCTATTGCAGTGTTGGCTGCTTTAGATACGCTATTTGGAGGTATTAGGGCGCAACTGGAGGCGAAATTCGACCAAAAAGTATTTATATCTGGTTTCTTCTTCAATGTATCATTAGCTGCTTTTTTAGCCTTTATCGGTGTACAACTAGGCATTGACTTATATTTAGCAGCAATTTTCGCATTTGGAGTGAGATTATTCCAGAATTTAGCGATGATAAGAAGGCTCTTACTAGAAAAATATGAATTGTATAGAAAAGCAAAAAAGGTGAGAAATCATAATATTTAATATTTTTCCGGTAAATTTACATATATTCATGTAAAAATATTGTTTTTTTTATTATAATAGTGTTTAATACAGTTTATTATACTTATATGAAATGAATCGTAGTTTAATGCATTGAAATAGGAGGTGCCTTATGGATAACGGTGAAATTCTAGTCAGCTTGGATATAGGTACATCAAAAATAAAGGTTATCATCGGAGAAATTCTTGGTGATTCTTTAAATGTGATTGGGGTTGGTACCGCTAAGTCTCTAGGTATGAAAAAAGGAGCCATCGTTGATATAGACGAGACTGTTCATTCAATTCGAACAGCAGTTGAACAAGCTGAACGCATGGTAGATATACATATTGATCAAGTTATCGTAGGAATTAATGGTAATCATGTGCAATTACAACCATGTCACGGAGTTGTTGCAGTATCCAGTGATGATAAGGAAATATCAGAAGAAGATATTCATCGTGTATTGGATGCAGCACAGGTAATGTCCATTCCACCTGAAAGAGAAATCGTTGATGTAATACCAAAGCAATTTATTGTTGACGGTTTAGATGAGATTCGAGATCCCAGAGGAATGATTGGGGTTCGATTAGAAATGGAAGGTACGATTATAACCTGTTCGAAGACGATGTTACATAATATATTGAAATGCGTTGAAAAAGCTGGTTTAAGTATTATGGATATTTGCTTGCAACCATTAGCAACAGGAGAAGTGGCTTTATCTCAAGACGAGAAAAATTTAGGTGTCGCATTACTCGATATAGGTGGAGGAAGTACAACCGTTTCTGTTTTTGAAAACGACGGATTGGTAGCTACTAGTGTAATCCCATTAGGTGGGTATAATATTACGAAGGACTTATCTATTGGACTCCGCACATCATCAGAAGAAGCGGAGGATATTAAACTCGATCATGGACACGCCTTCTTTAATGATGCCAATGAAGAGGAAACATTTGAAGTGAATATCATTGGTAGTAATCAAAGGCAGGTGTATAATCAGCTAGATTTAACCGAAATAATCGAAGCTAGATTAGAAGAAATATTAGTATATAGTGCGCGTGAGATTCAAAAAATGGGATATGACGAAATTCCTGGTGGACTGGTGCTTACAGGTGGTACGATGAGTATGCCAGGGGCTGCTGATTTAGCACAAGATATTTACCAAAGTAATGTTCGAATTGCGATTCCTGATTATATCGGGGTTCGCGAACCTCAATTTACAGCAGGCATTGGTATCTTGAAATTTGCGTACAAGAATGCGAAAATACAAGGGAAAGAGTTTTCAGATGCAGTAACAGAACAACGAGAACAAGTACATCAGGTAGATATGGAAAAACCTAAGCCAAAACCAAAACGAACAAAGAAAACAACCAATAAACAAAGTGTGAAAGAAAAGAAAGAACCTAAATTAGCAAATTTCTTCAAATATTTCTTTGATTAAGAATATTGGGGTAAATGAAGACGTGGAAAAAGACAGACTATTAATCTAGCAAAATGGGAGGAAATGGTATGTTAGACTTTGATACGAACATGGATCAGCTAGCTACGATAAAAGTAATCGGTGTAGGCGGTGGTGGAAGTAACGCTGTTAACCGAATGATAGAGCACGGTGTACAAGGTGTAGAATTTATTGCAGTGAATACAGATGCACAAGCATTAAATCTTTCAAAAGCAGAAGTTAAAATGCAAATTGGTACAAAATTAACAAGAGGATTGGGGGCAGGTGCAAACCCAGAGGTAGGAAGAAAAGCTGCAGAAGAAAGCAAGGAACAAATTGAAGAAATCCTTAAAGGCTCTGACATGGTCTTTGTGACAGCTGGTATGGGCGGTGGAACAGGTACAGGTGCTGCTCCAGTTATTGCCCAAGTAGCTAAAGAGTTAGGAGCATTAACAGTAGGGGTAGTTACTCGCCCGTTTACTTTTGAAGGAAGAAAGAGAGCCACTCAAGCGGTCTCAGGTATTGATGGATTAAAAAGCAGTGTAGATACATTAATTGTCATTCCTAATGACCGATTACTTGAAATAATTGATAAAAATACACCTATGCTAGAAGCATTCCGTGAAGCAGATAATGTGTTACGACAAGGTGTACAAGGTATTTCTGATTTAATTGCAACACCTGGACTAATAAACGTCGACTTTGCCGATGTGAAAACTATTATGGCTGATAAAGGTTCGGCACTTATGGGTATCGGTGTAGCTACAGGTGAAAGTCGTGCGGCTGAGGCTGCTAAGAAGGCTATTTCATCTCCACTACTGGAAACTTCTATTGATGGTGCGCATGGTGTCTTAATGAACATAACAGGCGGAACTAATTTAAGCTTATATGAAGTACAAGAGGCAGCAGACATTGTAACATCAGCAGCAGATCAAGAAGTGAATGTTATTTTCGGTTCCGTCATTAACGAAGATTTGAAGGATGAAATTGTCGTAACTGTTATTGCAACCGGCTTTGATGAGTCACAAATCAAAAATGCACAAAATAAACCAAAGTCCGTTTTACAAGCTAGCTCTCCTAAGAGAGAAAAACAGCAGCCAGAAAAAGCACAAGAACCTAGTCCATCTTCTTCTTCCAGTTCAAGACCAAAGCAAGAAGAAGACACATTAGATATACCAACATTTTTAAGAAATCGTAATCGAAGAAGATAAGGAAATATCCTTCACGGTAAACCCCCGTTTCAGTTGTTTTGAAACGGGGGTTTCTTAATCTAACAAAATACATACATATTATCCATAAACTGCGCAGTAACTGGACATGGATTTGTTCTTCTCCGGTACTCGTACTGCATTAAGAGTTAATTTTGAAATATATAGTGATGATAACTACCACTCCGGCTGCCCACTTCCCTTTCCGTGGGGTTTGCCCTTCAGCTAACTTTTTCGAGCCAAAACCGCTCGAAAAAGTGGATCTTCAGGTCAAACAATTCCCACAGGAGTGAAAGTGGGCGGCCTTCGTTAAGATATGCTCCACAACACTTATCCGTAATCAGCCAGTTGATTTCTCCGCCATATGTAGCGTAGGGTACGACTATGCTAAAAAGGTTTTCTCAGCCCGATAAGTACTGTAATTAAACAGAAAAGTTTAGTTCCATGAGTTCATTTCTTTCCATAATCAGATAACAAAAATAGCGGAGGCAGAATACGGAGACTCCTGTGGGACAGCGAGAGCTGAAGATCCACTTGGTGAAGTGCCTTTCTTCACCAAGTTAGCTGAAGCCGAGCCCACGGAAAGCGCAGTATTCTGCCGGAGCGTATGTGAGCACTCATCATCAATCAGAATGGAAGATGGCCACACTCCACAAATTTTCATTACTTCGCAGTTTATATCTACTATGTAAAAGAATCATTTTTTGATGTAGTGTTGACATAGTGCGAAGTATATTGAAATTGCTTTCATAAGTTTTTAGCATACCTCTCTTAGATTTATCCTCTCTTCGATGTCTCTTCAGTAATTCAACATTTTTATGTCTTTTTTCTGAAAACTAGATGATTTTTGCATACAAACTGTGACAGACTTCTTTCTTTCTATTCTTTATACTAAATAGACAAGTAAAGCTTATTTCATATTAGCTGGAAAGGAAGGACATGGTGGTTGTTTATGTAGAAGTCGTATGGCTACTCAATTTCATGATAGACTGGATGATTCTATTACTAACTCAATCGATTACAAAACAAATAACCAAATGGTATCGTTTAGTAATAGCCAGTTTTTTTGGTTCGCTTATTGTACCAATTTCCTTCATTTTTCCAACGTTTCCGATTGATTCATGGATACTAAAAATAGTACATTCTTTTATTATTATTTGGATTGCTTTTGGCTTTCAAAATGTTGCTATCTATTTCAAATTGCTTTGTTCATTTTATTTTATGACATTTTCGATAGGTGGTGGCTTATTTGCCATTCACTTTTTGTTTTCAACTGAGGATTATTTATCGAGTCCAGGTCTAGCAAATGATGAAATACATGGCCTATTTGTTTTAATTGGATTTCCTATCATCTTCTTCTTTACAAAATACCGAATGGACAAGCACAAAATGCATCAGTTCCAACAAGAGTTTTACTATCGGGTAACGATTAAGTGGAAAAGCAAACAAGTGGAAACAACTGGATATTTAGATAGTGGAAACCATTTAGTAGATCCGTTTACCCAGACGCCTGTCATTATTGTCGACCAAACGATTTTGGAACATTGGTTTGACAAAGAAGAAATCATGAAACTGCAAACATCCGCTCAGAATTTAATGGAAGGTGAAATACCCGATTCTACTTCGGACACTTTTCGAATATTACCTTTTCAAGGGGTGAGTGGACAACATGATTTTATGCTGGCTTTTAAACCGGATTTACTTGAAATACATATGAAAAATGTCCAACTGACAAACAAGAAGGTTTTAATAGGTATTCAATTTGGGAATTTAGTGGCTGACAACAGTTACCATTGTTTATTACACCCTAAACTTTTTCAGCAGACAGGGTGACATTATAAAGGATAAGGAGTGGAAGGAATGCTAATCGTACAACAAAAATATAAAATGATATTTTACAAAATTCTGAAGAAAATGGGCTTTAAAGTAGACGAAATTTATTACATTGGGGGAAGCGAAGCATTACCACCACCACTATCTAAAGAAGAGGAATATGAATTAATTCATCGATTGCCAGTAGGTGATAAAGCTGCAAGAGCTATGTTAATTGAAAGAAACTTACGTCTTGTTGTTTATATTGCGCGAAAATTTGAAAATACGGGTATTAATATTGAGGATTTAATCAGTATTGGAACAATTGGTTTAATTAAAGCGATCAATACCTTTAATCCCGAAAAGAAGATTAAACTAGCGACATACGCGTCAAGGTGTATTGAAAATGAGATATTAATGTATCTTCGAAAAAATAACAAAATAAAAACAGAGGTTTCGTTTGATGAACCGTTAAATGTGGATTGGGATGGCAATGAGCTTCTACTCTCAGATGTGTTAGGTACGGATGAAGATGTGACATTTAAAGATTTGGAACAGAGCATTGATAAAACATTATTACGAAAAGCGTTAGAACAATTAAATGGCAGAGAAAGACAAATTATGGAATTAAGATTTGGGCTAGTGGATAAGGAAGAAATGACCCAAAAAGATGTTGCGGATTTACTTGGTATCTCGCAATCCTACATTTCACGATTGGAGAAAAAAATTATTAAAAGGTTGCAAAAAGAGTTTAATAAAATGGTCTGAAAAACACATGTGGTAAATGATGGATGATGCATAAAAAACTCCCGATTGGTGATACTGATTTTTGAGAAGGATCTCCAATTGGGAGGGTATTAAATGACAAGACATAAAGTAGAAATTTGTGGGGTAGATACAGCAACCTTACCAGTATTAAAGAATGATGAAATGCGAATTTTATTTAAGGCTATGCAGAATGGGGATCAATCTGCAAGAGAAAAATTAGTTAATGGCAATTTAAGATTAGTACTTAGTGTTATTCAAAGGTTTCATAATCGCGGGGAGTACGGTGATGATTTATTTCAAGTCGGTTGTATCGGTTTATTAAAATCAATTGATAATTTTGATTTAAGTCAGAATGTAAAATTCTCCACCTATGCTGTCCCAATGATTATCGGTGAAATTAGAAGGTATTTACGTGATAATAATCCGATAAGAGTATCCAGGTCATTACGTGATATTGCCTATAAAGCGCTGCATGCAAGAGAGAAATTATTAAACAAAACGTCAAAAGATCCTTCTCCTATGGAAATTGCAGAAGAATTAGATGTACCAGTAACTGATGTGATTTTTGCTCTTGATGCAATTCAAGACCCTGTCTCTTTATTTGAGCCTATTTTTAATGATGGCGGGGATCCTATTTATGTAATGGATCAAGTAAGTGATGACAATGTGAAAGATAACGACTGGATTAATCATTTGTCAATAAAAGAAGGTATGCAGCGGTTAAATAAGCGTGAAAAAATGATACTTAACAAACGTTTTTTCCAAGGTAAAACACAGATGGAAGTAGCTGAAGAAATTGGTATTTCACAAGCTCAAGTGTCGCGATTGGAAAAAGCTGCAATTAAAGAAATGAATAAAGAAATGTTTGAATAAAAAAAGGAGCAAAACCATAGTGGTTTTGCTCCTTTTATTCATTCAAAACATACTGCGGATCATCTGTTAACAGGACGGGCGCTTCCGGGGATATCCCTGTCTGTTCCAGGGATATCTCTTTTCCTTCCCTGGATATTCATTTCTGTTCCCTGGATATAGTCGTTTATCCCCGATAGAGAAGACGTTATCCTCGGAAGAGAAAACTTTATCCCCGGAACAGCGAAGACTCTTCCGGGGATAAGGATCGGAATTCCGGAACAGTTTGCTCCAATGGAGGTAATTAATTTATGTCCACGTTATTTCATCGTTTATAAATATTGTGTGTTTTATGATGTTAAGAAGCGATGAGGTTTCATCGCTTCTTGGCTCTTTTGTCTGCTCTTTCGCCTCGTTCTTTTGCTTCTAAATCTTCTGCATCGGCGAGTTCATTAGAGAATTCTACGTCAATTCCATCTGTTTTTTCCATTTTTGGTGTTTGTGCTAATGGATTTCTCGTAGTATTTTTCTTATGTTCATCTCTACCCATATTAATCCCTCCTCGTATAGTTAGTGTGTGCCATTATAAAGAGAACATGTGCGAATTTTATTGTCATAAACACCATATTTTTTAAGTCAAGACATATATATTGATATAAAGGAGGGAGCGAAATGATAACCTTATCCGCTTTACAAATGAAAGATATTGTGTATATTGAAGATGGAACAAAAATAGGGAGTTTAACGGATATTGAGATAAATGTAGATATAGGAAAAATCACTAATTTAGTAGTGGCAACAAAAACAAAAACTTTTGGAGTTTTTGGAGAGTCACGGGAAATCATCATTCCTTGGGAACATGTTATGAAAATAGGGCATGATGTTATTTTGGTGAAAAAGAACGGACAATATCCAACTCTTCCAGTTCAAGAGAAAGAGGATTCTTCATCAACTTATCAGCAGTAATCGACATCGAACTGTATTACAACGCTAAAATATGATAAAATGATCTAAAATAGGAGGGGTATGATGACAGAACCCTTTATGCAACTTGAAGGTGAAGGAATATTATGGATTAAACCATGGATGAGTAATAACTCTAACCTTGTAGCTGGTTTTACAACACGTGAGGGCGGTATTAGTCACCCCCCATATCAAAGTAATAACCTAGGTTTTCATGTAGAGGATAATCCAAGCGATGTATTACAAAACCGACAACGAGTAGCGAAAATGATCTCATTTTCATTAGACAAGTGGGTAATGGCAGACCAAATACATGGTAATCATGTGCAGTTCGTTCAATCAAAAGATAGTGGTAGTGGAGCATTTTCCAGAGAGGATGCAATACCAAAAACGGATGGTTTAATTACAACGGAGGATAATGTGTTGTGTACCGCATTGTTTGCAGACTGTGTTCCATTATTTTTCGCTGACAGAAAGCAAGGAACAGTTGCTATTTCACATGCAGGTTGGAAAGGGACTGTTTCCAATATTGCAAAAAAAACAATCGATCATTTTAAACAATTGTCATCTAATGTAAAAGATATTGAGGTTGTGATTGGACCAAGTATTTGCGGCTCATGCTACCAAGTAAATGATCATGTTATTCAGCATATTGATGCAAAATATGTTGATTCTTATCAAGGGGCAGATGACCAATACCAGTTAGATTTAAAAGATTTAAACTATCGGTTATTAGTGGATGCAGGGGTTTCACCCGATCATATACATATTTCTAAGTATTGCACATCACATCATTCATCATTTTTCTCTCATCGAAGAGACCAACACCCTACTGGCCGAATGATGGGTTTTATTGCATTCGTTTAACGGTGATGAAAGGAGCTTTAAACATGACAGTAGCAGAAAATCTCACACAAATACAGGAAAATATCAAACATGCATGCGAGAAAGCGGGACGGGATCCTGAAGATATCACCATTATCGGGGTAACAAAATATGTTACAATAGAAAGAGCTTTAGAAGCCGTACATTCTGGGGTTCGCCATTTAGGTGAAAATCGGATGGAAGGTTTTCTTGAGAAACACGAGAATATAGGAGAACAAGCAATTTGGCATTTTATTGGTACGTTACAGTCTCGTAAAGTAAAAGACATTATTGATAAGATAGACTATATTCATTCATTAGACCGAAAATCATTAGCTAAAGAAATTAATAAACGGACAGACAAGCCTGTTGATTGTTTTGTTCAAGTGAATGTTAGTGGCGAAGAATCTAAGCATGGACTGCAACCAGAAGATGTTGAGTCATTTATTGACACGTTACGAAACTATCCAAAGATTAGAGTAGTTGGATTAATGACGATGGCTCCGCATGTAGATGATGAACAGATATTGCGTAATGTCTTCCAATCCTTACATAAGTTAAAGAGTACTATTCAAGAAAAGGGATGGGACCATGCACCGTGTCAGTATTTGTCTATGGGAATGAGTAATGATTACCAGGTTGCAATTGAAGAAGGTGCTACTCATATACGTATTGGTTCCAGTTTAGTGGGGCCATATGAAGAATAGGGGTGATGAATGATGAGTATGAAGGGGAAGTTCCGTAATTTCTTCGGAATTGAAGATGAAGAGTATGAGATCATCGAAGAAGAAATAGAAGAAGAGGATAAACCACAGAGACGAAGCGAAAGAAAAGAAGAGAAAGCCAACGTTGTCAGTTTAAAATCAGTTCAAAAAAGTGCGAAAATGGTTTTATTTGAACCCAGATCATTCAATGAGGTACAAGATATTGCTGATCATGTTGTGAATCGGAGATCGGTTGTGATTAACTTACAACGAGTGGATACACAACAGGCAAGACAAATTATTGATTT
Source organism: Gracilibacillus lacisalsi DSM 19029 (assembly GCF_000377765.1). Classification (GTDB taxonomy): domain Bacteria; phylum Bacillota; class Bacilli; order Bacillales; family Amphibacillaceae; genus Gracilibacillus; species Gracilibacillus lacisalsi. The sequence continues at coordinate 153,296 of NZ_KB898668.1, read as the reverse complement.
TATGAGTGGAACAGTTTATGCTGTATCTGGTCAAATTAAAAAGCTAGGTTCACAAACTTTTTTATGTACCCCAGAAAACATTGAAATATCCGGAAATATTACGGAAATAATGGAAGAAGCAGATCCAGAACAAAGGTGGTAATTAGTTAAAATGGGATTATTACATGATATTTTATATTATGCGATGACGATTTACACATATGCGATTATTATTTATATTTTGATGTCTTGGTTTCCAGGAGCTAGGGAGTCCTCTTTTGGTCAAATGTTAGGTTCGATCGTAGAGCCGTATTTGGAACCATTTCGGAAAATTATTCCGCCAATTGGTGGTATGATTGACATATCACCGATTGTGGCACTATTTGTATTGCAATTCGCTTTGCGAGGGTTAAATTTCTTATTTTATAACTTCCTTTATATCGTAATCGGTATATAGGTGATCCTATGGATTTATATCAACATTTTAGGCAAGAGGAATACCCTTTTATCGACCAAGTATTGTCTTGGCGTGATGAAGTAACGACAAGATATCAGCGAAAAGTAATTGATTTTCTACACCCAAGGGAACAAAAGATTTTTGAGATGATAATTGGAAATGATGAAGAATTGCAGTTAGCTTTCTTTGGAGGATGGGAATCAGCTGAACGAAGACGCGCTATACTAGCCCCTTTTTATGAAGAAATCAATGAAGCGAGTTTTGAAGTGGAGTTATTACAAACCACATTTCCGCAAAAATTTGTTTCCATTGAACATCGAGACGTATTAGGCGCTTTTCTATCTGCTGGTATTAAACGAAAAAAGATGGGTGATATTGTTATTCACGATGATACTATTCAAATTCTCGTAGCATCAGATATAACAACTTATCTTATTACAAATGTCACGTCAATCAAGAAGGCAGGAGTCACTTTTGAAAGAGTTCCGATGATCGAAAGACTGCCATCTCAAGATGCTTGGCAATCACTAACGGCAACATGCGCATCTTTACGCTTAGATGTAATCATCAAAGAATTGTACCAAATGTCCAGACAACAAGCGTTGAATCTGATCAAGAAAGGTTTAGTGAAGGTAAATTTCCAAACCATTGATCAGCCTTCCTTTATGCTTGAGGAAGAAGATCTCATATCGATTAGAGGTAAAGGTAGATCCAGGATTACTGAATTACAAGGTCGTACCAAAAAAGATAAAATAAGAATCACTTTTGAAAAATTATTATAATTTTTGTTGAATTTTTTAGTGATTTGTCAATAAAGTATGATAAGATATTGTATAAAGAATGACATCTAATAGGAGGTGGCCGATGTGCCTTTAACACCACTCGATATTCATAACAAGGAATTTGCTAGAGGTTTTCGGGGTTATGATGAAGATGATGTAAATGAATTTCTTGATCAAGTGATCAAAGATTATGAAACAGTTATTCGTGAAAAGAAAGATTTAAAAGAAAAAGTGGATCAATTAAATGAGAAGCTTAGCCATTTTTCCAATATCGAAACGACGTTAAACAAATCGATTCTGGTCGCACAGGAGACGGCAGAAGAAGTAAAAGAAAATGCCAAAAAGGAATCTAAATTAATCATAAAAGAAGCAGAAAAAAATGCAGACCGAATCATTAATGAAGCACTGCATAAATCAAGATCTATCGCTTTAGAAGTAGAAGAATTAAAGAAACAAGCGAAAGTCTTCCGTACCAGATTGAAAATGTTGGTAGAGGCACAACTTGATTTAGTAGAAAATAATGATTGGGATGGATTATTTGAAATGGACATCGAAAACGAAGAAGAAGATATGGAAAGAGAAGAGTCCAATCAATATTAATTCTTGACGTAATAAAAATTATTACATATAATTCTTACTACAAACTTTTCATACTTGAAGGAAATACTATGATTGGGAGAGTATATTTGGATTACTAACAAAGCGAGTTAGGGATGGTGTAAGCCTAATTTAGTGCCTAAATAGAAGATCACCCATGAGTAGTTACACTGAATAGAGTAAGTGTAAACGAGTGATTCACGTTACGAATTACTGAGTGGATAGCACAACGAATGCTGTTATCTATAAGGGTGGTACCGCGAGAACTCCTCGTCCCTTTCCGGGATGAGGAGTTCTTTTTTTGATCAGATACCTTAAACGGTGAACAACATCGGTAAACAGCAGGGTAACGTAAACCCGGGATGATCGCGGACATTTGTTCCGTTAATGGTTGCAAAAGAGGCGTTTTTAGGATACTAGCGGACATCTATTCCGTTATTCATCAGAATAAGGCTAATTCTCTCGAAAAATAACCAAATAAGGGATTAGATGTCCGTCAACACCGAAAAACGGTCGTTATTCCGTCAAATAACGCACTAAATGTCCACTCAACAAACATTTTACAAGTTCGCAGTTTTTTGCAAATCAGAATAAGGAGGAGTTAAATTGGAATATAAACAAACATTAAAAATGCCACAAACGAAATTTCCGATGCGTGGTAATTTACCTAACAAAGAACCAGAAATGCAGAAAAAGTGGGATGAAGAAAATCTGTATGAAAAAGTACAACAGCGAACAGAAGGGAAACCATTGTTCGTATTACATGATGGACCTCCATATGCTAATGGAGACATCCATATGGGTCATGCACTAAACAAAGTATTGAAAGATTTTATTGTCAAATATAAATCAATGGCAGGATTCCACGCACCATATGTACCAGGTTGGGACACACACGGTCTTCCAATCGAGCAAGCACTTGCTAAGAAGAAAGTGAACCGCAAAAAAATGACTATTGCGGAATTCAGACAAAAATGTGCGGAGTATGCATTAAAACAAATTGATAATCAACGAAATCAATTTAAACAGTTAGGTGTCAGAGGGGACTGGGAAAATCCTTATATCACATTAAACAAGTCCTACGAAGCAGCACAAATTAAAGTATTCGGAGAAATGGCTAAAAAAGGCTATATCTATAAAGGGCTAAAACCTGTTTACTGGTCTCCATCATCAGAATCTGCTTTAGCAGAAGCGGAAATTGAATATCAAGATAAGCGCTCAGCGTCTATTTATGTAACATTTGATGTGAAAGATGGTAAAGATTTATTAGATGGAGATGAAAAATTTATCATCTGGACAACGACACCATGGACAATTCCAGCAAACCTAGCGATTTCGGTACACCCTGATCTGGAATATGCAGTTGTTAAAGAAGCTGGAGAAAAATATATTGTCGCACATGATATGTTAAGTGATTTAAAAGATACACTTGAGTGGCAAGAAGCAGAAGTGGTTAAAACATTTAAAGGTCAGGAAGCTGATAAATTAGTAGCAAAGCATCCTTTCTATGATCGTGAATCTTTAGTTATTTTAGGTGAGCACGTAACTACGGAAAGTGGTACAGGACTTGTTCATACTGCTCCAGGCCACGGGGAAGATGACTTTATTGTTGGTAAGCAATATGGTTTAGATGTATTGTGCCCGGTTGATGAAAAAGGAGTTTTCACTGAGGAAGCGCCAGGTTTCGAAGGGTTATTCTATGATGCTGCTAACAAACAAGTAACTGAAAAACTTGAAGAAAACAATGCGCTGCTAAAACTTACCTTTATCACTCACTCCTACCCACATGACTGGCGTACGAAAAAACCAACGATTTTCCGTGCGACTAATCAGTGGTTTGCATCGATCAAAGATTTCCGAGAAGATATTTTAGCGGAAATTAACCGGATTAACTGGTTACCAAAATGGGGTGAAACGCGACTATTTAATATGGTGCGTGATCGTGAAGATTGGTGTATTTCTAGACAACGTACGTGGGGTGTGCCAATCCCTGTATTTTACGGTGAAGATAAAACACCAATCATTAATGACGAAACAATCAATCATGTTGCCAAACTATTTGAAGAGCATGGTTCTAATATCTGGTTTGAGTGGGATACGAAAGATTTACTACCGGAAGGATTCTCTTCTGAACACAGTCCAAATGGAGAATTTACGAAAGAAATGGATATCATGGACGTATGGTTTGACTCTGGTAGCTCTCATGAAGGCGTATTGGAAGGAAGAGAAGATCTACAACGACCTGCAGACGTTTATTTAGAAGGTTCTGATCAGTATCGTGGCTGGTTTAATTCATCGATTTCAACAGCTGTGGCCGTAACAGGTAAAGCTCCGTATGAAACAGTAATCAGTCACGGTTTCGCATTAGATGGTCATGGTCGTAAAATGAGTAAATCAGTAGGAAATGTAGTTGTGCCTTCTAAAATCATGAAACAATACGGTGCAGATATTCTGCGCTTATGGGTATCTTCTGTTGATTATCAGGCAGATGTTCGTATTTCCGATGAGATTATTAAACAAACGTCAGAAGGATATCGTAAAATTCGAAATACGTTCCGCTTCTTACTTGGTAATTTATCTGATTTCACCCTTCAAAATCGTGTAGAAGAAGCACAATTGGAAGAAATCGACCGTTACATGTTATACCGTCTGCAACAAGTGATTGACAAGGCACGCAAAGCTTATGATGAATATGATTTCTCAACGGTATATCAAACGATTCATCATTTCTGTACGATTGATTTAAGCTCCTTCTATCTAGATTTTGCTAAAGATATTCTCTATATTGAGGCAGAGGATAATCATAGAAGACGTAGCATTCAAACAGTCTATCACGAAATCATCACTTCCTTAGTGAAATTGCTAACACCGATCTTAACTCATACAATGGAGGAAGTGTGGAGTTATATTCCAGGTGTGGAAGCACAAAGTCCACAGCTAACGGATATGCCAGAAGCAAGAGAAATCAAAGACCAAGAGCAATTAGCTGCTAAATGGTCACAATTTATGAATGTACGTGATGATATTTTGAAAGCATTAGAAGAAGCGCGTGCAGAAAAAGTAATAGGTAAATCATTAGAGGCTTCTGTAACTATCAAAGCAAATGATGATAAAGTAGCAACGTTATTAGCTGAAGTACCATATCTACATCAATTGTTAATTGTTTCTCATGTGGAACTAGTTGATGAACTAACAGATGGTCAAACGTTTGAACATGTTAAATTGAAAATTAGTAAACATGAAGGGGAAACCTGTGAGCGTTGTTGGGTGATTTCAGATACCGTCGGTGAAGATCAAGATCATCCGACATTATGTACGCGTTGTGCAACGGTAGTAAAAGAAAACTATGCAGACCTTGTAGAATAGTAATAGTAAAGCAACTATCTTCCACATAAAGATAGTTGCTTTTCTATTCCACATGGAAATATCGTAGTAGATATATACTGCGAACTAGTAAAAATTTGTGGAGTGAAGCTTTCTTCTATTCTAACTTTAACGAGTGCTTACTTACGCTCCGGCAAGATACTACGCTTTCCACGGGCACGGCCTTAGCCAGGAACTACTTGGAATTATCTTCTTTGCTCCCTTGCACCGAGGAAGCCACTTCGAAGCGTTACTAGAAGACGCAGGTGCATCACGGGGTCTTCAGCTCGCGCTGTTCCCGTAGGAGTCTACGTATCTTGCCTCCGCTTTGCGTAGTGTCCTGAATTTTGAAAGAAGTAATAACAGGTAATGGTTACTGAGTATTTCCTCTTATAAAAGGTAGAATTATCTAAATAGCGTAGGCAGAATACGGAGACTCCTGTGGGACAGCGAGAGCTGAAGCCGAGCCCACGGAAAGCGCAGTATTCTGCCGGAGCGGTTTGCATGCACTCTCTAAGTGAAGCATGGAAAAGAACAAATCCTTTTCCTCGTTACTGCGCAGTATATGGATACTACGAAAGTTGTTAATATGGTAGACATGTGTTTGTAGCTTTTGGTATTACAAGTTTTCTTTAATGGGAGGATAATGGTATAATATGATGGGTATTTAAGTAGTCGTTTAATGAAATGTCGGAGGTATATTATGTGGAGAGTATATGTAATAGCATTAGCAGTTGTCATTGTTGATCAAGTAACAAAATGGCTCATCGTAACAAATATGGAAATTGGAGAACGAATCACCGTTATTGAATCCTTTTTTTATTTAACATCACACCGAAATTCTGGTGCAGCATGGGGGATACTAGAAGGGCAAATGTTCTTTTTCTATATCATTACCGTGATTGTTATTGGTTTTATAATTTTTTACATCCAAAAGTTTGGCAAGGAGAGTAAATGGTTAAGACTAGCATTAGCTTTTATATTAGGCGGAGCAATTGGCAATTTTATTGATCGCCTGTTCCGAAAAGAAGTAGTCGACTTCTTTGACGTTTATATCGGTACATATGATTATCCAATCTTTAATATTGCTGATTCCGCATTGGTAGTAGGAGTTATTGCTATTTTCATCTATACATTTTTAGATGAGAGAAACAAAAAAAGGAGCAACCAGAAATGAGCGAGTTTTCTTATGTAGTTAAGACGAATGATCAAGGAACACGGATAGATAAACTGTTAGTCGACATTACAGAAGACTATTCCAGATCACAAATTAAAACTTGGTTTGATAAAAACTTAGTGCTTGTAAACGGTAAGTCCGTGAAACAAAACTATAAATGTCAGACTGAAGATCAAATTGAGTGGCAAGTACCGGAAGTAGAACCATTAGATGTCGTGGCAAAAGATATACCAATTGATATCGTATATGAAGATGAAGATATTCTTGTCATTAATAAAAAGAGTGGAATGGTCGTTCATCCAGCAGCTGGCCATCAGGAAGATACTTTAGTCAATGCTTTACTGTTCCACTGTGATGATTTATCAGGTATTAATGGTGTAAAAAGACCTGGGATAGTCCATCGGATTGATAAAGACACAAGTGGTTTATTAGTAGTAGCTAAACATGATGTTGCTCACGAAAGATTAGCAGAGCAACTGAAAGAGAAAAAAATTAAAAGAGCATATAAAGCAATTGTTCATGGGGATATTCCGCATGAATATGGTTCAATTGATGCTCCAATAGGGCGAAGCGAAAAAAATCGTCAACTAATGGATGTTACGGAGAAAGGCAAGCATGCTGTGACACATTTTGAAGTAATCGAAAGACTGCATGGGAAATTCACTTTTGTGAAATGCGTGTTAGAAACTGGAAGAACCCATCAGATTCGTGTACACATGAAATATATTGGTTACCCATTGGTTGGCGATCCCAAATATGGTCAACGGAAAACAATTGATGTTGATGGACAAGCACTACATGCATATCATTTAAGCTTTGAACATCCCGTCAAGCAAGAGCAAATGGAGTTTGAGGCACCGTTACCAGATAAATTTGCGAAGGTATTAGAAAATATCCGAAAAAGTTATTGACTTCACGTGCCGTTTTTGACATAATATAACCAATATCATAAAGACCTTTTAAAACAGTCCCGTGAGGCTGAAAAGGAAACGGATCAACATACCACAAGTATGTCCAAAATCCTTATTCTCTCACGGAGAATAAGGATTTTTTTATGGAAGAACAATGATATATGGTGATCTCTCTCAAACGAGTAATAGGTTTTAACAAGTTATATAAAGCGAGGTTTTTATGATGAATAAAAAAGCAAATGTACTAGACGCACCGGCAATGAGAAGGGCACTGACACGAATTGCCCACGAAATTCTCGAACGAAACAAAGGTGTAGAAGGATTGATGCTAGTAGGTATTAAAACAAGAGGAGTTCCGATTGCCAAACGGCTTCAAGAACGGATTCAAGATATCGAAGGTGTAAAGGTTCCGATTGGAGAATTGGATATTACACTTTACCGTGATGATTTATCACATGTCGACAATCAGGAACCAACACTGAATGAAGCCAACCTAAAAGAGCAAGTTACAGGTAAAAACGTTATTTTAGTAGATGATGTTTTATACACAGGCAGAACAGTGAGAGCTGCGATGGATGCGATTATGGATCAAGGAAGACCGTCTCAAATGCAACTAGCCGTCTTAGTTGATCGGGGACATCGTGAACTGCCTATACGTGCAGATTTTATTGGTAAAAACATTCCAACATCCCAAAATGAAATTATTACAGTTGAGTTGGAAGAAATAGATCAAAAAGATAGTGTCAGTATTTATGAAAAAGAATAAGACCTTTAAACAAGTACAGAGATGCTTGCAAGGTCGCATTTAAAGGATACGTGTACCTTTTATACTACACGTCTACCTCTTTGCGACCAGCAAAGAGGTTTTTTTTATCCGAAATGAAGGGGAGATAGAGAAATGTCAGAGAAAAAAATGGTTTTAGATGTCAGAGAAGTACCGAAATTATCAAAATGGTTACTGTTCAGTATACAACACTTATTTGCGATGTTTGGGGCTACTATTTTAGTACCGTTTCTAACAGAATTATCGCCAGCGGTCGCTTTAGTATCCAGTGGTTTAGGTACACTAGCATACCTATTAATTACAAAAGGTCAAATTCCGGCCTATTTAGGTTCCAGCTTTGCTTTTATTGCACCGATCACAAGTGCGATGGCGATAGGTGGACCTGGTGGAGTCATGATTGGAAGTTTCCTTGCAGGTGTTGTGTATGGAGCACTTTCGTTACTGATCGCTGCTTTTGGAACGGATTGGATTATAAAAGTATTACCACCGATCGTAGTAGGACCAGTCATTATTGTGATTGGTTTAGGATTAGCTCCAACTGCGATTGATATGGCAATGAACGTAGACGGTGAATATAGCGGTGTTCACTTCAGTGCAGCCATTGTAACATTGCTGATCACGGTTATTGGCTCCTTATTATTTAGAGGATTTTTCGGACTTATCCCGATCCTGATTGGGATCATTGGTGGTTATGTTTACTCACTCATTATATCTGCTATTACCAATGTTAAGGTTTTAGATGCCACTGGCGTACAAGCTGCATGGGATAAAATTGTTTCTAGTAACTCATTTGGTGAGGCGATTCAGTCTATATTCTTAGTACCCGATTTTGTTCTCCCGTTTGTTACGTTTAATCCAGCGGATGTGTTTAGCTGGAGTATCGTATTACTTATGGTACCAGTTGCAGTTGTAACGGTAGCGGAACATATCGGTGATCAAATGGTGTTATCTAAAGTAGCAGGCAAAAACTTTATTAAAAAGCCTGGATTACATCGCTCAATATTAGGTGATGGAGTTGCAACGATTATTGCCTCTTTATTAGGAGGGCCGCCAAATACAACGTATGGTGAAAACATTGGCGTATTGGCTATAACGAGAGTATTTAGTGTGTTTGTTATCGGTGGAGCAGCAGTACTAGCGATTATTTTCGGATTTATCGGAATTATTACCGAACTGATAGCATCTATTCCTACTCCAGTAATGGGCGGTGTGTCAATCCTGTTGTTCGGTATTATTGCCTCAAGTGGCTTACGAATGCTGATTGATAACAACATCGACCTTGGTATTAAACGAAATCTAGTCATTTCGTCAGTTATCTTAGTAATCGGAATAGGTGGAGCATATGTAAACATTCCGGTCGGAGATGTAGATGTGACCATCGCAGGCATGGCACTTTCAGCCTTAATTGGTTTGATTTTAAACCTTATCTTACCTGAGAAAGAATCAGGTTATGGCAATGGTAATATGTTTGCAACACCTGAAGATGAAGAATAAGTGTTCATTAAAAAAAGAAGGGGAGGATGTAAAGATGGAGCATTTTGTGACGATGAAGGATAAAACAGCAACAGAGATACTGCAATTGGTAAAAAGAGCAAATCATATTAGTCAGACAGGTGGAAATCCACTAAAAGGACAATTTTTTGCCGCTAACCTTTTCTTTGAACCTAGTACGCGCACTAAGATGAGTTTTGTTGTAGCAGAAAGAAAACTTGGAATTGAACCATTAGATTTTATGGCAGACGTCTCAAGTATAACGAAGGGTGAAAGTATTTATGATACAGCAAAAACATTTGAAGCGATTGGGGCAAACTTTATCGTTTTAAGACATCAAGAAGAGAATATTGCGAAACAATTAGCCGAATCTTTATCCATCCCTGTTATTAACGCAGGAGACGGGACAGGTGAGCACCCAACACAGTGCCTGCTTGATCTTGTAACCATTTATCAGGAATATAAACAATTTAATGGATTAAAAGTAGTGATTGCTGGAGATATCAAGCATAGTCGAGTTGCTCGATCTAATGCAATTGCCCTTTCCACATTAGGATGTGAGGTCTATCTAACAGGTAAGGAAGAATGGCATGATGACTCATTAGCTTTTCCATATGTATCGATGGATGAAGCGATAGAGATAGCGGATGTTCTGATGTTACTGCGTATTCAGCATGAACGACATCAGGGTCCATTCAGCCTGCGACAAGAAAGTTATCTGGAGAAATACGGATTGACGACAGAACGAGAAGCAAGCATGAAGAAGCATGCAATTATCTTGCATCCAGCACCTGTGAATAGAGGAGTAGAAATAGATTCTAGCTTAGTAGAATGTGAAAGATCTCGAATTTTCAAACAAATGAAAAATGGTGTAGTAGCAAGAATGGCAGTAATGGAGACACTTTTGAACCAAGGGGGCAACTTCAATGGAGAAAATTTTAACAAACGTCAAGCAATTATCGGATAATGGTAATGTACAATCGTGTGAAATTTTAATAGAAGATGGAAAAATTAAAGCAATTGGAACCGACATGGAAGTTCCGGGAGCAGAAAGAATCGATGGTAAGGGCAACTTGGTTACTCCAGGATTTGTGGATGTCCATGTTCATTTAAGAGAGCCAGGTGGTGAGGCTAAAGAAACGATTGCTACGGGTACAAAATCAGCGGCACGTGGGGGCTATACAACAGTATGTGCGATGCCTAATACGCAACCAACACCTGATTCTGTTGAAGTGCTACAATCCATTCAGGACAGAATTAAAGAAACAGCAGCAATTCGAGTATTGCCTTATGCATCCATTACTGAACGACTTGTAGGTAACAAGTTAACGGATATGAAGGCATTAAAGCAAGCGGGAGCTTTTGCTTATACAGATGATGGTGTAGGTGTTCAATCAGCTGATATGATGCTCCAGGCGATGACACAAGCAGCAGCGGTTGACATGCCTATTGTTGCTCACTGTGAGGAAAATACCTTAATCCACAACGGCGTGATGCACGAAGGTCAAGTGAGTCAGCGATTAGGTTTACCTGGCATACCTTCGATTTGTGAGTCTGTCCAAATTGCCCGTGATGTTCTTCTAGCAGAAGCAACGGGATGTCATTATCACGTATGCCACGTCAGTACGAAAGAATCTGTCCGCGTAATCCGCGATGCGAAGAAAGCAGGGATTCGTGTAACAGCAGAAGTAACACCACATCATCTATTAATCAATGAAAATACTATTACCGAAAATGATGCGAATTTTAAAATGAACCCACCTTTACGTGCAAAAGAAGATCAAGCGGCACTTATCGAAGGTTTACTAGATGGAACAATCGATTTTATTGCAACAGATCATGCGCCGCATACTGCTGAAGAGAAAGCGAACGGTATGGAAGAAGCACCATTTGGCATTGTTGGGTTTGAAACAGCATTTTCTCTTCTACACACCCACTTTGTACAAAAAGGAATCTTTACACTGAAACAGCTCGTTGATTGGCTGACTGTAAAACCAGCAGATACTTTCGGACTACCATACGGAAGAATGGAGGTTGGTGCTAGTGCCGATTTAACGTTACTTGATCTCCAAACAAAAGGAAGTATAGATAAAGAAATGTTTGTATCAAAAGGAAAAAATACACCATTTGATAAATGGGAGGTAACGGGAAAACCAGTTATGACGATTTATCAAGGTCAGATCGCTTTTGAGGAGGTAACAGAATGAAAAGACAGCTTATTTTAGAAGACGGTACCGTTTTTCATGGAGATGCATTTGGTTCATTAGAAGAAAGTATTGGAGAAGTTGTATTCAATACGGGGATGACAGGTTACCAAGAAATATTATCAGATCCTTCCTATTGTGGTCAACTTGTTACGATGACATATCCGCTTATCGGAAACTATGGCATTAATCGAGACGATTTTGAAACGATTACGCCATCCATTTTTGGATTTATCGTAAAGGAATATGCTGAAATGCCTTCCAACTTCCGTAGTGATGAAAACCTCGATGAGTATTTAAAAGCAAATAATATTCCAGGAATTTCTGGAATTGATACAAGAAAACTAACGAAAATATTGCGTAAGCATGGTACAATGCGTGGCATTTTAACAGAAGCAGGTGCTGAAGATAAAGAAGCTTTGGAGAAATTAAAACAAGCAAATCTGTTAACAAACCAAGTAGAACAGGTTTCAACTGTAAAGCCGTATGTTTCACCAGGAAGAGGATATCGGATTGTATTAGTCGACTTTGGGATGAAGCATGGAATTTTACGAGAATTAACGAAACGTAATTGTCATGTTACAGTCGTACCATACAACTACAGTGCAGATAATATTTTGCGTTTAAAGCCGGATGGCATCATGCTAACGAATGGTCCTGGTAATCCTAAAAACGTACCAGAAGCGATCGAAATGATCAAAAATGTGATTCCGACTATACCAACCTTTGGTATCTGTCTAGGACACCAATTATTATCATTAGCGTGCGGGGCCGATACGGAAAAATTAAAATTTGGTCATCGCGGATCGAATCATCCTGTTTATGATTTTGAAACCAAACGGACTTATTTAACTTCACAAAATCATGGGTATGCGGTCACCGAAGCATCGATTGCACAAACAGATTTAGTGCTTACGCAAATCGCCTTAAATGATAAAACTGTGGAAGGAGTTAAACATTCCGAATATCCAGCTTTTTCGGTTCAATATCACCCAGAAAACTCACCAGGCCCTGATGATACGAACTATTTATTTGACCAATTTATGGAGAATATCGCAAGCTATCAAACAGCACAGAAGGAGGAAGTCTAATGCCAAAAAGAACGGATATTCAAAAGATTTTAGTAATCGGATCAGGTCCGATTGTGATTGGACAAGCAGCAGAATTTGACTATTCCGGAACACAAGCATGTCAGTCATTGAAAGAAGAAGGTTATACGGTTATTCTAGCAAACTCCAACCCAGCAACGATTATGACCGACCACAAGATTGCGGATACGGTATATATGGAACCTTTAACTGTAGAATTTCTATCTAAAATCATTCGTAAAGAACGTCCTGACGCTGTATTGCCAACGCTTGGTGGCCAGACTGGCTTGAATCTAGCTGTTGCTTTAGATGAATCAGGCATTTTAGAAGAGTATGGAGCAGAATTATTAGGTACGAAACTGGATGCGATCCAACAGGCAGAAGATCGTGAAAAATTTAGAACTTTAATGAATGAAATTAATGAGCCTGTACCAGAAAGTCAAATTGTCAACACAGTAGATCAAGCATTAGATTTTGCCGAAGAAATTGGCTATCCACTAATAGTAAGACCAGCGTATACATTAGGCGGTACCGGTGGTGGTATGTGTTACAACGAAGCAGATTTAAAAGAAATAACAAGAAATGGCTTAGCATTATCCCCAGTAAATCAATGTTTGATCGAAAAGAATATCGCAGGGTTTAAAGAAATAGAGTATGAAGTCATGCGCGACAAAAATGATCAAGCCATCGTTGTTTGTAACATGGAAAACATTGATCCAGTCGGCATTCATACGGGAGATTCGATAGTCGTTGCGCCATCACAAACATTGAGTGACCGTGAATATCAAATGTTACGTTCTGCCTCTTTAAAAATAATTCGCGCATTAGAAATTGCAGGGGGCTGTAACGTTCAATTAGCACTAGATCCAAACAGCTTCCAATATTATATTATTGAAGTAAATCCAAGGGTAAGCCGCTCGTCTGCCTTAGCGTCAAAAGCAACAGGTTATCCAATTGCCAAGATTGCCGCTAAAATCGCGATCGGTATGAGTTTAGATGAAATCATGAATCCAATTACTGGAACTACTTATGCGATGTATGAGCCTGCATTGGATTATGTTGTGACGAAATTCCCTCGCTTTCCATTTGACAAGTTTGTATTAGGTAACCGTAAGCTTGGTACTCAAATGAAAGCGACAGGAGAAGTAATGGCGATCGGCCGCAATTTCGAAGAGTCCTTATTGAAAGGAATACGTTCACTCGATATTAGTGGTGAAGATTTCTACTTGCCTGTCTTAGAAAATGAATCAATAGAATGGTTAAAAGAACGTTTAGTACATGCTGATGATGAAAGAATTTATGTATTAGCAGAAGTATTGAGACAAGGCATGTCAGTTGAAGAAATATTCCAATTAACCAAAATAGACCGCTTTTTCTTAGAAAAATTAAAGAAGATTATCGACTTTGAAGCGAAATTAGCGGATATTCCGCAAAATCTTGACCTGCTAAAAGAAGCAAAAAAATTTGGTTTGTCAGATACACACATCGCTCGCCTTTGGAATGTCGATGTAGATGAAGTGTATCAGCTTAGAAAAGCAGAAAATATTTTGCCAGTTTATAAGATGGTAGATACTTGTGCAGCAGAGTTCGAATCGGAAACACCTTATTTCTACAGTGCATATGAAGAGGAAAATGAATCGGTAGTAACCAACCGCAATAAAGTATTAGTGATCGGTTCTGGCCCAATCCGAATTGGTCAAGGGATTGAGTTCGATTATGCGACAGTTCACTCTGTACTAGCACTAAAAGAAGCTGGCTATGAAGCAATCATTATGAATAGTAACCCAGAGACAGTTTCAACTGACTTTAGTGTGTCAGACAAATTATATTTTGAACCATTAACATTAGAAGATGTCATGCATGTCATTGATTTAGAACAACCAGAGGGAGTAATTGTTCAATTTGGAGGTCAAACAGCTATCAATCTTGCGGAAGGGTTAGAACGTCGCGGAGTAAGAATATTAGGTACTCCGCTAACAGCAATAGATACAGCGGAAGATCGGGATAAATTCGAACAACTTTTACAAGAATTAGACATTCCACAACCTCAAGGGAAAAGTGTGCGTCAGTTAGATCAAGCAAAAGCAGCAGCCTCTTCAATCGGTTATCCAGTTTTAGTACGCCCATCCTATGTAATTGGTGGAAGTCAGATGGAAATTGTCTATAGTGAAGATGAATTGGAGAGCTATTTAGCGAAAACAAACCATATTAAGCATAAGCATCCTGTGTTAATCGATAAATATTTGACTGGAATTGAAGTGGAAGTCGATGCAATTAGTGATGGGGAAACAACGATCATTCCAGGTGTAATGGAGCACATTGAACGTGCTGGGGTACACTCTGGTGACTCGATTGCCGTCTATCCTTCGCAGCGATTATCAGATGATATTAAGCAAAAATGTGTAGACACTACGATAAAAATAGCAGAAAAATTAGGTGTCAAAGGACTTATCAATATTCAATTTGTCGTGCACCACGATGAAGTCTATGTGCTAGAAGTAAACCCTAGAGCAAGCCGGACGATTCCGTTTTTAAGTAAGATAACGGGAGTAACGATGGCTAATATTGCAACCCGTTGTATTATCGGTGAATCACTGGCAAACATGGGTTATCAAAAAGGCTTACTACCTGAGCCAGAAACAGTTTCAGTTAAAGTACCAGTATTCTCTTTTGAAAAGTTACGTAGTGTCGATACAATGCTTGGACCTGAAATGAAATCAACAGGGGAAGCAATTGGACGTGACAGAACATTAGAAAAAGCATTATATAAAGGTCTAACGGCATCTGGGTTAAAAATTCCGATGGAAGGGGCAATCCTGATTACGATAGCTGATAAAGATAAGGGTGAAGCATCAGAAATTGCGAAACGCTTCTTTGAATTAGGCTTCCATCTTTATGCAACAGAAGGAACTGCTAAGACGATTAGAGAATTAAATATACCAGTTACGGAAGTTGGGAAAGTCGGAGCAGAAGGGAAAAATGTAATTTCGATTATTGAGCAAGGAGAAGTACAAGTTGTTATTAATACGTTGACATCTGGTAAGAAACCACGCTCAGACGGTTTTAGAATTCGCCGTGAAGCGGTAGAGCATGGTATCCCATGTTTAACCAGCTTAGACACTGCAGAAGCAATCGTGAATGTCATTGATTCGACAACATTTACTGCCAAGCCTGCAGTAGAAGGGAAGGCGATTGTACTGTGATCACGAAACAATTGCTGAAAATAAACAGTCATATGCAAATTGCAGAAGATACCTTTGAAGTAGTAGTACAATCACCTTTAGCAAAAGAACTAAAACCTGGACAGTTTGTGCATATCGCCTTACCGAATCATATGTTGCGCAGGCCAGTTTCTATCGCAGGGGTTGACACGCAGGCGGAAACTTTTACTATTATCTTTAAAATATTCGGGGAAGGAACGCGTGAACTAAGTAAATATCAGGCAGGAGACACGCTTGATGTAATTTTGCCATGCGGAACCTATTACCCCATTGATCAGTTAGAAATAGATCAAGCTTTAATAGTTGGTGGTGGGATTGGAGTCCCTCCGCTCTACTATCTAGCAAAAACACTCAAGGAAAACGGAGTAAAGGTGACGAGTGTTCTAGGTTTCCAATCGAAAGATCAAATTTTTTATGAAGAAAAGTTTCAAGTGTTAGGTGATACGTATATTGCAACAAACGATGGTAGTTATGGAACAAAAGGTTTTGTTACAGATATTATTGATGAAATAAATCCTACTTTCGATTACTTTTTCTCTTGTGGGCCAACCCCAATGTTAAAGGCGGTTTCGCATCAATTAGAGGGATACAACGGCTACATTTCCTTAGAAGAGAGAATGGGATGTGGTGTCGGTACCTGTTATGCATGTGTTGTCCCTTTAAAACAAGATCCTAAGCAATCGAAAAAAATTTGTAAGGATGGACCAGTATTTTCAGCAAATGAGGTGATCTTATCATGAATTTAACGACAAGATTACCTGGCCTAATGTTAAAAAATCCTGTCATGCCTGCTTCTGGTTGTTTCGGCTTTGGTAAAGAATATAGTCAATTTTATGATTTAAGTGAATTGGGAGCAATTATCGTTAAAGCTGCAACAGGTGAAGCAAGATTCGGGAATCCGACTCCACGAGTAGCCGAAACATCTAGTGGTATGTTAAATGCGATCGGCCTGCAAAATCCTGGTGTTGAAAAAATTATCGAGGAAGAGTTACCTTTTTTACGATCATATGACACACCAGTAATTGCAAATGTTGCAGGTAGTACGGTAGAAGAATATGTCAAAGTGACTAAAGCATTGAATCATTCAAAAGATATCGCTGCATTAGAACTAAATATATCATGCCCTAATGTAAAAGAGGGTGGTGTCCAATTTGGAACGGATCCGTCACTTGCGAAAGAAGTAACTTATCAGGTAAAAGAAGCAAGTGACTACCCGGTATATGTCAAATTATCTCCGAATGTATCTAATATTGTAGAAATGGCAAAAGAGGTAGCAGATGCCGGAGCTGATGGTTTATCGATGATTAATACGCTAACAGGAATGCAAATAAATTTAAAACAGCGCAAACCGATTATTGCCAATCAAACTGGTGGGTTATCAGGTCCAGCAATAAAACCGATTGCGATTCGGATGATCTATGAAGTCCGTCAAGCTCTCGATATTCCGATTATTGGAATGGGTGGAATCATTACAGCGGAAGATGTTTTAGAATTTCTTCTAGCAGGTGCTAATGCTGTAGCAGTGGGAACGGCTAATTTTCAAAACCCACTTGCATGCCCTGAGATAATTAATGATTTACCAAGTATGTTAAAGCAGTATGGATTTTATTCTGTGGAAGACGCAATAGGAAAGGGGCATGTGTAATGGAACAACCATTTTTCCTCGCCTTAGATTTTCGTACAGCAGATGATGTGAAAGTATTTATCGAGAAGCATGACTTATATGGAGTACCTGTAAAAGTAGGGATGGAATTATTTTATCGTGAAGGCAGGGAAATGATTGATTGGTTAAAAGGACATAAACATCCGATTTTTTTAGATTTGAAACTTCATGATATTCCGACAACCGTGGAAAAAGCCATGTATAATTTAGCTACCTTAGGGGTTGATATTGTCAACGTCCATGCTTCAGGAGGGTCTGATATGATCAAAGCAGCCAAAAGAGGGCTTGAAGCTGGAGCGGATGGTAAAGTTCCTAAACTAATTGCGGTAACTGTTCTGACATCAATGGATCAGTCAACATTAAAAGAGGAATTATATATCAATCAATCAGTAGACGATGTCGTTAAACGTCTAGCATTATTAACGAAAAATAGTGGTGCAGATGGTGTTGTATGTTCAGCACATGAAGTACCAATTATTAAACAAGCTTGTGGTGATGACTTCTTAACCGTAACACCAGGAATTAGATTGACTGAGTCTAATCAGAATGATCAAAAACGAGTAGCAACCCCTCAACTTGCGAAACAAAATGGAGCAGATTATTTAGTGATAGGCAGAAGTATTACACAGGCAGAAAATCCAAAAGCTAATTATAGCCGAGTAGTAGAGGAGTGGGGAAATGCTTAAATCAAAAGAAATGGCCAATGCTCTATATGAGATAGATGCTATACAAATTAGACCCGACCGATCGTTCGTATGGACATCTGGTATTCATTCGCCCATCTATTGTGATAATCGATTAACGATGTCTTTCCCAGATGTACGAAAGCAAATCGTAAAACAATTCGTGGAAATAATTGATCAATTAGAAGAAAAACCAGATGTGATTGCAGGTTGTGCCACAGCAGGAATACCTCATGCTGCATGGCTAGCAGATTATTTAAATCTTCCAATGGTTTATGTACGATCCAAGCCAAAAGGACATGGCAAGCAAAATCAGATAGAAGGTAAGGTAGAAGAGGGAGATAAAGTCATCGTAATTGAGGACCTTATATCTACAGGTGGATCATCTATTGAAAGTGCACTTGTATTACAAGAAACAGGTGCTGAGGTTTTGAGTGTATTAGCTATCTTTAGTTATGGATTAAGAAAAGCAGACAAACAATTCAAAGATGCTAACATACCTTTTACAACGATCACTAACTTTGATATTTTAGCTGAAGCATTAGTCGAAAATAATGAAATTACAGATGCAGCGAAAATAGACTTATTACAATGGCGTGATGAACTAGGAAATAATTAAAATGAATATTTCCTGGGAAACCGCAGGAAATGTATTTATTCGATGTTGTTCGACGAGTTCGTGTTGAAAATTCCTACTACTGCGTATACATCATTAATTTTAGAATGTCGTCTAATTTCACCCAGTGGATTAGGCGATTTTTAAGAAACATTGGTAATCAATTATTAAATAAAACTTATAATGAGATCAGGAGTGACTGTATGAATTTTAGAGAGTTTGGTTTGATATTATTTGTTGAAGAGTACGAAAAGTGTATCAGGTTTTATAGAGATATTTTGCAATTACCTGTAAGAAATATTAAAGAAACTCTAGTTGCTTTTGATTTACCAAATGGTTATTTAATGGTAGAACAAGGTGGAGTTGGTTCAGTTCAAGAAAAACAGAGAAAGCAGAATCCCACTGTACTACGATTTGATGTAGACTCGTTAACTACTGAAGTGAAAAAATTAGAGGAAAAAGATGTTGTCTTTATACATAAAAATTTAAAATTTGCTTGGGGGGCTATTGCGGTTTTAAAAGACCCTGATGGAAATAGAATTGAATTAGGAGAAATTAATCCCTCAAGTGGTTCATATAACGCGAAGTAGTTGTATTAAGGTTATAGCACTAACGAGTAGCCATAGTAACAAAAAGAAGGGAAATAATAGAGTTACTTCTTTTCATTTTTATCTTTGATGGATTTTTTGGAATATACGATCCTGGAAGGTTAATAATAAACTTCTTAAACAGACCGAAGAAATTAAAAAGTTCGAGAAGAGTTAGTCCGGAGCAATAAAAAGTAGGTTTTCTTGTTAACTAACGGGGCGGTTGTTGAATAAAAATTAAGAGGTTGATACACATATTATAATAATAAAATGTATTAAACATTTTAGTGAATAGCACTGAAAATTAGATCTGCACTTGGTTTAAAAAATAGTCAAGTTAATATGGTAACAATTTAGTTTGCATTCAATATAATTTATATCATAAAAAAGCCGAACCTGCTTTTAAAGATAAGTTGTGAAAACGTTGATTTACAATTGTTTTGATATGCAGTGTTTTTCTTTAGCAATCGGTCCAGCTTGTAGAATAACTCCTACCCTGTACTTCGTATTGAACAGGGTCCTCACATGTCATGTGATGCATCATGTTTTTGTCGGGAATGTTTTTTATTTTTTACTTTATGCGATCCTGCTAATGGTTCACCAGAGGGCAGTTGTACGTTTTGGGATAAATTAGGTTGTTCGTGTTGTTTTGGTCCTTTGCGATTTTTGGTCATTTTTATTCATCCTCCATAATTTATTTATGTTGTTTGAGCATACTTAATAAAGGTGTTTTCATCTTCAATTAAGCCACATACACCGCATTGTATTCTCTTAGTAGGGCCGTTGTAGGCGACATGAAAAGCTTCTAACGGTTCCTGCTCGTAATTATTGATCACTTCTCCAGTAGCTGAGTTTAATTTTACTGGTTGGACAACTTGTTCAATTACATTAAAACGTGAACGGTTTGTTTTACATTTAGGACACCGGTAAGGCTGATTCAAGGAAAACACCTCCATGGTTACTTTGTTATTTGTATGAGTATTGCTACCAAGTTTCAACGATACTTACCTTTTATTTTCTCTGATTCCTACTAAATTATACGAAGGCTTTAACCTTTTTTAGACAATATATGATCCATCATCAAAGTAAAAAATGGGATGTCATTAAAGCACATATATGTAGAGGGGGGTAAATTTATAGGTTGATTCAGTTTGCGTTAGATCCAATTTAATCATAGTAGAAGGATTTTTATCTCCAATATTAGGTAATTATGTTAAGGTATAAATGAGTTCTTTGAAAAATTCTATTTAAAAGAAAGGATGGTTTATGTTTATATTTGGAATTCAAGGACTTCACAGCAGCTCAAGTAAGAATAGCTAGACCTACTGACAAATTAGAAGAAATCATTGATTTTTATCAAAATGGGTTAGGGCTTAAACAAATTCAACAATTTAAAGGTCATAGAGGGTATGAAGGAGTTATATTTGGATTGCCAGATGTTAATTATCATCTAGAATTCACCCGTCATATTGATGGCAGTCCTTGTCCTGCCCCTACAAATGACAATGTCTTAGTTTTCTATATAACCGATGAAAATGAAATCGCAATAGTATCGAAACGGTTAAAGCAACTGGGTTATCCAGAAGCGGAACCAGAGAATGAATACTGGAAAGAACAGGGGATTACCGTAGAAGACCCTGAAAGTTGGCAAATAGTATTAATGAATAGGTCTTATGTCAAATAAATAATAGATACTTTTTTAACTATGTAATTGCACAAACGAATGATTTTCTTTAATAAGCTTTTTCCGCTGTCGGTTGTTTGATAAGGGATTTATGTTTAGTAAAGTGAGAATGTTATTACTAAATTAATAAAAAGGTTTCGATCACTCAATTTATGATCGAAACCTTTTTATTTTTAGAAGGCACCTGAACCTCCACCGCCGCCACCGACTCCTGTTCCGCCGCCAGGAACACTTCCACTATTACTAGTAGTAGCGGACACCGTCGAAACAGTATTGTCAAATTGATTATTTATTGCACTCGCAATAAGGATAAACATCACTAAGTCATTTGTTTGCAAGCTACTATCAGCTTTAGAGGTTGGGGACAAATTATTACTAAGGTGTTCGAATTTCTTCTGCATTGACTTATTACCTGTACCGATTGCATAAATATATGCTTGCATATGTTCATCACTCATCGATTCATTCCAATCGTTTTCACTGATATTCTCGTAATTGGAGCTGAGCTGTTTGCATTGTTGCCTGATCCTAACCCCTTGAATAGTTAGGGGTTGGTAGAATATAGCGAATAGCAATAAGGAGAAACTAAGAAAGATAGAGAAAATCATCCACATTAAAAGAGAGTGTACACCTAGCATGATAATAAAGGGAATGATTAAAAGACTGACAATACCTGCTGTCCAACGAACTCCTTTTTTCTTTTCAAACAGGTGGTTCTGTTTTACCTCTTCTTTTACAGCTTCCATCCATTTGCCAAAGTCATTGTGGTATGTCGAATGGTTATCTTTGTTCTTTGTATAGGCCTCAAGATCTGCTAAGGAGAATACACCTTTTTTACCTATTTTATGGAATAACCATTCGATTAATATGTTTTCATGCTGAAAGTCTGTGTTCGAACTTACGACAACAAATTTACTTTCACCATCTCGTTTAACATACCCTTTTCTAACCAGATCCAATAATGCTGCCGAAACCAATTCACTACTCACTGACATATTTCTGATATAAAGGATAGTAGCTGGTAAACTCAACTCTTGATTCGGTAAGTATAGTGATTGCATGGAGCTACGTACTACTTCTCTTAACCTGCTGTTCTTTTTTCTCCATCCGATCATAACTAGCACGATTAAATAAATAAATAAACCACTAACAATATAAGGGGAGATACGGCTTAATAGATCTTGTCTATTCTCGTATGCCTCTTGTTTTGCCTTTAATTCAGTTTTATCTGCTAGAATATCTTCGCGAATTGTCTTGTTTTCTTTAAGATCCGCGGCAGGGAAAAGTGAAGCATCATAAGCTACACGGATGTCACCATTTGTCCCGCTTTCAACTTCACCCATGGCAAAATGCACAATCCCATCTGAAGCTATACTCGCAGTTTCATAAGCTTCATCATACCCCAATGTCAGCACATCTTCAGTTTCCTGAGGCGGGTGGATAAAAATATCCATATTTTGATACGTGGATTCGTTACTGGTGTCAAAGAAAGGCCAGTAAAATTGCCCCAAGTCCGTGTATAGTTCTACTCCATTGGTAATGGTATATGATAGGTCAATTTTGATCTCTTCGTTTGAACCACTTCGATAAATTTTAAAAAGATTCTCTTCTTGTTCAACATCTAAAGAGTTGTTGTTTTCAAATGCTTGGAAGTCAGTTATTTCTGTCTGTTCTTTCTGTATTAATGTTCGAGTGATTCCATCAAAGTCACTTTCAAATTGATAGGTATGTTGCTCTTTAACTTGTACATCACCATCTTCCTGTAAATATGCATTAATTTCTGTGTTTGTAATGGAAAAATCGACTGCAAAGACTTGTTGAGGTAGTAAAAAAATAGAAAAAACAAAAGCAATTAGTAGCAGGTTCTTCTTCATAATGTTTCAAGCTCCTCTCTAATTTATATACGATCTGGTTGTATAAAAGGTTTCACTCATTGTGATCAGGTTATCCCAACAGGGGCTAAGTTCATATATTAAGATCGTGTTGCCAATGTTGTAGAAATTTTTAAAAGCAAAATTATGTAACTCAAGAGGTGATCTCATTAACTAGATAGATGACTACAATTATGGAGTTATTATGGTTAACTAAGGACTCAGCAATAATCCAAGTGTACTATATAATGCGTAGTAATTGAACGATAACTGGTGATGCATTGATATGGTATAATAGCTTTACTTTATCAGTTCGCTTGTAAAAAATACACAAACCCATAATGGATATGAAGTAAGTACAAAGAGAGGAAGTGTTTTTGTGGATGAATTTTTACACGACCAACCAATTAAGCCAAGAAGCAATGATGAAAAACAAAAAGTCATTAACCGTTTAAAACGTATAGAAGGTCAGGTTCGAGGAATACAAAAAATGGTGGAAGATGATCGATATTGTGTAGATGTATTAGTTCAAATAAGTGCCATTCAATCAGCACTTAAAAATGTAGGTTTTTCAGTCACAGAACGACATATCAAACATTGCGTCAGTGAAGCGATCAAGCAAGGTGAGGGACAAGAAACCATTGAGGAATTACTGAATGTCATGAAGCAGTTTTCCAATTAAGAATTCTTTCAAGGATATGATATAAATGAATATTGTTCATGTCAAATAAATAATAGACGCTATTCTTTAACTATGTTTAATGAAAATATTGAATATTTAGCTACCAAATGTTAACATAAATAAAATTATACATTCAAATGCAAAATACAATGACGAGAAGAGTAAACTAAATGGATTCATATCAGAGAGCTCCAGTAGGTGAAAAGGAGTATGAATTATTTTGTTGAAACAAACCTCAGAGTATCACGTTGGATTTATAAAATGATGGCGTGACAGGGGCTCCTGTTATAGGGCTAAAGTATAAGCAAAATTATCTTTTGTCGTACTTGAAGAGGTTAATATGGTGACATATTAATAAACTGGGGTGGCACCGCGACTATAAAATTTAAATCTCGCCCCCAAGACTAAGGTCTTGGGGGTGAGATTTTTTTGTACTGTTTTAAAGAATTTGACAATATTTCAAGGATGTATAATGGGGGTGTATGAATGAAGAATATTATTATGTCTTGGAAATACCCGTCCATCTTATTACTGGGTATTGGTGTTTCAAATGTAGGCGAATGGATTTACTTTATAGCACTTAACTTAATCGTCTTAGATATGACTGGCTCACCTCTTGCAGTATCAGGATTGTATGTTATTAAAGCTTTAGCTACTTTATTGACAAATTTTTGGGCTGGGAGTCTTGTAGACCGTATAAACAAACGAAAACTTATGATATTTCTTGATTTGATACGATCTATATTGATAGCTTTGTTGCCTTTGATGTCATCCGTTTTCCTCATATATCTAGTTGTTTTTATCATAAACATGGCGAGTTCAATGTTTGAACCAACATCAATGACTTATATAACTAAACTAATACCTGCTAAAGATAGAAAAAGGTTTAATTCACTTCATAGTTTAGTTACTTCAGGGGCATTTTTAATTGGCCCAGCTATTGCAGGATTATTGTTTCTGATTAGTAATCCTATAATTGCAATTTATATAAATGCAATAGCTTTATTCTTTTCTGGATTGATCACCTGTTTAATGCCGAACTTAGAAAAGAAGAGCATTCCTTCCTCAGAAGGTAACAATATCTCCATTCAGCTATTTATAAATGATTGGACCGTAGTACTGAAATTCATTCGTGAAAAGAAATATATAATGGTGGTTTACGTTTTGTTTAGTTTTGTAATGGTTGTATTGGCTGGTTCAATTGACTCACTCGAAGCTGCCTTTGCAAAAGAAGTTTTATCTTTATCGGATAGCGAATATGGGCTACTTGTATCCATAGCAGGTGGAGGAATCGTGGTAGGAGCAGTTATAAATTCATTTTAAGTAAAATGGATAACAAATTCTATTTTAATTGGAATAGGTACGGTTTTAGTCTCATTTGGTTATGTTATATATGCTTTTTCTAATACATTCCTTATTGCCGGAATAGGATTTTTTTATTCTTGCCTTTTTTATTTCCTATGCTAATACGGGATTTCTTACATTTTACCAATCAAATATTCCTACTGACGTGATGGGGAGAGTTGGAAGTTTCTTTAGCTTAGTGGAAGCAATGTTAATAATAGTTACCACGAGTATCATGGGAGCTGCTGCTCAAGTTATTTCAATTCAAATAACAGTAATTCTAGGAACAATAGTAATGATGTTGCTATCACTAATCTTATTGACAGTAAGTTTATCCCCATCAAAGAGAGAACTATATCAAGTTAGTTAAGGGGTGAAAAGAAAATATTAGATAATATCCACCAAATTACTTGTTAACTTTGATCAATATGTGATCTTGTAATTAATTGATCTATAGAAATCCGTAATAAATTTAAAAAAAATAAGCAAAATAGGAAATAAAGGAGGCGATATAATGGCTGAACAAATTGTTGCTGTTCAAAAAAATGAAGATGGAGATATTGTGAAAATGAAATTATCTTCTGGACAAGTCGTTGATTATAAACAAGCACAACAAATGGCAGATAACGGTGAGATCGAACATGTCAATACATTTAAAGGACGGGATGGAGATAAGCATTTGCGTAGTAATGCAGATGGTGATCCCAGTAATAACTTAGATAATTTGCCGCAGTTTTAACATATAAAAATTGGTATTGTGAAGTATTATTCCTAACAAAAAGGAGAGGTTAGTAAATGTTTTATCATGTTAAGGAGCTACAATATGATGCCAAACCAAGTCAGCCAGACCCAGTATATGCGAAAAAATTACAAGAAATTCTAGGTGGACAGTATGGTGAAATGTCTGTTATGATGCAATATTTATTTCAAGGATGGAATTGTCGTGCTGAAGGTAAGTACCGAGATATGATTCTCGATATTGCAACAGAAGAAATAGCACACGTTGAAATGATTGCAACAATGATTGCTCAATTATTAGATGGTGCGCCTGCCCATGATCAAGAACAAGTTGCTAAAGATCCAGCTGTTGAAGCTGTTCTCGGCGGTATGAACCCTCAACACGCAATTGTTAATGGACTAGGTGCACAGCCTAATGATAGTGTAGGTTTTCCTTGGAATGCCCGTTATACAATAGCCAGTGGAAACTTGCTAGCTGACTTTAGGGCGAATCTTAATGCAGAATCTCAAGGGCGACTTCAGGTAGTTCGATTGTACGAGATGACAACGGATCCAGGAGTTAGAGATATGCTTTCCTTCCTAATTGCGCGCGATACAATGCATCAAAATCAATGGATGGCTGCAATTGAAGAATTAGAACAATCTCAAGGTGCTGTAGTTCCTAGTACATTTAACCAAGAGTATGAAAAACAAGAGGTTTCGTATTCGTTTATGAATTATTCTGAAGGAGAAGAAAGCAGTACAGGAAGATGGGCAAATGGTCCAACTCTTGATGGTCAGGCTAATTTTGAATATATTCAAAATCCAAAAGCGATGGGACAAAAACCTAAATTACAACCAGGGCCAACATACATTCATGGTACACCTCCTTTAGAAATGAGAGTCCAACGAGGTGAAGGAAAAATGGATCCAAATAATAACAATGATCAACCATAAAAATAACAGTTTAAGGTACTGTCGCTTGTTGTTAACATTGGCGTGACCTTTGTGGTAATAAGCATAGAACCTGCAGGTATAAAAATCCCCCAAGATGGAAAAAGATTTTATTTATTAATCTGTTTCCATCTTAGGGGGAATATACCAGACCGACTAATTGTCTAGCTTTGCTTTTAACTTTGTCAAATAACTTTGATCAGGTGTCACAAACAATGTCTTTTGATTATCATAAGTAACAAAGCCTGGTTTCGCACCATTTGGTTTTTTTACATGTCTGATTAAGGTATAGTCAACTGGAACAGAAGAAGAATGCTTTGATTTACTGAAATTAGCGGCCAACTGTGCTGCTTCCAGTAACGTATCTTCATTAGGGTCTGTTGAACGAATTACAACGTGTGAACCGGGAATATCTTTTGTATGCAACCAGACTTCATCCTTGCGTGCTATACGATTGGTCAAATATTCATTTTGTTTATTGTTTTTCCCAACCAAAATTTCCGTTCCGTCTGAAGCATAAAAGGTTTCCGGAACTGGTTTTTTCGTTTTCTTTTTTTGCTTTGTTTTTGTTTGTCGCTTCTTTAAATATCCTTGTTCCTGTAACTCCTCGCGTATTTCCTCGATATCCTGTTCTCTAGCAGTGTCAATTTGTTCGATCACTTGGTCTAAATATTCCATTTCTTGATAGGTTTTCTTTTTCTCTTCTTCAACCATCTGTTTCGACGTTTTTAATTTATGATACTTTTTGAATAGAGCTTGCGCATTTTCACTTGGTGTTTTATTCTCGTTTAAAGCAATCGTTCTTTCTGCTTGATTTGGGTCATAGTAATCGACTACTGTGACTTCTTTATCGCCTTTCTTCACTAAATGCATGTGAGCTGTTAACAATTCTCCATCTCGTTGGTAGCGGTCCGCATTTTTCGCTTGCTCCAATGTTTTGTCTAATTTCACTAACTTTCGTTTGTTTTTCTTTTGTTCATTCGTTAAAAAGCGTAATAAATCACCAGCTTTTTGTTTTACTCGGTCACGTTCAGCCTTACCGGAATAAAACGTATCTAACATACTGCTGACAGAATTAAAATACTCTTTCTCTCCATCTTTGAACGATAAAGGTAAAACATAAAATCCTTCTTTTTTATTCCTCGATATAAAAGGTTCATATTGATGTTCTAGTATTTGTTGTTGAATGCTTGTAAATGCGTCTTTAAATGCATCTGTTTTTCCAAGCCCTGCTTGCGCTACTATTTCCTTTGCTAAAACAGGGGAAACCCCCATATAGGTATTGACAATTTGTTGATCAAGTTTACCTGCATTGAAATCCAATTTTCGAATAAAGGTATCTCCGTCAATGGTTAACGGATTGTATTTCCCTTGATCAGGTGGTTGCACATACGTGCTACCAGGTAAAATCGATCGGTGTCGATTTTGAGCACTTGAAACATGTTTAATACTTTCAAGTATCATCTGACGTTCTTGATCAACTAAAATAATATTACTATGTTTCCCCATCAGTTCCACTATCAATGTTTTTACGCTTTGGTCTCCGATTTCATTTTTCGTCTGAAAATGAATATGAATGATTCGTTCGTTTTCCATTTGCTCAACCGATTCAATAAAACTTCCATTTAAATATTTACGAAGCATCATACAATACATCGAAGGTTCTGGAGGATTTTCGTATGTATCTGTTGTAAAATGGATCCTAGCATAGCTTGAATGAGCACTAATTAAAAGTTGTTTATTGGTACCGAACTTTCGAATTGTAAATAGTAATTCAGTATCTGTAGGTTGATATATTTTTAATACACGTCCTGATGCCATTTCCTGATGAAGTTCGTGTGTTATTGCGCGTGTAACAATTCCATCAAAAACCATTTCAATCACCTCATTCTTTCATTATACCATTTCTTATAGAAGTTGTTCAAAAAGTCACCAAATGTTAAGCGGCGAATCTCTTTGTTTTCTTGTTTCTCCGTACCTTGGAAAAAAAGAACACTTTTCCGGCGTGCGATGTAGTTCTATGGAGCTTTTCTTTGTGCTCACGTATTTAAAAGGACACGTTTCGCGATTCGAAACTACACCGCTTTACCTTCTGGCTTCTTATTTGGCAACTTTCTGAACACAAATTTCATAGGTAACAGAATTATTTGTCTATTGAATAGAATTTTTGATATGATGATTATGGTTAGAAACTAGTGTTTATACTGTAAATGGAAGGGATATGAAATATGTTAAGCATGACTGGTTTTGGCAGAGAAGAGTTTCGGAATGAACAGTTAGAAATTAGTGCAGAAATTAAAGCGGTTAACCATCGTTATCTCGACATTACTTTTCATATGCCTCATTTTTTATTGCCTATTGAAGATCAATTAAAAAAAATCATCCAAAATAAGATGAAACGGGGGAAAATCAACGTTTCTATACATATTTCTGGTGCCTATACACACCGTAAACAATTAAAGACAGATTGGGACTTAGTGGATCAATACGTTGATCATGTAAAACAATTACAAACAAAATACCAGTTGGCAGGAGAAATCTCAGTGGAAATGATCAGTCAGTTTCCCGATATATTTCACATTGAAGAAAAAGAAGAAATAAATTCTGACACAGAAACACATATGAAAAAAACATTGGAAAAAGCGGTCTCTAAAGTTAATCAAATGCGTACAACCGAGGGAGCTGAGTTAAGAAAAGATCTCTTGATGAGAACAGAAAATATACTTCATAATATAAAACAGTTGGGTGAAAGACGAAAAATTGTTATAATAGAGTATCAAGAGCGAATACTTGAGCGTATTAACAGATATCTTGAAGATACGCCTGTTTCCGAAGATTCGAGACTCTATCAGGAAGTTGCACTGCTTGCAGAAAAAGGCGACGTTTCTGAAGAGCTAACGAGAATAAAAAGTCATATTAAGCAATTTCAGCAAATAATGGAGGAGACTGATCCGATTGGTAGAAAATTAGATTTTATTGTTCAAGAATTAAACAGAGAGTTAAATACAATAGGTTCTAAGTCAAATGACGTGTGGATCAGTGAGCAAATTGTTTATTTAAAAGGTGAAGCAGAAAAAATGAAAGAACAAATACAAAATGTAGAATAAGTTGTTCTTTACAATTTAAGGGGGAGCTCGAGATGAGTTTGAAGTTAATTAATATAGGTTTTGGAAACGTGGTGTCTGCGAATAGAATTATTTCCATTGTGTCACCAGAATCTGCTCCAATCAAACGTATTATTACGGTTGCAAGAGATAATAATAAACTGGTAGACGCTACATATGGCAGAAGAACAAGAGCGGTTATCATTACAGATAGTGACCATGTAGTGTTGTCAGCTGTTCAACCAGAAACTGTCGGCCAAAGAGTGATTAGTCATGACGAAATAAATGAAGAGTAGTAGGAGGAGCTATGTTGATAGATGAGAAAGGAATACTGTTTATTCTATCTGGACCATCTGGAGTAGGAAAAGGAACAGTACGAAAAGCGTTATTTGAACAAGATACGAATTTAAAATATTCTATCTCTATGACAACAAGAGCG
This sequence comes from Gracilibacillus lacisalsi DSM 19029, assembly GCF_000377765.1. Taxonomy (GTDB): domain Bacteria; phylum Bacillota; class Bacilli; order Bacillales; family Amphibacillaceae; genus Gracilibacillus; species Gracilibacillus lacisalsi. The sequence goes on along the minus strand of NZ_KB898668.1, from coordinate 122,898 downwards.
ATGCGTGAAGGAGAACAAGAAGGTGTCGATTATTTTTATCGAACACGTGAGCAGTTTGAACAAATGATAGATGAGAAAAAAATGTTAGAATATGCCGAGTATGTTGGCAACTATTACGGCACACCAAAACAATATGTCGAAGATACAATTGAGAAAGGCCATGATGTCTTTCTTGAAATTGAAGTTCAAGGTGCATTACAAGTGAAAGAAAACTTCCCGCAAGGTGTCTTTATCTTTTTAATACCACCTAGTCTGGAAGAATTAAAAAATCGAATTATCGACCGTGGAACGGAAACAGAAGACCTTATTATGAACCGGTTGAAAGAAGCACGAAATGAAATTGAAATGATGGATAAATATGATTATGTTGTGGTAAATGATAATATAAATGAAGCTGTCAGAAAAGTTCGTGCAATTGTACAAAGTGAACATTGTAAACGCGAAAGAGTGGCAAAACAATACAAAGCATTATTGGAGGTAGATGAAAAATGATTTTGGAGCCATCGATTGATAAATTACAAACAAAAATTAATTCCAAATACACATTAGTAACACTTGCTGCCAAAAGAGCACGACAAATTCAAGATACGAAAATGCACCAGGTAGAAACTCCTAGAGCAGCAACTTTCGTAGGGCTTGCTTTGGAGGAAATCTTAGAAGAGAAATTAACAGTAGATCCTGAGTATAAAATGATCAATGAATAATATCGATGTTGAATAGAAGAGACTCCCTCGCATTGCTTCTGCTTGCGGGGGTTTCTTCTATATCAGGAAAGGGGTTACCGATATGTTAAACGGAAAGAAAGTGGTTTTAGGAGTTTCTGGTGGCATTGCTGTTTATAAAGCAGTTGCATTAACTAGTAAATTAACGCAGGCTGGGGCAGATGTGAGAGTAATAATGACGGAACATGCAACTGAATTTGTGACACCTCTTACTTTTCAAGCGATATCAAGAAATCCGGTTTATACAGACACATTTGATGAAAAAGATCCTGCAAAAATAGCACATATCGATTTGTCAGATTGGGCTGATTTAGTGTTGTTAGCTCCTGCTACGGCAAATATCTTAGGCAAAATAGCAAATGGAATTGCGGATGATATGTTAACCACTACTCTTTTAGCTACACAAGCACCTGTTTATATCGCACCTGCCATGAATGTTCATATGTATCAGCACCCAGCTGTGATACAGAATTTACATACACTGGAGAATTGGGGTTACCGCTTTATCGAACCAGGTGATGGCTATCTCGCATGTGGTTATATTGGTAAAGGTCGATTGGAAGAACCGGAAAACATTGTTGAACTATTAGAAATGGAAACAAATCGAACAAATAACTGGATGGGAAAGAAAGTATTAATTACAGCGGGTCCGACTCGAGAAGCTTTAGATCCGGTTCGTTTTTTTACCAATTATTCTTCTGGAAAAATGGGATATGCACTAGCACAAGCAGCAATGGAAAACGGGGCGGAAGTCATTTTAATAACAGGACCAACAACATTAACCCCTCCGGTAAACGTCACAACGATTGAGGTAACAAGTGCGGATGAAATGTTTGAACAAGTGAGAAGGCATTATGAGCATATGGATATTATTATTAAGGCCGCTGCAGTAGCAGATTACCGTCCAACATTAAGAAACGAACACAAGATGAAAAAGCAAGATGGACCATTGACACTAGAAATGGAACGGACCACGGATATTCTACATTATCTTGGACAACACAAAACAAAGCAATTTATTGTTGGATTTGCTGCAGAAACACAAGATATTGAGAGGTACGGAAGGAAAAAGCTTGAGAAGAAAAATCTTGATGCCATTGTACTCAATGATATTAGCCGTAAAGATATCGGGTTTGCTTCTGATCGAAATGAAGTTTTATTTATGACGAGAGATGGGAAAGAACAGGCAATTGAACAGGCCAGCAAAAAGAACATTGCCAAACAGATTATTCAACTAATAGAATCTGAACTAAGGAAGGTTTAAGTATGCGAGTAGCAAAAGTTATTGTGGATGTCCCCTCAAACCAGACAAATCATACGTTTGATTATTTGATACCAGAAAAGCTTGAGAATCTCGTGCAAAAAGGTATGCGTGTATCACTTCCATTTGGACCACGAAAAATAATGGGCTTTGTATTAGACGTTGTTGATCACTCTGATTTTGATAAACTCAAATCTATTGATGAAGTGATGGATCTTACACCGGTCTTAACAGAGGAGTTATTGCAACTAGGTAAATGGATTAGCGAGCAAACGGTTAGCTTTTATATCCAAACATTTCAGGCGATGTTACCGCAGATATTAAAGGCAAAATACAAAAAGGAAATTGAGGCATTAACAGATTACGAATTACCAGATGAATTGCAAAAACTTTTTGCAGGAAGAGCCGTTATCGATTACGATGAATTTATCGAAAGAAATGGTAACTATCATCTATTATTAAAAGAGGTACGCAACGGACATGTTCAAATCAATTATATCGTTAAATCTAAAGAAACGAAGAAAACAAAACTGTTTATTGCACCGGATAAAGAGACATACTTATTAGAGGAAGCATTAGAAGATATATCGAACCGGGCGAAAAAACAAAAACAGATCATTAATTACTTTATTCAACATCCTGATCCGATCGAACAAAAAGAACTTTTAACTAATTTCAAAACGACGACAGCTACCATTAATCAATTAGTCGAGAAGAAGCTCTTAAAGAAAATAGAAAAAAAGGTTTATCGCGATCCCTATCAAGGTAACGAATTTGAAAGAACACAACCACTACCATTAAGTAAGCAACAACAACAAGCGATCGAACCAATTTGGCAAGCAATTGAAGAGAAACAGGATCAAGTCTTTCTATTACATGGTGTAACAGGTAGCGGTAAAACAGAAGTGTATTTACAAGCGATCGCAAAAGTGTTAAATCAAGGAAAAGAGGCCATTGTATTGGTTCCTGAAATTGCACTTACACCACAGATGGTGCAACGTTTTAAAGGCAGATTTGGGTCGGAAGTGGCGGTTTTACATAGTGCATTATCACCAGGAGAGAAATTTGATGAGTGGACAAAGATTCATAAACGAGAAGTGAAAGTTGTTGTGGGAGCAAGATCGGCAATCTTTGCGCCATTTGAGAATATTGGTATTATCATCATTGATGAAGAACATGAAACCAGTTATAAGCAAGATGAACAACCACGATATCACGCACGAGAAGTTGCTAAAAAACGAGGTGCTTATCATAACTGTCCTGTAGTCTTAGGGAGTGCGACACCAATGTTAGAATCGTATGCTAGAGCAAAAAAAGGCGTTTATCACTTATTAGAAATGCCTGATCGAATGAATGAAGGTACGATGCCTCCTGTCGATATTGTCGATATGCGTGACGAATTATATGCAGGAAATCGCACCATGTTTTCACGAAAATTGCTTGATGCTATAAAAGAAAGGATCGATCAGAACCAGCAAGTTGTTTTATTTTTAAATAGAAGAGGATATTCTACTTTTGTGATGTGCCGTGAATGTGGAGATGTGATGAAATGTCCGAATTGTGATATCGCCTTGACGTTCCATAAAAGCTCTCACCAATTAAAATGCCATTATTGTGATCATCAGATACCTATGGTGAAAGAGTGTGAGACATGCGGAAGTAAAACCATTCGTTATTTTGGAACAGGAACGCAAAAAGTTGAGGAAGCCTTAAAAGAACATATTCCTGAGGCTAGTGTGATTCGAATGGATGTTGACACAACGAGACGAAAGGGATCGCATAAAAAGCTTTTAGAGCAATTTGGAAATGGACAAGCCAATATTTTATTAGGTACTCAAATGATTGCTAAAGGACTAGACTTTGAAAATGTAACGCTTGTAGGTGTTTTAGCAGTCGATGCGATGTTGCATTTGCCGGATTTCAGGTCTGCTGAAAAAACATTCCAACTGATGACACAAGTGAGTGGACGAGCAGGAAGACATCGTTTACCTGGAGAAGTTATTATTCAAACCTATACACCTGAACATTACAGTGTACAGTTAGCTAGTCAATATGATTATGAACAGTTCTTTTTGCAAGAAATGGAGATGCGTAAAAGCTTTCATTATCCCCCTTATTATTTTTTGACATTAATTACCGTTTCACATCCAAATCAATGGAAGGCACAAGAAGTAACCAAAACAATTTGTAAGCTGTTATATAAATATTTGTCAGATCATGCCACTATTTTAGGACCTACTCCTTCACCAATGGTTCGTATAAATAATAGATATCGCTACCAGTGCATGGTAAAATATAAGGATGAACCGAATCAAAGAGAAATTATTCGCAAAATACAAGAACATTATTATGATGATATTCAACGACATGATTTAACGATACAAGTCGATTTTGAACCATATTCATTAATGTAAGAGGAGTTTTTTAAATGAAGAAAATCATTTTTATGGGGACGCCAGATTTTGCTGTGCCAGTTTTAGAAGTATTGATTAAGGAAGACTACCACATTGATTTAGTCGTAACACAGCCTGATCGCCCTCGTGGAAGAAAAAAAATCCTGACACCTCCACCAGTGAAAGTGGCAGCAGAAAAGCATGATATTCCAGTATTTCAACCGGAAAAAATTAAAGACGACTATGAAGAAATTAAGAAGAGAAATCCTGATCTTATTGTTACCGCTGCATTTGGTCAATTACTGCCAAAAGGGTTATTAGAAATCCCGAAGTTTGGTTGTATTAATGTTCATGCGTCATTATTACCGAAGTTAAGGGGTGGTGCACCGATTCATTATGCAATTCTGGAGGGGCATGATAAAACGGGAATATCCATTATGTATATGGCAGAAAAATTAGATGCTGGTGATGTCATTAGTCAGAGAGAAGTTACCATTGAAGACAATGATGACGTAGCAACATTACATGACAAACTATCAGAATTGGGAGCAGATTTATTACTAGAAACGATTCCTTCGATATTTTCAGGGGAGGCTAATCGAAAGCCACAAGATGATAGTCAAGCAACATTTGCGCCAAATATTACTCGAGATCAAGAAGAAATTGATTGGATGCTGCCACAACAAGATGTTTATAATCGTATTCGAGGATTACATCCTTGGCCGGTTGCATTTACAACATGGAATGGCAAAGTATTTAAAGTTTATCAAGCAGCCAAGGTAAACAAAACAACTAACGAGCAAGCAGGTAGCGTGATTAACATTAGTGAAGAAGGCCTTCTTGTTGCAACAGGTGATCACAAAGCAATACAATTAACAGTAGTACAACCAGCAGGAAAGAAAAAAATGACGACAGCCGATTTTCTTAGAGGTGTAGGCAGCAATATGACAGTAGGAGAGAAACTAGGCGAATGACAAAACAATTATACAACATTAGGAACATAGCACTCGACCTTTTAATGCGCATAAGTGATCAAGGTGGATATAGTCACCTAGTTATTGATCAAATGCTTAAAAAACACCAACTTGAACCAAGAGACGGAGGATTACTTACTGAAATCGTCTACGGTACACTGCAAAGAAAGCTAACACTTGAATATGATTTGAACACGTTTATTAAATCGAACAAAAAGATCGATACATGGGTGAAATGGTTACTCTATTTATCTTTCTACCAAATGAAGTATTTGGACAAAGTGCCAGATCATGCCGTGATTCATGAATCTGTTGAAATTGCTAAGCGAAAAGGACATAAAGGAATTGCCAACTTTGTCAATGGTATTTTACGCTCGGCACAACGGGACGGTTTTCCTGATTATCAGCTTATAAATGATCCAGTGAAACGAGTTAGTATCGAAACAAGTCATCCACTCTGGCTGGTAAAGCGATGGAATCAGCAATACGGAATCGAAACCACCGAACAAATGTGTCAAACCAATATTACACATAAACAAGTGTCTATTCGAGTCCAACCGCTTCGTATAACTAGAAAGCAATTACTCTCAAGGTTGGAAAATAGTCATATAAGGGTGAGATTGTCCGATTTTTCAGAGCAAGGTTTAGTCATTGAAGAAGGTAATATTTTGAAAGATGAAACGTTTCAGGAAGCTTTATTTACCATTCAAGATGAAAGCTCTATGTTGGTTGCAGAATTGATGGGCTTAAAAGAAGGAATGACCGTGCTTGATGCATGTAGTGCACCTGGAGGAAAAGCAACACATATCGCTGAAAAAATGAATGATAGCGGGACTGTATTTGCGTATGATTTGCACGCGAAAAAAGCAGCATTAGTCAACAAAAAAGCAAAAGAATTAGGACTAACATCTATTCAGGCAGCGCAATCAGATGCACGAAAGCTACAAGAAAAGCACGTTAACCATACATTTGATCGAATTCTAATTGATGCACCTTGTTCAGGTCTTGGTGTACTTCGGAGTAAGCCTGATATAAAATATAATAAGACAAGTGAGGACATCAGGAAGCTAGCAACAATTCAAAAAGAAATTCTACACCATGTAGAACCATTATTAAAAAATGAAGGTAAACTGATGTATAGCACTTGTACCGTTGATCAAGAGGAAAATGAAGAAGTTATCAAGGATTTCCTTGCAAAACACCCAGCTTATCGAGTGGATCCGGCATTTTTTGCTGAACTTCCAGAAGTATTGGAGGACAGTAGCGGTCGTAGTGAGTGGGGGATTCAGATTTTCCCTCAAGATATTAATAGTGATGGCTTTTTCATGACAAGACTAGTTAGGGATAGTTGACTGGGAGAAGAGGTGTTGAAATGAAATACGTATATCAATCCGACAAAGGTAAGGTCCGTAAGTTAAATGAAGATGCTGTAGCTGTTTTCCCTAGTGAAAACGCGGTGCTTGCAGTGGTAGCTGATGGCATGGGCGGACATCAAGCGGGAGATGTGGCTAGTAAACTCACCATTGAAGAAATAGAAAAAATGTGGTCCGAATTAGATGAACCTTTGGAAAAGCTAGATTTGGAAAATTGGTTAGCAGATTCTATTAAGAAAGTAAATAACGTGGTATTTGAAAAAGCTCAGTCGGACTCTGCTTGTCAAGGGATGGGAACTACCGTAGTGGTTGCAATTTGTACTGCACAAGAGCTTGTAATTGGCCATATTGGGGATAGCCGTGCATACTTATTCAATCAATCGAATTGGAAACAAGTAACAGCTGATCATTCGTTAGTAGGTGAACTGGTCCGCACTGGTCAATTATCAGAAGAAGATGCGCAATTACACCCAAAAAGGAATGTTATTCTAAAGGCCTTAGGTACAGAACCAGATTTAGAACCGGATATTTTTCATGCTCAGTGGGATGAATATCAGCGATTATTAATTTGTTCCGATGGATTAACCAATAAAATTACGGATGAGGAACTACATGAAATAATTATGCGAACAGAAGATGATAAGCTAAGTCAAACCTTAATTGATTTGGCTAATGAACGCGGTGGAGAAGATAACATATCGCTAGCGATTATTAAACAGCACGAAGAAGTTGGTGAGCCGCCATGCTAGAAGGAAAAGTGTTAAATGAACGATACGAGATCATTAAATTAATTGGTGGCGGTGGAATGGCCAATGTCTATCTGGGAAATGACACTATTCTGGAGAGACAGGTAGCGATTAAAGTATTACGTTTAGAATATGCCAATGATGATGAGTTTATTACGAGATTTCATCGGGAAGCACAAGCAGCTACGAGCTTATCACATCCAAATATCGTGAATATCTTTGATGTTGGGGAAGAAGATCAAATATATTATATGGTGATGGAATATGTGGATGGAATGACGTTAAAGCAATACATACAATTGCATGCACCGATAGAAGTAGAGGAAGTCATAGAAATTATGACGCAAATTACTTCTGCTATTTCACATGCACATGAAAATGGCTTAATTCACCGTGATATCAAACCGCAAAATATATTAATCGACCCTTATGGTCAAATCAAGGTAACTGATTTCGGAATTGCGATTGCATTAAGTGCAACTGCTTTAACACAAACCAATTCGATGTTAGGGTCCGTACATTATTTGTCACCAGAACAAGCACGAGGTGGCAAAGCTAATCGCAAATCAGATATATATTCCCTAGGAATTGTTTTATTTGAATTATTAACAGGTCAGTTGCCGTTTTCGGGGCAATCAGCCGTTTCGATTGCACTTAAACATTTACAATCTGAAACACCGTCAGTCAAGGAATTTAATCCGAGAGTACCTCAATCTGTAGAAAATATAGTCTTAAAGTCAACAGCCAAAGATCCGTTTCATCGTTATCAGGAAGTTTTCGAAATGGAAGCTGAATTAACACATGCATTAGATCCAGACCAATTGCATGTAGCTAAATACGAGCCACCAGACACTGACGATACGATTACAAAGGCTATACCGATTGTGAAAGATGATGACAGTGTAAAGAACAATGCGGTTGATGAAGAGACAACAATCGTAACGAATGGTACTAATAATGAAGAACAGGATAAACCGAAAGAAAAGAAAAAGAAAAAGCGTAAAAAAACGTTTATTTGGGTTACTAGCTTATTTGTGATCTTGTTCGGGGCAATTTTATTAGCATTGTTCGTGTTACCTAGTTTATTTCAACCGAAAGATGTACAAGTTCCGGATGTTTCCGGATTAAGTTATGAAGAAGCACTTCAAGAATTAGAAGATTTAAAATTGAATGTGTTGAAGGAAGAAGAGCACGATGAAGAAGTAGAAGAAAACCACGTGATCGAAACCTATCCGCGTCCCAATGACACGGTTAAAGAAGGGAAAGATATAACGGTCTATGTCAGTTTAGGACCTGAGGCGATTGTTTTCGATGATTATGTTGGCAAGGACTATGAACGTATTGAAGAATTTCTTCTTGAAGAAGGGTTTAATGATGTTAAGTTTTACGAGGAATTCTCGGATCGTCCAGTAGGCGAAATTATTGCTCAATATCAACCTTCACCAGGTGATGAAGTAGTACCTCGAGATACAAATGTTATTTTTGAAATTAGTAAAGGACCAGAAAAAATAACATTAAACAGATTGATCGGCTTACATGTGGATGAAGCAACCGATTATTTAAAAGACAGAGATCTTTCAGCTGATGTTAAAGAGGTGCATCATGATGAAGTGGAAGAAGGTCATGTCATTGAGCAGAACCCATCTGCAAATGAAGAGATTGAAAAGGGCGAAGTTGTTGAGCTAACAGTATCTAAAGGGCCTGAGCCCAAAGAACCTATAACGCATACTGAATCCTTTACCGTACCATATACTGGTGAGAATAATGAGGATACAGATGAACCTGAACCTCAAGAAATCAGTATTTATGTAGGGGATATGAATAACGAAATTTCAGAACTATATCAAGATGTCGAAATGATTACAGAAGATAAAACATTCACGATTGAATTAACGATTGAACCTGATGACGAAGGGACGTATAAAGTGATTAAAGACGACGAAATCATCATAGAAAAAACATTAACATATGAAGATGTAGAGGGTGAGTAAATGCCAAAAGGTAAAATTGTCAAGGCACTGAGTGGTTTTTATTATGTGCAATATGAAGGTGGTCTTGTCCAATGCCGGGGAAGAGGGGTTTTTCGCCAAAAAAAGATTACCCCTCTTGTTGGTGACTTTGTCGAATTTGAATACCGCGATAAAAAAGAAGGTTATATTCTTTCTATCGATGGACGTGACAATCAATTAACACGTCCACCGGTAGCCAATGTGGATCAAGCTATTATTGTCACCTCTGTTAAAGAACCGGATTTAAGTCTTAACCTTTTAGATAAATTTCTGGTATTGGTTGAGTCCAAAGCGATCAGACCATTATTGTTTTTTACTAAGATGGATTTACTAACGGAACAAGAATCTGTGCTTATTACAGATAAGCTCGCTTATTATAAGAAGATCGGCTATACAGTGGAGTTTCTCTCTACGAAAGATAAGGAAGTAAACCAACAATTATCTGTGTACCTAAAAAATAAAGTTTCTGTTTTTGCCGGGCAATCTGGCGTCGGAAAAACATCACTTCTGAATCGAATTATACCTGGTCTACAATTAGAAACAGATAACATATCAGAAAGTTTAGGCAGAGGTAAGCATACAACTCGACATGTAGAACTTATCCCATTTGAACAAGGGTTAATTGCGGATACACCTGGGTTCAGTGCCTTAGATTTTAAAGAAATTGCGTTAGAAGAATTACCAAGCTGTTTTCCGGAGTTCGTTGATTTACAAGATCAGTGTAAATTTAGAGGATGTATGCATATTAAAGAGCCTAAATGTGCAGTAAAAGTAGCTTTAGATCAACAAGAAATCTTAGAAGATCGTTATCAAAACTATTTACAATTTGTAGAAGAAATTAAAAATAGAAAGCCGAGGTATTAACATGAGTACGAAAATAGCACCATCGATTTTATCAGCTGATTTCTCCAGTTTAAGAGAAGAAATTGAAGATGTATTAAAAGGAGGGGCAGACTATATACATGTTGATGTGATGGATGGACATTTTGTACCAAACATTACAATTGGACCAGTAGTTTTATCTGCTATTCGACCTGTAACAGATGCAACCCTTGATGTACATCTCATGATTGAAAACCCTGATCGCTACATCCAAGACTTTATTGATGCTGGTGCAGATATCTTAACCGTTCATGTTGAAGCCTGTACCCACTTACACCGAACTATACATATGATCAAAGATGCAGGTGTTAAACCTGGGATTGTTATTAATCCAGCAACACCAGTGGAAATGATTAAACCGATTATTAAAGATGTCGAACTTGTTCTGTTTATGACCGTTAACCCTGGGTTTGGTGGACAAACATTTATCCCGGAAGTGTTAGATAAAGTAAGACAAGCTGTACAATGGCGTGAAGAATTAGATTTATCATTTGAAATTGAAGTAGATGGAGGAGTAAACGAAGAAACAGCGAAACAATGTGTCGAAGCAGGTGTAGATGTTCTAGTAGCTGGAAGTGCAATATTTAATGAAAAAGATCGGGCGTCAGCTATTCAAAAACTTAGAAACTAGATCTCTTCGGTATTGATTATTTAAATAAGGAAGGGTTGTTTGATGTGAATATCGGGATCGTCGCAGGAGGACCTGAAAAAGCACTTGCCTCTTTACTTTCCTATCGGGATGATATCGATATTTGGATAGGTGCAGACTTAGGTGCTTCTTATCTTTTAAGGAAGCAATTACCTATTGATATTGCAATAGGTGATTTTGATTCACTTGATAACGAAGAAAAACTAGTCATTAAAAAGCAGGCAAATATTTTTCGTGAATTTCCTCCAGAAAAAAATGAAACAGACTTAGAATTAGCAGTAGAAGCAGCTCTTTCCTATCAGCCTGCTTCCATTTTTTTGTTTGGTGTTACTGCTGGTAGGCTGGACCATGAATTAGCGAATATTCAGCTTCTTTATTGCCTATTGGAAAAAAACGTTAATGCCAAAATAATTGATCATAAAAATATCTTATCTATTTATAAGCCAGGTCAATACAATATCCAGGCGAATAGTTCTGAACTAATATCATTTATACCGCTAACCCCTACTGTTAAGGGGCTGACCTTAGATGGATTCTATTATCCGTTAGATAATTATACAGTTACTTGGGGAAGTACTCGTTGTATATCCAATCAATTAATTAAGGAACAAGGTACTTTTTTCTTTAATGATGGCATATTAATAATGATAAAGAGTACGGAGTAGAATTCCGTAAAATCTTATGAAAATATGGAAAGGTATGCAATTATAGTCATGTATCCTCATAAGCTGTAAAAGAATCAGATGTTGTAATGATAATGATGAGGTTATGTCTTCATGGTGAAGAGGAGGGGTATGATGAAATTTTATACAATTAAGCTCCCGCGGTTTATCGGTGGTTTCATTCGGGCATTGTTGGGTTCAGGGAAGAAATAAAGAGAAAAGGCTCCTTGTATACAGGAGCCTTTTCTCTTCTCTTCTTTTAAGAGTTGATTATAAAATTAAACGCGTTCTACTTTGCCAGATTTAAGCGCGCGAGCAGAAACATACACACGTTTTGGTTTGCCGTCAACCATGATTCTAACTTTTTGTACGTTTGCTTTCCAGTTACGCTTATTAGCATTCATAGCGTGTGAACGCTTATTTCCTGAAGTCGTTTTACGACCAGTTACTACACATTTACGTCCCATTATTTCGTTCCCTCCTACCTAACTCAATCCATACTTATATAATTTATCATAGTTTTTATGATTTTGCAATTTCAAATTAGAAAAGTATTTACGAGTTAATGATAGAGAGGGATGCGTAAGTTACGATAGGGGCACGCTGTTTTTATAGAGGTCGTACAAGGCATTTCTTATAATTGCTTGACATAGACGTGATTTTCATACATTCTATAATGGAATACCCTTAAATTAATTTCTCTGACGCTGTAGGAACTTAAAATTTTAGCAGTGAAATGATTCGACGTAGTGAAACTTTAGAACCTACATATTATAAAATAATTAAAGACTTCGCTAGTAACTTGGTAATAAGCCATTTTTTCTAATAATCAAATCAAAACTCAACTATAAAATGGTGTAGACGCTGATGGAACTTTTTCTTTTATTTATTTAAGAAGGAGGATAAAATATGTCAATAGAACTAAAAACAGAAGATGGTCATGTAACGATTACTAATGAAGTAATAGCAACTATCGCTGGTGGTGCTGCCATCGAATGTTATGGTATTGTTGGTATGGCATCGAAAAAACAACTACGTGATGGTATTGCAGAAATTTTGAGAAAAGAAAACTTTGCCAAAGGTGTTGTCGTTCGACAAGATGAGGAAGATGTGCACATTGATATGTATATCATTGTAAGCTATGGTACAAAAATATCTGAAGTTGCACATAACGTCCAATCACAGGTGAAATATAATCTTGAAAAAACACTCGGTTTAAAAATTAAGTCAATCAATATTTATATTCAAGGCGTACGTGTGATTCAAGATTAATTACGATTATCTACTATATCATGCAAAATTCGTTATTCCGGAAAAAGGAGCAGAGGGAGGAACATGCAAGTGACGCAAAAAAATATAGACGGGGCATTGTTTGCCAATATGGTATTAGCTGGTGCGCATAGTTTAGCAAATAATGCTGAGAAAATAGATGCATTAAATGTCTTTCCAGTACCTGATGGCGACACTGGAACAAATATGAATTTATCCATTACCTCAGGGGCAAACGAGGTAAAAAAAGCAAACCATGAAAGTGTCTCAGTAGTAGCTAATGCATTTGCCAAAGGATTACTAATGGGTGCTAGAGGTAATTCAGGAGTTATCTTATCCCAATTATTCAGAGGTTTTGCTAAAGGATTAGAAGGAACAGATAAGTTAGATATTGAAAGTTTTGTTACAGCGCTTGATAGTGGTGTGAATACTGCCTATAAAGCAGTAATGAAACCGGTAGAGGGAACGATTCTTACAGTTGCAAAAGACACAGCTGTAGAAGCAAAGAAAATCGCAGAAGAGGAACAGGATATTGTTGCCTTTATGGAACAAGTTGTTCAAGCTGCTAAACAATCTTTGAAGAGAACACCGGAACTGTTACCAGTACTAAAAGAAGTAGGAGTAGTAGACAGTGGTGGACAAGGATTAGTAGTTATTTATGAAGGGTTTTTAGCTGCGTTGAAAGGAGAAGAAGTTCCGGAATCTTCTCAGGATGACACAATGGATTTAGATGACCTTGTCAGTGCAGAGCATCACAAACTAGCACAAGACTATATGAGTACTGACGAAATAGAGTATGGTTATTGTACAGAATTTATGGTTCGTTTTGAAGAAGATAAATTAAAAGATCATCCATATGATGAAGCTGCTTTTAGAGAAGAATTAAGTGAGCACGGTGATTCATTATTAGTTGTATCAGACGACGAGATCGTTAAAGTTCATATTCATGCAGAATACCCTGGTGATGTTTTCAATTTAGGTCAACGATTTGGTAGCTTTATTCATTTAAAAGCAGAGAATATGAGAGAGCAACATTCCAACATTGTTGATCAGAAAGAAGAGAAGCCTAAAGCAAAGCAACCTTTTGGAGTAGTAACAGTTGCAATGGGAGATGGCTTAACAGAGTTATTTAAAAGCTTAGGTGCAACAGTTGTGATTCAAGGTGGGCAAACGATGAATCCAAGTACACAGGATTTAACGAATGCTATTGCAGAGGCAAATGCTGAAAATGTTATTATATTGCCTAATAATAAAAATATTGTGATGGCAGCTGAACAGGCTGCAGAACTAGCGGAAGTTAATGTAGCAGTAGTGCCAACGAAAACAATCCCACAAGGTATGTCGGCTATGTTAATGTATAATCCTGAGGTTAGTTTAGCTGACAATAAAGAAGCCATGACAGATGCAAGCCAGGAAGTGAAAACTGGCCAGGTTACCTATGCCGTTCGTGATACTCAGATAGAAGGCATGACGATTGAAAATGGTCATTATATGGGGCTTGCTGATGGAAAAATAAAAGTAACGAATGCTGATCAAATGACAGTTATTAAGGAATTATTAACTGAAATGATTGAAGCAGATGAAGATGAGATTGTTACTGTTATTCGAGGGGAAGAAACAACTGATCAAGAAGAAAATGAGATTATTGCATTTATAGAGGATAATTTTGAAGATATAGAAGTGGAAGTTCATCAAGGGAACCAACCGATCTACTCTTATATTTTTTCTATTGAATAAAACCAAAAGCTCTATCCAAGGCGATAGAGCTTTTTATCCAATTTGAGCACAAAATCATAAACTGCGAAGTAACATGACAAGAATTTGCTCTCTTCCTGTACTGCATTTTGCTGAGTTCTTACATGCGCTCCGGCAAGATACTTCGCTTTCCACGGGCACGGCCTTAGCCAGGGAACTACTTGGAAGTATCTTCTTTGCTCCCTTGCACCGAGGAAGCCACTTCGAAGCGTTACTAGAAGACGCAGGTGCATCACGGGGTCTTCGGCTCGCGCTGCGTCGTGAGGAGTCTACGTATCTTGCCTCCGCTTTGCGTAATGTTCTGATTATTGAAAGAAGTAACACACGGGTACTGGTTCCAGAGTATTTCCTCTTATATAAGGTAGAATTATTTACACAGCGTAGGCAGAATACGGAGACTCCTGTGGGACAGCGAGAGCTGAAGATCCACTTTGCAAAGTGGTATTCTTTGCAAAGTTAGCTGAAGCCGAGCCCACGGAAAGCGCAGTATTCTGCCGGAGCGGTATTCCAGTACTTCCTATGGAAAGAATGGAGGAAAGCCTCACTTCACAAAATTTTCATTACTTCGCAGTATATATCTACTGTGAACTTGGTGGATTGGATTACATATTTGAATTAAGAGAGTGTGATTGAAATGAATAATATTTCTGTTCAAGAAGTGAAAGGTGTCGGACCGAAGCTTGCTGAAACACTCGAGCAAATTGGCATCTATACAATTGAAGATCTGCTATATTACTTTCCGAACCGATATGATCATTATGAGCAAAAACCACTTCACGAACTGATACATAATGAAAAAGTGACAATAGTTGGTGAAGTTATCCATGAGCCAACTGTACAATTTTATCAAAGAAAAAAATCCCGGATGGTTGTTTCTTTACGTGTTGATGGAGCAGTTGTAAAGGGTGTTCTCTTTAACCGTGCCTTTGCCAAAAAGCACTTTATTCCAGGTGAGGAAGTATCGGTAAATGGAAAATGGGATCAACACCGGTTGCAAATCACAATTGATAATTATAAAAAGGGCACAATAGACGGCTCAAGTCCTATTACCCCGATTTACTCTTCCAAAGGAGACATTAAAAATGCTCAATTCCAAAAAATAATCGAGAGTGCATTGTCTACCTACCGAGATCAAATTACCGAAATTCTCCCAACTTCTTATTTAGATAAATACAAATTACCAAATCGGACCGATGGCTTGGAAAATATTCATTTTCCATCTTCATTCCAACAATTAAAGCACGCGAAGAGGCGGTTTATCTATGAAGAATTATTGCTGTTTCAAATAAAAATGCAGCTCTATCGAAAGAGAAATCGGGAAGCTACAAAAGGTAATGCAAAAGAGATCAACATGGAAAAAGTAAAACAGTTGATTAAACAATTCCCTTTTGCTTTAACTTCTGCTCAGAAAAAAGCATTAGCAGAAATTTTTAAGGATCTGCAATCACCATACCGAATGAATCGATTATTACAGGGAGATGTAGGTTCAGGTAAGACTGCTGTAGCTGTTATTAGTCTTTATGGTGTTGTTAAAGCCGGAAAGCAAGTTGCTTTGATGGTACCAACAGAAATTTTAGCGGAACAACATGAAGAATCTTTAAAACAGTTACTACCGGATGATGTTCGGGTACACAGATTAACTGGATCAATAAAGGGCAAAAAGCGAAAAGAAATGCTAACAGAAATTGAAAATGGATCATGTGATGTTGTAATCGGAACACACGCACTTATTCAGGATGATGTTAATTTTCAAAATTTAGGATATGTTATTATCGATGAACAACATCGATTTGGTGTGCAACAACGTAATACATTACGTGAAAAAGGGATTTTAGCAGATATTTTATTTATGACTGCAACACCTATTCCGAGAACGTTATCTATTACTGCATTCGGAGATATGGATGTTTCCAAAATAGATGAAATGCCTAAAGGCAGGAAACCAATTGAAACATATTGGGTCAAGCATAACATGTTTGAAAGAACCGTTAATTTTATATATAAGGAAATAAAAAAAGGTAATCAAACTTATATTATTTGTCCGTTAATTGAAGAATCAGATAAATTAGATATTCAGAATGCACTAGATCTATATCAACAACTTCAAGAGATTTTACAAGGCAAAGCCTCGGTAGGGCTTATGCACGGAAGGTTAAATACAGAAGAAAAAGAACAAGTAATGAATGACTTTGCCGAAAATAAAGTCCAAATATTAGTTTCTACAACAGTTGTAGAAGTAGGGGTCAATGTTCCGAATGCTACGGTGATGATGATTCAAGACGCAGATCGATTTGGTTTATCACAGTTACATCAATTAAGAGGACGTGTCGGAAGAGGTGATAAGCAAAGTTATTGTATTTTAGTAGCAGATCCTAAAGGTGAAACCGGGAAAGAACGCATGCGAATTATGACGGAAACAACTGATGGCTTTGTTTTGGCAGAACGAGATTTAGAACTTCGAGGGCCTGGGGATATATTTGGTGTCAAACAAAGTGGACTACCAGAATTTAAATTAGCAGATTTGGTTCATGATTATCGTGCATTAGAAACAGCAAGGGCCGATGCTGTTGATATTGTCGAAAATGAATGGTGGAGAAAGGCCGAATTCCAAGCATTAATTAAGTATTTGCTTTCTCAAATTGAAATAGATCAGCAATTATTAAATTAGATTCACTTGCATAATTTTTAATGGTATTATATATTACTATTAGTACCTAGTCATAATTTTTTCGTTGGAATAAATGATGACTTGCAGATGGACGGTGTAATTCATGAAAAGAAATAAAAAAGAGCGGCAGTCGCTGTTAAAAGAAACGATTGAAGCAAAACCTTTTATAACGGACGAGGCACTAGCAAAATCATTTGATGTTAGCATACAGACCATCCGTTTAGATCGGATGGAGTTAAATATTCCGGAGTTACGTGAACGGATAAAATCTGTTGCAACGAATAATTGGAATGAAACAGTTAAGGCATTGCCGATTGATGAGGTTATAGGTGAAATTATTGACTTAGAATTAGATAAACGAGCAATTTCGATTATGGATATTACAGCGGAACATGTATTTTCACGAAATAAAATTGCACGGGGCCATCATTTATTTGCGCAGGCAAACTCCCTTGCTGTTGCCGTTATCAATGATGAACTAGCCTTAACAACAAACGCTGATATTAAATTTACCCGTCAAGTCGTACAGGGAGAACGAGTCATTGCTAAAGCACGAGTGGTAGGTTCAGAGAAAAACAATCGGACTGTAGTAGAAGTGCTTAGCTATGTAGATAACGAAACGGTCTTTTCAGGAGTATTTGAAATGTTTCGATCGACTCAAGAGAAGGAAGGGAACGAATCATGAAAATCGCAATCGATGCTATGGGTGGTGACCACGCACCAAAGGAAATTGTCTTAGGTGCATTAAAAGCGGTGAACCACTTTAATGATTTGGAAATTACGTTAATCGGTGATGAAACCAAAATAACGCCGTATTTGGAAAAACATGATGCTATTGAAATTATTCATACAGAAGAAAAAATTACGAGTGAGGATGAACCTGTAAAAGCAGTTCGTCGAAAAAAGAATGCCTCTTTAGTGCTCATGGCAAACGAAGTAAAGTCTGGACGTGCAGATGCTTGTATTTCTGCGGGGAACACAGGTGCTTTAATGAGCGCTGGATTGTTTGTGGTCGGTAGAATCAAGGGGATAGATCGCCCAGCTTTAAGTCCAACACTTCCAACCGTTAATGGCGATGGGTTCTTATTGTTGGATGTAGGAGCAAATGTGGATGCTAAAGCCCAACACCTGCAACAATACGGCTTAATGGGATCCATTTATATGGAAAAAGTTCGTCAAGTAAAGAATCCGCGTGTTGGACTTTTAAATGTTGGCACAGAGGATGGAAAAGGAAATGACTTAACAAAAAAAGCATTTGAGCTATTGCAACAACTACCAATCAATTTCGTTGGTAATGTCGAGGCGAGAGATCTGTTAAATGGTGTGGCAGATGTTGTTGTTACTGATGGTTTTAGTGGAAATGTTGCATTAAAGACAGTGGAAGGAACAGCTTTGACGATGTTTTCGATGATTAAAGACACATTTATGACTAATACCAAAACTAAACTCGCTGCTGCACTTGTGAAAAAAGATCTAAAAGGCTTAAAGGAGCAACTTGATTATTCCGAGTACGGTGGTGCTGCATTGTTTGGTCTCGCTGCTCCAGTGATTAAGGCACACGGTTCATCCAATCAACAAGCCATTTTCAGTGCCATCCAACAAACAATAAACATTGTAGAGAAAGATGTAATCGGAAAGATAGAAGCAGACGTAAAAACATTGCAAGCTGCTACTGAGGAGGAATAAATCGTGAAAAAAGTCGCTTTCGTTTATCCTGGTCAAGGATCACAAGTAGTCGAAATGGGAAAAGACCTGTATGAAGAGTTTCCACAAGTAAGAGAGCTCTTCGCTATTGCTAATGAACGTTTAGGTTATGACTTAACGTCGATTATGTTTGAAGGTCCTAAAGAGTTACTGACAAAAACAGAAAATACACAACCAGCATTGTTATCAGTTAGTACCGCCATTACAAAAATATTAGCGGAAAATGGTATTACACCATCAGTTACAAGTGGGCATAGTCTTGGTGAATATAGTGCACTTGTTGCAGCGAATGCTATTTCCTACTCTGATGCTGTTTCTTTAGTTCACCAAAGAGGTAAGTTAATGGAAAATGCCTATCCTGAAGGCAAAGGCTCCATGGCAGCTGTTTTAGGAATGGATCAAGAAACATTACGTAATGAACTGCAAAAAATTAGTGAACAAGTGGATGGCGTTATTGAGATTGCTAATCTTAACTGCCCAGGACAAATCGTTGTATCTGGTACGAAATCAGCAATTGATGCAGCGACCGATCAATTAAAAGCAGCTGGTGCAAAACGTGTATTACCGTTACCCGTGAGCGGGCCATTTCACTCAAGTCTAATGAAGCCAGCAGCTGAAGAGTTTCAACAGTTAGTACATAATATCAATTGGTCTGACGCGGAAATACCTGTTTATGCAAATGTTACCGCTGAAAAAGTGATTGAAAAAGACCAAATTCAACAATTACTAGTAGAACAATTATATTCACCAGTACGTTTTGAAGAAATTATCGAACAGCTATTGGAAGAGCAACTCGATGCGATTGTCGAAGTAGGCAGTGGCAAAGTGTTAACAGGCCTCGTGAAAAAAGTAAATCGCCGTGCGAAAACTTTTGCTGTTCAAGACGTAGCAACTTTAGCTGAATTTATCGAATGGGTGAAGGAGGATTAACCATGTTAAAGGATCAAGTCGCATTGATAACCGGTGCCTCAAGGGGAATCGGGCGTGAAATTGCTTTAACTTTTGCTAGTAAAGGGGCAAAAGTAGTGGTAAACTACTCTGGTAGTGAAAATAAAGCTCAAGAAGTAGTGGATCAAATCATTGCTGACGGAGGAGAAGCAATTAAAATCAAAGCAAATGTCAGTGATGAAAGTGACGTCAAAGCAATGGTGAAAGAAACGACAAAAACGTTTGGAAGTCTTGATATTTTAGTGAATAATGCAGGTATTACAAGGGATAATTTACTGATGCGAATGAGTGAAGCTGATTTTGATGATGTCATTGACATTAACTTAAAAGGGGTATTCTTATGTACCAAAGCAGTGACTCGTCAAATGATGAAGCAAAAAAGCGGTCGGATTATTAATGTATCTTCAGTTGTTGGTATAAGCGGCAACGCTGGACAGGCAAATTATGTCTCTGCCAAAGCGGGTGTTATTGGTTTAACGAAAACAACTGCCAAGGAATTAGCAGCGAGAAATATATTAGTCAATGCTATTGCGCCTGGCTTTATTGCAACAGATATGACCGATCAACTCACAGAAGAACAGAAAGAGCAAATGCTCGCATTAATTCCATTAAATAAATTAGGCGAAGCGAAAGATGTAGCGAATGTTGCTTTATTTTTAGCTTCTGAACTAGCTAATTATGTTACCGGACAAACGATACCAGTAGACGGAGGTATGGTTATGTAGAAAGGTACATATACTTTGAAAGGAGGTGACGTGAAATGTCCGAGACTTTTGAAAAAGTAAAGCAAATCGTTGTCGATCGTCTTGATGTAGACGAAGATAAAGTTACGCTTGAAGCATCATTTAAAGATGATTTAGAAGCTGATTCTCTTGATGTTGTAGAACTTGTAATGGAATTAGAAGACGAGTTCGACATGGAAATTGCTGATGAAGATGCAGAAAAAATTGCTACAGTAGGTGATGCTGTAAATTACATAGACAGCAACCAATAGAACTGTTAAATCAAGTAATAAGTATTGGCTGTCTAAGAGTACAGTCTTAAAAGATAACCCGTTTCAATCATCATGAAACGGGTTTGTCCTTTATAATGCATTAGCTGTGTGTTTCTGATCCAGTAAGACAAAACTAAAACTATTAAAACCTTTACAATTTAGGGTTGGCGATAAGCTATGTATCCTTTATAATAATGACAATGATTGATTTCATGTTGGTAGGTGAAGAATGTGTCTGATTTTAAAGAGCTTCAGGAAAAATTGGGGATTTTTTTTGAAAACGAAACATTGTTAAAACAAGCCTTTACTCATTCATCTTATGTGAATGAGCACCGGAAAAAGAATCTACTAGATAATGAAAGGTTAGAATTTTTAGGTGATGCAGTTCTAGAATTGGGTGTCTCTCAATACCTCTATCGTGAATATAATGAATTAGAGGAAGGGGATTTAACAAAACTGAGAGCCTCGATTGTGTGTGAACCAGCTTTAGTTCGCTTTGCTGAGACACTTGATTTTAGCAAATACGTTTTATTAGGTAAGGGTGAGGAAATGACTGGTGGTCGTAATCGCCCTGCATTACTAGCAGATGTCTTTGAAGCCTTCATTGGCGCATTATACTTAGATCAAGGATATGATCAAGTTATTAGCTTCTTAAGGAAGTATGTGTACCCTGAGATTACAACCGGTGCTTTTTCGCATACGATGGATTACAAAAGTCAATTGCAGGAAACAGTACAGCAACATAAGAATAGACTAGTGGAATACAACATTGTAGACGAGAAAGGTCCTGCACATGACCGTGAATTTTTCGCTGTTGTTACAATTAATGGTAAGACAGCTGGAAAAGGAGTAGGTCGGACGAAAAAAGAAGCAGAACAACGTGCTGCAAAACAAGCATTAGACGCTCTGTCTCATTAAAAGTTATTGATAAAATAGTCTGACAAGGTGAACCCCCCTGTTTCAATTAAGGTTGAAGCGGGGGGTTTCTTATTAAAAAGAAAATTAAGTATATATGATTAAAAATGGTACAATGGATATAGGGTAAATATTACAATTATTATATAGATGTTCTTAAGATTGAACAGTATTTTTAATTGGAAGGTAAGAATTAGAAAGTCTTAGGAGTTTTCTTAGATACTCCTAAGACTTTGTTTATCTAGGAAATATTATAAATTTTCGGATGTAGATAACATGTAGGCAACCTGTCTAGCCACGTCCAGATTCGAGCGCCAAAAACTAGACGACTTCACGAATCGCCCTACGATAAATCATCGTCGGTTCGCGAGCTTACCGTGATTCCTTTATCTCAGTTAATTCGTTCCAGTCGCTATGTTTCTAAACGGGCGCTCTGCGCTTTTCTTAATTATTTTCGGTATTCTCTTAGCTCTGCGATAAATGCTTGGGTTTCGGCAACAGTTAGTTTTCCTTTCTGTTGCAGGAGATCATATAAGGATTTTAATTCTTCATAATTATCAAGGTCATAATCTTTAGGGTCCATGATAGAATCATTGACTACTTGCAACATTCTTCCCATCTCATGAATAATATGTGCTAAATTTTCCTCGGATTTCTCTTCTAAATTCAAATCAATTCACTCCTGTTTCGGTATTTTATGAAACTTCCTTCTCTTACTCTATTCTTTATGATAAAATAAATAAGTTGAAATGCAAAGGATAAATTAACATCAACATACAAGTTATGTTGTTAGATGATAATAAATAGGGGTTTTAAACATGTATTTAAAACAATTAGATACAATTGGTTTTAAATCTTTCGCTGAAAGAGTAAAAATAGAATTTGTACCAGGCGTTACAGCTGTTGTAGGGCCTAACGGTAGTGGGAAAAGTAATATTACAGATGCGATCCGTTGGGTACTTGGAGAACAATCAGCAAAATCATTACGTGGTTCCAAAATGGAAGATATAATTTTCCAAGGTAGTGATACACGTAATGCGTTAAACGTTGCTGAAGTAACACTCGTGTTAGATAACTCAGACAATGCATTACCTGTTGATTATCACGAGGTCAGTGTAACGCGTCGAGTATATCGCTCAGGCGAAAGTGAATATTTGATGAACAAACAACCATGCCGTTTGAAAGATATTACAGAGCTATTTATGGATTCAGGTATGGGTAAAGAAGCGTTTTCTATTATAAGTCAAGGGAAAGTTGAAGAAATATTAAGTTCAAAATCAGAGGAACGCCGCGTTATATTTGAAGAAGCGGCAGGTGTTTTAAAATATAAAAATAGAAAGAAACAAGCCGAATATAAATTGGCAGAAACACAAGAAAATTTAAATCGTGTGGAAGATATTATCTATGAAATAGACGGCCAATTAGAACCACTTGAACAGCAAGCATCTATTGCCAAGGAGTACTTAGCCCAAAAAGATCGATTAACTAATGTGGAAGTTGGTTTGTTAGCTAAAGAAATTGAACTATTGAATGAAAAATGGGAAGCATCGAAAAGACAAATAGATGATAAATATCATGCATTAAAAGAAAAACAACAATGGGTTGAGACAAGAGAGACAGAAAATGATCAACTGAAAGCACGGATACAAGAAATGGATGAGCAAATCACAAGCTTACAAGAAACACTGCTTGTGGAAACTCAAAAGCTAGAAAGTCTTGAAGGAAATAAAAAGATATTTCATGAACGACTTCAACATTTCCAGGAGAATAAAGAAAAACTAGAACAGGACATAGAAGAGTCGGAAAACAAAAAAGCAATACTTTTAAAGAGCTTAGAAGATGAACAAACTAATCTTAGGAAGTACCAGGATAAAAATCATCAGTTATCAGAACAAGTAACTGATATCCAAGAGCAATTAGAAAAAGGTAAAAATACGATAGAAGAAGACATCGAGACACTTAAGAGTGATTATATTGAATGGTTAAATGAGCAAGCGGCTAAACGAAACGAGAAAAGCTCGATTGAGCAGCAATTGGAGAGGATGGAAGGGAAACAACATGCAAAATCTTCTAAATGGGAAAACCTACATGAAGAACGTCTTCAGTTAAAGCAAGCTGTTCAAGAAGCAGAAGAAAAATGTAAACAAGATGAGGAACAATTACATAAATGCCAATCAGAGTACGAACAGTTGGAAAGAAAAGTAACGGTAGAGTCGAAACTATTAGAAGATATGCAACAAAAATTATATAAAGGTTATCAAATGGTTGAAAATCTTAAGTCAAAAAAAGAAATGCTCGAGGACTTAAAAGAAGATTTTCAAGGTTTCTACTTTGGAGTAAAAGAAGTACTAAAAGCAAGGGAACAACAGAAGTTAACAGGTATTCATGGTGCGATACCGGAATTAATTGAATTCGATGATCAATTAGTGGATGCAATGGAAACTGCTTTAGGGGCTCAAGCTCAACATATTGTGGTTGATTCAGAGAAGTCGGCACGAGAGGCAATTCAATGGCTGAAAAAAACAAACAAAGGTAGAGCAACTTTTTTACCAATTAACGCGATGAAACCGAAACAGATACCTGCAAATTTGATCCAAATGCTTGAGCAGGAAGAAGAGTATGTTGGAGTAGCTGCGGATTTAATCCGTTATGAAGCCACATATCAACCTGTCATGCAAGCATTGTTAGGTAATGTTATTATAGCTAGATCACTTAGTGCTGCAAATCAATTTGCACAGCAAACTGGACGAAGATTCCGCATCGTGACACTCGATGGAGATGTGGTGAACCCTGGAGGTTCCATGTCTGGTGGTGCCAAAAAGAAAAACAATCAATCATTATTTACGAGAGATCGTGAACTAAAAACATTAACGAAGAAATATAAAGAATACCAAACTCGTGTAACGGACTATGAGAAGCAAATTAGGGAGCAAAAAGATGCATTAGCGAGTCTTCAAGAAGAAAAAGAAAATAGTTATCGACAACTAGAAGAAGTTCGCACAACATATCAAGTACACCAAAGCAATTATAAAGAATGGAAACTGTCTTTAGAGCATTTAAATGATCAGTTGTCCATTTATGATCAGGACAAATTACAACAAGAAGAAGATCGAAAACTATTGTTACAGCAATTGGAACAAATTGAACAAGACCTTGAAAAAACACAAGCAAAATTGAGTAAATTAGATAACGAAATTGAAGAATTAACAGATCAGCACCAAAATTTTGAAGCAAAAGAAGAACAATTGAAACAGGAATTACAAACATTGCACGTCGAGCAAGCAGAGCTAAGAAGTAAGCTGTCCAATCAAAAAGAGAAGGTTGCAAATTCAAAAAATGAATTATCAGAGATTTCCGAGACGATTAAAGGAAAGCAAGAACAGTTACAGCAATTGATCGACGTTAAAAATAGCCAACAGACACCAGAAGAAATTGACGAAGAGATTCATCTCAAAACACAAGAAAAAGCAGCTTTGCAGCAAGAGTTGCAACAATTACGTGAACAACGATCGGAAACACAGCAAAAAGTTACGACTCTAGAAGAATCGCTTAAACAAGCGAAAAAAGAGGAGTATCAGTTACAACAGGAGATCCAAACGATTGAGATTGAACGAAACCGATTAGATCTGGAGCTGGAAAATCGTCTTCAATTACTAGAGAGTGAATACTTTATGACTTTTGAAAAGGCGAAAGCTGATTACCCACAACCAGACAATCTCGAAGAGGCGAAAGAACAAGTCAAATTAATTAAGAAATCGATTGATGAATTAGGAACAGTAAATATTGGTGCTATTGATGAGTATGATAGGATTAAAGAACGACATGAATTCCTTACCAGTCAACAAACAGACTTAGTGGAAGCAAAACGAACATTATATGAAATTATTGCGGAAATGGATGAAGAAATGACTAGAAGATTTAATGAAACTTTTTCGCAAATTAAAGAAGAATTTACGGTAGTCTTCCAACGTTTATTCGGCGGGGGCCATGCTGAATTAAAGTTAACTGATCCGGATCAATTATTAGAAACTGGTGTAGATATTATTGCACAGCCTCCAGGTAAAAAATTACAACAATTAGGTCTATTGTCCGGTGGAGAAAGAGCATTAACTGCTATTGCTTTATTATTTGCGATTTTACGTGTGCGTCCTGTTCCATTCTGTGTACTGGATGAAGTGGAAGCTGCTCTAGATGAAGCAAATGTGACTCGCTTTGCCCAATATTTGAAACATTATAGTAAGAACACCCAATTTATTGTGATTACACATAGAAAGGGTACAATGGAAGAATCAGATGTATTATATGGTGTTACCATGCAGGAATCAGGTGTATCACGCTTAGTTTCTGTCAAATTAGAAGAAGCGCCAGAGCTTTTAGAAGCATAAGTGCGAGGAGGTAGAAAAATGAGTTTCCTGAAAAAACTGAAAGATAAATTTCAAGCAACAGATAATCAAGAAGAAGTATCAGATAAGTATAAAGATGGCTTAAGTAAGACAAGGAAGTCATTCTCCGAAAAAATTAATGATTTAGTTGCTCGCTATCGAAAAGTGGACGAAGACTTTTTCGAAGATCTCGAAGAAGTGTTGATCGCAGCTGATGTTGGTGTGACAACTGTGATGGAGTTAATTGAAGAACTTGAAATGGAAGTAAAAAGACAAAATATTAAAGATACTAATGAAGTAAAACAAGTGATCTCTGAAAAACTGGTCGAAATTTACCAGGGCGATAATGACGAATCAGAAGATAGTTCATTAAATATGCAACAAGATGACTTAACAGTAATCCTTTTTGTTGGAGTTAATGGAGTTGGAAAAACAACAACGATTGGTAAGTTAGCACATCAATTAAAATCAGAAGGTAAAGAGGTATTATTAACTGCAGGTGATACATTCCGTGCCGGAGCTATTGAACAGTTAAATGAATGGGGAAAACGTGTCGGTGTTGATGTTATTAAACATAATGAAGGCAGTGACCCAGCTGCCGTTATTTACGATGGTATTCAAGCGGCAAAATCCCGTAATGCTGATGTATTACTTTGCGATACCGCAGGTCGTTTGCAGAATAAGGTTAATTTAATGAATGAATTAGCAAAAGTAAAACGGGTAATCGAGCGGGAAGTTCCCAATGCACCTCATGAAGTGTTGCTTGTGCTTGATGCCACGACTGGACAAAATGCTTTGAGCCAAGCGAAAACATTCTCAGAAGCAACAGATGTTTCCGGAATCGTATTAACTAAATTAGACGGTACAGCTAAGGGTGGTATCGTCTTGGCAATCCGAAATGAATTAGGCACACCAGTAAAATTAGTAGGACTTGGAGAAAAGGTAACAGACTTGCAAACCTTTGATCCGCATGCATTTGTGTACGGTTTATTTGCAGATTTGTTAGAAGAAGAAGAATAGTCTTGAGACTTGACAGTATTGCTTTAAGATGATTAGACTGGAGTGTAAAGGTATTTTACTTAACGAGGTGTCCTTATTATGTTAGAAAAAACGACAAGGATTAACGCTCTTTATGATTTTTATCAACAATTGCTAACTGACAAGCAACGAAATTATATGGAGATGTATTATGTAGAAGATTTCTCATTAGGGGAAATCTCGGAGACATCTAATGTATCAAGACAAGCAATTTATGATAACATTCGCAGAACAGAACAAATGTTAGAGGAATATGAGGAAAAGCTTGGTCTCTATCAGAAGTTTTTAAAGCGACAAAGTCTACTTCAGGAATTGCTTACATTGACAGAAGACCAAGTACTGAAAGAAAAAGTAGAACAGATTATTGAAATCGAATAGGGGGCGTATAGTATGGCATTTGAAGGTTTAGCCGACCGCCTGCAAAATACCATTCAAAAAATTAAGGGAAAAGGTAAAGTAACGGAACAGGATGTCAAAGAAATGACGAGAGAAGTTCGTTTAGCTTTACTAGAAGCGGACGTAAACTTTAAAGTCGTAAAAGATTTCATTAAGAAAGTGAAAGAGCGTGCAGTTGGCCAGGAAGTAATGGAAAGTTTAACTCCAGGTCAACAGGTTATCAAAGTGGTAAAAGAAGAATTAACAGAATTAATGGGTGGCGATGAAAGTAAAATCGCTGTGGCAGATAAGCCTCCTACTGTAATCATGATGGTTGGTTTACAAGGTGCCGGTAAAACAACAACTACTGGTAAATTAGCCAATTTATTACGTAAAAAATATAATCGTAAGCCATTATTAGTTGCCGCTGATGTTTACCGTCCCGCAGCAATTGATCAACTGGAAACCTTAGGTAAACAATTAGATATGCCAGTATATTCAGAGGGAACCGATGCAAATCCAGTGGATATTGCCAATAAAGCGATGGAACGTGCTAAAGAGGAACATCTGGATTATGTCATCATTGATACTGCTGGTCGTCTTCATGTCGACAATGAATTAATGGATGAATTGATTCAAATTAAACAAAATGTAAATCCGGATGAAGTATTTTTAGTGGTTGACTCCATGACTGGTCAGGATGCAGTTAATGTAGCTGAAAGCTTTAATGAACAATTAGATATTTCTGGTGTTGTTTTAACGAAGCTTGATGGAGATACACGCGGTGGTGCAGCTTTATCAATTAAAGCTGTTACAGAAAAGCCGATTAAATTTGCAGGTATGGGTGAAAAGTTAGATGAATTGGAAGTATTCCATCCGGAACGAATGGCATCTCGTATTTTAGGCATGGGAGATGTTCTTTCACTAATTGAGAAGGCTCAAGAAAATGTTGATGAAAAAAGAGCTAAAGAATTAGAAGAGAAAATGCGGTCTGCTTCCTTTACACTAGATGATTTTCTCGAACAAATGGGCCAAGTGAAAAACATGGGACCGTTGGATGAATTAATTGATATGATACCTGGCGCTAACAAAATGAAGGGTCTTAAAAATGTCGATTTTGATGATAAGCAAATTTCCCATGTGGAAGCGATCATCCAATCCATGACTGCAAAAGAACGTCAAGATCCAAGTGTGATTAATGCCAGTCGTCGTAAACGTATTGCTCGAGGTTCAGGTCGTTCTGTTTCAGAGGTGAATCGTTTGTTGAAACAGTTTGAAGAAATGAAGAAAATGATGAAGCAAATGACGAATTCGCAGCAAGGAAAGAAAGGGAAAAAAGGAAAAAAATCAAAAGGATTTAATTTTCCATTCATGTAAGGTAAAAACCCTTTACAGACTAAAATAAATCTGATACAATTCTATCTTGTGTTAGATATTTATATGGAGGTGTTAAACATGGCAGTAAAAATTCGCTTAAAACGTATGGGATCTAAAAGAAATCCATTCTATCGTATCGTAGTTGCTGATTCTCGTTCTCCACGTGATGGACGTATTATCGAGCAAATTGGAACATATAACCCGGTAGTGAACCCGGTTGAAGTGAAATTAGATGAAGATAAAGCACTTGATTGGATGACTAAAGGTGCGAAACCAAGTGATACGGTACGTAACTTATTCTCAAATGAAGGCATCATGAAGAAATTCCACGAATCAAAAAATCAATAATAAAGTGATGTGATTCGATGAAATCTTTGATTGAAACAATTGTGGAGCCGTTAGTCGATCATCCTGAGCACATCGTTGTGACCGAACAAGAAGAGGAAAACAAAGTTGTGTATCACCTGCAAGTTCATGAAAATGATGTAGGTAAAGTGATCGGCAAGAATGGTCGCATTGCCAAATCAATACGAACAGTTGTTTATGCAGCTGGAATGAAATCTAATAAAAAAATCTATTTAGATATCATGTAAAAAGAGGGAGGCGAAAAGCCCCCTCTTTTTTTAGCAGAACGGTTAAATAAATAGAGCGCTGTATTAATAAACTGCGCAGTAACGAGGACAAGGAATTGCTCTCTACCATGCTTCACTTTGAGAGTGCATGCAAACCGCTTCGGCAGAATACTGCGCTTTCCGTGGGCTCGGCTTCAGCTAACTTTGCAAAGAAAATCACTTTGCAAAGTGGATCTTCAGCTCTCGCTGTCCCACAGGAGTCTCCGTATTCTGCCTACGCTATTTAGATAATTCTACCTGGAACTGCTCAGTAACCATTTCCTGTTATTACTTCTTTCAAAATTCAGGACATTACGCAAAGCGGAGGCAAGATACGTAGACTCCTCACGACGCAGCGCGAGCCGAAGACCCCGTGATGCACCTGCGTCTTCTAGTAATGCTTCGTAGCAGGCTTCCTCGGTGCAAGGGAGCAAAGAAGTTATTTCAAGTAGTTCCCTGGCTAAGGCCGTGCCCGTGGAAAGCGTAGTATCTTGCCGGAGCGTAAGTAAGCACTCAGTTAAAGTTAGAATGGAAGAAAGCTTCACTCCACAAATTTTTACTAGTTCGCAGTATATATCTACTACGAATCAGGTGAGGGGAGGTTAGTGTGCGGGTTTTCTAGTGTATACTTGCGCTTTTGTTTGGTGACATGCTATTCTTTTGATAGGTGTTTCCATACTCTTTAATAGGGATGAGAGAGAGGCTGAAACAATGAAAATTATTAAAAAAGTAGCCGTCAAAAAAATAGTAACTGATCAAAGTAAAGAACAATTGCGAGAAGAATACCAATTTAAAATTTTTCAACTTGAACAGGAATGTGAACAATTAAAATTTGAGCAGAAAAAATTAGAACAACGCTCAGCCAACAAAAAAGCTGATATCGCAGCCAAATTCAAAAAAGAGTTATCTAATCGGAAGGACCATATTAATTGGTATAAATACAAACTCGAACAGTTGGAAATATTACCAATTGGAAGTGAAATTAATGATGGAGAAGTTGAAGCAGTTATCGATATTGAAGAAGGTATGAACTGGGATGACTTAACAGAACAAAAATCCATTATTATAAAGGATGGCATGATTAAGAAAATTACATAACAGGTGGTATGAAATAAATGGATCATTTAAAAGTAGGGAAAATTGTCAATACGCATGGTATTAAAGGAGAAGTAAAAGTAGTTCGTATTACCGATTTCGATGAACGCTTCGAAGTTGGCACTACCTTATGGATTAAAGGAAAAGATAGTCAGGAATTGAAACCAGTTACTATTGATGGCCATCGTGTACACAAAAATTTTGATTTATTACATTTTGAAGGATTTAACAATATCAATGAAGTAGAACACTTTAAAGAATCATTGTTGGTTATTAAAACAAGTGAAGTTTCAGATTTAGAAGAGAACGAGTTTTATTATCATGAGATTATTGGTTGTGAAGTGGAAACAATCGATGGTGAACTTATTGGTAAGGTTACAGAAATTCTTTCACCTGGCGCAAATGATGTATGGGTTGTGAAGCAGAAGGGAAAGGAATATTTAATCCCTTATATTGAACAAGTAGTGAAAGAAGTAGATATAAATCAGCAACTTATTAAAATTGAACCAATGGAAGGGTTATTAGACTGATGAAAATAGATATACTCTCATTGTTTCCAGAAATGTTTAACGGTGTTTTTCAATCTTCCATTTTAAAAAAAGCACATGACTCAGGTGCTTTTCACTATAATTATGTGAATTTCCGTGAATATACGGATAATAAACATAATAAAGTAGATGATTATCCTTATGGTGGAGGAGCTGGGATGGTATTAAAGCCTCAACCTATTTTTGATGCAGTAGAGGCGATCGAAAAAAATACCACCCAAAAACCCCGTATCATCTTAATGTGTCCTCAAGGAGAAACATACTCGCAAAAAAAAGCAGAAGAACTAGCAAAAGAAGAACATTTAATCTTTATATGTGGCCATTATGAAGGCTATGATGAGCGAATTAGAACAGAGCTTGTAACCGATGAGATCTCGATCGGAGACTATGTGCTTACAGGTGGAGAATTAGGAGCAATGGTCGTCATTGACAGTGTTGTCCGTTTGTTACCAGACGTATTAGGTAACGAAGATTCAGCGGTTCAGGATTCTTTTTCAACGGGGTTATTAGAGCATCCTCATTATACGAGACCTGCTGATTTCCGCGGTTTAAAAGTACCTGATGTATTGTTATCAGGAAATCATGCCCATATTGAAGAATGGCGCAGAAAAGAAGCGTTAAAAAGGACTTATGATAGAAGACAAGATTTATTACAACATCTGCAATTAACCGAAAAAGAAAAAACGTGGATAAAAGAATGGGAAACTTCACAAGAAAATAGTTGAATTCCCGTGATTGATATGCTATATTGATAGTTGTGCTTAAGTGAACGCTTAAGGTGAATAAACGATGTTCCGCTGCGGTCTAATTCGTTAAGAGCATTGGTTTGGAAGGAGTGTAACAGAATGCAAAATTTAATCGAGGAAATTACAAAAGATCAACTAAAAACTGACTTACCTGAGTTCCGTGCTGGTGATACAGTAAAAGTTCACGTGAAAGTTGTTGAGGGTAACCGTGAACGTATTCAGGTATTCGAAGGTGTTGTCATTAAACGCCAAAACGGTGGTATTAGTGAAACATTTACAGTTCGTAAAATTTCTTACGGTGTAGGGGTTGAACGTACATTCCCTGTGCATTCACCACGAATTGCAAAAATCGAAGTAAGTCGTCGTGGTAAAGTTCGTCGTGCTAAGCTTTATTATCTACGTAACCTACGTGGTAAAGCTGCGCGTATTAAAGAAATTCGCTAATGAGTATCGTGTAAAAAGGAGCTTGCATTGTCAGGCTCCTTTTTCTTCTATAGAATATTTTAGAAACACTTGGAGTGTATGAAGGAAAGGGATCTTTCATGGCTGAAAAAAAGGTTGACTGGGTTGATTGGATTAAAACCATTATTATTACAGGATTGATCGTGATTTTGTTTCGCATGTTTATTGCAGTACCGATTATTGTTGATGGTCCTTCCATGTTACCAACTCTTGAAAATAAGGATCGAATGATTGTAAATAAGATAAGTGTAATGTTTGGTGAGCCAGATCGTTTTGATGTTGTTGTTTTTCATGCTACGACGAAGAAGGATTACATAAAAAGGGTGATTGGTTTACCAGGTGATTCCATTGTCTATCAAGATGACCAGTTATATATTAATGGACAACCAGTTGAAGAACCATTTATTGAAGATGAAATAGCCAATGAGCAATCGAATTACACAACTAATTTTTCTTTGCGAGATATTCCGGGGAATGCTGAAGAAGTACCGGAGGGGCATGTGTTTGTTTTGGGGGATAATAGACCAAATTCTACAGATAGTAGACATTTGGGATTCATCCCGATAGATCAAGTAGTAGGAATTGCTGGTGTAACGTATTGGCCCGTGGATAAGATTGGCTTCGTAGATTAACATAGTAGAAATGAGGTGGATACATGACAATACAATGGTTTCCTGGACATATGGCCAAAGCGAAAAGAGAAGTACAAGAAAAATTAAAATTGGTTGATTTTGTGATTGAATTAGTAGATGCAAGGGCGCCCGCTTCTTCACAAAACCCTCTTTTACAGCAAATATTAAATCAAAAACCAAAAATGGTAGTGTTAATGAAGGATGACTTAGCTGATCCGGAGTCGACAAAAGATTGGCTTAACCATTTTTCGGCACAAGGCATGGTTGCCATTGCGGTGAATGTAAATGAACGAAAAGATATCCAACATGTCATTCAAACAGCAAAGGACATGGCTAAAGAGAAAATGGATCGATTAAAGAAAAAAGGGGTTCGTCCAAGACCCGCTCGTGCCATGATTATTGGAATACCGAATGTAGGAAAATCAACCTTAATCAATCGGTTAGTTCAGAAGAAAATAGCTAAAACGGGAGACAAACCAGGTGTGACTAAAAACCAACAATGGATCAAAGTAAAAAAGGATTTTGAGTTATTGGATACACCCGGAATACTCTGGCCAAAATTTGAGGAGCAAGTAGTTGGTTATCGATTAGCAGCTATTGGTACAATCAAGGATCAGTTGTTGCCAATAGAAGATATCGCTGCGTTTGTGATTGAGTATTTACAATCCACTTATCCTTCTCTATTAATAGAACGTTATCAAATATCGGAAGATAATGAGGATATGAACGAAATATTTGAACAAATCGGTAGAGGAAGAGGTAGCCTTGAATCAGGTGGCAGAGTGAATTTTGAGAAAACAGCAGATATCATCCTCCAAGACTTGCGATCCGGAAGATTAGGAAAGATAACACTTGAACAGCCCGAGTAACAGGATATGTAGAAGTACAAAGCGCCCATAAAAGTATACACCCCGTTTCAATTACAATGGAAACGAGTGAGTGTATACTTTTTGTATGAAAAGAAAGCACAAAATACATATACTGCGAAATAACATGACAAGAATTTGCTCTCTTCCTGTACTGCATTTTGCTGAGTTCTTACATGCGCTCCGGCAAGATACTTCGCTTTCCACGCGCACGGCCTTAGCCTCCTCAGAAAGCAAAGATCGCTTTCCTGCGGGGTCTTCGGCTCGCGCTGTTCCCGTAGGAGTCTACGTATCTTGCCTCCGCTTTGCGTAGTGTTCTGATTATTGAAAGAAGTAACACACGGGTACTGGTTCCCGAGTATTTCCTCTTATATAAGGTAGAATTATTTACACAGCGTAGGCAGAATACGGAGACTCCTGTGGGACAGCGAGAGCTGAAGATCCACTTGGTGAAGTGCCTTTCTTCACCAAGTTAGCTGAAGCCAAGCCCACGGAAAGCGCAGTATTCTGCCGGAGCGTATGTGAGCACTCATCATTAAGCAGAATGGGAGAAAGCCTCACTTTTTCTCCTTTCATTACTTCGCAGTATCTATCTACTGCGAATCAGATGACGTTTTTCTTTATTGAGAGAAGCAATTATAATTCTTTATTTTTTTGAAAAAGTGCCGATAAATTAGGAAACGAGGTTTTTGAGCGATGAAGGAAAAATGGACGATTAATGAAATTAAACATTATTTAACAAAAGAACAACCCGCTGAAGACGTATTACAAGTACTGTACCAAGATCAGCGCAAAGGCGTGCAAAAATTACTTAAACAATATGAAAAAAGACAACAAGAGGCACAAGCTCAACAAGAACTATTTGAAACAATGTGTCAAAACGAGAAAGCGTTATGGAATAAAGACATTACATATATTGCAGGCGTAGACGAAGTTGGCAGAGGACCACTAGCTGGACCAGTTGTAGCAGCTGCTGTTATTTTACCAAATGATTTCGAATTATTAGGAATAAATGATTCTAAAAAATTATCAAAGAACAAAAGAGAGTTATTTTATCAATATATCACCAAGCATGCGATTGACTATGCTGTAGGAATTGTGGATGCCGGTGAAATTGACGAGATCAATATTTTACAAGCTTCAAAAAAAGCGATGTATCAAGCGTTAAACAAGCTAAAACAAATAGATTATGTACTTATCGACGCAGTAAACCTGGAGAAATTAGACGTACCTAGTGATGCAATCATAAAAGGAGATCAAAAAAGTATTTCGATTGCTGCTGCCAGCATCATTGCCAAGGTAACACGTGATGACATGATGGAAAAGTTACATCAACAGTATCCTGCATACGCTTTTGATCAAAATAGTGGATATGGAACGAAACAGCACTTAGATGCAATAAACGGTCATGGTTTAACACCTTATCACCGCAAAAGCTTTCTGAAATCCTATTCGTAGAGAGGAGGTAGCCATATGCGAAGCATTCCTTCATTTTCAAACGTATTGCGTTCTGAAAATACACGAATGAATGTGACACAAAATGCTCTAAAACCAGGGCAAATGTTAACCGGAAAAGTACTCGAATTATACCCTAACCAAAGAGCGGCGATTCAGTTAGGTGGTTCACAAGTGGTGGCCCAATTGGAAACATCATTGACCTCCAAACAGGATTATCTCTTTCAAGTAACGTCTGTTGGGGATGTGCTACGCCTAAAAAAAATAAGTGATTCACCACTTCAAAGTAATAGGCAACTAAGCGACCAAATCATGCAGCAACTCGGATTACATAATAACCAACCGCTAAAAACCTTGATGCAACAACTTGTTATTCAAAACATACCATTTACCCATAAAGATGGGCAAGCATTAGCTAAACTTTTAGAGCAATTTGGTGGGAATAGTACCAATCGGGAATTGCTTTTCGTAATGACAAAGCAAAATTTCCCCCTAACAGAACAAGTGTTTCGAAGTTTGCAGGCATTTCAATCAACTCCAATAGGTACACAAATGAACCAACTGCATCAGCAATTAGCACCATTTAATCAAAGTAATTCCTTGTTATCACAATTGCAACAACAACTTTCACTATTTGGTGGTCCATCACCATCACGAGCTCAATCGATGTTACAACAGTTTGTGTATACTAATCAACCAGCGCTTGAACAAGTATTGTCAAAAGCAATACCTGATCAACTCTCGTCTATACAACAGGTAACTAATGGCGTGCGCTTAACGAATGATCAAACACAGGATATCGCACAACAACTGAATCAAACACTAAAGCAACAATTGCCATTTCAGCAAGGGGAACGCCACACGTTTCAATCATTTTTACAACGTTTTGAACGAATGGTGCAACAAGGATCGGTGACGAACACCTTTAAAAATATGGTACAGCAACAATCCTTTTTTCAAAAAGTAATGCAAATAATACCAAGCCAAGACCAGCAAATGGTTCAACAGTGGTTACAGTCATCATCACAGCCAAATGTGAGTCAAGATCGACAAGTTCTAACCTTGTTACAACAACTGGATGCACAACAGTTGCCACAACCCGAGCAAAATAGGCTTCGTGCCTTATTGTTACATCTAGATACTGCAAAGCCACAGTCACTACAAGTAAAAGATCAATTTTTACATTTGATGAAGCATTTTGTACAAACTAGTGGACTGCAAGATGAAGCACAACAAGCACAAGCTATCCGTTCGGGTAGCACGACGTATAGTACTAGTCCATTATGGCAAGCCCTGATGACGGCAATGTCACCACAAGATCGGCAGGTAATGGAGCAATGGATTAATCAAGCACAACCGACAATGACACAAAATCAACAGGTAGCTGAAGTGATGCAACGAATCAATTTGCAACAAATACCTCAGTCTGATCAAACTCTAGTTCGACAGCTGTTACTATCATTAGAAGCAAATGATCAAGTTGTAAATAAAGATCAATTTTTGCAATTGGTTCGTCAAGTGATTCAACAAGCAGAAGTAACGAGTCATACCAGAGAAATCGATCATTCTTTAAAGCAAAATCTATTATTAGCAAATCAACAGCATCCGGATATAGCCAATAATCAGATGCAACGCTTGATTCAAAGTTTAACAGGAATGCAATTAAATATGGTGCAAGATGAACAAGCGATTACCCAACAAAGCTTTCAAATTCCTGGTGAACGCTTTGGTTTAGCAGAGGATATTCGTATGCAATTTGAAGGAAAAAAGCGTCAGAATAGTGAAGAGATTGATCCAGAATTTTGTCGTGTTTTGTTTCATCTACATTTGCATACATTAGGCGAAACGATGATTACCATGTCGATTCAAAAAAGAATCGTGCATATTTCGGTCTACAATGACCAACAAGGTATAAAAGCTTTAATGGATACTTTCACACCTTTATTAAAAGAGAAACTGTCCGACTTAAATTATCAATTATCTTCTGTTACACAAAAGGCATTATCAGATAAAGAGCCGCACGCAATAAATAGTAACCATACAGCATATAAACCTATTAAAAGGGAAGGGATTGATTATCGGGTATGACAGAGCAAGAAAGATACCGAAAACGGGCAGCAGCCTTACAGTTTGATGCGGAAACAGATGTAGCCCCAAAAGTAACCGCAACAGGTAAAGGTTATGTGGCAGAAGAAATTTTGGATAGAGCAAAAAAGAACCATATTCCGATTCAATCTGACCCGTCTCTTGTAGAATTATTATCAGAATTAAATATAAATGAACAGATACCGGAGGAATTATATCAAGTAGTGGCAGAAGTGTTTGCTTATATTTATCAAGTAGACCAAAAAGCAGCCGAAAAATAATGAATCTATCTCTTTTTAGAAAAAAGCTAGAAATATGCATAGTCTTTTCTAGACAATTGAAGGCACTTTTTTATACAATGAGAATGCAGTGATTAATTGATGGGAGGATGAAAGATGAATATTCACGAGTATCAAGGCAAAGAGATTTTGCGCAGTTACGGTGTTGCCGTACCTAACGGAAAAGTAGCCTATACAGTAGATGAAGCTGTGGAAGCTGCGGAACAATTAGGTTCAGCGGTATCGGTTGTAAAAGCTCAAATTCACGCTGGGGGAAGAGGTAAAGCAGGCGGTGTGAAAGTAGCTAAAAATATCGATGAAGTCCGTACATATGCTGATGAAATTTTAGGGAAAACGCTGGTAACACATCAAACAGGACCAGAAGGCAAAGAAGTAAAGCGTTTACTGATTGAGGAAGGCTGCGACATCCAAAAAGAATACTATGTCGGCCTTGTGTTAGATCGTGCTACTTCACGAGTGACCATGATGGCATCAGAAGAAGGCGGTACAGAAATCGAAGAAGTAGCAGAGAAGACACCTGAAAAAATCTTTAAAGAAGTAATTGACCCAGTTACTGGTTTATTACCATATCAAGCAAGACGTCTGGCATTTAATATTAATATTCCAGCAGAATACTTGTCGAAAGCGGTTAAATTCATGATGGGGTTATACCAAGTATTTGTCGAAAAAGATTGCTCCATTGCGGAAATTAACCCACTTGTTACGACAGGTGATGGTGACGTTTTAGCATTAGATGCAAAGCTTAACTTTGATGATAATGCTCTATTCCGTCAAAAAGATATTGTCGAGTATCGGGATTTAGATGAAGAAGACGAAAAAGAAATCGAAGCGTCTAAGTATGATCTAAGCTATATTGCGCTTGATGGTAATATTGGATGCATGGTAAATGGTGCTGGTCTTGCAATGGCAACCATGGATATTATTAAACATTATAATGGAGATCCGGCTAACTTCCTGGATGTTGGTGGCGGAGCAACTGCAGAAAAAGTAACGGAAGCATTCAAGATCATTCTGTCGGATGACAATGTAAAAGGTATTTTTGTAAACATTTTCGGTGGAATTATGAAATGTGACGTTATTGCAGAAGGTGTGGTCCAAGCAACGAAGGAAGTTGGTTTAACTATTCCTTTAGTAGTTCGACTTGAAGGTACAAATGTAGATGCTGGTAAGAAAATTTTAGCTGAATCTGGCTTGAACATTACACCAGCTGAGTCAATGGCAGACGGTGCAGAGAAAATTGTCGCACTTGTTAATGAAGCATAAATTTATCTCTAAGGAAAAAAGGAGGATCCATTTACATGAGTGTTTTTGTTAATAAAGATACCAAAGTGCTTGTTCAAGGTATAACTGGTTCAACAGCACTTTTCCATACCAAACAAATGCTAGAATATGGGACGAAAATTGTTGGTGGGGTAACACCAAAAAAAGGTGGTACAGAAGTTGAAGGAGTACCTGTATTTAATACAGTATCAGACGCTGTAAATGAAACAGGTGCCAATGCATCGGTTATTTATGTACCAGCTCCATTCGCTGCAGATGCTATTATGGAAGCAGTGGATGCTGAACTAGATCTTGTTATTTGTATTACAGAGCATATTCCAGTTATGGATATGGTCAAAGTAAAACGGTACATGGAAGGCAAGAAAACGAGATTAGTAGGACCGAACTGTCCAGGTGTTATTACGCCAGAAGAATGTAAGATTGGTATTATGCCAGGATATATTCATAAAAAAGGTCATATTGGGGTTGTTTCTCGTTCGGGTACCTTAACATATGAAGCGGTACACCAACTATCAGAGAATGGTTTTGGTCAGTCTACTGCTGTAGGTATTGGTGGTGACCCTGTCAACGGTACTGACTTTATTGATGCGCTTAAAGCCTTCAATGAAGACCCTGAAACAGAAGCAGTGATGATGATCGGTGAAATTGGTGGTACAGCAGAGGAAGAAGCTGCCGAATGGGTAAAAGCAAATATGACAAAGCCTGTAGTTGGCTTTATTGGTGGTGCTACTGCGCCTCCAGGTAAACGTATGGGTCATGCAGGAGCGATCATTTCAGGTGGTAAAGGTACGGCTGAAGAAAAAATTAAAACAATGAATGCTTGTGGCATACAAGTAGCGGAAACACCTTCTGTCATGGGAGAAACATTAATAAATGTCTTAAAAGAGAAAGGTCTACATGATAAATGTAAGACACACTAAATTTCTGAAATAAGCTGAGAATCTTCTCAGCTTATTTCTTATATGGAAAGAGGTGTATATATGAATGGAAAAACAAGAATGGCGATTAATTCATTTGCATTACCTTATTGGTACAAATCGTAAATTGATATGGAGTGTAATGAAAAAGGACCCAGAACTGGAACAGATATATCGATGGAACAAACAACAATGGAAAGAAAATTTTCATATTAATGATAGAAAGGCATCTTTCCTAGTAGAACGATTACAGGATAAGTCACTCAAACAGAAAATAGTAGGCTACGTAAAGACATATTTTGTAATAACCATATTTAGTGAAGATTACCCTGCTAGTCTACGAGAAATTCCAGATCCTCCATTAGTATTATACCTCAACGGAAATCAAAGGCTACTTTCCCATTCACCCAACCTCAGTGTCGTAGGAACGAGATATCCTTCAAAATTCGCAAGGTCCATCATGGCTAATATTCTTACTCCATTATTCAAAAATGATTTTCTGATTACGAGTGGTATGGCTATCGGTATCGATGGATTTGCCCATCAGCTAGCCTTACAGCATCAAAGTCCAACAATTGCTGTACTTGGTAGTGGTTTTGAACATATCTATCCAAAGCAACATATATCTTTATATAGCCAATTAGTAGCAAAAAATTTAATTATATCGGAATATCCTCCAGATCAACCTCCAAGAAAGTATCATTTTCCTGAGAGAAATAGAATTATTAGTGGATTAAGCTTTGGAACACTAGTTATTGAGGCTAAAGAAAAAAGCGGTACCCTCATTACCGTTGATCAGGCCTTAGAGCAAGGGAAAGAAGTGTTTGCAGTTCCTGGGTCAGTGCTAGCAGAAACAAGCATAGGATGTAATCAACTGATTAAAGATGGTGCAAAATTAGTTCAATCAAG
Source organism: Gracilibacillus lacisalsi DSM 19029 (assembly GCF_000377765.1). Classification (GTDB taxonomy): domain Bacteria; phylum Bacillota; class Bacilli; order Bacillales; family Amphibacillaceae; genus Gracilibacillus; species Gracilibacillus lacisalsi. The sequence goes on along the minus strand of NZ_KB898668.1, from coordinate 81,896 downwards.
TCGTGATATTTTAGAAGAATACCAGCCAAACAGGGAGTATCAGAAGGAAAATAAATGAAATTTATGCAATTTTGTTATTGCTTTGTTTGACAAACACTAACAAAGTATTTAATAATAGGGAAGATTTATCATATCTAACAGCAAACATTTATCATGGTGACGACCATCCGTGAATCCATCACTTCAAGGTTTTATTTACGGATACTAATATCCTGATAAGTTAGCCAATCATCAACGGTCACAAGTAACCTTGTTGATGAAAGTCCTATTTTATAATATGAATTAATACGAAATGATTTTGCCTCTTGGGAGGGTGTAAGTAATATGGCGCAATATCTAGTAATTGTTGAATCACCGGCAAAAGCCAAAACTATTGAAAGATATTTAGGAAAAAAATATAAGGTGAAAGCATCGATGGGGCACGTAAGGGATCTTCCAAAAAGTCAAACAGGTGTGGATGTTGAAAATGGCTACGAGCCTAAATATATAACGATCCGTGGAAAAGGTCCTGTATTAAAAGAGTTGAAAACCGCCGCTAAAAAAGCAGATAAAATCTTCCTCGCGGCCGACCCTGACCGTGAAGGGGAAGCAATAGCATGGCACTTGGCACATAGTTTAAATATTGATTTAGACTCTGAATGTCGGGTAGTGTTTAATGAAATTACCAAAGATGCCGTAAAGGACTCTTTTAAACATCCAAGAACGATCAATATGGATTTAGTAGACGCACAACAAGCGCGAAGAATTTTAGATCGTTTAGTTGGTTATAATATCAGTCCACTACTATGGCAAAAAGTGAAAAAAGGTCTTAGTGCCGGACGTGTCCAATCTGTTGCAGTTAAAATGATTATTGATCGTGAAAATGAAATCAAAAATTTTAAACCAGAAGAATATTGGAGTATCGAGTCTATTTTTAAAAAGGGGAAACAATCCTTTGAGGGTGCTTTTTATGGGATAGATGGTAAGAAACAAGCACTTCATTCCAAAGAAGATGTCGATAATATTTTATCTACTTTAAAAGGAAAAGATTTTTTAGTAGAAAAAGTTACGAAGCGAGAAAGAAAACGTAATCCATCGCCAGCTTTTACAACTTCTTCATTACAACAAGAAGCTGCAAGAAAGCTTAATTTCCGAGCGAGAAAAACGATGATGGTAGCACAACAATTATATGAAGGTATAGATCTAGGTAAACGTGAAGGTGGTATTACAGGTCTCATAACATATATGCGTACGGATTCAACAAGGATTTCAGATACTGCTAAATCGCAAGCAAGTCAGTTTATCGAAAACAAATATGGAAAAGAATTTACCGGTTTCACAAAAAAATCTAAAAATGCTGAAGGTGCACAAGATGCCCATGAAGCGATTAGACCAACAAATGCCTTGAGAGATCCACAATCACTAAAATCAGTCCTGTCTAGGGATCAATTTAGGTTATATAAGTTAATTTGGGAACGATTTATTGCCAGCCAAATGGCACCGGCTGTTATGGATACTATGACTGTTCATTTAACCAATCAAGGTGTAGAGTTTAGAGCAACTGGTTCCAAGATCAAATTTAAAGGTTTTATGGAAGTATATATTGAGGGTTCTGATGATCAGCAAAAACAAAAAGATAAATGGTTACCTGATTTAACCGAGGGCGAAACCGTAAAAGCTGAAAAAATCACACCAAATCAACACTTTACACAGCCACCTCCAAGATATACAGAAGCGAGATTAGTGAAAACAATGGAGGAAAAAGGAATCGGCAGACCATCAACATATGCTCCTACGTTAGATACCATTCAAAGACGTGGTTATGTTGCTCTTGATAATCGCCGGTTTGTCCCGACGGAGTTAGGTGAAATTGTTATCAAACTAACAGAGGAATTTTTCCCTGAGATTATTGATGTTACCTTCACCGCAAAAATGGAAGGTGATTTAGACGCGATCGAAGAAGGGAAAACAGAATGGGTTAAAATTATTGACCAATTTTACTCAGGGTTTGAGAAACAATTACAAAAGGCTGAAAAGGAAATGGAGAAAGTTGAAATTCGTGATGAACCTGCTGGCATTGACTGTGAAAAATGTGGTCACGAAATGGTATATAAAATGGGGCGCTATGGTAAATTTTTAGCATGTTCTAATTTTCCTGACTGTCGAAATACGAAACCAATCTTAAAAGAAATCGGAGTTAAATGTCCGAATTGTAAAGATGGCAATATCGTAGAAAGAAAAACCAAGAAAAGAAGAACATTTTATGGTTGTGACAATTATCCTGATTGTGAATTCATTTCCTGGGATAAGCCAGTCGGAAGAAACTGTCCGAAGTGTAACAATATGTTGGTCGAGAAAAAGTCAAAGAAGAAAGTACAAGTTCAATGTGCAACATGTGACTATAAAGAAGAAGAACAAAAATAAGTAAACCACGTTAAAGGTGATTCCGACAAATGAAGCGGAGTCACCTTTTTTTACTTGGAATGTAAAGTATGTAGTGATAAGGAATAAGCGGATTGCTCAGTTATTCTTACTTGTAAGGAAAGTATAAAACCATTGATATCACAACTTTTATAAGCAAGTATAATAGGAAAAGGTGATTCAATACGTATATTTTAAGAAGCAAGAATAGCTGAAAGCTAGCTAGTGCAAGTCAATCGCTATGGCTGGCCGTTTCGCTATTCTTTTTCTACGACGAATAGTAGAAAAAGGTTATTGGGTTTTATAGACCTTATTAGTAATTTCCTAGTACTTTCACAGGGATAACAACTGAAATTGCCTAATCTGACAAATGTTGTAGTACATATATATAGCGAAGGCCGCCCGCTTTCACTCCTGTGGAAACTGTTTGACCTGAAGATCCACTTTTTCGAGCGGTTTTGGCTCGAAAAAGTTAGCTGAAGGGCAAACCCCACGGAAAGGAAAGTGGGCAGCCGGAGTGGTGGTAAGACTGTTCAAATATTTCAAAATGGATGCTAGAGAAATGGTAAACCTTTAGCTTTTTAGTCATAAGGGCTGAGCGAATTTTGCTCAGTTTTTCTTAATCTAATTTCTTATCCTTTTTTAAAAAGTTCTAAGAATGTTACGATAAAAATAGTATAGTGTATTTATAACTAAAAGGCTTCATTTGTATTGGTTTAAAGCATCTAATAATAGGGAATCAATGTAATAATGGAGAAAGTAGTGACAATTTTGCAAATTTAATTGCAGTCTTGAATCTATTGTGTTAATATTTTAACGCATTTAGAGGTGACTTATGAACTTTTTTAAAAATTGGCTAGCTTATTTAGATTACTTACAAATCGAAAAAAATGCATCCAAACTGACGATTGAAGCGTATGAAAAAGATATAGCTGACTTTTTTGAGTTTTTGACTTCAGAAAATATTTCGTCATTAAAGGATGTAGATTATAGTATTATTCGCACATATTTAACTACTCTATATGATAAGGGGTTATCTAAGAGGTCGATTAACCGCCGTATTTCTACGTTAAGGTCGTTTTATAAGTTTTTGCTGAGAGAACAAATTGTATTAGAGAATCCCTTTGTTCATTTACATTTACCAAAAACTGCTCATACCATCCCTGAATTTGTCTACCAAGAGGAAATGAAGATACTAATGGAGTCGATCGATCAAAGTACTACACTTGGCAAACGAAATATTACTATATTGGAAGTTTTATACGGTACCGGGATTCGTGTTAGTGAATGTGTTCAATTACAATTAGACAGCATCGATTTTGATCTTCAAACCATCTTAGTAACAGGGAAAGGTAACAAGGAAAGATATATTCCTTTCGGGGATTATGCTAATCAAGCTTTACAAATTTATATCAAGGAAAGCCGACCATCATTAATAACGGAAAAAAGCCAACCGCAAAATATTTTATTTCTGAATGCAAGAGGCAATCCGCTGACAGCAAGAGGAATAAGGTTAATTATCAATAAATTGGTGGAAGAGGCAGCAATAACATTACATATTCATCCGCATAAATTACGACATAGCTTTGCCACGCATTTGCTTGATAATGGAGCAGATTTAAGAGCGGTACAAGAGCTATTAGGACATTCTCATTTATCATCCACTCAAATTTACACACATGTTTCAAAAGATCGATTAAGTAATGTATATAAAACAGCTCATCCGAGAGCGAAGCGGTAGGAGGAATTAAGAATGGACTCATTTCATGCAACCACGATATTTGCTATCCAGCACAATGGGAAGTCTGCAATGTGTGGTGATGGGCAGGTGACATTTGGAAATCAAGTGGTAATGAAGCATACAGCAAAAAAAGTAAGAAGGTTATTTCGCGATCAAGTTTTAGCAGGTTTCGCAGGCTCAGTAGCAGACGCGTTTACTCTGTTTGAAAGTTTTGAAACAAAACTGGAAACATTTGATGGCAATTTATCAAGAGCTGCTGTTGAGCTAGCAAAAGACTGGCGGAATGATAAATATTTACGAAAACTGGAAGCGATGTTAATCGTAATGAATAAACAGGAAATACTATTAGTGTCAGGTACTGGTGAAGTAATAGAGCCTGATGATGGTATTCTTGCAATCGGTTCAGGTGGTCATTATGCTTTAAGTGCAGGAAGAGCGTTGAAAAAACATGCTTTAGGTATGGAAGCGAAAGATATTGCAAAAGCCTCTCTTGAAATTGCAGGAGAAATTTGTGTGTTTACCAATAACCAGCTTGTGTTAGAAGAATTGGAATAAGAAAGGATGAATGATGCTCGTGTCTATCAGTTTAACGCCAAAACAAATCGTTGAAAGATTAAATGAGTACATAATTGGGCAACAAGATGCCAAAAAAGCGGTGGCAGTTGCTCTAAGGAATCGGTACCGAAGAATGCAATTGCCTGAAGAACTAAAGAATGAGATTGTTCCTAAAAATATATTAATGATAGGTCCAACTGGTGTTGGTAAGACTGAGGTAGCCAGAAGATTAGCGAAACTAGTCGGTGCTCCGTTTATTAAAATTGAAGCTACTAAGTATACGGAAGTGGGTTATGTTGGTCGTGATGTGGAGTCAATGATTCGTGATCTTGTAGAAACATCCGTACGAATGGTGAAAGAAGATGCAATGGAAGAAGTAAAAGAAAAAGCCGAACAGCTAGCAAATAAACGGCTAGTCGAAATTCTGGTTCCATCTAAGAAGAAAACGACTACGTCCAAAAATCCATTTGACATTTTCATGAACCCGAATCAGCAGCAAAACAATACAGAAGATACGAATGATTCACAAGAAAAAGAAAATATTAAACAGCAAAGACAGCAAACAAAAAAATTATTAGACCTTGGTGAATTAGAAGATCGTACGGTAACGATAGAAGTTGAGGAACAAGCATCAAATATGTTCGATATGTTACAAGGTTCTGGTATGGAACAAATGGGAATGAATATGCAAGATGCTTTAGGACAGCTATTTCCTAAAAAGAAAAAGAAACGAAGCTTAATAGTAAAAGAGGCTAGAAAAGTTTTAACTCAGCAGGAAGCACAAAAGTTAATTGATATGGATGATGTCACACAAAAAGCGATCGAAAAGGCAGAGCAGACGGGTATTATTTTTATCGATGAAATGGATAAGATTGCAGTTAAACAGGAACAATCTGCCAATGTATCACGAGAGGGTGTACAACGCGATATATTACCGATTGTAGAAGGTTCTCAGGTTGTTACCAAATATGGTGCGGTTAAGACAGACCACATGTTATTTATTGCAGCTGGAGCTTTTCATATGGCTAAACCTTCTGATCTTATTCCTGAGTTGCAGGGACGTTTTCCAATCCGTGTAGAATTTGAAAAGTTAACGGTGGCAGATTTCAAACGAATTCTTTCAGAGCCTTCCAATGCACTATTGAAGCAATATAAAGCATTGTTGGAAACAGAAGGGATAACTATTTCATATACAGAGGAAGCAATTAATCGCTTAGCAGAAATTGCATATGAAGTAAATCAGGAAACGGACAATATTGGGGCAAGAAGATTACACACTATTTTAGAAAAATTATTGGAAGAACTATCATATGAGGCTTCTGAAATTGGAATTGGAAATATTGAAATAACAGAAAACTATGTGAATGAGAAATTAAAATCAATAGCAACGAACAAAGATTTAAGTCAATTTATTTTATAATATGGATGGTGAAAAATATGCAATTATTAGAAAAAACAAGGGAAATTAATGCTATGCTCCAAAAAACCAAAGGGAAATCAGTTGATTTTTCAGATATGTCGAAAACGTTAAGGGATGTTATTGAAGCAAATATATTTATTGTCAGTCGTAAAGGAAAGTTATTAGGTTTTGCGATTAATCAACAGATTGAAAACGAGCGAATGAAAAAAATGCTGGAAGAAAGGCAGTTTCCAGAAACGTATACAGATAATTTATTTAATATCTCAACTACAACCACAAACATTGATATCGATAGTGAATACACCGCTTTTCCAGTAGAAAATCGTGATTTGTTTGCCCAAGGTTTAACGACCATTGTACCAATTATTGGTGGTGGTGAGCGACTCGGAACCCTTATTTTAAGTCGATTGTCAGATAGTTTTGATGATGGTGATCTAGTGTTGGCGGAGTACGGTGCAACTGTAGTTGGTATGGAAATATTACATGAAAAAACAGAAGAAATAGAAGAAGAAGCTCGCAGTAAAGCAGTAGTACAAATGGCGATAAGCTCATTGTCATACAGTGAATTGGAGGCAATTGAGCATATTTTCGAAGAATTGGATGGCAATGAGGGATTACTAGTAGCTAGTAAAATAGCTGATCGTGTTGGAATTACTCGTTCTGTCATTGTAAATGCACTTAGAAAATTAGAAAGTGCTGGTGTCATCGAATCCAGATCATTAGGAATGAAAGGAACATATATTAAAGTATTAAACAACAAATTCTTAAACGAACTCAAACATCATAGCATCTAAAAACGGTCTCCTCTAAATAATGAGGAGATCTTTTTTTGTTCTCAGACAAGAAAGTATAAAATCAGTGCAATGACTGCGTTAAGCCAAGTAGTTATTTTGAGATGTTTGATGTATATTGGCAACGCTACGACTAATTACTTCGCTTTCCACGTTCATGACCTCAACTAACTTTGCAAAGTGGATTTTGACTCGCGCTATTCCCGAAGAGTCTCCGCTATGAGAAGGTGCAACAATTCTTGTCATAAGTAATAGGTCGACGTTCTTTACAATGGACCGCTATACGTGAGTATAAAAGCATCTGTGTTACTTCATGCTAGCGTTGTAGAGCCTGATACTAGCGAAGACCGCCCACTTCAACTCCTGTGGGAATTGTTTGACCTTCAGCTAACTTTTTTGAGCGGGTTTTGCTCAAAAAAGTTAGCTGAAGGACAAACCCCACGGAAAGGGAAGGGGGCCGGAGCGGTGGTCGAGCTGTTCAAATATTTCATCATTACTACTAAAGTAATAAAGGACCGGCGGGGGTTAGCTGGTTTTTCTTAATTTTTAAGGAAAGTGTATAACCACCCGAATCATAACTTTTATACAAAAGCAAGATATGAAAAGGTTGATTTTGTATTTTTTTACGCGATTTGTATGAATTATGAATCAAGTCTTATGATTTAATCCGACATAAAAACACATAAAATAACAAATTTACCAATCAAATAATAAGACTAAAGTCCTGCTCGGATAAAAAATATACCCTACTTTAGTCAGAATATGACGATAAGTCATAGACAGTGTAGATCATTTACTTTACAATATTCGATAGATAAATGATTTTTATGGCGGTTAAAATAAAAAAAGAGAGGAATTTTTTAAATGTCTTTTTTTAGTGGGACTATTCAGACGCTGGAAAATTCACTTGAATATGCTTCTGTAAAGAATAAAACGATAGCACATAATATATCGAATGCAGACACAGCGAATTTTAAAGCGAAACGAGTTCAATTCAATGATGTATTGAAAAATGAATTATCGGAACAATTTCAAGCAACAAGAACGAATCAACGACATATTCCTTTTTCAGCAGACAAATCGAATATACATATAACAACAGATCGCAGCACCATGTATAACCACAATGGAAACAACGTAGATATCGATAAGGAAATGACAGAATTAGCCAAAAATCAAATCTACTATCAGGGATTAGTAGACCGGATGAATGGCAAGTTTAATAGTTTACAAAGTGTTATAAGAGGAGGTAGTTAACCATGTCCATATTTAATGCGATTAATACAAGCGGAAGTGGTCTGACCGCTCAACGTCTAAGAATGGATACGATCTCTTCCAATATTGCCAATGCAGACACAACAAGAGCGACTGTCAATGCAGATGGGGAATATGAACCATATCGAAGAAAAATGACAGTGTTCAGTCCTAAAGATCAAAGTTTTTCATCCATTCTTAATCGGACTACCCAAAGAGGAGAAACCACTGGGGATGGAGTGAAAGTATCTCAAATTGTAGATGATGAAGAACCGTTCAAACAAGTGTATAACCCTAATCATCCTGACGCAAATGAAGATGGTTATGTAGAAATGCCTAATGTCGATCCATTAAAAGAAATGGTTGACATGATGAGTGCTACAAGGTCCTACGAAGCAAATGTCACTTCTTTGAATGCTTCTAAAACAATGTTGATGAAAGCACTGGAAATTGGCAAATAGTAAAAAGGATGTGAATACATAAAATGAATATTTACTCATTAGAAAACATTCAGCCCAATACGGCTGAGACTGTGAACAAAAAGAAAACAGTAGGAGAATCACAACAACAATTTGCTGATAGTTTTAAAAAAGCAATCGACAGTATTAATAAGGCACAACACGAGTCAGATCAAAAAACAGAAGCACTTGCTAAGGGAGAAATCGATGACCTACACGACGTTATGATCACAGCGCAAAAAGCAAGTATTATGCTACAAACCGGTGTAGAAGTTCAGAAAAAAATGGTGGATGCATACAACGAAGTAATGAGAATGCAAGTTTAATACATTGATTGTTGTAAGCAAGTAATGATTTTTGGGGGCACAAAATGAACGAGAAATTCAAACAATACAAGGATAAAGTATCTAGCTATTACACATCGATGTCAAAAAAGCAAAAAGGGTTAATTTTCGGTGGAATTGCAGCACTTATAGCTGTCATCGTTCTCGTCACAGTAATGACATCTGCCAAAAGTGATATGGTAGCACTATATAATGATTTGTCCATACAGGAAGTAGGGCAGATTACAGAAGAATTAGATGCTCGTGGTGTTAAATATGAAATTACCGACGCCGGCACTGGAGTTAAAGTTCCGGAAACAATGGCGGATTCGTTGTTAGTAGACCTTGCTGCACAAGGGATACCAGATAGCGGAAGTATTGACTATTCTTTTTTTGCTGAGAACAGTTCATGGGGAGTAACTGACAATGAATTTGAAGTAATGAAACTGGATGCAATGCAGACGGAATTAGCAAATTTAATTACGCAAATTGATGGGATTAATGGAGCGCAAGTAAATCTTAATATACCAGAAGAACCGGTTTTTATTAGTGATCAACAACAACCATCGACAGCATCAATCGTGATTGAAACTGCACCTGGATATCAATTTGAACCGAGTAATGTCAATGCTTTGTATCATCTTGTTTCAAAATCAATCCCTAATCTCTCTACAGATGATATCGTAATTATGAACCAACATTTTGAGTATTTTGATTTAAATAATCAACATGCTTCAGGGAATGGTGATACATACACTTCACAACAACAAATTAAAAGCGATATTGAGAAAGATATCGAGAGAAATGTTCAAAAAATGTTAGGTTCTATGATAGGGATGAATAAAGTAGCTATTTCAGCTACTGCTGATGTTGATTTTACGCAAGAACAACGAGTGGAAGAATTAGTAGAACCGGTTGATGAAGAAAATGACACGTTACCAGTCAGCATTGAAACCATTACTGAATCATTTACAGGTGCGCAACCAGAAGATGGTGCAGTTGGAGTTGAAGAAGGAGAAATTGCTAACTATCCGGCAGGGCTAGAAGGGAACGTAGGAGACTACGAACTTGTCAAAGAATCCGTTAATAATGAATTTAATCGAATTCAAAGAGACATTGTAGAAAGTCCATATAAAATCAGAGATTTAGGTATCCAAGTAGCGATAGATAATACGAGAGTAATAGGTGATGGAGAAGTTGAACAACTTACTGCACAGGAACAAGCGAATGTAGAGGAAAGTGTCGCTTCTATTTTAAACTCGATTATATCTACTTCTATTGATAAATCATATGGTGACATTGCACCAGAGGAAAAAGTATCAATCGTATTTCAGCCATTTGAAGGAACGGATACTATAGCAAATCCTGCAGTTAGTCCAACTATTCCAGCGTGGGTATACATAGTAGGAGCCTTGTTGCTAATAGCAATTATTGTATTGATATGGATGTTAAGAAGAAGGCGTTCAGAAGAGGAAGAAGTGATTGAAGAGGTAGAAACCTCGGAAATTCAAGAACAGGAAGTTCCGCCAATCACACATACAGATGACTCAGATTCCTCGATGAGAAGAAAACAATTAGAGAAATACGCTCAGGAAAAGCCAGAAGAATTCGCGAAACTATTAAGAAGCTGGATTACAGAGGATTAAAGGAGGTTAATAATCATGGCTAAAAGACAACAACTGACCGGAAAACAAAAAGCTGCTATTTTATTAATCTCTCTAGGTCCGGATGTTTCTGCCCAAGTGTATAAGCATTTAACGCCAGAAGAGATTGAAAAACTCACATTAGAAATCTCATCTGTTAAGAAAGTTGATGGGACGCAAAAGGATGAGATTTTGGAGCAATTCCATGAGATAGCGATGGCTCAGGATTATATTTCTCAAGGTGGTATCAGTTATGCAAAAACCGTTCTTGAAAAAGCTTTAGGAGAGGAAAAAGCAGGTGATATCCTAAACAGACTGACTTCCTCCTTACAAGTAAAACCGTTTGATTTCGCAAGGAAAGCTGAACCTAATCAAATAATAAATTTTATTCAAAATGAACATCCTCAGACAATTGCACTTGTTTTATCTTACTTGGATTCTGAACAATCTGCTCAGATTTTGTCAGAATTACCACAAGAAATGCAAGCTGATATTGCAAGACGGATAGCAGTTATGGACTCTACATCTCCGGAAATCATATCCGAGGTAGAGCAAATTCTTGAACGAAAGCTATCTACTACTGTTTCACAGGATTATACACAAACTGGTGGTATTCAAGCAGTTGTAGAAGTGTTAAATGGTGTGGATCGAAGTACGGAGCGAACGATTTTAGATACGCTTGAAATTGATGATCCAGAATTAGCAGAAGAGATCAAGAAAAGAATGTTTGTATTTGAAGATATTGTTACACTTGATAATCGTGCTATCCAACGTGTTATTCGTGAAGTTGAAAATGATGATTTACGCTTATCCTTAAAAGTTGCGAGTGATGAAGTGAAAGAAATTGTCTTTAATAATATGTCTACACGAATGGCAGAAACATTCAAAGAAGAAATGGAATTTATGGGGCCAGTTCGATTACGTGATGTAGAAGAAGCACAATCGCGTATAGTATCTGTTATAAGAAGATTAGAAGAAGTTGGCGAGATTGTCATTGCTAGAGGTGGAGGAGATGATATTATTGTCTAATCGCTCCTTACCACCAAGGAAAATACAGTTACGAAAAATAGAAACACCGAAAACAAACCAACATTCAACTGAACAAGATGATCAAGAAACGTTACATAATATCTACCAGCAAATAGAGGATGCAGAACAGAAGTATCAAGAAACATTAAATAAAACAGAACAACGGAAAGAAGAAGTACAAGCAGAAATCAATCAATGGCGCCAGGAGTGGGAGCAAGAAAAAGCACACTATATGGAACAGGCCCAACAAGAAGGCTATCAACAGGGTTTTAAACAAGGGCAAGAAGATAGTATTCAACAATTTCAGAAGATAGTCAAAGAAGCTAAAGACGTACTGAAGACGGCTAACCAGGAATATCACAAAATTGTTGCAGAGAGTGATGAGACAGTTTTACAAATTGCAATGGCTGTAGCTGAAAAAGTTTTGAAACAGTCTATCCAACAAGATCATGCGAAATTTGTTGGAATTGCGCAATCTTTGATAGAGCAGGTAAAAGACCAGTCAAACATTAAATTATTTGTCTCCAGTAATTATTATCCATTTCTTATCGAAAATAAGGATGAGTTAAGTTCGATCATTCATGATGATATAGAATTTAGAATATATCCGTCGGTTGAGTTGCAAGGAGAACAAATTATTATCGAAACACCGTCTGGAAGAATTGATGCTTCTGTTGACAGCCAATTAGAAGAGATTAGAACGAGACTTTTTCATGTAGTGGAGGAGATCACACGTGAAAACACAAATGATACTGAATGAAATTCATGATTTAGATGCCTATAAAAGATATGGAAAAGTAGACCGTGTAATTGGGCTATTAATTGAAGCAAGAGGCCCTGAAGCACGCATTGGTGAAGTGTGCTATATCCACACGAAAAAGAAGAATGAAAAAATCATGGCAGAAGTAATTGGTTTTTACGAAAAAAAAGTCCTTTTAATGCCTTATTCGACACTGCATAATATTGCGGCAGGTTGTTTAGTAGAAGCAAGCAAAAATGCATTGCAAATCAAGGTAGGTAGAGCATTAATCGGCAAGGTAATTGATTCAACTGGTAATTTACTAGATGGTTCTCATTTACCTAAAGGGTTAAAAGAGTATCCAACAGAGCAAGCTCCACCTAATCCAATTGAAAGACCTAGAATTAAAGAACCAATTCAGATTGGCGTAAAAGCAATTGATACGATGTTAACAGTTGGAAAAGGCCAAAGAATTGGAATTTTCGCAGGAAGTGGTGTAGGGAAAAGTACGCTGTTAGGTATGATTGCTCGAAATAGTAATGCCGATATCAATGTAATTGCTCTGATTGGCGAGCGTGGGAGAGAAGTAAAAGAATTTATTGAACGCGAGTTAGGTCCGGAAGGTTTAAAGAAATCTATTGTGGTGGTTGCCACCTCTGATCAGTCTGCTTTAATGCGAATTAAAGGTGCATATACAGCAACAGCAATTAGCGAATACTTTCGGGATTTGGGTTATGATGTGAATTTGATGATGGATTCCGTTACAAGGGTAGCTATGGCACAGCGAGAAATAGGACTTGCCATTGGAGAACCACCAACAACAAAAGGGTACACTCCATCCGTTTTTGCGATGCTACCATCTCTGTTGGAACGGACAGGTACTAGTAAAAATGGTTCAATTACAGCTTTTTATACCGTTCTTGTGGATGGTGATGACTTTAACGAACCAATTGCTGATACAACAAGAGGTATCTTGGATGGTCATTATATTTTGGATCGTAAATTAGCTGAAAAAGGGCAGTTCCCAGCGATCAATGTTCTGCAGTCTGTAAGCAGGGTAATGCCTGAGATTGTTTCAAAAGAAAGGCTGGAATTAACGCAGAAAATTCGTTCTATTCTAGCTACCTATGATGATAATCAAGAGTTAATTCAAATAGGGGCTTATAAAAGAGGCTCTAATAAATCCGTTGACCAGGCGATTCAACTTCAACCAGGGATTTTAAACGTCTTGAAGCAGGATATGAATGAAAACGCAGATGAAAAAACGGCGCTTCAACAATTACAAGAACTGGCAAAAAGGAGTAATTTCTGATGATGAATCAATTACATGGTTATGAAAAGATCAGAATGATAAGAGAAAATGAAAAAAACGACGCCCAACTTAAATTTCAAGAAGCCACAGCGGAATTTGAAAAGCATGCAAGTCACTTATATGATTTGCTGAAAAAGAAAGAGAAGATTGAAGAAAGCTATAAGCAGTCATTGTCAGACAAGTCCCAAATTGAAACAATCAAATCCTATCATCAATATTTAGACTTTCTTATGCCCGCGATAGTAAATGTTCAAAAAAAAGTAGATGCAGCAAGAAAGTATATGGACCAAGTACAAGAGTATGTAACCGAGCATTATATCGAAGTAAAAAAAATAGAAAAAATTATCGACAAAAAAGAACAGCAGTATAGACAATTAGAAGATAAAAAAAACTTAATGTTAATGGATGAAATTTCCATTCGTAAGTATATAGAAAAGTAAGGATAGGTGAAGAAATGGCGACCAATCCAAAGAAAAATAAAGAAAAAAAACCGAGTATTTTTCAGTGGTTAATAGTTATAGTTGTACCGTTAATTGTTGCATTACTGTTTGCGGTAGTCATCCTATACTTTATGGGCGTGGATGTTGGTAAATATACCAAGGAAACATTGAATAAGGTTCCATTTATAGACGAGCATGTGACAACGGATCAAGAAGAATTACATGCTAATCAGATGGCTGAGAAGGATCAACAAATTGATAGCCTTCAAGAAGAGATCGATGCCTTGCAATATGACGTTCAATCCAAAGATGGAACTATTTCTGAATTGGAAGAAGAAATATCAGATTTGTCTTCACAAATAGTAGAATTGGAAGAAGCTCAAGAGAGTGATACCGAAAGTTCAGATTCATATGAGGAGCTTGCTGCTTCCTTTACGGCAATGAAATCAAAGACGGCAGCACCTATAATGGAAACAATGGAGACTAGCATCGCTGTTCCATTGTTACGTCAATTAGATTCAGAAGTTAGAGGAGAAATCTTAGGTGAGATGGACCCGGAAATAGCGGCAGAATATTCAGATTTATTAGTGAATGAATAATGAAACGAATTTGAAAGGGGGTGAAAAAATGATAGTAGCACCTGAATGGTTTGCAAATGGCTCAGCTGTTTCCGCACTTAATACTATAAGAGATAAAGTAGAGGGAAAAGGTTTTTCTGATCTTATGTCATCCAATATGATAAACAATAGACAACTAGCTAGTATATCGGAACCCGAAGCTGATAAAAGGTTAGTAAATCTAATTGATACAGAATCGCTACGAGAGTCCTTAGGAAGTTTATCAGAAGAACAGTTGGATGGAATAGCTGACATACTCAACATGATCAACAATAAGCTTGAGAACACTGACAATAAAGCTTTATCACAAGGGGAATTAATGACATTTATCACGGAGAACCTAAATGATGATCAGATAGATTTATTAGAAGGGCAGCTTGAGGTAGAGGATCAAGAAGTATTAATGGACTTGATCAAGAAGTTGCTAGAAATCGATCACATAGGCGAGAGTAAATTTGGTGAAACTCAAAAGACACCAGAACAATATACTAATTTTTATTTTAGCGATAGCTTTCTTGTACAAAATAATATAGTTCAAAAAAACCAAAGCAGAGAAGATGCTTTAACTGAAAAAGCAAAATCATTAGTAGAACAAACAGAAAAAATGCTACAACAAATTCAAAATCAAACTATTAGTAGTCGTGATTACAAACAAATCTTACAATTGTTGAAGCAATGGTCACAAATGAATAATCAGTCATTGCATGCAGCACAGAACCTTCTAACAGAAGCTACCAATGAGAAAAGTAATGAAATATGGTCTAAGTTATTAGCAAACTTTCAAAATCGCACGTCCATGCAACAACATTATGGAAGTACGCAAAAAGTTACGCAACAAGATGTAAAGCGGTGGATTGAAGGTGCAATGGAAAGAATAGAACCTGTAATGAAGCAGGAGCAAGCGCAAATCGTTAGAAATGATACTGGTACTCAACAAGTTCAATCGAAGGTACAACAATATGTGATTCATTTGTCCCAAACAAATAGTGATCAACAAATAGTACAGAAACAACTTATTGATCAATTTCAGCAAGTCATGCAAAAAAGCAATTTCATGAAACTAGCAAGTGGGACTAATCAGCTGATGTTAAAGCTTCAACCAGAACATTTAGGCGATATTACGGTTAAATTAACGCAAATCAATGGCGAAATGACAGTTAAAATGATTGCTAGTACACAAGGTGCTAAGGAATTGTTAGAAGGGAACTTAAAGCAGCTTCGTCATATGTTCTCGCCACAACAAGTAATCATTGAAAAACAAGAAAACTTTAGTCAGGTTAACCAAGAAGAATTAACGGATGACAACCTGAATTCTCAAGGAGAAGATCAGCAGGAACAGACGAACGATCAGGAGCAGGAAGAGAATAATGCAGAACATCAAAATCTAAGTTTCCACGACATCTTGATGGACGCGAAAGTGTAGGTGATAAACAATGACTTCTATTGATCCATCCTATTATTTATCTAACCAAAATCAATCAAGAGAGGTTAACAATAGTTTAGGGAAAGATGAGTTTTTAAAAATTTTAATGACACAACTAAAAAATCAGGATCCACTAAATCCGATGGAGGATAAAGAGTTTATCTCACAAATGACAACTTTTTCATCGTTAGAGCAAATGATGAACATGTCTAATTCTATTGATACGTTAGTACAAAATCAAACCGTTTCTCCAGTTATACAATACAGTCATTTAATCGGAAAAGAAGTTAGTTATTATCGGATAGATGAGAAAACAGGTGAAGTGGCAGAACCAAAAGAGATACTAACTAGTGAAGTAAAAGCTATCTCCCAAAAGAATGGATATGCTGTAATAGAGTTAGAGAATGAAACGAACATATTTACCGATGAGGTACTCAGAATCAATGATCCTTCCGCGGAATAAAAGAGGAGGGATACTATGGATAATCGGATTCATGCTTATCATCATCCACTTGTTCCAAAAAACTTAACAGTTCAACAAAATAAATCTAGTGATTTTGCTAAAGTCTTAAAACAACAACAGGAAATTGAAATAAGTAAACATGCTAGTGACAGAATGATTCAGCGAGATATTCATTTGAGTGATACAGATTGGAACAAGATGAACGAGAAACTAGATCAAGCTAAGGATAAAGGTGTAAAAGAGTCATTAGTGATAATGGGTGATGCAGCATTTATTGTTAATGCAGAAAGTAAGAAAGTGATAACTGCATTGGATAAAAGTGAGTTAAGCAGTAAAATCTTTACCAATATTAATGGAACGATCGTAATGGATTAGGCTGGACCCACAAGGGAGGCTTACAAGCTATCAACCGACAGCGATAGCTTAATAAAAAATGGAAAGGAAGTTATAAATGTTACGTTCAATGTATGCTGGTATTTCGGGTATGAAGAGTTTTCAAACAAAATTAGATGTAGTAGGTAACAATATAGCCAACGTAAATACAGCAGGTTTTAAAAAAGGTCGCGCAACTTTTCAGGATATGATGAGTCAAACTGTCTCTGGTGCAAGTGCTCCAACTGCTAATCGTGGGGGGATCAATCCTGCTCAAGTCGGGACAGGCTCTCAATTAGGTTCAATTGATAATGTTCATACACAAGGAAATCGTCAAACGACAGAGCGCCCATTGGATCTTCAATTAGAAGGGGACGGCATGTTTGTTTTTCAAGAAGGTGATGAATTACAGTACTCACGTGCAGGTAATATGTATCTAGATGATGATGGTAATATCGTAAATGCTAATGGTCAATATTTAATGGGTTTTCAACCACAAGGAGATGAGCCTTCGTCCATTGACGATATCGACCATAGTCAAGTTGGGATTATTAATATCCCTGATACTGCTTCAAGTTTCAGTATTGAAGGAAATGGAGTAGTTAATTATGTTGAAGATGGAGAAACAAGAGTTGCCGGGCAAATTGCTTTAAGTAAGTTCGCTAATGAAGGTGGCTTGGAAAAGGTAGGGTCAAATATGTATCAGACTACTGTTAACGACGGTCAGTTTGAAACTGGTGAAGATGATACGATTTATTATCAACCTGAAGAAGGTGGAACAGCTTCTATTGTTGCAGGGGCATTAGAAATGTCAAACGTCGATCTTTCTGAAGAATTTACTGAAATGATTACTGCTCAACGTGGTTTTCAAGCAAATACTAGAATTATTACAACCTCTGATGAAATTTTACAGGAACTGGTGAACTTAAAACGATAAAAAAGGAGGAAGAGAGTTAAGGCTCTAATCCTTAACTCTCTAAATCTATGATTACATTAACCAAATTAAAAGGTGACACGATTACGATTAACGCAATATACATAGAACGGATTGAGTCTTTTCCAGATACAACGATCACTTTGACCAATCAGAAAAAATTGTTTGTGAAAGAATCAGAAGAAGCTGTCAAGGAAATGGTGAGAGAGTTTTATAAGGAAATTGGTCTCATTCAACTTCAAAGAGAAGTAGGTGAACAAGGTAATGAATCCTAAGTTAATAAAAATACTGGTTGTCGTTTTATTAATCATTACGATAGCAGGAGCTGTAACATTATATTTTCTATTAGACAGTAACCCCGATGAAGGCGCGGCAATGTCAATTGATGATATGGTGAAATACTCTTATACAACCGAAGAAATAAGAACAGATTTAAATGATGGTAATTTCGTTCTCATTCAATTTCAATTTATTACAAATAGTAAAGCTGCATTAGAAGAAATTGAAAAAAGAGAATTCCAAGTAAAAAATGAATTTATAAAATCTTCAGTTGATTTAACAGCAAATGACTTTCAAGACAATTTATCGGAGTTAGAAAGTGATATGAAAACAGCTATGAATAAACATATGACGGAAGGTCAAATCGTCGATGTCTTAATTATAAGTAAAGTTATCCAGTAAGTTTACTCCGAATGGAGGTGGAAAAATGGCAGATGAAGTTCTTTCGCAAAATGAGATTGACGCCTTATTATCAGCTTTATCATCTGGTGAAATGGATGCCAATCAATTAAAAGAAGAAGAAAAAGATAAAAAGGTAAAAGTATATGATTTTAAAAGAGCATTAAGATTTTCTAAGGATCAAATTAGAAGTATTTCCAGAATTCATGATAACTTTGCTAGATTGTTATCAACGTATTTTTCAGCACAGTTAAGAACTTATGTACATATTTCTGTTGCTTCGGTAGATCAAATTCCTTATGAAGAGTTCATTCGCTCGATTCCAAGCAAAACAATTTTAAATGTCTACAGTGTTGAACCATTGGATGGAAGAATTATTTTTGAATTCAATCCAAATATAGCTTATGCCATGATGGATCGTATGCTAGGTGGTAAAGGAAGCAGTGTTAATAAGATTGATAACTTAACCGAGATTGAAACAACTCTGATGTCACAACTGTTTGAAAAAGCTTTAGACAATCTTCAAGAAGCCTGGAGCTCAGTAGTTAATATTGATCCAATGTTGGAGGACTTTGAAGTAAATCCACAATTTTTACAACTCGTTTCGCCTAATGAAACAGTTGTCGTTGTATCTCTGGATACTACCATTGGTGATAGTAGCGGTATGATTAACATTTGTATCCCTCATGTAGTACTTGAACCGATTATACCTAAATTATCTGTTCATTATTGGATGCAAAATGAAAATTCTAAAGAGAGAAAACCAGAAGAATATGAATCTATTTCTTATAATATCAAACAGACAAGTTTGGATATGACAGCCATATTAGGTGAAACATCGATTACATTAGAAGAATTTTTATTTTTAGGAATAGATGACACCATTGTACTGGATAAGAGTATTGATCAAGCTTTAACATTACAAGTTGATCAAGAGCCTAAATTTCTTGTACAACCAGGAAAGAAAAAACAAAAGATTGCAGTACAAGTAATAGACGAAATTAAGGGAGGGGATCACGATGATGAATGATGGAATGTTATCCCAAGACGAAATAGATGCGCTATTAAATGGTTCTGATGATACCAATGAAGATGTGAATTCAAATGAGGCTCCTTCCACAGATGAATGCCTATCATCTATTGAAGAAGATGCTTTGGGAGAAATTGGAAATATATCCTTTGGAAGCTCGGCAACCACACTCTCAACTTTATTAAATCAAAAAGTAGAGATTACAACACCAATCATTAGTGTTCTTCATAAGGGTGAATTAGAGGAAGAATTTCCTGTACCATATGTTGGAATAGAAGTGAAATATACAGAAGGCTTTAGTGGAGCAAATCTATTTATACTCGAATCAAAAGATGCTGCCATTATTGCTGATCTCATGCTTGGTGGAGATGGGAATCCCGAATCACAGGAGTTAAATGATATCCATTTAAGTGCTGTTCAAGAAGCAATGAATCAAATGATGGGAACTGCAGCGACAAGTATGTCTACTGTTTTTAATAAAAAGGTAGATATTTCTCCACCGACAACATCTATTATGGATGTAACAGAAGAAGAAACACAATTCTTAACGCCTGATGATGATGTCTTAATCAAGGTTTCGTTTCAATTAAAAATAGGTACATTAATAGATTCCAAAATAATGCAGTTGTTACCCGTTACGTTTGCTAAAGATTTAGTAGATCAATTACTGAATTCATCAGAGGAAACAAGTGCATCAAATAATCAAACGACTGATGACACTGAAATCAATCAACATCATGAGGCTACTGAGCCTGTGCCTAATACACAACCGGTTCAACAACAAGCACAGAGCGGTACTCATCAGCCAAAACAATTAGGAACTCAATCAGCAGGAACAAGTCAAGGGGTTCAAGCAGCAGCATTCTCAAGCTTTGATGATGTACCTTTACAACAAAGCGAAAAACGAAATCTAGACTTATTAATGGATATTCCATTACAGGTAACGGTCGAGTTAGGGAGAACAAAGCGAACGGTAAAAGAGATTTTAGAACTATCCTCAGGTTCTATTGTAGAATTAGATAAACTTGCAGGTGAACCGGTTGATATATTAGTCAACCAAAAACTGATAGCTAAAGGTGAGGTAGTCGTTATCGATGAAAACTTTGGTGTGCGGGTAACAGATATCGTAAGTAAAGAAGATAGATTAAAGCAACTAAAATAGATAATTGAAAGGATGGATAAACATGGCTAAAACAGTATTAATCGTAGATGACGCTGCTTTTATGAGAATGATGATCAAGGATATTTTAACAAAGAATGGGTATGACGTAGTAGGAGAAGCGCAAGATGGCCAAGAAGCTGTTGAAAAATATAAAGAATTACAACCTGACTTAGTAACAATGGACATTACAATGCCAGAGATGGATGGAATTGCTGCTTTAAAAGAAATACAAAGTATCAATGGAGATGCTAAGGTTATTATGTGTTCTGCTATGGGACAACAAGCAATGGTAATTGATGCAATTCAAGCAGGGGCTAAAGACTTTATTGTAAAACCATTCCAAGCTGATAGGGTAATCGAAGCCATTTCAAAAGTTTTAGGTTAATGAGGTGATTAGCATTAACCTGAAATCATGTATTAGCATATTTTTTATTTCCCTTCTAGTATGGCTTTTACCAATAAATCTAGAAGCAAGAATGGTAAATGAAATATTGGATAATCAAGAAGAAATACAACTAGAAGAAGAGAATGAAGTGGATGAAAGTGAAGGAGTCACAGAAACCGATGATCAGCTGGCTGTTGATTCGCCTAGTTTTATAGGTAGTTTCTTTAAACTCATTCTCTCCTTAGCTGTAGTAATTGGTTTGATTGTGCTGATCTCAAAGTTTTTGCGTAAAAAAAACGGTTTTCTCAAAAAGCATCAAGTAATTGAGAATTATGGTGGTATAACCGTTGGATCGAATAAATCGATTCAAACGATAAAAATAGGGGAGCGTTTTTATGTCATCGGTGTTGCAGATAATATTGAATTGTTGATGGAAATTACGGACCCTAATACAATCGAACAGTTAATGAAACAAGAAGAAACAAGTGATTCTTTAGATAAACTCAAGGCGAAATTGACGAAACAACCAGTAGAGTCAACGAAAAGTAGCAATCAAAACTTCACTTCGCTATTTAATAAGGAGCTTAATACAATGAAAGAAGGAAGAAAGAAAGTATATCAAAAACTGAAGGAAAGTAGTCGAAAAAATGATGATTCATCTCATTGATGTTTTCTCTGGTACAGATCCTGAGAGTATATCTACATCTGTCCGTTTACTTTTATTATTAACTGTTCTTTCATTGGCTCCTAGTATCTTAATATTGATGACTAGCTTTACTAGAATTTTGATTGTTTTATCTTTTGTGCGGACGTCTCTAGCAACACAGCAAATGCCGCCAAACCAAGTACTGATTGGTCTCGCTTTATTTATGACATTTTTTATTATGGCACCTACATTTCAAGAGGTAAACGAGGAAGCATTACAGCCGTTGTTCGAGGAAGAGATAACGTTAGAAGAAGCATATGATAATGCTAGTATCCCCATCAAAGAGTTTATGTCGAAACATACAAGGGAAAAAGATTTAGCGTTATTCATGAATTATGCAAAAATAGAAAGACCGGAAACTGTTCAAGATATCCCTTTGACAACATTAGTTCCAGCTTTCGCAATTAGCGAATTAAAAACTGCTTTTCAGATGGGCTTTATGATATTTGTTCCATTCCTAGTCATTGATATGGCAGTTGCAAGTGTTTTAATGTCTATGGGGATGATGATGTTACCGCCAGTAATGATTTCATTACCATTTAAAATATTATTGTTTGTTCTAGTAGATGGGTGGTATTTAATTACGCATTCATTATTAGATGGTTTCTTACCACTTTGACATAGTTTGAGAGGAGATACTGATAGTGAGTGGAGAATTTGTCGTTTCATTAGCCGAGCAGGGGATATTCACCATATTAATGGTGGCAGGCCCAATTCTTATATTGGCACTAGTAGTAGGTTTATTAGTAAGTATTTTTCAAGCTACTACCCAAATTCAAGAACAAACACTTGCATTCATACCGAAGATTGTTGCTGTTTTATTAGGTATTGTTATATTTGGCCCTTGGATGTTAGCAACAATGGTAGAATTTGCAACAAATATATTCGAAAATATGAATCAGTTTGTGGGATAGGATATGTTTGAGTTAATAGATATCAATCGTTTTCCGGCATTTATTTTAATCCTAGTCAGAGTCATATCATTTTTTGCAACAGTACCGATTTTCTCTTATCGAAATATACCAACACAATTAAAAATTGGTATTGGTGTTTTTATAGCATGGATTATGTTTTATACACTGGATATCCCTGAGCTTGCATTTGATGGCTTGTATATCTTACTCATTATGAAAGAGGCAGTCATCGGTTTATTATTAGGTTTAATTGCCTATTTAATTTTATCCGCTATTCAGATTGCAGGTGGCTTTATCGATTTTCAAATGGGTTTTGCGATTGCAAATGTTGTTGACCCGCAAACTGGAGCTCAAAGTCCATTAATAGGACAATACTTTTATACGCTCGCTATTCTTTTTTTGTTATCAGTTGACGGTCATCACCTACTACTTAATGGGCTAATGTATAGTTTTGAAGAGTTGCCGTTAGATCAGTTATTTCAATTTAATAGTCTAGATTTGATTCTGCAAACGTTCAGCCAAATGTTTTTAATGGCATTTCAATTAGCTCTTCCAATAGTTGGTTGTTTGTTTTTAGTGGATGTAGCGTTGGGTATTATTGCCAGAACCGTCCCGCAACTAAATGTTTTTGTTGTAGGACTTCCACTGAAAATTTTTGTTTCCTTTGCTGTACTATTTATGTTTGTAACTTTTTATATGATGGTTGTGCAACAACTTTTTCAATATACGTTAGAAACGATGCAAAGTCTTATTCAAATGTTCGGGGGTGCTTAATAGATGCAATTAAGGCTTGATCTTCAATATTTCGCAGGCGAAAAAACAGAAAAAGCTACTCCGAAGAAAAGACAAGACGCTCGTAAAAAGGGGCAAGTTGCCAAAAGTCAAGATGTAAATACAGCCATTTTACTATTTTTTGTATTTATTATTTTACTAGTGACAGGTGATAACCTGAAAAGCACGATGTCAGAAATGTTTAGCAAATCATTTACAGAATATATTCATCATGATGTAACTGAAGAAGAACTTTTCCGTATGTTTTTAGATGTTTTGTCCCAAATAAGTATTGCTATCGCGCCCATTATGCTTATTGCAATTGTAGCCGGGCTAGCTTCAAACTTTATGCAAATAGGCTTTCTATTTACAACTGAACCACTAAAAATGAAGTTAAATAAAATTGATCCGATTCAAGGTGCGAAGAGGATATTTTCTGCCAGAGCACTGGTGGAGTTAGTAAAATCGTTGTTAAAAATTGTCGTTGTAGGAGTGATCACGTTCTCAATCATATGGATCAATCGAGATGAAATGATGATGCTAGTCGATAAAGACGTTCATGGTGCATTAGCTTTCTTTGGACAGATGACGATTCAAATGGGAGTTGCAGCGGCAATCGGTTTGCTGATTATTTCGGTGATTGATTATGCTTATCAAAAATATGATTTTGAAAAACAAAACAAAATGTCTAAAAATGATGTGAAAGATGAACATAAAAATATTGAAGGGGATCCATTGATCAAATCAAAAATTAAGGAAAAGCAAAGACAGATGGCGATGCAAAGGATGATGAGTGAAGTACCTAATGCAGATGTGGTGATCACCAATCCAACTCATTATGCGATTGCAATTAAATATGATGAACGAAAGGCAGATGCGCCATATGTTGTTGCCAAAGGTGTCGATTTTGTTGCGATGCGAATCAAGGATATTGCTCGAAACCATGATGTGGTAATGGTAGAAAATCGACCTTTAGCAAGAGCATTATATGATCAAGTCGAGATTGATGAAATCATAAGTGAAGAATTTTTCCAAGCTGTAGCAGAAATTTTAGCATATGTCTATCGAATTGAAAAGAAGATTTAAGAACCGTTTGTGTGTTTTACGTAAAGGAGTTGTAAGAAGATGAAAGCTAGAGATTTTTCCGTTTTATTTGGTGTTATATCTATTATTATTATGTTAGTTATTCCTCTTCCAGGGTGGTTATTAAGTATCTTAATTTTAACCAATATATCTCTAGCATTAATCGTGATTTTAGTCTCCATGAATACAACAGAGGCATTGCAATTCTCTGTTTTTCCTTCTTTACTATTGCTATTGACATTATTCCGGTTAGGTTTGAATGTATCAACTACTAGATCTATTCTATCAGAGGCAGATGCAGGTGGCGTAGTGGAGACATTTGGTACTTTCGTTATCGGAGATAATCCTTTGGTAGGTTTTGTTGTGTTCGTTATTTTAGTGATTATTCAATTTTTAGTTATTACCAAGGGTAGTGAGCGTGTATCAGAAGTTGCTGCTCGCTTTACATTAGATGCAATGCCAGGTAAGCAAATGAGTATCGATGCCGATTTAAATGCAGGAATGATTAATGAACAACAAGCAAAGGAACGACGTGAAAAAATTGAGCATGAAGCTGATTTTTATGGCGCAATGGATGGTGCCAGTAAATTCGTAAAAGGTGATGCCATTGCAGGTATCATTATTGTTCTCATCAATATTATCTTTGGATTAATTATTGGAATGGCACAGCTTGGATTGAGTTTTAATGAAGCTATTGATATATATATGCGGTTAACCGTTGGGGATGGATTAGTTAGTCAAATCCCAGCCTTACTAATATCAACAGCTACTGGGATCGTGGTTACTAGAGTTGCCTCAGATGGTAATTTGAGTGCGGATGTCAGCAAACAATTATTGAGATATCCTACACTACTTTATATCGCGGGTGGTACGATTTTCTTTTTAGGTTTAACACCGATCAATTTTCTTCTGACAACGATGATCGCTGCTGTATTAATTGTTAGTGCATATCTGTTATCGAGAAGCACGCAGGTAGATGAAGCTCCAAGTGATGAACAGGTAGATGAAGCAGAATCGGAAGAAATGCAATCACCAGAAAATGTAGTTGGTCTGATTAATATGGATCCGATTGAATTCGAATTTGGTTATGGCTTAATTCCGTTAGCTGATTCTAATCAGGGTGGAGATTTATTAGACCGAGTTGTAATGATTAGACGTCAATTAGCAATTGAATTAGGTTTAGTTATTCCAGTGGTAAGAATTCGAGACAATATTCAGTTAAACCCTAATGAATATCGGCTTAAAATAAAAGGAAATGAAATTGCTAGAGGAGAGCTACTACTTGATCATTATTTAGCGATGAGTCCAGGAATTGAAGATGATGAATTAGAGGGTATTGATACAGTGGAGCCGGCATTCGGGTTACCTGCTAAATGGATTACGGAAGATGTTCGAGATGATGCAGAAATGTCTGGTTATACCGTTGTAGATCCTCCATCTGTTGTATCGACGCATATAACAGAGTTAATCAAACGTTTTGCACACCAATTAATTGGTCGTCAAGAAACACAACAATTAATTGATCATTTGAAAGAGTCCAATCCGATTTTAGTAGAAGAAGTAACACCAGAGCCATTAGCGGTTGGAGATGTCCAAAAAGTTTTAGCTAAGTTGTTGCGTGAAAATGTGTCTATTAAGAATTTGCCCGTTATTTTTGAAACATTAGCCGATTTTGCCAAAATGACAACTGATACAGATTTACTGACCGAATATGTAAGACAATCATTATCCGTTCAAATTACCAATGATATCGTACAAGGTAAGCAACAACTAAAAGTGATCACTGTTTCAGGTGAAGTGGAAAAATTAATTGCTGAACACATACAACAAACCGAGCATGGAAGTTACTTAGCAATGGATCCTGATACACAACAACAAGTGATTTATTCTGTTTCGGAAAATGTCGAGAACATGAGTTTACAGGAAGAGACGCCA
The DNA here is from genome assembly GCF_000377765.1 of Gracilibacillus lacisalsi DSM 19029. Classification (GTDB taxonomy): domain Bacteria; phylum Bacillota; class Bacilli; order Bacillales; family Amphibacillaceae; genus Gracilibacillus; species Gracilibacillus lacisalsi. The sequence goes on along the minus strand of NZ_KB898668.1, from coordinate 55,318 downwards.
GTTATCTTATGTTCACCGACCATTCGCATGTATTTCAAACAATTATTAGACCGCTTTTATCCACATGTAATTGTCCTGTCTTACAATGAGATTGAACCAACTGCAGAAATTCAAAGCATCGGGGTGGTGAACGTAGCATGAAAGTAAAAAAATTCAAAGGTGCAACAATGCCAGAAGTGATGCAAGTCGTCAGAAAAGAATTAGGGTCAGATGCTGTTATTTTAAACTCTAAGGTCATACATGAAGGCGGATTTTTGGGACTTTTTAAGAAGAGAAAAATTGAAGTCTTAGCGGCAATGGATCAAACAAAACTGCCAAAGAGAAGGAATAACGTGAGTAAACAGCTAGTAGAACCTAAATTAGATACTCATTCTTCAGGTAAGAATCCAAATCAAGAAGAGGTCTTAAAAGAATTGCGAGAAATGAAGCAATGGATGCAAAAGAATACGACAAAGGATATGGCCTTTAAGCTACCCTATCAAGTGGTTTACGATCATTTAGTCAAGCAAGAAGTAGATGAGACAATCGCTTATGAATTAATCGAATCTATTCAAGCAAGATTTGATCATGAGGAGATAGCGGAAATTAAAGTATGGGATCAGCTTGCTTTTGAAGTTAAGCACCGTATTGCAAACAAAGGGACTTTCGGTGGGGAAATATTTGATAAACAGTTTATTCATCTGGTTGGCCCTACTGGGGTAGGAAAAACGACAACGATCGCAAAACTAGCTGCTCATTGTGTATTAAACCGCCAAAAAAAAGTAGCATTTATAACAACAGATACGTATCGAATTGCTGCGATTGAGCAACTAAAGACTTATTCAAAAATCTTAGATGTCCCAATAGAAATCGCATATAATTTGGATGATTATCAAAAAGCGAAAGAAAAGTTTCGAGAGTATGATTATGTTTTCGTTGACACAGCTGGTAGAAATTTCAGAGATGAAAAATATATAAAAGAATTAGGTAAAATAGTTGATTTAAACCACGAGGTCAATACGTATCTAGTCCTTTCCTTAACTACTAGGGCAAAAGATCTAGAAGATATATATCAACAATTTGATAATATTCCAATCAAACAACTTATTTTAACAAAGAAAGATGAAACAACTACTTATGGTCCTGTATTAAATTTATGCTTAAAATATCAAATTGGAATTGCCTATATGACAAATGGTCAGGATGTACCAGATGATATTGAAGAAAGTTCTATAGATCAAATTGCAAAATTAATAGTTGGTGATTAAAATGGCTGATCAAGCAGCAAAGCTTAGACAAAAATTAATAGGGGTTCACAGTCATTATCATGCAAAAACGATAGCTATCGTTAGTGGTAAAGGAGGCGTAGGAAAGTCTAATATTGCATTAAACTTTTCTTTATCCTTAGCTAGTAAAGGAAAAAAAGTTTTATTATTTGATCTGGACGTTGGTATGGGTAATATTGACATATTATTAGGAAAAAGTTCTAACTATTCTATTATAAATCTATTCGAGAATAATTTGTCGATATATGATATTATAGAAATAGGTCCAAACTCACTGTCTTATGTTGCTGGTGGTAGTGGACAAGATCATATTTTCTATCTTGATGAGGAAAGATTGCATCACTTCCTTGGGCAATTAGAACTACTGATGAGAGAATATGACTACATCATTTTTGATATGGGGGCAGGTGTTACACGAGAAACGATCCATTATATTTTAGCAGTTGATGAATGTATTCTTGTAACAACTCCAGAACCAACTTCGATGACGGATGCATATTCCATGATCAAGCATGTGTTATTGCAACAACCAATAAAGTTTCATTTAATTATTAATCGAGTGAAAAATAAAAAGCAGGGTGTCGATATCATGAATCGGATGAATAGTGCTGTGAAACGATTTTTACATCATGATGTTATCCCGCTTGGAACAATACCTGATGATTCAGCTGTTACAGATGCTGTATTAGCACAGCAACCTTTTCTTATACATAACACTAAATCAAAAGCATCAGTGGCAATCGAACATGTTGCTAATCAGTACCTAGGGGAACCATCAACAAAATCAGATGACTCAGGATTTCTCAACAAACTCAGAAGATTAATTACAGAAAGGTAGAAATCTATGAATAAAAAACTTGTATTAGTCGTTGATGACTCAGCATTTATGCGAAAAATGATTTCAGATATTGTTCATTCATCTGCTTATTTAGAAGTGATTGGTACGGCAAGAAATGGTGAAGATGCGTTGCGGAAAGTGTTGGAATTAAAGCCTGATGTTATTACATTAGACGTAGAAATGCCGCTTATGGATGGTATATCAACGTTAAAAGAAATCATGAAAAAGAGGCCAACACCTGTTGTTATGCTTTCTAGTTTAACGAAATCTGGAGCAGATAAAACGATAGAGGCAATGTCTTACGGTGCTGTTGACTTTATCGCAAAACCTTCAGGATCTATATCTTTAAATATTAGAGACGTTGAATCAGAGATAGTTCAAAAAGTAGAGCATGCATCACGTGCTAATTACAAGTTATCGATCAATTCGTCATCTTCTATTAAAAGGAAAAGCTATAAACCTATTTCAAGTAACCGTCCAATTGTCGCGATAGGTTCTTCCACAGGAGGACCACGAGCATTACAACAAGTCATCACTAAGTTGCCAGCTGGTTTTCCATCACCGGTTGTTATTGTGCAGCATATGCCAAAAGGATTTACCAAATCATTGGCTGAGCGTCTTGATAAATTATCCAATATCACGGTTAAAGAGGTAGAAGATGGAGATTTAATAGAGAATGGCAATGTATACCTAGCGCCTGGGGGTAAGCAATTTAAAGTAAAAGAACGCGACAGCAGATTATATGCAGAAGTTAAAACAGAACAGCCGATTAATGGACACCAGCCATCAGTTGATGTACTGTTTGAATCGATTGCCAATGTAAAAGAGTGTCACCCTCTTGCAGTCATACTGACAGGTATGGGGAGTGATGGATCAAATGGTCTGTTACACCTCAAACAAAGACATCCTAAAACCATTGCTATATCTCAGTCGGAAGAAACCTGTGTAGTTTATGGTATGCCTCAAGCAGCAGTAAAAACTAGTTTAGTAGATTATGTAGAAGACTTGGACAATATTAGTGATGCGTTAGTGCAAAAAATCCAAACGAAGAGGTGAAATACCGATGGAAAATAACGAGTATCTTGAAGTATTTATTGAAGAAAGTAAAGAACATATTCAATCTTTAAACGATCAACTATTAATTTTAGAAAACGAACCGGAAAACATGGATACAGTAGGCGAAATCTTCCGATCTGCACACACATTAAAAGGTATGGCAGCGACAATGGGTTTCCAAGACCTAGCTGATTTAACTCATAAGATGGAAAATGTCCTAGACGCAGTACGAAATGATCAAGTGAAAATAACTTCTGAGATCATTGATGTAATTTTTCAAGCGGTCGACCAACTGGAGGGAATGGTATTAGATATTGCTGAAGGCGGCGATGGTTCCTCAGATGTACAAGAACTTGTGAATACCTTACAAGCGATCGAAAGTAATCAAGGTTTTGAAAAGGTAAATGAATCGACTACGAACACAAGTATCAATACAACAAATACAGCGACAAGTGATCAAGCACATTTTGACCGACTAGATCAATTTGAATTAGCAATATTAGATCAATCAAAAGAAAATGGTTTCGAGAACCTAGAAGTAACGGTGAAATTAAATGACAATTGTCTATTAAAAGCTGCTCGTGTATATATGGTGTTTGAAGTCTTAGAACAAATTGGTGAAGTAATTAAGGCCGATCCAACAGTTCAAGAATTAGAAGAAGAAAATTTTGACCTGCAGTTTCATGTGCTACTAGTAACGAAGGATAGCGCTGAAGATGTAAAGCAAAAAATTCTAAAAGTGTCTGAGATAGAGGAAGTTATTGTATCAACGTTCGAACAAGTTGCGAGCGCACAAGAACATAATGAAGAGAAAGAAAATGTTGAAAAACAATCAAATGAAGGTAAGGAATCATCTAATAATAAAACCACAGATGAAAGCAAGAAAAAGGCTGCCAAAGGTGTTGCAAGTAAGACGATTCGGGTCAATATCGACCGTCTTGATGGTTTAATGAATTTGTTTGAGGAATTAGTCATCGACAGAGGCCGTTTAGAGCAGATTTCAGCAAATCTAAAACATGCAGAATTACAAGAGACTGTAGAGCGCATGTCGAGAATTTCGGGTGATTTACAAAATATTATATTAAATATGCGTATGGTTCCAATTGAACAAGTCTTTAATCGTTTTCCAAGAATGGTGCGTCAGCTTTCAAAAGATTTAGGCAAAAAGATCAACCTTGAAATTGTTGGTGCAGAAACGGAATTAGACCGAACTGTTATCGATGAAATTGGTGATCCATTAGTACACTTAATTCGAAATGCATTAGATCACGGGATTGAAACGCCTGAGAAACGACAGGAAGCAGGAAAGAATGAAGAAGGACATTTATTATTAGAAGCGTATCATAGCGGAAATCACGTCTTTATTGAAATTTCTGATGATGGAGCAGGAATAAACAGAGAAAAAGTGGTAAACAAAGCAGTTTCTAATCACGTTATTACAGAAGAAGAAGCTAAGCAGTTAACAGATAAAGAAGTATATCAGTTGATCATGTCAAGCGGGTTCTCTACGGCTGATAAGATTAGTGATGTTTCAGGTCGTGGAGTAGGTTTAGATGTAGTAAAAAATACTATCGAGTCACTTGGTGGAACGATTACGATCGAATCAGAAGAAGGAAAAGGTTCGCTATTCTCTATTCAATTACCATTAACGCTGTCGATTATATCTGTTCTTTTAGTAGAAGTAGAGAAAGAAAAATACGCGATTCCGTTATCATCTATTATTGAAACAGCAATTATAAGCAAATCAGAAATTCTAAATGCTCACAACAAAGAAGTAATAGATTTCCGAGGAAAAGTAGTACCATTAATAGATTTAAAGAATGTATTTGAAGTACCAACTGAAGAAGAAGACGATGAACTATATTCCGTTGTTATTATTCGCAAAGGGGACAAGATGGCAGGATTAGTTGTGGATACATTCATTGGTCAACAGGAAGTTGTTTTAAAATCATTAGGCGATTATTTAGGAGATGTATTTGCAATATCAGGTGCCACTATTTTAGGTGATGGACAAGTAGCGTTAATTGTTGATACGAACACATTAATAAACTAGGAGGGGTAGCATGGAAGAAACAACTAGCAATCATCAATCGATTATTATCGAATTGGACAAAGAAGAATATGCGATTCCTGTAGAAGTCGTCGGAGCTATCGAGCGGATGCAACATATTACGAGAGTACCAAAGACAGCTAATTTCGTAAAAGGTGTTATTAATCTTCGTGGTGTAGTTACACCAATTATCGACTTACGCGAGCGCTTCGGAATGGAAAAGGCAGAGCATACAGAAAGTACAAGAATCATCATTATTCATATGGAGAACTATGATGTTGGTTTTATTGTAGATGCTGCCTATGACGTTTTATATATTCCAGAAGATGCTATTGAGCCTGCTCCACAGGTTATTGGAACAGTTGACTCAGATTATATAGGTGGAGTAGCAAAAGTCGACAAAAGGTTGATTATGCTTTTAGAATTGCAAAAAGTATTATCCCAAGAATCCTATCAGGCAGCATTTTTAGGACAAGAAGGTTAGATAAATGGTCCAGATGGAAAACTTATCGCAACATCATTTAGACGTATTAAAGGAAGTTGGTAATATTGGTGCTGGGAACGCTGCTACAGCACTCTCAAGCTTATTAGGAAAAAAGATAGAAATGTCTATTCCATCTATTAGGATTGTTGATTTTAATGAATTAATGGATTATGTAGGTGGGCCAGAACAAGTCATTGTAAGTGTATTTTTAAGAATACAAGGTGAAGCACCTGGGAGTATGTTTTTTGTACTATCACCAGAAGAATCAAGTTCATTAGTGGAACAATTGACAGGTACATCAGGAGATAATATCGAAGAAAATGATCTCGCTATTTCAGCTATTTCTGAAATTGGCAATATTCTTTCAGGATCTTACTTATCTGCTTTATCTGATTTTACATCTATTAATATGCAACCAACTGTTCCTAATCTAACGATTGATATGGCAGCCGCTATATTGATGCAAGGGCTTCTTGAGATTTCGCAGGAAAGTGATTATGCCATTATCATAGATACGATGATTGAGGAAGAAGAACAGTCAAACGAGTCGGTGAAAGGCCATTTCTTTTTATTACCAGACCCTGACTCTTTTGATGAAATTTTCAAAGCACTAGGGGTCGAAGAGGAATGACAATCATAACTACTGTTGTAAAAGTTGGTATAGCAGATTTAAAAGTAACACAAATACCAAATACCTTAAAAACATCTGGACTAGGATCTTGCGTAGGAGTTGTCATCTATGAACAGAAGATAGCAGGACTTGCACATGTCATGTTACCAGATTCAACTGCATCGAAAAAAAGTTTAGTAAACGAAATGAAGTATGCAGATACATCGATTGATTTATTATTGGAGCAACTCTTAACGGAAGGTGTTAGTAAATCTAAGTTGAAAGCGAAAATAGCAGGTGGAGCACATATGTTTTCTTTTCAGTCAGATAACAATATGTTAAAAATTGGTGAACGCAATGTCGAAGCGGTGCTTGCTAAATTAAGGGAACATAAAATTCCGGTAGTAGCGCAGGATGTAGGTGGCAATAAAGGGAGAACAATCGAATTCGATATCGAAACAGGCATGCTCGAAGTAAGAACAGTAAATAGTGGAATTATGCAAATTTAATTAGGATTCATTATTTTTGAAATGAGGTGATTCGATGGTCAAAGATACGTCTATGGAAAAAAGTTTGTGGAATAAATGGTTAAGCAACAAAAGTGAAGATAATACGAATGAATTAATAGAAAACTATATGTATCTGGTACATTACCATGTCCAACGAATCGCTGTTAATCTGCCTAAAAGTGTTAACAAAGATGATATCAAAAGTTTAGGGTTATTTGGATTGTTTGATGCGATATTAAAATTTGATAATAGTCGTGATTTAAAATTTGATACCTATGCTTCTTTTCGGATCAAGGGAGCCATCATTGACGGATTAAGAAAAGAAGATTGGCTTCCTCGAACGACAAGAGATAAGGTGAAAAAAATTGACCATGCAATGGAATCATTAGAACAATCACTTCAACGAGAAGTAACGACAGAAGAGGTTGCTGACTATCTAGGTTTAACTGTGGAAGAAGTAGAGGATTCATTGAAGGATAGTTTTTTTGCTAACTTGTTATCAATGGAGGAGAAAAGTAAAAATAACTCCGAAGATACAAAAGAAGGAATTGGTTATCTTATTCCAGATGATCGAGAGCCGTTACCTGAAGATAATATGGTACAAAAGGAAAACTATCTAGAATTATCGAAGTGTATCCAACAATTAAACGAAAATGAGCAAATGGTATTAAGTTTATTTTATGATAAGGAATTAACATTTACCGAAATCGGTAAAGTATTAGGCTTAACAACATCAAGGATCTCACAAATTCATAAACAAGCGATAGTAAAAGTTCGTCATTTATATAAAAAAATATAAGAGTATAGGCGGGGCTTGATCATGAATGAAATAAAAGAAAAAATAGATATTAATATCTCGAAAAATCGATTAGTGGCTACGCTGTATGTGAAAGATCCAGATGCAATCGAAGACATAACAGAGGAAGATATTCAAGAGTTACTCAAAAGTTATAACATTGAATTCGGAGTTATGAATCTAGCTGAGATAGATTGGAAACAAAAACTAATAGCCGATGAGGAATTTATCATCGCAGAAGGGAAAAAGCCGGAAAACGGTACAGATGGTAAATTAATCGTAAAGCAATCAACAGACAGTTCTTTAGCCGAAGAAGAAAAAACGAATTTTAGAGACATTACTAGAATCCCAATGGTTGAGACAAATGACATTTTGGCACAATTAATACCACCGACCGATGGTGAACAAGGGATGGATATCTTTCATAACCCAGTTAAACAAAGGAAAGGCAAGCCTTATAAGTGTAGATCAGGAGAAAATGTTTCTTTTGATGAATCAACTTATACATTTATTGCCACTTCAGATGGGCAATTATCTGTTGGTGATCAAGTTATAAATGTGTATCCACTTTATGAAGTAAATGGTGACTTATCCCTTGAAACAGGTAATATACAATTTAATGGTTCCGTAATGATTAAAGGTAATGTTCCCACTGGTTATAGTGTAACAGCAAATGGTGATGTAACGGTATATGGAATTGTAGAAGCATCCTATATTCATGCAGGTGGTAATGTCTTAATAAGAGAAGGTATTGCAGGTATGGAGAAAGCCATTGTAACGGCTGATGCGGATATAGAAGTAGGTTATATTAATCAAGCTGAAGTAACGGCAGGTAGAGATCTGAAGGTGAAGAAGTCGATCATGCATTCCAACTGTGTTGCGCAACATAATCTTTTCTGTACGAACGGAAGTATCATTGGAGGTAGTTGTTCAGCTGGAAAAATCATGGAAGTAAAGAATTTAGGGAATTTGGCAAATTCAAAAACGGAATTAGCGTTTGGAATCAGTAAAAAAATCTTAGATCGTGTAAGCGGTTTAAAACAAAATCGAAAAGAATTAAAAGAGAACCAACAGAAATTACGAATCTTAGGTGACCAATTGAAGCAGAAAAAAGATGCTGTAGGGGAACTACCAACAAAAGAAAGAATTATGTTATTAAAACAGCGTAATATGCTTGATAAAACTAATGAAAAGTTACAGTTAATTGAGGACGAATTAAATGAATTAGAATTTGAAATCGGTAATTATGCTGGTATGAAATTAATGGTTAAAGGAAAAGCGTATGAGAATGTTGAATTAATGTTTGGTAAATATAAACGGGTTTTATATCAAGAGCATCAATATTTTCAAGCTTACTTAGAAGAAAAAGAAATAACGATTCAATCTTTATAGCTAAACTGTTATACTGGAAACAAATGAAAGTGCGGATATTTATTTCAAATATTGGAGGTATCCCATGAGTTGGAAAGCAGTAGAAATGCAGGTAGCGTTGCCTAGAACACAGGATGCTGGTAAAATACAGGATCAGATGCAGCAACAAGGCAGGATTGATCAGAATCAACTAGCACAATCAATGGCTAAAGAAGACTTGAGAAGACGAAAGCAAGTTTTGGAACAAGAAGCAAGTCAACAACTAAAAAACAACAAGCAAAAAAGGGACAGCCACTTCCAAGAAGTATCGGAAGATAAGAAAAAAGAGAAACAACATCAACATCAATACAAACATCCTTACTTAGGAAATAAAGTGGATTTTAGTGGTTAAGAGGTAGATTATGCTATATATATTGTTATTGTTTAGTTTTATCATTCATATTGTAACTTTTGTCATCATTCGACAACTGAAATTAAAACAAGATACATTAGCTGGGGTAGAAGATAACGTGAACCAGCAAGTGAAGAATATCGAAGACACTCTTGCTGTTTATCTGGTAGAATTAAAAGAAGAAAACGAGAAATTTGTACAACAAGTGGAAAAGTTTAATAGTAACAACTCAGATAATAATAATCAAAAACAACATGAAGCCAGTAAATCTGTTAAGGAAGTCCATACACCTAAACAGTCAACAAAAGAATATCAAGCCATTTCACATGTTGAACAAGTCGAAGATGTTGTAGAACGTTCAACTACAGCTTCTGTGTTACATTTGCATGAAAAAGGTTATACAGTAGATGAAATAGCGAAAGAGCTGGACAAGGGTAAAACAGAAGTTGAGCTATTATTGAAATTTCAACAAAAAAAATGAAATATCGCTTGATTGCAACTATACATTATGGTATATTTGTTTTCGGTGTTAAATACACACGTTTGTGGAAGGTACAAGGGGTGCTATTCACTAGTCCTTGTATCGTATGAAACAAATGGAGGAATAAAAACCAATTTACAGGAGGAAAAATAATGGCAGTTATTTCAATGAAACAACTACTAGAAGCTGGTGTTCATTTTGGACATCAAACACGCCGTTGGAACCCAAAGATGAAGAAATATATCTTCACAGAGCGTAACGGCATTTACATTATTGACTTACAAAAAACAGTGAAAAAGGTAGAAGAAGCGTACAATTTCGTAAAAGAAATCGCTGAAAATGATGGAACTGTTTTATTCGTAGGTACAAAGAAACAAGCACAAGAATCAGTAAAAGAAGAAGCGATCCGTTCAGGAATGTACTTTGTAAACCAACGTTGGTTAGGTGGAACATTAACGAACTTTGAAACAATTCGCAAACGTATCAACCGCTTAAAAGATATTGAAAAAATGGAAGAAGACGGCACTTTCGATGTATTACCGAAGAAAGAAGTTGTAGGTCTTCTTAAAGAAAAAGAACGCCTAGTGAAATTCTTAGGCGGTATTAAAGAAATGAATAAAATTCCTGATGCTTTATTCATTATCGACCCAAGAAAAGAACGTATTGCTGTTGCAGAAGCACATAAATTAAACATTCCGATCGTAGGTATTGTTGATACAAACTGTGATCCAGATGAGATTGATTATGTAATCCCAGCGAATGATGATGCTATTCGTGCTGTGAAACTTCTTACTGGTAAAATGGCAGATGCTATTTTAGAAGCGAAACAAGGAGAAGTAACAGAAGAAGCTGCTGAGCAAGCAGAAGCTACAGAAGAAGCAGAAGTTGAATCTGTAGAAGAGTAATTAAAGGTTTTGGTGATAAGAGGGAGACCTTTTATCACCTTTTTTTCAGCAATATATGATATTAAAGGAGGAAATTCTAATGGCAATTACAGCAAAATTAGTAAAAGAACTAAGAGAAAAAACTGGTGCAGGTATGATGGATTGTAAAAAAGCACTTCAAGAAACTGATGGTGATATCGAGCAAGCTATTGATTATCTACGTGAAAAAGGTATCTCTAAAGCTGCGAAAAAAGCAGACCGTATTGCTGCGGAAGGTTCTGCGTATGTAGAAGTTTCTGGAAACGAAGCAGTATTATTAGAATTAAACTGTGAAACAGACTTTGTTACCAAAAACGATCAGTTTAAGACGTTAGCACAGGATCTTGCTAAACACATTCTTTCTCAAAAACCAGAAACTGTTGAAGATGCTTTAAAACAACCACTTAATGGTGACGGTGAAACACTAGAAGTATTCATCAATTCCAATATTGCAAAAATCGGTGAGAAAATTTCCTTGCGTCGTTTTACACTATTTAACAAAACGGATAATGATGCGTTTGGAGCATATATCCACATGGGTGGTAATATTGGTGTAGTTACAGTTCTTGAAGGAACAACTGATGAACAAGTAGCCAAAGATATTGCAATGCACGTAGCTGCTGTAAATCCTAAATATCTATCTCGTGATGCTGTTTCAGCAGAAGATGTCGAAAAAGAGCGCGAAGTACTTAAAACACAAGCATTAAACGAAGGTAAACCAGAACATATTGTTGAAAAAATGGTAGAAGGTCGTCTTAACAAGTTCTTTGAAGAAATTTGCTTATTAGAGCAAAGTTTTGTAAAAGATCCTGATCAAAAAGTAAAACAAGTTGCACAAAATCACAATGCAACAGTTAAATCTTTCGTTCGCTATGAAGTTGGCGAAGGAATTGAAAAGCGTGAAGATAACTTTGCTGAAGAAGTAATGAGTCAAGTAAACAAAAAATAACTTTGATTAAAAAGAGGGGCACTTGGTGTCCCTTTTCTTTGAAAAGTAACAATGATAAACCAAGTGTTTTTACTAATATATTTTAGGAAATGGGAGATTCTTACCCTTTTACTTGGCTAAAATCTTCGTTTTCTTTATAATATTTACATATATGGAGGTAATTATGGCTACTGCTAACTACAGAAGGATTGTTCTTAAATTAAGTGGAGAAGCTCTGAGTGGTGAACAAGGATTTGGTCTTGAGCCATCTATCATTCAATCAGTGGCAAAACAAGTAAAAGATATAGTTGAATTAGGTGTAGAAGTTGCAATTGTTGTTGGTGGTGGCAATATATGGCGTGGTAAAGTAGGAAGTGAAATGGGCATGGATCGAGCTAATGCTGATTATATGGGAATGTTAGCTACTGTCATGAACTCCTTAGCTCTTCAGGATAGTCTTGAAAATGTAGGCATTCCAACACGTGTCCAAACTTCCATCGAAATGCGTCAAGTAGCAGAACCATATATTCGTCGTAAAGCAATTCGACATCTAGAGAAAAAACGTGTGGTTATTTTTGCTGCTGGAACGGGTAATCCATATTTCTCAACTGATACAACTGCAGCTTTACGAGCAGCGGAAGTGGAAGCAGATGTTATTTTAATGGCTAAAAATAACGTAGATGGTGTATACACTGCTGATCCAAAAGTTAATAAAGAAGCTAAAAAGTACGATGAGTTATCTTACCTAGAAATTTTAAATGAAGGATTAGGTGTAATGGACTCAACGGCATCATCATTGTGTATGGATAACAACATTCCTTTACTTGTATTCTCCATTTCAGAGGAAGGAAACATTAAGAAAGCTGTAATTGGCGAAAATATAGGAACCATTATAAGGGGGAGCTAAAACATGTCTGAACAATTAATGAAAGAAACTCGTGAGAAGATGGATCAAGCGGTAAAAGCATATTCTAAAAATCTGGCGACAGTAAGAGCGGGAAGAGCAAACCCAGCATTATTAGATAGTGTACAAGTGGAATATTATGGTGCATTGACACCATTAAACCAACTGGCATCTATTTCTGTGCCGGAAGCTCGGTTATTGGTTATAACACCATTTGATAAATCTACCGTTTCTGATGTCGAAAAGGCTATTCAAAAAGCTGATCTAGGTTTATCACCATCAAATGACGGTAATGTAGTACGAATCAGTATTCCTCCATTAACAGAAGAGCGTCGTAAAGATTTAGTAAAAGTAGTTGGCAAGTATGCGGAAGAATCAAAAGTGCAAATCCGTAATATTCGTCGCGACACTAATGATCAATTAAAGAAAGATGAAAAGAATGGTGACCTTACAGAAGATGAGTTAAGAGGTTTCCAAGATGATGTACAATCAATAACAGACTCACATATTCAAAAAATTGATGAATTAACGAAAGAAAAAGAACAAGAAATTATGGAAGTCTAAGCAAAAAAAAGGTAGAATATATGATGAGTGTAGAAGCCCTCTTAATAAGAAGAGGGTTTTTCCACTTTACATGATAGCCATACATATATGGCATATTGAATAGAACGGTTTTTAAATGATGGAGGATAATTATGCGTTTGTTTAAACTTCCTTTTAAGAATAGTAAAGACAACACTGTAGAAGTATCACAAACAGTGTCTGAAAATTCACCTAAGCACATTGCCATCATCATGGATGGGAATGGCAGATGGGCACAAAAAAGAGGATTACCGCGTATTGCTGGTCATCGAGAAGGAATGGATAATGTTAAGCGAATTGTAAAGGCAGCCAATCAATTACAAGTTGAAATATTAACATTGTATGCATTTTCAACTGAGAATTGGAAACGACCATCAACTGAGGTAGAATATATTATGAAGTTGCCTATCGATTTCTTGCAGCATTATTTACCCGAATTAGTGGAGGAAAATGTTCGTATCCAAACAATTGGTGAATTCGATGACTTACCTAAAAATACAAAAGCAGCGATTCAGAAAGCTAAAGATCAAACTGCAGAAAATAATGGGTTAATATTAAATATTGCAATTAACTATGGTAGTAGGTTTGAGGTGATCCGTTCGATCAAAGAGATTTGCCAAGAAGTACAAGAAGGTAAGTATGGAATCGAAGAGATTACAGAAACTACACTTAGTGACCATTTATATACTTCTCATATTAAAGATCCTGATCTATTAATCCGCACGAGTGGTGAATTAAGACTTAGTAATTTTTTACTTTGGCAATCCGCTTATACAGAATTATGGTTTACAGATACATTGTGGCCTGATTTTAGTACAGCAGAATTTGAGAAAGCTATCAACGATTTTCAGAAACGAAAACGTCGTTATGGTGGAATATAAGGTGTGAAAATAATATGAAAACAAGAATTATTACTGCGATTATTGCAATTTTGCTTTTCTTCCCATTTGTATTTTTAAGTGGTTTACCCTTTCAAATAATCATGTATATCATTGCCACAATAGGTTTTCTGGAACTTTTACATATGAGAAGGATGACCAAGTATCCAATCCCTACTGTTTTAGGTGTTATTTTATTATGGTCTTTGTTATTTCAAGATGAATATTTAATCTTTTCTACACGCCTAGAGTTACTCATGTTTTTTGTATTAGTTTTGCTAGGTTATACAGTGTTAGTTAAAAATAAATTTACATTTGAAGATGCAGGCTTTTTAATTTTAGCATCGATTTACGTCGGTTTGGGCTTTCATTATTTCATCCAAACTAGGGAAGTAGATGATGGACTAGTTTATATTTTTTATGCTATTCTAGTAATATTGTCAACTGATACAGGTGCTTATTTTTTCGGAAGAGCATTTGGCAAGCACAAGCTTTGGCCGCAAATCAGTCCAAAGAAAACTGTCGAAGGAGCACTTGGCGGAATATTAGTAGCTAGTATAGTAGCCATTATTTTTCAGTACTTTTTCCATGTACATGAATCTATGTTATTAGTTGTTATCGTTACAATAATTGCTTCTATATTTGCTCAAATAGGAGATCTTGTCGAGTCTGCTATCAAAAGGCATTATGATGTGAAGGACTCTGGAAAAATATTGCCTGGTCATGGTGGGATACTAGACCGCTTTGATAGTTGGTTATTTGTTTTTCCTTTATTACATTTTATTCATTTTATATCATAGATATTATTATTAGGAGTACCAGTTATGAAAAACATCACTTTATTAGGAGCAACAGGTTCTATAGGTTTACAAACATTAGATGTTATGAGGGAGCATCCTCATCAGTTTCGGTTATATGGGATCGCTTTTGGTAAAAATGTAGACAAGGCTAAAGAAATTATAGCGGAATTCAAACCTGAAAAAGTTGTAGTTCAAGATGAAAAAATCCGCAATGAACTGTTAATTAATACTGATCAAAACACGGTATTAGTTGGGAAAGAAGGAATGGAAGAGGTTAGTGCTGATCCAGAAACAGATGTATTAGTGAATGCAGTAATGGGTAGTGTTGGATTAGGGGCAACTCTAACAGCGATCAAACACAAAAAGCAAATTGCGATAGCTAACAAAGAAACATTGGTTACTGCAGGCCACTTAGTTATGAAAGCAGCTAAACAGTATGGTGTTAACTTATTACCTGTAGATAGTGAGCATTCGGCTATCTTTCAAGCACTTAATGGCGAGTCACACAAAGATATCAATAAAATCATTTTAACGGCTTCAGGTGGCAGTTTCCGTGATAAAACGAGAGATCAGCTTCAAGGAGTAACAGTGACTGATGCTCTTAATCACCCAAATTGGAGTATGGGGGCTAAAATAACGATTGATTCTGCTACCATGATGAACAAAGGGCTAGAAGTCATTGAGGCGCATTGGCTATTTGATGTACCTTACGACAAAATAGAAGTCATTCAGCATAAAGAAAGTATTATCCATTCCATGGTTGAATATGCTGATAAAAGTATTATTGCTCAATTGGGAACTCCTGACATGCGTGTACCTATTCAGTATGCACTAACATATCCAGATAGATTGCCACTGTCATCATCCAACAGCCTTGATTTAGTAGAAATGAGTGCACTGCATTTTTCAAAAATGGATATGGAACGATTTCCGTGTTTAGCTTTTGCTTATCATGCAGGTAATAAAGGTGGTTCATTACCTACAGTGTTGAATGCGGCAAATGAAGCTGCAGTAGATTTATTTTTGCATGAAAAGATTACCTTTCTAGAGATTGAACAAGTAATCGAGAATGCTATGGAAAACCATAGTTTTGTTGAACAGCCTGATTTAGAAACAATCAATGCGATCGATCAGGAAATAAGAAATAAAACGTACGAAAAATATTAAGGAAGTGTTAGAGGGAAGGAGTGCTCCTAAGTGACAACTGTTATTGCCTTTATTTTAATGTTTGGACTACTTGTATTTGTTCATGAGTTTGGTCACTTTTATGTTGCTAAGAAGACCGGGATGCTTGTTCGGGAGTTCGCAATTGGTTTTGGACCTAAAGTATTCTCTACGGTAAAAAACGAAACGTTATATACCATAAGACTATTACCAATGGGTGGATATGTACGAGTTGCTGGCGAAGACCCGGAAATCATTGATATTAAACCAGGTCAACATATCGGTTTAACTTTTAATAATGACGGCGAAGTAAAAGAAATTATTGTAAACAATAAAGAGAAACATCCCGATGCTTTTGTGATTGAAGTAGAGCATATTGATTTAGATCATGCTTTAACCATTCAAGGCTATGAAATTAATGAAGATGAAAAGTATTCCTTCCATGTCAATAGAAAAGCATCCTTTATTATGGATGAGAAAGCAACCCAAATCGCACCATACGATCGTCAGTTCTCCTCAAAAACAGTTGGTCAAAGAGGTTTACAATTGTTCGCAGGACCATTCATGAACTTTGTACTTTCAATAGTAATCTTTCTTGTGTTAGCTAATTTACAAGGTGTTCCAGTAAAAGAGATGCAGGTCGGGGCTGTCGCAGATAATAGCCCTGCACAAGAAGCTGGTTTTCAAGCAGATGATAAAGTTATTGAAATTGAAGGTCAAAGTATTAGTAAATGGGAAGAATTTCAAGAAATTGTCCAAGAAAGTCCGAATGAAACGTTGGAAATGATTGTTTTACGTGGCGAACAACAAGTTCCACTTGAAGTCACTCCGGCATTAATCGAATCACCTGAGGGAGATTTTGGACAAGTAGGTGTAATTCAAGCGACAGAGAAATCGTTCGTCCGAAGCATTCCTTATAGTTTAGAAGAAACATATCGGTGGTCAACTATGATTTTAACCAATTTAGGGAAGTTGATAACTGGTCAATTCTCTATAGATGTATTATCTGGACCCGTTGGAATATACGACGCTACAGATCAAATTGTCAAAACAGGCTTTATGAACTTTTTAATGTGGACAGCAGCATTAAGTGTTAATTTAGGAATTATTAATTTATTGCCGTTACCTGCATTAGATGGGGGAAGGCTCTTATTTGTCGGGCTCGAAGCAGTCCGAGGTAAACCGATCGATCCGCAAAAAGAGGGTGTTGTTCATTTCATTGGCTTCGCATTATTGATGCTACTGATGATCATCGTTACATGGAATGATATCCAGAGACTGTTTTTGTGATGTTAGCTAATCTATACGGGTAATATTGAAATTATCGAGGTGAGTTGAGAAGATGAGACAAAGTCAAACTTTAATTCCTACATTAAAGGAAACACCTGCTGATGCTGAGATTAAAAGTCATCAGTTGTTAGTCCGTGCAGGATTTATTAGACAAACAGCTTCAGGTGTATATAGCTTTTTACCAATGGGCAATAAAGTATTAAAAAATGTCGAGAAAATTGTACGTGAAGAAATGGAAAAAGCAGGAGCTGTCGAGATGTTAATGCCAGCTCTGCAACTATCTGACCTGTGGAAAGAAACAGGAAGATGGTATACGATGGGGCCCGAATTGATGCGGCTAAACGATCGTCATGAAAGAGAGTTTGCACTTGGAGCAACACATGAGGAAGTTGTTACAAGCCTTATTGGTGATGAAGTAAAAAGTTATAAAAAACTACCTCTATATGTGTACCAAATACAAACGAAATTCCGTGACGAAAAACGTCCAAGATTCGGTCTTTTAAGAGGACGAGAATTTATTATGAAAGATGCTTATACGTTCCACACCGATCAAGAAAGTCTTGATGAAGCCTATCAAAAAATGTATCAAGCCTATTCAAACATTTTTACTCGTTGTGGCTTGAATTTCCGAGCCGTTATTGCTGATTCGGGTGCAATGGGTGGTAAAGATACGCATGAATTTATGGTATTATCAGAGATCGGTGAAGATACAATCGCATATTCCGATACTTCTGATTTTGCCGCTAATATTGAAATGGCACCGGTCCATGTTACATATGAACAGAGTGATGAAGCTGCACTGGATTTAGAAATGGTTGATACACCGGGCTATAAAACTATGGTGGAAGTCTCTGAATTTTTAGGTCTACCATTAGAACAAGGGATTAAGTCTTTACTGTTCAAAGTAGATGAACGATTTGTTTTAGTTTTATCTCGTGGTGACCATGAAATCAATGATATTAAGTTGAAGAATGCGTTAGCTGCTACTAATGTAGAATTAGCTTCAGAGCATGAAACAAAACAACTATTGAATACAGAAGTAGGCTCGGTTGGACCTATTGATGTACCTGAAGATATCGAAGTTATTGCTGACCATGCCGTTTCCGTTATTCGTAATGGCTATTGCGGTGCTAATAAGAATGACAAGCATTACCGAAATGTAAACCCAGATCGAGATTTTAAAGTGTCTTCCTATCAAGATCTTCGTTTTATTCAAGAAGGGGATCCGTCTCCAGATGGTCAAGGTAAGATTAAGTTTGCTAAAGGAATTGAAGTTGGTCATATATTCAAATTAGGTCAATTCTATGCAGAAAAATTAGGCGCACAATATTTAAATGAACAAGGTAAACAAGCAACGATGACAATGGGTTGTTATGGTATTGGAGTGTCTCGGACTCTAGCTGCAATTGTAGAACAATATCATGATGATAATGGTATTAAATGGCCAAAAGAAATTACGCCATATCATGTCCATTTAATTGCAGTAAATCCGAAAAACCAGGAACAGCAGGTTCTAGCAGAGAAAATTTATGAACAACTGCAAGAAAACAATATCTCCGTTTTATTTGATGATCGAAAAGAACGACCTGGTGTTAAGTTTGCTGATAGTGATTTGATCGGATTGCCAGTTAGAATAACCGTTGGTAAAAAAGCTGCAGAAGGATACGTAGAGTGCAAGTTAAGAGAGAACGGGGAGCAAGAAGATCTTCACGTGTCAGAATTAATTGATAAAATCAATTCATTACTAAAATAATTACATTCCCTTGTCTCAACATCGCAGGCAAGGGAATTATCTATTTAACCAAAAGACAACCATTCAATAAAACATGTTATAGTTTACACATATACTACGAAGTAACTGGACATGGATTTGCTCTCTTCCGTACTGAATTTTGATGAGTGCTGCCATACGCTCCGGCAGAATACTGCGCTTTCCGTGGGCTCGGCTTCAGCTAACTTTGCAAAGAAAACCACTTTGCAAAGTGGATCTTCAGCTCTCGTGAGTCCCACAGGAGTCTCCGTATTCTGCCTACGCTATTTTTGTTCTCTGATTATAGAAAGAAATGAACTCATGTAACAAAATTTTTCTGCGGTTTTTGCTCGAAAAAGTTAGCTGAAGGGCAAACCCCACGGAAAGGGAAGTGGGCAGCCGGAGTGGCGGTTATGATCACGATATATGTCAAAATTACCTCATAGGTGACTGTGCATTTAGTTTCGAACAAACAGTATTTTCACTAGTCGCAGTATGTATCAGTTACGAGTTTTTTAGGAGAGAGGATGGAACTGGTTTTGTCTTATGATAAAATAATAGGAAGATTAATAGGTAAAGGAGATCGAAGATGAGTATCTCTAGTCAGGAAAAATTTCAGTTACTAATGAAACAGATTGGTATTGCTGATGATATGAAAAATAAATACTTTCAAAATGGTGCTATTGAAAAGCTGGAGGTTTATCGGTCTAATCCATTATGGCACTTCTATTTTCACCTTGAACAAACGATCCCTGCTGATATATATCAAGCGTTTATTTTGAAATTGACTGATGCTTTTTCATCTATTGCTAAAGTTTCATGGACGATTAGAGTGGATCAACATGCGTTAGACGAACAAGAGCGATTCCGTTATTGGCAAATATTTCTATCAGAATTGATGAGTGAATCTCCTAAATATCGTACCTTTGAAAATAAGAAACCCCTATTTAACGATAATAATATTATGTTAACTGTGAGTAATCAAATTGAGGCACAGTGGAGTAAAACTATTCAATCACAATTTGATCAATTCTGTATGAAAGTTGGTTTACCAAAACAACTTATTCAACTTGAAGTAGCCGCACAACAAGAGGAAATTGAAAAATTCCAACAGGCGAAGGCGATGGAAGATCGTAAAAAAGTAGAAGAAGCCTTTAAAGAACAAGAAAAGCGTGCAAAAGAAGCGAAACCTGAAAGCCCATCAGGTCCAGTTCAGCTTGGATATCCTATCAAAGAAAATTCTATTCCAATGAAAGATGTAGTAGAAGAAGAGAAAAATATTATTTTTCAAGGGTTTGTTTTTGATGCTGAAATTAGAGAATTACGTTCTGGTAGACATTTATTAATACTTAAAGTAACAGATTATACCGATTCTTTTCAGATAAAAATGTTCTCAAAAGGTGACCAAGATGCGGAGAAGTTCAAACAGTTAAAAGAAGGTATGTGGATTAAGGCTAAAGGGATGGTTCAGACTGATAATTTCTCAAATGAACTAACAATGATGGCCAAAGATATCCAAGAGGTAGCTTCGATTACTAGAGAAGATCATGGTTATGATGATGAAAAACGAGTTGAATTACACGCACATACATTAATGAGTCAAATGGATTCCGTTGTGGCCGCTTCGAAATTGATTGAACAAGCTAGTAAATGGGGACATAAAGCAATTGCCATTACAGATCATGCCGTAGCTCAAGCTTATCCAGAAGCATATGCTGCTGGACAAAAACATGGTGTGAAAGTTGTGTATGGTGTGGAAGCAAACATTGTCGATGACGGTGTACCAATTGCCTATAATGAATCAGACCGTGTCTTAGCAGAAGATACGTATGTTGTATTTGACGTGGAGACGACAGGATTATCGGCAATATATGATACCATTATCGAACTCGCTGCCGTTAAAGTCCATAATGGAGAAATAATTGATCGTTATGAATCTTTTGCTAATCCGCACCACCCATTATCCGAAACTACTACTAATCTAACTGGTATAACAGATGACATGGTAAAAGATGCGCCAGAAGTGGAAGAAGTATTAAAAGAATTTCATGAATGGATGGGAGACGCTGTTTTAGTAGCACATAATGCTGATTTTGATATGGGATTCTTAAATACCGGATTTAAGCGTATTGGTTATGAAGAAGCAAATAATCCTGTTATTGACACGTTGGAATTAGCTCGTCTACTGTTCCCTGAATTAAAGAATCACCGTTTAAATACGTTGTGTAAGAAGCTTGATATCGAGCTTACCCAACATCACCGTGCGATTTATGATGCAGAAGCAACGGGTTATTTATTATGGAAGTTTGTTAAACTGTCTATTGAGCGAGGTATTGTGAATCATAACCAATATAATCAGCATATGGGAGAAGGCAATGCTTATCAACGTTCTCGCCCTTTCCATGCTACATTATTAGCTGTAGATCAAGAAGGGTTGAAAAATATTTATAAATTGGTTTCGTTAGCACACATTGATTATTTCTACCGTGTTCCACGTATACCTCGGTCTAAATTACAACAATATCGCGAAGGTATTTTAGTAGGTACGGCATGTGACCAAGGTGAAGTATTCGAAACGATGATGCAAAAATCAAAAGAACAAGCTGAGAAGGTTGCGCAGTTCTATGATTTTATCGAGGTTCAACCTCCTGAAAATTTTGTGCATCTTTATGATCGAGAATTAGTTCAGAATGAAGCGCAATTATTTGATATTATTCGCAACATTGTTCAACTTGCTGAAGAACTAGGTAAACCTTGTGTTGCTACAGGAAATGTCCATCATTTAGAAAAGAATGATATGGTTTACCGACAAATACTGATCGCTTCCCAAAGTGGTAATCCATTAAACAGACAAACTTTACCGAATACGTATTTTCGTACAACGAACGAGATGATGGATGCATTTTCGTTTTTAGGACAAGAAAAGGCAAAAGAAATTGTAATCACCAATCCAAATACACTTGTCGATCAAATTGATGAGGTTAAACCAGTAAAAGAAGATCTATATACACCAAATATTGATGGGGCTGAAGAAGAAATTCGCGAATTAAGTTATAACTTTGCTAAATCAGTCTATGGTGAACCGATTCCGGAAATTGTAGAGAAGCGGGTAGAAAAGGAACTAAAAAGTATTATTGGCCATGGATTTGCGGTTATTTACTTAATTTCACAAAAGCTAGTAAAAAAATCATTAGATGATGGCTATTTAGTAGGATCACGTGGATCTGTCGGTTCTTCATTAATCGCGACTTTTACCGAGATTACAGAAGTTAATCCATTACCACCTCACTATGTATGTCCAGAATGTAAGTATAGTGAATTTTTTAATGATGGTTCAGTCGGTAGTGGTTTCGATTTGCCTGATAAGAAATGTCCAAAATGCGATGCAGAATTGAAGAAAGATGGACAAGATATTCCGTTTGAAACTTTCTTAGGCTTCAAAGGGGACAAGGTTCCAGATATTGACTTGAACTTTTCCGGTGAATACCAGCCACGTGCCCACAATTATACGAAAGTTCTTTTTGGCGAAGATAATGTATACCGAGCAGGAACAATTGGTACGGTAGCCGAAAAAACAGCTTATGGATATGTTAAAGGGTATGCAAGTGACAAAGAATTAACGCTGAAACAAGCAGAAGTTGACCGGTTGGTAAAAGGGTGTACCGGTGCTAAACGGACAACGGGACAACACCCTGGTGGTATCATTGTTGTACCAGATGATAAAGAAATTTATGATTTTACCCCGATTCAATATCCAGCAGATGATCGAAATTCGGAATGGCGGACAACACACTTTGATTTCCATTCGATTCATGATAACTTGTTGAAACTTGATATCCTTGGACACGATGATCCGACTATGATTCGCATGCTTCAAGATCTAAGTGGTATTGATCCACAAACAATACCGACTGATGACGATGAAGTAATGAAAATATTTTCCGGTCCTGAAGTGTTAGGTGTAACACCAGACCAAATTATGTGTAAGACCGGAACATTAGGTGTACCTGAATTCGGTACAAGATTCGTACGCCAAATGCTCGAAGATACCAAGCCGAAAACATTTGCAGAGTTAGTTATCATCTCAGGTCTAAGTCACGGGACTGATGTATGGTTAGGTAATGCTCAAGAACTTATTAATAATGGTATTTGTGGATTACCAGATGTTATCGGTTGTCGTGATGATATCATGGTGTATTTAATGCACAAAGGCTTAGAGGCATCACTTGCCTTTAAGATTATGGAGTTTGTACGTAAGGGGAAAGGCTTAGAGCCAGAGTGGATCGAAGAAATGAAAAAACACGATGTACCAGATTGGTATATCGATTCTTGTAAAAAGATAAAATATATGTTCCCGAAAGCACACGCTGCTGCCTATGTATTAATGGCGATTCGAATAGCCTATTTTAAAGTCCATTATCCAATTTATTTTTATGCAGCATATTTTACTGTAAGAGCTGATGACTTTGAATTAGATACGATGATCAAAGGGTCAGAAGCAATGCGCAAACGGATCAAAGAAATTCTGGATAAAGGTAATGATGCGCCACCTAAAGAAAAAAGTTTACTTACTGTTTTAGAATTAGCATTGGAAATGAGTGAACGAGGCTACCATTTTCAAAAAGTAGACCTCTATCGTTCTTCCGCAACGGAGTTTTTAGTAGATGGTGACAGTCTGATCCCTCCATTCAATGCAGTTGATGGATTAGGAACAAATGCAGCAATCAATATTGAGAAAGCACGAGAAGACGGAGAATTCTTATCAAAAGAAGATTTAAGAGAACGTAGCCGTATTTCTAAAACTGTATTGGAATACTTGGATCAACATGGTTGTTTAGACGGAATGGCAGAGAAAAATCAATTATCCCTGTTTTAATAAGGAACTTTTTATTGGATAAATCCAGTAAATCTCTTGCATTATTCCGCCATTCATGCTATATTTTATACAGATTTCATTTGATGCGGACAGAAAGAGTGGGCCTTCCCACTCTTTCTTCTTAGGTATCAACAAAGAGCGATATAGGGTTTTGATAAATCCCTTGCCATTATTGGCAAGGGATTTATCATTCCGACTTCACTAAATGTGAATGGTTCCATGAAACTTGTTGGGCTACATAGATTATTTATCAACTTTAAATTTTTGAACAGCGTTTATCGGAAAAATAAATATAATGAACACCCAACATTTGTATTAGAGCCCTTTTATCACAGTGTTAATCGTCCGTAAATGACTCGCTTCAAGGTCTAATAAATCGAAAAAATTTGGGAGGATCAGGTGAGGTCTAACACTTTGATAAGGATTGCTAATTCTCAGTCTAGGACAACAAACTCACTGTGGGAAGTCTCACTTTATGTGTGTATCGTTTAATAAATATGGGAAATATATCTTAAAGAACATATTCGCAGTGGAGGAGGTATCAGAATGGCAAACAAGATAGTGCAGCAAACAGAAGAACTAGTTCAACCCATATTAGATGAGCTTTCTTTAGAACTTGTAGATATTGTCTATGAAAAAGAAGGACCAAATTGGTTTTTACGCGTATACATCGATAAGGATGGCGGTGTAGATATTGAAGAGTGTGGTCAAGTTTCTGAAAGGTTAAGTAGCGAGTTAGATGAGAAAGATCCTATTAATGAAGCATATTTCCTTGAAGTTTCTTCACCAGGCGTAGAACGTCCATTAAAAAAAGAGGCTGATTTCAAACAGCATATCGGAAAACATGTCTATGTAAAACTGTATGAGCCGATTGCAGGTGAAAAGGAATTCACTGGAGATTTAGTTGGCTTCAAGGATGGTTACGCAACTATTCAATATAAAGAAAAAACGGTGCAAAAAGAAGTGGAAATTCCATTTGCCAAAATTGCGAAAGCTCGTCTAGCTGTAACTTTTGATTAAAGGGGGAGAAATTCGTGAACAGAGAATTGTTCGATGCGATGAATTATTTAGAAAAGGAAAAAGGAATTAACAAAGAGATTCTGATGGAAGCGTTAGAAGCTGCCTTAATTTCTGCTTATAAAAAGAATTTTAAATCAGCAACCAATGTTAGAGTGGATTTAAATGAGGAAGCTGGAACGATGGGTGTGTTTGCTCAAAAAGAAATTGTAGAAGAGGTAGAAGATCATAATCAACAAATTTCGCTTGAAGAAGCACATAATATTAATCCGGCATATGAGATTGGTGATGTAATAGAAATTGAAGTAACACCAAGAGATTTTGGTCGAATAGCTGCTCAAGCCGCAAAACAAGTGGTAACACAGCGAGTTCGAGAAGCAGAACGAGGCATCATCTACAATGAATATATTGACCGTGAAGAAGACATTATGAATGGTACGATTCAGCGGATGGACGGTCGTTTTATTTATGTAAATTTAGGTAAAGTCGAGGCCAAATTGCCAGAATCGGAATGTATGCCAACCGAGACATATCATGTTCATGACAGAATTAAAGTGTTTGTAACCAAAGTGGAAAATACGAATAAAGGACCTAATATTTTTGTATCCAGAACACATCCTGGTTTATTGAAGCGATTATTTGAAATGGAAGTACCGGAGATTTATGATGGAACCGTTGAAGTTAAATCTGTTGCGCGTGAAGCAGGAGATCGTTCTAAAATCTCTGTTCATGCGGAGGATCCAGAAATTGATCCAGTAGGGTCATGTGTTGGTCAAAAAGGACAAAGAGTACAAACGATTGTTGATGAATTAAAAGGAGAAAAAATTGACATTGTAGAATGGTCTGAGGACCCAGTAGTCTACGTATCCAACGCACTTAGCCCATCCAAGGTGATCCAAGTTAATGTTGATGAAGAGGAAAAGGCAA
The DNA here is from genome assembly GCF_000377765.1 of Gracilibacillus lacisalsi DSM 19029. Lineage (GTDB taxonomy): Bacteria > Bacillota > Bacilli > Bacillales > Amphibacillaceae > Gracilibacillus > Gracilibacillus lacisalsi. The sequence continues at coordinate 29,428 of NZ_KB898668.1, read as the reverse complement.
CTACTGTAATCGTTCCAGATTATCAATTATCACTTGCGATTGGTAAACGAGGGCAAAATGCTAGATTGGCTGCCAAATTAACAGGTTGGAAAATTGATATTAAAAGTGAATCTGAAGCAAAAGAAGAAGGCCTAATTTCAGAAGAAGAAATTGAAGAAAGTCTAGAGGCCCTAGAATATGAGGATAGCTTGGAATATGAAGAATCCTACGAAGATATGGACGAAGATCTGTTTAAGTAAGGAGGTATTCATATGGCTAAAAAACGAAAGGTACCATTAAGAAAATGCGTCGTAACTCAAGAAATGATGCCTAAAGGGTCATTAATTCGAGTGGTGAAAACCAAAGAAGGTGAGGTATTTGTAGATCCTACTGGCAAGAGAAATGGGCGAGGAGCTTATGTGTCAAAGGATTTACAAGTAATCGACAAAGCAGAGAAAAATGGTGCGCTAGAAAAACAGTTAGAAATCAAGATTCCACAAGAAATATATGATGAATTAAGAAAACAGATTGAAGGCGAATAATGTGGTCAATCATAAATCTTATCTTAATATAATTGGATTAGCCAACCGTGCTGGAAAATGTACGTTTGGCGAAGAACTCATTGTCAAAGAAATTCAGTCAAAAAAGTCAAAAGTTGTATTAATTGCAAGTGATATAGGCGATCAGACTCGAAAGAAATTAACAGATAAATGTACGTTTTATCATATTCCGTATTTCTTCGTAGACGATCGAGAAACACTTTCACAAGCAGTTGGTAAATCAGGTCGTGTAGCTATTTCCATTCATGAAAATGGATTTGCGAAGAAATTAATTGCATTACTTGATGAAAATATTCGGGGGTGAACGTATGTCAAAAATACGAGTATATGAGTACGCTAAGCAAGTAAATAAAACCAGTAAGGAAGTTATTAATAAACTAAAAGAATTAGAGCTTCCGGTTTCCAACCACATGTCTACTATTTCTGATGAGATGAAAGCAAAGCTAGATCAAAGCTTTCAACCAAAGCCAAAAGAGCAACCAAAAAAGGCACAGGGTCATAAACAATCCAAAAACACAAAGCCCAATAATAATCAACAATCTAACAAGAAAAAGAATAATAAACATCAGAAAAACAATCAGAAAAACAATCAGAAAAACAACAAACCAGAGGCTAAAAAGCCAACTAATACTCAACCACAACAGCCTGAAAAAATAACTTACTCAGGTTCTATAACTGTTGGAGAACTGGCAGAAAAGTTAAATAAAGAGACAAATGAAATTATTAAAAAGCTTATGTTTTTAGGGGTTATGGCTACGAAAAACCAAGACCTTGATGAAGATGCTTTAGAATTAATTTGTGGTGAATATGGAGTAGAAGTAGAACAAGAAATTGAAATTGATAAAGCAGACCTTGAAACATATATTGAAGAAGATGATCCAGATAAATTAGAGGAACGTCCTCCAGTTGTAACGATTATGGGGCACGTAGACCACGGGAAAACTACTTTACTTGATTCTATTCGCCATACGAAAGTTACAGAGGGTGAAGCAGGCGGAATCACTCAACATATTGGTGCATACCAAGTAAGAGAAAACGATAAAAAAGTAACTTTCCTAGACACACCGGGCCACGCAGCATTTACGAGCATGCGTTCACGTGGTGCTCAAATTACAGACCTTGCTATTTTAGTAGTAGCAGCTGATGATGGTGTCATGCCTCAAACTGTTGAAGCGATCAACCATGCTAAGGCAGCGGAAGTACCAATAATTGTAGCAGTGAACAAAATGGATAAAGAAGGCGCAAATCCGGATCGTGTAATGCAAGAATTAACAGAATATGAATTAATCCCAGAAGACTGGGGTGGAGATACGATCTTCGTACAACTATCTGCGATAAAAGGAGAAGGAATCGATGACTTGTTAGAAATGATCCTCCTTGTAGCAGAAGTGGAAGAATTAAAAGCAAATCCAGACCGTCGTGCTAATGGTACAGTAATTGAAGCACAATTGGATAAAGGTCGAGGTTCTGTTGCATCATTACTTGTACAAAATGGTACACTAAAAGTAGGAGATCCGATTGTAGTTGGTAATACGTTTGGTCGTGTTCGTGCGATGGTAAATGATCTAGGTAAACGTATTAACTCAGCTGGACCTTCAACACCTGTTGAGATTACAGGTCTTAATGATGTGCCATTAGCAGGAGATCGATTTGTTGTATTTAAAGATGAAAAACAAGCGCGACAAATCGGTGAAATGAGACAAGAAAAACAATTGGAAGAAAAACGTGGTACACAATCTCGTGTCAGCTTGGATGACTTATTCGAACAAATTAAACAAGGTGATATCAAGGACATTAATGTGATTATTAAGGCAGACGTACAAGGATCTGCCGAAGCATTAGCTGCATCATTGCAAAAAATTGATGTAGAAGGTGTTAAAGTCAACATTATTCACACAGGTGTTGGCGCAATTAAAGAATCAGATATTATTCTCGCTTCAGCATCTAATGCTATTGTTATTGGGTTTAATGTTCGACCGGATAATAACGCGAAAAAAGCAGCAGAATCTGAAAATGTTGATATTCGTCTTCACCGTGTTATTTATAAAGCAATTGAAGAAGTAGAAGCTGCTATGAAAGGTCTCTTAGACCCTGAATATCAAGAAAAAGTAATTGGTCAAGTAGAAGTAAGAGAAATCTTTAAAGTGTCCAAAATTGGTACGATAGCAGGAGCTTATGTTACAGATGGAAAAGTCACGAGAGATTCTGGTGTTCGTTTAATTCGTGATGGTGTAGTCATCTATGAAGGTGAAATTGATACATTGAAACGCTATAAAGATGATGTCAAAGAAGTTGCCCAAAATTACGAATGTGGTATTACGATTAAAAACTACAATGATATTAAAGAAGGCGATATAATCGAAGCATATGTAATGGAGGAAATTGAAATTTAATGATTACCTATGCAGAAGTTGAAATCTTTTTGTATGAATGTCATTCGTTAAAGGATAAACGATCTGTATTAAAAAGAATTAAAAATCGTCTTAGTAAAGATTTAAATATTGCCATCTCTGAAATGGATTATCAAGACTTATGGCAACGATCTAAACTGGGAATAGTCACCGTCTCGGAGTCGAGTGAAATTGGTCAGCAAATTATCCAACAAGCACTAGGTATACTCGATTCCTTTACGGAAATTGAACGGACTATTACAAATACTGAAATAAGATGAAGTAAGCTAGGAAAGAGGTGATACAGATGGGGGAACTACGCTCTAATCGAGTCGCCGAACAAATGAAAAAAGAGCTTGGTGATATCATATCCCGCAAAATCAAAGATCCTCGAGTAGGATTTGTTACCATCACAGATGTAGAAGTTACCGGAGACTTGCAGCAGGCAAAGGTATTTATCTCGGTTTTAGGGGATGAAAATAAAAGGCAAGATACGTTAATTGGTCTTGCCAAAGCAAAAGGGTTTATCCGTTCAGAAATTGGTAAACGAATCAGGTTAAGAAAGACACCTGAATTAATGTTTGACTTTGACGATACAATTGAACGAGGTAACCGAATTGAGCATATCCTGAGAGAATTAAACGAGTCTGAAAAAGAACAGTAAGAATGGAAAACCCTTGTCTTTCAACAAGGGTTTTCTGACTGAAACAACGAAATTAAACAGTATACATAAACTGTGCAGTAACTTAAGTAAGGATATGCTCTCTTCCGTACTGAATTTTTGCTGAGTGCATAACCATCGCTAAGGAAAAAACGATGAATTATACTTTTTTTGTCTACAATATATAGAGTGGAGGTGACGTATGGACGGGATTTTACCATTATGGAAAAGTAAAGGAATGACATCACATGATTGTGTTTTTAAGGTAAGAAAATTACTTGGCACCAAAAAGGTAGGGCATACAGGTACTTTAGATCCGGAAGTAGAAGGGGTTCTACCTATTTGTATAGGGGAAGCGACCAAAATTGTTCCTTATTTAACAGATACGACAAAAACATATCGAGCAACGGCAACATTAGGCTACTCTACCGATACAGAAGACCACACAGGTGAAATTCAGCAAGATGAGAACGTTGCAATCGAAGTATCGAAAGAAGCTATTCTTCGAGTAATACAAGAATTCTGTGGGGTCATTACCCAGCAAGTTCCTTTATATTCTGCAGTTAGAGTGAATGGCAAAAAGCTTTATGAATATGCAAGAGCCAATGAACCAGTTGAAAGACCGTTTCGTCAAGTGAAGATTCACAATATTCGTTTTATGTCTACTACATATGATAAAGTAAAGAAGACGCAATCAGTAGAATTTGAAGTTACATGTTCAAAAGGTACATATATCCGTACACTATGTGTTGATATTGGAAAAGCTTTAGGATTCCCATCCCATATGTCACATTTAGTGAGAATAGCTACAGGGAATTTATCAGAACAAGATACAGTTACTCTTGACCAAATTCAAGAGTGCTTGGATCAAAACCAACCAGTACCACTTATATCGATCAATCAAGGTCTTGCTCATCTAGATAATTGGGCAATCGACGAAAAAACGATGGAAAAAGTTTTACATGGGCAAAAGTTACCATTACCTAGCCCAATGCCTAAGACACCTTTTTTTCGCGTAACCTTTCACGATAGAATGGTAGCTATATATCAAGTACATGATAATAAGAAAGAAATAAAACCAGCACGTGTTTTCAGATTGAATGAAAGAAAGTAGGTGAGACAGGTGGAAGTGCAATCACTTGTATATCCCCATGACTTAAAAAGAGAAAATTTGCCGGATACTGTAGCTGCTATTGGATTTTTTGATGGGGTTCATAAGGGACACCAGGCAGTAATACAACAAGCAATGAATATTGCCAACCAATCAAAAAAAGAATCTGCAGTAATTACTTTTGATCCGCATCCTTCTGTAGTATTACAAAAACCAAAAGAACAAGTGCGCTATATTACCCCTATTGATGATAAAATTAAAAAGATGGAAGCATCAGGGGTGGATCGTGTATATATTATTCGATTTGATCAATCATTAGCGAAATTAACACCAAAACAATTTATTGACCATTTTATTGTAAATCTACATATTTCTCACTTAGTGGCGGGATTTGATTTTACGTTTGGACATAAAGGTTCAGGTAATATGGAAAATATTCATGAGTTTACTGGTAATGAACTGGAGATTACAACGATCAGCAGATTAGATTATCAGGAAGAAAAAATTAGTTCAACTAGAATCCGTCATGAGTTGAAGCAAGGGAATATGGAAAGAGCAGAGATCTTACTTGGAAGGCCCTATTCTTTAACTGGAGAAGTTATTCATGGAGATAAACGTGGTCGAACAATTGGCTATCCAACTGCAAACATCAAAATAGAGGATTATTATTTTTTACCTAGAATTGGTGTATATGCTGTGGAAGTAGAAGTTGGAGATAAGCATTATTATGGTATGGCAAACCTTGGATATAACCCAACATTTACAGATGATCGGGAAAATACAAAACTTGAAGTACACATATTCGATTTTGATGAGAATATTTATGGCGAACAGATAGTCGTCTATTGGAAAAAGTTTATTCGAGATGAAGAAAAGTTCTCTGGAATCGATGAATTGGTAGAGAAGCTGAAAGATGATGAAGACCAAAGTCGTGAATTTTTTGCAATAAATGAATAAAACCACTTGCATTTTAAGTCGAAAAGTTGTAACCTTTAATACGGAAACCATCCACTTGGCAATTCGATTTCTCCGGCGATTGCTAGGGGATAGGGGTTCAACCTGAAATAATAGGAGGTGAATAGGATGGCTATTACACAAGAGCGTAAAAACGAAATCATCAATGAATTCAAAACACATGAGAACGACACTGGTTCACCAGAAGTTCAAATTGCTGTCCTTACTGAGGAAATCAATAATTTGAATAACCACTTACGTACTCATAAGAAAGATCACCACTCACGTCGTGGTCTATTAAAAATGGTAGGTAAACGTCGTAACTTGTTAAACTATTTACGTAACAAAGATGTTGCTCGTTACCGTACACTAATTCAAAAATTAGGTTTACGTCGATAAACCAACTAAAAAGCGGGAGTGATCCCGCTTTTTCTGTATGTAAAAAACTAGTGAAACACAACCTAATACGGAATAAGTATATTTTTTCTTGATGTTGATGAAATAAATGAATAACATATTGATTATTTCTAGGCAAAATAGAAAATACTAATACTATTCCGAATAATGTTTAATCAATAGAACTAGTTACATATGTGGAAACAACATGCTAAAATAAAAAGTAGTCATGTACAAGCATAGTTGTTTTGAGAGGAGTACTATAATGGTAGAAGAAAAGAAAGTATTTTCAACTGAAATCGCTGGTCAACCGTTCCGAGTGGAAATTGGTGAACTAGCCAAGCAAGCAAATGGAGCATGTATGGTGCATTATGGTGATACTGCTGTATTAGCAACTGCAACTGCTTCAAAAGAACCAAAGGATTTACCTTTCTTCCCGTTAACCGTCAATTATGAAGAACGTTTATACGCGGTTGGGAAAATTCCGGGAGGATTCATCAAAAGAGAAGGTAGACCTAGTGAAAAAGCTGTATTAACGTCAAGACTGATTGACCGTCCGATCCGCCCGTTGTTCCCAGATGGTTTCCGAAATGAGGTACAGGTGATTAGTACCGTAATGAGTGTGGATCAAAACTTGCCATCTGAAATCGCGGCAATGATCGGTTCATCGATTGCTTTAAGTGTATCTGATATTCCTTTTGGAGGACCTATTGCTGGTGTTGTAGTAGGAAGAGTCGATGGAAATTTCGTTGTTAATCCAACATTGGAAGAACGTGAAAAAAGTGATATTGATCTAACAGTAGCTGGTACTAAAGATGCGATTAACATGGTTGAAGCAGGAGCAAATGAAGTACCGGAAGAAATTATGTTAGAAGCGATCATGTTTGGTCATGAAGAAATCAAACGATTAATTGCTTTTCAAGAAGAAATCATTGAAGCATTACAAGTAGAGAAGATGGAAATTCAATTATTCGAAGTTAATGATTCCATTGTAGAAGAAGTAGAAAATAAAGCAAAAGCTCGACTTGTGGAAGCAATTCAAGTACAAGAAAAGCATGCGCGCGAGGAAGCAATTGAACAAGTAAAAGCAGAAATAAAAGAAGAGTATGAAGAAGCTGAGGCAGACGCTGATACATTAAAACAAGTAGCTACTGTATTAGACAAGATTGTTAAAGAAGAAGTTCGTCGTTTAATTACGAAAGAAAAAGTACGTCCCGATGGAAGAAAAATTGACGAAATCAGACCGTTGTCTTCAAGAATTGGTGTCTTACCTCGTACTCACGGTTCTGGATTATTTACACGTGGTCAAACTCAAGCATTAAGTGTATGTACATTAGGTGCATTAGGAGATGTACAAATCTTAGATGGTTTGGATGCAGAGGAATCAAAACGATTTATGCACCACTATAATTTCCCATCTTTCAGTGTAGGGGAAACTGGACCAATCCGTGGACCGGGACGACGTGAAATCGGTCATGGTGCATTGGGTGAACGTGCATTAGAAAAAGTAATACCAGATGAAAAAGAATTTCCTTATACCGTTCGTCTTGTTTCAGAAGTATTGGAATCTAATGGTTCAACGTCTCAAGCAAGTATTTGTGCAAGTACATTGGCAATGATGGATGCAGGTGTTCCGATTAAAGCACCAGTAGCTGGTATAGCGATGGGGCTTGTTAAATCTGGTGAAGATTATACGATCTTAAGTGATATCCAAGGTATGGAAGACTTCTTAGGAGATATGGACTTCAAAGTAGCGGGTACTGAAAAAGGTGTTACAGCGTTGCAAATGGATATTAAGATTGAAGGCTTATCACGTGAAATCCTTGATGAGGCTCTAACACAAGCGAAAAAGGGACGTATGCACATCCTTTCTCATATGTTAGAAACAATTCAAGAGCCTAAACATGAATTATCTGATTATGCTCCGAAAATTTTAACAATGGATATTAATCCAGATAAAATTCGTGATGTGATTGGTCCAAGTGGTAAACAAATCAATCAAATTATTGAAGAGACTGGTGTCAAAATTGACATTGAGCAAGATGGACATGTCTTTATTTCTTCAACTGATACAGAGATGAACAAAAAAGCTCAGAAATTAATTGAAGATATAGTACGTGAAGTAGAGGTTGGACAAATGTACCTCGGTACAGTGAAACGTATTGAAAAATTTGGTGCTTTTGTAGAATTATTTAAAGGAAAAGAAGGATTAGTGCACATCTCAGAATTAGCCGAGGAAAGAATCGGCAAAGTAGAGGATGTAGTGTCAATTGGCGATCAGATTATGGTTAAAGTAAAAGAAATTGACCGTCAAGGACGCATCAATCTTTCAAGAAAAGCAGTACTTATCGAACAAAAAGAAAACAATTAATCAATGAAGAAGCTGGCCAACCAGTTTCTTTTTTTAAACCTTCAGGTAAAGGATTACATCATACATAAACTGCGCAGTAACGAGGACAAGGAATTGCTCTCTACCATCATTCTTGATTTAGAGAGTGCATTCAAACCGCTCCGGCAGAATACTGCGCTTTCCGTGGGCGGTTTTTAGCTAACTTTGCGAAGAAAACCACTTTGCAAAGTGGATCTTCAGCTCTCGTGAGTCCCACAGGAGTCTCCGTATTCTGCCTACGCTATTTTTGTTCTCTGATTATAAAAAGAAATGAACTTATGGAACTAACTTTTTTGTTTTACTACAGTTCTAATCGGCTGTAATTCTGCTACATATGGTGGAGAAATCGACTGGTTGATTTCTGATTAGTGTTGTGGAGCATTTCTTAACGAAGGCCGCTCACTTTCACTCCTGTGGGAATTGTTTGACCTGAAGATCCACTTTTTCGAGCGGTTTTTGCTCGAAAAAGTTAGCTGAAGGGCAATCCCCACGGAAAGGGAAGTGGGCAGCCGGAGTGGTAGTTATTCATCACGATATATTTCAAAATTATGTCTTAGGTGACCGCACATCTAATTACCACATTACTTCGCAGTTTGTATCTACTACGCAAATTAGGTACTAGCATAGTTTTAGGAGGATTTTGATTTGTTACATCGTAAGGAATGCAGTAATGGGATGCGAATTGTATTGGAAGAAATCACATCTGTCAGATCAGTAACTATCGGTATTTGGGTTAAAACCGGTTCAAGAGATGAATCGACAGAACTAAACGGCATATCTCATTTTATCGAGCATATGTTATTTAAAGGAACAGAAAATCGAACATCACAGGAAATTGCGGAAGCGTTTGATGGCATAGGTGGCGAAATTAATGCGTTCACTTCAAAAGAATACACCTGCTTTTATGCCAAAGTCCTCGATACGCATAAAGAATTGGCAATCGAAATTTTAGCAGACATGTTACTTCACTCTACTTTTGATCAAACAGAGATGGAAAGAGAAAAGAATGTAGTGTTAGAAGAGATTAATATGACAGAGGATACACCGGATGACATTATCCATGATTTATTAGCAGAGGCAGCATACCAACAACATCCATTGGCAAAACCAATATTAGGTTCTAAGTCTACCGTTAATCAACTAGCACAACAAGATATATTTCAATATATGCAAAATCACTATGTTCCTGAGAATATTGTGGTTTCGATCGTCGGTAATGCGAATTCCAGTTTTATTAAAACAGTGGAAGATACGTTAACTGTAGAAAATCAATCATTACCCGATAAAAAAGGTGCAAGCAAACCAGTATTTTATCCTAAGCAAATTTCACAAACGAAAGAAACAGAACAAGCACACCTCTGTCTAGGATATGAAGGTGTAGGGATAGAAGATAACCTTGAATATGCCATGATGATTGTTAATAATGTCTTAGGTGGTAGTATGAGTTCTAGATTGTTCCAAGAAATAAGAGAAAAAGAAGGGATGGCATACTCCATTTTTTCTTATCATAGTGCTTTTGTTGATAGTGGTTTGTTAACCATTTATGCGGGAACTTCGAAAAATCAGTTGTATATTGTTCAAGATAAAATATACTATATTGTCGATCAATTGAGGATGAATGGTTTATCTAATAAAGAGTGGCAAAACAGTAAAGAACAATTAAAAGGACTATATATGTTAAGTCTCGAAAGTACAAATAGTAAAATGAGCCGAAATGCCAGAAATGAATTATTATTGCAAACTCATCCTTCCCTTGATGAAATAATGAAAAAAATTGATGAAGTCAAATTAGATGATGTTCAACAGATTCTTGATACATTGCAGTCTGATCGAGTTGCGACTGCCATTATTTCACCTGAATAATAGATTGGAGGTGTTAATGATGCGTTTTAATGATTTAAGCAGTAAAGAGTTGATTGACTTAACTACAGGTTCTAGATTGGGTGTTTTGGGACAAACAGATCTTGAAATTGATGAAAAAACAGGTCAAATCATTTCTTTTACCATTCCACAATACAGTATGTTTGGCTTAAGAAAGTCAGAATCTTATTCACGAATTGACTGGAAACAGATCAAAAAGATCGGTGACGATATGATTATTGTGGAAACAGATGAAGTGTAAAAAACGAAGCTAATCGAAGCTTCGTTTTTTATTTTAGATATTTTAATGCCATATTTCAGCACTTCTATGAGGATAATAATCCAAGTTTCTAGCTCTGGCATATGTTGTAGAGCAGATCTTAGCATAGGCTGCCCTCTTTCGTTCCTGTGGAAAAAGCTTTTCTTATTTCTTAGGATATTTGCCTCTTCACTTCTGTTCCATGTTTTCATATGATATTTTAGATAAGATTTATTGTTTAGATAGAGAGTTAGTGAGGTGACAAGATGCAGAAGACAAAACATATTGCAATTATTGGAGGCGATGCACGCTATTTGCCTTTAATACATGCACTTAAAACGATTGATAACTTAAGTATTCGCATATTAGGTTTTGAACAAGTAGAGCAAAGCTACACAGGTGTAATGCAGTCAACGATCGAGAATTTGGATACATCTCAATTAGATGGTGTCATATTACCGATTACCGGTATAGATGATGATGGCTTTGTCGAAACAATGTTTTCAAATGAAAAAATACAATTGACAGAGGAATGGTTTCAGTCATTACCAGAAGATTGTATAGTTTTCACTGGTATATCCAATCAAAAGCTGGATCAGCATATTAGCAACAACCGTTTACATTTGATCAAATTAATGGAAAGAGATGATGTTGCTATTTATAATTCCATCCCTACTGCCGAAGGAGCTATTATGCTTGCTATCAAACATACCGATTTCACCATTCATCATTCGAATGTATTCGTATTTGGATATGGGCGAGTTGGTGAAACGACTGCCAATAGCTTTGCTGGTCTTGGAGCTAATCTGGCGGTTATTTCCAAGCATGAAACTGATTTGGCACGCGTTTATGAAAAAGGATGGGAAGCGTATCCGTTAGACCAGATCGAGCAATATATAGATAAATGTCAAATTTTAATTAATACGATTCCTGCAAAAGTAGTAGATAAATCTCTTATTGAAAAAATGAATAGTCAGGCGATTATTATCGATTTAGCCTCCAAGCCTGGGGGAATTGATTTTGAATATGCTAAAACCAGAGGGATAGAAGCGATCCATGCTTTAGGTTTGCCGGGAATGGTAGCTCCGACAACCGCAGGCGAAATTCTGGCTGATCGCATAGCCAAAATACTATTCACCTCCTAACAGTAACACACAGATGATCTGGGCATATACTGGGCATATAACGTAAGCCCAATTGTGAACCCTGTGATTCTGTATCAAGATTACGAATATAGGAGGTATTTTAGTGGATTTTAAAGGGAAAAAGATTGGATTTGGTTTAACTGGATCACATTGTACTTATGCAGATGTTTTTCCACAAATGGAGAAATTAGTCGAGTTAGGTGCCGAATTAGTGCCAGTTGTTTCCTATACATTTAAAGAGACTGACAGTAAATTCGGTAAAGCTCAAGATCATATGGATCGCGTTAAAGAAATTACAGGTAGAGAACCGATCGCAACTATTGTAGATGCTGAACCGTTAGGACCGATCGAACCATTAGATGCTATGATATTAGCTCCTTTGACTGGTAATTCCATGAGCCGTCTCGCTAATGCCATAACCGACAGTCCTGTTCTGATGGCAACGAAAGCAACGATTAGAAATGGAAATCCAGTTGTCATTGGCGTTTCAACCAATGATGCGTTAGGCTTAAATGGTGTTAATTTAATGAGGTTAATGTCTACTAAGCTAATATATTTCGTACCATTTGGTCAGGACGATCCGATAAAGAAACCAAATTCAATGGTATCAGATATGACACTCATTCCGGAAACGGTAGAGAATGCTCTTGAATATAAGCAAATACAGCCAGTAGTTATAGAAAGAAACAAGTAATTATGATGAAATAATTAAAGAATAATCGATAATATGTTATGATAAAAAAGATAATCAAATTAAACATTGAATCAAATGGAAGGGGACAATAAACATGGCAACAGGACAACAATATAATGTGGCAGTAGTAGGTGCTACTGGTGCAGTAGGAGCAAAAATGCTAGAAACATTGGATAAAAAGAACTTTCCAATCAACGAATTACTGTTATTATCTTCTAAACGTTCAGCCGGAAAAGAAATGGAGTTTCAGGGTAAAACCTATACGGTGCAGGAAGCTACACCAGAAAGTTTCGAAGGTGTTGATATTGCTCTGTTTTCAGCTGGTGGATCAGTATCTAAAAAGTTAGCACCCGAAGCAGTAAAACGTGGTGCAGTAGTTGTTGACAATACAAGTGCATTCCGAATGGATCCTGAAGTACCACTAGTGGTACCAGAAGTAAATGAAGAAGATATCCAGAAGCATAATGGAATCATCGCAAACCCAAATTGTTCTACCATTCAAATGGTAGCTGCTCTTAAACCAGTTCAAGATAAGTTTGGTATGTCTAGAGTAATTGTTTCGACATATCAAGCAGTATCAGGAGCTGGAAATGAGGCCGTCGAGGAATTGCATTCTCAGTCCAAAGCTTTTTTAGATGGTGAAGAATTAAAGCCAGAATTATTACCTGTATCTGGGGAAAAACATCACTACCCAATTGCATTTAATGCATTACCTCAAATTGATGTTTTCCAAGAAAATGGATACACATTTGAAGAGATGAAAATGATCAATGAAACAAAGAAAATCATGCATGATGAATCTGTTCAAGTTGCAGCAACTTGTGTACGATTACCATTCTTTACATCTCATGCAGAAAGTGTATATGTTGAAGTTGATAAAGATGACGTAACCGTTGATCAGTTTAAAGAAGCAATTAGTAACGCGGATGGTGTTGTCTTAGAAGATGACCCAGCCAATCAAGTATATCCTACCCCGTTGGAAGCAGCAGGTAAGAGTGATGTGTTTGTAGGCCGTATCCGTAAAGATTTGGATAATGGGAAAGGATTTCACTTATGGGTAGTCTCCGATAACTTGTTAAAGGGAGCTGCTTGGAATTCCGTGCAAATTGCTGAATCTCTAATTAAAAATAACTGGCTCAATAAATAAATGAGGTGGGAACATGCGGGTATTGGTACAAAAATTTGGTGGTACATCTGTTAAAAATAAAGAATCCAGAGAATACGCGATTCGCCATATAAAAGAGGCACTAGCTGAAGGCTATAAGGTAGTTGTAGTTGTTTCAGCAATGGGGCGTTACCCTGAACCTTACTCAACAGATGCTTTATTATCATTAATCGATGGAAATCATTCTATGTTAAGTAATAAGGAGAAAGATTTATTATTGTCTTGTGGAGAAACCATTTCTGCGACGGTTTTTTCGCATGATTTACTGGAACATCAAATTCATTCTATTGCAATGACTGGTGGAGAAGCGGGTATTATTACGACTAGTAACTTTTCCAATGCCCAAATTAAAACGGTAGATACCAAACATTTATACGATGTTTTAAGTAACCATCAAGTAGTAGTTGTAGCTGGATTTCAAGGAAAAACGGAAAATAATGAAATAACAACCATTGGCAGGGGTGGGAGTGATACCTCTGCCACTGCATTGGCAGCAGCTTTACAAGCGGAGTATGTAGATATATTTACGGATGTGAATGGTATTATGACAGCAGATCCGCGGGTTGTTACGAAAGCACAAAAATTAGATACTATTTCCTATACAGAAATATGTAATTTAGCGTATCAAGGAGCAAAAGTTATCCATCCTCGTGCGGTAGAAATTGCGATGCAAGCAAATGTTCCAATTAGAGTGCGTGCTACAAAACTGAATGATAAAGGAACACTTATTACCAATATTCCTGAAACTGATTATTCGGAGAGTATACATGATCGTTTGGCTACAGGAATTGCATATGTTAATCAGATTACTCAGATAAAAATTCAAGAGGTGAAAGAACCGCAACAAATACACGTGAAAGTATTTAAAGCGATGGCTGAGGCGGGTATTTCTGTTGATTTTATCAATATATCACCAAATGGTGTAATATATACGATATTTGAACGAGACGAAGATTTAGCGAAGCAAGTTTTAGAGTCATTAGAGCTTGAACCGATTTTTACGAAAGATTGTGCAAAGATATCATTAGTTGGAGCAGGTATGTCAGGAGTGCCTGGAGTTACATCAAAAATCGTACAGACGTTAACTAATAAAAATATTCCGATTTTACAATCAGCAGATAGTCATCGAACTATATGGGTCTTAATTCAAAATGTCCATTTAGAAACAGCGCTTAATGCATTACATGAAGCTTTTCGATTAGAAAAATAAAAAATTGCAATTTTCTATTGATGAAATCGTATATTCATGGCATAATTATGTTCGCCATTTTTCTATATAAGATGTTGTTCAAAAAGTCACCAAATAATAAGCGGCGAATCTCTTCGTTAGCTTGTTTCTCCGTTGCTCACGTATTAAATGCATACGTTCCGCTACTTGAAACTGGGCCGCCTCGGCCTTCTTGCTTTTAATTTGGCAACTTTTTGAACACGCACTTTAGAGCGTATTGTAAATAAAAACCACTAAATGAAGCAAAATTATACTAATCAATGTTTAGCATTTGCAAATCAGGTGAAGGAGATTGGAAAGGAGATGGTGACATTATGGATTTCGGAAGACTGTTAACTGCAATGGTGACACCTTTTGATGAAAATAATCGTATGGATTTAAATATAACGACACAATTGATCGAACATTTGATTGCTACGGGATCAGATGGACTTGTTGTAGCAGGTACAACAGGTGAATCTCCAACGTTAAGCCATGAAGAAAAGATCACATTATTTAAACACGTCGTGAAAGTGGTGGATGGTCGAGTACCTATTATTGCTGGAACCGGAAGTAATAATACACAAGAGTCGATCGAACTAACCAAAGAAGCAGAACAAATAGGAATTGATGGTGCTCTAGTTGTAACCCCGTATTATAATAAACCCAATCAAGAAGGGTTATATCAGCACTATGCTGCGATCGCTAAAGAGACCAAATTACCAATTATGTTGTACAATATTCCTTCAAGAGCAGTCGTGCGCTTGAATGTAGAAACAGTTGTTGCTTTGTCACAAATCGAGAATATTGTGGCGGTTAAAGATTCTACTGGTGATCTGGATGGAATTGCTTCTATATTAGAACAGGCAGAGGACGGCTTTTCTGTATATAGTGGTGATGATTCACTAACCTTACCAATCCAATCTATTGGTGGTTCAGGGATTGTTTCCGTTTCTTCCCATATTATTGGTAAAGAAATGAAAGAAATGATTGAATTATTCGAACAAGGTAAAGTGAAAGAAGCAAGTCGACTTCATCGTAAGTTACTTCCGATCATGCGTGCATTATTTATGGCACCATCTCCTTCACCAGTCAAGTCTGCCTTGAAATACCAACAAATCAATGTAGGCTCTGTACGTTTACCATTAGTACCGTTATCGCCATTTGAGGAACAAAACTTATTTAGAGTAATTGAATCATTTCAATAATGGTTAGAACCTGTTTCCATCACGATGAAACAGGTTCTTTTCAACTGCAAAAAAATTGAACCAAATACATAAACTATAAAACAACTTAACCATAGCATATACCGGACTGAGTGCGGACATTTGTTCCGTTATTTGTGACAAAAGTTTCGTTTTTCGGTTGCCTGCGGACATCTATTCTGCTATTCACCAAAAATAGAACTAATTGAAGTCGAAATGAAGCAAATAAGGGATTAAATGTCCGCCAACACCGAAAGTTGGTGATTATTCCGACCAATAACGCACTAAATGTCCGCTCGCGAATTATTTTTCAAGGTTTAAATCAATAGGTTTCGAATCGAAAAATTTTTTCCATAACAGTTAAGGGTACAGAATGAAATAAGCTAGGTGGTTCATACTAATTACTACTATGATGAAAAGGGGTAATTAGGTATGAAACAACAAAAACAAGAAACAAAAGAAAAAGAATCGCAATCATCATCACTTGTTGAAAAGATTCAACAGTTAGGACAATCCACCATACCGAATGCACCAGACTCTAATATTCATGTGTTATCCATCATCGGTCAAGTGGAAGGGCATGTTCAATTGCCACCACAAAATAAAACAACCAAATATGAACATCTCATCCCACAGATAGTTGCAATCGAACAAAACCCGAAAATAGAAGGGCTAGTTGTGGTATTAAATACAGTCGGTGGTGATGTCGAAGCAGGTCTTGCTTTATCAGAAATGATTTCATCACTATCTAAACCAACTGTTTCTGTTGTGTTAGGTGGAGGTCACTCCATTGGTGTTCCGATAGCTGTATCAACCGATTATTCTTTCATCGCTCCATCAGCAACAATGACGATTCATCCAATTCGTCTTACAGGGCTTGTGATTGGTGTACCACAAACATTTGAATATATTGATAAAATGCAAGAACGAGTCCTTCAATTTGTAACTAGTCATTCCAATATTAAGGAAGACAAATTAAAAGAATTAATGTTCGAAAAAGGAAATTTAACAAGGGATATTGGTACAAATGTAGTCGGAGAAGATGCTGTGAAGTACGGTTTAATTAATGAAGTTGGCGGTATTAGTGGAGCAATGTCAAAACTTAATGAGTTAATCGAAGGGAAAAAGGATTCTCAGGAGTTGATCCAATGATATTATATACACCGCTTAGTTATGAGGATATTCATTATTCCGAACAAGATTACCAGCAATATGAAATAATTAGCTTCCAAAGCAAACCATGCTGTATCCAAAGGTTAGAGAACGGTGATATGCGAATTGTTCAATTATTATCTACAGATCCAAATGATTATTTAGCGGAACATTTCTCACCGGGAACGATTATTCCGAGTCATGAAAATCTTCAATAGAATATTCGTTCTATTTTTGATTCTATGCTATAATAGAAATCAGAAATAGAGCCTAATTAGACACCCTTGCTTACGAACAGCAAGGGTATTTCATACATATTAATAGGGACTCGAGGAGTGTTTATATGGCAAAAAGAAAAAAAAGAAGAAAAAAACAACCCTTAAAAAATAATATAAAAAAAGAATTGCTCGGTTTATTATTAGTGTTTTTAGCTATTTTCGGTAGTGGAGCTACTTTGATAAGCGATGGAGCCGTTTCATCATTATTGGAAAATATCTTTAGGTTTTTCTTCGGAAATTGGTATTTTCTTGTATCACTTTTTTTGTTAATTGTTGGGGTATTTCTGATGGTGAAACGAAAGTGGCCAAAGTTATCAACCCGCAAATGGATAGGTACGTACTTAGTTTTGGCAGGTCTTTTGTTGCTTACTCATATTCTTACGTTTCAAGAAGCGTTTAGTCGTACAACTGATTATCCTTCGATTATAGGTCAAAGTTTTACATTTTTCACAGATTATATTCAAGGCGACCGAGATACCTTTTTTCTAGGTGGAGGAATGATTGCAGCAATCATGTTTGCGATTAGCTACTTTCTTTTTTCTTTTTCTGGCGCAATGATTGTTGCTGCTTTTCTCATGTTAATAGGGATAATTGTGTTTAGCAATCTATCAATCGGGGATGTATTTTCAAAGGCTTTTCATAAATTACAAGAGAAGCTAGAACACAGTAAACAACGATTGGTAGAATGGAAGGAGAAAAGGCAAGAAAAAGAACAGAAAGAAAATAATGATACATTACTTGAAAGTGACAAGGATGAAAGTGAACTACCAGCTATTGCATACGCAAATGAAGATCTAGAGATGACAGAGCAGGCAAATAATGAAGAAGTGATAGAGACAATAGATACAGATGAATTAGAAGTTAACGAAGAGGTTAAAGAAGACAATTGGAATACAACTGAGCCAGAGCAACTACCGACAACAGTATTTGAGAACGAGGATTATCAATTACCAACAATGAACATACTAGAGCTTCCTAAAAACTTTGGTAAACAACAAGAAAAAACATATATACAACGAGTGGTTCGCAAATTAGAAAAAACCTTTCAAAGCTTCGGTGTAAAAGCACGGGTTACCAAAGTGCATGTTGGTCCATCGGTAACAAAATATGAAGTATACCCAGAAGCAGGTGTGAAAGTAAGTAAAATTGTTAACCTACATGATGATTTGGCACTTGCTTTAGCTGCTAAGGATATTCGTATTGAAGCACCTATTCCAGGGAAATCCGCTGTAGGAATAGAGGTGCCGAATGAAGAGACAGCTATGGTTACATTACGTGAAGTGCTAGAATCTAAAAAGAATCACATTCAGAATAAGTTGGCATTTGCTCTTGGTAAAGATATTGCTGGTGAATCTGTGATTGCAGAATTAAATAAAATGCCACACCTATTGGTTGCGGGGGCAACAGGAAGTGGTAAAAGTGTTTGTATTAACGGTATTATTACAAGCGTGCTAATGAGAGCTAAACCACACGAAGTAAAAATGATGATGATTGACCCTAAAAAGGTTGAATTAAATGTCTACAATGGCATCCCGCATTTACTGACTCCTGTGGTAACAGATCCTAAAAAAGCTTCAAGAGCATTAAAGAAAGTCGTAGCCGAAATGGAAAGACGTTACGATCTGTTCTCAGAAACTGGTACACGAAATATAGAAGGGTATAATGAATATATTAAGCGACATAATGCAGCAGAAGAGGATCAACAACCTCAACTTCCTTATATTGTCGTCATTGTTGATGAGTTGGCTGATTTAATGATGGTTGCATCGAATGAAGTGGAAGATGCTATTACAAGGCTTGCTCAAATGGCCAGAGCAGCTGGAATTCATTTGATTATTGCAACGCAACGTCCGTCTGTTGATGTCATTACCGGAGTTATCAAGGCGAATATTCCGTCACGTATAGCATTTAGTGTTTCATCACAAACTGACTCCAGAACCATTCTGGATTCTGGTGGAGCTGAGAAATTGCTAGGACGTGGGGATATGCTTTTTATCCCAGTTGGTTTATCCAAACCAGTCCGTATCCAAGGTGCCTTCTTATCTGATGAAGAAGTCGAGCGTGTCGTGGATCATTGTGTTGAGCAACAAAAAGCACAATATCAGGAAGAGATGATTCCAGAAGAAGAAACAGAAGTGGTCCAAGAGGTAGATGATGACCTCTTTGATGATGCGGTACAGTTAGTGCTGGAAATGCAAAGTGCCAGTGTTTCCATGCTACAAAGGCGTTTTCGGATTGGTTACACACGTGCAGCTCGATTAATAGATGCTATGGAGGATAGAGGAATTGTAGGTCCATATGAAGGCTCAAAACCTCGAACAGTTTTACAAAGTCAGTCATCAGATGACATGACAGCAAATTCGTCATCCTAGTCCTAAAAATGCAAAAGAGACAAAATATTCTTTATTATTCGATCTAAAAGTGTTATATTTGTTTGTAATAAAAACAATGGATATAGATTGGTTGGGGGAAGCTATGTTATCTAATTTAAATAATGGATCTACCATTTCTGCGGTACATTATATAAAAAATTTAATAGAGGACGGGCATTATAAAGAAAAAGAAAAATTACCTACTGAGTATGAATTGGCAAAAAGCTTAGGGGTAACACGTAAAGAAATTCAAGATGCCATTACCATTTTAGAAGAAGAAAATATCTTGATACAAAGACCTGGTGTTGGTGTTTTCGTACACACAAAACCGATTCTATCTTCTGGTATTGAGCAGCTAGGTAGTGTTACCGAAATGATACAAAAGTCAGGAAAAAAGCCTGGTGTACAATATATATCTGCAGAAATTACAGAACCAACTGATGAAGATAAGCGTCGCTTTGACCCATTGGAAATTGAAAGATTTGCCCAGTTAGAACGAGTACGTACAGCAGATGGTGATCCAGTAGTTTATTGTATAGATAGAGTAGATCAACGTATTATGCCATTAGAATTAATTCACAGTCAGGAATCTATATTTCAAGCTTTAAAAACATATGCAAAAAAAGAAATAGATTATGCTGTAGCTTATATTGAACCAATCGGTTATCATGAAAGAATTTCGCCTATTTTAAATTGTGAACCGGATCAGGCGCTGTTATTATTACGTCAAATGCATTATACAAAAGAAAACGAACCAGTCTTATATTCAGCTAATTTTTTTAGAGCGGATGTATTTAGTTTTTACGTCTTAAGAAAAAGATTATAAAGTGAGCCTTCTCTAGAAAAGTAAGAAGTCCAATAAGCAAGCTTAAAAACCCGTTTTAGACACAACAAGACGGGTTTTTAAGCTTTTCAAATAGTTTGAAATGCGATCATTTGTTTAAAATACTTTGGAGACAACTTCCCTATTTAGCATAATATTTGGATTTTTTTGATAGAATATAGAAGACAACAAAAATAAAATTTAAAGGAGTAGAGTTATGACTGAAACTTTAGAGCGAGTCATCCCAAGAGAAGGGTATGATTTACATCTTATACATACAAAGAAATTTAAAACGATTCACTTATCATTAAAGTTTACGTCAAATTTAACAAGAGATAATATTACGAAAAGAGCGTTGCTGCCTTATATTTTACAACAAGGTACAGAGAATTATCCTACCGCTATACAATTACGACAACAGCTTGATGAATTATATGGCACCATATTAGCGGTTGACAGTAGTAAAAAAGGGGAGAATCATATCTTTACGATTCGGTTAGAATTGCCGAATGAGCAATATATTGCTGGTTCTCAGGATTTATTAGATAAAGGAATTGCTTTTCTTCGGGAAATTATTTATCAACCAAAATTAGTGAACCAAGCATTTGATCCTAAAATTGTTGCTCGTGAAAAAGAAACATTACGCAGCAAGATAGAATCATTAAAAGAAGATAAAATGAGTTTTGCGAATACACGGATGATTGAGGAAATGTGTAAAGAAGAGGCATATCGTTTACGTGTGCATGGTTATGAAGAAGATTTGGATGAGATTACAGCAGAAGATCTTTATTCTTATTATCAGCAAATATTGAGTGATGATCACCTTGATGTTTTTGCAGTGGGTGATATTGACGGCTTAGATGTTGAGGAAAAAATTACAGCACTCGTAGAAGAACGTCAGCAGCAACCAATCGAAAAAGCGATGAAAGTAACAAAAGATAATGAACAAACACTGATAGAAGAAGATGATATCAAGCAAGCTAAATTACATTTTGGTTATCGCACAAATATTACGTTTAATGATGAAGATTATCCAGCATTACATGTTTTTAATGGTTTGTTTGGTGGATTTCCAAGTTCTAAATTATTTATGAATGTGAGGGAAAAGCATAGCTTAGCCTATTATGCAGCATCCCGAATTGAAAGTCATAAAGGGTTAATGTTTGTCTTTAGTGGAATTGCGCCTGAACAGTATGAAAAAGCTAAAACGATCATTTTGGAACAAATGGAGCAAATGCGTAATGGTGAGTTTAGTGATGATCAACTAAGCGAAACGAAAGAAATGACTGTTAATCAGTTACGGGAAACATTAGATAACCCCCAAGGGATGATCGAATTACATTATCAAAGTGTATTGGCAAAATCAACGATCACACCAGAACAATTGTTACAAAAAGTAAACACGGTTACGAAAGAACAAGTAATTCATGTTGCAAATAAAATCAAGCTTGACACGATATATTTGTTGACGAGTAAGGAGGCGGAACAAAGTGAAGCATAAACATTATCAGCAAATTGAAGAAAATATATATGCAGAAACACTTTCAAATGGTTTACGTGTTTTTATTTTACCGAAGCAAGAAATGGCAAAAACGTTTGCTATTTTTACAACTAATTACGGTTCGATTGACCAAAGCTTTGTTCCTTTAAATGAACAGAATTTACAGACAGTTCCTGATGGAATTGCTCATTTTTTAGAGCATAAATTATTTGAAAAAGAAGATCGTGATGTATTTCAGGATTTTTCAAAACTGGGTGCCTCCGCAAATGCATTTACTTCTTTTACCAAAACAGCTTATTTATTCTCGGCAACATCAAAGGTTCGAGAGAGTTTACAAACACTTGTAGATTTTGTCCAGGATCCTTATTTTTCTGAGCAATCTGTTGAAAAAGAGAAAGGGATTATCGCGCAAGAAATACGTATGTATGATGATCAACCAGATTGGCGAGCATTTTTCGGAACGATTAAAAGTCTCTATCACCATCATCCCGTGCAAATTGATATCGCTGGGACAGTGGAATCGATTCACAACATAACAAAAGACGATTTATATACGTGCTATCACACCTTTTATCATCCTAATAATATGGTGTTGTGTATTGCTGGAAATGTCGATCCAGAAGAAACAATGGCTTTTATTAAGGATAACCAAGCTAAAAAAGACTTTGAAGCACCACAACCGATCACCAGAAAATTTCCAGATGAACCAAAGGAAGTCGCGAAAAAAGAATTAACGATCACCATGCCAGTTTCTGTTCCGAAAGCCTTGGTAGGAATAAAAGAAAATGTTATTCCTGAAGATCCAAAACAATTTATGGAAAAAGAATGGTTAATGGATATCGTATTAGATCACTTATTCTCTAAAAGTGGTGTAGCATATGAACGGTTGTATGAAGAAGGGCTAATTGATCAATCATTTAGTAGTGAGTCGCATTTAGAACGTAATTTCGGGTTTAGTATTATAGGTGGAAATACCAAAGATCCAGAAAAATTAGCACAAAGGATAAAACAAGAGTTGTTAAATCTCCAATCCACTTCCATGGATCATCAAAGTTTCGAGCGGATAAAACGCAAAAAAATCGGCCAACTATTACGTGCAATGAATTCATTGGAATTCATTGCTAATCAATACACGCATTATCAATTATTAGGAATTGACTTCTTTGACAGTATCGATTGGTTGGAAAAGTTGACACATGCTGATATGCTGGATTTCACTCGAGATTGGATTAAAGAAGAACAACTTTCTACTTGTTTTGTCAAAGCAGATGAATAGAGGATAACAATGGAGAAGAGAACGATCATTACTGGTGCAAGTGGGGAAATTGGGATGGCGATTGCCAACCAATTAGCAAATCAAGGCCATTCGCTTTTTTTGCATTATAACCGGAACAAAATAGCTATAGATCAACTACTGGAGCAAATACCGAAAGATCAAATATTGGATGTGGTTCAATCAGATTTAGCCACGAATGAAGGCTTAGCTCAATTTATCAAACAAGTACCGCATGATATGAATCATCTAGTTTATACGAGCGGAAAGGCTTATTTTGGCTTATTTCAAGATATGGCTGAACATGATATGGATGAAATGCTCCAATTACATGTGAAATCTCCTTGGAAAATAACACAGGCATTAATTCCTGCTATGGTACAAAATAAATTTGGACGGATAATCTTGATTTCTTCGATATGGGGGGAAATTGGTGCGAGCTGTGAAGTAGCCTATTCCACCGTGAAAGGCGCTCAGAATGCTTTTATCAAATCCTTAGCAAAAGAGTTAGGGCCAAGTAATGTTTATGTAAATGGTGTTAGTCCTGGTTTTATTGATACCAAAATGAATCAAGCTTTGAGCGCTGAAGAAAAACAAGAGTTGATTCAAGACATTCCCTTACAAAGAGCAGGCAAACCAGAGGATGTTGCAGATGCTGTACAATTTCTGTGCAGTAACCAATCTAAGTATATACAAGGTGAACTCATTCGAGTTAACGGTGCATGGGGATGATTATTGATTATCATCGTGCTAAAACTTCTCTATGACCGATACATTAAGATATGGAGAACCGCGTGATAAGTTCGTTTATAATCAAAACCCATTGATGATAGTTCACTTTATCTTCCTATTGTTAGTATGCATATTTTAATCAAAATATCGAAAGATACTAATGTATGCTGATAAAGGAGGAATGAACATGTCTGTAATTGACAATTTTGAGTCATGGAAGGATTTTTTAGGAGATCGATTGCATGATGCAGAAAATAATGGTATAAGTAATCAAGCAATTTCAGAGCTTGCCTATGATATTGGTAACTATTTATCAACAGAAGTGCAAGCGAAAAACGATCAAGAGAAAATGTTACGTGACTTGTGGAATGCAGCAGATGAGAGAGAACAACATGCCATTGCAAATATTATGGTAAAGCTTGTTCAAAACGAAGGTACGAAATAACGTAGAATGATACCCTATAAAGCATATTTATATGTTTTATAGGGTTTTTAACTTCATGGTCACGTCTTTCTTTATTAAAATTTCTTTAATTTGTAAGATTTCATGTATATTATCACTTTTCAATCGTTTTATTTTAAGATATGATTAAGATATGTTGTTTAAAATGAAACATATTAGAGTAAATAAACGTCAACTATTATAGAGTACGTTATCATATACAATTCGATTAATATAGATTAATGATTGATGGATGGTGTTAAGATGGGAATCGGAGAAAGACTAAAAGAAGAACGTGAAAGTAAAAATATGTCACTAGATGACGTTCAAAATCTTACCAAAATACAAGTAAGATATTTGGATGCGATAGAACAGGAACGATTTAATGTTATGCCTGGTTCTTTTTATGTACGGGCTTTTATTAAGGAATATGCAACAGTACTCGGCTTAAACCCGGATGAATTAATGGAAGAGTACAAAAGCGACTTACCTTTTGAGAAAGAGGAAAGTATAGCACTTTCTCGAGTGAAGAGCAGTAAAAAAAATAAACCAACAACTAAAACACCAGCGATTTTTTCGCTATTACCGAGTGTAATTGTGGTATTATTGATCATTGGTATTGTCGTATTGGTTTGGTTATTTAGACAAGGTTTTTTTGCCGGAGATGAAGGAGATCCGACACCGGCAGATAATGATGATAATACGGCAGGAGAGTCCGTGCAATTACCGCCAGCTCAAGACACATCTCCAAGTGAAGAAGAGGAAAGTGAAGACAGTGAATCCTCAGACGAAGAACAAGTAGAAGAAGAGGAGCCTGAAGAGCCAGAGCAGGAAACAGAGATATCCTTGGATAACTATGAAAATAACGAGTCTTACTATAACTTGACAACAACTGAAGAGAATGTCAATTTAGTGATTACTACTGAAAATAGAAATTGGCTTGAAATCGCTGATGAAACAGGTAACAGTCTATATGAAAAAACGTTTAGTACTGATGAAAGCCCATTAGAACTTGATGTTTCAGATGTTGAAGAGTTATATTTAAGGTTTGGAGAACCACAATCGATCAATATTGAATTGAACGGTGAAGAACTTGAGTTATCTGATGAGATACAAGCATCCCAAATTCAAAGAGCTTGGATTACGATTGAAAAACAATAAACACTATTTCATGACCCTCTTTTGATTGATAAAGAGGGTTATGTTTTCAGAAAATAAAACAATGTACATAAATCATAAAATAAGAAGTAACGCGAATCACCAAATTCTAGGCTGAGCGGACATTTGTTCCGTTATTTGTGACAAAAGTGAGGTTTTTAGACTGTTTGC
The DNA here is from genome assembly GCF_000377765.1 of Gracilibacillus lacisalsi DSM 19029. Taxonomy (GTDB): domain Bacteria; phylum Bacillota; class Bacilli; order Bacillales; family Amphibacillaceae; genus Gracilibacillus; species Gracilibacillus lacisalsi. The sequence goes on along the minus strand of NZ_KB898668.1, from coordinate 3,551 downwards.
GGACATCTATTCCGCTATTCAGCGAAAATAACGCAAATTTTGGGTGAAAAGACTTGAATAAGGGATTAAATGTCCGCTAACATCCAAAAACGAGTGTGATTTTCGAATAACGCACTAAATGTCCGCTCAATACTAGCTCGCAGTTGTTACCTGTTCCGATCAGTGATGAGCTGAATCTGCCGGGTTTAGATTGTTTTTCTAAAAAATGAAGGAGTGTTAAGTAATGAATATACCTAATCGAATAACTTTATCGCGCATTATGCTGATCCCTTTTTTTATTTTATTATTATCTTATCCATTTGATTGGGGAGTATGGCAGGTTGCTAATCAGTCCATTCCTGTTGCCCATTTAGTTGCTGTCATTATTTTTGCGGTAGCCTCAGCAACGGATTGGCTAGATGGATATTATGCTCGGAAATATCAGTTAGTGACAAACCTCGGGAAATTTCTTGATCCAATGGCAGATAAGTTATTAGTCTCCGCCGCATTTATATTATTAGTTGCTTGGGACATGGCACCTGCTTGGGTAGTGATTATTATAATTAGTCGTGAATTTGCAGTTACAGGGTTACGACTTGTTGCTGCAGGCGAAGGAATTGTTCTTGCTGCTGGTCAACTGGGCAAATTAAAAACGGTTCTGCAAATAGCTGCGATCATTTTCTTGTTGCTCCATAATGTACCATTTTCTGCACTTGGATTACCAATCGATACTATTTTGTTATATGCTGCTTTAATCATTACGATTGTTTCAGGAGTAGAATACTTTGTGAAAAATTGGCATGTAATGGGAGAGTCTAAATAATGACAGAAGTAAAAGCAGAACTTATTTCAGTAGGTACAGAGCTATTGTTAGGACAAATTGTTAATACAAATGCAGCCTGGATCTCAGAACAATTAGCGGATAAGGGAATTTCTGTTTATTATCATTCAGCAGTAGGTGATAATTTTAATCGCTTGGCCGACGTTTTTCGTGAAGCTGGAAAAAGATCTGATCTTGTTTTTATAACAGGAGGTCTAGGTCCGACAGAAGATGATCTGACAAGAGAGGCATTTCAACATATATCAGGTTTAGAAATCATAGAAGATCAAGATACATTAAATAAAATGGAAGCTTTTTTTATCAAAAATAGTCGTATGATGACACCTAATAATCGTAAGCAAGCACATGTGTTTAAGGGTTCAAAGGTGTTGTATAATTCTGTCGGAATCGCACCAGGAATCATCGTAGACTATAATCAAACACTTTGGGTGTTTATGCCAGGTGTTCCACGGGAAATGAAAGCAATTATGACAGAAGGAGTATTACCCTTTCTAACTGATACATTAGCTTTAAATACAGTGATCAGATCTCGCATGTTACACTTTATTGGGATTGGCGAATCACAATTAGAACATGAGCTTAGAGATTTAATATCGAGTCAAACTAATCCTACAATTGCTCCTTTAGCATCTGAAGGAGAAGTAGCTTTACGACTTACTGCTAAGGCGGAAAATAATCAAGAAGCAGAACAACTGATTGATAAAATAGAACTAAAGATAAAAGAACAAGTTGGACAATACCTTTATGGCTATGACAATATTGGTATCGAAAAGAAAGTATTTGAATTGTTGAAGCAAAAACAGTTGACGATTGCTAGTGCTGAAAGCTTGACGGGAGGAGCGTTTGCCTCTAAGGTAGTGGACCAAGGTGGAGCATCAGCAATATTTAATGGTGCAGCTGTTGTATACCAACCTTTCTCCAAAATTTCGGCATTAAATATGAGTGATGAGCTTATTACAGCTTATGGAACCGTTAGTAAACAATGTGCCGAAGCTATGGCGTTACAAGTAAAGAAAGTCTATCAATCAAAACTTGGTATTAGTTTCACTGGAGTTGCTGGTCCTGAAGAAATGGAAAATCAGCCTGTTGGCACCGTTTATATCTCTATATGTGATGCAAGTGATCAACACTACACGGAAAAATTTCAATTTAATGGTGACCGTCAGGCAATTCGAAATCGAGCAGTTAAAAAAGCATTTGAATTGTTATTTTATCATCTTAAACCATGAAAATATTTATTAACATAAACAGAAAAGCATTTTTTCTAGAGGGTTAAAGAAAGGAAAAATGCATTTCATCTGGCGTTTTATCGATAATCGTTTTTATTGTTATGAAAATAATGGGAACATTTATTCGTTTTTTACTTGTGAAACGAGCCAAAAGATTGTAAGATAGTAATAGTGATATGAAGGAGGAATTAATGTGAGTGATAGAAAACAAGCCTTAGATATGGCGTTAAAACAAATTGAAAAACAGTTCGGTAAAGGCTCCATTATGAAGCTTGGTGAACAGGCAGAACAAAAAGTAGCAACCGTTTCAAGTGGCTCCATTGCAGTAGACGTTGCATTAGGTGTTGGTGGTTATCCACGTGGACGTGTAGTTGAAATATATGGACCAGAATCATCTGGTAAAACAACAGTATCTCTTCATGCGATTGCTGAAGCACAACGAGCAGGTGGACAAGCTGCATTTATCGATGCGGAGCATGCGCTGGACCCGGTATATGCAAGAAAATTAGGTGTTAATGTGGATGAGTTGTTGTTATCTCAACCTGATACTGGTGAACAAGCATTGGAAATTGCTGAAGCACTTGTTCGTAGTGGTGCCGTTGATATTATTGTTATTGACTCTGTAGCTGCCTTAGTACCAAAAGCGGAGATCGAAGGGGAAATGGGTGATGCTCACGTCGGTTTACAAGCACGTTTGATGTCACAAGCGTTACGTAAATTATCAGGTGCAATCAATAAATCCAAGACAACGGCTATATTTATCAACCAAATCCGTGAAAAAGTCGGTGTGATGTTCGGTAATCCGGAAACAACTCCTGGTGGTAGAGCATTGAAGTTCTATTCTTCCGTTCGATTGGAAGTAAGACGTGCAGAAACGTTAAAAGTAGGAAATGATATGGTTGGTAACAAAACACGTATTAAAGTCGTGAAAAATAAAGTAGCACCGCCATTCAAACAAGCTGAGGTTGACATTATGTATGGTGAAGGTATATCTCGCGAAGGGGAAATTCTAGATATAGGATCTGACTTGGATATCGTGATGAAAAGTGGTGCCTGGTACTCTTATAACGATGAAAGACTTGGCCAAGGGCGTGAAAATGCTAAACAATTCTTAAAAGAAAATCCTGCTGTAGCAGAGGAAATCTATCGCTCTATTCGAGCCCACTATGATATAGAAGATGGTAACGAAGAAGAAGAGCTCCAAGAAAGTTTACTAGAGGAATAAAGAAAAACTCTGTAGTCTGTAGGTACCGACCCCCGAAAGTTAGAGTGAAAAATATAACTTTCGGGGGTGTTTTTATGGCTAAATATAGTGAAGAATTTAAAATTAAACTCGTCACAGAGTATTTATATGGAAAGCTAGGATATAGATCATTGGCAAAAAAATATAATATGGCTAGCGAAACATCAATCATTGAATGGGTAAAAGTATATAAGTCCCAAGGAATGGATGGGTTAAAAAGAAGGCAGACGAAGGAGATGTATCCTGTTCAATTTAAATT
>NZ_KB898667.1 GCF_000377765.1 Gracilibacillus lacisalsi DSM 19029 | reverse complement strand
GATCAGACAAGCTTCCCGCGCTCGACTTGCATGTATTAGGCACGCCGCCAGCGTTCGTCCTGAGCCAAGATCAAACTCTCAATAAAGTTGACTTGTGCTCGCTTCTAAAAGCTAGCTTTTGTTTCATGTTTAAAATCATACTGGTTGTTTTGTTCAGTTTTCAAAGATCAATGTGACTGCCGTTTTTTTGCGACAGCTTTTATATCATATCATCTCACCTAATTGATGTCAACAACTTTTTAAAATTTCTTTTTTGCTTGCTGTTGAAAGATGATATTTTTGTGTTGCGCCGTTTCAGCGACGATTAATAATATAACACGCTTTTTAATAAAGTGTCAACAACTTTTCAGCATTTTTTTATTTCTTTATTCTTTTTCGTGATCATAGCCCTTCTTTAGCATCAACATCAACAGTATATGCCTTCCGTTATAATGTGTGAATAAAAAAGGACGTCCATTATATTATAGAAAAAAAGCAGAAGCATAACAGCTTCTACTTCTTCCTAACTTGGTATTTACGATGACGTATTGTTGTACTTTTAGTTTCTTCTAATACTACTTCGATTATATCCTTCGAAACTAAATACTCCACTACACTTACTAAATCATACATATAGGGAGTTACATCCGGATGTGTTTTTAACTCACCAAATCCCCAAGGTGTATTACGTGTTCCCATCACCTCTAACAAATGGGCTGCACATGCTTCTGCTCGTTGTTTAATCGCAAAATCCATTGCTAAAAGCATCAGTTCTACTCTTTTATTCATTTCCTCTGTACTTCGAACTAATTCTTCATATAACTTATACACTTCCGGATCAATCCGTTTTATTTGATTCCATACCATTACTTCTGGATGGTAGCCTTTATCCAAAATGGTGATTCTCCCTAAATAATGTAGGGAACGTAACAGTCTGCTATAAGCATCCAAGTAATTGCCAGATTCGAATAGATCTCGCGATTCAATATAGCTTCTTGTTAGCTTGGAAAACTCAATCGTTAAGCGTAATTTTCTGTTATCACACGGAAATACCCGTAATGTTTCCTTTAAATTTGCCAAATATTCGTTACGGTCATAGATGATTCTTCCATTAATAATCCATTCTACCGCTCTTCTATAGATACTTTTCTCAATCCATTCTTCTAATAAATCGCGGTCAATAACATGTAATGCTGCTGATTGTTCTCCAAACTCATAATGTTTTACGAGCCATTTCTCTTCTAATCCTTTTACAACTACTAACAAAATCGAGTCAAAATTATCTGTCTCCGGGCTGATTTTTTTCTTTTTCTCCATAATCAGTATGCCCATTGTGTTACGGTTACTAGCTCTTTCTTGGTAAATAGGACGTAAAATATCCTCCAATTGATTCTCCCCCTCTAATCCTTTCATAATTAATAATTCGATAAAAATTAGCTAATCCCTTTCCATGATCGTAATTTTTTAGATTTGTTACTTTTTACCCAATAAGCTGCGCTTGCAAACAGGTATTATTTGACATCAGTATTTCGACCGCAAGCATTTTCATTACAAATATGCTATACTACAATCGATATACACTATTGTTTTGGAGGAAGTTCTATGGCGGATATTACATATAAAAGTAAAATAAATAAAATCAGAACCTTCGCATTGTCTTTAGTTTTTATCGGATTCATCATTATGTATGTTGGTTTACTCTTTAAAAATATCGGATGGCTGATGCTAGTCTTTATGATATTAGGAACTATGGCAATCATCTTCAGTTCAGTCGTTTATTTTTGGATCGGCATGCTCTCTACCCGAGCCGTACCTATTATATGTCCAAGCTGTGAGAAACCGACTAAAATGCTCGGGCGTGTTGATGCTTGTATGCATTGTAAACAGCCGCTCACATTGGACAAGGATCTGGAAGGAAAAGAATTTGACGAAAGCTATAATTCAAAGAAAAAACGCCGCTAAGTACTAGCGACGTTTTTTTACTATACAGATAATAATGGATAAAAAACACACGAGCAAAGATGCGTCGTGTGTTTCTTTTTATACGATTTGATTTTTCTCTTTTTTACATTCTTGACAAACACCGTATACTTCCATTCGGTGATGGCTTACATCAAACCCAGTAATCTGTTCTGCTAATGACTCGACTTCATCAAGGCTTGGATAGTGAAAGTCAACGATCTTCCCGCAATTGTCACATATAATATGATAATGCTTAGATGTGTTACAATCAAAACGACTTGATGAATCTCCATATGTCAATTCACGAACAAGACCGATTTCGCGAAATACACGTAAATTGTTATAGACAGTTGCAACACTCATATTAGGAAATTTTCCTTCCAATGCTTTATAAATATCATCAGCAGTAGGGTGAGTTTCAGCATTCAACAAATATTCCAACACCGCATGACGCTGTGGTGTAATTCGAACGCCTGAAGATTTTAATTTATCTACCGCTTCTTGCAGCATATGTTCAGACACCGCCATGCACCTCACTTTCTCCTACAAATTGTAATATCTCAGTGTGCTCATTAGTACTATTTTACAATAGTACCACTATTAACACAATTATTACTTTATAATTCTTATAATTAGTGTACTCTCTATCTACTTAGTCTGTCAATATAAGTATACGAGTTACCAATAATTTTATGCTAGTCCTTTATTAAATATCCGCTTTTAACTGTTTTTCTTCGACGTTTAACTGATGGTTTACTGTTCGTGCCACGACAAACAAATAATCGGATAAACGGTTTAAATATTTGATCGCCAGTGAGTCCTGTAATTGATCCTGTAATCCGACAGCCATCCGCTCTGCTCTTCTTGCTACCGTTCTTGCATGATGGAGTGAACTTGCCGCAGGATTTCCGGATGGTAAAATAAAATTGCGTAATTCCGGAAGATCCCCTTGCCATTTGTCGATCTGTTGTTCTAAAGCATCAATGTGACGTTGCTCCAGCTTCCATATCACTTCTTTTCCTTCTGGTGTTGCCAGCTCTGAACCGACGTGGAACAGAATCGTTTGCAGATAATGTAGTTGATCTATTAAGGTAGCTTTTGCCTGAAAGTCCTCTTGTTCGATAAAACTGATTGCTTGTCCGATGACAGCATTGACTTCATCACAAGTACCGTATGCCTCTACTCTTGCATCATTTTTTGGAACACGTTTTCCATATATTAGCGATGTTTCTCCTTGATCGCCTGATCTTGTATAAATACGCATGATATTCCCTCCTTTAATGGTATTTAGTTAAGTGAAACCAGCAAACCGGAATATTTGAACAGCTTGTCCACCACTCCGGCTGCCCACTTTCCTTACAAGGAACAAAAAAGTGCAAGCACATTTTCGTGCTTACACTTTTCGCTCTTACAATTCTTCGCGAATGTAGTTTAATGCTTTTTCGACGTGTCCTTTTACTTGAACATTGCGGAATTCTTTCTGTAAGACGCCTTCTTTGTCGATAATAAAGGTAGAGCGAACAATCCCCATATATTCTTTACCGAATTTGTTCTTTAATTGCCATACACCAAATTGCTCTGCTACTTCCTTATCTTGATCGACTAATAATTCAAAAGGTAGATCGTGCTTGTCGATAAATTTCTTGTGGCTCTCTTCTGAATCCGGGCTTACACCAAGAATAACGGCATCTAAGTCCTGAAAGCTTTCATAATTATCACGGAAATCACACGCTTCTGTCGTACAGCCTGGTGTGTCATCTTTCGGATAGAAATAAAGCACGACATTCTTGCCTTTATAATCGGAGAGTTTTACTTGTTCCCCTTTGTTATTCGTTAATTCGAAATCTTGTAGAGCTTGTCCTACTTCAACTGTCATGATTGAAATCCCTCCATCCATCATTGTTATCTCAAGCGTATCTGAAATTGACGGAAGTCTCAACTAATATACATTACGTTGCCCTTTACCTTGCCATATTTTCAGAAAAAAAGCCGGCGGTAATATATAGCCGATTAATGATTCGATTAGTGCCAACAACCTACCCCAGCCGACAGGTGTTATATCGCCATATCCAACAGTCATTAAGGTGACACCACTAAAATAAAAAGAATGCGCTAATGTTTCAAATGGCGGTAATTTTGTCAGTTTACCATCATCCAGTAATAAGACACCTTGAAAGGATAAGACGAAATATAAACAAGCAAATGAGGTGAGGACAGTAAAATAAACTGCAAGTAGTGTATAAAAAATTTCATAGGAAAAATAACTACGTTGATGTGCCTTTCCGAAAATAAATGCATATAAACTTCCTATTAATAAGATGACAATTAATAGAATCGAAATAACTGCAACCATAACTCCCCTCCCTAATCACGGGCTGTAATATCCTGATGAAACTCTCACTTTATATTTTCCTATTTTTAGTATACGATGAAATAGTAGGAGTGATGACGAATGAGACGTATTTATATTGTCGAAGATGATCCAAAAATTCGTGATATACTGGCAAATTTCTTACAAAAATATGATTATGAAATAGCTTCAGTGAACGATTTTGATCAAATCCAAGAGGAATTCCAGGACTATCAGCCACACCTTGTATTATTAGATATTAATTTGCCAAGATTTGACGGATTTTACTGGTGCCGCAAAATCCGGGCCATTAGTAATTGTCCAATCATTTTCATCTCGGCCCGTGACAGTGGCATGGATCAAGTCATGGCAATTGAAAATGGTGCAGATGATTACATAACTAAACCATTTCAGCTCGAAGTCGTGCTCGCGAAAATCAAAAGTTTGATGCGTCGTGTTTACGGTGAATATCGTGCTGACAAAAATGCAAACTTGATTGATGTCAACGGTTTGCAGCTAGATGCATCCACTTTTATCTTATCGTTTGAAGATCAACAGTGTTTGTTAACGAAAAAGGAATACTTATTAGCCCAAGCACTAATGACACAAGTAGAAAAAATTGTTTCGCGGGAATTTTTATTAGAACGATTGTGGGATGATCAAGACTTTGTTGATGATAATACACTAAGTGTCAATATAACGAGACTACGAAAGAAGTTAACTGATTTAGGAATAGAAGGCGCATTGAAAACTATTCGTGGCGCAGGCTATAAATTAGAACAAGTCTGGGAGCGTTGAACATGAAAGATTATCTAAAAGATCAAATAGGTTCGATTATTTTCTTTTATTCCCAAATGATGATCGTGATCATTGTCGCACAGCTTGCCAGTTCTTTTACTGATTCAGGAATTAATAAGGGCGATGTTTTCTATATGTTCATTATCGTTACTTTTTTCCTGCTTGTATATCATACTTATCGTTACACTAAATATCGTGACATCTATCGTTATACGATTGATGATGCGACAGAGTCTGCCTGGCTGCCGAATACTCCTGATTATCTTACTACGCAATTAAGAAAACATTATGAGAAACAATATAACAGTTATAAAGAGCAAGTAGAACAATTACATGCCGAGAAGAAACAAGAGAATATTTTTATGCAACAATGGATCCATCAGATGAAAACGCCGCTATCTGTGATGCGCTTAACATTGGAAAAGGAAGAACATAATCTGCCAGTACAATTCAAGCAAGATATGGATGAGGAACTAGACCGCATCAAACAAGGATTGCAACTTGCCTTATACCAATCTCGCTTACAGCAATTTGAACGAGATTTTCATGTCGAAAAAATTGGCTTAAAAGATTTAGTGCATTCCATTATCCAAGAATATAAATCAAGCTTTATCCGTAAGCGTGTCTATCCCAAAGTTGAGATTGATCCAACATTACATATCTATTCTGATCAGAAATGGCTTGGCTTTGTGCTCGAGCAAATTACAGCTAACGCGATTAAATATGCCAGTAATACGAACAGCAATATTGTCTATCAAGCATCTGTATGGGAAGGTGCCATCGAGTTAAAGATTACCGATCATGGAATCGGAATACCGAAGCAAGACTTGAAGCGAATTTTTGATCCTTTTTTCACTGGAGAAAATGGGCGCAATTACCGCGAATCAACTGGCATGGGATTATTCCTTGCTAAACAAATATGTGATTCGTTAGAACATCAACTAACAGTAAGTTCAGAAGTATCGAAGGGAACAACATTTACAATTCGATTTGACCCTTCACAATAGAAGTCTTACAAAAATGTAAGATTTCTTTTTTGTTTTGAAAGAATAATCAATAGGTGATGGAAGGTAACCTGTTTATAATGAGAGTTAAATGATTCCCTGAAAGGATGAACAGATCATGAGTCTATTAGAGGCAACGAATATTTCAAAAGTATATGGCAGTAAACGTGGCATTGAACATAAAGCAATCGATAATATTTCACTTTCGATTGAAAAAGGAGAATTTGTTGGTGTAATGGGGCCTTCTGGTAGTGGTAAAACAACACTACTCAATGTTCTGTCAACCATTGACCGCTTATCCGCTGGCACTCTTACAATTAATGGAGAAGAGATCACCCGTCTGTCAAAAGGCAAACTTGCTAAGTTCAGACGACGGGAAATGGGCTTTATTTTTCAGGATTTCAATTTATTAGATACCTTAACGATCGCTGAAAATATTATGCTTCCACTGACATTAGACGGTTGGAAAGTAAAAGATATGGAAAATAAATTAGCGCAAATTGCTAATCAACTTGGGATTGATACGATTTTACGTAATCGCAGCTTTGAAGTATCAGGTGGGCAAATGCAACGGGCCGCTATTGCCCGGGCAATTATTCATGAACCGACGATAATTTTCGCAGATGAACCTACAGGCAACTTAGATTCAAAAGCTTCTAGACAAGTGATGGACGCCCTATCACAATTAAATAGTCAGAAAGAAGCAACTACGTTAATGGTGACACACGATCCTTTCGCAGCAAGCTTCTGTGAACGAATCCTGTTCATTAAAGATGGCAAAATATTTAATGAACTCCATAAAGGTGATAATCGGCAATCCTTTTTCCAAGAGATCTTAAATGTACAGTCGATGCTAGGAGGAGATACCGATGACCTTCAGACAGTTCGCATTTAATAATGTTAAACGTAACTCCCGGCAATATCTCAGTTATTTCTTTAGTTGTATGTTTTCGGTAGCCGTATTCTTTATATACGCGGTGATTATGTTTCACCCGGAGATCGCTAATTATGATTTTCAAGATACTGTCCAGGGTGGTATTACAGCTGCTGAAGTCATCATTTTCAGCTTTTCTTTTTTGTTTGTACTATATTCTACAGGTGCTTTCATTAAATCCCGTAAGAAGGAATACGGTATTTTAATGACACTTGGTATTAGTAAGAGCCAGCTAAATCGCCTGTTAATTTTAGAAAATACGATAATTGGATTAGTGTCCATTATTACAGGGATACTCGTTGGTATGCTGTTTGCCAATCTATTTATTATGGGCTTTTCCAGCCTGCTTGGTCTTGAGGATTCATTAGGTTTTCAAATTTCATGGAAAGCACTCGCCTTAACATTTGTCAGCTATTTTATTATGTTTGAATTGAATTCATTAATCGTTGTATGGACATTAAGGGTTAATTCAATCGTTCATTTATTTCAAGGTGCCAAAGCACCGAAAAGAACACCTCGATTTTCTTGGATACTTGCTACAATTGGGATTGGACTCGTCATCGCTGCTTATTATTTAGCATGGACATCGGATATGGCGTCGATCGGATACCGGATGATGCCTATCCTAGCATTAATTATTCCAGGTACTTATCTGTTATTTACCCAATTCTCGGTGTTATTTATCCATCTTCTTAAGAAAAATAAACATCTTTATTTTAATAAGACAAACTTACTAACTGTTTCGGATTTAGGCTATAAATTAAAAGATCATGCTCGTCTATTGTTTTTCGTTACCATATTAAGTGCTGTAGCCTTTACTGCTTCCGGAGTTATGTACGGTATGTTCGAAAGTGCCGAAACGGAAGCTACAGCTAATATACCGCAGGATGTCTCTTTCATCAGTAAAGGGATAGACAATATCGAAAAGATGGATGAGGAAATCAAGCCATTTACGACAGCACTTGAAGAAGAAAAAATTGATTATCAGTCATTAGCCGTTGACCTTACCCAAGCAATGGTAACGAACAATGACAGGGAAACACGGGTGAACCTGCTATCCTATTCAGATTATCAATCTTTGTTAGCATTAAATGAGGAAGAAGCAACTCGGGATTTAACAGATGATAAGGCGATTGTGTTGACCTTTTCTTATGAAATGAGCTTCTCCAATCCGATAGCCGGAGAATTAACCTTACAATCCGAAAATTATCAGGAAACGGTACAAGCAGATAATGCTTTATCCATTGTGAATTCTAACTTCCATACCGGTTACACCGTCGTTGTCAGTGATCAACTGTATGATCAATTTGCATCTGTTGCTGAACCAAATGAGCATTATCGCTATCTTGCCCTAACCGTTGATGATTGGGTAGCGAATGCAGAATACATTAGGGAACATGTAGAACAAGTTGATTCTGACATTGTAGGGGGATCGGATAAAGCGAGTTCATACCTAGTTTTAAGGAACACCTTATCCTATGCATTATTTTTCGGAATGTTTATTAGTGTTCTTTTCTTCCTTGCGGCTGGATCGATTCTCTATTTCAAAATATATCAGGATCTAGATAAGGATATTAGACAATATCAGGCATTGTACAGAATTGGACTCACTATAAGTGAAATGAAAAAAATTGCGACAAAACAAGTTGCCTATTTGTTTTTTATACCATTTATCCTAGCGGTAATTCATGCTGGGTTTGCTTTTAAGGCATTACAAAATATGTTGGAATCATCCGTTTTACTGCCAAGTGTCACACTGATTAGTGGTTATTTATTGGTATATGTCATTTACTTTTTCTTCATTCGCGGATTGTATATTCGTAAAATTAAACATGTGATGTAAGCTGTTTTTCCCTCTGTGGTTAAAAGTGCTATAATAATAGTTGCATTTTAATCATGGAGGTTTTTTCATGCAATATACACAATCAGAAGCTTTACATAAAGAAGCACAGCAACATATTGTTGGAGGAGTCAATTCGCCATCCCGTGCTTATAAAGGAGTTGGCGGTGGCACACCTGTCTATATGGAGAAGGGCGAAGGTGCCTATTTCTGGGATGTCGATGGTAATAAATATATCGATTATTTAGGAGCTTATGGTCCGATTATTACTGGTCATGGTCACCCACATATTACAGAAGCCATTCAACGCGCTGCTGAAAATGGTGTGCTCTACGGAACACCGACGAAACTAGAAAATATTTTTGCTCAAAAGTTAAAAGCAGCGATCCCATCGTTAGACAAAGTTCGTTTCGTTAATTCTGGGACAGAAGCAGTGATGACAACTGTTCGTGTGGCTCGCGCCTACACCGGTCGTGAGAAAGTTATTAAATTTGCTGGGTGCTATCATGGCCATTTTGATACCGTATTAGTACAGGCAGGTTCTGGTCCTTCTACGTTAGGAAACCCTGACTCTGCTGGTGTAACAAAAGCGACTGCAAAAGAAGTGATCACCGTACCTTTTAATGATATAGAAGCATTTAAAGAAGCTCTGAATCACTGGGGAGATCAGATAGCAGCAGTCCTAGTTGAACCTATTGTCGGCAACTTCGGGATTGTCGAGCCTGAAGAAGGATTTCTACAACAAGTAAATGACCTTACACATGATGCTGGTGCTTTAGTTATTTATGATGAAGTAATTACCGCATTCCGTTTTACGTATGGATCAGCCCAAAAACTTGTTGGTGTTGAACCAGATATGACCGCGATGGGTAAAATCATTGGTGGCGGACTGCCAATTGGGGCATATGGTGGTAAAGCAGAAATCATGGAACAGGTCGCACCACTTGGACCAGCATACCAAGCAGGAACAATGGCTGGGAATCCAGCATCGATGTCAGCTGGGATTGCTTGTTTAGAAGTACTTGAAGAAAATGGTATCTACGACAAGCTTGATCGATTAGGCGCAATGTTAGAAAAAGGGATGCTTGAAGCCGCTAAGAAACACGGCATTGATATAACTATCAACCGCTTAAAAGGAGCACTAACTCTGTATTTTGGTTCAGAAAAGATAACCAATTATGCTCAAGCGGAGGCTACAGATGGCGATAAATTTGGGCAATTTTTTAAATTAATGTTGAATCAAGGCATCAATCTCGCCCCCTCTAAATATGAGGCATGGTTCTTAACGATTGCTCATACCGAAGAAGATATTCAAGAAACAATTAAATGTATTGATCACGCATTTGGTGAGATGGCCTAAGCTATTTGATTTTAAATGAAGGACAAAATTTGCGAATTTCGCATCTTTTGTCCTTCGTTTTGTTTATTATGGAGAGAGTTGATAGTAAATCATGAAAGTTGATAATAAAATACCTAGACTAGCTTTTAGCTTCTTACCCTATTCTACATGAAGAAAAACGGAGCAAAACCCGCTCGAATAAGTGGAGCTACAGGTCAAACACAGGAGAGAAAGTGGGTCACCGTTGCTGATTCTATACTTTCTTTCTATATAAGAGAGGTGTAGTGGAAACTACACCTCCTATTTATTTAAGCTGGAGCTTTATCAACATTTCCAGAACGGATTAAGAATCGGTGTAGCAAGTACTCACATACACCTAAAATGATTGATACGACTAGAGCTCCTCCGAATGAAACATAGGCGCCTGCAAATATATTGGAAATAAAATAGAGGATTAAAAACGCTGTGATTAGATCGAGGACAACACTTGTCCACAAAGTTCCACTATTCAACAGTGCATATTCTAAGGCCAAACCACTTCCTATTAATAGTAAAATAATCAAAAACGGTTGCCACATTGCCCCGTAATTAACATGATCCGACATAAACATAGCTAGCAGCAACACAATTGGTACTGTTACTATTTTGACAATTAAGCTTATCACTCTTATCACCTCCTCTATATTGTTTGTTATCTAAATGCTTTTATTCACACGCATAGTTTTATACCAAGTACACAAAATAACTATGTATCAAAATACGAAAGGATGAACAAAACATGCCTCATCAACAACAAGTTCAGCAAGCACTACAACAAATTACACAAATCGCACAGCAACTAGAACAACAAGAACAGCAAAATGCTCAACAACTACAGGGACAAGCTCAACAACAAGCTGGAGCAAACATGGGTGCTGTTCAACAAGGAATGGCCCAAACAGAGCGTAATGCTGCTCAACAGCTGCAACAAATTCAGCAACTTTGTCAGCAATGCCAACAACAGTTAAATCAATAAAGGAGGGAAATCATGGGCATTTTATCAGGTGATCCCAAAAAACAACCATTACATTATGGTGAAATTGCAAGCATTTGGGCATATTTATTAGCTACAAAAAGTAACTATGCCACATACCAAACATTTCAGAATCATTGTGGAGATCAAGATCTAAAGAAACAATTGGATGATGGTATTTCCTTAATCAAACAAGAAAGTGAACGAATTGAGGAAATATTAAAAGTAAATGGTATTGCCTTACCACCTTCTCCACCGGAACGCTCATATGCAACATTAGAAGATATCCCGGTCGGAGCTAGATTTAATGACGCGGAGATCAGTGCAGCAATCTCAGCAAATATCGCCAAATGTCTTGTAGCTTGCAGTACCATTATTGGACAATCTACACGTGAAGATATTGCCATGCTTTTTGGTCAATTCCATATGAATCAGGCTCAAGCTGGAGCGAAAATGCTGCGATTAAATAAAGAAAAAGGCTGGTTAATCACGCCACCATTACACACTAATATCCCTACCAAACAATAAACATAACACCCCCGTTTCAATCAAATGAAACGGGGGTGCTTTATGATTGACTGCTTTCCTCTGCACTTGGTTTAATTGCAAAAAAGGTAATCAAAATCGCAATTGCACTCAGCCCTGCTAAAAAGTAATACATCCAGTCAGGATTTTTTTCAATAAAAATAGCGATTATCGGTGGTCCAGCAGCAACACCTAAAAAACGCATGCTGCTGTATAATGACGTTACCGTTCCTCGAACATCTTTTTTTACACCTTCTGTAATCAAGGCATCTAATGTTGGTAAGGAGATTCCGATCCCTATTCCTGCTATTGACAACATGATCGAAATATACATCATCGTAACATCAGGTTTAATAAATAGCAGGGGAACTCCCCCTATTAGATTTCCAATCAAAATTACCCATTTCATCACGATTTTACTTTTGCCAATTTTCTTTCCTGCTACATAGGATGCAATACATAAGAATAACAATGGTATAGCAAGGATGGAACCTTTGATGATTCCTTCCATCTGATAATCCTTTTCTAACAATGTAGAAAAATGAAATAAAAATCCAAATAGGACAAACATGTTGATACAGCCAATAATAAAAGTACTGATCAGCCATTTTCCATTGTCATGAAATACTTTCTTGATCAATTGTAAAAAGTTCTTAAAGGTTTGTTTCTCCTCTTCGTCACCCTCTTTCGGTGGTTTAACCAACAACATCACCAACAGAACCGAAATCGCTGAAAAGATCGGGATAAATAAAAACGGTAAATACCAAATGAAAATAGCAAGTGCTGCACCAATGATTGGACTTAAGACTTTACCGAATGTATTTGATGTTTCAATGATCCCTAATCCAGCACTTACATCCTTTTCATCGTCAAACATGTCTCCAACAGTGGGAATGACAACTGGAAAGGCACCGGAAGCACCGATACCTTGTAAAAAACGACCTATTAAAATAACCATAAAAGGGTCTGCCATTTTCCATGCTGCAAAAGCAGAAATAAGTCCACCTATGCCGGTAATAATAAGGCTCGGTATCATGACTTTTTTCCGCCCGATTTTATCAGATAAATAACCGGCTAAAGGAATCAGAAGAATGGCCACAATCGAATATACAGTTATAATCAGGCTTGATTGAAAAGATGTAATACCTATTTTCTTTTCGATAATCGGAAGAATTGGGATTAACATAGAATTGCCCAATGTCATCACTAGTGGTATTGATGCTAATGCAATGAGATCTAATTTTTTATCTTTCACGTTTTTCCCTTCCATCCTACGGTTATATTGTACTATGTCTATTGTTCACTTCCACTCATTTTTCATACTTGGATTTTTCCGGTACTTTATGACGTGTTAACCATTAGAGGATGAAGTCTCACTTTATTTCACCGAAAATGGGGAAACTGTTATACTGAAGATGACAAATTTTAGAAGGAGGGTTTTTATGAAGCTTGGTGCTCGGATCCTGAAAACTGGTTTTGCAATCACTGTTGCACTATATATTGCTGATTTAATTGGAATTGAAGCTGCTACATATGCTGGTATTGCTGCCGCTTTTGCGATCCAGCCGAATATATATCGTTCGTTTCAAACCATGCTCGAACAGATTTATGCTAATATTTTTGGTGTCGGTATTGGAGCTATGGTTGTATTCGGACTAGGCAATGACCCTGTTGTAATTGGTTTTGCCATTATTATTGTTATTGCTCTTTGTATGTATTTTAAAATGAATGAAAACACGATTGCCTTAGCCATTATTGCTGTTCTTGCGGTAATGGAAACAACCGAAATGTTGTTATTACACTTTGCCGGTGTTCGTTTTTCTGCATTAACATTAGGAATCCTCTCAGCATTTATGGTGAATATGTTATTTTTACCACCAAAATATGAATTGCGTTTATTCAAGTCGATCGATCAGATCACCTCTGATATTTTACAATGGTTACGGATTTCTACCAGACATTTATCAGATGATCCTGCTTTACGTACCGAGATTGACCGGATTGAAACAGAAATCCGTCATATTGATCATACATACTTATTGTTTAGTGAAGAAAGAATTTATTTCAGAAAAACTAGAATGCCGAAAATGCGCAAATTAATTATTTTTAGGCAAATGATTAATACATCGAAAAAGTCATTAGCTACTTTATACGCTTTCCATCAATACGACGATAAAGTCGAAAATATTCCGAAAGAATTCCAAAATGTTTTAGTGGATGAATTAGATAAAATCATCTACTCCCATGAGCGCTTGTTGCTAAGTGCGATGGGTAAAATCAAAAAGAATCCTACGAAATCAATAGAAGAAATTACCGATCCTGATATTCCACATCTTGTCGAAACACTTATCCATGTGTATGAACAAGATGATAAAGATAGGCTCTCGCTATTACCGCTTGCATCGCGACTGATGGAATATCATAAAGAAATCCTCCATCTCCAGCGAATATTAAATAGTTATCAAACATTTCACGAGCACCTCGACTTCAACTTTAAGAGAAAAAACAGAAAAATCCTTCCTTATCCATAGAAAAAACCATCCGCTAGCTACGGATGGTTCTAGTCATTATCTAATTCTTGCACTTGATATAAATTATAATAATGGCCCTGCTCTTGCATTAACTGCTGGTGTGTTCCTTCTTCAGCGATTTCACCATTTTCAATTAATACGATTCGATCAGCATGGGTAATCGTCGATAATCGATGGGCAACGATAAAAGTAGTTCGGTCTGACGCTAGTTTTTCCAATGCTTCCTGAATTAAGTGCTCACTTTCTAAATCAAGTGCTGACGTTGCTTCATCTAAAATCAATAATGGCGGATTTTTTAAGAATACACGGGCAATAGCAATTCGCTGCTTTTGTCCGCCTGACAGTTTTACCCCTCGTTCCCCGACTAACGTATCATAACCATTCGCTAAGTCGGTAATAAACTGGTGGGCATTGGCAGCTTTAGCAGCCGCTATTACTTCCTCATCAGTTGCATCAGGTTTACCCATTCGAATGTTCATCGCAATCGACTCACTAAACAAAATATTATCCTGTAACACCATACCAATTTTATCTCTTAGTGAGCGTGCTTGCACATAACGAATATCATGACCATCGATAAGAATCCGTCCACCTGTTACATCATAAAAACGTGGAATCAAACTGATAATCGTTGACTTTCCACCGCCACTCATACCAACTAAAGCGACTGTCTCTCCCTGCTTAACATCTAGCGAAATATCCCGTAAGACCATTTCTTCCTCTTCTTCATAGCGGAAAGATACATGGTCAAACTCGACTTTTCCATCGACTCTATTCAATGGTTTTGCATTCGGTTTATCTTTAATATCATACTTTTCATCAATAAATTCAAAAACACGATCCATGGACGCGATCGATTGAACTAGTACGGTTGATGAACTGATTAATCTCCGCAATGGACTATAAACACGATCCATATAACCAACGAATGCCGCGATTGTACCTACTGATAAATCAGATGTAATCGCAAAATATCCGGCAAATCCAATGACTAATAATGGTGCCAAGTCTGTAATAGTATTCATAACTGCAAAAGTTTTCGCATTCCATGCCGTATGATCAATTGCACGGTCTAAGAAATTCTGGTTTTGTTTGTCGAATTCTTTTTCTTCATAGTCTTCCAATGCAAAACTACGTGTGACAGGTATTCCTTGGACACGCTCATGGAGGTGACCTTGTACTTGAGCTAATGCTTGGGACCTTTGTTTCGTCAGACTCCGTAATTTTCCATAAAAAATCTTCACGGATATGGCATAGAGCGGGAATAACGCTATTGCTACAATCGTTAACCATACATCCATGAATAGCATAATTCCGATCGCAATCAAGATCGTAATCATATCAAGCCAAATATTCATTAAACCTGTCATGACAAAATTCTTGGTTTGCTCGACATCGTGTATTACCCTGGAAATAATTTCGCCAGTTTTCGTGCGTGAATAAAACTGCAAGCTTAAACGTTGAATATGATCAAATAATTTTTCTCGGATATCATATAAAATTTTGTTCCCTGTCCATTGTGCTAAATACTGACGATAATATTCAATTGGCGGACGAAGAACGATAAATAAAATTGCAGCGATTCCCATTAACCAAAATAATTGCGATAATTTTTGATCAGGCGTTAACCCGTCAGCACCGATAATATCATCGATTACATACTTCACAATTAAAGGCATTAAAAGAGGGATACCGAATTTCACGATCCCTATCAATACCGTAACTAAGATCTTCCACTTATAGGGGAAGACAAATTGCATATATCTTTTTATACTGTCCAAACCTGTTTCACCTCTTTCGATGTTGCGATTAGCGATAGGTTAAATATAATTCATACCATTGGTCCACAAACTCTGGTGAAAATGGTCCCTTTCGCTGTCTTACCCAGTGTAGGAGATGATCGACATTGTTCCATAATATTTTATCCAAAACTTTTGGATAATTCATTTGACTTTTATGCAACTCATATTCATCCTCATCCAATAGCGTATATGTCATATCTGGAAATACTTTTACGTCTAAATCATAATCTATATATTTCACCGCCTGGTCTTCGAAGACAAATGGCGAGCTAATGTTACAGTAATAATATATGCCATCATCGCGTAACATTCCGATTACATTGAACCAATACTTCGCATGAAAAAAACAAATCGCCGGCTCTCTCGTTATCCACGTGCGACCATCACTTTCCGTAACTAATGTTTTATCATTTGCTCCAATCACGCGATTACTTGTTCCTTTCAATACCGTTGTTGTATCCCAGACACGATGGAGCTGACCATTATGTTTATAGCTCTGTATTTGAATTGATTTTCCTGGTTCTAGGCCATCCATTCGTATCTTCCTTTCTTTTATTTAGTAATACTAATTATAACGATAAATATTTACAATTGAAAATAATACAATTGGAATGGTCTATTTAATAGGGGAGGAAAGGTTATCGGTAGTAGGGCGTTCGCAAAAAGTCTGCTAGTTTTGGGCAGTCGGGCGAGCAAGCCTTTCTCTACTAATGAGAAAGGCTTGGCTTATCTCTTCATGTTTTAGCAGAGGGCACTTCCTTCGTTTTAATTATTCTGGTAAGAGTTTCTCGAAGACACTTTTTTGCTGGTTTCCCCTCTTTTTGTACTCGAGGGCGCTTCTCGAAGACACTTCTTGCTGATTTCCCCTCTTTTTGTCCTCGAGGGCGCTTCTCGAAGACACTTCTTGCTGATTTCCCCTCTTTTTGTCCTCGAGAGCGCTTCTCGAAGACACTTCTTGCTGATTTCCCCTCTTTTTGTCCTCGAGAGCGCTTCTCGAAGACACTTTTTGCAATTTTCCTCTCCTTTTGTCCTCGAGAGTGCTTCTCGAAGACACTTTTTGCTGGTTTCCCCTCTTTTTGTCCTCGAGAAAGCTTCTTGAATCTTCTGTGCTGAGAGGCAGTGGTATATGTATTTCGTAAACAGTTATTTTAGACACAAAAAACTTGACTCTCCACATGGAAGAGCCAAGTTTTTTAAAGACTGTATCATTATTTTTTGTTTTGTTGAGACTTTTGGTTTTGCTGGCGAACCTCTTGTGCATCAGTTTCGCTAGCAAACTCAGTACCGAATTGTCCTTGACCTTGTGCAGCTTGTTGATTTTGGCGTTTTACTTCAGCAGCATTTGTTTTGCTTGGGTTTGCTTGGTTATTGTTACGTTTAGCCATCAATATCACCTCCACGAACATTAATTTACCCATGATGATTTATTTTATCCAAAAAACATCAATTTTTTTGTGGAGGTTAAGAACGACTATTCTATTATGAAGTTTCCTTTACAATCAGCATATTTTGCTATAATTGTTTATAAATATTTTGATGAGATACTGGTAATGGATATTGTTTAATTTCCTCTTTCGTTAAATATTCCATATGTCCAGGTAATGACATTTCACCTTTTACAGTTATATACTTCACATTCAAAAACCATGTTAAATGAGAAAAAACATGCTTCACCGGCTCAAGATCATTCATCTCTACTACTTCTACTTGAAATTTCTCTTGTATATATGCTGATAGATGTTTTTCATCCACTTCATCCGCTTTCACCATTGGAAATTGCCATAATTGAGCCAATAACCCTTGATCTGGTCGTTGTTCCAAAAGATAATTGCCTGTATCATTTTGAATAACTAGTACAAAATAAGTATGTGATGATTGTTTTATTTTATTCTTCTTAATTGGTAATGACTGTTCCACACCTTCACGAAATGCGATACAATGTTCTTGCACCGGGCATAATAAACAACTCGGATTTTTCGGTGTACAAACTAATGCACCCAGTTCCATTAAACCTTGGTTAAAGGCAGACGGGTTTTCTTCTGAAATCAATTCCCGAACCGCTGCTTCAAATGTTTTTCTTGTTTTAGGCTTGGCTATATCTTCTTCAATACGTAAAACACGTGATAGAACTCGCATGACATTACCATCAACTGCTGGTTCTGGCTTATTAAACGCAATACTTAATATCGCACCTTTTGTGTACGGACCAACACCTTTTAAGTCACCTAATTGTTTTGGATTATCCGGTACTTTAGCATCATATTGTGCTACTACTTCTTTCACGGCAGTTTGTAAATTACGAGCACGAGAGTAATAGCCAAGGCCTTCCCATGCTTTTAATACCTTTTGCTCATCGGCTTCCGCTAAAGCTGTTAAAGTCGGAAAATGCTCCATGAAGTTTTGAAAGTATGGGATAACCGTATCAACTTTTGTTTGTTGTAACATAATCTCTGACACCCATACTCGATACGGGTCTTGATTCTCTCTCCATGGTAATTGTCGTTGTTCTTTCTCGAACCATGTGATTAAATCCTCTTGAAATTGGGGTATATTGATAGTAGACGTATATTTCACAGTTATTCATCCTTCGTGATACAATATTTAAATAAGACAAGAAAGGGGCAGCTATGATGGACACTGGTACTCATATTACAATGGGTATAGCCTTAGGGGGCATTGCAACATTAGATCCAGTTGTACAACAAGATACGACCCTTTTTACCGCAGTAATGGTTGGAACGATAATAGGGTCACACGCACCAGACTTTGATACCGTACTAAAACTGCGTGATAATGCCACATATATCCGGCATCACCGGGGTATTACCCACTCCATCCCGGCTGTTATTTTCTGGGGTATCCTTATTTCCGCGATCATTCATTCGTTTGTCCCAGAAGTTAGTTTTATTCATTTATGGCTATGGACATTTCTTGCCGTCTTCCTACATGTTTTTGTTGATATATTCAATGCTTACGGTACACAAGCGTATCGGCCCTTTACAAAAAAATGGGTAGCGCATGGCTTTATCAGCACCTTTGATCCGTACATTTTCAGTCTACACGTCATCGGGATCATTGCATGGTTGCTTGGCGCTAATCCTGGCTACACCTGGTTAATGATTTATTTTATTATTGTATTGTATTACATTAAACGGTATATCGACAAGCGGGAAATTGTAAAGATGATTCACGAAAATTTTGACCATGTCGAACAGATTGCTACTTCTCCGACTATCAAGCAAAATGTCTGGAGAATTGCCTTAACAACTGATCAACACTTTTTTGTTGGAAAAGTGAAAGATGGTCATATCGAAATTGATGATAAATTTTATCGGGTACCACTACCTGATGATCCGATTATGAAATTCGCAATGAAAGATAAAAACATCTCTGCGTTTCTATCTTTTTCACCGATTTACCGTTGGGAAATCAATATGTATGATGACTTTACCGAGGTACGATTCATTGATTTACGTTACCGTTCAGAAGGGCATTATCCCTTTGTTGCGGTCGTTCAAATTGATGACAATATGAGAATTATGAATTCCTATACAGGTTGGGTATTCTCCGAGAAAAAATTACAGGATAAATTAAATTTAGATGGTAATACAGTGTGAGAAATTTCTTCACCGACAAGTACAAAATTTATGAAGATTTTAATTAAATCACTGAAAAGGAAGAAGAATATCTGATATATTTAGTCGTCAGCTTGCTATGAAGGACACTTTTTAGGATTTTTACTTTTTCTGTCCTTCATCGCCTTTATGATGGACACTTTTTTCTGATTTTACTTTTTATTGTCCTTCATCAAGTTGTTAAAGTCCTACTGTACAAGGAAAAGAAGGACTCCTCCAATTAAAGAAAACTTGGCGATTAGCCAAGCTTTCTTTAATGTAAGGTTGTATTTTCACCATTGATTAATTTCTGATATCTTGGGTATCTTGTCGCGAAGTCATCTAATTTATCGCCATATTGTGCGATCCAGTGGCGTACAATCTTCTTTGTTACTTCGACTCCTTCGTATTTCCTGCCTGCTTTCGCTCTTGTCGATTCAAAATCTTCCCAAAGTAATTCCACCCAACTTCTTGCCTCAAGCAAGGTTAAAGATGGATTTTTTTGATGTAATTCCTCTGCTAGTCTTTGAATCTCTTCTTGCATCTCTACTTCCCCCACTTATATTAAGATTGTTTATCCCCTAATATTGATAATGGCACTGCTTCTTCTGTCTCGAATTTTTGACCTAATAAATTGACACGATGTCCCCAAGCAAACACACCATTAATATAGGTAATTTCAAAAGTTTGCCCTGGATCTCCGGCTAGCTCATAGCGCTCACCTTTCTCAAAATCAGCCGGGTTCACGAGATAAGCGGCTGCCATTTGCATTTTTCGTTGGAGGATTTCATATTCACTAATATTTCCCCATTGTTCTGCTTTTTGTAATTTTTCCTTTAATACTGCTACTTCTGCTCGTAACTCCTCAACCGTATATGTGCTATATCTGCGCTCCATTACTACACCACCATGTTAGTTTCTACTTTCATTTTACCATTACTTTGGCTAATGTTAAAATATCGTAAACCGGTGCTATATTATTTCGTACACAGCCTGTTCCCCTGTATAATGAGGGTAATCTAACAAAAAAGGATGGTCCAGCTTGATAAAATTATTTGCGACAGATTTAGATGGAACACTATTAAAACCTGGCAATATCATCAAACAAGAAGATATAGATGCTATTCATCGTTTAAAAGAACACGGCATTGATTTCGCCGTTGCTACTGGAAGAATGGAACGAGATATCGTGAAAATCTGTTCAGAAATAAATCATGATGCACACCGCATCAGTCAAAATGGTGCGTTTGTTGACACGAAAGATAATCAAAAAATTTTTACCAAAACGTTTGATGCTGCAACAAGCCGTGCTCTACATCACGCAGTCAGTGCTTTTCCGAATCCATTCTGCATTACAACGGCAGATGAATCATATATTTCTTTTAAAACACCAGAAATTAAAGCTATGGAAGACATTCTTTATTTCCCACTTGTGGAAGGTGTAGACTTTGCAGATGACTATAATGAAGCATTCTTACCTAGTAAATACATGCTGCTTGGCGACGAAAAGGATATTGTTGGTTTCCAGCAAGAGATAGACGAAGCATTTTCTGAGGTGAGTGAAACGTATTTATCTGATCCACACTGTGTGGATATCGTACCAAAAGGTGTAAGTAAAGCGCGAGGGTTAACAGCATTAGCAGAACACTTAAATATTAATCCAGAAGAAATTGCTGTAATAGGAGATTCATTCAATGATATTCCGATGTTTGAAATGTCGGCTAACAGCTTTGCAATGGTTACAGCACCAGAGGCTGTTAAACAAAAAGCAACACACGTTGTTGATGACGTATTTGAGGCAATTGAATTTATCCAAGGTAAAGTGAGCACAAGTTAATCAGTGCTCACTTAGATATTCATCTATAAAACGGTCAATTAGATCAGCTGTAAATCCTTTGCGATATAAAGCTGCTTTCACCTTTTGTTTCAATCCATATCCACTATCTTTTTTCTGGTATTTAGTCACCAATTTCTCACCTTGAAATACGACAGCTTCGTACTCCTCATCATCGTCTCGCTCCAATTCAATATTATTTAAAACTTCTGTAATAACATCGAATGAAAACCCTTTTTGTAATAGCGACTGTTTGATACTGTCGATTTGTTGCTGGCGAGATTTTTTACTGGAGGCTTGTAATTTCTTTTTTGCCCATTTTTCTACCTTTTGAAATTGTTTCTCAAATGTATAGAGGGATAATGCCTGTTCAATATTAGGAGCTTGTATACCTTTTTCGACTAATTCCTTCTTTATCATTAAAGGTCCTTTAGTGGATGTTTGCATTTTCGTTCTGACTAATGCCTCACTAAAAGCAACATCATCCACCAAACCTTCCTGTTTCAGGCGAGAGATCACTTCGCCGATATAAGTATCGTCAACTTCTTTACGTTGTAAGTAGTCAATTAATTCCTGCTCAGAACGCATTCGATAACTTAAATACTTAACAGAAAGGGTATAGGCTTTATAGGACTCATCTTTTTCTTGAATTTGCTCGATCATTTCAGGAGTAAGGAACAACCCTTTTCGAAGATAATATTCGATCAAAATATCTTCATTAACACTAAAACCATAGTATTCTTGCTCATTTTCTTTTAAAAAAATATTATAACGGTGCTTCGATTTCTTTTGCGTCGTTATTTTAGCTATTTCGGGCAAGATTATCACCTCACTATTATTTTAACACACAAACATTTGTTCTACAAACAAAATGGAGGGGCTTATTATGAACATCGCAATAGCTGGCGGAACTGGGTTTGTCGGAAAACATGTAACAAAAGCATTAACCGAACGCGGTGATTCCGTCTATATTTTGACTCGTTCTCCCAACAAATATAAAAGTAATCAACAAGTATCTTATATTGGATGGCTACATGACGACTTTCATCCTGAACAACATTTACCAAAACTTGACGCCATCATTAATTTGGCAGGGGATTCCCTATTTGGTTATTGGACCAAAGCAAAGAAAGACAAAATCTATCAAAGTAGAATTAATGCGACTTATGCGATTATCGACTTAATTCGCAAACTGTCAGAAAAGCCTGAAGTACTTATTAATGCTTCAGCTATCGGCTACTTTGGCACGTCAGACACAAAAACCTTTACGGAACAATCAGAAGAGCAAGGCAATGACTTTCTTGCTGAAGTGACGGAAGCATGGGAAGAAACAGCATTACAAGCAAGATCATTTGGTGTCCGAACGGTTGTGGCAAGACTTGGTGTCGTCTTGGGAGAAGAAGGTGCCTTACCACTAATGGCAATCCCGTTTCGACTATTCGCCGGAGGGAAAATTGGTTCCGGTAAACAGTGGGTATCATGGATCCATATTAAGGATGTCGTCGGTCTCTTGTTATATGCAATCGATCATAAACATGTTGAACGCACCTTACATCTCACTGCCCCAAGCCCTGTTCAAAATAAAGAATTAGCACAAGCTCTTGCTAAAACCCTAAACAGACCGAGCTGGTTTCCCACACCAAGCTTTCTTTTAAGAACACTTCTAGGTGAAATGAGTATACTAGTTGTGGATGGACAAAAAGTTTTACCCGAAAAAGCAATCGAATCAGGCTATCATTTTCACCACGCTACCATCGAGCAAGCATTAGCCGAAATTTACAATTAATCGCCTTAATAGGTTATTTACGATCGTTTATGACGTTTATATTAATTTAAAGTAAATTTTCTTAATATTCCTTCATTTTACTTAAATTTTTTCGCATTTTTTTGTGATTTCCTATTTACAACTATCTTGTTTATTGTGTAAGATAAGGGTATCGAGCAGTTGATATAAGGGAAGGCAAATGGTGCGCCACCAGCGGAAGTAAACTGGTTCTAGTGGGTTCGATTCCCACCCCGAATTTTTGTTTAAACTTTGATAAAAATTCGAGGGTGGTAAGGACACAGCTACGCCATGTTTCTGTCTTCTTTTCACCCTCCAAAGCCTAAGGAGGGATTTTTTATGCTTAAAAAAAGAGACGTCCAGGATGCGCCTATGTTATTTGATCTCATGTCTGATCCAGAAGTATTTCCATACGTAAGACATAAAGCTTATTCTAGTGACGAATTTTACTTTTTAACGAAACAGACAATGGAAGCCGAAGAACACGGTGAATTGATCTCCCGCACCATTGTCGATGAATATTTTAATCCAATCGGGACGATCAATTTATTTGATATAGAAAATAAGGCTGGATTTTTGGCGACATGGATTGGCAAACCATACTTTGGCAAAGGCTATAATAAATTAGCAAAAGACGCTTTTTTCGAAGAGCTGTTTTACCATCATGACATCGACGCAATTTTTATTAAAATCAGACGTACGAATGTACGCTCTTTAAAAGCTATTTTAAAAATCCCTTTCGTCATGTATGGTAATGAAAGCTATCCTGAAGTTTTTGAAAAAATTAACCCACAGGAAGAACCTGTTTATGATTTATATGTAATTACGAAAGAAAATTATTTCTCACATGTAGAAACTGTTACAGAGGACGAAGAGGCCATGTGATTATCCACAACAGTTATCCACAAATCTGTGCATAATGTGCATAAGGTTTGTGGATCTTGTTTTAATAAGGACAGTTATTCAGTGCCTAGATAGGTTGCTTGAATGGGGATAGCGTGGATAAATAGACTTAAAGCTGCCATAGCTGTTTTTGACTGTTGATAACCTTGTGAATATGTTAATCTATAGCTGGCGGGTGATGAATCACTAATGTAAAGAAATATTATCAAGATTATGGCACCATCTATTGTAAGGAATGCTTGCAAAAAGAACTAGGTGAATAATTTAACTTGCGCACATGTTTCTGTAAGACGTATGATAAAATAAGACTTTTTATCAGTGAGGGATTTATTGCACTGATCATTAGCGAAACGTATCAAGGGGATTACAGACGATTAGCAACGTGATGAGAGTGGAGGTCTTATTGTGAAATATCTAAAAATCATCTTACAGATTAGTGTGCTATTTTTGTTTTATTACATTGGGGAAGCGATCCAGTCTGCCTTTTCTTTATTTATACCGGGTAGCATTATTGGCATGTTGCTCTTTTTTGCGTTGTTAACTTTTAAACTGATCCGGGTTGAATGGGTTGCTGATGGAATCGATTTATTGATCAAAGATATGCCGATATTCTTTGTTCCCGTTACAGTCGGCGTTGTACAATATTTAGAGTTCTTTTATGGAAAAGGGAGTTTAATGATTCCGCTTGTGATACTTAGCACTTTTTTAACGGTTGGTATTAGCAGCTGTATAACCTCATTGTTGTTGAAGAAAGAAGTAGATGCTCATGATTAACGTCTGGATTGGAATTATCTTTTTAATCATGACAATAGCTGTTTACAGGGTAGCAAAAAGGATCTATCGTAAATACCCTAATCCATTTACCTTGCCGATTTTCTTAACCTCTGGATTTTTAATCATATTATTAGGATTCAGCGACCTTTCCTATCGATCGTATATGCTTGGTGGACAATGGATTGATCTGTTTCTTGGGCCAATCGTGGTCGCCTTGGCATTACCGCTCTATCGCCAGCTTGACTTAATCAAAAAATATGCCCAAACTATTTTTCTTGGCATATTTGCTGGTTCTATCATCGGTATCGTTACAGGAATTGCCGGTGCAAAAACGCTCGGATTTGAAGATTGGATTATTAAGTCTGTTGCAGCAAAGTCAGTTACTACACCTGTAGCATTAAGTATTACCGACACAGCGGGCGGCAATTTATCCTTTGCTGCTGTCTTTGTTATGATTGCTGGAATTAGTGGTGCTATGTTCGGGCCGGTCATTGTCCGATTACTTCGAATTCAACATCCTGTTGCCAGAGGTCTTGGAATTGGAACGGCATCACATGCAATCGGCACTTCCAAGGCATTGGAATTAGGTGAACTAGATGGTGCGGTCAGTGCACTATCGATGACAATCAGTGCAGTTGTAGTATCCTTTTTGGTGCCGCTCTTTTTAGCTCTGCTGTAGAGTGCTTGTGCTCTACAGCTTTATTTTTCTACGACATATTTACATGCAGTGCCACCTTTTGCGATGCATTCGACACGCATTACTTTCTCCGTTCCAAGAACAGATTTAAACAAATTCAATTCACAGTCACATGGTTTATCATATTTGTCTGCTATTGCAGCTATCGGACAATTATATTGAGCAAAGGATAGCTGATCCTTATCTTCTTCATGAAATTCTGACATATAGCCATTGTCACTTTGTACCTTCACTAATGCTTTTACCCTTTCTGCAATGGGATCTTCAATAAAAATTCGTCTGCGATATTTTTGACGTAAACGCTCTTCTCTTTTTTCAAATAGCTGATCGATTGCTTCCATACCTATTGTGTCTTCCATGTCCCGTAAAAACTCCATTGTTAGCAGGTCATAACTTTTAGGAAAAACATTTTCTCCAGCTGTCGTCAATGAATAATAGATAACAGGGCGACCCATCGGCTGTCGAACAGTACGGGAGGTTATTAATTTTTCACTTTCCAGTTTTATCAGATGTTTGCGGATCGCCATTTCGGTAATATTTAAGAAGTTGCTAATTCCATTAACAGACAGTGATTGGTTCTTTTTTAATAATTCTAGAATCATAGCCCTGGTAGATTGTACCTTTACCATTTGCTTCACCTCTTCTTTCAAAACTTTTATGTTGACAAAGTAGATATGATAGAGTTAGTTTATAAAATGATTCTCTAAATGTCTGTGATAAAAATCATACAGGCGCAGATGGAAGGTGATTGGATGGGAATCGTCGTAGTAGAAATATGTGACAGTAATTTAATGAACACATTTGATATAGAAAACATCATTGAAACGGAATATCCAGAGGTAGCAGTGCTGATTAACGATTGCTTGAATTTCTGCGGGTTGTGTAGACTAAAGCCGTATGCGTTAGTAAATAATCGTCGAATCCACGGGAAGACTCCAGAGCAAACGTTGGAGAAAATTAAAAAGGCGATTGAAGAAGAATTGGCTTTATTCCATTAAAAAAGTGGCCCCTACTACTATGGGGCCACTTTGTTTCTATTCAAAAATGGAGTCGATATCGATATACCTTTTATCATGTGCCTTTGCAACGGCTTCATGGACGACTTTTCCTTGGTACGTGTTAATACCTTTCGCAAAAGCTTTATCTGATTTAGCATAATCTTTTAAGCCTTTGTTGGCAAGATTTAAAACATATGGTGTCGTTACATTTGTTAGTGCATATGTGGCGGTTTTTGACACCGCACCAGGAATATTAGCTACTGCATAATGAATAACTCCATGTTTAACATAAACCGGATCCTGATGTGTTGTTACCCGGTCAATCGTTTCAATCGAACCACCTTGATCGACGGCTACGTCCACAATGACAGATCCTTGCTCCATTGTTTTTACCATTTCCTCTGTTACCAATTTCGGCGCTTTTGCACCAGGAATCAGGACGGCACCTACTAGTAAATCTGCCTTTTCTACTTGTTCAGCAATATTATATGGATTGGATGCTAAGGTCCGAATTTTGCCTTGGAATAGGTCCTCTAATTGACGTAAACGGTCAATATTGATGTCTAATAGCGTAACATTGGCTCCTAATCCAACCGCCATTTTCGCTGCATTGGTACCTACTATACCGCCGCCAATAATGACAACATTGGCTGGTGAAACCCCCGGTACACCACTAGGAAGAACACCTTTTCCGCCATGTATTTTCTCTAAAAATCGAACACCAGCTTGCACTGACATCCGTCCAGCGATTTCACTCATTGGTGTAAGCAGAGGTAAGGCACCATTTGCTAGTTGAATCGTTTCATAAGCAATACCTGTCGTTTTATTTTCCAATAAGGCTTCTGCTACTTCTTTTTCAGCAGCTAAGTGTAGATAAGTAAACAGCAGTAGATCTTTACGGAAAAAAGAGAATTCTGATGGTTGAGGCTCCTTTACTTTGACGACTAATTCTTGCGCCCAAACTTGGTCTGGTGAAGATACAATATCCGCTCCTACGTTTTTGTATACTTGATCATCAAAACCACTGCCAAGTCCAGCGCCGCTTTCAATTTTCACTTGATGACCTGCTTCTGTCAGCATCATTACCCCCGCAGGTGTGATCGCCACTCGATTTTCATTGCTTTTAATTTCTTTAGGTACACCGATTTTCATCATTTCACCTACCTTCTCTTTGCTAGTATGATATGAAAACTTCTTATTATTCGTTTTCCCTTTTTTAGTAAAAAATAATAATAATCGTGAAAAGTTCATGTGTTTTTTCAGTACAAGTCAGAAATCTTGGTTGCTGCAAGTCTTGCTTTCATGTCGCTTTCTGCTTGGGAAAGAACCTGTTCGATTTTGCCTCCTACTAGTTGTGATTTGTCATCCTTTAAAGTGGAAGGAAGTGAAAATTTGAATAAAGGGCGATCAAGCTCCATTGCACTGAATACATCCAAAACTGTGATCTTTTCCGGCGCCTTTGCCAATCTGATTCCACCTCTTGCCCCCTCTTTCGTTGTTATAAGACCAAATCGATTTAATGATTGGAGAATTTTGACTACTGTTGGGTTTGGTATTTCCATATTTTCTGATAGTTGTCTGGCTGAAACATAATCGGTATATCCTTCTTCGATTTTCACCGCAGTATATACAACAATTGATAACGCTTGAGAAAAAGCGGTTGAATAACTCATTTTTATATCTCCTCTTTCGCTAACTGCAAACTTCTGATTTCATAATTTTACTATATCAGTAGCACCATAATTGTCAAACAACAAATAACAAGTGTTGACATATTTATAAACTGAATATATATTATATATAGTTTATAAATAAGGAGTGATAAAAATGAAAGTGTTTGTTACAGGAGGCACTGGTTTTTTAGGCAATCATTTGGTCAAATGTTTAGTAAGAAATGGTTATGAAGTGAAAACATTAGTACGTTCTGAGAAGAAAGCTGAGAAGCTCTTAGGATCAACTGATGCAACCTTTGTGAAAGGAGATATGAATGATGTCGATACCTTTGCAGAAGAACTGAAAGGATGTGAGGTGCTTTTTCATACTGCTGCATATTTTAGAGAAACATTTTCGTTCGGAAAGCATTGGCCCGAGTTAGAAAGAATAAACATTACCAATACGCTTCGATTGTTTGAATTAGCAAAAGAATACGGTGTCAAATTAATCATACACACAAGCAGCAGTAACACTATTAAAAAGAGGCTTGACAATACTCCTAGTAATGAAGAGGATATTAGAGATTCAGAAGATGCGATGACTTTATATGCAAAAAGTAAGATTATCAGCGATAGGAAAATCGCTGAATTCAGCGCTCGTCATTCGCTTCCAATTATCACTTTTCTACCTGGTTGGATGATGGGACCAGTTGATGCAGCGCCAACAAGCGGTGGTAAATATATATTGGATTATTTGCATAAACGTCTTCCAGGAAACATTAATGTCAGTATTGATATTGTTGACGTTAGGGATGTGGCGGAGGCGATGGTTGCAGCAATTACGAAAGTAAATAAAAGTGAACGTTTTTTAGTTGCTGGACGCCATGTACATTTGAAAGATTTGTCCAAGGAATTGGAAATAGTAACGGGTATCCCTTCTCCCAAGCGAAATATTCCTGTTCCCATTGCATTTACGCTTGGCTGGATAGTCGATCGAGTTTCAGTCATTACGAAAAAAGAAATGGCCATTTCCGTAAATGGTATTTATGAAATATGCGAATGTAAAAGACACTCATCCGATAAGGCAAAGAAAGAATTAGGTATCACTTTTAGACCACTACATGATACGCTTCAAGATGCAACGGATTGGTT
Source organism: Gracilibacillus lacisalsi DSM 19029 (assembly GCF_000377765.1). Classification (GTDB taxonomy): domain Bacteria; phylum Bacillota; class Bacilli; order Bacillales; family Amphibacillaceae; genus Gracilibacillus; species Gracilibacillus lacisalsi. The sequence goes on along the minus strand of NZ_KB898667.1, from coordinate 268,196 downwards.
TACGGAAAATAGTAATGCACTTCTTACCCAACCAGATTAACGAATAGTATATTAATTGTACACAACTTTACCGAGCGGACATTCGTTCCGTTATATAGCAGAAAAAAGGGGATTTATGACTTGTAACGGACATCTATTCCTTTATTCACCGTAATTATGCTTCTATTAAACGCTTTTTCCAAAAATAACGGAACAGATGTCCACTTCACCTTAAAATCTAGGTGTTTTTATAGAAATAGCGGAATAAATGTCCGCACATAAATGATGGAGCATAGCGGGCTCGAACCGCTGACCCTCGCGCTGCCAGCACGATGCTCTCCCAGCTGAGCTAATGCCCCGTATCTCATGATTCTATTATAATAAAAAAAGAGCCCGAATGCACGAACTCTAATCTGCCATTTCTTTCGTTTTTAAAATAAAATTGGATGCGACCAATAAGATGACCGATAACCCTAATGTAATGCCAGCCGCTCCCCATAATTCATTCGGGATTGCTCCTTCTGCCAGCATAGTGGTGATGTGCTCACTAATACTATTAGGAAACCATGGCATCCGGAAAGAAAAAATCTGATTAATCGCTGACATTGCCATAATCGTTATAATCGACAGTGTTAATACAAGACCAGGTATTTTAACTACCGTATTATAAAGAAAAGTTAATGTTACTACAAAAATCAACCAAATAAAATAGAACAAAAACAGCCCAATAAATTGTGACGCACTTAGATCACCAAATAAAAGACTCACATAGTACCAGCTTGTTAACATACCTATTAAATAAGCTGTAAAAACTAATAGTAATTTCGCTGCCCATTTTGCTGAAATATAAGTGAAATAACTTACTGGTTTAACCAACACTAATTCCGCTACACCACTTTTTCGTTCACCTGCAATTACCGCCATCGAAATCGCCACAATGACGAGTACACCAAGCATACTAATTTCTGTTAAACTGAACATAATCGCCTCTGTTGGTCCCAGCTCTGGACCTTCAATCACAGTTCCTTCTGGCACACCACCAACCGCATCTAATATTTGCGGCAAATAATAAGTTGACAATGGATCCATAATACAAATGATGATGAACACGAGTGGTACCCAAACCCATTTGAAATTGCGCCAGTCTTCTACTAACTCCTTTTTAAAAATTGTGATCCATTGCATTATTTTTTCACCACTTTCATAAATAAATCTTCCAGTGTTGTCTTACTTAGCGCTAACTTCTCAAGCGGCCAATCCTCTTCTAATACTTTCGTTAATATTTCTTTTCTAGCTAACTCAATATCTTCTACGACAACATGAACTTCTCCTTTTTCTTGAAAAACATCTTGTACTGATGAAAGAGCGTGGAGCGTTTCCAAATATGTAGCAGAATCACCTCGCAATGCGATTTCAAACTTAGCGGATTGATGCCTTTGTCGTAATGCATCAATCGATCCTGATTCGAGTATTTCTCCTTGATGCATCAATAATAAATCATCACAAATTTCTTCTGCGTCTCCTAATATATGTGTGGAGAAAAGGACCGTTGTTTGTGTTTTTAATTCTTCCATTAATGTTAATACTTCGCGACGTCCAATCGGATCTAGTGAGGAAACTGGCTCATCCAGCATAAGAAGTTGTGGACTATGAATCATCGCTTGAGCTATCCCTAGTCGTTGCTTCATCCCTCCTGAATATTTACCGATTCGTTGATTACGAGATCCATAGATTGCTACTTTTTTGAGAAGTTGATCTGCTTTTTCTGCTGCTTCTTGTTTCGTTAAGTGTGCGAGTTGACCAACATAAACAAGAAATTCCTTCCCTGTCATCCAAGGGTGGAAAACCGGATATTGTGGAAGATAGCCGATATATTTGCGAATATCTTCTCCTTTTTGTGAGCCAGAAAAGGTAATGATGCCTGAAGTCGGCTTCAACAAGCCAGAGAGCATTCTTAATGTTGTTGTTTTTCCCGCACCGTTCGGACCGAGCAGTGCAACACACCTGCCTTTTTCTAACTGAAAATCAAGTCCTTTCACAATTGGTTTGCCTTTAAACGCCTTTGTCAGTTTTTCGACTTCAATTACTGTCATTTAATATTGTCTCCTTCCAACAATAAAGAATAAAATCGGACCAATAAAACCAATTAGAATAATAATTGCTGCCCACATTGGCTTGGGGCCATTTGTTTGTTCTGTTTTTAAGAGGGCTATAATTGCGACAATCATTAATAAAAATTGAATAATAATTAACGGAGCAAGCATCATGATGACGTCCATATTGGTCACCTCCTTAAAGATACATACGTTTTATATATAGAGAGAGTTTCATAATTTTATTAATTCATTGTAAGTGGAAAATTGTTGGTTAGATACCTAATCTTATCTTGTGAACATAATCCCAAAAGCCCATAAATAAGCGTATCTATAACGGTAACTAACTCTGTTTCCATGGAGATGTCAAAAAACAGATGAACTAACATACAAAAAGATAGTTTGTTTAGCACCATAAATAAACAGTACAAATAGCAAACAAAAACGGTTGGATATTATGATACCCAATCGTTTTTGTTTTTTATATTGTTTTGTTCAACTAAAGCTACCCTTTACTTTAAGTACATTATTCCACAAAATTAGTACGAATAATTGTTGGTTAATACACAGTATCATACATAGGAAGCTTTTAAAATCATACCTTCTTCAGTTAGTGTCTTCTATAATTAATAATTAGAACAATGTGATAAATGATAAATCCTATCGTTAGACCTAGTAATAAAGAAAGTATAGGTAGAATTACTGGACCCAATATGACACCCATTATTTTTAGTTTTGTTGAAAAAATCAACCCAATTGTTATAAAAAAAGCACCAAATACAAAGGGGATATACGAATATGGATTTATTTCTCCTTCTGCATCCCTATATGCATCCCACATGGAAAACATATACAAACAAGGATAAAACATAAGCCATTGAAAATTTGTAACATAAATGGCTTTTTGTATTTCTCCTGTAAATGAATATAAAATGGCTAAGTTGAAGTTACTTTGTACATTTACAAGAAATTCTAAAAGAATTAGTATACTCCCTTTAATTAACCTTCTATTTAAGAACTGACCAAACCCTGGAAATGCTATGCTCCATAGTAAAGCCTCATGTTTTTTAGGTTTCTTATAACCGCTCACCCAATATCACTCAATTCATCTTTTGTTTACGGTCCTCCATTTGAGGTGGCTCTTCCATCCAACCATTTTTAATCATGATTTTCGCACCCTTATGAGCATATTCAAAAATATCTTTCATGAAAATCGTATTTTTTGTTGGCAAATCATTTCGTAAACTAAAAGCAGTTCCGAGTGAATTGCTTCCCATAGAAAAGCTACAAAAAAGACTTGTACAATACATCATTAACTTATCAGAAAATGGTGCTACCGTTGAACGAGTTGGATTCCCTCCTGGAGTTTGAGGAATTGGAAGGTTTGTTTGAAGCATTACTTCACTCAATTCTTTTATAATGCCTTTAGCAAGCTCTGCACCCTCATTAAAGTATTTTTTTACCTCAACATCATTTGCACACTGTCCAAAACCTAAAATCAATTGTAAACCTGTAAGATTTGATTCAATAGCTTTATGAATGTGAGAGACTTCTACCGTGTTCAATGTTCTTTTTTGACTAAAAGGATTGAGAGCTAATCCACCTAAATAACTATTATCTTTAACAAACTCAACTGATTTTGGCATTGAAACGTAAGGTGTTCTAATCAGTAACCCCTTTTCAAGCAAATATTGAGAGCAAATCCTGAAATACTTTTGGGTAAGAGCAGTAAGGTCTTCAAAAAACATATTTATATCTTCTCGAAACGTCATTGTCAGATTTAATGAATGTAATCCTATACTGATCTCTTTTAAAAGGCGGACAAACATAATGTCAAACCCATTATCATATAGCTTTGGGACATCCTTATTTACATCCTGTGCTGTATATGCAACTGGTATAACAGCACCTTCCTCTTCAAATATCTGAACTATTTTACCAACATATATTTCAAGTTCTTCATGCAAATTTGTCATAATATCCTTGGCTTTTTCATCATCTGCTTTTGCTATCAAATACTCTAACACTCGTAAAATCATTGTTTTTTCTTGATATGTAAGCCATAATGTTCCTAATTCTGATGACGTAATTGATGCTTTTTCTGGCATAATTAACCCTCCCTAAAATAATTAATTTTAGGTTGTGTAATTTATAGAGATTCATACTATCCGTTATTAGCTTTTCACTTGTAAAACCACCAAAAATAAAAATTAGAATTATCATGTTAAAACAATGAAAAAAAGGAGTGTGAAAAACCATCGATTTGCACTCCTTTTTGCTTTCTCCCTATAACTAATCCGTTACGACAACGGCATATTTTTAATTATTTTTGTCGTTGTATTGGCAGTGTACAACAGCGGAAAGAACCTCCAGATTTAATGATTTCAGAAAAAGGTACTTCAACTACTTCAAACCCTTTTTCCGTTAACTGCTTATTCACCTGTTTATTTTCGGGCAATGAAATGATTTTACCATCTCCGATAGAAAAAACATTGGTACCAAGCGTAAACTGTTCATCATCGGTGACTTCAATCAAATCATATTCATTGTGAAGCATGTTACATTCCTTCTCATTAAAGGCATCATTATAAATAAGTCCTACCTCATCACTTACAATATTAAAACAACAGTCCAAATGCAAAATATCTTCACGAATCTCTACAGCAACGACTTCTTTATCTGCTAACTGTCTTTGCAAATCTTCAATCGCTTTTGTTGTGGTGCGAAGGCTTCTCCCTATATAAACTTTTTCATTGCCAACAACCACATCCCCACCTTCAATGGAACGTGTCGTCAATGGAGTATAAGGCAAATTCTCATGGTCAAGGAATAGTTGTAAAACATCTATTTCAGGCTTTCTTATATTACGTCCCATCTCGCAAGTAAATAATGTGTCCCCAGCCGCAAACCCAATATCTCTCGTAAAGACTTGTTCGTTCAGCTTAGAATCTGTCATTAGTTCGATCACTTCAATATCGAACTGTTTCAAGGTTTGAACAAAACATTCATGCTGCTCCATTGCGATTTTTACATTAATATTTTCATCTTCATAAAATTTTTGCGTTTCATTGATAACATTTTTGATTTCCATGTATTTAGGTGGACAGACAATCACTTTTTTTAAGCGATCATATTCATTTTGTTGAAAAATCATGGAGAAAAGCGCTCCCTTTTTTTATTTATTATTATGCCTAATTTAGATTCATTCATTCTTAAGAAAAAGTCTGTTACATGTTCTTACAGGTTCGTTTTACTGTAAATTGGACCGTGTTAGTCTTAATACAACAAAAAGATACGGGAGGGTATTACATTGAATAGTAAAAGAATGCAAAACCCTAATATTTTTACTTGTGTTATCTTGACATTTAAGCTTATGTTTCAATAAATACTTATTAAGGAGGATCTTTTCATGAATCGCCCCAAAAGAAAAAATCCAAACCTGTTCACATGCATCATTTTAACATTTAAAGTCATGTTTCAGTAATCAAATGATTCATTCTTTCATACAGATAAAGTAATATCCTGATAATAAGCACGGTTGGTTCGTCAATAGACTGCCAATCGTGCTTTTTCGTTATAGATTAATTGAGCGGTATTGCCACTTTCTGCTCTATCCAATTTGGATAGCCACTTAATTTAATATCGATAATTCGTTCATCGGTTTGGATTGCTTTGTTAAAGGTAGTTGTTTTTTGGTTTGATTGATGACTGGAACTTGATCTAATTTGCTCCATTACGTTTCCATCCAAGTCCAAGATCTCACCAAAAGGATCCATATAATAGTTTTCCATTTTATCCATTGAGATCGACAGCCACCCACTTTCATATGTCAGATCATAAAACTTATCATATGGGTCATGAAGAATTTGTTCCTTTTCCAAATCAAAGCGGAAATAATCCTCATCTCTGTTAACAGCCTGTACTTTAGAAAAAGTAAGTGATAATGATTCTGGCTGTTCAAAATAATTACTTTGCAAATAGACTTCATAATTCTCATCCTCGATGGTTCCGCTTGCTGTCATACCATTTTGGATGCTTGACCATTCTTCTCCATTTTCATCAACTAATGCAATATCATCAATGGAAAGTATTCGCATTTCATTTTCAGGATCTGCATAGAGATTAACCGTTGTTCGGAGTGGTTGAATTGTTACAGAATCGATATGGATCTTCTGACCTTCTATCTTGACTGTTTCGTCCACCTGATACTGAATCGATTCTTTGGTATTTTCCGCATGAAAATCAATCGAAATAGTTTCCCTTAATTGATTGCCGACACCATTATCTAATGTTTCGACTCCAACTACTTCTGTTGTAAAGGTAAATTCATCAAATCGGATAGGGTCATCCGTATAATATTCCACAGTTCCTCGGTTTTCATCTTGAGGACTGTAACCCTTAGATTGGTATGCGAGTTCTCTGCCATTAACATTAGTAATCAGACTTTCCTCGAGTCGAACTCTATCTAGCTCTTTTTCACTTGAAACTGTATAGAACAGAACAAGCCCATTTTTATCTCTAATCACTCCATCTACTGTTAGTGTAAGATCACCTTGGGTTACGGACTTATCGATCACTTGAAAATAGTCATTCTCGATCGCTGCTTTCTGTCCTTTATCAAATTGAACGAGCTCGATCAATTTATCCATTCCGGGGTATTTCGCTACTTGTGCGGCAAACGTAGGAGATGCATTAATGATCGTTATAAATGATAGTAAGATAATCGCTACTGTTACAACTGGTGTAATCCCCCACCTTTTCCAAAATTGTTGCTTTACTGCTTTTTGCATACCTGCCTCAATTGCTTGGTCCAACTCATGATCTCTTACTTCTAAAACATCATATTGCTTTTTCCACTCGTCCAGTTTCTTTTTCATCATAGCTCCCCTCCTTCGTCTGCCAATTGACGTTTTAACTTTTCTAACGCACTGTAAATTCTAGTTTTTACAGTACTTTCTGGTATCTTTAATTGCTCAGCCAATTCTGGAAATGTCATACCATGGAAATATTTTAAATAAATCAGTTCTTGATCTGCCTTTTTCAAATGATGAATCGCATCTTCAAGCCAAATACTCTTAGAATTGTCTACGGAGGATTTGTGTTCAAGCATGCGGTCATCTGTTAGTCGCTTGGATTTTTTCAAGACATCATTACAGTAATTAATCATGATCCGAATCAACCATGTTTTGACATAACGAATGTCTCTTAGCTGCTTACGTTTCTTATAAGCACGGAAAGTTACTTCCTGTATCGCTTCTAATGCTTCTTCTTTATTTTTCAAAAAGGCCATCGCAGTGCGAAACAAATCTGCACGGTATGTAGTGATGATGTACACGAACGCATCATTGTTTTTGCGAAAATCCTTTTTGGTGACATCAGTCATTACACTGCCCCCTTTTCTTTCTCTATCTTATCTATTAGACGCAGAGAAGTACAAAAAGTTTGGATGGATTAGATTTTTATGGCCACTTTTGGGAGTTTTATGGTCACTTTTCGTGATTATATGGCCACTTTTGAGCACTTTATGGCCACTTTTCATGGTTTTATGGTCACTTCTAAACTTTTTATGGCCACTTTCCGATTATGTAAACAAAAAAATCACCCCACATTTATGCGAGATGATTTTTTTTCTTAGTGGTGAAGCTAATATAGATTGTTAAGATAATACAAAGCAATAACAGTGAATGAAAGATAACATGAAGTGTATTCGGAACAATTCCATTGATTTCCGGTAAAAATGAGTGTGTATCTCCAAACATTTGCTGGTATCTATCCACTCTTTCTTCTGCTCCATAACCAAAAAAGTATGGAATCCACCAATCTAAAAGTGCTCCAACAAAAATAAAAGATTGATGAATAATTAACCAGAGCCTAATCCAAATTGGGTACCTCTTGCCGATAAATATTAGTACAATACTTAGTAAGATTAAAATTTGCACAGCACCTATTAAGGTAACAGTCAATATTTCATTGAAACTACGATCGGCTGAGATAGCATCAATATCATTAAGTGGACCAAGCGGAACTAAATCTTGAACTATCATAAAAATAAGAATTAAACTCAAGCCTAATACTAGCAACTTTTCTGCAGTTCGAATCTCTCTTTTCAACTCTTTCCCCCCACACGTGTAACTTTAGGCCTAGTATGAATCTTTTGTAAAAGAGAAGCAATACATTTTAAATAATTTCATCAAAACTTTACGTAAGAAAAACGGGAACCCCGTCTGTCCATAATTACTTTGATAGTAATTATGAAATATTTGAACAACTTGACCACCACTCCGGCTGCCCACTTCCCTTTCCGTGGGGTTTGCCCTTCAGCTAACTTTTTCGAGCCAATGCTCGAAAAAGTGGATCTTCAGGTCAAACAATTCCCACAGGAGTGGAAGTGGGCGGCCTTCGCTAAGTTCTGCTCTACAACTCTAGCATGAAATAACATTGCTGCTTTTATATTTATGGATAGCAATTCTCATCTATTTTATAAAAGGCAACCTATTACTTCTGACAAGAATTGCTGCACCGCCTCATAGCGGAAGACTAATTACATAGACTCCTGCGGGAACAGCGCGAGCCGAAAATCCACTTTGCAAAGTGTTTTTCTTTGCAAAGTTAGTTGAGGCCGTGCCCGCGGAAAGCGAAGTAATTAGTCGGAGCGTTGTCAACCACAAATAAAATATGTCAAAATAACTACTTCGTTAAACACGGTCATTGAGCTGATTATATACTTTCTTATTTTAAAGAAAAAGCACTAGCTAAATACTAGCTAGCGCTTTTCTTCACAACGATATCTTCGTTTTCAAACACGATCTCTATTTGTTTTACATCCTCTTCTTCCAAGACAAGATCTGTGATGCCGTCTTCTACTTTATCTTGGATGACACGACGTAGTGGACGTGCACCGAATCGAGGATCATAACCTTTATCAGCTAGGAATTTTTTCGCATCGTCGCTGACTGTTATCTCAAGGTCAGATTCTTTCAATTGTTCACTTAACTCTGCGATCATAAGGTCTACAATCTGTAGTAGATCTTCTTGTTCTAATTCATTGAACGGAATGATCGCATCAAAACGGTTCAAGAATTCTGGCTTGAAATAGCTGCTTAAGTTTTCTAGTGTTGAAACAGCTTCATTGTTGTCACTGTTGAAGCCAACCGTAATTTTCTTCACCCCGGTACCAGCGTTACTTGTCATAATAATTACGGTATCTTTAAAACTTACCGTTCTGCCATGACTATCAGTTAGCTGACCATCTTCCATGATTTGCAGGAACATGTTCTGTACATCTGGGTGTGCTTTTTCGATTTCGTCTAATAGAATCAAGCTGTACGGATTGTGACGAACTTTTTCTGTTAATTGCCCTGCTTCTTCATGTCCTACATAGCCTGGTGGTGAACCGATAATTTTTGATACGGTGTGTTTTTCCATATATTCACTCATATCAAGGCGAATCATCGCATCTTTGGTACCAAACAGTTCTTCAGCTAGTGCTTTTGTTAATTCTGTTTTACCAACACCAGTTGGTCCAACAAAAAGGAAAGAACCAATTGGACGATGTTTAGATTTCAAACCAGCCCGACTGCGGCGAACCGCTTTGGCTACTTTATCAACTGCAACTTGTTGGCCAATTACTTTTTGACTTAAGTTGTCCGCTAAGTTTTTCATTTTGGATTGTTCGTCTGCTTGGATTTTGCGGACTGGAATTCCAGTTTTCTCTTCAATAATTAATTGAATATCTTCGACTGTTACGTCTGCTTTTGGCGCTTCTTTTGTTTCTGCTAATTTTTTCTCTAGTTTGATCTCTTGATGTCTTAAGTTAGCTGCACGTTCATAGTCTTCTTTTTCGGCTGCTTCCATTTTTTCTTTGCCGATTTCATCAAGACGTTTCTGCAATGCTTCATGATCTGACTCACTTACATCAAGGTTGAGACGTGCACCTGCTTCATCAATTAAATCAATGGCTTTATCTGGTAAGAAGCGGTCTTGGATATAACGCTTAGACAACGTAACGGCAGCACGTAATACTTCATCAGAATAACTTACTTGATGATATTTTTCATAACGTTCTTTCAAGCCTTGCAAAATTTGCTCCGCTTCATCTAATGATGGCTCTTTGACCATAATTGGCTGGAAACGACGCTCTAATGCTGCATCTTTTTCAATTTGACGGTACTCTTTTAATGTTGTTGCACCGATTAATTGTAATTCGCCTCGTGCCAATGCTGGTTTTAAGATGTTTCCGGCATCCATTTGAGAACCTTCTGTCGTTCCTGCACCTACAAGTAAGTGAATTTCATCAACAAAAAGGATGACATTTTGACGTTCTTGAAGTTCGGATACTAATTGTTTCATACGCTCTTCGAATTGACCACGAATTCCGGTATTAGCGACTAATGACGCTACATCCAGAATATAAATTTCTTTGTCCAATAGTTTTGTTGGCACGTTTCCTTCTGTTACTTTTAGGGCTAACCCTTCTGCGATTGCCGTTTTACCAACACCAGGTTCCCCGATTAATACTGGGTTGTTTTTGTTACGACGGTTTAAGGTTTCAATTACACGTTTAACCTCTTGGTCACGTCCAATTACTGGGTCAATTAGTCCTGCTCTTGCGGCATCTGTCAGGTTTTTACCTAATTGATCTAAAAGACCATTACCTTTTCCGCCTTGTCTTGTATGTGTTTTGGCATGTGCTTGGTTGGAATCATTTGTTCCTCCAGCAAAGAAGTTTTCAAAGTCTTGTCCCCCAAACATACCAGATGGATTTTTCATTTGATTTTTTATATCTTGAAAGCATGATTCACAAACATGTAAAGATTCGGTTTGATCATTAAATCGAAGGTTTACATTTATCGTTGCTTGATGAATACCACATTGTTGGCATTTCATATGTTATTCCTCCTTCAATTTTTAATTAAGGTCAGTTTTGACTTTGACTATATTTGACCTTTCTTGTCTATTATTATAATCTGACCTTCTTTGACTTTCAAGATCTTTGCTCAAAAAATTTTTATCCATAAAAAAACAACCCACCAAAGTAGATTGCACGCTTACTCTATATTTTTTATATCACAGAACCGAAAGGAATAAACACAAGTAATATGGCTAAGAGTATCGACCATAAAATTTCTTTTATCACAGAGATCCTCCTAGTGTGCTTTTCGTTTATCATATCATATAACGAGACAACTGCTTATACTTTGCAAGAAATCATTACAAAGAATTTACATTCACAACATTCTTTTGCCATCAGATGATTTATGCTACACTAGAATTAATCTGTAATAAAAAGGAGTTGTTTCATTGATGACAACTATCGAGCTAATGCATAATAAAAAGACAATGCGTTTTGATGTAGTACAATTGACCATATATAAACAAGCAAAGATTGTAGAAGCTACCGGTCAAAAAAATCAATCTTATTATTTATTATTTTACAAAGACCGCTATATTAACGCAAAAAAAACGACTTCTATACGATTGCAATCCTTTCTAAAAAATGCTCTCCAACACGGTCATACATTTTCTGCTGATCACCCATTAACCAAAGCACTGCTTAATGAAGACCAAGCATATCGCCTTACTTCCAATAATCAAATGGTACAAAAACTAACAAACAAATACAACGAAATAGAAATGCTCTATGTACTGGCGATGTTCGATAACTATGTCAATGAAAAGAAGATCCAGGCTCTCTGCAAGAAGACATTTTACAACTACCGAAGGAACGGCCAGCTAAAGAAAGCATTCCGAATTCTTGTCAACTATGGGCAAGTACGTCCACGCGACACGTTCGCCAAAGATATGCTGCATCATTTTGACTTCCAAAAATATAAAGACCAATACCAAAACATTGATCAACTTACAATCGAATGGTCAGACCCTCTCTATTTAGAATCTGTTTATTTCGAGCAAAATTTCCCTAACACTGTCATAAATTCTATGATCCAACAATATCATATAGATAATCGAAAATTTGATCAACTCTGCCTCCTCTACACGAATTGTTCATCCTTAAAGGCTATAGAAAAAATCGATGAGTTAGCCCAAGAGCTGCTTACTAAACAAGACCAAATTAGCTTATGGGAACAACTATTAGTTGAATATCCTGAACCAAAAGAAATCATCGAAAAGCTCGTAAAACTGGATGGTTATCAAGCCATTTTACGGTATTACATTCACCATGACGAAGCAATTGAAGATCGAAAACTGTTCGAGAAGGCTCTTGACGCTGTTTCTACCGAGCAATTAGCAAAGGATTATCAACCCTTATTAGAAACTTTACTGACCTTATACAAAGAGGATGCTGCACAGCTAGAAAGAGTTCTCCATTTAACGATCAAAAAGTTATTACAGCATCTGCCATTGAATGAAATCATCACATCACTACAAGATACCGAGCTACCAATCATACAGAAGTTAAGGAAAATGGAAAAATTAACAGATAATCCAGACCAGCAATTTGCCTTAGGTGAAATCTACTTTGATCTGGAACAGTATGACCAAGCAATTGCTTGTTTTGAATGGGAAATGGAATTAGCGCCCGAAGATCCCGCTCCGATTCAATACCTTTACAAAAGCTATTTAGCAAAGGGAGACAAAGAACAAGCAAACACGTATAAACAATTAATGGTCAACATACCTTCTTAACCTTCTTCAATACTGCGCCATAACGTCATGGCCGCATAAGACCGATAAGGTTTCCATGCTTGATTCCATTCGTCAAGTTTGGCTGCAGTTGGTTTAGTTTCCAGACCAAAATGAAGTTTTAATGCGTTTTGAATGCCGATATCACTCGATGGAAAAAGGTCTTGTCTACCCAGTGAGAACATCAACCAATTTTGGACGGTCCATGCGCCAATTCCGCGAATTTTAGTTAATTGTTGCATCACTTCTTGATCACTTTTGTCATAAAATGAAGTTAGATTGAGCTCTTCTGCAACAATTTTCTTCGCGGTATCAATAACATATTCTGCTTTTCGTCTACTAAATTGCATATCTTGCAGTTCCTGATAAGGAATAGTTGCTACCTTATCAGCTGTCGGATAAAACCAGACACCGTCTATTTGTTCACCATAGGTTGTCACAAATCTTGCGGTTAACGTTTGGGCAAACGCCATATTTAGTTGCTGATGAATAATCGTTTTAACCAAATTACTAAACGGATCGAATTCTCGAATCAATGGTGTTGCTGGATAGGCTTCGAACAAGCCCGCTAAATCAGTTTCGGCGAAAAACTGCTGAATCAATCGTAAATCCTGATCCCAAGCAAATATATCAGCTATTTGGACAAGTAGCTCTTTCTTTCGTGCTGTATCTTGTCCTTCTATTAAAAAACTGGGGTTTGCTGTTGTACCAGTTGCTGTCACGGTTACGACATGTTTTTCCTGACCACTTCTTAATGGTACTAACACGGATCGCTTCTTGAAATCGACATAATTCAACTTATCCATCTCTAACCGAAATAGTAGATAATCAAAATCATAAGGCATTCCAAGTTCTATTTTTTCTTGCCACACTAGCATAACTCCTTCCAATATTTCAGAGTTTTCACTCTATTATGGTACAATATAGAAAAATTCACAACAATAATAGGGTGATTACATGCAAAAACAATATTACGCCATCATCGACATAGGTTCGAACACAATGCGACTAGTAATCTATTTAAGAGAAAAAGGCGGCAGATTAAAAGAAGTAGAAAACGTCAAAGCAGTTGCCAGACTACGTACATTTTTAGAATCAGATAATACGTTAAATTCGACTGGTATCAAACGATTAATTGCAACACTTCAGAGCTTTCAAGATGTATTAGCAACATATGAATTGCAGGAGGTCGTTTGTGTCGCGACTGCGACAATCAGACAGGCAGAGAATCAAGAGGAAATTTTGATCCAAGTAGAAAATCAAACAAGCCTGACAATCAGGATCTTATCAGAAGAAGAGGAAGCCTATTACGGCTATTTGGCAGTTGTCAATTCTACCTCTATTGAAACAGGCATCACCGTTGATATTGGTGGTGGCAGTACAGAGGTTACCTATTTTGAAAATCGAGAACTAATTGAGTCACATAGTTTTCCTTTTGGTGCTTTAACCTTAAAAGAATTTTTTGCTAAAGAAATCCCTACTAACCAGGAATTGCAAGCATTGCGAAATTATTTAACAGAACAATTTGCCACATTACCTTGGTTACGTAATCGCGAGGTCCCGTTGATTGCGATCGGGGGAAGTGCCCGGAACCTTGTGCAAATTGATCAAAACCTGAAAGAGTATCCGCTGGCTGGGCTCCATCAATATAAAATGTATGATACGGACATTATCCAAGTTAGTAACTATTTAACATCGCTTAAGCCGGATAAATTACCAAAAGTGGAAGGATTATCAAAAGATCGAGCTGATATTATTATACCTGCCATTGAAGTGTTCCACAGTTTATATAAAATGATGCAGGCAGACTGTTTTATATTAAGTCGAAAAGGGCTTCGTGACGGTGTCTTTTATGAACAACTATCAAAGGAGATGGGATCTATCCTTTTTCCAAATGTGTTAGAGGATAGCATTCAAGAGCTGATCAATGATTTTGACCTAAATCCAAAACAAATTTTGCATGTCCAATATCTGACACGTATACTTTTTGATTATTTAAAAGAAAATGGTCTTCTGCATTTAACAAAAAAAGATTGGACATTATTAAAAAGAGCAAGCTATTTATGCCATCTCGGGGATTATATCGATGCTGAATCAAGTGCACAGCACACCTTTTACTTACTAGCTAATCGAACCATTGATGGCTTAATGCACAAGGATCGCCTGCAACTGGCATTAATTGCTTCTTACAAAAACAAAACGGTATTTAAACAATTTATCAAACCTTATAAAAAGTGGTTTCTAAAAGAAGAACAAAAAAAGCTGCGTCATTTAGGAGCACTATTAAAATTTAGTTATTGTTTAGATGCTACCAAGCGTCAGGTAGTTAAACAAATAACTTGTGACAACGATAATGATACCTTGACGATAACATTACATTGTGATGGTGATGCCAAGCCCGAAGAGTATCAATCTGAGAAACAAAAGAAACATGTCGAGAAGGCGATAAAAAAAGATGTTGAGTTGAAATTTGTATTGTAAAGGATGAATTTACAAAAGATTTACATTTTATTAACAAAATAATGGTTGTGAAACGTTATGATAATGGTAGAGATTGTCGAAAAAGGATGATGATTGATGTCAACTGTCAAACAAGAAAGGGATTTAGAACTACCAGCTTATTACAACAATCGTGAGTTAAGTTGGCTCTCCTTTAATAAACGAGTACTTGAAGAGGCGGATGATGAAACGAATCCTTTATTAGAGAGGTTACGTTTCCTTGCCATCTTTTCTTCTAATTTAGATGAATTTTTCATGGTACGAGTCGCAGGTTTAAAAGACCAAGTGAAAGCCGGGTTCAACCGGCCAGATAATAAATCTGGATTAACGCCGAAACAACAATTATCAAGAATTTCTAGCTTTAACCATGAACTTGTTGAACAACAATATGATTTATATAAAGAGCTATTACCACAGCTAAAAAAGGAACAGATTTACATTGTAGATATGGAGGACTTAAACCCTCAAGAAATCAATAAATTGGAGAATTACTTTGAAGAAGAAATATTCCCAGTGCTAACTCCAATGGCGATTGATGCATATCGAGCTTTCCCGATGTTATTAAATAAATCGATAAATCTCGCCGTACAACTTGAAGATGTTTACGATTTGGAACATCAGCAAGTAAAAACAGCGATTGTACAAGTTCCCGCTTTACTAGATCGATTCATTGCAATTGGTGATAATCAACAGTATATATTGTTGGAAGATTTGATTCGTTATTTCATCCATAAATTTTTTACTGGTTACCATGTGCTATCTACCACCACGTTTCGAATCACACGAAATGCTGATATGACCATTCATGAAGAGGGTGCACGTGACCTTTTGAAAGAAATTGAGAAAGAATTAAAGAAAAGAAAATGGGGAGCCGCTGTCCGTCTGGAGGTAGATGCGCGCGAAAATAACCCCGATATGGTTGAATTTCTACTCCATGTGCTTGAAATTCATAAAAAAGATTTATACATTACCAATGGACCGCTTGATCTGACGTTTTTACAGGATTTTTATGGTCATGTAAAAAAAGAGCACGAGCATTTAATATACGAAACATTAATCCCTCAACCTCCTCAGGATATTCATGAGGATGAAGATGTCTTTGAGGCAGTGAGAAAAAGGGATTTATTTTTACACCATCCATATGAATCGTTTGAACCAATCGTAGACTTAATTCGTGATGCCGCGGATGACCCAGAAGTATTAGCGATTAAGCAAACCTTATATCGTGTCAGTGGCGGTTCCCCGATCATAGCAGGATTAAAGCGAGCGGCGGAAAACGGTAAACAAGTTACCGTTCTAGTCGAATTAAAGGCACGGTTTGATGAAGAAAATAATGTCCAGTGGGCAAAGGAATTAGAAAAAGCAGGCTGTCATGTTATTTATGGTATGATTTCATTAAAAACACACAGCAAAATCACACTTATTGTCCGTAAGACGGCTCGAGGAATTGAACGCGTCGTTCATCTAGGAACAGGTAATTACAATGACCAAACAGCAAAGTTTTATACTGATATGTCCTATCTCACGACTAAACGAAAATTCGGTGTAGATGCGACTAATTTTTTCAATTATTTAAGTGGTTATACTGAAAAACCGACTTACCATCATTTATCGATGTCACCATTCGATATCCGCAGCGACATCATGAATTATATTGACAAGGAAATTGAATTTCATAAACGTCATGGAAATGGTCGGATTATTGCGAAGATGAATTCATTAACGGATAAACCTTTAATTCAAAAATTTTATCAAGCGTCACAGGCTGGAGTAAAAATCAATCTGATCATACGAGGAATTTGCTGTTTACGTCCGGGTATCTCTGGTGTCAGCGATAATATCGAGGTTCAAAGTATTGTCGGCAGGTTTTTAGAACATAGTCGTATTTACTATTTCCATCATAATGGAGAAGAGAAGATATTCTTATCTTCTGCTGATTTAATGACAAGGAACATGGTTAAGCGTGTAGAATTAATGTTCCCGATTTTTGAAGGGAGAATCAAATCAAGAATTCTTTCCATTCTTGACATTACTCTTAAAGATACTGCCAAAACAAGAGTCCAGGCACAAGACGGTAGCTATTCACGAGTCAGATATCAAACAAACGGTACTTTATTGGATAGCCAACTCATGTTATTCGATATGGCCTATAATGTATTAGAAGATGAGGAATAAACGAAACCCCGTTTGGATAATTCAAACGGGGTTTTCGTTTTAATCGGGCACTTTTTGATTGTTATCGGGCGCTTTTTTTGATATATCGGGCACTTTTTCCCTTTTATCGGGTACTTTTAGTGAATCCGATGAGTTCCTCAGGAAGCATCTGTTTTAACATGAGATCATCTAAGCTTTTGAATTGATAGCCTTTTTCCCTTAAATCTTCAATCAAATGTTCCAAGGCATCAGCATTATCCTTTGAAACAGTATGCATTAAGATGATTGCACCAGGATGAATCTGATTCATCACTTGTTCATAAGCATGTTTCCAGCCTTTTTCTGACCCTTTATTCCAATCCACAAATGCTAATGACCAAAAAATATGGGTATAGCCTAGTTCATTTGCCCAGCTTAGAGAATCTTCATTAAAAGTCCCACTAGGAGGGCGGATATATTGAACAACTGCTGAATCATCTAATTTCTTTATTTTATTTGTTAAGTCGGTGACATCTTTCGTAAATCTTTCCTTTGATATTTCGGTAAAATCGAGATGACCGTCCGAGTGATTTCCAACGATATGGCCATCCGCCAACATACGCCGAACTAATTCCGGTTGATCATTGACATAATGACCAGTTAAGAAAAAGGTTGCCGGCACTTCTTTTTCTTGTAATACATCTAAAATTTGCTCGGTGAAACCAGCTTCATAACCATTATCAAAAGTTAGATAAACATGTTTGTCACCAGATGGATCCATGTAATAGCTTTGATGCTTTTCTAATATTTGCTTGTACATCCCTACGTCCGGGGGCTGTTGATTCGAACCTTTCTTATATCCCCAACCATAGCTGACTGCTCCAGCCTCCATAGGGATAACCAGCAAGCATAACATCACCATTACGACTATTTTCTTCATATGATCACCTTTTTTATTTTTAGTCTAAGTAAAAATGGTGTTCATATCCTATGATTTTATAAAATAATGCTGGCAATCCATCCAAATAAAAACAATGGAATATTAAAGTGTAAAAAGGTTGGTACACATGTATCCCAGATATGATGGTGTTTCCCATCAGCACTTAATCCGGATGTCGGACCTAATGTACTATCACTCGCAGGGCTACCAGCATCCCCTAGTGCACCTGCAGTACCAATCAATACCGCTATAGCCATTGGCGAGAATCCTGCTGCCATACAAATCGGAACATAGAGTGCTGCGATAATCGGTATCGTACCAAAGGAAGAACCTATTCCTAATGTAATGACTAAACCAACTAACAATAAAATAAAGGCGATAATTGCCTGATTACCTGCTAACATATCAGATGATGAAGTTACTAACGAATCTACCGCACCTGTTTCCTGCAAAATATGACCGAAACCAGATGAAACAAGCATAACAAAGGCGATCGTCCCCATGATACCGACACCTTGTTGAACAAATGCGTCTCCCTCTCGTAATGGTACGGCAAAGAATAACACCATTAAAATCACACCTGTCAACGCACCAATTACAAGACTCTCGGTAAAAATTTGTACAACTAAGGCAGCTAAAATGGCTAAAATTGTTAAACCGTGCGTATAATTAAAGGTTATATTTTCCTGCGCATCCCTGCTTATCCCATCAGTTGGCAACCATTGCTTCGCTTCACGAGGTTTACGGTAGCTAATAAATACCGCTATTAGTAAACCTATGATCATACCGATACCTGGTAATAACAACGATAAAGCAATTTCTCTTACTGTAATATCTATTCCATTATTGCTCATTCCACTCTGAATTGTTTCATGGAAAATAAGACCATACCCTAAAGGAATCATAACGTAAGGTGCTTTAAGACCGAATGTCAAAGCAGTCGCTACTGCACGTCGATCCAATTGCATTTGATCAAATAATTTTAATAATGGTGGTATTAAAATTGGAATAAATGCAATATGTACCGGTACAGCATTTTGGGAAAATGAAGCAATACCTGCAATTGCTAATACTAGCATCGTTTTTTTGCCAGTGAGTACTTTAATTAAAGATCGAACTAATATTGAAGTAATTCCAGTATAACTGATCATAGCTGCAAATACACCGAGTAAAATATAACTTAAAGCTGTACTCGCCTGACCACCCATCCCCTCAATTAACAGATTAACTGTATCCTGAATATTCATACCCGCCATCAGTCCAGCTACTATCGCAGCAATAATAATTGCAAAAATAACATGAACTCTTAACAAACTTAGGGCAAGCATGACAATAACTGAAACGACAACTATCCATTCCATACTGTATCCCTCTCCCTCTTTTCTTTAACCAAGATCTTTTTCTATTTTTTCGATCATCTGAATTAGCTGATCAACATCTTCAATGGACGTCTGTTCCGGATCCAAATGATCTAAACGTTCCATAAACTGCTCGAGCTGCATGCGAAGTTCTTTTATTTTCTCTCCGTTGCTCACAACAACACCCCTTTCCAACTTCCCCTACTCATCCTAATTGAAAAAAACAAACATGTCTAGCACTTTCTTAATAAGAAAAGCGTAGGGCACTCGGAGCTAGACAAACACCCGAATTTTTTACTTCCTCTCCCCTAAGTAGACTAAATCCTAAGTAGTACACACAAGGTACTATCTTTTAGTCCGAGCAATCATTCTGAAAGTTTGTGACTGCTAGGAGAAGCTCCAGAAAAATGTTTCGCTTTAGATTTGTTCTACAGCGCTTTTTACAGTTAGTATGATGTTTTTTTGTCTGATTTAACAATGCAATAATGATTGATATAAATAAAAAGCCCGCATGTTACTTGATACTGAAGTTGTAGAGTGAATATCTAACGGAGGCCGCCCACTTCAACTCCTGTGGGACCGTTTTTCCTGAAGATCCACTTTTTCGAGCGGTTATTGCTCGAAAAAGTTAGCTGAAGGGAAAAAACCACGGAAAGGGAGTGGGCAGCCGGAGTGGTGGTATTTACTAAATCAGCATTTCAAAATTACCACTTCAAAGTTAGTGCACATTTTACGATAATGGCTAGGGATATATATTTTTTACCTTATTGCAAATAGAAATGCATGCACTCCTCTTTTTATTATGAGAAATGCATGCATCATAGTTATTTCGTCTCAAATGTAAAAGTGAGATGATTGGCAATCGGGATATATGCCCCTATTTCCTGTTTGGTAACATTTTTAATGACGAGATTCTTTTTTGAACCTTTTAATTCTAGGTATACTTCACCAAGTATGACTTGCCCTTGATCCTTGACCACTGGCATATTGGCTTTTAAAATCCCGATTTTTGAAGTTGGGACAGTATATGTCTTACTAAGCTTTGTTTCTTTTCCAACCACCGCATGAAAGGTTAGAGGAAGGTCATGCTGATCTCTTGCTTTTTGTAAAATCATTTGTTTAATCTGATCGGTTTGGTCCACTTTTGCTGTCAGTGCACCTTCCACGTGTTTTTCTTCTATTTGATAATAAAAAATCTCCTCATTCTTCTCACCATTGACATTATTTACCTCATTCGTATTAACCGTTTGAAAGTCCCAATTGATCTCAGAGGATTCAGACTGATACGATAAGGGCCAATGTCCGAGATATACATTGGCACGATAGCCAAAAGCAATTGGTGACGGATTAATGGTCGATTCATTCAACGATTTGATTAACAGTGGATTATCTATCTCCACATTTACATCCTCTAAGAGTTCCTTTACTAATTTACTCGGTTCGATCGACGTATCTTCTTCCGACATCTGTTTATAGGTGTTTTCATTTTCGATTGATACGAGATCATCTTGCTTGTCCTCTTTGGACTCTGCGATTAGCGGGATAGTTAGCATCATTAAACATAAAATGACAGAAAGACCGAGTTTCTCCATTATTTGTTTTCGCTCCTTTTTTTCCTTAGTGTTACAAAAGAAACGAAAACTATGCTTACTAATTACTTAAATTCACGATTTCAAGTGTTTCTGTAATTTTCACACTATCTTCTATCGTTCGAATCATCGAACAATTCTTTCGTGCAATTTCTAAACTTTTTTCGATTTGATCTTTTTTCAAACCCACACCTTTTACAACAAACCGAAGATGAATTGATGTAATCTTGTTTGCTTCATCTGATGATCTTTCGGTCTCTGCTGATATCATTAAATCATCAATCGTAATTCTTTTTTTATCCAGTACTTTGCGAAATACCGAAGCACTGCACCCTGCAACAGAAGCGACCATTAATTGGAACGGGCGGTACCCCAATTCTTCATTTCCTGATATGTCTAATTCTCCGAATGGTAAATTGGTCCGAACGCCACCTTCTGATAAATAAAAGTCCATTTCAATTCCTCCTTTAGTGTAGTATTCATTTTTTGTAATCTTTAAATACCATATACTTGATCATAAAGAAACTAGCTAAAGAGGATAAACCCATTGCTAAGGCTTTGGAAAGATTATATCGCCACCAATTTGGTATTTCCAGTATAGCAAATAAGGAATTAGCCCCCAAGAAAACGAGGTTACTAATTCCTAAACTAATCAAAGCTTGGACAAAAAAAGCAATACGTTGATAAGAACTCCCCTTTGAAGTGCGGTTAAAGGTAATGGAAGCATTCCAGATGTAACTATTTAAAATTGCCAGGCAATAGGAGATACTATTGTATAAAAGAAGCATAGCAGACTTTTCCGTATGGAATAGCAATAACAGTAAGTTAAGCACACCTATGTCTATCAGTGCGTTACTGACACCAATAATACTGAATTGAAAAAATTGAAAACGACTACTTTTTCGTTTCATGAACATTCCTTCTTATCGAAGACTTTGTAGTGTGAATCGATCACTTGCTGATAAAAGGCTAACGCTTGTTTGGACTGATCATCCCATCCCATTTCATGAATGTCCTGCCAAGCTTTTTCCGCAAGTTTATTACGCAATGCCTCATCTTCTAATCGTAATACAGTGTCTTTAAAGCTCTCTAGACGTTCAGAGTTATATAATAAGCCGTGTTTTTCATGTTCGATTTGTTCACGTGTTGGTCCGCTGTCAGCCGCAACAATTGGTAAACCTGATGCCATTGCTTCCATTAGTACTAAACCTAATGTTTCGGTTGTAGATGGAAATACAAACACATCACTAGAAGCATAGGCTTGCGCTAACTCTTCCCCATGCATAAATCCGGTAAATACCGTATTTGTCCCTTGAAAATGTTGTTCCAATTCTGCTCTGTGAGGTCCATCACCTACAATCGCCAATACGAATTGGTCGGATTGTTCTAAAACTGTTCGGATCTTTTCTATTTCTTTTTCTGGCGCAAGTCTGCCAACATATAATAAGAGCTTTTTATCATCGATTCCATTTGTTAATCGAGTTCGCATCTCCGAGTCCGCCTTATTTGGATGAAAAAGGCTCGTATCTACACCTCGTTTCCATACATGTACATTATGGAACTGCTGTTGGTCTAATTCTTGTTTTACCACATTTGATGTACAGAGGTTAATCGTAGCCTTATTATGTAATTTACGAAAATACCACCAGAGAATCCCTTTAAATATCGATAAATGATAATACTCAGCATACTTGGGGACCTGTGTGTGATACGACGCTATTAACGGATAGCCAAGTTTTTTGGCAAAGTGAACACCTGTGGCGCCAAGTAGCGCCGGATTAACTACGTGAACAACATCTGGATCACATTGCATGATTAGCTTTTTCACGCGATGGCTTGGTAAGGCAAAAGCTTTCGAGCGATAAAACGGTAATTTACGAGCTGATAACCCGATTACTTTTGCCCCTTCGAATTCATTTACTCCTAAATCCGGCGCAATTACTGTCACCTGATGTCCGTTTTTTAAAAAATAGCGAATACTGTTAGTTAACCTTGTTACCACACCATCTGTAGAAGGTAGAAACGTTTCCGTGATGATAAGTATGTGCATTGCTAGATCACCCTTATTCTTCTAGTTCAATTATTTCCATTTCACTTGTGGTAAGATATTATTTTCTATAACTCGATCTTTATATGTTATTACCGTTCGTAGAATTTCTCTTATTACATTTTCGTCAAGAAGATAAGGTTCTAATCCAAGATCCTTTAATTTTGTATTAGCTGCTTCAAAAAAATGTTCTTCAAGCTCAACTCGTGGGTTTTCTAAATGTGCTATGTTTGTTTCAAAGCCTTCTTCTTGAGCAACTTTTTGTACTTTTTCTGCTAGATCTCCTACCGAGAACTGTTCAGTAAATTGATTGAATACACGGAATTCACCATGGTCTGCCGGGTTTTCCGCTGCTATCTCAATACAGCGAACGGTATCCTTAATGTTTAAAAATCCTCTCGTTTGCCCACCTTTTCCATACACTGTTAAATCTTGTCCAACAGTTGCTTGGATAATAAAACGATTTAAAGCAGTACCGAAAACACCGTCATAATCTAAACGATTAGTAAGAACTGGATCTAATTTCGTTTCGTCCGTTTCTAACCCGTACACAATACCTTGATTCAAATCAGTTGCTCGAATACCCCAGATTTTGCAAGCAAACATAATGTTATGACTATCATGCACTTTAGATAAATGATAGAAAGAACCTGGCTGTTTCGGAAATGGTAGGGTATCCTTTCTACCTTTATGTTCTATTTCAAGGTAACCTTCTTCAATTGGAATATTTGGTGTTCCATATTCCCCTAGTGTACCTAATTTAATTAAATGACAATCCGGAACGATTTCTTTTATACCAAACAGTACATTTAATGTCCCCGTCACATTATTTTCCTGCGTATAGACCGCATGTTCTCTGTCAATCATCGAATAGGGAGCAGAGCGTTGTTCAGCAAAATGAACAAATGCATCTGGTAGTTCTTGTTTTAACACTTCTTTTAAAAAGTCGTAATGTGTTAAATCACCTTCATATAAATTAATTTGTTTACCAGTTAATTCTTTCCACTTTGCTACTCGCTCTTCTAATGAAGCAATAGGTGTTAATGAATTAGAGTGTAGCTCATTGTCAATTTTTCTTCTTACATAGTTATCAATAATAGAAACTTCATGTCCTTGTTTGGATAAATAGAGAGCAGTTGGCCATCCACAGAAGCCATCTCCTCCTGCCACAATAATCTTCATTCTTCTCCCACCTTCTCTTCTATTACATTTAAAATAAAAATCCTATAATATTCATATTAACATTGTCTTATAATAATGTTTAAGGTTATTCAGAATTTTTACATGATTTTTACTATTTTTACGTTATAAGAAGGTAACTTAGCATCTCTTTCATTTCTAGCTAAAGTCAATTTTTGTGGGCGTGGCACTCGAAGACATATATTGCATTGTTCCAATTACCGAGGTGTTCACTGAATATATTTCATGGACAATTATAAGAAAAGAGCAGAGCGCCCGCTTAGAAACGTAGCGACTGGAACGAATTAACTGAGATAAAGGAATCACGGTGAGTTTACGAACCGATGATGACTTATCGTAGGGCAATTCGTGAAGTCGCCTAGTTTTTGGGCGCTCGGAGCTAGACATCTGCGCAAAATTTATACTTTCGTATCTTACAAGAAAAACTAGGAAAGCCCAAAGTAGTTATTTTGACATGAATAATAGGCGTAACAACCGCTCCGGCTGCCCCCTTCCCTTTCCGTGGGGTTTGTCCTTCAGCTAACTTTTTTGAGCAAAACCCGCTCAAAAAAGTGGATCTTCAGGTCAAACGATTCCCACAGGAGTGGAAGGGGGCGGCCTACGCTATTATCAGGCTCTACAACGCTAGCATGAAGTAACAGCTGCTTTTATAATCACGGATAGCGGTCCATTGTTAAAAAAGTCAACCTACTACTTATGACAAGAATTGTTGCACTTTCTCATAGCGGAGACTATTACGTAGACTCCTGCGGGAATAGCGCGAGCCGAAAATCCACTTTGCAAAGTTAGTTGAGGCCGTGCCCGCGGAAAGCGAAGTAATTAGTCGGAGCGTTGGCAAACACACATAAAACATATCAAAATACCTACTTCGTTAAACACGGTCATTGCGCTGATTATATACTTTCTTACCTTTCCAGAAAAAAAATCCGTAGAGAATAAGCTTCTCTACGGATTTGACTTCATAAATTTGCTGAATTTGTTTTCTAACCGTTCTTGAAAAACCGAGATTAGGATACAAACCGGCCAATAAATAAGTGCGACCAACACATACATGGTCAATGAATCGAAGGAGCGACTACCAGCAATTTGCGCCTTTTGGAAAAGCTCTGGCACGGTGATGACTGCCGCTAAAGATGTTGCCTTCACTAAATCTAAAAAGACATTTGTTAACGGTGGTAACGCAATTCTTGTGCTTTGAGGCAAGATAATTTTCATTAGGGCTTGCCAATAGCCAAAACCTAATGCCTTAGCAGATTCCCATTGTCCTTTGGGCACACTATTAATAGATGATCGAATAACTTCCGCAATGTAGGCGGCACTGTTCAAACCAAAACCTAAAATTGCAGCCATGATTGCAGGCATTTTTATGTCAATCATTGGTAAGCCATAATATAAAATAAATAAAAAAACTAAAATTGGTGTCCCACGCATGAACGATATATACACTCTGGCAGGATAACGTAAAAGTACCAAATCTGAACTTCGTCCCAAGGATACAAATAATCCTAACACGAGCCCTAATCCCATACTTGCAAACGATACAACCAATGTCATCGGTAAACCACTTAAAATTAGTGGTAAATTCTCTATCGCTAATTTCACATCAAAAAAATCACCCATGATATCACACCTTATAGATCAAGACCCTCTATTTCTTCAATCTCTCCCTCTGGTTTTTGTGAAGCATCTTCTTGATAAAACTCTATCGCTAATTCAGTTAAAGTTCCGTCTTCTCTCATTTCTGCTAATGTTTCATTAATTTTTTGCTGCAATGTTTCTGCGTCTAAATCCATCACTACAGCTTGTTCTGTTGGGTGGAACTTTAAATCAGGATGCAGATGAATATCTAGTTCAGGAAAGCCACCTACACCAAATTTAGATAAATAATAATCATTGACAATCACGTCTGTATTGCCATTATCCACATCGCGTAAATAGGCTTCATTTGGTGCATTTCCATAAGTAACCACTTCTGCACCAAAATGTTCAGCGATCTGACTGTAAATCGTTGTCGCTCCACCACCAGCACGTTTACCTTCTAAGTCTTCCAGGCTCTCTATTCCTGAATTATCTTCTTCTCGTACTACCATAGTCGAATAAGAATATTTATATGGTTCTGAAAAAGCAAACTGTTTTTTTCGATTATCTGTAGCCTCAATATCATTAACAGCTACATCAATTCTACCACTTTCCACTGCTGGTAACATACTGTCAATTCCCATTATTTCAAAACTAACCTCTAAGTCGAGACGCTCTGCTATTTCTCTCATAACCTCGACATCATAACCTGTCAAGTTATCATTTTCGTCATATGTAGAAGCACCAATTAAAGTACCTGATGTGCCTGCTACAATCTCACCTTTCTCCTGAATCTCATCCCATTTTTCTGACTTGAGTTCTTCTGTAGCGTTCGTGTCATCTGAAGCTGTCTGATTCTCGTCACCTTCTCCACACGCTACAAACAAACTAATAAAAGCGAGTAAACTGAATAACAGCAATAACTTCCTCATCGTAAAACGCACCCCTTTGTATTTGTTATATTATTTTTCTCTATTAAAAGATAACAGTTTATTTTTATTATTTCAATGTTTTTACTATCTGTTTCATATATTTTTATATTACTGTTATATTCCATTTTTTTCTTGAACACTATTCAGAAAAAAATAAATAGGACTGTCACACTGTCAGTTCACGTTTCAAACAATTGAAATCAATAAACGAACTCGTGTGAAACAGTCCCATTTTTCAACAATGGATATTTCATTTTGCTTTATCTGTTCCTTGCCCTCTTTTCAATTTGGGCGTTGATTTCGCCTCCAACGATGATAATCATTCCTGATAAGTAGAACCAGATCATCAGAATAATAACTCCCCCAAGGCTACCATATGTAGCTGAATAGTTGCCCATCGATGTTACGTAGTAAGAAAACGCGAGTGATGTCAGTTGCCAACAAATAGTAGCAAATATGGCTCCGATGTAGACATGTTTAAAATAGACACGCTTACTAGGCGCCATTCGGTATAACATCGTTAAAACTATAAAGAAGATAATGGAGGAAATGACCCATCTTAAGGTGTTCCACATATCCAAGAAACCTTGTGATAATCCGAAAAATGAAAAGAGATACACTCCAATCATTTTTCCGAAGATCGGTAATAGAAAGGCGACAACTATGACAAGTAACATCGCGATTGTTAAGATAATCGATATCCCTCTCATTACTATAAAAGAACGTTCTTCCTCAATATTATAAGCCTTGTTAAACGAGCGCACTAATGCGTTAATCCCATTGGAAGCAGACCAAAGCGTACCAATTATCCCGATTGATAATAAGCCACCATTACGGTTGTTCATGATTTGTCCGAGATTATCATTTAACATGGTTACAATTTCCTCTGGTGCATACGTGGCAACAAAATTCATGACATTAATTTCATCAAATGGTAAGTAACCAACTAATGTTATCAAGAAAATCATAAAAGGAAATAACGATAGCAGAAAAAAATAAGACAATTGCGCCGCTAAACCCGGTACATCGTCTCTCGTTATTCGCTCTATCAATTGCTTGATAAAACGAACTAAACGATTATTTACAAATGGATTCTTAACCATTGTCATCTCGTTTGTCTATTTTTTCAGTCAGTTCTTGTAATTGATGAAGCATATTTAATGCAGAGGTTAGTCCTGTAGCAAGCTGTTCGGAACATCTGGCATAATTTGAGTTTAATTGATGGATGGCATCTGCTGGATTTTTAGCATAATAGGTTGCCTTGTTGCCACAAACCTGTAGTTTCCTTGTCACATATGATCGTGTTTCGCGATCACTTAATGTAATAAGTCCTCCAACAATTGCTCCTGCAAGTATACCTTTAAGTAATCTTTCTTTTCCCATGACCTCTCAACCCTTCTGATCTTAGTTTTTCATCGCTTACTACTATGGAAGCCTCACTTGATGTCTAAATTATGTTTATTGGTGATGTAGGCAAATAATTGCTCACAGCCTTCTTTCACTAACTCATACGTGTAATCAAAGTTTTTTGTAAAATATGGATCAGGTACATTTTGTTCTTTGGGCTGATCCACAAAGTCCATCAATTTTTTCACAGTCACACCAGATGCTTGATACGAAAATTGTGATAAATCATCCATGTTTTGCTGATCCATTGCAATGACATAATCAAAGTCTTCTATATCATTTGCTTGCATTTGTCTCGCTTTTTGTCCGTGATACGAAATATTTAATTCATCTAGTTTTGCTCTTGTTCCTTGATGTGGAGGATTCCCTATATGCCAATCACCTAACCCTGCTGAATCAATTACAAACTGGTCTTCTACTCCCTTTTCCTTGACGATATGACGAAATACCGCTTCGGCCATTGGAGATCTGCAAATATTTCCTAAACAAATAAACAATACTTTAATCATATAATACCACCTCAACAATATCTTAATCCTGTTTTCTTCAAGAAGTCCTATGAAAATGCTAATAATTTCTCTTCAATTAAATCCGCCTCAAGCGGTTTACTATAAAAATACCCTTGATAATAATCACATTTCTGATTTCTAATAAATGAAAGAATTTGTTCGCCTTCCACACCTTCTGCTACTACCTTCAAACCAAACGTATGCCCCAATTGAATCATTGCTTTTATAATTTCCGCACTTCCGGATTCTTCAAACAATTCCTTAATAAAAGATTGATCTATTTTCAAATAATTAATCGGAAACTTTTGCAAATATCCCATCGAAGAGTACCCTGTCCCAAAGTCATCGATCGATAAGGAGACACCCATAGAACGTAGCTCATTCATCATTTCGATACATTCTTCGGTATTTTGCATCACACTGTTTTCCGTAATCTCTATTTCTAAATAATTGGGATCCATGCCGGTTTCCTTTATAACTTGTTTGACTCGCGACAGAAAATCTGGGTTCTGTAATTCAACAGCAGAAATATTAACTGCAACCATTACTGGATTCGCCCCGCTCTTCTGCCATCTTACAAATTGCTTACACGCTTCACGTAACACCCATTCCCCAATTTGATCGATCATCCCAATTTCTTCAGCAATTGGGATGAAAAGAGATGGCGGTATTTTGCCTTTCTTCCCATGTTCCCAGCGAATCAATGCTTCTACTCCAACAATCTCATTAGTATGTACGTCCACTTTAGGCTGATAGGATAGCGTAAATTCGTTAAATTTGAATGCTTTACGAATATCTGATTCTAATAATATCAGTTCATTATATTGTTTACTCATTTCATCCGTATATTCACTAATACGATTGCCACCTTGGACTTTACCATAATGAACAGCTACACTTGCTCGATTGATATAGTCCTCTGTTTTGCAAGCTTTTTCGTTCATACAACATATCCCAATTGTCGCTGTCATATAAAAATCATGCTTAGAGATAATAATTGGTTGTCTGACCACCTGTAAAATCTGTTCTGCAAATGCTTTTACATCCGCTACTTCTTGGTCAATAACGATAACAAACTCATCTCCACCCAAACGATAGACTGAACACGTTTCCCGGATAGCTTCCTTTAAACGGTCTGCTATTAATGTGATTACCTGATCACCAGCAAATTGTCCTAACGTATCATTGACATTCTTTAACCGATCCAAATCACAAATCATGATTGCTTTCGGTTTTTCATTTTGTTTATTATGTATCATTCTATCTAAATCATCAAGTAACTTTTGTCGATTAGGAAGCTTGGTAAGGATGTCGTGGGTTGCCATAAATTCTAACTGTTGTTCAGATTTTTCAAATGACGTAATGTCAATAGTAGTCCCTACTACCTCTATCACTTCGCCATCTTTTATAACTGGGGATAACATGGTGTATAAATAATGGTTATGAAAATGGTGTCTATACGTGATTTCTTTACCTGTAAATGCCTGGGTGAGCTTACTATTCTGTAACGATAAAAATTCCGAGTTGAATTCCTGATTAGTAGACGGCATTATATCAGGCAATTCCAATTGTTCTTTCAACTTCCCCGATAGAAATGAACAATAGAATTGCCCTTTTCGCTTCCGAATTACGAACATAAGGTTCATGTTATGATGTAATATTCTTAATAAATCGTTCGCACTTGAATATAGATTGTTTTCGCGTGGCATAATAGTCACCTTTATTTTTTATTTTCTTCTAGTATACGTGAAAAGGTTACATGAAAAAAGTACTATATCCTAACTTTTCTACATTTTTCCTTAAAATAACCGATTAATTTTACTGCTATATCTTTTGTATGCGGAAGATTGTTTCATATTTCTTTTGTCTAGGAGCATTTGAAATTGTAATTCTTTTTCAGATATTCGTTTCTCGAGACGTTGTTTGTCCAGATCGTCTGTACAATATTTCAGCAAATCTCGTAATGACGCTAACTCTTTGTTTATTTGTACTTCTTCAGGCAAATATCCACTATTCTTCATGATCCGATAACTCATTCGTAGTTCTGCTGGCACATGTTCTAGCGGGTCTTTCTTTAGTGGTTTTCCCTTTCCTTCTATCTGATCAAACTCACCATCTTTCATTGCTTGTTTAATTCGTTCTTCTGCAAGTTGTGAAAATACGTCCATCTTGTATCATCCTAACTTTTCAATTCGTTTCGTTAAACTTCTTTTGACATTGGCTGCTAAAGCATCTAATTGAAGGTATTGTTCCATTCTTTCTTTGTTTTTTCGGTCCTGAAATAAGCAATCAAATACGTCCACTGGTGTTACCTTTTGCGGATCTTCTTTCACTTTGATTAATCGGTCTGTAGGCTTTACTACCCCTTCTTTGAGCACACGGAAGTAATAACCGCTATAACCTGTTTTCGTTACGACAGCTGGCATATCCGGAATACCGTGTACTTTGGCTATTTTATAGCACGGCTGTCTTGGCTGTGAAACTTGAATCTCTGCTTCCCCAAGCTGAAAAATGTCTCCGATATATAAATCCTGCTCTGTTAAACCATTTATTGTTATATTCTCACCAAAGGACGGATATGCAAAACTTCGCTGATACTTTTCTTCCCAATACTGATAATGACTGCTCGGATACATTAATAACGCTTTTTCTTCTCCACCATGGTTTTTAAGATCCGCTTGTCCATCATCCTCAAATCCTGTGACTGTTAAATAGTTGGGGTGATGTGTAGGTGTTTTTTTAAAGCCAGTTTTAATCTCCTGACCGTCCAAATGATGGACTGTAGGTTTTCCTACGTTTAAGGATGCAATTACATATGACACGTCCAAAACTCCCTTTTCAACATACTTATTATCATTATACTAAAAATTTCTAGAAAGAATTAATAATAAACTCTTTTCAATTCATTTTACAGATGATAAAATGGCTCCTGCAATATTAATGGTAAGGGGTGTTGAGCGATGCATGTAGGAAGCAAAGGCTGGTACGTAGAAAAATTGAAGGAAAAAGGTGTGCGCTATATTGAAGGTAGAAAAATTGAAAAATATAAAGCACATATCCTTGCAAATTTATTAGATGAAAAAGAAAATAATTAATATATTAACAGGTCGAGCGATCGACCTGTTTTTTGTTGTGTTACATACAGAAACGATTGGTCTTACAAAAGTGAACGCGGACATTCGTTCCGTTATTTGTAACAAAAATGCTCTTTTTAAGCACAATCGGACATCCATTCCGCTATTCATGGATAATTGTACTAATTCAGGCCAAAATGAAGCAAATAAAGGATTCAATGTCCGCTAACATTAAAAAATGAATGTTATTCCATCAAATAACGCACCAAATGTCCGTTCAACAAACACTAGCAACAAGACAGCTTTTCCCTTGTAACGAAATTGTTAAAATCCTCCATGTCATCTACGGTCATAATTCCTTACGAAAAACAGAATAACTATAGAAAGAGATTATACTTAATTGGAGGTAACACCATGTTTTCAAATACAGAAATTGGAATAGATTTAGGAACAGCAAATATCCTTATATATACAAAAAATAAAGGGATCATCTTAAATGAACCATCCGTCGTTGCGGTCGATACCAGAACAAATCAAGTAGTAGCAGTCGGTAATGAAGCCAAAAACATGATCGGGAAAACTCCGAGAAACATTGTCCCAATCCGTCCATTAAAAGACGGAGTCATTGCCGATTTTGATATGACAACTCAAATGCTTAAGGCTTTCTTGAAGAAAGTCAGTAAGAAGGCTGGTGTATCTACACGTAAACCGAGCGTTGTTGTGTGTACACCATCAGGAAGTACCGCTGTGGAACGAAGAGCAATTGATAATGCAGTCAAAAGCTTTGGTGCTAAAGAAGTACATCTAATTGAAGAACCGGTAGCAGCTGCAATTGGTGCTGATTTACCAGTAGCAGAGCCACAAGCTAGTATGATTGTTGATATTGGTGGTGGTACGAGTGAAGTAGGTATTATTTCATTTGGTGGTGTTGTTGCTAGTAGGTCTGTTCGTGTAGGTGGTGACCATATGGATGAAGAAATTATCCAATATATTAAGCGTCAGCACAATGTTCTAATCGGGGAAAGTACGGCTGAAAAAGTAAAAATGGAAATTGGTTATGCACATCAGGATCATCCTGAAGAAGAAATAGATGTCAGAGGCCGGGATCTCGTAACAGGTTTACCAAAAGTAATTACGTTACGTTCCTCTGAAGTACACGATGCGTTTAAAGAAGTATTAGAATCGATTTTACATGCGATTACGGAAACACTTGAAAGCTGCCCACCAGAATTAAGTGGTGATATTGTTGACCAAGGTATTACGATTACTGGTGGTGGTGCGTTATTAAAAGGTATGCAGCAATGGCTATCTAACGAAATCAATGATGTACCTGTACATCTTGCAGATAATCCATTGGAATCTGTTGCAGTTGGCACAGGTCGTTCCTTACAAATGATTCAGAAATTGCAAAAAGCAGTTAAATAGTCTGGTATAATGGGGAAAAACGAAAGGAGTTTTTCCATGCAGACACCTTTTTCCTTACCTAAAGAGAAACGGGATGAAATGATTATTGCGATCCAGGATTATTTTGCCGCTGAACGACAGGAAGAATTGGGCAATTTAGAGGCCGAATTTATACTTGATTTTTTCATGGTAGAGTTGGCACCTTTCTTTTATAACCAAGGAGTGAAAGACGCACATCAGTTTTTAAGTGAGAAATTAGAAGATGTGTTTGAGATTGAGAAAGTCGAAAAGTAGTTAGCTTCTGTTCACGAGAATCATATCCCGTGAACAGACTTACTTTTCAATATCTACATAGAATGTTTCAGGTCCAGTTGGTCGATGGCTACCTCCCGGTGGTTCGACGCTTCCTTTCATAATACGGAAATCAGACAAGTCTTCTACTCGATATAACACCCTTGCTGATCCATTTTCAACTATAATGAGATCACCATTTATGTTTCCATTCTTATCAATTATCCAAATCTGATAATCATTATTATAAATATTAGTTAACCCCTCCATCTCCAATAAAATTTCTTGTGTTTGTGGATTAATCCAGACCATCCCTTCCATTTCATCAAAATCTTCATAAGGCTTAATCGGTTGGCTGTCGACGACCGGGTTATTCATAAACACTTGATCACTCATGATATCTTGATTTTGGTATACTTCATAATCAGGTTCCACTGTCTGCTGTACTTTCAAAATGTCTGTCAAACTAAAGCATAGAATCACTATAACTATTACACCAGCTAATCCGAACAAAGGCATTTTCCATTTGATCAGACGTTGTTTAAGAGATCGCTCCACAAGTAGTGATTGATCAATTTTTTCTTTTAGCTTGGCTGAAGGTTGAAGATCTTCATCCATTTCTAATGTTTCCTGCCAAAAAGCTAATGTTTGTTGACACTTCACACAATCCTCTACATGACGTTGAATGCCTTGAGCTTCTGATTCTGATAGCTGACCTTGTAGATAATCAACTAATTTTTCTTCTGATATATGGTTATCCTTCACCATTACTTGTCACCTCCACCAGAACCGATCCAACGCAATAATGATTTTTGTTTTTTTAAACTTTGTAAACCATAACGAATCGATGATTTCACTGAACCTAGTGGACGATTGGTTGTTAGGGCAATCTCTTTTTGAGTGAATTGGTCATAATACATATGATAAATAGCCTGCTGCTGTGATAAAGGAAGCTGAAGAAGTGCTGCCCGCAGGATATCTTTCTCCATTTTCTCTATTACAAATTGATCTGCTGCCGGACTGGCATTGGTAATGATATCTTCCAGTTTATCGGCTAACACCTCAGGTTTTTTCCGTAACCTGTCGATCGCTCTCGACCTAGTTTTCACCGCAACCCAGGCTTTAATACTGCCTCTAGATGCTTGATATTGATCAGACCTTTGATAGATTTCAATAAATACTTCCTGTGTAATATCTTCTGCTTCTGGGCGATTCGCTAACACTTTATAGGCAATTTGAAAAATATATTGATGATATCGTTGATAGAATTCGTCGAACGCTTCTTGATTACCTGCACGCATTTGTTCCAACAACAAATAATCATCCACTTACACCGCCCCCTTCCCTTTTTAATTTCTATTTTACAAATTTTTTTGAAAATGACAAATCCAAAATCTTTTTTCCTCCGTATCACTTGATGAATAACCAATAAACATAAGGGGGAATTCAAAATGCTTCGCAAGAAATTAGCGATCTCGTTAACTATTTTATTAGGCTTATCACTTTTTGCTCCGCTTAGCAGTGTGTTTGCTGCTGGTGGTCTAACGTTGTACACACCTTACACAGGATTATCTGTTACACCTGGTGAAACATTAACGTATGATGTCACAGTTATTAATGACAATTCTTCGATTCAGAATGTGTCTTTTGACGTGAATGGTCTGCCGGAGGGATGGGATTCTGCAATCACAGCCGGTGGAAATGATATTAGTCAACTATCGATTCGTGGAAATAATGAGCAGGAAATTTCTCTAGAAGTGACGGTTCCGCTTGAAGTTGAAAAAGATGATTACTCATTCGAACTCGTTGCTGATGGGGAAGATGATGCGTATGCAGAATTACCATTTGTCACAAAGGTTACAGAGGAAGGAACGTTTAATTCCGAGTTTAGTTCTGATCAACCGAATATGGAAGGACATGCAGATGCTACTTTCTCTTATTCTGCCACATTACGTAACCGGACAGCAGATGAACAGACCTATGCTTTATCAGCAGGAGTAGGTGAAGGCTGGGGTGTTCAATTTCAAGCTGATGGTAACAATGTAACTTCTGTCACATTAGAACCGAACGGATCGAAGGATATCACAGTGGAAGTAACGCCACCAACTGATGTGAAAGCAGACACCTATGAAATACCAATCAGTGCCGCCAATAGTTCGACATCATCTGAACTGACACTGGAGGCCGTTATTACTGGTTCTTATGAAATAGCTGTATCGACACCTGATGGAAACTTAAGTGCAGATGTTACAGCTGGAAATGATCGAACCATTGATCTCGTGGTAGAGAATACCGGAACTGCAGCGTTAAATGATATTTCCCTTTCTGCCTCCACTCCGCCAAATTGGGAGTCTGAATTTGACGAGAGCTCCATTGCTACGTTAGAAGCGGGTGAATCGAAAACAGTGAAAGCTACGTTAACAGCACCAGATGATGCTATTGCCGGTGATTATATCACTACCTTTACAGCGAAAACGTCTGAAGCATCTTCTGACGCGGATTTCCGAGTATCTGTGGAAACATCGACGTTATGGGGAATTATAAGTGTATTAATCATCTTAGCAGTAGTAGGTGGGCTATACTTTATTATTAGAAAATACGGGAGGAGATAATCAATGGTTGAACCGATTATTCAACTCGATCACATCTCCAAAAAATATGATCAACAATACGCCGTAAATGAGCTGACATTATCGATTGAAAAAGGAGAAATCTTTGGTTTGTTGGGTCCTAACGGTGCAGGTAAATCTACTTCTATTCTAATGATGTTAGGATTAAGTGAGCCGACAAGTGGTAGAGTCCAAGTATGTGGCATGGACTCAACAACCAATCCACTCGCCGTTAAGAAAAGAGTTGGGTATTTACCAGATGATCTTGGTTTTTATGAACAAATGACAGGCTATGAGAATTTACTTTTCACTGCTAGTTTAAATGCTATTCCTCGTGCTATCGCAGAAGAGCGGGCAAGAGATTTATTAACAAAAGTCGGCCTAAAAGAATCAGGCGATAAAAAGGCAGGCAAATATTCACGTGGTATGCGTCAACGTTTAGGCTTGGCCGACGTTTTAATGAAAGACCCTGAAGTAATCATTCTAGATGAACCTACACTCGGGATTGACCCTGAAGGTGTTCGTGAATTACTTGCATTAATTAAACGGCTAAACCAAAAGGAAGGAATTACGGTACTTCTTTCCTCTCATCAACTCCATCAAGTACAACAAATTTGTGATCGTGTTGGTATTTTTGTTAAAGGAAAATTACTCGCGGAAGGTAATGTCGAAGGTTTAGCGAAACAATTATTTTTTGAAGATTCATTTGTCGTCTATGCCAAGGCTAATCCGGTTGATAACAATTTAAACGAACAATTACAGGATTTAGCCGGAGTAAATCGAGTTGTGGAAACCGATGAACATGTAGAAATCTATGCCGAAACAGATATCTCTTCTGCAGTAGCAAGAACCGTTATAGAAGCAGGCGCTGATTTATTTTACATCAGAAAAAAAAATTATGGTTTAGATGAAATCTATCACCGTTATTTTGAAGGGGGTGACGAAGGTGGTAAAGCTTCAAGCGCTTAAAAAGTGGATACCTGAGATAAACTTAGAAATGCGTTCAAATAATAATGACAATCTCCAAGCATTTAAAGCACTTGTTCGCAAGGAGTTCACAGACTATATGACAAGCTGGCGAATCATCATTATGTTAGCTTTAATTGTGCTAACTTGTGTTGGTTCCCTTTATACTGCGATTACTTCCATTCAGGATGCAATAGATGCCAATGAAGAAGCTAAAGAAATCGCCAAAAGCTCGTTTCTTTTCTTAAAATTATTTACGATTTCTGATGGTACTTTACCATCTTTTATTACCTTTGTTTCGTTTTTAGGCCCACTTCTAGGAATTGCGCTTGGCTTTGATGCTATTAATTCTGAACGTAACAAAGGGACATTGAGTCGGCTTATGGCACAACCAATCCCGCGCGACTATGTACTAAACGCAAAGTTTACGGCAGCCTTATTGTTAAATACGGTACTTTTTGTTGCATTAGGGTTTATGGTAATGGCACTCGGGATCTTGATTCTTGGTATCCCTCCGACCGGTGAAGAATTTTTGCGGATTCTTTGCTTTCTCGTTTTATGTATTGCCTATATCGCCTTTTGGCTAAATCTGGGGATTCTTTTTTCTGTACGCTTTAAACAACCCGCAACTTCTGCCTTAGCAGCGATTGCTGTCTGGATTTTCTTTAACATTTTTTATCAGATGATTGTGGAATTGTTTTCAAAATCGATTTTGAATCCCGAAAACATTACAAGTACAGTTGATGCTATTAGTAGACAGGGGGTTGTCCTTAATCTAATGAGACTATCCCCAAACTACCTATTCACGGAATCGACGACAACACTTTTGTCACCATCTGTACGAAGCTTAGGACCATTAACCGTTGAACAAACGACTGGAGCGATTGCTGGTCCATTGCCATTAAGTCAAAGCTTAATGTTAATTTGGCCACAATTAACAGGTTTAATCGCAGCAACGTTAATCTGTTTTACGATTTCATATTTGTTATTTATGCGCCAAGAAATTCGATCAAAATAAAACAATGGATGGTTAAAACCAGTGAGCGATCATACTCACTGGTTTTTTATCGGGCATTTTTTTGAAGATATCGGGCGCTTTTTTGAAGATATCGGGCACTTTTCGTGTTATATCGGGCACTTTTTTTATTTTATCGGGCACTTTCACTAGATTCTTCTACTTTTATCTTTAATAATAAAACTAAATCACCTTGTTCTATCATTCTGTTTACTGCCTCTTCATCTTGTAGATCCATTGTGCGGAGTGTATTTCTATTAGTTTCTCATATCCGGCAAGTAGTTTGGTTTCTCCTAGTTCTAACTCTACTTCGCCATCACCAAAGGCATAATCCCATGTAGTACGAGATTTTTCTTCCTCCAATGTTATCGCTTGCTGTACGTTTGCTCCAGGTGAATAAAGATAAGCTATTGTATCTTCTGTTTCAGTATTTATCATTCCAAAACCAATATTACCTTCTTCCACTTTATTTGGACTGTCATAGTAGAATAATTCTATTAACGGTTTTTCGGCTGTTTCACCATCTTCATATTTTTCTA
Source organism: Gracilibacillus lacisalsi DSM 19029 (assembly GCF_000377765.1). Taxonomy (GTDB): domain Bacteria; phylum Bacillota; class Bacilli; order Bacillales; family Amphibacillaceae; genus Gracilibacillus; species Gracilibacillus lacisalsi. Next base: position 229,390 of record NZ_KB898667.1, on the reverse strand, counting down.
CCCAAAGAGTTACACTTCTCTGATCTGCATCTGGTAAATAAAAGTTAAAATCGAAGATATTGCCTAAATTTAAATCAGTAAATGTCTTCTCATATTCCGAATCTGCATTCACCGAAATAGTAGGTACCTCAGATTGATCGTTAGCACAACTAGCACAAACTACAAATAATATAATAAACATCATCATTTTCAAACATTTAATAGTAACTCCTCCCACTACAAAGACGTAAATTCCATTATTTCTCTTAGTTATTCAATCTCAAATTCTGTTGCTAAAGTTATTTCCTCGCTAATTGGTTTTACTACTCGATATTTCCCGGAAGAAAGATTATGTTTTAATTGATTAGTGGAAATGTTTTGAGTATATGATTCATTTGGTTTTACCATAATACCAATCGTTTGAAATTCTGTATCATCTTTAAACGGAATTTGATACCAGGAGCCGTCTATATATCTTTCCATATAATATATAAGACCGAAATTTAAATTAGAGGCACTATTGTTCGTTATCTCTAATGTTATCTGGTCTACTTTTTTAGATTTTATCTAGTTTCAGTTCATAATTGCCTTGCTCAAGTATTTCACCATCATCAGACTTTGGCAACTCATCTGTTAAATCCTTGTTACAGCCAGCTAGTAAAATCAATACGAACGATAATATATAAACAAAACCTTGAAATTGTTTAACATTCATCATAAACTCCTTTCAGATAAGCTATTCCATCTATTATAACATCATATTTACTACTCTCTTAAACATCGAATGATTTGAACCTTACTTAACTTGCTTTTTCACAATTACCAAAATACACAAAATAGCTAACCACTTTTGAGTTAAGTGATTAGCTATTTTCCGCTTACTAGTTTACCTGTTCAATGTTCCATTGCTGATTAGCACCTTTATTATCACTCCACTGTACCACGTTCCCTCCATCTTCACTTGACTTTGCTTCTACTTCAAGTGTTTTCCCACTATTACGATTTATAAATCTTAAGTAGCCATCAGTATTTTGAATAATTGACCATTGTTGATTTATGCCATTTAAGTTCGACCACTGTACTATGTTTGCTCCGTTCGCAGTTGAGAAATCGTAGACGTCTATCGCCTTACCACTATTTTGATTTATAATATTGTAATATCCATCACCATTCCGGACAAATGACCAATTCTGGCACGAACAACCATTTGCAGTCCATTGTTGAATATTTGCTCCATCACTTGTACTTGCATTAGTCACTTCTAAAAGCTTTCCACTATTTCTATTTACTATTTGATAAAAAGAATTAGAATCAAAGGATACTGAATTAAATTCGCTATTTCCTGAAATCGTATTGTTACTTCCTGCCTCATTGCTTACTAACGCGCCATCTGTATCTATATTATTGTTAGTGATTTCGTTATAATTAGAATCACCTGTAAGGCGAATTCCTGGATTGCTGTATCCTGAATAAGTTGATATCAAATTATTTGAGATCGTATTATTACTTCCGGGAGCAAGTCGTATCATTGATTCAGGATTTAATGACGTGTTATTTTGGACAATCGTATTATTAGTAAAGGTATTGTCATTAGCCTGAATTAAAATACCATGAATTCTTGAATCAATAACTGTATTTCCTGTAATTGTATTATTGTTTGCACCTGTTAAAACAAAAATCCCTCTTGGATAACTTTGAATCACGTTATCTTCTACTATATTATATGCCCCACCATTAGGTATCCGAATCCCGCCATAGCTATCTTGCTGTTGTTGCGTATTGATTACTTGGTTGTTTCTAACAGTTGTATAAGTAGCACGAGATAAATTAATTCCACTTCCACCCGTTGAATTCGTGATTACGTTGTTAGTGATTTCTACATTAGTAAATTCACCAACCGGATAGTTTTCATCTCCGGTTGCGATCGAGTGACCACTTGTTTGGTCAAACACACTATTCGTAATAACGGAATCTCGCATTCTTCTTAATATGGCACCATTTGTAGCATCTTTAATTTCAATACCGTCTAATCTTAAATTACTAACTTCTGCATCAATGTTGATTCCACCTATTTGACTTAGTCCCTGCGAAGATCGATTCGCTCTATCAGCATCAAATGTTATATCTGAAACGCTTACATTTAAGTTAACGGAATTGGAATGTAAAATTGGATTTCCTACTACATAATTAGCACTGGTACCCATTTTTTTAATGATAGTTTGTCCTCTTCCATCACCAACTAAGTTAACTCCCTCATGGAAACGAAGTGCTTCATCTACATAATAGGTACCAGCTGGAATATAAACGGTCCCTTCTTCACCTTGGTCATAAAAATAGCGCATAGCGTCGTGAAGTGCTTCCGTTTGAGATGAATTCTCCCCTGGCGTTACACCAAAATCAGTTGCGTTTACAGTTTCTGCATGGACACTAGAGTTAACAAATCCAATTGCAAAAATGCTTAGTAACACAAAACAGCTTATCAGTTTATAAAATTTCAATTTTAAACGCTCCTTAATTAAGTTTTTTAATATGCCGCAAAGTTGTGGAAGTGCTTTAATTAGTTTCATTCAAGAAGTGGTAACAAACAATATGTCAGTAATAGTTTTTTAGAATTGTTTACAGCAGAATGGTTGAGTTAGTGTTTAAGATTAGCCAAAAGGGATAAATTCTTATCATTTCACCTACTTTCTATCAAGTATTATTTAGAACTTAGCACATGTCATTTTCTCCATCAATAGGACATTTTTGCCAAAAAAATACATTATTGCATATCTCTAACTAATGGTATCTATTGGCGATTTAAAAACGATATCAGCCACTTCCCCTTCCTTCTTCTATGAAAAAATGTTATGCTCCTTCTGTTGGAGGTGAAAACATGAAGGCTTATCTTCTTTTAATATTAGCAGCGATCTTTTATGCAGGGAACTTAATAGTTGGGAAGCCTGTTGCACAGGAAATACCTCCGATTACATTGTCTTTATTCCGCTATCTTATTGCATTGATAGTAATTTTTCCGTTTGGTTATCGGGAGTGGAAAAACAATAAGGATTTATGGAAAAAGGAATGGAAAGCGATTCTTGCTTTATCTGCTACAGGACTTGTATTATTTAATATTTTCGTATATTTAGCATTAAACTATACCACATCCATCAATGCTGGGATTGTCGAGGCAACCGCTCCTATTTTCACCTTAATTCTTACATTTTTATTGTTTAATGAACGTTTTTCACAAAAGCAATTGATTGGCGTCTTTATTTCCTTATTTGGTGTCTTCTTTGTGATCACCAAAGGTTCATTGGAAGTTATTATGAGTTTACAGTTTAATAGTGGAGATCTGATTATGATTCTAGCCATGATTACGTGGGCGTTTTATTCAATTTTTATCAAACAACATACTTGGAAATTCCCTACTTATGGTGCGCTACTTGTTATGACCGTGGTCGCTATTATCATGTTTATTCCATTAATGACACTCGAAATCGGACAAATCCAAACGATAAACTGGTCTTGGAAGGTTATCTCTGGCCTGCTTTATTTGGGGATATTCCCTTCACTTGTTGCACTGATTGCTTATAACAAAGGAATTGCAGCAATCGGACCATCGAGAGCATCTGTCTTTCTTAATCTCATCCCGGTCTTTACCATGATCGGTGCTGTAATCTTTTTAGGGGAGCAGCTCACATGGATTCAAGTGATTGGAGCGTTATTCGTTATCTTTGGTGTCCTGATCACAAATCGAGTGAAAGCAAAAAAATGAGCCGTCATCACTACGGCTCATTTTTTTTACTCATCAAACGTCCATTCTGCTAAGCTATCAATCGTAAATGTTGGCTGTTTTTCGATTGATTTAAGATCTTCTTTTGTAGTTACTCCAGTATGTACCAACAACGAATCTATCCCTGCATTAATCCCTGCCAAAATATCTGTCGCATAATTGTCTCCGACCATTAAGGTATCTTCTTTTGCAGTACCTAATACTTCAAGCGCCTGCTCAACAATAATCGATTCTGGTTTTCCGATAAATTTCGGCTCGATACCTGTAGTTACCGATAATACAGAAATCAAGGAACCAGCTCCAGGTAAAAATCCTCGTTCCGTCGGCAGTGCTACATCACCATTTGTCGCAACAAAACTTGCTCCTGCCCGAATATTGAGCGCCCCTTTTGCTAACTTCTCATAATTAATGGTTCGATCTAATCCCATTACAACAAATTCTGCACCTTCCTCAACGATTTCCAAGCCACATTCTTCTAGCGCCATATGTAGCCCTTCTTCACCAATTGGATAGACCTTCGCACCTGCTTTTCGTTCTTGTATGTAGCTTGCTGTTGCCATACTCGTTGTAAAAACGTGCTCCGTCGTACTCGGCACTCCCATATCGACTAATTTTTTTGAAACATCACTCGGATGTTTCGTTGAATTATTTGTTAAAAAAAGATATGGTAAACCTCTACGGTCTAGCTCCTTCACAAAATCAATCGCTTCGATTATTTTTTCGGTTCCTTTATAGACTGTCCCATCTAGATCGATTAAAAATCCTTTATATTTTTGCATGATATCCTCCTGAATTTTTTGAAAATTCCATGTATTTCATTTGTCATTTTCACAATACATGATAGTATATATTTATGACAATAAAGACTTAGCAGTTATTTGTATGTTATCATGTTAAATAATTTAACAGAAGTATTTAACATGATAAAATATTTAAGTATGCTGTTACTTTAGTGAATTACATAGTTAAGCATATCGTGACACATATGCGCTTAACTCGTAAATAAACAAGTAGAAAGGTAGTTAAAGTTCATGACAACGAATAACCCAAAAGCAGTAATTGTGATTTTTGGTGCAACAGGGGATCTAGCTAATAGAAAACTTTATCCTTCCATTTACAGACTTTACCGAAATGGAAAGTTATCCGATAACTTTGCCGTAATTGGCGTGGCAAGACGTCCATGGACAAATGACGTATTTCGTGACAAAGTAAAAGAATCAATCGATAATTTCGATGATCCTCATATTGACAAAGATGAATTCGCAAGTCACTTCCACTACAATCCATTTGATATCCAAGACCTTGAACACTATCAAGAATTGGAAGCATTAATTAAAGAATTAGATGCTAAGCATGAAACAGATGGTAATCGTCTATTCTATTTCTCTATGGCACCTAATTTCTTCGGAACACTTGCAGCTAACCTTAAATCAGAAGGTTTGACAACGACACAAGGATGGACTCGCCTTGTTATCGAAAAACCGTTTGGTCATGATTACCAATCAGCAAAAGAGCTAAATGACCAAATTCGCGAAGCATTTTCGGAGGATCAGATTTATCGTATTGACCATTACCTTGGGAAAGAAATGGTTCAAAATATCGAAGTTATCCGTTTTGCCAATGCTTTATTTGAACCATTATGGAATAACCAATATATTTCGAATATCCAAATTACCTCAAGTGAAGTTCTTGGTGTAGAAGAGCGCGGACGTTATTATGATGGTGCAGGTGCATTAAAAGATATGGTACAAAACCACATGTTGCAAATGCTTGCACTGATTGCAATGGATCCGCCAATTAAATTAACACCAGAAGAAATTCGCGGTGAAAAAGTAAAAGTATTACGTGCTTTACGTAAGTTAAATGAAAATGAAGTAGATGATTACTTTGTTCGCGGTCAATATGACAAAGGGATGGTAAATGGCGAGGAACTACCTGCATACCGAGAAGGTAACGGTGTAGATCCTGAGTCTAATACTGATACGTTTGTTGCGGCGAAATTAATGATCGATAACTTCCGCTGGGCAGGTGTTCCATTCTACATCCGCACCGGAAAACGGATGAAACGTAAATCAACGGAAATCGTAGTAGAATTTAAAGATTTACCAATGAACCTATACTATGATAAAGAACATGAAACCAAATCAAACCTTTTAGTGATTCATGTCCAGCCAGATGAAGGGATTACGTTACATGTGAATGCGAAGAAAGGCGACTATAATGCGTCTTCTACACCAATCACATTAAGCTATGATAATAACTCAGAAGATAAAATGAATACGCCGGAAGCATATGAGACGTTATTACATGACTGTATGCGCGGTGATTCTACTAACTTTACTCACTGGGATGAGGTTGCATTATCATGGCAGTTTGTTGATGTAATAGCAAACGCATGGTCGAAGAAAAAAGCTGATTTCCCTAACTATACATCAGGATCAAATGGTCCAGAAGAAGCAGATCTTTTATTAAATAAAGATGGTTTCGAATGGTGGGACGTTAAGTCTGAATAAAGATACAAGGCAATCAATCAATGTTACGTTGGTTGATTGCTTTTTCATATCAAAGAGGAGGATTTTAGATGAAATTTTATGATATCTCGATGGATATTTACCCTAACATGCAAGTCTGGGAGAATATAAAAGAGAATAAACCCGTTTTCGATAGACAAACAAATGGTCATGTTACCGCAACTACCGCTACACTTGGATTGCACACTGGCACCCATATCGACGCCCCATTACACATGATTAATAATGCCGATACCTTTGAAACAATCCAATTAGAGCGACTGGTACGAAAAGTGAAAGTGCTCGATTTGGAAAACGTAGAAGATGGTATTACTCGATCAGATTTGGAAGCGCATACGATAGAATCAGGCGATTTTCTGCTATGTAAAACGAAAAATTCTTATTATTCTAGTGAACATTTTGACTTTAACTTTATTTATTTAAAAGAAGATGGCGCAGATTACCTAGTGAAAAAAGGAATTGAAGGTATCGGTATTGATACATTAGGAATTGAGCGGAGCCAAGAAGGTAATCCTACTCATCGAAAATTGTTTCGTGATGACATCATTATAGTGGAAGGTTTGCGATTAAAAGATGTTAAGCCTGGGGAGTATTTTATGGTAGCAGCACCTTTAAAATTAGTCGGAACCGAAGCAGCACCAGCGAGAGTGTTGTTGTTTGATCAATGGCCAAGTTCTTAATTTTAGCTTGGAGATTCTTACAGACACTTTATGCAAATTTGATACATTTTTGTCCGTAAGAAGGATTCTTACGGACAATTCAATCTAATGTTACTTTTTTCTGTCCGTAAGATTTGTTTTTACGGACAATTTTATCTGGTTTTTTCTTTTTCTGTCCGTTAGATCCGTTCTTACGGACAGTTTTTCATAAATTCTCAATTAGTTGTCCGTAAGGTACTTATGGATGCAAATTATTTTATATGTTACATAACCCATGATATAATTTATATTAAGTAACTTAAATGGAGCGATGGTAATGGAATTTGTAATGCCTATAAAGGATGTAAATCATATTAGAAAAATAAAAGCCTATCTAAAAAAGCGCTCTTTTCGTGACTACCTGTTATTTGTATTTGAAATTAATACAGGTCTTCGTATCAACGAACTTTTAGCAATTAAAGTTGAACAAGTGTGGGATGGTGAAACACCAAGGGAATTTATCGAATCCACCAGTGATAAAACTTCCTCTATTTATTTAAACACAAAAATCCGTTCTGCTATAAAGCAATATATGCTCCAATCCACTCTATCTTCTGAAGACTACTTATTTATAACGAAAAATGGAACATCCCCTATTACACGTCAGCAGGCATACCGTATCATCAATAAGGCAGCACGAGAAATTGGCATTCATGATAAGATAGGCACCCATACATTACGAAAAACATTCGGTTATCACGCTTATAAAAAAGGAATAGCTATCTCACTCATAAGGGATATTTATGGTCATTCCTCTACATCAGAAACACTTCACTATATTGGAATAGACAAAAAAGAGTCAACAACGATTAAAGTAGATGTAAATTTATAAAATAAGACTATGATTACATTGCTGTTGTGTGTGGTCTTACAGACAATTACATTGTGATAAACGAAAAGGGGAAATGCCGATGATAGGTGACTTATTTACGACAGAATACTTTATTTTAACGATCGGATTATTGTTCATTATTGGCGTTATCACGACTAAATTCTCCAGTAGAATTGGCGTACCTGTGCTAATACTCTACATTGCTATAGGTATGCTATTTGGCAGTGATGGCCTTAACTTTATTTACTTTAGTGATTATAATCTTACCCAACTAATTGGGATGTTAGCACTTGTTATTATCCTATTTGAAGGTGGTCTCCAGACAGAATGGAAGAATATCCGCCCAGTAATTGGCCCCTCTATCTCATTAGCGACACTAGGTGTCCTAATTACTTCAGTAGTAGTTGCAATTGCTGCGAAATTTATTCTGGGTGTTACTTGGTTAGAAGGATTCTTGTTTGGTGCAATCGTTGGTTCTACTGATGCAGCAGCAGTTTTTGCTGTTCTGAAAGGTCAAAATATTAAGCAAAGAATTGGATCGACATTAGAAGCTGAGTCAGGGTCTAATGATCCGATGGCAATGATCCTAACTATATCTTTCATCGAATTGATCACGAATGAACAAGCATCTTACTTTTCTCTAATCGGTACGTTTTTTTGGCAAATGCTTGTTGGTGTTTTAATCGGTCTCCTAATGGGATTTATAGCTGTTTATTCCATCAATAAAATAAATCTAGATTCAAGTGGATTATACCCAGTATTTGGTCTGGCATTTGCATTATTAACATTTAGTCTCTCGGACCTTATGCAGGCTAGTGGTCTATTAGCTGTTTATGTACTAGCCGTGTATATTGGAAATGCAGAAATAGCTTATCGCCATTCGATTTTCCGTTTTAATGAAGGGATTGCATGGATTGCGCAAATTCTGATGTTTACGATATTAGGACTTCTTGTTTTTCCAAATGATTTATTTTCATTCGATATTATTTGGCAAGGACTAGTTATTTCCCTAATCTTAATTTTCTTGGCTCGTCCTATTGCTGTTTTTATCAGTACGATAAAGCAAAGTTATAGTTTCAAAGAAAAAATCTTTCTATCGTGGGCAGGTTTAAAGGGTGCGGTTCCTATCGTATTAGCCACCTTCCCGATGGTAGCAGAATTAGATAATGGACAGCTATTTTTTAATGTTGTATTCTTCGTTGTACTACTATCCGCTTTAATCCAAGGTTCAACGATTTCAGTTGTTGCTGATAAACTCGGATTATCAGGGCGCACTCGGGTGGAACCGATGCACAGCCTAGAACTCATTTCGATCGGAAAAGCAAATGCAGAAATGGTTGAGTATGAGGTGCGTGATCAAGTAAATTTGATAGGTGAACAATTAGTAAATATTGATTTTCCTAAAGATGCTTTAATAAGTGCAATTATAAGAAATAATGAATTGGTTACCCCAACTGGTGACACCATCATTAAAAAAGGTGATATTTTATTTATTTTAGTATCTAAAAAGAACAAGACACAATTGAAGAAATTATTAAGATAAGAAAAGCGCAGAGCGCCCGTCTAGAAACGTAGCGGATGGAACGAATCAACTGAGATAAAGGAATCACGGTGAGTTTACGAACCGATGATGACTTATCGTAGGGCAATTCGTGAAGTCGCCTAGTTTCTGGGCGCTCGGAGCTAGACATCTGCGCAAAATTTATACTTTCGTATCTTACAAGAAAAACTAGGAAAGCCCAAAGTAGTTATTTTGACATGAATAATAGGCGTAACAACCGCTCCGGCTGCCCCCTCCCTTTCCGTGGGGTTTGTCCTTCAGCTAACTTTTTTGAGCAAAATTCGCTCAAAAAAGTGGATCTTCAGGTCAAACGATTCCCACAGGAGTGGAAGGGGGCGGCCTACGCTATTATCAGGCTCTACAACGCTAGCATGAAGTAACACAGCTGCTTTTATACTCATGGATAGCGGTCCATTGTAAAAAAAGCAACCTATTACTTATCACAATAGTTGTTGCATCTCTTATAGCGGAGACTAATTACTTAGACTCCTGCGGGAATAGCGCGAGCCGAAAATCCACTTTGCAAAGTGTTTTTCTTTGCAAAGTTAGTTGAGGCCGTGCCCGCGCAAAGCTAAGTAATTAGTCGGAGCGTTTTCAACCACCAAAAAATATGTCAAAATAACTACTTCGTTAAACACGGTCATCGAGCTGATTATATACTTTCTTACCTTTTAAGAAAAACCTCTTGCTTTTAAGCAAGAGGTTTTCTCAATATTAATCTTCTAACCACTCTGTATGGAACACGCCTTCTTTGTCGTTACGTTGATACGTATGAGCACCAAAGTAGTCACGTTGTGCTTGTAGTAAGTTTGCTGGCAATGTTTCTGTACGGTAGCTGTCATAGTAAGCTAATGCACTTGCAAAGCCTGGTACTGGAATACCGCGTTCCATTGCGATAGAAAGTACTTTACGTAGTGATGTTTGATAGCTTTCCACGATCTCTTTGAAATACGGATCAAGTAGTAAGTTCGCAAGTCCTGGATCACGATCATATGCTTCTTTAATTTTTTGAAGGAATTGTGCACGAATGATACATCCACCACGGAAGATCATAGAGATGTCACCATAGCGCAAGTTCCAGTCATTTTCTTCAGAAGCTGCACGCATTTGCGCGAAACCTTGTGCATAAGAAACAATTTTACTCATATAAAGTGCTTTACGGATAGCTTCGATAAGCTCGTCTTTATCACCTTCATATGGCTTGTCCCCAGCAGATGGTCCTTGTAGTACTTTGCTTGCTGCTACACGCTCTTCTTTCATGGCAGAGATGAAACGTGCAAACACAGATTCCGTGATAACCGGTAAAGGTACACCTAAGTCTAGGGAGCTTTGGCTTGTCCATTTACCTGTACCTTTTTGACCTGCTGTATCAAGGATCACATCAACCATTGGTTTACCTGTTTCTTTATCTTTCTTCTTGAAGATATCTGTGGTAATTTCGATTAGGTAACTGTCTAATTCTCCTTTGTTCCATTCGCCAAATACTTCATGAAGCTCCTCTGCACTAAGTCCAAGTACGTGTTTCATAATGAAATATGCTTCACAGATTAACTGCATATCGCCATACTCGATACCGTTGTGTACCATTTTGACATAGTGACCAGCACCGTTTGGTCCGATGTATGTAACACAAGGGTCGCCGTTAACTTTTGCAGAAATTGCTTCAAAGATAGGCGCTACTTTATCATAAGCTTCTTTTTGTCCACCTGGCATAATAGAAGGTCCTTTAAGTGCTCCTTCTTCCCCACCAGATACACCAGTTCCGATGAAGTGGATACCAGATTCGTCTAATTCTGCGTTACGACGCATCGTATCTTTAAAGAATGTGTTACCACCGTCGATTAAGATATCTCCTTCATCTAGAAGTGGTTTTAAGGAAGCAATCGTTGCATCTGTTGCAGGACCAGCTTTGACCATCAACATGATTTTACGAGGTTTTTCTAATGACTCAACGAATTCCTCGATCGTTTCTGCTCCAACAAAATTTTTACCTTTTGCTTCATTATTTAAAAATTCTTCTGTTTTTTGATAAGTTCTATTAAATACTGCTACAGAGTATCCTCTGCTTTCCACGTTAAGCGCAAGGTTTTTACCCATAACAGCAAGACCTATCACACCAAATTGTTGTTTCGCCATTCTCTTATTCGCTCCTTTTTTTCACTATGTATTATTCCATTGTCTATTTTAGCACGAAATCGAATATTACTGTAGTGATCTGAAAAATTCACTCCATATAATAAGTTATTATATTGATACACCCTCTGCAAGTGTTAACTATTAATTTTCTGAAAATTTATACATTAGAGTTACAGTACCCATTTCTCAATAGCTCTTGCTACACCATCTTGATCGTTTGCTGTCGTTTCTGAGTCTGCCACTTTTTTAACTTCCTCTTGAGCATTTCCCATGGCAATTCCTAATCCTGCTTGTTCGATCATTTTTATATCATTCAAACTGTCACCCATCGCCATTACTTGGGACATATTAATGCCTAACCGCTCACATACGATTTCGATTGCTGCTGCTTTATTGACACCAACCGCATTCACTTCAATATTTGTCGGACTAGAATTACTCAACTCAATTTCTTCCCAGCTTTCAATGGTCTCCATGATCTTCCCTTTTGTTTCCGGATCTTTTGTATCAAATCCAAATTTTAACCACTCATGTGCTAAAATATCCTCTGGTACTTCACCACGCCATATTTGATCTGTTGAAGAAAGCCATGCCCATGTTTGATGTTCTTCTTTTAATGCTACAAGCTTCTCAATCACCCGTGCATCAAGCGTTTGACGAGCAATCAATTCTCCAGACATGGTCCAGATTTCACTGCCATTTACCGTGATCAAATAATGGATATCCAATTCTTTTGCAATATTAGAGCTTGTTTGATAATGTCTTCCTGTAGAAATAATCACTTCTACACCTTTTTCTCGTGCTTTTTTAATGGCTTCTTTATTCGTTTCCGAGACTCGATGGTCATTGCCTAACAATGTTCCGTCCATGTCTAGAGCAATCAGTTGTATATCCTTTTTCATATGTAAGCTCCTCTCATCATGCATTCCCTTTTATTTTATGCGATGCTGTATAATTTAGCAAAAAAGGATGCTTTGGGTATAATAAAGTATAACAATAAAAAATGAGGTGACATAAATGCAAAAACGAGCAGTTGTCAGTGTAGTTGGCAAAGATCAGGTAGGGATTATTGCCAAAGTAACCACTGTAATATCAGATAATAATATCAATATTTTAGATATTAGTCAGACGATTTTAGAAGGCTTTTTTACGATGATCATGTTAATTGAAATCAATGATCCCAGTAATCTTGAAACGTTACAGGAAAAATTCAAGCCTGTTGAACAAGCATTAGGTTTAAAAATAAATATTCAACTAGAAGATGTTTTTCAAGCAATGCATCGTGTCTAAAGGAGGGTAACAGATGCCAATAGCTTTTACCGAAATTCAAGAAACAATACGTATGGTAGAAATGGAACACCTTGATATTCGTACGGTAACAATGGGAATCAGCTTACGTGATTGTGCTGATCATGATTTTGAAAAAGTAAAACAAAAAGTGTACGAAAAGATCACTAGTTATGCGAAAGACTTACAAACAACTGCGAATCAAGTAGCAAAAGAATATGGTGTTCCGATTATTAATAAGCGAATCGCGATTTCCCCTGCTGCTGAATTGTTAGGGAACGCAACAAAAGAACAAGCCATTGAGCTTGCCGAAACGTTGGACAAAGCAGCACAAACTTTAGATGTAGACTTTATTGGTGGCTTTTCAGCACTCGTACATAAAGGCATTTCTAAAGGAGATCAAATACTACTTGATGCTTTACCCGAGGCACTAAGTAAAACGGAGCGCGTTTGTTCTTCAATCTCTGTTGCAACAACTAGAACAGGCATTAATATGGATGCCGTCGGCCAAATGGGACAGATCATTCACGACACAGCTAAATTCACGCAAGATAACAATAGTATCGGTTGCGCTAAACTAGTCGTCTTCTGTAATCCTGTTGAGGATAATCCATTTATGGCAGGAGCTTTTCATGGTGCTGGTGAAGGAGAAGCAGTCCTAAGCGTTGGGGTAAGTGGACCTGGTGTTGTCCTTCATGCCTTAAAACGTTACCCAGATGCTGATTTAGGTGAAGTCTCCGACGTGATTAAGAAGACAGCTTTTAAAATAACGAGAGCTGGCGAAATAATCGGACGTGTTGTCGCGGAACGCTTAAATGTTCCTTTTGGAATTATGGACCTTTCCTTAGCACCTACTAACGCAATGAATGATAGTGTTGCGGAAATTTTAGAAGAAATTGGATTGGAACGTGTCGGAACACACGGTACGATTGCAGCCTTAGCATTGATGAATGATGCTGTTAAAAAAGGTGGTGCAATGGCTAGTTCCTATGTTGGCGGGTTGAGTGGTGCTTTTATTCCAGTTAGTGAAGATAACGGCATGATCCGCGGAATTGAAGAAGGAGCACTAAACCTTTCCAAATTAGAGGCAATGACATGTGTCTGCTCAGTTGGATTAGATATGATCGCATTAGAAGGAAATGCCAGTCCCGAGACTTTATCCGCCATTATTGCAGATGAAGCGGCGATTGGTATGATTAATAAGAAAACGACCGCTGTACGGGTCATACCTGTAATCGGCAAAAAAGAAGGAGAAACCGTAGAGTTTGGTGGACTGCTTGGCCGCGCACCGATTATCGGTGTGAGCGAATTTTCTTCTGAAAAATTGATTCAACGAGGTGGCAGAATTCCTGCTCCATTACAATCATTGATCAATTAAAAGAGTCGGGATTTTTCCCGGTTCTTTTTTAATAAGCCAAAATCAAACAAATTAGTTCAAAAAAGCATGTATTCACCTTATACCGAATAAAGTAGAAGTAAAAATAAACAAGAAAAGGTGAAAACAATGTATTATGCTAATCCAAATATAAGGTCTCATTCACAAGTACGACAGACCGATAATTCGATACTAGTAACAGGGGATGGTACGGTGTCAGTTGAACCAAATCAAGCCGTAGTTACCCTTGGTGTTATAACAGAAGATTCTAATCTCCAAAAAGCACAACGCGAGAATGCTGAGTCTACCACCAACATTATTCAAGCACTGCTTCAAGAGAATATCCCCCGTCATCATATCAAGACTCATGATTACCGGATGGATATTCAGTATGACTATGATGAAGGCGTTCAAATTTTTAGAGGTTATCGTGTAACCAATTTGTTAGAGGTTATTATCGAACCAATTGACAAAGTTGGACACATTATTGATACAGCCGTTGATTACGGTGCAAATACTGTCCGCAACATACAATTAACGGTTGCAAATCAAGGTCGATATTACCAAGAAGCGCTCCAAAAAGCGGTGGAAAATACGCAGATAAAAGCTAGCATTATTGCGCAGGAGTTAGGCGTTAGCATTAGTTCTATTCCGTATTCTTTAAAAGAAATTTCCAGACGTGAAGAAAGTGAAAGCCGACCAGTAGTTTTAGGAGTTTCCACAGACAGTCCTACCACCCCTATCGAACCAGGTAGACTAGCGATAAAAGCTAAGGTGGAAGCTGAATTTCGATATTAGAACCATAATGCATGCACACTCGATGCTCTCCCTATCTATTTCTTGCACTCACAAACTATCCTTCTCTCCAATTTTCTGAATAGTTTTACTTTTTCAAAAAGAATTGACGATTTTCATCCATGATGATATTATATTGGTTATGAATTGTATATGAAAGCTCTTATCAAGAGTGGTGGAGGGAATGGCCCTATGAAACCCGGCAACCGTCAGTTTATACTGATAGGTGCTAATTCCATCAAAGCGTTATGCTTTGAAAGATAAGAGGACAACGAATTATTACCCTTTCTGTCCTCTTAGTGCAGAAAGGTTTTTTATTGTGTTTATGACGCAATAAACAAAGGAGAGTGAAAGAATGATTCAGATAAAAAACTTATCGAAACTTTACCAGACTAAGAAACAACAAGTTCAAGCTGTCGATAATGTTTCACTTAATATAGAACAAGGCGAAATCTTTGGTGTTATTGGTTATAGTGGTGCAGGTAAAAGTACCTTCGTCCGCTTAATCAATCGCTTAGAAGAGCCAACAGACGGTTCAGTTGTCATCCAAGATAAGGATATCACAAAAATGCCGGGGAATCAGTTGCGGAAAAAACGCCAAAAAATCGGCATGATATTCCAACATTTTAACCTATTATGGTCTCGTACTGTTTTGGAAAACATCGCTTTTCCATTGGAAATTGCCGGTGTTCCAAAAGAAAAACGAAAAGAAAAAGTACTGGAACTGATTAATCTTGTTGGGCTTTCTGGAAAGGAAAATGCCTATCCTTCCCAATTAAGTGGTGGTCAAAAGCAACGTGTTGGCATAGCACGAGCACTGGCGAATGACCCTGAAGTATTATTATGTGACGAAGCTACTTCAGCACTTGATCCGGAAACAACGGATGATATATTAGACTTGTTAGTTTCCATTAACAAAAAATTGGGTCTGACTATCATTTTGATTACACACGAAATGCATGTCATCCAGAAGATCTGTCATCGCGTTGCCGTGATGGAAAATGGAAAAGTGGTCGAGACAGGCGATGTATTGGATGTTTTTGTCAAACCACAATCCAAAACAACTAAACGATTTGTTCAGCAGCTTAATCCGCTTGAGCATGAAAGAGACAAGTTAGCGGAGTTTATCAATGACCGTGAGGATAGTGAAGTAGTTAAACTTCATTTTATTGGAAAAAGTGCTAAGCGGGCCCTTATTAGTGAGGTTGCTAAAACATTTGATGTAGAAATTAACATACTGCAAGGTTCCATTGCACCGACTCAAGAAGGTGCTTACGGTACTTTATTTATTGAAATAAACGGTGAAAAAGAACTCTTACAAAAAACAATTGAATTTATGGAAAACACCGGTGTGGAAGTTGAGGTGTTAAAGGATGCTTGAGGAACTATTTCCGAATGTAATAGCAGAAGATTTATGGATAGCTACATTAGAAACATTTTACATGACAAGTATTGCAATACTCGGTACTTTAATTTTTGGTATTTTACTAGGGTTATTACTATTTCTAACTGATTCAGGAAACTTATGGGAAAATCGTTTCGTTAATTTTATTACTGCAACAGTGGTAAACGTCTTTCGTGCCATTCCTTTTATCATATTGATTCTATTACTTTTCCCTTTTACCGACTTCTTAATTGGGACGATCAGAGGATGGAAAGCTGCGTTACCGGCTTTAATCGTTGGGGCAGCACCATTCTATGCCCGGTTAGTTGAAATTGGGTTAAAGGAAGTAGATAAAGGTGTTGTGGAAGCTTCTAAAGCAATGGGAGCTAGAATACACACGATTATTTTTAAAGTGTTATTACCTGAATCAATGCCAGCACTAATATCCGGTTTAACTGTTACGGCTATTGCCTTAATAGGTTATACAGCAATGGCTGGTGTTATTGGAGCAGGCGGACTTGGAAATTTAGCTTATTTACAAGGCTTCCAGCGACGAGATTTTGATGTCGTGTTAGCTTGTACGATTTTAATTATCATTATAGTATTCATTTTTCAATTCATTGGGGATTTACTATCCAAAGCGATAGATAAAAGATAAAAATAATAAAAAATGAAAGGATGATCTATTGTGAAAAAACTATTAACTTTATTATGCGCTACATTGCTTTTATTTGCTTTAGCTGCATGTGGAACAGCAAATGAGGAGGATGAAGCAGCAGACAATAATAATGCAGGAGAAACAGAAGGTACTGACGAAAACACAGAAGAAGGTACCGCAGAACAGGAATTAACAGAACTTGTTGTTGGAGCTAGCAGTGTACCACACGCTGAAATATTAGAAGAAGCAAAACCACTTCTAGAAGAACAAGGCATTGAACTTGAAGTTGAAGTTTATCAAGATTATGTATTCCCAAATGACGACTTAGAAAGTGGAACTCTTGATGCGAACTATTTCCAACACATTCCTTATTTAGAGTCTCAAATGGAGGAAAAGGGATTTGATTTCGTAAACATTGGTGGTATCCATATCGAACCAATGGGAATCTATTCTCAAAACATTGAAAGTATTGATGATATCGAAGATGGTACTGTAGTGATCATGAGTAACTCTGTTGCTGACCATGGTCGTGTGCTTTCACTTCTTGAAAGAGAAGGACTTATTACACTTGATGAAGATGTAAAAGCTGTTGACGCAACGGTTCAGGACGTAGTGGACAATCCATTAAACCTAGAATTTGATACAGATATTGACGCAGGTTTCCTTCCTGAATTCTATGAGCGTGAAGCTGATGCATTAGTAGCAATCAATACAAACTATGCAATCGAAGCTGATTTAGTACCGACTGATGATGCCTTAATCTTGGAAGGTTCTGAATCTCCATACGTGAACGTAATCGCAGCACGTGCTGAGGATGAGGATAACGAAACACTTCACACATTAGTAGAAGTATTGCGTTCCGAAGAAATTCAAACATTTATTGAAGAAGAATATGAAGGTGCAGTAGTACCTGTTAATGAATAAAGGTAAGGCTGGCGATAGAACATCGCCAGCCTTTTCTTATACCTTAAACTTGCTTATATGTTGTCTCTTGCATTTGTTCGAAGGATAGATTTAACTTAGTACCGCTCTCGCTAGATAGCTCTAATACTTCATTGGATGGCAGCTTTAGTGCTTTACCTTCTTCTGAAGATGCTGCAATTTTTCGATGAAGAGATTCAATAGACGATGAAATATCACTAGATGCGCTCGCCTGCTCTTCGTCGCCATTTGACATTTCCTCCATCGTTCTAGCAATTTGTTAAGAACCCAGATCCACTTCATCTGATGCTTGTGATAATTCCTTGGTTTTTCCATTTACTTCTATAGATTTCTCCTGGATATGGCGTACCATTGCTTTCAATTCATCGATCATACGGTTGGTACTTCTAACAATAAGTGTAGCAGTATCATCCAACTGAAAAATAGATGCTCCTTTCTTCTACTTGCTGAGCATTCTCTTCAAAAACTGCTATATATTCCTCTTGCCTTTCCTCCTCTAAAATAGCAATGATAAGAGCTTCTTGATAGAAATCTTTCTCTGCATTCATTAAATAAAACGTCGATTCATAAAGATCATCGTAAAGCTGTTGTTCTAATTGATCACTTACTGATAAAATAGTATTAATAAATAGGACACTATTGGGCTACAATGACTAGTACTGCTAAAATTACAATGGCATACAGTTTTGTCGATAGCTTCTGGTTTGCGAGCAATCTTTTCATTGCTGTAACCCCTCCTGTTTATTTATATCGACAAAAACTGACAAATATTGAAAGAGGAGCTGTAAAAATGCAGAAATTACACTTTGAAGATGCGTGGAACAGGACCATTAGTAATGAAGATCGTATAGATATTAAGAAGATTTTTGAGCAAACAAAAAAGGATGCTGAAGATGGCGTCACATTTGTTCCGGTCAGAACCGCAGTAAATCACCGCAATGACTTACTCGTTACAACATTAATTCATAACTTCCAACCAGAAGAAACGGACTTAACCAACATCAACATCCAACTCTTTCAAGACAACAAGCAAATAGCCAGCCAGCATATGGAGGAATCCAGACTCCGCTTGCCAGCTAAAACAAGTATGCCGTGGACATTTATCTTCCCTAAAATGGGAGATGAGGACAAGAATACTCCCTTTTCATTATACTTGGGGCATTAATCCTGTCCCACTACCCTATCTCATCTCGATTCCGATAGCCGAATTGACTAGCTATTAAAGCGACGAGGCCAATTACTAGTAAAACGACTAATGGTGTCCACGTAAATGCTTCTACCGGAATTTGTGGGATGTGGTTAAAACTCGAAATGTTTGCTAACCATTCTGGTATGTCTATCATCCCACCTAAGTATACAGTGAAGAACGAAAATACCAGATATGCCCACACTAATGATGTCCATTTTGGCAGAAACGCAAATAACAGATTGGCAAGCGCTAAGACAATCAGCATCGCAGGTACATAAGACATCCCTGCTTTCAAGATATTTTCCAAAGGAATCGGATCGTCCATTACCGCCGCTCCTGCTGCCCATAATCCATACAGTGCAATAAATAGTGAAACTGCACCAATTACTACTGATACACCTAGATAATAGCTTAGTAATTTATATCTTGAAATGCCTGTAGTTAATAGGTGGTCATTACGCTCCTTCTTCTCTTCCCCGCGTACTCTCAAAAAAGAAATGACCATTGGAATTGTCGCAAATATCGATAAAATCACCATTAACATCATCATAAATTGTTCTGTCATTGTATATTCCGAATTATCTCCTAGGAGTTGCTGGAACATTTCATTATCTGCAAAGAATGATTCCAAATCGCCTAAGACCGATCCATATGAAGCACCAAAAAAAAGCATTGCCACTAGCCAGGATATGATCTGCGTACGTTGTAAGCGTAATATGAGACCAAGTGGTGATAATAAGAGTTTGGAAGCCTCTTTTTTACCAGGCTTAGATGGCAGTAAACCTGCCCCTAGGTCTCTTCGGTTATGCAAGTAAAAAGCTAGCACCGTAAACACCAACGCAATCACAACCGATACGATAATTGGCCACCAAATGTTTTCCACGTAAACTTCTGTCCGTAAAATTAAGCCTAATGGTGATAGCAAACTTAACGCTTCACTACTGACATCGCCAATTGCACGGACAAAATAAGCTAAAAGCAATACAGCAATTGATAACCCTATTGCACCACGGGATGTTTCCGTTAGCTGCGTTATCACTGCCGTAATACCGGTAAACATGAGGCCCGTTACCGCTAAAACTGCTCCATACATGATCGAACCTTCTACATCAATACTTTCTACATTGATCAGAATCAAACCAATAGAAGTTATCAATCCAATAATCAAATTAACCAGTGCAACTACAATTAACGCACTGCTCAAACTTGATAACCGACCAACCGGCATCGAGCGAATTAATTCAAATTTCCCTTCTTCCTCTTGCTTCCGAGTTAACTTGGTTATCATTAATATACTCATAATTCCGAGTACAATAGCAGTAAACAATAGCATTTGATTCGCCATCATTGCTCCTGTCGTATAGTTGTCAATCCCATATACCGGTCCAACCATCGCAACCATTGCAGGGTTTTCAAGCGTTTGAGCCATTGTATCGCGTTCTTGTTCAGACCCGAAAAGGCTCACAAAAGCGCCCGCTACCACTACTGTAACCCCAACAATTGCCAATGCCCAAATGATACTGGAAAGCCAATTTTGGCGCGCATTAAATCTGAGCAAAAATTTCAATTGATGAAAAAGCATTCCGTCACCCCTTTTCCGCTACACTGTCTGTTTCGTAATGACGCATAAATAAATCCTCTAATGTTGGTGGTGTACTTTCAATTCGTTTGACACCTAATTCACCAACCTTCAGCATAACACTCGATAAGTTTTCAGGATCTACCTGGAATGAATATACGCCGTCTTCCTCTGTAAATTGATGAATGCCTGATTGCTCGCTTAAGGTTGCCGCAGATTTTTCTGTTTCAATGACAATGTTCGTTCTTGTTAAATGACGTAATTCATCCAACGTACCAGTTTCAATCATTTCTCCTTGTCTGATAATACCGACACGGTCACAAAGCTTTTCCACTTCGGATAAAATATGACTGGACAACAGGACACTTTTCCCTTCATACTTCACTTCTTCTACACATTGCTGAAAAATATTTTCCATTAAAGGATCCAGTCCTGAAGTCGGTTCATCTAAGATAAACAAATCTGCCTCAGATGCAAAAGCAGCAATTAATGCTACCTTTTGTCTGTTCCCTTTCGAATACGTCCCAGCTTTTTTACGCGGATCTAACTGAAATCGCTCTATTAATGCATCACGCTTCGTCTTATTAATTCCTCCACGTAATTTTAAAAAGGTATCAATAATTTCTCCTCCGGTTAAATTTTCCCAAAGGTGAACATCTCCCGGTACATAAACCACTTTACGATGAATTTCTACCGCATCTTTCCAGGCATCCATACCAAATATTTTCGCAGTTCCTGACGTTGCTTGAATAATTCCTAATAAGACACGAATCGTCGTCGATTTACCGGCACCATTCGGTCCGATAAAACCATAAACTTCCCCTTTCTTAACTTCTAAATCAATTCCATTAAGGGCAGTGAACTTACCAAATTTCTTTGTTACTCCTTTTACCTCAATCATGTTCATATCAAAACCTCCTAAGTTTTGAAATATATTAACTTATATATTTCATATTATAGAAGTTTATGACGAATATCAAGGATTTTTTGAAATGAATTTGTTGTCATATTTCATAATTTAACTTAAAATACTATATAAGAGGTGACAACAATGGATGGATTTAAAAAACGAACACAACGAAAAATGAGTAAAATCCTGGAAGCATCACTTCAACTATTTTCTGATTATGGAATTAAAAATGTTCCAATCGCCAAAATAGCAAGTGAAGCGAATGTCTCCCAGGTTACCATATATAATTATTTCGAAAGCAAAGAAAAACTGATTCATGAAACGATGGTTTATTTTGTCGAGAAGGAATATCAAAAATTTCAAGATATAATAAACAATGATATTGATTTCCCAGAAAAAATTGAACAGATTATCTTCAACAAAACGGATGATGCAGCAAAAATTAATGAAGAATTTTATAACTATTTGATGAATGATTTTACTAATGAAGGGTCATATATTGATATGGCATATCAGGAAAAAGCACTCCCTTTATTCAACAAGCTGATAGAGGAAGGGAAAAGCACAGGATATATTCATCAAGATATTTCAACAGAAGCGATTATGATCTATATTCATATGTTTAAAGATTATATGAAGAAAGACGATATCAGAGACTATATTTTACCTTTAACAGAAGATATCATTAAATTGTTCTTCTATGGTATGATGGGGAAAAGAAATTAACGTTTTCAGCAAGGAGGAGCTTCGATGACATCATCGTACCAGTCACCGTTCTCACATCAAGATATTTTAACTATTGTTCAACAAATGCCTGAACCTGTTGTCATTGCAGAAATGCTTGATGATGATAGCTTTGTTATAAGAGAAGCGAATCGAGCACTTATTACCCAATCAGGATACTCCAGGCAAGAATTATTGGAGATGACTCCACTTGATCTGATTGATAAAGAACTGTTACGTAAAGCATCATTTGATCATTCGGATTTACTACCATATAAGCCTTTATATATGGAATCAATATTGGCCACGAAAACAGGGACGAAAATCCCAGTATTAATAAAATTACTATTAATGAAACTCGATAGTGGCAAAAGATATACTATTGCATTATTTCACGATATTACGGAAAAGCGAAATACCGAAGTATTATTAGAAAAAACTCATCAACAGCTGGAGTCGCTATTTGATTACAATCCAGACTTGATTTTTATGTTAAATAAAAAAGGGAACGTCACTAACATCAACCCCGCCAGTGAACGTATTTTAAGATATACCAAAAAAGAAATTATATCCAATTTATATACTGATATTATTTATGAAGAAGACATGAAGCTTGCCCTTAACGCTTTTCAACAAGTAATTACGAATCAATCTGTACAAGTTGAGTTACGTGTTTATGATAAAGTTGGCAATATTTTAACGTTAAATATTACAGCAGTCCCTACCATTTATCAAGGCAAAGTTACTGGTGTAATAGGGGTAGCGAGAGATATTACTCCGGAAAAAAGAATATCCCATCAGCTACAAGAGAGTGAGCAACGCTACCGATCCTTATTTGAAAACAATATTGATTCCGTACTTACTTTAGATTTGCAAGGGCATTTTGTTTATATGAATAAAGCTACAGAAGATTTAATGGGGTACTCAGAACAAGAATTAGCAGGTACTTCTTTTTTACCACATATTGTACCAGAACTGCGAGAGTATACAAATAGGCAATACGCTAAAGTACATGAGGGAGAAGCTGTACAATATGAAACAATTCTACATAATAAACAAAAAGACCGTGTCTATATACATGTTACAGTCATACCAATTATTATAGACGGCGATTTAACAGGTGTTCATTGTTTAGCAAAAGATATCACAGAAAAAAAACATTTAGAAGACCAATTAAATTTTCTTGCTTATCACGATTATTTAACAACCTTGCCGAATCAGCATTTCTTTCATTATCAATTAAAAAACTTATTAGATAATCCAACAAACACAACTGACTTTGCTATCTTTTTCCTCGATTTAGATCGGTTTAAAACGATTAATGATTCTCTTGGTCATGAATATGGAGATATTCTTTTAAAAAAAGTTGCTGAACGCCTCCAGAATAGTATACCAGTTAATGGAGCTGTCTTCCGGTACGGTGGGGATGAATTTATTGTTTTATTAGAAAATATTACAATTAAAGAAACTAAACAAGCAGCAAATAGGATTTTGAAGGAGTTAACTCTTCCTTATCATCTAGATGGCATTGATATCGTTGCTTCACCTAGCATTGGGATCAGTATGTATCCAAATGATGCGACAGACGCAAAAACCTTAATTAAAAAAGCAGATAATGCCATGTACCATGCCAAACGGATTGGAAAAAGTAATTTTCAATTTTATCATGATTCCATGCTTAGTAAGATCCAAGGCAACGTTGAAATGGAGTCCTTGCTTAGAAAAGCGATTGCCCGAAAAGAATTTTTACTGGTGTATCAACCACAAATCGATACGACGACTAACAAAGTTTGCGGAGCAGAAGCATTAATAAGGTGGAAAAATAAAGAATTAGGGCTAATTTCTCCTGGAGAATTTATTCCATTAGCTGAGGATAGTGGATTAATTGTTCCTATCGGGGAATGGGTGATAAGAGAAGCTTGTCACCAAGTGAAACAGTGGCAGCAAGAAGATCGTATGCTCTTCCCGATATCAGTTAATTTATCCATTCGGCAATTTTATCAAACTGATTTAATTCCGGTTGTTCAGAACATCATTCAGGAAGTTGGTATAGAGCCAAAATATTTGGAGTTAGAAATAACGGAGTCAATGGCAATGGATGTTGACACTGCGTCATCGGTATTGCATGAATTAAAGAAAATAGGAGTTAAAATTGCCATTGATGATTTCGGTACCGGCTACAGTTCTTTAAGCTATTTGAAGAAATTTCCGATCGACCATTTAAAAATAGACCAGTCATTCATTCAGGATATCTCTGAAAATAGCGATGATGAGGATATCGTCTCTGCTATCATCATGCTGGCACACAATTTGAAAATGCGTACTATTGCAGAGGGAGTCGAGACAGAAGCCCACTTGAAATTCTTAAAGAAGCAACAGTGTGATGCACTGCAAGGATATTATTTCAGTAGACCTCTGGAACCACAAGCATTTGAAGAATGGCTTCGTGGATATGAGAAACATACAAAGTAATAGGGTGTTGTGCATTAGCGCGGACATCTTTTCCGTTATTTTTGAAAAAAGTGCCCATATACAGGTGTTGACGAACTCCTAATATAGGCATATTTCAGTCAGAATAACGTACTAAATGTCCGCGAAAAGTAAGAACACTTTTTTTAACATTCAAGCGTTTTTCTATTGTGATTTCAAGTGCTGTATTGCTGATGAAGATTATGAATATATGGTATAACTTTTTCAAACTGATCAGGATAATCGAATCCAAGGCGATTAGCTAATTGCTTTGCCTGTTGTCGAAATAATTCTTGCATTGAAAATAACGACTCCCAACATTTGTCCAACGAATTTATATGATAGCTTTCTTGTAGCGCTTTCAATATATCAGTATCTAGATAATGATGGAGGAATTTATTAGCAGCACCTAGATTCACTTTGAAATCATGCTCCGCACCAACGTTCCATGCTATGATTCGTAACAATTCCTCTCGTAATACTCTATCAAGATGAAAGCTCGCATAAAAAAATTCTCCTCGGCACAACCCTTTTGCTACATATGGAGATACCCACCAAAATTCATTACAGGAATCGGTGAAATGCTGTTCGGACGGTTTTCTCAGAAAATGACCGCTCTCATCTGGGACCGGACGGTTTGCTATTAGGTTATCTTTATCTAATAATATTTCGGTTAAGCTATCATTTTGCAGATAAAGATCTAACTCTTCTAAAGGAATAAGCATTAAATCGATTCTGTTTCCATCAGTAAATGGCATCAAAAAGCTAAACCAGTTACCTAAAGTAGCAGGAAATAATGCTGATTCTTCCGGTGTTTGTATAATCAGGCGCTCACCAAAATAATCGATCCACTCCCTGTTTTCCAGAAAAGAAGCCATGTCTGTTACTAGGTAAACGATGTCATAATCCTGGAATCGATCTTTTTTAATATTAGGATTAGTGCGGGACCCATTCATTCCTACTACACGAACTCTATCATCTGCTTTAGCAAAATCAATTACTAAATCCATCATTTCCTTTTCGTCACGCATTTATATTCTCCTTTTTATCAACACTTTCATAAGAATATCCGCTCATTCCTTATCACTAAATACTAAAGATTTACGATCCTCTAATAACCATTATGAAAATATATCAACTGCTTGACCACCACACTTCAGAGGTAAAGTGGGCGGCCTTCGCTACCATCATGCTCAAATACTTTGGTACCGCGGATTATATACTTCCCTACCTCATTAGAAGAGGATTTACTCATAAATTCCGTATGTTCTATTCACATCTTGTACGAAGATGATGCCATTACCAGGTTCTTTTATTTTCAGATCTTCACTAATTTTTTCACAAATGGCATCGGTATAATTTTCATCTGACAGTATCATTACGACTTCTTTTTCAGGTTCAATATCCATGGAGAACAACTTACTAGTTTCGTGGACACCCGATCCACGTGCATTAATAATGGTTCCACCTTTAGAGCCACCTTTTTGCGCTGCTTCAATAACCTCTTCCGCTTTTCCTTTATCAACTACAACCATAATATTCTGGTACATGATCTCTTCTTCACCTCTTTCGTCATCCTCGTCTATTTGACAGCTTCTTGTTCCCATCAAACTCGTTAAAGATGTAGTAAAAATGATCCCGTGGTTAGGCTTATCGAATCGAAACACTTTATTTAAATGTTCTAATGTTTTTTTACTTGTTTTGCGATTGGAGATCATCATCACAATCTCTTTGCGCATGTCTGTGATCGACAATAAGTTTAATAATTTATTACTGATCGTTCCTTTTCCAAGAAAAAGGGTTCCACCTTTCACACCGCACTTTTTAGCTTCTTTTAAAATTTTACTTCCTAAGCCGAATTTGACAATAACATGTATGATTTCAAAATGAGGTGTTTTCTTATTAGGCAACATTATTCCATGCCTCCTTTTCGCGACTTCATCTTAAAGATCAGCCCTAATAATTGTAGTGTAATAAGTGGTGTTAATGCTACCATTGCTATCATACCAAATCCATCAACAATAATATCTGCACCTTCTATCGCATCCGCTGCTCCATGGGTAAATGCCAGAATAAAAGTTGCGGTCATCGGTCCTGATGCAACACCACCAGAGTCAAATGCGATACCAACGAATAATTTCGGTGCCACATACATTAACGCAACAGCTATTAGGTATCCTGGTAATAGATAATGCCACAATTGTAATTCTGGAACTAAAATTCGCAGCATTGATAAGGCAACAGCAATTCCGACTCCGATTGCTAATGTAAAGAGGACCACTTTACGTTTAACATAACCACTTGTTACATCTTCAATCTGATTCGTTAATACATACACAGCAGGCTCTGCCAATATCGTAACGATCCCTAAGATTAAACCAATAATAACAATATACGCTTTATTGTCCAAGGAGGCAATACTATGTCCTAATTCGGTACCTAATTCCATAAATCCTGCATTTACTCCGACTAGAAAAAGGACCAATCCAATAAAAGTAAAGACAAGACCTGTGATAATTTTTCGGAAATTAGTTTTTGACAATTTAAATGATAGTTTTTGAAATACTAAAAATATCACGATGATTGGTGACAACGCGAGGATTACTTCTTGCGCAATATGACCAAATTCGTGAAGAAATGGTGCAAGTACAGAGCCTGAAACAGGATGATCTTGTTCCATTGTTCCTGTCAATTCCGCTTGGTTGGTAATAATACTCATCAACATGACTGCAATAATCGCACCGACAGATGCAATCGCAACAAGCCCGAAACTGTCTTTTTCCGATGCTTTACTATCCTTTTTCAATACAGAGATACCAATTGATAATGCCAGAATAAAAGGTACCGTCATCGCACCTGTTGTCGCACCAGATGCATCAAAGGAAATTGCTAAAAGTGGTGGTGAAGTAAAGATTGCTATTATAAAGACAATCCCATACAGCACCGTGAGAATTTTGAATAAAGGTATGTTGTGGACAATTCTTACGAGACCAAGCGAAAGCAAGACTGCAATACCAAGTGATACTACCACAACTAAGATAAATTTCCCGATTGCTCCTGCGGTTACCATTTCAACCTGTCCTGCTAAAATGTGAAGGTCTGGTTCCGCAATGGAAATGATAAATCCTAAACATAATCCGGCTATGATCACAATCCATAAGCGATTTGATTTCGCAATCGATTTTCCTAGGTGTTTACCAATTGGGGTGATTCCAAGATCAACACCTAATAAAAAGATTGATAAACCAATAATAATAAAGACTGCTCCAATTAAAAAGCGGATAATTAAGGTAACATCAAGTGAAGTCAGGGTAAAATTTAAAATCACGACAATAATGGTTATGGGAAGAACTGCTAGTACAACTTCAAGGAGTTTTGATAGTAAAATATTCAAACCAGATACATTCCTCTCTTCTTCAGATCGTTATTGTTCTCTATGATATGTAATTAAAATAGAACGGTAATATTGGGGAATAAAAGTAGTTAAAAATAGTATAGCATATGAAAATAAGTTCCCACAAAGCAGACACCTCCTGATTCCGTCTGCTTTGGTATCGGGCACTTTTGGGTGGATATCGGTCGGTTTCAGAGAGATATCGGGCACTTTCGGACATTTTTCGGGCGCTTTTCAATCGATATCGGGCAGTTTCGTTTACTTATCGGGCACTTTTCAAAATGTGTTCCAAATATAGTTTCGCAATATTTATATCTGTTAAACTCGTCAGTGTTCTGCTTCCGACTATATCTTCTATTTCATTGAATAAAAGTCTCCCTTGTTCATCAAAAACAAAATCAATCCCTATAAAGTCAGCTGGTAAAATAGAAATGATTTTATCCACCAATTGCTGTTCTGACGATGATAATGGATACAGTGTTGCATTTCCACCAAGTGTATAATTCGCACGAAAATCGCTATTTGATTCTCGAAGTACACTGCCAATCACTTTACCACCCATGACAAAAACGCGCAGATCTTTTCCAGGCGTTGCTAACGATTGGACAATGTATCTCTCACTCGTTAGTGGCGGTAAATCTGCTAACGAATCAAGCATATGTACTTGATTTCCGCTTCTTCCATTAACGGCTTTTACTATAATGGGAAAGCGGAATGTGTACTCCATTAATTCAGCTTTTTTTATAAAATATGTATCAACCATTGGAATTTGATAGCTAGCAAATAGTTGATGTGTTTGTGCTTTATCATTAGCAATAGTAGCCACTCTTGAATCGTTATAAACTCGAATACCTAGTAACTCGAATTGCTGAGAGAGGAGTGGATCGATTGCTCTCATCATTACAAAATCCGGGTAATCTCGTCCTTTCCAATCTATAAAAAGGCGACGATCCAGAATACCATATGTCAGCTCATGATAGATAACAAGCTCTAACTCTATTCCAAGCCCTTCTGCTTCTGTTTGTAGCCAATCAACAAAAGTCTTATTCTTCTCGGCGTCCTCTTTTCGATAAATCAGCCAGCCATTCATACGATTCCTTCTCCTTTGTTCCACTTTATTCTCAAGTATAGCATGTACCTTTATAGTCAGATACGTTATATTTTTCCGTTATTATGGCAAAAATGTTAAAGCTATACCCGTACGCACAAAAAGAAATACCATAATCTTTTCCTGGGAGTAATGAGACATGAGACAAATATCACATATTCAGCTTTTTGCCCTCATCGTAACATTTGAGATTGGAAGTACGACATTGTTTGCCCTAGGTGCTGGAGCTAAAAGGGATGCATGGATCGTGGTATTAGTGTCTTTTGTTCTCAGCTTTATTTTATTATGGGTATATACCGAAATACCGAAACATTACCCTAAACAAAATTTTTCCGAGATTTTAAACGACTGTCTTGGTGTCATACTAGCTAAACCGTTATTATTTCTGTACAGTATGTACTTCCTAGGTCAATCAACACATAATTTCTATGAATTTGGTGCCTTGATTCAAATGACGGCACTACCTAGAACACCACTTCTCGTTACTCTGTATTTATTCATCGTGGTGATGGTTTACATTTTACATAAAGGAATTGAAGTCCTTGGCCGCTCAATTGAAATATTTCTACCCTATCTTTTCTTTATCTTACTCGCTGCTTATTTTCTGAATATGATTTCCGGTGAGTTTGAGCTAACTAATTTATTACCCATTCTAGGCGAGGGATACCAACCAGTCCTTAAAGAAATCCCAAAAGTTGTTGGCTTCCCCTTTGGTGAGATGGTTGTCTTTCTCGTCATTTGGCATTATGTCAACAAGCAGCAAGGTATACGTAAAACAACGTATATTGCTGTTACGGTTTCGACGTTTTCATTATTAATAGCTAATATTGTCTTTATTGCTGTCTTAGGTGCTGAACTGACAGCAAGTTCAGAAATACCATTGCTCGAGACAATGCTCTCGGTTCATATTGCGATGATTTTCACCAATCTTGATATAATCGGTGTGTTTATTATGTTTATCGGCGGATTTTATAAAACTGCTATCCATTTTTACGGCTTTGCTTTAGCGTTTACTTGGTTAATGAATAAATCCAACGCTAAATGGGTTATTACTATTTTTGGTTTAGCGCTTCCGTTTCTTTCCATATTCAGATTTGAAAATCTAGATGATCAACGATGGAAAGGAATGGAGGGAGGAGTCTACAATATCCTGGTATATGCACTCCTCCCCTTAATCATATTGCTCATTATTAAAATAAAGCAGAAGACTAGTAAGTAAACAGAAGACTTCCATTCATCTTAGCTTAAGGATAGTTAAAAGGAGGATACCTATGATACCCATGCCAATAACTATGGAATTACTGAAAGCTGACCCTTTCTTAGGATTCTTATTATTCGGAGGGTTAGCTTATGCTGTCATCTTATTACTCGTACTTATTTATTACATATTTAAAGGGATCTTTCGCTAAATTATTCGTTAGGATGTAATGATCCATCAAGTAATCCGGTATTTAAAATTTCGATCTCCACCTTTATTTCATAGGGAACATTGGCAAATTCTTCACTCCAACTATCTTTTACGCTGTTCCAGACTTTTGGATACTTATTGCGTAGCGCTGCCCCAAACCCAAAAATATCTGCTTGAAATTCTTCCTGTGCTTTCGTA
This sequence comes from Gracilibacillus lacisalsi DSM 19029, assembly GCF_000377765.1. Taxonomy (GTDB): domain Bacteria; phylum Bacillota; class Bacilli; order Bacillales; family Amphibacillaceae; genus Gracilibacillus; species Gracilibacillus lacisalsi. The sequence goes on along the minus strand of NZ_KB898667.1, from coordinate 198,459 downwards.
ATAACCTGTTCTACCTTTTCTTTCACTTCTTTTTCTGCCGTTTTTTCAAGTTCTTCTGTTACTTGCGCAAGTTCTTTTCTTGTTTCGGTTTTTTGTAATTCCTGACGTTCGGCAACTTCCAATTGTTGTTTTATTTCAACTGTAAAGGAGATATCCGTTTGATTGGTTACTTCGGGCTTAATACTTGGCTTAATAGTAACTAAATTCAGTGTAATAAATTTATCCTCTTTATAAGGAAAAGTTAGTGCCCCCTCTTCACTATTTCTGTGAATGGCAGTAATCCAATTATACGCACTTGTTTCATCATTATTCATAAACCCAATCAGTTTGTCTTTTTTAAAAGCTGCCCCACCAGACAAATGCACATCAGGTTCTGCACTCTGTTCAGTCTGCTCAAAAGTTATAACACCTAATACGGGATTTTGTCCTTGCCTTAATGATTGCTTATAAAATTTCAATAAATTAAACGAAACAGCTTCATACTCTGCATTGTCAAATAAACCACTAAGAAAATCGGCAGGAACCTTTGAAATACTATTTTTTTGCTTCTCCAGAACGGAAGAAGCACTTGTCCCCTTTGTCACGCCTAGCCAAACATAACTTCTCACTACCTGTTCTCGTTGAAATGTTTCGAATATGGGTAGTAATCCTTCTCGGGCAACTTCTTCACTGACAATCACTACTTTGTTATGAGCATAGAAGCCTTTTCGATCTATTTTATGGTTTGTTTTCCTTAATAATTCAGACATCGACCTTCCTGTTACCGAGACAGTTAAAAACGGTTCGTCTTGAGAAGATACAAATGTACTCTCAGCTGATGGCCTTAAAAATTCTGAGGTAAGCTGATATTCTCCTGATTGTTCATCCATATCAATTGCCATTGCAGCCACAATTCCAACCTCTGTTAATTCTTCTACATCCCAACACCCACTTAACAAAATAACCATAAAAAAAGGTACTATTTTCTTCATAAGTTGTCACTCCTAGGATGTATTTAATATTTCTTGCGAAGAACGGATCTTGGCTTACTTTGTAAATTCTTCAATGGCAACCTGACAAATGTATCTCTCCATTCCTTCAGCACGACAGGGGCAAAAGGTGTAAGATAAGGAATACCAAACGATCTTAAGGAAGAAAGATGGGCAACGATGAAAAGCGTACCCAGCAGTAAACCGTAGAATCCGAAAGTTCCAGCTAACAACATCAGAAAAAATCGAACTAAAATGACAGCACTATTGATTGCAGTCACAACAAAACCGGTAATAGCTGTCAATGCTACTACAATAACCATTGGTGCCCCTACTAACCCGGCCTGTACTGCTGCTTCACCAATTACTAATGCCCCGACAATACTTACAGCTGAACCGATAGGTCGAGGCATGCGAACCCCTGCTTCACGAAGCAACTCAAAAATAACAGTCATGATTAAAGCTTCTAATAAAATTGGAAAAGGTACTCTTTCCTCAGCGGCAGCCATCGTTGTTAATAATAAAGCTGGCACCATTTCATGATGAAAAGTAGCAGCCGCTACAAATACTGCTGGAGTAGCAACAGTTAGAAATAAAGCGATCATTCGAAAAAAACGAATTAATGAAGTAAATTGAAACTTCGTATAATAGTCTTCCGGCACTTGCATCGATTCAATAAACAAATAAGGTACGGTTAATACAAATGGGGTCCCATCACACAATATTGCCACTCGACCTTCCAGTAACTTTGCAGCAACTTTGTCAGGTTTTTCACTATTACCTATCGTCTGAAAAATAGAATTAGGATGATCTTCAATATATTGTTCTAAATAACCAGATTCCAATACAACATCTGTCTCGATCGATTCAAGCCGTTTTCTTAGTTCGTCTACTGTCTCTTGCTTAGCTATACCATCTATGTAGCCAATCCGAACTGGAGTTTTCGTATTTCCGCCAATGATGAACTCTTCAAAAATTAAATGAGGATTATTTATCTTACGGCGGATTAAGGAAGTGTTCGTAGTAATGACCTCGTTAAAACCTTCTCTTGACCCTCGGACCGTTGATTCCGTGTCAGGTTCTTCTACCCCTCGCGATTCATAAGATTCCGTACTGATTAGTAATGCACTGTCAAACCCATCGATAAATATTGCGGTTTGTCCCCGAAGTATATTTTCGATAACATGATCAAGATTAGAAGTCTTATCTACAGAAGATGCTTTGATAATATTAGAATCCATATAGGAAACTAATGAATGATCGTTTATTTTCTCCTCCAATAAATCAATTCCTAACAACGGCTCTAAGACATTATCATGAATAAACTCTTCTCTAACGATACCTTCTGTATAACAAATAAACGCATGAGTATTCTTCTTATCCTTTAACTGCAAATCTCTGAATTGGATATCAACACTATTTTTAAAGATACTCTTTAATGTTGATCGATTATCCTCTAGCACCGTTTTCACTGTATGATTCGTTTGCTTAGGTTGTTGAGATTGATTACTCTTTCGGATTTTCCAATGTCTCCTCATTTTTTCTACCCCATCTCTTGTTGACATACATAGTTGTATTATTTGTAGAAAGATAGAATAGATACAAAAAACCGAGCAAAAATTTGCCCGGTTTAACACTCAGTCAATGCTCTCTTTAATAAAAGCCATCATATCATGTGTAATATCAACACCTGTGCAATCATAAATGTTTTTAAAATGGGCGTTGGAATTAATTTCACACAAGATCGGTTCATCATTTTCTCCAAAAAGGAGATCAACACCTGCAAAATCTGCACCAACTAATTGACTACAACGAACCGCTAACTCCCGCTCTCTTTCTGATGGCTGGTAACGAAACATTTTACCACCTGCAGTTACATTTGCACGAAAATCTTGCTCTGATTTTCTTAACATAGCTGCCACTACTTGGTCTCCAACAACATTTAAGCGCACATCTCGACCGTAGCTTGATGCAATGTATTCTTGATAAAGGTGTGGTTTATGCTGCAATTCTTTCACTTTTTGACGTAATTGCTGCTCATTTTCGATTAAATATACTTGTTCACCAAAGGATCCAAATGTTTCTTTAATGACCATAGGAAAGCCCAACGTTTCGATTACTTGGTCAAGGTGACTGTCGTCTTCTAACGAAACAAAAACCTTCGGTGCAATGATCGTCTTCGGCATTCGAATCCCATGATTCGCTAACTGTTGATAGGTTAATGCTTTATCATCGCATATTTCAATCGCTTTTGCTGAATTAAATAAACGTAATCCCTGTACTTCCAATTGCCTTGCCAAAAATAAATCCTTATCCCAGAAGAATACAAAGTCTGGATCAGTTTTTTCCGTTAATATTCTTGTTTCACCTTCTTCGATAGCAACGAGTAATTGATGATTAGCAATCACATCTATTGCAAAATCAAACGTCTCCGCTGTTTCTCGTAACCATTCGATTTGTTCGGCAAATTTCTTTCTGTATAGATTACCATTGTAAATAATCCAGCCTCTCTTACTCATTGCAAAACCTCCTAAGAAAAGCGCAGAGCGCCCGTTTAGAAACGTAGCGACTGGAACGCATCAACTGAGATAAAGGAATCACGGTGAGTTTACGAACCGATGATGACTTATCGTAGGGCGATTCGTGAAGTCGCCTAGTTTCTGGGCGTTCGGAGCTAGACATCTGCGCAAATTTTATACTTTCTTGTCTCACTAGGAAAAACCGGCAAACCCCGCCGGTCCTTTATTACTTTAGTAGTAATGATGACATATTTGAACAGCTTGACCACCGCTCCGGCTGCCCACTTCCATTTCCGTGGGGTTTGTCCTTCAGCTAACTTTTTCGAGCCAAAACCGCTCGAAAAAGTTAGCTGAAGGACAAACGATTCCCACAGGAGTGAAAGTGGGCGGCCTTCGCTTTATGCATGCGCTACAATCTTTGTCAGATCTGGCAACTTGGCTTATTACCCTAGTGAAGCGCAACAGATTTAGCATGGGGATATGCTAATAACGCGAGACTCCCTCAGCGCGCCCAGTGAGATTTACATGATTAATGGAACAAGCCGGTTTCTCTCGATTTCTTCATTAATTGATGTGTATACTTATTCAAGCGTGCTTTGAACAGAGCTCCAACGATCAATGCTACAAGTCCGAATGCCGATAGAACGATAACATCATGCTGGACTTTACTCCATACAATTCCTCCTACTGCCTCTCGCATCAAATTAATCGCATAGGTGAAAGGAAGATAAGGATTAATCGATTGGAAAAATCCTGGTAATAAGTCGACTGGGTAGGTTCCACCAGCACCAGCAATTTGTAAAACAAGAAATACGATAGCCAATGCTTTGCCAATGTCACCCAAAACCGATACTAAGGTATATACAATCAAAATAAATACAATGCTTGATAACAAGCCAAATAATATAAACCAAATTGGTTCCCTTATTTCTACACCAAGAAGATACATGTCACCTAATGTCACGATAATGGTTTGAAAGAACCCAATTGTGATAAAGGTGAATAATCTGCCAAAATAAATCTGTCTTCCTGTATAGGACTCTACATGATGAGGATCTGTTGCCAATAGTGAAATTAACAGCAACCCACCGACCCATATCGCTAAAACCGTGTAGAACGGCGTCATTCCCGTTCCATAATTATCAATGGGGAATAACTTATTTTGATTTAACATGACTGGTTCCTCAAAAAAGCTTCGTTCCGCGTCAGGATCATTTTGCAATAAATCAATAATTTCTTCTAAATCCGTATCCCCTTCGACACTTCGGATTTTATCTGCGAGTTCATTAATTTTGCTATGAATGTAAGGATATTCTGCTAACACACTTTCTAGCATCTCTTCTCCATCTGTTAAATTGGCTGCTGTTCTATTTAATATTTCTTGCGCTTCTGGTATTGTATCTTGAACTTCTGTTAAGATATTTCTCGCTGACTCTAACGTACTCTTAGCATGCTGAATTTCTTCTTTGATTCTTGGCTCAATTGTTTCTTGATACTCTGTAATAAAGGCATCCAATCGCTCATTTGTAAATTGTGCCGTTTCTTTTAAGTTCACCATCATTTCTGTTAGTGCTTCATTATGTTCTGCAATCATCTCATCAGCTTGGTTCAATTGCTCTTGTAGTTCTTGTAATGTTGCTTTCATCGCTGTCAGTTGATTTAGTGCCTCTTCTATCTGCTCTTGATTATTTTGCTGATTGTCTTCTTCATTTGTATCTCCTTCAGCTCCCTGATCGTCTTCTCCATTCTGATCTGGATTATCCGTTGTTTCTTGATCCTGATTTTGCTCTTGATCTTGCACTTGACGTAAAACTTCCTGGATAGATTCAATCGAAGTAATGGTACTATCTATTTGATCATTCCAACTGTTTATTTGTTGATTGATATCTGGCAACTCCTGTGAAGAGAGATCGACAGATTCTAAAAATTCATTAGTATCCTGCACTGCTTGCTGAATCGTTTCTAAGTCTTCGTTTACACGTGGAGCTATTTCATCTAAGCGCCCTTCTGCTTCATCTATAAATGCTAACGTCTCATTTACGGTTGAAAGTCCTTGATCGGTCGCCTCTTTCACTCTAGGAATAAGACTATTAGCATCATCGATCATACCCTCTGCATTTTCTGCATCTGCCAACGTTTCATCTAAGGTATTTTTAATTTCCGGCAGCTTTTCTTCGATTGTAAAAATATAGTCTTCAAATTTGATAATGTCTGGCAGTGAATTTTCCAATTCAATACCGATCTGGTTAAACATATCAAAGATAACGCCATTAACCGTTGAAATAAAGCTTGAGCTTATCTCTTCAACAATGACGGTAGCTCCTTTATCGGTTATTTTAGGAGCAATTGCGTTTATTTTTTCATTAACGAAATACTCTACCTCTGCTTTTTCTGGCTGGTCACTGATCACTGTAGCCAACTTCTCCGAAAAGTCTTCTGGAACCACAATGACAGCAAAGTAGTCTCCATATTCTAATTTGTCCATGGCCTCTTCTTCATCGACGAACTGCCAATCCATAGAGTCATTACTTTTTAGTGTTTCTACTAATTCTTTGCCGACATCGATGTCCTCCTCACGAACGGAGGCACCGGTATCGTTATTCACTACCCCGACTTTAATTTGATCAGTTTGACCATATGGATCCCATGATGCTTCAATATTCATCCAAGCATATAACGAGGGAAGGATCATCAGGCCGCCTATTAAAATTGCAGCAACCCAATTCGTGATCATATTCTTCATATCGGTTTTGTATAGATGTAAACTATTTTTCATATTTTCGCCTTCTTCTACTTAAAATCAACAAAACCAATTATACCCAACTAGATCTTCTGGAACAAATGTTAATTATTTTTTATAGTTTAGAGATATTTTACACTAATTCTGTAATGGGCTGGACATTATTCTATTTGTTCAAAGGCTTTTTCGTATAATCTTCCTGTTTCGATAAACCGTTCGATTTCTGAGGATGTTCCCATCACAACTGAGATAAGTCTTACACCGTTTCTCTCAACAGTTCCGGTAAAACAATAGCCAGCAAGATCGGTATATCCAGTCTTCAAGCCGTCTACCCCATCAAAAGCTATGTCTCCTTCCAGCATCCAATTCGTATTTTCATATTCCCGGTTATTTAAAAGATATGTAGGCTGATTACTAATCTCCAACAATTCCGGATATGTCGTAATCAAATGCTCCGCAAGTTTCGCTAAATCTTGTGCAGACATCATATTTGTATCATCTACACTCCCGACAGAATAATAATCGCCCAAATGCAAATTATCTAATCCAGTACTGTTTACAAACTGCGTTTCCTCCAGCTGTAATTCTTTGGCTCGCTGATTCATTTGCTGTACAAAAACTTCTTCACTTCCTGCTAGTTCTTCCGCTAATGCGATGGTTGCACCATTTGCAGAGTGAATTGCCATCGCCTGAAACAATTCTTCCACCGTATAATCACGTTCTTTCGATAAATCGACAGAAGCATAGCCTGGTTGGTGGGAGATAGTGTATGCATAATCACTTATTTCTACATCACGCCCCCATTTCAGTTCCCCACTCTCAATTGATTCTAAAACAAGTAATTCCGTCATCATCTTTGACATGCTTGCTGTAGGTAATGGTATATCACTATTTTTTTCATAAATAACATGTCCTGTATCGGCATTGATTAAAAGAACAGAACTTGCCTCTAAATCAATCTCGGCAATATTCCAAAATCTGTCTAATGGTCGATCAGGATATAGCAATTCTTTTTTTGCTTTTTCTGTCTGAGGAGCCTTGTTAAATGGTAATGTTGCTTGGTCTCCCGCTTGATAACAGCCACTTAACAACAATAACACCACGAGTAATAATCGTTTCATTGTTCATACCACCAAAACTTTTTCTTTCAGTATAGCATAAATCATATAAGCCTCTAGACTTAGAAAAGTTACGTCTCAAGAGCAATACCTAATTGGATAATTAAGGTATAAAATGAAATCGCTAGGTAGATATAGTTTGTCCACAACTTAGATAGTCAATTCAATGAAACTTTTATCAGGGGACTTAGCACTGTAAATAATATGCTCTAGGAGGAGATACCATTGAAGTGGTTAAGGTTTATTATCGAAAGGAAAATTCTTGTCAGTTTGCTTGTTGTGCTTATTTTAGTCTTAGGAATTCAATCAATTTTAAAGTTAGACAGGGAACTGCTGCCATCAGTCAATATGGATGGGGCATTTGTGGATATCATGGCAGGAGATATGTCTGCGCTTGATGTTGAGCAAACCATTACCAACCCCTTAGAGAATGAGATCAAAGGAATTGATGGAGTAGAAAATGTTGCTTCTACCTCTTATATAGGTAGAACTAATGTCAGTATTATGATTGAAACAGACCGAGGGGATGAGGTTTTTCAAGAGATAGAAAATACCATCCACACTGTAGCTTCTAGCAATGATAATATTCAAGATTATCAAGCAGGTCAATTTAGTACAGAGGGAGATTATGAATTTTACCTAGATTTATCTGGCGAAGATATGGTGGAGATGACAGATTTTGCTGAGAATACGTTGAAACCTCGATTAGAAAACCTTCGGGAAGTTAGAGATGTTGCATTAGAAGGAGGCTACAAGCAGGAAATCATTGTATCATTCGATCGAGATGAAATAATCGAGCAAGGACTTGACCTTCAGCAAATTATTACTACTATCCAAGAGGTAAACCGAGAAGCGGCTATTGGGCAATTTGAAGGAGAAGAGGATACTCCGTCCTTAAGATGGCACTCCGCATTAGATTCCACTTCCAGCATTGAGGATATACCCATTCAAGGCCAAAATGAAACGATTGTATTGAAAGATATCGCAGAGGTTTCCCTTCAACCGCAAGAAAGTAATTCTATCGTTTGGAAGAATGGTTCCAAGGATTTCATCATGATACAAATTGGTCGAGTTGCAGACGTAACTCAAATTGAAATGGCTCACGCTGTCCGTGATGAAATAAAAGAGATAAGAGAGGAAGGACTTATAAATGGATTTGAACTACATGAGGTTGTAGCTCAAGCTGATTATGTAGAAGATTCGCTTAACGGCGTAACGGCAAACATTCTTATTGGCGGGATTTTATCAATATTTATCCTATTTCTCTTCCTGCGTAATATCAGAGCTACTTTTATTATCGGCTTTGCAATTCCAACTTCTATTTTCCTTACCTTTGTTGCTATGTGGCTTTTTGATTATAGTTTTAACATGTTAACGTTAATTGGCTTAGGCTTAGGGATTGGGATGATGGTTGACTCCTCCATCGTTATTCTCGAATCGATCTATCGTAAGAAGGAACAGGGCTTGGAGAAATTGGAAGCAATATTAGAAGGAACAAAAGAAGTAGCAACTGCAGTCATCGCCTCGATGCTAACAACGATCGTTGTATTTGTACCAATTGGATTAATTAGTGGAGATATTGGAAGGTTTATGATCGTTTTATCTATGATAGTAGCCATCACCTTAGTGAGCTCTGCCCTTATCTCCTTTACCGTTATTCCAACTTTTGCTCATCGCTTTTTAAAAATCCGTAAAAGCCATGCGAAAACAAAGGATGGTTGGATTATCAATAGCTACACTAGATTCGCTCAATGGATTGTCAAGAAAAAACGTAATAGCTTCGCCATCATTAGCTTGTTTATCTTTATGTTGGCTGGTTCACTCTTTTTAGTCTCGAAAATACCAATGACAATTATGCCAGATGTGTATAACCGTTATGCTGAAATGATGATTGAATTAGAACCAGGTGTATCCATCTCTGAAAAGAATGAGGTTGTCCAAGAAATTAATCGAGAACTAGAAGCGATACAAGATGTAGAAGCGAACTATGCGATGGATGATGGCGGCTTACTGTTTAGTATTATTAATTTGACCAAAGGAGATGCCATTACTAAAGAGCAAAGCGAAGTTAACGAAGAAATCCTGAAATCGTTACGAGAATTGCAAGACACACAGCCGATTAAAAGTGTGCAAAGCGCATTCTCGGAAGGTGGTGGGCAACCAATCCAAGTGATGATAAAAGGAGATAAATTGGAAGAACTTGAATCCATTGCAACGGACTTCTCCAGTGAATTAGAAGAAATACCAGGGGTTGTCGGTGTTAGTCACTCTGGCGAACGTGGTTCCCTTGACGAAGTAATTGAATTGAAAGACGATGCTATCAGTGATAGTGGTCTTAGTTCCCTCTATGTTAAAAATTATATAGAGCAAGCATTTTTAGGTATGCCGATTGACGAAATCGTTGTGGAAGATAAAGAGATACCTGTTCAAGTAGAATGGGACGATGAAATAGATAAGAAAGATGCCTTATTGGCTATGGAAATACCAACTATCGAAGGCGATAAAGCATTATCTGAATTTATTCGTTTGAATACAACAGAAATTCCAAATCAGATCACACACGATGATGGAACACGGTATGTATCGGTATCTGCTGAATTAGAAGGAAGGGATTTAGGTTCTGTTAATCGCGACATCCAACAGTTAATTGCTGATTTTGAAACACCGGACAGCTATCAAATCGAAACTGCAGGTGACTTGGAACAACAGCAAGAATTAATGATGGAGATTCTCACCATTATCGGGATTGCCATTTTCCTTGTTTATCTCGTGATGGCTGTGCAATTTGATCATCTATTCCATCCAATTATTGTGATGTCCATTATTCCGATGACAATTGTTGGTGTGATTTTAGGTTTATTCTTCACTCAACGGGAATTAAGTGCATTATCAGCTATGGGGATCATCATGCTCATTGGTATTGTTCTCAATAATGCGATCCTGTTTATTGATCGAACAAAACAACTAAGAAAAGAAGGATATATCGTTACAGATGCACTTGTGGAAGCAGGAAGAAATCGAATCCGACCTATTTTTATGACTAGCTTTACAACCGCTGCCGGCATGCTACCATTAGCAATTACAACTGGAACGTCAAGTAACTATCAAGCACCAATGGCGACGGTTATCATTTCGGGATTACTGTTCGCAACGTTTATTACACTATTATTGATTCCTGCGATTTATCGATTGTTTAGCTCTAATAAGAAATTAAATAAAGAAGCTAAAAAAGAATCTTCTATCTCTGCTTAGGTTAATGTAAAAAGGGACATAGATCTTCTTGCTAGTGCTGCTCCCCCTAGAATTCGCATTTTGTTGTAGCTTCTGTTTTTTGGCAAGTGAGGTGAAAATTATGCAGATTCCAAGGGGAACTGCCACGCGTTCGAATATCTAGTAGTTAAAGTTTTCTTGTGTATTCGAGAGCTCTTCTCGAAGACACTTTCTACAATTAATAGCTTCTTTCCACATTTAAAAAGACAAACAAACCTTGAATGGTCTGTTTGTCTTTTAGATTAGCCTAAAATATTATAACCAGAGTCTACATAAACGATTTCTCCGGTAACACCTCTGGATAGGTGGCTCAGCATTGCTACTGACATGTCTCCCACTTCTTTTTGTGTCACATTTCGTTTTAAAGGCGATTCTGCTTCAATTTTGTGTAAAATCTCATTGAATGATGGAACACCTTTGGCAGCTAACGTTTTGATTGCACCAGCAGAGATAGCATTTACACGAATATTATGTTCTCCTAAGTCCATCGCTAAGTATTTAACAGTAGACTCCAATGCTGCTTTGGCAACACCCATCACATTATATCCTGGCACTACACGTTCTGCACCTAAGTAACTCATTGCCATAATCGATCCGCCTTCAGCCATTAAAGGCTGTGCTTCACGAGCTACTGCAATTAATGAATATGCACTAGTATCTTGTGCAAATGCATAGCCGTCACGAGATGTTTCAACAAAACGGTTTTTCAAATCTTCTCCATGTGCAAAAGCGATTGAGTGCACGACACCATGAATGGTACCGACTTGATCAGCAATTTTACTGAATGCTTCTTTGATACTATCATCATTGTTGACATCACAAGGTAGTACCAGCTTTGCATCTAGGTCTGACTTTTCCAGCAATTTTGTTAGTTTTGCTAAAGAACGCTCCTTACGATACGTGAAAATTAGGTTGGCACCTGCTTGATGCAAGGATTGCGCAACGCCCCATGCCAGACTTCTCTGATTTGCTACACCCATCACTACGACATTTTTTCCTTTTAATTTTAATAAATCTTCCATAACGTCCTCCTAATGATACTTGATTATGCGTTAACTGAGTTTCACTTAATATTTGGTGTTAGTACCTACTGCTAATTATCTTTACTATAACATATTTTTCCCGAAATAAAAATGATTCATATGTGTATAATACCGTTTAAAATAGATAAAGTTAAGGAAAAAGATAGGTGATGGATATGATTATAGGATTAGCGATTATCAGTATTATCATTGCGCTCATTTCGCTACTTTACACATTAAAGGTCGGTAAAACTGTAAATCAACAAAAAGGTGAACATGATACAGATACAAAAGCAACAGCGAAACACCCGATACTGTTCAATCCGATTTTCTTAACATATATTTTCGGTTTTGGAGGTTTAATTCTATTTATTTTTTATCTCACGTCTAAATATTATTAACGTTTTATGTTAAAAACTTTCCCTATACTATTGCATTCTCTCACTATTATTGGAATAATTTTAATAATAAGCTTTTCTTAAAATAATAGGAGGGATGTGTAATGGATTTTTTGTTGGATTGGTTAAGCACAATTAACGAAGAAGGTGCAGCGATACTTGGTGAGATTGGCGGATGGGTATGGGGACCTCCCCTACTTATTTTATTAGTCGGGACAGGTTTATATCTAACATTCCGACTGGTCTTTTTGCAGTTTAAGTTGTTACCTTATGCATTAAAACTAGCCTTCAGCAAAAAACAGGATAAATCATCCAAAGGGGATATTAGTCATTATCAGGCATTAACGACAGCGATGGCAGCAACCATCGGTACTGGTAATATCGCCGGTGTCGCTACAGCAGTTGTTGCAGGGGGACCTGGTGCTGTCTTTTGGATGTGGATTACTGCATTAGTCGGCATGGCTACCAAATATGCGGAGGCATTGTTAGCGGTGAGATTCCGTGTTGAAAACGAAAATGGCGAAATGTCCGGCGGTCCGATGTACTATTTGGAACGAGGACTAAAAAACAAACCAATTGGTAAATTTTTAGGTGTATTATTTGCGATTTTCGCTTCAATTGCGGCGTTCGGTATTGGGAACATGGTGCAGTCTAATACGGCAGCTTCATCATTAGAGGAATCTTTTTCTATTAGTCCATTTATTACTGGTATTGTCTTTACCGTTTTAGCTGCTTTAGTAATCATTGGCGGGATTAAAAGTATTGGTAAGGTGACTGCTTTCTTTGTTCCAGTGATGGGTGCATTTTATATTTTGGGTGGACTTATTCTTATTGTTTTGAACTTTGATTTAGTGCCTGGAGCGATCTCTTTTATTTTTGAAGATGCGTTTACTGGTAGTGCTGTTGGTGGTGGTATCCTTGGTACCGTCATCCGCTATGGAGTGGCACGTGGTGTATTCTCCAACGAAGCTGGTTTAGGTTCTGCACCAATTGCGGCAGCGGCAGCCCGAACTGATTACCCAGCAAGACAAGCGTTGGTTTCGATGACACAAGTTTTCTTTGATACGATCATTGTTTGTTCGATTACAGGTATTACCATTGTTATGGCAGGTCAATGGGACGCTGGGTTAGATGGATCAGCATTAACTAGTGCTTCCTTTGCTCAATTCCTAGGGACATCAGGGTCTTATATTGTAACATTTGGTATTTTATTCTTTACCTTCTCTACGATTCTTGGATGGTCTTATTACGGTGAAAAATCTATCCATTACTTGATGGGTGCTAAAGGTGTCAGAGTTTATCGTTATATTTTCATCGCCTTCGTCTTTATCGGCGCAGTTGTATCACTAGATGTAGTATTCAACTTCTCTGACGTAATGAACGGTTTAATGGCCTTTCCAAACTTGATTGGTCTACTTGCCTTATCTGGAATTGTCGTGGCAGAAACGAATAAGTTTTTGAAGGTTAAAAAAGAAGAAAAGTAATGCTATTTTCGGTGGACGGTTAGCCACATACCAGTATTATGATATGCATCAAGTTATAGGAGTTACTTTAGCTGCCGTAAAAAAGAATGGGAAGGTTCCGCCATCGTAATCTGAGATGGCCGGGACCTTTTTGGTTCCCTCATCAAAAATATCTTTTGGACTAGTTTTCCTTCTAAACTCCCTAACAACCGAAAGCGCTTTATTTAAATATATTTACCTATTTATTATATTTTTTTCATAAAAACCATTGACATAACGCATAATTTATTAAAAAATTACAATTAGAAAGCGATTACATTTATCTTTTCAGAAAGGAGGTTTTTCGGTTTTTATCGAAATCGCTTTCGTAAACAATCAGAGGAGGGGTTCTGTGAAATATATATTAAAAATTTGTTTTCTAATGGTCATAATAGTGCTTACTTTCCCTGTTGCCACGCTAGGATTTGAAGGTGAAGAGAAATTGGGATTAGGGTCTTATTCTAATCAATTACCTCCAGGAGCTACAGATGTACAGGAAACGATTTACCAAACTCCACAGGTAGACGAAAAGATGCCTACCAATGATTGGTGGAGTAATGTTGCTTGGGATCAATACTCTACCGCTCAGTATCCACATCCGTTAGCTGTTAAAAATCAAGAGGATGGTTTTAGAATTTATAACCCGAGTCACAGAATAACAGGTAATGATGCATGTGTTTGCGGATGGATTAATGACATCCATGACTTTACCGTTGGTCATTCTAATGTTAATACCTTCCCAGATACAAAAGTGGACAATTTTAATGACTGGTTTGTTTCTACACAATTTCAAGAAGGTAATAATACCATGGATGTAACTTACGGTCATGGTTCTCCATTTGTATTCTTTACTTTTACAGGAGGTAATCCGGAAATAGATTTTTATACCTCTCCTACCATTTGGTCCGGTGATGCAAACAGCCCCGTCCTTGGAATTACAATTGAAGGAAGTCATTATGGATTATTTGGCCCAAGTGGTAGTACATGGGATGGCATTGGTACTTCCACATTAACTAATCATTTAAATGATAAAGATTACTTCTCGATTGTTGCATTGCCAGATCAATCAGAAGCGACACTAGCTAAATTTCAAGAATATGCTTATTCTCATGTTACCGACACAAAAGTGGATTGGCATTACGATGAAACAACAAGCGAAGTAATTACGACTTATCAATACACAACCACCGCAAAAGAAGGTTCAAATAATAGTACCATCTTTGCGCTCTACCCACATCAATGGAAAAACACTTCACAAGAATTACTAGACTATACCTATAATTCTGTAAGAGGCCTCATGAAAACAGCAGAAGGTTCTCAATTTGAAACCAAAATGAAATTTACTGGGGTACTTCCATCATTACCTAATGAAGGGTCGTATGATTTAGAACAACTCTCCCAATTTATAGACGAAGCAGAAGAGGAAGACTATACAGATACTCCAGATACGTACTGGATAGGTAAACGATTAGGAAAACTAGCTACATTAGCTCCAATCGCTGAACAGGCTGGAGATTCTACTGCTGCAGATAATTTCCGAACTGAAATAAAAAGTCGGTTAGAGGATTGGTTTACAGCTAGTGATTCACAAGGGAATTTAAATACTTCCGAGCTATTTTACTATAATGATAATTGGGGAACTTTAATTGGTTATCCTGATAGCTTTGGAAGTGCTGAGGAATTAAATGATCACCATTTTCATTATGGATATTTCATTAAAGCTGCTGCAGAAATCGCCCGGGTTGATCGAAATTGGGCCGAAGATGATCAATGGGGACAAATGGTTAAATTATTAATTCGTGATATTGCAAATTGGGATAGAAATGATAATCAATTCCCTTTCCTGCGAAACTTTGATCCTTATGCTGGACACTCTTGGGCATCCGGTCATGCTAGATTTGATGACGGAAATAATAATGAATCCTCTTCCGAAGCGATGAATGCATGGGCAGGTTTAATTTTATGGGGAGAAGCTACTAATGATCAAACCATTAGAGATCTGGGTATTTATTTATATACAACTGAAATGAATGCCATTAATGAATATTGGTTTGATGTAGATGAAACTAATCACCATGAAGATTTCACTCGTTCTACAGCTAGTATGATATGGGGTGGAAAAACGGTTGGAGATGCTGTTTGGTGGACAGCTAACCCTGAAGAAGTCCATGGCATAAATTGGTTGCCCATTACAGGTGCTTCTCTTTATTTAACACACCATCCTGCTTATACAGAAAAAAATTACCAAGCTTTAATTAACGAGAATAATGGAACCGATTTTGATGTATGGGAAGATTTGATCTATATGTATAGAGCCATTTCTAATATTGAAGATGCCAAATCACTTTATGAATCGAATATCGACAATTTAACTCCTGAGGCCGGGAACTCGAAAGCCCATTTATATCATTGGATTTATAATCTTGATGTTTTAGGCAATGCCGATCCTTCTGTAACAGCTGATTATCCAATAAATGCGGTATTCAATAAGGATGGAAACAAAACCTACGTTGTCTATAACTTGACGAATGAACAAAAAACGGTTCATTTTTCAGATGGTTATACGTTAACAGCAGAACCTAATAGTTTTACAACCAGTACTAATGATGATGGGAACGAAGATGACGATAATGGAAGTGAAGATCCAAATCAAGTAATCCTTCCAGCCAAGATTGAAGCTGAAGATTATCAAGATATGTATGGTATCCAACATGAAACAACAACAGACATAGGTGGGGGAGAAAATATTGGTTATTTTGATGTTGGAGATTGGTTGGACTATACAATTGAAGTACCAGCCGAGGGCGATTACTATATCGATTATCGTGTTGCAAGTAATACATCCAATGGACAGTTCCAGCTCCTATTAAATGATGACACTATAGATACAATCGATGTTCCAAATACTGGCGGATGGCAATCTTGGACAACATTATCTTCGACTATACATTTACCAGAAGGTGTCCATCAATTAAGGTTATATGCAACAGGATTTGAGTTTAACATAAACTGGTTTGAAATATCTACCCTGCCTGCTGATGATGAAGAGGATGAAAACCACTCAACCGATGATTACACTGTCAACGTTCAACAAGATGATACCAATAATCAGCTATTTATTGCATTTACGCCAACTACAGAGGCAGAATATGTAGACATTCATTATGTAGTGAATGATTCTACTCAACAAAATTTCCGCATGACTAATAATGGTGGTAACTGGCAACAAACGATTAACAACTTTTCACAGGAAGACCATTTAGAATATTGGTTCACTTATGAAAAAGAAGGATTACAATATGATTCTCCTCATTATTTTATAGAATAACTATTATACATTTAAATAAACATCCCTGTATAGATCATACTATACAGGGATGTTTGTCTGTTATTTTTATTTAGAGAGACTTTTGGGCTCATTGTCGATAGCCATAGTAGAGTCTCTTTCCACTAAACTAACAGGTACTGTAATACTTAATGGTATCTTCTTCTTCTGGTCAATTTGTTTTAACAATAAATCTGCAGCCTGTATCCCTAGTAAATCTGTGTCCTGTCTAATCGTAGTTAACGTTGGTGTTGTATGTTTTGCCAATTCAATATCATCAAAGCCAACCACAGATATATCCTCTGGAACTTTTAAGCCGTGGTTTTGAATAGCCTTCATTGCTCCTAGCGCTATCATATCCCCCGCTGCAAAAACGGCTGTAGGTCTATCTTTAAGAATGAGCAGTTTTGTCATCGCCTCTAACCCTGCTTCAAACTCAAAATAACCGCCATTTACAATGAATTCTTCTGGTAAATCTAAGCCATGTTTTTTTACTGCTGCTTCAAATCCTTCACGTCGCTCTCTACCTGCAAAAGTTTTATCGTCTGCGGCGATGTGAGCTATTTTGCGATGCCCTAATGAATAAAGGTAATCCACTACTAGCTCACTTCCATAGCCATTATCACTATTCACTACACTTACATGTTTACTGCTTAAATCAATAAACACACTAGGCATATCATGTTCTAATAGTTCCTTTACCTCTTTGTTAAAATCTAATGGCGAAACAACAATTATACCATCGACTCCACGTTGTTTAAATCGTTCAATATAACTTCGTTTTTGATTTTCTACATTGCGAGAAACAAATAGTAAATCATAACCGAACTCCTCTACTCTCTTTCGAAAACTTTCAATTACGGCGCTAAAAAAAGGATGTTTCATCCCAATATCAAGATCCTCAATAAAAACTACCCCAATGGTCCAATACTTCTTTGTCATTAATGACCTCGCATTGGAGTTTGGATGATACCCAATCTCTTCGATGGTTTCCAATATTTTTTTCTTCGTTTTTTCACTAACATCTGGATAGTTATTTAATACTTTCGAAACAGTTGTTATTGAAAAACCTGCTTTTTTTGCTATATCGTATATAGTAGGCATAAATTCCACTCCTAACGTACATCCGCCCATCATATTACATTTCTAAACGAAAGAAATTAGGTAGGATAGTCGGCTGAGCTTACTTTCTTCGATTTACAATAAAATGCATTAACTGCTTTAAAAATGGGATGTCTTTTGGAAAAGCCTCCAAAGCTTCTACTGCACCACAATAGTGTTTCCACATTTCTTTCTTAGCTTGTTCCTCACCTAACACTGTGACGAAAGTAGAGCTATTATTTTGCCGGTCGATACCTGCTTGTTTTCCTAAAACAGCTGAGTCTCCTTCAAGATCTAACAAGTCGTCTTTAATCTGAAAGGCAATTCCCGCATGATGTGTAAATTGCTTGATCGCCTCTATTACTTCATCTTTTGCACCTGCAACGATGGCTGGCATCATCAACGCTGCTTCAAACCCGATCCCGGTCTTATATAAAGAGAGTTTCGTTAATTCCTCAATAGACAATTGCTTTCCTTTCGCTTCTAGGTCCATGAACTGTCCATTACACATGTCTTGTGTCATTTGTGTCGAATATGCTATCAAGTCTAAAATTTTGTCTGCATCATATTTTCGTAACCTCGTCTGTTCCTGTACCGCTTTTTGCGTCATCCATAAGGCGGTTAACTCTGCTACAGCACTACTATATTGCTCATGTACGGTTGGTCTTCCCCTACGGATTGGTGCATTATCCTGTGAAGGTAGATCATCGAAAATTAAAGAGGCGGTATGCATATATTCGATAGCTTTCAATAATGGAATAACATCCTTACCTGCCAAGCCAAACCCTTCTGTTGCCATCACCCAAGTCATGATAGGTCTTAATCGTTTGCCATCTCCTTGTAAACTGTAATTAGCAGCATCAATGATAGCATGTTGTTCTTTTGGTTCAATCGTTAAGAATTGATTGATGGCATGACGTGCACTTTCCAATGTTCGTTGAAATTTTACTTTCTCCTTATCCTGCTGATTGATTGTAGCTATCATTTTGTCACGGAGTAGTTTATCAAAGAAAGCAACATTCTTCGTTCGCTCTACCATCCTTTCCAAAAAGGAAATAAAAGATGGACTGATAGAAAATGTCTGCAACAATTCTCTGTATTGCTGCATGCCAAGACGTTTTCGTAATCGTTTCAGACCATTCGTCACTCGATCTAATATGATCTCTCGCGTTTTTTCATCCTTTTGATAGACATGATGAATTAAATAAGAGATGACTGACCAATACATGGCAAAAGGATTGATTAAATCAGGCCGTTTATCTCGGTATTTAAGAAAATACGTATATGGTGTCACACTACCCGATGCCATGTCTTGATCGATATCAGCTAGATCATCTGCCAACTGATTGTAAATACCGTAATAAAACATATGCTCTTCGACCTGATCATTCGCTGAAAAGGTTTGAAACGAACGCACAATCATTCGCGATGAGGAAGATTTCAACATAATCGGTATATACAATTCTTCATTCGTATAATCAGGATTATCTAACCGTTTATTGCGATCTATTTCTTGGGCATAAAAAAACAAATAAGCATGTTGATAAAAATTATCAAGGTTATCTGGTGGCTGATTGTTCTCCAAATATCGAAAGGCATTAGTTAATTCACGGTAAATTGGTGCAACAATCTCACGATTATCCCCATCCCATGCTGTAAAAGGGATAATCTCCCCTGTTCGTAACGTGTGTCGAATAAGAGAGGCAAACTGCCCCTGCTCTTGATTCGACAATATAGGTGCATCCAATAAGTCGTCAATAAATGGATAGGTTAGACCGTAACAATAGCCAATCCGGACTGCTTTATCCAAACGCTCGGCCCTGACTTGCTGAGATGTTTCCCCTTGTAATTCTTCTATTTCATGCATTAATACACCAGCTATTATTTTGATTAATTTCCGTTGTGCATGCACTTTATCCAATCCTTCTGGAATGAGTGATGACACATGCTTTAGTTTCTCAATCAGCCAGAAAAAGGTTGCTTCTAATGATTCCTTTTCAGCTAGTCGGTAAAGCTTCGCCAAGCTGAACCATTCTTGATTCGAATGATGCTGTAAAAATGTTCTCACATCCTCGGTTACAGCTGCGATTCTTTGTTGCACTTTGTCCGAGGAAATATCTCTCCCTAAATCACGTAAATAGATGTAGGAAATACTTCGATGCAAATAATCATTAAGCATTCCTTTTTTCGCTAGTTGTTGAAGGAATTGTTGGTCTTCTTTTATTGCTATATTGTCATAATTCCAAAAAGATGATTTTTTCTTTTCTTGATAGTCCTGCAAATCTTCTGTTAATGTTGCCGTAAACTGTGGGTCCTCTAACTGTTGCACTAAGTCTTGAAAATAGGTATGTGCTTTCTTTTCATTTTTTTGAAAGTGGTGATCTAGCATATATGTCCATTCCTTATCATATTAGTTATTTGTAGTATATCATTTTATGAAGGAAATGGATGAAACATGTCGGTTATTTTTCTTTTTTAGCATAGTGAAAATAATCGATATCTACATAACCACCAGTTCCCTTGGTAGCGTAGTTGAATATCCCCATTCGATATCCCATGAAATGGTCTAAAGTATATTTCATTTGAAGGGTCTTTCCGATTGGCTGCCAGTCTTGCCCGTCAGCAGAATAATGGAAGGTTGCTTCATCAACACTATTAGCAAAATTAAATATCATTTTTAAGTAGATTTGCTCGTTAGCAAACGTTTTTTCTTCCACTACTTTTTCCTGATCATTTCCATCGTTTATTGTCATCGCCACAGCATATTCACCATTTTCCTTTCGTTTGATGCCAACTGTACCGAAATTGTTCTGTAGCGCGATTAACCCTGCAAAATCTCCTATCTTCATGTTGGATGCATCAAGCAAAATAGTACCACTACATGCCGGTCCTTCTGTTCGTTGTGTCAATGTATTTGGTGCTGTTAAAACACTAGTTGTCAAATGTCCTGTTGTAAGTCGTAAATAACCCGGCCTTTCCGTAACTGACCAATAGCAAGGATCTGGATTGTGATTCCATTGCCAATTTAACGCTAATTCATTTTTTTCATATTCAAAATCATCACTAATTACTAATGGTTTAGGGTCATCAGCAGGAAGATTTATTTCAAGCTTTTCAGGTGCTTTCCCATCACTACCGATCATCGGCCAGCCCTGTTCCCACTCTACAGGCAGGATATATGGAATTCTCCCGACAGCATCATGATCTTGAAACAACATCGCGTACCATTCGTTATTTGGTGTATCAAATATCGCACCTTGAGCAATTCCTTTATTGCGATAGCCCATATCATCATCAAGAATAACCTTTCGCTCATACTCTCCCAATAATTCTGTGGAGCGATAGCAAACCTGCCTTCTCCGCTGATTACCATCGGACGGCCATTCGATAAAAAGTAAATAAAATTCACCGTTTAATTGATAGGCATGACATCCTTCACAACGTAGTCCGATATTTTCTTTCGGTGTTTCGAGTAATAAGCGATTGACTCCATCCGGTTTTACAGCTGTGAGATCAGCAGTTAATTCCGTAATACGAATGTCACCGCATCCATAAATGACAAAAACTCTGTCTTGATCAAACAGTAATGCTGGGTCATGATAAATACCATCAATCACCGATCGAGTCCATGGACCATTTTCGATATCTTTTGTTTGATAAATGTAGAATTGATTCATATCATTGCTTGAAAAACAAAGATAATATGTATCATTATGATAACGTAAACTTGTTGCCCATTGGCCTTGACCATAGATCCCTTTTTCATCTTTTAATTGATGTGCCCGATTAGCTTCTAAGCTATCATATACATAAGAGACAATCTCCCAATCTCTTAAGTTATGCGATTTCATAATTGGGCAACCTGGCATCGAATGCATACTTGTACTTACCATATAGAAAGTAGACTCTACTCTAATTACATCGACATCAGGTACATCTGACCAGAAGATTGGATTAGTTACTATAATACTCATTTAAATGCCCTCCCCCTAACTTAACATTTCAATTATCTGCCTAATACAAACTATTATTTCAAAAACAGATCGATTAATCAATTGCTGATTAACTAACTCATGTATTACCTTTATCTTCTCTTACGGTTTTTAGAATACTTTCGTTCATACAAAAAAGGACTGCCTTCGAATAGCAGCCCTAATTGTTATTAAGTTCCACAAAATGTCTGATATGGTTCATCTGGCTTTGGAGGCAATACAGCATATTCTTCCTGCTCTTCAGAGTATGCGTATGGATTTGACAATGCCTTCAATAATTTTTCCATTACACTGTAATCCTCTTCACTTACCGCTTTTTCCAAAGCTTCTTCAACCAGATAATTCCTCGGAATAATAGACGGATTATTTTCTTTCATTAATTGTCGTGCTTGATCAGTTGTTTCGTTCTGTCGTGCTAATCGAGCTTGCCATTTATCATACCATTTATCAAAGCCGTTTGCTTGGAAAAGTCTCACTGTTTTATCGAATTGATCTAATGTTAACGAACGAAAGGTGTTTGTAAAATCTGCCTGATGCTGTTCCATCAAATCTAACAAACGATGAATTAATGCTAGGTCTTCCTCTTCTTCGTCAAACAAGCCTAATTTCTTTCTCATTCCTGCAAGCCAATTTTTTTCATATAGATGCAAGTATTCCTTAATTGCATCCTGTGCTGCTTCAAGCGCTTTATTTTCATCGTCATCCAATAATATCAAGATCGCTTCGGCAAAACGAGATAAATCCCAACCGCCAATATCTGGCTGATTGCCGTAAGCATAACGACCACGAACATCTATGGAGCTAAATACTGTTCTTTTATCATACGTATCCATAAATGCACAAGGACCGTAATCAATCGTCTCTCCACTTATCGTCACATTATCGGTATTCATGACACCATGAATAAAACCTACTAATTGCCATTTTGCAATCAGTGCCGCTTGGTTCTTAATTACTTCTTTTAGAAAAGATAAATATTTATTATCATCGTTTTTTATTTCTGGGTAGTGACGGTCTATTGCGTAATCTGCGAGTTTTTGCAAGTCTTCCTTTTCTCCCCATTGTCTGGCATACTGAAATGTCCCGACACGAAGGTGGCTATTTGCTACTCTGGTTAAAATAGCCCCAGGAAATGCAACTTCACGTTCAACAGACTCTCCTGTCGTTACAACAGCTAAACTTCGGTTTGTCGGAATCTTCAAGCCGTACATTGCCTCACTAATTAAATATTCACGTAACATCGGACCTAATGCAGCCCGACCGTCACCTCCACGGGAATACGGTGTCTTTCCTGAACCTTTGAGTTGAATATCTACTCTTTGTCCATCAGGGGTGATATGTTCACCGAGTAAGACCGCTCTTCCATCACCAAGCATGGTAAAATGGCCAAACTGATGACCTGCATATGCTTGTGCAATCGGAAGTCCACCTTCAGGCAGTCGATTGCCAGAAAAAAGAGCAGCACTATCCTCCATACTCTCTGCATCTAAACCAAGCTCAGTTGCTAATTCACGATTAAACATTACGATTTCTGGGTCATCTACTGGCGTAGGTTGAACACGCGAATAAAAGATGCCAGGTAATCGTTGATAACTATTATCTAAATTCCAACCTTCATTTGTTGTTACCGTCATACTATCTCCTTTCATGAGACATCGACTATCTCATTCACTTAGGTCATTACATACCGGATTACCGGAGAATGCTACATCTAGCATAACACAAGTAGCTCTTGTATTAATATGAGTTGCATTCTCCTTTCTTATTCACGGCAATGAAATTGGAACTTATTTTAACCCTTTTATCCCATTTTGGATAAATTGAATCGTGTATTCTATCTCCCTTTCATCATCCCAATCATAATCAGGTACAATGATGAATCGAGCTAATAAATAACCTAAAATCGTACTTATCGTTAAACGGAAGATCGTTTCGGTTGGAATAGATTCAAATTGTTCTTTTGTTAATAAACGTTTCATGGCATTTCGATATTTCGGTGCAATCTTTTCCATGTATATTTGTTTAAAGGTATCTTGTATTTCGGAATGATAAAACATCTCTTGCAATAGTATTTTTAGTAATGCTGTATTTTTACGAAAAAATTCGTAACGATTATAAATCACTTTACGGAGAAACTGATCCATTTCTTCAAACTCTTCTCCTTCAAAAATTTCATTCAGAAATTGTTCTGCTAAAAATGGAACAGCAAAATTAGAAATAACTGGCAAAACAATCGAAATTAGTAATTCCTTTTTTGTTTTATAATGGCGGAAGATCGTCCCTTCTGCTACACCTGCTCGTTTCGCTATTTCACTGGTGGAAGCAGCAGCAAAGCCCTTTTCAGAAAATATTTCAATTGCGGCTTGCACTATTTGTGTCTGTTTTGGTGTTAATTCTTTATCAGATACATTTAATAATTCTTGTAGCAATTCTTTATCAAGCTGTCCCATCATTCTCACCTCTAGATTTTCTTTCTAATACAGTTATAACCTACGATGCTTCTTCAATGCAAAAATATTAAGCACAATAAAAATAGCAGCAAAACCGAAAACGATGACAATATCTTGCCAGACATCCCAAATGTTCTGTCCTTTGAGCATGATCGCCTGCATCGCATTCGCTCCATACGTGAGTGGCATTAATTTACTGAGAACCTGTAACCATTCGGCAAGTGACTCCAATGGAAACATCCCTGAAAAGAACACTTGTGGAATAATGACCAACGGAATAAACTGCATCATTTGAAATTCATTATTAGCAAAGGCAGATAATAATGTCGCCAAACTCAAAGCAGTAATTGCCAATAAGAAAGTTACTAGTAGAAGCTGCCAAAAATCTCCGGCCATATAAATATCCAGCACATAGACAGAATAGCTCGCGATGATTAGTGCCTGAAGGATAGTGAAGATCCCGAATCCGATTAAATAACCAAAAACTATTTCCCATCTTTTAATAGGTGTTGATAATAATTTTTCTAACGTACCCTGTGTCCGCTCTCGTAAAAAAGAAATACCACCTATGATGAAAACAAAGAAGAAAATGAAAAAGCCGATCAATACAGAGCCAACCTGATCAAAGAGGTTAAGTTGATCAGAACCGTAATAGTATTCAATGACAGGCTCTTGCTCTATTCCATTGTTCATCATCTGAATCGCTGCCTGAATCGTCTGTAAGGTAGCACTATTGGCAGTTGCGTCACTGCCCTCTAACAGAATATATAATGCATCGTTCTTGGTCGTTAAAAAGGCATCTATATTACTTTGCTGTAATGCTTGCTTAGCTTCTTCCTCTGACATTTCCTTGAGATTATGGACAGATTCTTCTTGTATTGATTCCTCTAACGGTGCAGGTAAATCATCAATAGCAATCTCTGGTTCGTATTCGTTACCATCGAGTACAAGCCAAATAAGCGTGATGACGAGTATAGGTGCAATGACCAATAGCGCTAATGATCGTTTATCACGTATAAACTGTTGAGCTATTCGTTTTACTACCGCCATGACATTCATTGTGCGCCACCTCCATATGCTAAAAATGCTGCTTCAATCGATTCTACACCTTGTTCCGCTTTTAACTTCTCAGGGGTATTACACGCAATAATCGATCCATCACGTAACATAGCGAGCCGATCACATTTATCAGCCTCATCCATTACATGCGTAGTGACAATAATCGTAATCCCACTTTCTTTTAGTTTGTGAAATTCGTCCCAAATTGATTGTCGCAGTAGCGGATCTATCCCTACTGTAGGTTCATCCAATATTAACAATCCGGGCGAATGCATCAGTGAAGCTGCCAACGACAGCCTCCTTTTCATGCCACCTGAGTAATGACGTACTTCTTTATTTAATTCTTTAGATAAGTTAACAATATTTGCAGCTTTGTTAATGACTTCTTCACGTTCTTTCTTTTTCAAACCATAAAGAGCAGCAAAAAAAGCTAAATTTTCTTTTGCGGATAGCTCCTGGTATAAAGCATCTGATTGAGACATATAACCAATCGATTTCATTAATTCAAGGGATGGCATCTTCTTCCCTTGTACCCAAACCGATCCCTTCGTGGCTTCAAGAATCCCTACAATAACCTTTACCAGAGTTGTTTTCCCTGCCCCAGAAGGACCTAACAAACCAAATATCTCTCCGCTATCTACTGATAAATTAATATCCTTCAATACCTTCTCTTTACCAAAAGAAAGAGCTATCTCGTTCATTTCAAGTATTTTGGACATACACGAACTCCTCCTAGTCTTGTAAAATGAGTGATTACTCACTTACATTTAAACATAAAAAATCGAAGCAGTAAAGTTCTAATTGTAAGAAATTAGAACCTTGCTACTCCCTAGCCATTTAATAAATGGAGGAAAGCTTTCATGTTCTTCGATAGCCACTTATCTTTATGAATCGCTGAATAAATTCCTAATGGACAGATACTTTTTATCTCTTCTAATTGGTCGTTATGAAGTTCGTCTTTCACCACGAAATATGGCAGCATCGACACACCGAGGCCACAGATTACTAATTTTTTGATGGCCTCCAGACTAGGTAATTCTATCTTAGAAATAGCCGTATCCGTTTTTTTGATATAATCTTCAATAATCGGTCGCCAACTACACTGGTATTCTGTTATCAGCATCCGCTCTTGCATTTCACTTTTATTTTTACCTTTAATTAAACGAAGGCTTTCCTCACTAATCAGATTAATGTGCAATGCACGTACTTGCCAATCTGGTAGTTCAACAAGGACAGCAATATCTATGTCTCCACTTTTTAACTGTGCCGTAATATTTTCATACTGAAGTGATTTTAAGACTAATTCAACTTTCGGGTATTTCTCCGTGAATTCCATTAATAGCTCCGGAAGCCAATGGACCATTAAAGATTCACTAGCACCAATGGTTAATCGACCTGATGGCTCCTCTCCTTCACTGACAACGGCTTTAGATTTTGCATAGAGGTCGATAATCTCCAGTGCATATGGATAAAAATCGTGACCTGCTTGCGTTAATATTGTCTTTCTGCCCATTCGATCAAATAAAGGCTTTTCTAGTTCTTCTTCTAATTCCTTGATATGTGCCGTTACAGAAGATTGAGCATAGCCTAGTTGGTCTGAAGCCTTTTTAAACCCTCCAGCATCAACGATTGTTTTAAATGTAATGAGATGTCTCAGTTCCACACTGTCCACCCTCTTTATATCATTTATACTGAATCATTTTATCGGAAATATCAATTTTACTGAACTATAAAACAACTATATAATGAAATAAAGAAAAGAACAAGAGGAGAGATTATTATGAAAGTGTTAACGATTGTAACCCACCCCCGTCAAGACTCATTAACCTTCACTGTTGCTAAACGTATGATGGCAGGATTGCAGGATGCTGGACATGAAGTAGATGTTCTTGATTTATACCGGAGTGATTTTGACCCTATTTTAAAAGAAGTGGATGAACCAGACTGGAGCACTGATCAACAGCAGTTTTCAGTAAGAGTACATCAGGAAATGGATAGATTGAAGCAATACGATGGATTAGCATTCGTTTTTCCACTTTGGTGGTGGAGCATGCCAGCATTG
Source organism: Gracilibacillus lacisalsi DSM 19029 (assembly GCF_000377765.1). GTDB lineage: Bacteria > Bacillota > Bacilli > Bacillales > Amphibacillaceae > Gracilibacillus > Gracilibacillus lacisalsi. The sequence goes on along the minus strand of NZ_KB898667.1, from coordinate 170,933 downwards.
TTAAAAGGCTACATTGATAGAGTGTGGAATTACAGTTTTGCCTATGGACCAGCTAAATTACCCCATCAACATGTACTATGGTTAAGTCTTGCCGGAGCACCTATAGAAAGATTTACTAAAAGGAAATATGATCAAATGATCACACACTATTTTAATGTAGCATTAGCAGATTATTGTGGGATTGGAACTTCCAGATTCGAATTATTGTATGAAACAATTAAAGAAAAGCCTGAAAATATGGAACAGTGGCTGAAAAAGGCTTATGAACTAGGACTGAGATATGGAGAAACATCATGAGATGGGAGCTTATCACTGAAGCTCCTTTTGTTTATTGGCCACTTCTTGATGTTTTATGGCCACTTTTCGGGATTTATTGGTCACTTTTGGCAGTTTTATGGCCACTTTCGAGACTTTTATGGCCACTTTTATAATATTCTCCTTTTCATATCCATCCTTGTTCTCTGCCATATTTTAAAAGTTCTTCATATGGGTCTGATCCTGTTAAACCTATCATTTTGCAAAAAGCAGTTTCGGTTTTATAACCTTGTTCTTTGAGCAATATAACCTCATCTTTCAAATTGGGAGTTTCTTTCAATAACTTACTTTCTATAAGCATATGGAGATAGGCATTTTGTTGCTCTACAGGTTGTGGTTGACCGAACAATTCACACTCAAATCCTTTAAAGAAGAAATTTGCTTTAACCACCGGCAGATTTCTTATATTCGTTGTTTTTATTTTGAAACCATCTAAATGCTTGTATAAAGATTCGAGTGTTTGCTTAAACTCTGTGAGATTATACACTTCCATGATAATGTCCAAATCAGATTCTGCAATCGCAATATCTATTGGAATCGTACCGCAGAGAACAGGATGATATATCTTTAGGTCCTGCATTATCTCTAATTCTGTTAGGGTGTGATAAGCATGCTGTTGTATTTGAGTTCCTCTTTTTAAATAATCAAGTCTTCTACACATGATATTTATACCCGTCCCTCTAAATCCTGCGATAAACGTATCATATCGCGACATTGAATACCATTTTCATAGATCTTCTCTTGATAATGCTTGATAAAAAAATCCTTATCAATTCCCACCATTTGAAAGCCGCACTTTTGATATAATGCGAGCTGATTAATACTAGAATTGCCTGTGCCGACTTCTATTATCTTATATCCGTGCTTTTTCGCATTTTGGATAGCATCTGAAATTAATTTTTTACCTATTCCTTTTCCTTGGTGCTCTTCTGCAACAGCAATGTTAACCAGTTCAACTGTATGAGGTCTTGTTGGAAGCAGGACATAGGCACCTATTATTCTATTTTCTAACTCAGCAACATAGCATTCTCCTCGATCTAGATATGATTTAATGATAGAGGGAGAGGGATCTGCTAACAGTAATAATTCCATCGGTTTCGTTTCATCTAATCTTAATTTTCTTATTTTCATGACAATCACCATTTTTCGAGAATTATGTTTATTATAACAACTTTTCCAACAAAAGGTTAAGATCTGAAACGTTCATGTCCTCAACAACGTATGTGATAGAAAAAGGAGGAGATTGATCATGCGTACAGCTTATCAGAATGGTGATACGATTCAGGTAGTATTTCTGAATCAGAAGAACGAAGATATAGAAGAGGCGGTCTTGAACAATGCTCAGATAACAGCTTTATTTCAAGCAAATCAGGTTTGGATTGAACGATTTGAGAAAAACCTGAAAATAAAAAATTCCGTATGGTCTCTTAATCATAACAACATTGTTTTACGGGTTAATGTAGAGTAACTGTGAGTAGCGAAACACCTTAATCACAAGGGAAGTGGATTAGGTGTTTTCTTTTTTTGAAAAAGTAAGATTGGTTGCCACTAAACTGATCATCAGCAGTAGCTCCAAAGCATTTGTAAAGGCTGTACTTTCAACCTCAATTGGTAGAGCACTACCGATTCCCATTATAATTGCACCTGCAAGCATCCATTTCCATTTGGTAATACGGTAAAGAATAAACCCTGTAACAAGAAGAATTACACTGACACAAATAATCATTAAATGTGATCCTTCTATTTCTGTTTCAGGAACATAATGCAGAATACCGTATTCTGTAACAGGCTTTAGCTCGATTTTTGCTACCACTGTCATGATTTCGATTAGTATTAAAACACATGTGAAAGTAAGCGTAATCCTAATTGTTCTTATAGAATGAAATGGCTTTTCACCTAATTTTCGTAATACACCTAAACAAAACAGAATAAGTGTTGGCGTAACAATAGCATGTATCCAGTAGCGAAGCAGATGGAGTTTTTCCAAAAAGGGACCTGTTCCAATAAATTTCCCAAAGGCAATAATGGCATTGTCAACGATTAAACCTGCTATGACTAGGTACAGAAAGAAAGTAAGACTCCTTATATTTTTTCCACTTTTTTTAATGAAGCCTACTAGCAATAAAACAATATAAGACAGAGTGATAAGAATATATAAATAGAAATCCACTAAGGTTCGCTCCTAAACGTTTTTTTATAGTGTATGTTATTATTTTTTCTACATTCAAAGGAGCTAATAACCATATCGTATTCACTTAAAAAATAAAAAGACTCCAATTTGAAGTCTTTTATCCTTGGGCGCTGAATTCATGGACCCATACTTCCATTTCAGGAAGCCATGGCATGCCTGGGTGGATAGACAATATCGCTTCTTTATAAGCTGCTAAACTGTCATACCCTTCTCTGTTAGCATCTTCATCTGTCAATTCGCCAAGTTTTTGTTTATATACATTATCTATTCGAAATTTCTTATCTTTTAACTCCATTGTTTCACCGATATCTGCATAACGGCCATTACGTCTTGTTGCGGTCTTGATACCTTTTATTACTTTTTCCACATCTTCCGGTAATGTAACCAAACGGTCAATGCTGCAAGTTTTCGGTGGTAATGGCGTACTATTTTCTTTCATATATTCAACACCTTACCTTTCCTTTCTATTGTATCCTCTACAATAGCTTACCACAAATACTTTTTATATCTGGGTTTGGAAATATTACAAAATGTTGAACATTTGGCTTTAGCTTCTTGACTGCCTTAGAAAACGAGGATAGCTAAAGACAGATATTACACAGCCTATCATACCAAATCCTAACAAGATCAATAAGGATAACCATATATCCATCACATGACCACCATCCTGTAAAATAGACTGGAAACCTTCCAACGCCCAATATTGTGGTAGGAATTTCGCTATCAATTGCATCGAATTTGGCATGATTTCAAGCGGCATCCATAGTCCACCAAGCATTGCTCCTCCTAATGCAATCACTTGTGTTAGGGCAATCCCCATGTTTTCGGTATTGACTAGTAATGACATAGCCATTCCCCAGCTAGTAGCAAGAAATGCGAGGATAAGAGATATCAACATTAATGCAAGTGGATCACCTAGAGGTAAGTCATATACAAGTACTCCAAATAACATTAATACGATAATTTGAAGGATCACAATGATCAAAAATGGTAACCATTTTCCAACAAGAAAACGATTTAATGGTAAAGGTGTACTAGCAACTCGAGCAACCATTCCACTATCTCGATCTTTTATAAAGGTAATCACCATCGAAATCATAATAAAGAAAGTAAACATAATAATATAGCCCGGCACTATTTGTGTCACTAATTGCTCTGGTTCCATTTCATTCATACCAGAAAATATCGTAATAAAACCAACTATAAAAATAATTGGCAATATAAAAGTCCAGAACCAAATCCCTTTGTCTTGTAACTTCTTTTTTAATTCGACTATCGTAATTGCCCACATATACCATTCACTCCTATCCATTATCCCTTAATTGGGTACCTGTTAAATAAAAGAAAATATCTTCTAATCTTGCCTGGCTCAATTCCAATCGCTCCGGGTTAATTCCACTTTGCCGAAATTGTTCAATCATTTTTCCCATTGTCAAAAGCGGATCATCACAGTTCACGGTGAACCCAGTCTTCTTTTCGATGGTATCGCCATATAAAGATAATTCCTCTTTGCCAATTCCGTCAGCTGAAACAAAAATGGATGCACTGCGATGTTTATGCAGCACATGCTTCATAGTGCCATGTTCCACTAATTTTCCTTTGTCAATAAAGCCAACACTATTGCAGATCTGCTCCACTTCTTCCATATAGTGACTAGAATAAATAACGGTACTTCCCATTTCTTTTAATTGCTGTATAAGGGCGAAAATGGAATGTCTTGATTGTGGATCAATCCCTACGGTGGGTTCATCTAACACTACTAAAGAAGGTTCATGAAGGATGGCACAACCTATATTTAAGCGACGCTTCATACCTCCAGAGAACTCTGTTATTTTTTGATTTGCCTTATCACTAAGTCCAATTTGATCCAACACTGTCCGAATTCGTTTACGTAAATGTTCACCTGATAAACCATACAACCTGCCAAAATACATTAAATTATCCTTAGCCGTTAATAATTCCTCTAAGCAAATATCCTGAGGTACATATCCGATAAAGCTCTTAACCGCTTGCCGGTTCTGTTTCACAGACTTGTTAAAAACTTGAATATCCCCATCAAACTTTTGCAGAACTCCAACCAATATTTTCATAAAAGTTGATTTCCCTGCACCATTTGGACCAACTAAACCAAAGCAACTTCCTTCATCAATTTGAAACTGTATGTCATTCAATGCTTGAACAGAACCATAAGATTTACTAACACCTCGCACATCAATCATCTAGACATCTCCTCTGCAAAAATATTATCAATTACTTTCTCGATCTATTCGTTCATTCATGACTCTTTCCATGTTTTTATAGTAGAAATAGGCACTAATCCAAAAAACGGAATATAGTGTTAAAAATATTCCTAATCCTAAGATCATTGCTAACAGGTTAAAAGGAATCCACCCCGCCAAAATAGCTATTGGAAAAAACACGAGAATAGTCAAAGACAAATGAATTACTGTCTGTTTCAAAATACTCCATCTTTCTAGCTCAAATATAACAGAAGCTAAACTGTAATAAACACCGAGTGCCATGCTTGCAGACCAATGTTTCCATATTTCTTGTATCGTTGAATTAATGTCTAGCATCACTAGAAAGGAAAGTACTACAAAGGTTATCAGACTTCCTACCGCAACACCGAGTAATATTCTTTTAAGTCCTTCAACAATCATTTGTCTCCTCCTTCCATTATCTGTGTTTTTAAGTCGCTCACATATTTCCTACTCACATATTCCTTACTTCCTGACTTAAAGTAAACACACAATGTTCCGTTAAATGATAATTCAAAGCGATCGATTTGATTTATATTGCCAATAACAGATTTAGAAAAACGAATAAAACCAGTATTACTCAGCATTTTCTCCACTTCATATAATTTCATTTTCAACTCCATACATTCTCCCTTAATAGAGGCAAACACTTTTCGATCTCGAGCAAAAACAAAATCAATCTCCTCTGGATTTAGTACGATCGATCGCTCTTCCTGTACTGCTACAATCCGCTTCGGTTGCTTCTTTTTTAATAGTTGAACCAATTCTTCAATTTCTTTCGTCCACTCCTTCGCAGAAATCGTAATTTGACACTCATCATCATGTTTTGGATCAATATCGATTTTTACCTTCAATGGTTTCCCCCCTTTTTGTATTATGATGTACATCACTTCTTTTTTGGCAAATTATCTCATTAGAAGTATGTAAAAATACATAACATGTAATTTGGCATGCATAAGATGTTTTTTCGTAATATAAAAAACGACTGATGAATAGGTCAATCAGTCGTACAGTTGTTATTAAGGATAGCTAATCTCGCCTTTTTCCACTAATTGTTTAAGCCCTTCAAACATCATTTCCCAACCATCTTGTGAGCCATCATGATATTCTTTACATGCCTTGTCGATATCTACTTGAGTCCATCCTTCTTCATGGGGAACGACTATCTTCTGGACAAAGGTCATATTACATCCAGACGTTGTTGGTTCAAAGGAAACAGTTAAAACATCTACGGTATCACTAAACTGTGGCATTTCGAAAGTTTTTACAAGTTTATTCGGTTTATCTAAAACGCGGTACTCACCAATTGCTCGATAATCCTTGCCATCACGGTGATCAACAATTTCCCAGCTACCGCCTTCTTTGGCATTACTCTTAACCACTTTGTTAGTCATTTCCATTGTAAATAGCCATTTTTTCATTAATTCCGGTTCAATCCAAGCGGCGTATACTTTGTCTGCTTCCACATCAAAAGCTTTTGTCATTGTTAATGTTACCGTTGAATGATTGGTCATCTGTTTTCCCCACCTTTATCCATTAAATTTGAGCATGCTGTCAGGAGTTGATAGTAGATTCTTAAAAGTTGATAGTATTTTGTGCGAAGTTGATCGTAAATTCCAAAAGTTGATAGTGTTTCGCTCGAAGTTGATCGTAAACTTATGAATGCATTTCCATAATATCATATTTACATCATCCAATGGAAAGAACACAAGAAAAAACGAGAAAGCCCACCCGGTCCTGTCCAAAGTAGTTATTTTGACATGAATAATACCGCTACAGCTTGCCCACTTCGCTTTCCGTGGGGCGTGTCTTCAGCTAACTTTTGTAAAGAAAATTGCTTTACAAAAGTGGATCTTCAGATCACGCTGATCCCACAGGAGTCAAAGTGGACGCCTACGCTAGATAACGTTCTACATTGTTTTAACGTACGGACATTACGTCTTTTATTTCACATTGTATACAACCTCAAAAAGTTAGCTGTCACATACGTTGTAGAGCTGCTTTATAGCGGAGGCAGCCCGCTTCAACTCCTGTGGGAACTGTTTTACCTGAAGATCCACTTTTTCAAGCGGTTTTTGCTTGGAAAAGTTAGCTGAAGGTAAAACCCCACGGAAAGGGAAGCGGGCAGCCGGAGCGATGCTTTCCGTCTACACATCACTTCAAAATGACCACTTATGATATAATAACACTCACTTATTATATACTCCTTATAAATTTAAAAAGAGCTGACTTCAATGTCAGCTCTTCTCAACTATGTTTCAGCTTATTTTCTTTAATACTAATTCTTCATGTTCTTTCGTAGCTGTTAGCAGACCGATAACACCCATTACGACAAATGAAGCTAAGGAAGCAAAGAACATTGCTAAATAAATATTTTCAATGACATTAAATTGTGTAAAGACTACATATAACGATGCACCTGTGATGACTGCTGCAATCGCACCATAGTTTGTTGCTTTTTTCCAGAAGTAACCTAATGTTATAGGTGCTAATATTCCTGAAATGATCGCGGAAAAGCTGAATTGAATTAATATCGACAAGGAATCCGGACGATCTAAGGAAATATATAATGATAAGAGTCCTACTAAAACAAGCGATCCTTTTGCGACATTCACTGATTGTGCATCTAATTTCGCCTGGCTTATATTCTTCTTAAATACTGGCGCCAATACTTTGTAAAAATCATTTCCAATACTAGTTGTTACACCTAGGTATAAGCTATCTGTGCTGGAAAGGATTGCTGAAATAATCCCTACAATCATAATCGCAGCAATAATACTAGGGAACGATTCGATCACATACATTGGAATCGCTGAATCTGCACTATTTAATGTCGGGAAAAGCACCCGTGCAGCTAAACCACCCAGTACCATCAAAGTGGAAATGACAAACAACACAATTCCTGATGATAAGGTGAATGGTGCAAGCTCTTCCTCTGTTTCTATGGATAAAATTTTGTTCAACAAGTGTGGCATTAGGATAAAACTGAATAACAAAAATTGTACTGCCATAATTGCTAACACACTATTATAGGGACCATCAACGCCCACAAAAGTGGTTAAATTGGGATCTACTGCATGCAGTTGCTTCGTTAATTCCCCGAATACATTGATACCACCGCCGATTGTCCAAAAGAATGAAATAAAAATTAATATCGAAGCTACAGCCATAAATAGCCCTTGTATACCATCTGTAATCATCTGGGCGAAGGCTCCACCTAGACCAATATATAAAATCGTAATCGTTACCCCTATAATGATTCCCCAGAAATAAGGGATACCAATTACGGTTTCAAAAATGGTAGCAAGACCAACATTTTGACCAACAATGTAATATACATTAAATAATATCAAAAGAGAGACAATGACTTGTAACGTTTTTGAATTATAACGTCGTCCTAACCACTCAGGTACAGTAGAAACTCGCCCGAATTTCTTGCCATAACGCCAAAATGTTTTAGCAAAAATTAATAGACCAACCCATGAAACACCAAAACACCCTAATGTATACCATAGAACCGATGTACCATGTTGATAGGCTAATCCAGGAACTCCAATAAACAGATTCGCACTAGAATATGATGCAGCAAAACTTGCTCCTACAAGCCAAGGACTAACCTTCCCTCTCGCTGTCGCAAAGCCATTCATCGATTTACTGTGAGCACTTCCTTTTTTTCCAATCCATGTTACAAGACCAAAATAAGCAACTAATAATATAATAACAGTCCAAAGAAGTAAACTAGATTCCGTTAACATGCCCTAATACCACCTTTAATTATTTTTATAAAACTTGCTCCAGATCGTTAGTCCGATAATCCAAAACACGACAACTAAAATGAGATACGTATAAATCATCGTTTAATCCCCTTTCTTTTGAAAAAATGGTAATAGCCGTTCATTTAATTGCTGATAGGATATTTCTACAGGTAACTGATAACGTAATTCCTGTTCATTGATTAGCAAATGCGTAAGCAACGATGGTCCCTCGGCTAATTGGACCACCCCTACCGCATATGGTGTGCGTTCTTGCCAAGCAGGATGTCCAGCTCGATGGACAATACTCCAAGATTTTAACTTACCTTGCCCCGAGGCTTCTTTCCACGTTAGCTTAGCGCTAAAACAATTTGGACAATGGGCACGTGGATAGAAAACCCATTGCTTACACTCCTCACATTGTTGCAGATAAAATTGTTTTTCGTTAATCTTATCCCAAAAGGGCTTACTCACTGCTGTAATCGTTGGTTCCGGAAATGATATATTCGTCATTGCTCTCCTCCTAACACTAAAGCAGTTGTTTCACTTAATGTCGCTCCATTTCCTGTTACAAGTGCATGTTTAGCATCAGCAATTTGTCGGTCTCCACCTTCGCCACGTAATTGGATGACTGCTTCAATAATATGTGACATTCCTCCAGCTAGGTCGGCTTGGCCAAAGCCTAGTTGGCCACCATGTGTATTGAGAGGATAATCGCCATCATGACCAAAAGTATGATTTCGGACAAAATCACCGAACTCACCTTGCCTACATATCCCAATGCTTTCTAGCTGCACCGCTACAACACTTGTATAACAATCATAAAGTGATAACAAATCCAGATCTTCCCCGTTAATCTCTGCCTGTTGTAGGGCTTGGGGAATAGAATATGCAAAAGGTAACTGATCCATTGCCGGGGCTTGACTAACCGCACGATGGGTGATTTTTTCCCCTGCTCCTTTTAAATAGACCGGCTTTTTCTTTGCTTGCTTTGCTTTTTCCTCTGAAGTGACAATCACGGCTGCTCCACCCGCACATGGCATAACAATCTCTAACAGTCTTAATGGATCCGATATAATGGGAGATTGCAAAATATCATCTAACTCAACTGGCTTATCATAAAAAATTGCTTTCGGATTTTTTAGTGCATTTTTTCTAGACCAATACGCAATTCTCGCAAAGTCTTCTTGTTTGGATCCATATACTTCCATATGCTCTCTTTTTAACAATGCATAGGACGTATTTGCGCCTGAAGCACCAAACGGAACATCAAATTCACGAATGGGATTACGGTTCGGTGACCGTGGTACTTGTCCTTTTTCATTTTTATTAGCTAGTACACAAACGACTGTTTCACACATTCCTGCTTCAATCGCCGCAGCTGCACGCCAAATCATTCCCGCACCAGTTGCTCCGCCTAGATCAACAGTGTTAGACATAATCGGAGAAACACCTAAATATTCTGACACTGTTGCAGGTACGTGTTGTGGTGTTTCACCTACTTGTGGTCCTACTAACAATCCATCGATTTCATCTTTCGTGAGACCAGCATCTGCTAATGCAAGCTGAACTGATTCCGCTATTAAGCTTAAAGTTGTTTTTCCTTCAGAGTACCGTACTGGCTTTAGTTCGCCGATACCGATAATTGCACCTTTCGGTCGTTTCACCATTAGTAGCACTCCTTCTTTTTAATATCTGTTAATTCTTGTAGACATTCAGGATTACTAATAGAAGCTTTGTTTTTGACTTCATTACCAATTGCTTCTGTTTTTGCAGCACCTTCGACTTTCTTACCGTTGACTGTGTATGGTATATCATTCACCTGATAAATTCGTCTTGGAACATGGCGTGGTGATGCTTTTTCTCGTATTTGTTGTCGAATGTGCTTGGCAAGATCTTTTGTTAACTGATCAGTTACAACACATAGTACAATCTCTTCATCATTTTCACATGGTAAACCAAATACGATCGAATCTTTAATTTCTTCGATTTGTTCTACCACACTATAAATCTCTGCAGTCCCTATTCTCACACCACCAGGATTTAGCACAGTATCTGCACGACCATAGATGATAAACGATTGATCAATCGTTTGTTCAGCAAAATCTCCGTGTGTCCAAATACCTGGTCGTTCAGCAAAATAATTATGACGATATCGCTCATCACCCTTCTCACCATAAAACGTTAATGGCATGCTTGGGAAAGGCTGTGTACAGACTAGATCTCCCTTTTGACCATAGACAGGTGCATTGCGATCATCTAACACTTCCACCGCCATCCCTAATGCTTTACAACTAATCTCTCCGCGGAATACTGGATGAACTGGAGACCCCATGACAAAACATCCAATAATCTCTGTACCTCCTGAAATAGATGCTAAGTAAATGTCTTCTTTTATCGTTTCATATACCCAATCATATTGTTCAGCTACTAGTGGTGCACCACAGGAAAGAATACTCTTTAAGGAAGTTAATGGATACTGATCTTTCAACACAACATCTGCTTTCATTAATGAATCTAAATACTTGGGACTCGTACCAAAATGCGTCAGTCCGATTTCTTCCGCAATATCCCATAAATGTGTTGGATTGTCTGGAAGTACCGGAGCACCATCATATAACAAAACAGAAGCATTACTCGCCAAACCTGATACGAGCCATGGATACATCATCCATGCTGTGTTGGAATACCAGAACAGTACATCTTCTTCATGTACATCACAATGCAATTGGTGTTCTTTCACATGTTGTAATAACGTACCTCCTACAGAATGAACAATTGCCTTTGGCAGTCCTGTCGTACCAGATGTATAAAGGATATAAAGGGGATCACGGAATCCAATTCTTTCAAATTGCGGTTTCTCTGCATCGTTATCGAGTAAAGAAGACCAAGTGATTGAGTTAGGTAGTTCTCCTGCAATCGTTATAACGTGATTAATACTAGCAATCTGCCTGATTGTTTCTTCTACTTTATCCGAAATATCAAAAGGTTTTTGTTTATACTGATACGTTAGATTGGCGATTAGAACTTTCGGTTGCACTTGGCCAATTCGATCGATTATTCCTTTCGCACCAAAATCTGGTGAACAAGAGGTCCAAACTGCTCCAAGTGATGTTGCGGCAAGTAAAGCGACCAATCCTTCTATATTATTAGTAGTAATCCCCGCTACCCGATCTCCCTTTTTCACGCCCAATTGTTTTAATCCGTACTGTGCCTTTGCAACTTGTATACGTAAGTCATGATAAGTAATCTTAGCTGTTACACCTGTTTCATCTGCTTGATAGGCAGCAATTTGCTTATCTTTACCTTTTAGTAGATTCTCCGCAAAGTTTAATTGAGCATCAGGGAAAAAAACAGCATCAACCATTGACTCACCCTGGAGATAGAATCTTTCCCCTTTTTCGCCGATAATACCGGCATAATCCCAGACACCAGACCAGAAATCTCCAATATTCGTGATCGACCAACGATGTAATCTTTCATAAGGAAAAAGTGCCTGATTAACAAATTTCGCAAAAGCTTGAAGATGTGATTGTTCCATATCTTTTTCTGTAGGTTCCCATAATATCTGACTCTTCTTATCTATTGTTTGAGTATTCATTGTTTTCCCTCTTTCTTTGGTACTTCAATAAGAATGGCTATTCCTTGGCCACCACCGCCGCATAGAGAAGCGATTCCTTTACCACCACCACGTCGTTTCAATTCATGTGCTAATGTTAAAACTAAGCGGAAGCCAGTACCTCCAAGCGGGTGCCCAATTGCAATTGCTCCACCATTGACGTTTACTTTGTCATAACCAATATTTAACGCTTTACAGCTGGCGATCACAACACTAGCGAACGCCTCATTTATTTCAAAGAGTTCAATATCTTCTACTGTCAATTGCTGTTTATTCAATACTTTTTGAATGGCGTCTGCCGGCTTTGTTTGAAGACTAGCATCAGGTCCAGCCGTTTCCGCCCAGTCGATAATATGTGCAAGTGGTTCGGTTCCGATTTGTTCAGCTTGCTTTGCTGTTGTAACAATTCCAAGGCTTGCTCCATCTGTCATTTGCGAAGCATTACCTGCTGTTATTGTTCCACCTTTTGCAAATACCGGTTTCAAATTCGCTAATTTATCAACTGTTGTCTGGGGGCGTATACCTTCATCATTTGCTAACACACCATCGATTGGAAGAATTTCCTCCTGCAACAGACCTTGTTCAAAGGCACTAGCTGCTCTTCGTTGAGACAGAGCTGCAAATTGATCTTGCTCTTCACGGCTAATGTTGTATACACCATTATATTGTTCTGTTAATGCGCCCATCGATTGATCACTTAATGCACACCACAGCCCGTCATGGAGCAACGTATCAGTAATCGTCTGGTGACCTATACCTTTGATCGATCGAGTCGGGATAATATGTGGTGCATTAGACATTGAGTCAAAACCACCAACAATATAAAATGACCCTTCTTCTAATTGAGTACGACGCACCGCATCAATGACAGAGGCAACTCCTCCAAGACAGACATTATTTAAGGTGATCGCCGGTGTACTACTTTTAAGGCCAGCTTGATGTGCAACTTGCCTAGCAGGGTTTTGTCCTTGTCCAGCCTGGATAACTTGTGCTAACAATACCCCATCTATCTGAGGAATTGCAACATGTTTTTCCATTAAGTAATGCAACGTCTTGCTTGCTAACGTTACCGCATCAATTTCTGCAAGGGCACCGTTCCACTTTCCAAAAGGTGTCCTGATCCCATCTAAAATAACAATTGACATATAGGTGATTACTCCTTTTTATTTTAAATTAAGAAAAGCGCAGAGCGCCCGCTTAAAAACGTAGCGGCTGGAACTAATCAACTGAGATAAAGGAATCACGGTGAGTTTACGAACCGATGATGACTTTCACCTAAAGGCATAAGTGCGACTAAGCCTCTGGTTTCACCAATCGGCAAGTCTTCTTTATCGTAGGGCGATTCGTGAAGTCGCCTAGTTTTTGGGCGCTCGGAGCTAGACATCTGTGCAAATTTTATACTTTCCTTACAAATAAAAAAGTCCTCTTCGATAAAAAGAGGACTCTACTACTCTTCTTATCTCTCAGGAATACTCCTGTTGGAATTAGCACCTTTTAAGCAATCGCTTAATGGTTGCCGGGTTTCATTGGGCCAGTCCCTCCACCTCTCTTGATAAGCTTATAGATATAATGTTTGTGATTCTTATAATAAAAAAATCTCTCTATATTGAGATAGAGAGATGCATTACGTAACGATGAATCTCTTATCTCTTCTAAGTGAAAACACTCAGACGGAATTGGCACCTATATTAAGTAAAACACTTAATGGTTGCCGAGGCTTCTTTGGGCCAGTCCCTCCACCTCTCTTGATAAGACAAGATTAATGTTCAGTTTTTATATCCTAGTAATACACTGTACTTTACATGCTTTTGTTGGAATTGTCAATATATTTCGACAATTAAAAGAAAGTAATTACGTAAATATTCAATCGCTTTTAAAAATAGGAAATATTATACAAACAATATCAATCCTGTGGTAAAATAATCCATATAATATACTAAAGGAGGATTATATGAAATCTATCAAACTCTCGTTTATTGGCTTACTGTTACTTGTATTACTTTTTAGTGTTCCTACAAAAACAATGGCACAAGAAGAATCTGGCATTGACTTTGACAAGCCTGTTGTTCTCGTTCATGGTATAGGTGGGGCACCGTACAATTTCTATAGTATCGAACGAAAATTAAGAAGTATTGGGTACGACAGATCTGATTTGCATGCGATAAACTTCAGAGACAAAACAGGCAATAATTATCGAAATTCTCGTCAACTCAGAGATTATATTGATGATGTACTTAGTAATTATGATGTAGAGGAAGTAAATATTATTGCTCATAGTATGGGTGGTGCTAATACTTTACGTTATCTAACTCGCTTAGGTGGTGTGGATAAAGTCGATAAAGTCATTACACTTGGTGGTGCTAATCGCCTAGGGGCAACATCAGTTCCATCCGGAGTTGATTTCACTTCTATCTACAGCAGTTCAGATTCTATCGTATCTATCAGTATGTCAAGAATTAGTGGTGCTGATAATATTCATGTTTCAGGCGTATCACACCTTCGTCTTTTAACGAGTAGCAGAGTACAAGATCTCATTGTTGAAAGTTTAGGAAATTAATATTATTCACTATCTAGAAGTCGTTTGGTACTTTTCCACCAAACGACTTCTTGTATTCTATTATTTATTGCTATACTATTTGAACCATTCTTCCGCTAATGTTCCATAAACAACATGATCCGTATAGTGATCATATAACCACTCAACACTTCTAATGCGTCCTTCTTCCACAAATCCAAGTCGTTTAGGTATATCTCTACTTTTTTGATTATGGATGGCCGCTCTAATCTCTACCTTGTTAAGTTTTAGTTCCATAAAAGCATAGTCTGTTAGCGTTTTAGCAACCCTTGTCATGATCCCGTTTCCTTGATACTCAGCCCCTAGCCAATAACCGATATATGCAATTTTATTGGACCAATCAATACTATTAAAACCAGCAACCCCGACAATCTCCCCATGATATATAATGACTGTAGTAAGACTTTTATTGTCAGCAAAGCCTTTCAAACTGGATTGAATGAACTCCCTCGTATCCTCTACTTTTACTGTTGCATCAACCCAAGGTAGCCACTCTCGTAAATAGTTCCTTGAATTTTCGGTTAGATCAAATATCCTTTCTGCATCTCTTTGGTCAATTAGTTTCAGAGACAAATTCTCGTCTATTTTACATACAAACATGTCAATCCCCCCAATTGGTAAATTGAAAACATTTTACCAGAATGCGAGGATGAATGCTAGCATTATTTGTAAATCCCTCCCTACAAAAAAAGAGCCCGTATAGGCTCTAAAATGGATTAAATTATTGTAACATTCGTTAGATCTGCCTTCGTTCTATTCAATGTGGCATAGGTTACTTTATCCATTGTTGCTCCGTCGAAATTCGCTTTATGGCAATAGTATGCATATTTAAAAGATACATTTCTAAACACAGTATTTTTAAAGTTTGTGCCTTTAAGCCCGCTTTGGTAAAAACTAGTACCATTGAATGTATGATTCTCGAAATCAACACCAGATAAATTGGAATAACTTAAATCTGTTTCATCTAAAACAGTCTTTTTAAAACTTGTTTTTGATAAATCTGTCTTCGATAAATTGGCTCCCGTCAGATTAGCATGGTTAAAAATAACATTTCTAAGGTCACAAGAGGCAAACTTAGCTTTAGATAAATTAGCTCCTGTAAAATCTGAACCTCTTATATCACTTTTGCTAAACTCAGATCCTTGTAGATTAACATCTTTAAAATCAGAGGTTCTCAGGTCCATTTTCGTAAAATCCATTTTCTTTTGTTCTACCTGCTCCTCTTCTGTACCTTCTGAAAATTCTTCCACCATTTCACTAACATCACCAATCGAGTTAACCGTCATTTTAAAAGCGGTATCTTCGTCATATCCTTGTTCTATAAAGTCATTTAATTTTTCCTGTAAATTGTTGTTTAACTCTTCCTTCAACTCCCCAACAGAATGGGTATTTTCATATGGCAACAATATGCCGTCAACATATCTTTCTATTTTATTCACCAATTTTCATTTCCACCTTTCGCTAATAATTGATCTAAAATCCGTTTGGATGCTTCCCAGTTTCTTTTATTTTCGTAATAATTATTTTTTCCTTTTTCCGTAATCTTGTAATATTTACGTCTACCACCTTGGGTTTCATCTCCCCAATAGGATACGATACTGCCATCCTTCTCCAGACGCTTCAGACTTGAGTACATGGTTGCCTCTTTCAACTCATACTCTCCATCTGAATATTCTGCTATTAATTTCGTTATTTCATATCCATATTTATCTCCACTCATTAGTAAGTTCAAAATAATTGTATCTGCATGCCCTCTAAGTAAATCAGAGGAAGCTTTGTTTTTCATGAACGATACACCTCCTATATACCATCATACATTACTTTGAGCTTCATTGTATTGTTATAGCTGTTATAAATTTCCCCAAAGGAGGTATTACATAACGTGATTAGGATGTTTTTCTTTTAAAAATCTGAACAGAAGCTATATAGATGACAATCAACAATCCAAATAACCATAGTAACGAAATCCAAACATGGTTACCGACAGGTTCACTCAGCAACAGGCTTCGTATAGCTTCTAGAACGGATGTCATTGGTTGATTATCTGCAAATACGCGAATCCATTTCGGCATAGAATCCGTTGGAACAAAAGCCGAGCTGATAAAAATCAAAAGTAGTACCAAGTAACCATAAGACGCTGCACCTTCTACCGTCTTTGCCATTAAAGCTGAGAATACAGACATCCAGGAAATGACCAAGGTAAACAGAACGACTAATCCAATTACTGATAACCATTCACCTACATTCGCTCCCGGACGAAACCCCATTAAAAAAGCACTAGCAATAACCAAAGCGGTTGAAAGAGAATTAAATACGACCGATGTCCATACATAACCAGATAATAAAGAAGATTTAGCTATAGGCATGGAACGAAACCTGTCAATAATTCCTTTATGAATATCATCACTTAATCGAACAGAAGTATACGTACCTCCTGTAGCAATTGTCATCATAATAATGGCAGGAACTAAATAGTTCACATAATTTTCATAACCCGTTTCGATTGCTCCCCCAAATATATAGACAAAGACAAACATAATCATGATCGGCATCGCGATTGTGGTTATCATGGTATCCATACTTCTAAAGGAAAGTCGCATGCTTCGTCCGATCATCACTTTCATATCACTGAACTTATTCGTTATCTCCATTAGGCACCCTCCTTTTCACCAATAATAGTAAGAAATACATCCTCTAATGTCGGCTGCTTTTGTGTTAATTGCGATACCGAAATGCCTGCTTGTTCTAAACGATTTAACATATTTGTCATTTGCTTAATGCTTCCATCCGTAGTTATAACCAATTTTCGATTTTCTGGGTGAATAGTTGGATGAAAGTCATGCAATACATCAAATGCTGCTCTAACTTCTCTTTCTTGATTAAACCCTAATTCGATATGACCTTCTGGTAATAGTTTTTTTAGATCTTGTGATGTACCTTCCGCCACTATTTCTCCCTGATTCAGAATAGCAATGTAATCAGCAAGATGATCTGCTTCCTCTAAATATTGTGTTGTTAGAAATACGGTGGTCCCTGCTTCAGCTAATTCCTTAATCATTTGCCATAAGGATAACCTGCTTTGTGGATCCAATCCTGTGGTTGGTTCATCTAGAAAAATGACTGACGGATTTCCTAACAAACTCATCGCAAGGTCCAGTCGACGTCGCATGCCTCCTGAGTATGTGGAAACATGCTTATCAGCAGCATCAAGTAATTGAACTCTATCAAGTAACTTGTCAGCCTCTTTGTTTGCTTTCGGCAAATGACGAAGTTTTCCAATCATGCGGATGTTCTCCCTACCTGTTAATCCCTCATCTACCGCGGCATATTGACCTGTCAAACTGATCACTCCACGAACTTTTTCTGGCTCCTTCATTACATTAAATCCATTGATTACAGCAGAACCACTATTTGCATTAAGAAGCGTTGAAAGTATTTTAATTGTCGTTGTTTTTCCAGCACCATTGGAACCCAATAAAGCAAAAATACTTCCCTTCTCTACAGAAAAATTGATATTTTTTAATACTTTATGGCCTTTATACGACTTCTGAAGATTTCGAACTGCTATCACTTTCTCCTTCGTTTCAACCATAATGGCATTCTCCTTGTCTATTATTTTTGGATTGTATCTCTGTCATCCACAAATACAATATAAATCATATTACTATGATTGTCAATGTAATATTAAAATAATAATACTCTTTCCGTAATTAAACTATATTATCCAAGTATTAAATTATCTCGAACTCAAGATAAAAACCTAAATGTTATGACACAAAAACAAGCGCTATCGAGTATTTTTGACGAATTAGATAACAATGAGAAAAACGGAATGATGGAATAATTATAAAAATTTAGAAGTGTGACTTCCATCAGTGGGGATTTTGCTAATGATGAGTAGCGTGATAATTTTTTTCCATTTCATTAGGAAAACCGATGTCACCAGTTAATCTTTATGGAAGTAGGTGTTACTAAGAAGAACAATTAAGTTGGACCTTGGATAAAAGGAGGGGAAGCAGATATCCCGGGAAGCGGTGCACTTATCCAAGGAAGAGAACTACCTGGTGCTTGGATAAATCCCTTTCTCCCTGGGATAATTCATATGGAAGTAGCCATTTATATTTTCAGGTTATTAGGTGAACGTTATGATTTGTCGCTTTTTCTTCAAACTTAATTAGTCCACCCGTACAGATCAAATGGCTGACCATCTTGATAATTTTCAATTGCTTGTTGAACATAAGGAATGATATTTTCTGGCAGATTGTTGAGTGGATACCATGCTAACTCATCACATTTGTCAGGCTCGTTATTGATAATATCTCCTGTCCACTTCTTAGCTGTCAAAAAGAAATCAATCCGCTCCTCTTCTGCCCTACGATGCATAACTCCAACGATGTTCAAGTCTTTTTTGGATATAGTAATGCCAGCCTCTTCTAATGCTTCTCTTTGAGCAGCAGTAATCACATCTTCTCCTCCATCGACATGACCAGCTAAGACACTATAGTTGCCATCTTCATATCCTGTGTTATATCGTCTAAGTAACAGAATCTGATCATTTTTTAATAGAAAAATATGTACTGCAGCAATTACTTTGAATCTATCTTTTACCA
Source organism: Gracilibacillus lacisalsi DSM 19029 (assembly GCF_000377765.1). Lineage (GTDB taxonomy): Bacteria > Bacillota > Bacilli > Bacillales > Amphibacillaceae > Gracilibacillus > Gracilibacillus lacisalsi. Next base: position 151,613 of record NZ_KB898667.1, on the reverse strand, counting down.
TGATTGATCACCTCTTCTTTAGAATACCATGAATCATTTGCAATTTCAGGAAATTTGGAGGTGGTTAACTAAATAGATTTTCACTTTTCTTTTTATAAGTAATACGTCGTACAATGCCAGTGTTTGCTATTTGTTTTTCTTTTACTTTTCCACCCCATCTTTAATAGTTCTTTTGCAATCAACATATTAAAAAAGCCATGCCCAATCAAGGCAACAGAATCATATGTTTCAGCATATTCTATTAATATTTGTGCAGCTTTTCGGGCTCGCTTTTTTGCATGAGTTATCGACTCACAACCTTTTGCATTTCCGAAAAACCACAAACACCTTAGTAAAAATGCCCAGATACTTGAGGGAAACTTTACCCCCCTAAGAGAGGAGCTAGGCAATTCTGTTTCACGAAAAATTCGATTGGGTACAAAGTCAAGGCTGGGATGCAATAGCTTTGCAGACTGAATCGACCTTGGTAAATCACTTGTCAAAATCAAATTGGCTGTCCGTACTTTCTTCAGTGTCTCCAAAGGATAGAAATCCTCTTTCAAAACTCCACTATTATCATAACTGCTCACCCAATCATTAAATTCTTCAGCCGTTAACCAACGATTAGTTGTGAATTCCGATTTGCCATGTCTAATTAATGAAATATCCATACACCTACTCCTCTTCACTGGCTACAGTGTCCACTCTATCAGCAACCCAGCATATGTTAAGCCTCCGCCAAAACCATATAATAGGACTTTATCGCTTTTCATAATCAACTCATCACTTGTATCAACGATCTTCTCTAAATCATGATTGGTTAATCTTAGTATCTGGCACTAATTCTATGCAAAAAAATACCATTTGGTTTTCAAATGGATTTTTAATGCCTCGTATTCTTAATCATTCTGGTCGGATAGTTGAGAGCTTTTCTTATACAAGGCAAATCTTTCTTTAGGAAGTCTTTGCATGAAAGCTATAAATAATATGAATGAAAATTGAGCAAAAGTTAATAAAACGAAAGAAGAAGTGACTAAAAATAAGAAAATTAATATTAGGAAGATTATCAAGGAAATAACCGCGATCCATATGTCTTGCTTAATCAATTTTCTTCCTCTCCGAATATAATCTTCTATCATGGTTTGAGTTAGATATATTTCTCTTATTTCTTTAGGTATCATTTTCTTATATACTAAACCCCCTAAAATAATACCTACTAAAATAACGGCAATTACTACTATTGTCTTTCCCATACTGGTAAATGTATAACTAATTTCTTGCAAGCTTCTCATAAATGCTAGAATTGCGAAAAAACTAATCCAGTAACCCGTTTGGTTCATATCACTATTATGATCAATTCTATACGTATAGTTGGTATGTATATCAACATAAATGGTATATTTGTGTGCCCTTTTATTTTCCGTGTAAATAGGAATTAAATTCATCCGAATCACTCCGAACCTGCCTTTGTTTTCTGTCTAAAATAAGAATCTAATTTCTCTTCGGGTATCATTTTTCCATTTTCGTCTTTTACTGGCTTTAATCTGCCGTTTAGTTCATAATTAAAGCTATCAAACCGGAACTTGTAATAAAGTATGACTAGTTGTTCTGGAAGGATAAATAACATTACCAAAAAAATTACTATGGAAAGTATTATCACAAACATTACATCATAATGACCTGTATTAAAGTTTCTAATTAGAAATTGTATAACAAAAGATATACTTATCCCTATTAGAATAACTACAGGCAAATAAGATGTTTTTTCAAATTTCCCACGCTGTTTATCTTTTTTAGAACCCTTCCGATAGAATCCGTTATTTAACAAAATAATAAAACGAACAAATGTTATTATAATTACGATTCCACCTATCAATAATGTCATATAAGTAAATTGTAAAAGAGAGTCCTCGTTTGACAATATAGTCCCTACTGCCATTAGAGAAATCAGATAAACTGAAACCCCAAATAAATTTTGAGATACCAACATACTTACAAAGTACTCAACCCTTTGTGAACGCAAATATATATATGGTATCGAATAAATCACAGATATTGTTGCTAATATTGATGATGCAATTAAATGAATCTTTACAATTAAATCTTTAGATGGGTAATTTGAGAACCCACCTACAAAAAACTCTAAAAATAGTAAAAAAGCTTGAAGAAATATTGACAATATTAAAATGGAGCCTAATGATTTAGGACTTTGCCTTTTTGATTCAAGAGGTCGTCTTAAAACTAAAAAGTACTCTTCATTTAAATTGTTTAACATACTAAAGACCACCCTCAATATTATCCCAATTAGAACTTAAAAGATTTCTATGCTATGGACGATTAAAAAATAGGCAAGAAAAATTTATTCTCCTTCACCTGATATTTTACTCCTCTATCTCTACTTCAGTGTGAATCATTTTCATTCGAATATTGTTGTATTCTTTCAAATGTAGCATAAAAATCCTTTGCTTCATCAGCTTGTCTTAATACTAATGCTTCTCTTAGATTAAATCACTCTTAAAACCCAATTTCCGTTACCTCTCTGAATTAAACAGGATTATTTATCCGGAGACAGTAGGTAAAATAAACAAATTTATTCTCGCCTTTAGATGAGAAAACTGAGAAAAAATGATATTGATATATCCCTTTAGTATGGAATTAAACCTTGTAATTAATGTACTCCACTTTCGAATTCATGCGCAATTATGTAGTTTCATATACTAGTAAGTGGTCAAATTGAACACTTCTTACTTAGCACCTCTTCTCGAAAATCAGTTATATAGGTTGAAGCTGCAAACAAATTATGAGCAACTAACAGAAATATTAAATATTGCATCTTTTGAGACTTTTTATAGACAACAGGGATGGAATAAACAATGGAAACAACACTTAAAACAACTGAAATTGATAAATGAGTCTTAATAATAGTATCAATACTCTGGAAAATTGAATAGCCTCCTATAAAGAACTCTAAAAGAAACATAACAGCTTGTAGAAATATAATAACCCAAAATATTTACCTAATTGTGAAGGCTTTTGCCTTTCAGATTCAAAATTCTTGCGCAACACTAAGAAGTCCCTTTCAGATAATTTTTTAAACATAAAACACACTCCTTTTTTTAAAGGAAATAGCCTTTCACTATATTTATTGCAGATATGGAAAATTAGCTTTTTTCATAAATCCATTAGCCGCAACATCAAAACCAATTAGCCATACCAAAATCTGAGCATAAATCTGATTTGATAAGTTATGACATCTTCTAATTTTAGTGGTTTTTACAACTATTAGCCCACCTTTTCACCTGATCCCATTGGATGAATATTTCCCTCTTTGTTGAAATTAAAGCTTTTGAATCTCTTTTTACAATACAGTATGACTAATTGTTCGGGTAATACGAAGATCATCCCATAAAACAGTAGCATACCAATTATACCAAACATTAGAAAATTAATTTCAATCCTACTGACATGACTAACAAAAAATTGAATAAAATAAAATATTCCTAATCCACCTATAACTGCATGTGGTAGGAACGATTTTGCTTCAAATTTTTGACGAGTTTGCCCTTTACTTCTACCTTTTCTATATTTTCCTTGTTTTAATAGCAAATTGAACCTTATACAAGTTACAATAAACACCAATAATCCAAGTATTAACGTTAAAATAGTAGCAAATATTAAAGAGGCTATAGTTGCATCAGTCCGTCCAATAGTGTGTAGTGTCCAAAAATAAGGAGTAATTCCAAAAATATTTTGTGAAACTACAATACTAACAAGATACTGAGAAACTTCCCTTTTTTTGTAAACAGAGGGAATAGCAAATATAGCTGATAGTATAATGATCGCAATAGTAAAAATGGAATGAATCAAAAAAATGGTTGTTTTATTTGGAAGTTGTGATTCGTACCCTAATACTATATGGGTTATAGAAACCATTAATACTTGAAGAAATATGCCTAATGTTATCATACCACCAAAATTATTTGGACTTTGCCTGCCAGATTCTAAAGCACCTCTTAAAACATAAAAATCCTCTTCTTTCAATTTATCTAAAAACACATTAAAAAACTCCTTGATATAGGACTAATCAACCTACTAGCTTATTGCAGCAAATTATTTGTCATCATATCATCCAATTTTATTTATTGTTTTTAAAACATTCACTCACATTTTAAAATATTAATGTTCTATATCATTCTTAACCCACCTTTTCGCCAGACCCCATTGGATAAATATTTCCCTCTTTGTTGAAATTAAAGCTTTTGAATCTCTTTTTACAATAGAGTATTACTAATTGTTCGGGAAGTACAAACATCATTCCATAGAACAATATGATACCAATTATTCCTATCATTAAAGAGTTCAATTCAATCCTACTAACATTACTAGTAATAAATTGAATAAAATAAACTATTCCCAAACCGCCTATAACTACATGAGGTAAGAACGACTTCGCCTCGAATTTTTGACGTGTTTGATCCCTACTAGTTCCCTTTCTATATTCTCCTTTTGTTAATAATAAATAAAATCTTACACTAGTAACAACAAATACCAATAAACCTAGTATCAATGTTAAAATCGAAGCTAAAATTAAAGACGTTATAGAAACATTAATACTTCCTAAAATGTGTATCGCGAAAAAGAATGGAGTAATTCCAGAAAGGTTCTGAGAGATTATAATACTAATGAGATACTGAAAAACTTCCATTTTCTTATAAACAGTTGGAATGGAAAATATCACGGATAATATAATTATCAGAATAGTAATGGTGGAATGAACCCGTAAAATAATATTTTTATAAGGGAATTGTGAGTCGTATCCTACTACAACATGCGCTAAAAAAACCATTAACGCTTGAAGAAAAATAGTCAAAGTAAACATACCACCAAAATTATTCGGACTTTGTCTACCAGATGCTAAAGCACCTCTTAATACATAAAAATCTTCTTCTTTTAATTTGTCTAAAAACACAATAAAAAACTCCTATCATGAGCTAAAGCAACATGCTAGTTTATTGCAACAACTTTCTAGGTATAGAAGCAAAGCAGTTGCTACAAAAGTAAATGCTTTTTAGCACAGAAGCGAACCAACATATATGTTATACTTTTCGTTATTGAAAAATTAATATAAAGAAGTTATATAATTAGCCAGTCATCTTAAATCTTACTTTTGTAATTCCATCTAGAACAGTTAAAGTATTAGATATTGATACAATTAATAAAGTAAGCGTTGCAATAAATAACATTATCATATTTCCTAACTGAATAAATGCCCAAAAACTTATTATGGAGAAAACTAAGCAAAATACATACGCTAAAAAACATTGAAAAACTTGTTTAAAAGAATTTGGTCTAATCCATACGAACTTCTTAGAATCCCTATCAGTTTTAATAAGTAATTCAAATTTTCTTTTATTTCTACTACTTAAGTAGATTCGTAATATAATTACAAACATTATTACAATTAAAGAAATAGTAAGGTTAATTCCTGGAGTACTTTGTATATTGAAAGCATCTGCTAATGGCCTAAGTAAATTAGCTATAATAATTGCTACCCCCGTAGTTAGAATAGTATTCGTATTATTATTCATAGGATCTTCTTTTGAAAATTTCAGTTTTTTATCGGTTGCTTGTTTATTAATTTTATAAATCTTATTAGGCGTTATCCATGTTAAAAAAGGAAAAAGTATTTTCCATATTGACTGGTTCATATCTAATATATATCTTTCTTCATTGATATCTAAAATTCTAAATCTAACATTATTATGTAAACGTTGTACTTCACACTTCATAACTTTTACCACCCCCAATTCATTGGATTTATTGCATCTACACCCTTACTAATTGACTCACCAGCCTTTTTGGCAAGATCTCCAATTGCTTCTCCGGGCCCTTCACATTTCATAAATTTTACCACGCTCAATTCATAGGGTTAATTGCTTCCAATCCTTCACCTAGTACCCTAATCCTCTAGCTCTACTTCAGTGTGATCTAACCTTATATCAATATTCTCTTCTGTTAAGTCCATAAATATCTCTTCATCTTCTGGATTAACATCTAATAAAAAAGGTACAGCACTATCTGTTTCAATTTTACCGAATTCTTCTTCATGTAAAGTCACAGGCTTATTTTCAAAGATGTAATTATCATTTTGCTTGCCCAATGTAAGTTGAAAATAAATACTTTGAATTGGTGCGTCTAATCGATTCACACCAAGGAAGAGTATTGAAATCCCACCATCTTCGTTATACACAAGATCACGCGGATATACACTAAAGTCATTAGGAAAACCCGCTTTAGGGTCTGCTTTAATAACTTCATTTAATTGACTATACATTTCATTGTTTTCAATGGTTATTCCTTGTTCTTCATCTACTTTTGTAACCTGTAATTTTAAGTCTGGAACTTCACTTGACTGTGATTTATCAGAAGACCCCACTGTTGCTTTACTTTCAGAATCATCTAATTCTTCCGTTACTTCTACTTCTTTTGCTGTTTTCGTACTAGATTCAACCGGTTCCTCCTCAGCCTCAGTATTTGTTTCATCTGTTACCATGTCCTCATCCAAGTTACTGCATCCTGCGATAAATGAAACAACCGCTATATATATAAATAGTTTTTTCAATTTATAATTTAACCTCCTGATCTTAAAATAGTTCTCAATTTTTGAATTATACTTTTTAGTCATTCTTATTACTAACTTTTATTGATGAGATTGAATCTTATCAATCTACAAAGTAATATAATATGATCTAGTCCCTATTTTCTTATCAGCGTTATATTCAGTCATTTTTATAAAATCCGTTACTTTCTAAATAATACTTCTTTGTCTTAGGAAAAACCTTTGTATATATAAGAGTAAATATCCAAGTAGTTAGTATTGTTGGTATTAAAATAATAAATCCAATGGGATCAAAAATAGAACCAATTAATATATAAATAACCGTAATATACATGATCGACATTATTAATAAATACATATATGCCGCATACATAAATGGGTAAATATTTACTTTAGAACTTAAATCTTTAGACTTCTTTATTAATTGCTTATTTTCTCTGATTTCTTGTATGCCTATTCTGAAAGGATATGTTAAAAATCTCTTCATAATTAATTATCACCAGACCGTTGTAACTTAATTCGATTGATAGGAATAGGGGGCTCAGAACTGAACAATTCTATAGTGGAATTCCTGAATTTGATAGTGATGGTATAATAATTGAAGAATCACGAAAATAATTGTTTGACAGCTTCTTCTCGCATTTTAGTTCACCTAATACTACCCCCACCTAAAAGAAGGCAAAGAAACAAGAACATCTGCTTCTTTGCCCTTCCTCCTATTCGCATAGTTCCAAATCATAGTTATCTAATTTTAAGTCAATATTCTCTTCCGTTAATTCCATAATTAAATATCTAATCATGTTTATACCTTATCAAGCGGTCCGTTTACTTTTCCCTCAACATAACTTTCCTTATTTTCTACTTTCCAATCGTTAAACAACTTCTGAAAACGTTCTTCTTCCTCATCTTGAAATCCTTCAAACACTACTTGATCTATATTCTCATGATTAAAATAAAAGACGTTGTCTGGAACTAACCCCTGCGGATATAAACATCCAGAATAATCAAACATTTGGTTTTCACCCTCTATTTCAATTATCGGGCCTCTATTTAAAACCATTAATTTACTTGTTCCTTCATTCAGATATACAATTGAACCTATTGGTAACATACTTATTCCTCCTATTTTCAATTTCTAGATATATTAATTTGCTTGTTATCTATATGATTTGAATTTCACTGTAGTTTGACCATTTATTACAGTTGTTCCATTAAGAATTGATAGGGTAAATAAGAAGAAAGTTGCCACAATTAACAACATCATATTTCCATCTGTGATAAATAATATAATATCAAAAAGAAAAACACATAATATTAACAAATATATAGACAAGACTTGTATAAAGTGTTTAAACGACTGCGGTTTGATCCAAATAGTTCTTTTATATAAAGAACCCGACTCGATCAAATTATAAAAATTTTTTTTATGTCTATTGCTTATAAATCTGCGTACTCCTACCACTAATAAGAGCATCAAAGTTGCTAAAACACTATTTACTAACATGGTACTTTGAATATTAAAATAATCTGTTAATGGTCTTAACATATATGCTAAAAATATCCCTATTCCTGTTCCTAGTATTCCAAGACTTGTATCGTTTGATTTATCTCTCTCTATGTGCTTCATCTTACTATTGATTTCTTCCCCATCCACTTTATAGATTGTATTTGGTACTATCCATGTTAGAAAAGGGAAAATCGTTTTCCAGATTGACTTGCCCATATCTAAGATATAGCTCTCTTCATCAATCTTTAATATTCGAAATCTTGGATTCTTATACACACGTTGCACTTCACACTTCATAAACAATCACCATGCCCAACTCATTGGATTTATTGCATCTAGCCCCTTACTAATGGCTTTTCCTGCATCTTTAGCAGAATCCAAAATCTCGTTACCGAATTCAGACAATTTTTGACCTGCAGCATCTAGGCCATCTTGAAGCCCCAAAACATTGTTGTCATAAGCATAATTAAAAGACCATGTTAAACCAATTCCTAAACCAACAGTCCAACCAATTGGATTTGTTGCTAATAATCCTGCTAGTCCTAAACCTGCTGCTCCACCTACTAAGCCAACTCCGACACTAGTTAAATTATGTGCTACTGCCTCTCCGATGGTTTTGTCCTTTTCAAATATGTCTTCATACATTCCAACTCCTGCACTAACTGCTATAAAACTCCTTCCCAAAGTTTTTCCTGCACCTAGTAAAAATTTACCAGAATCCGATAGGTGATTTGACGTTTTTGCTGCTGCATGCCCAACTTTCGTAACTACCCCACTCGTTTTACCAGAGATTGTACTAAATAATTCACCTATACTTTTAATATGGGTTGCTACCTTCCCGGCTTTTTTTGATATCATTTTTAATTCCTTTCCAATATGTTCCGCCGAATCAGCAGTAAAATTTACTATAAAGTCTAGACCAATTTTCCCTTTATTTTTATATAAATACTCGATAACATCTTTCGGCACTTCTTCATTAAGTTCTTCTTCACTTAATTTTTTAGTAGATTTACCCATCGTTGAGAATATATTATAGTAAGTATCTCTATCAATTTTTCCATTCTTTAAATCGGTGTAAGCACTATTTAAAATTTTTTGACTTGTTTCATCCATATCCTTTAATGCATCTTCTTTTGTCTGTTCAATCTCATACATAGACATATATCGAATAGACTCTAGATCTACTTCCCCTGAATTCGCAATACCTTCATTGTAACCTTTTAGCACTGCTAATCCTGAAGTTCTAGAGTCTCCTTTATAATCCGTAAACCGAGCACTTCCACTCACAGCTCCAGCATTATTCAGCGTAGTTTTGATTTCCTTTAATAACTCTTCTGTTTGCGAGTTGCTACTTCTTCCTGTCGTTGTAAACGAATCTAAATCTTCTTGTAAATTATCTCCTACATTAATGACAGAATGTTTGTCATTAATGATTGCAACGAAAGAAGGAGTGGTTGCACTACTAATATCTGAGATACTGCTAATAGTGCTACTTACTGAATCATGGTGTGTTTGTAAAGCTTCATAGTCCTCACTGACATCTTCCATTGTATCTCTAACATAATTACTTTCTATAATGGTGCTACTACTTTCATCTACTCTTGATTGGAAGGTCTCAATATGTTTGTTCAAATTCTCATATAAATCCGTAAAGACTCCATCAAATGTTGTTAAGACAGTAAGATGAAGGTCTCTAAAATATAATTTGGCTTGATCTGCAGTTTCCCCTGAAAAAGTAGTCATATTACAGATTTCTTCTATGTCTTGTTCCACTTTTGAAAGACTATCTTTTATATCTTCAGACTTTGATTTAAACTCATCCGAGAAGTCGATCACTTCTGACAGATCAACTTTATGTCCCATGTAATATCCCTCTCTTTCCTAACGTATTGGTTGTGGACCAACAATAGGATGATTTACTGAAGCTAATTCTTCATCTTTTTCCCTCATTTGTTCACCAGTTTGTTCTAACGTAGATACATCTGCTTCTAAAATATTCTTATACTGCTCCAACAATTCCATCGCTTCTATTACATTCTCTAAATCCTTCGTGAACGGTTCAATATTCGTTTTACTGAAAGAGTTAGTTGTTGTATTTGTTTCAATATCCGCTACTGCAGTTTTTAATTTCGCTACATTAGCACGAAATACGCTCATATTAATCGAGACTTCTTTAGACATTTAGCTCAACTCCCTTTGCGCTTGAGTTATTTGCCAATTTAAAGAATTAAGTGAGTATTGCAAACTATTGATACTAGATTGATAGGATGCCTTTTCTGCTTCATATCTCCTGATATCATCATGAATCGCCTCTTTGGCATCTTCTACTTTAGATACGTATGTTTTGACGCTATCCTTATAGCTATCATACTTGTCTTCAAACTTATCTTCTTCGTTACCGCGCCAGCTGTTCAAATCAATCGAAAGACTATTAATGGAACTCTTTACGGATTGTAAATCTGACAAGCTAGATGATATTTCGCTTAATGCTTGACGTAATCGGGCTATTTTATCCTCCGTACTAGATATTAAAGATCGATTGGATTGTATTTGGCTTTGTACAGAACTTTTTCTCCAACGTAAGTAACTTAACGAACTCATCAATTCCTCCTCCTTATCGCGGAACTTTTATTTTAATATGTTGATGATCTCTTGCGTAATAGGCTTCATACGCCGCAGGATAGGTTTCCTTGCGAATAAATGGCTGACTGAAGATATCTTGATCACCTAGACGCATGCTAACTAAACCTACATTCGATAATTTTCGAACCACTTTCGCTGGCTTTTCGAAGCTTGTGCTAATATAACTGGAATCTCCACAAACAATAAAATGTACATCTACCTTTGGACCTTGTTCAAATAAAACCGATAGATCCTCTTCTAACAGAAGACTTCTTTCAGCAAAGTCTTTTAAATCCCTAATCATAATCATCCATTTCACACCATTATGATCACCTTTGGTGCGAGTATTAATTTCTGTTAGAATATTTCGTTTTACAGCTGTGATGCCATCGTCATCAGAAATATAGGCATTCATCGTTGCTCCAATTTCTGATAAACCTTGGTCAATGGTGTCAATAAGCATTGTTTGATATGGTTCCCTCAGCAATGTCATACTCTTCGTGATCGCATTTGTCATTTTATCCAGACCATCTTTTCGATCACTGACAACGGTTAGGAAACCGTCTTTTTCCGGATCAAATCCTAGTGGTGCCACGTCTTCAAAGTCCAATCCAAGTGGTAACTGGCTTTGTTCCACCAGTTTCTTCGTTTTCTTTTTCTGCTTAAATGCTTCAAATTCAATTGCACCCTCAGGCATCATTGGAATTTCCTCTGGGAGCTCTCCATCCCAGAATGTTTCCATATCTTCTGCGATTTGTTTGATGCCCTCTATAATATCCAGAGCCTCTTCTCCTTCAGCAGGCAATACCGTTTGGAATAACGCAGGTTCATCCAGCTTTAGTATCCCCCGTCCAGGTATCTCTTCAATTTCTAGATCTGTTTTGCCGACAATGGTACGAACTTCGATTGGATCAATTAAATATAGTGACACTTGTCGCTTAATATTCGATAATATTGGCATACGCATGGCACTTTGACGTCCAGCACTAATCGCTAAGTGGATACCAATACTTGCCCCTTCACGAGCTATCTGAGTAATCAGCTTGTTAAACTCATCTCCAAAATCAGCATCTTTGACAGAGTCGAAGTTATCGATCATCAGGAATAAATTCGGGATCGTTTCGCCACTTGCCTTCTCATACATTTCCATATCTGCAACACCATAACTACTTAATTTTCTCTTACGTTCAGAAATAGTACTAGTAAGCAGGCGAATCCATTTTTCTACTTTTTCGGTTTCATCCAGCAATATTGTATCTGCGACATGTGGTAAGTCTTTCAGTGGTAATAAACCATTGGTACCAAAATCTAATAAGTATACATGCAAATGTTCTGGATTATGCTGCTGAACAAGATCCATCAACAAGCTTTGCAAAAAGGTAGACTTTCCGTATCCCGGACTGGAAAAGACGGCAATGTGCCCATCCTTGGTAAGGTTGACCGATAACGGTTTTTGTTGTTGTAATTCTGGCTGATCTAACATAGCAATTGTTGCTTCCAACTGTTTCTTAGGTTCATTCCATGCTTCCTTAAAGTCCACATCATGTAAGTCATTCGCATAGATTCGTTCAGGTAATGGCGGCAACCAAGGCCTTGGCAATGGTTCAATCTGCTGTGCTTCAGTGTAGTCATGGATATAGTCAATGACCGCATCCAATTCAGTTGGTACACTCTCCACTTCTTCCTTCTTATCCAAACCACTCAAATCTTCCGTTAGGATGTCGTATTGACCTAAATCATTAATCGCATAAATGGTTGTGTCTACATATTCATGATCCTCTTTATCGGCTACATAATCTGCTCCACTCCAGGCACTCTGGAATAACTCATAGATTTCATTGTTCCCAACCTGCAAATAAGCACGACCTGGCAAGGTAATTTCTGCTGCATCAGGTGTTTTTAATACTTCATTGGAATCACTAGCATTCTGTACTTTTAATGCCAGTTTAAATTTGGAGTTAGACCAGATTTGATCGTCGACTACACCACTAGGCTTTTGAGTCGCCAAAATCAAATGGATCCCTAGTGAACGGCCAATTCTGGCTGTAGAGACTAATTCTTTCATAAAATCTGGTTGTTCCGATTTTAATTCGGCAAACTCATCCGAAATTAAGAATAAATGCGGCATCGGCTCGCTTGCTTTTCCTTGCTTATATAATTTCTGATATTGATTAATATGGTTCACATCATGTTCGCCAAATAAACGCTGACGTTTTTGTAATTCTGCTTTGATAGAAGCTAACGCCCTCATAGCTTGTGTTCGATCAAGATTGGTAATAGTTCCAAGTAAATGTGGCATTTTCTTAAATAAATTAGCCATACCTCCACCTTTATAGTCAATCAAGAGGAAGGCAACTTCATAAGGATGAAAATTAACTGCAAGCGACAGAATATAGGATTGAATAATTTCGGACTTACCAGATCCAGTTGTACCTGCCACTAAACCATGTGGGCCATGTGCTTTCTCGTGCAGGTTAAGCTGGACAAGATCATTAATCCCTCTCAATCCTAATGGAACGGCCATTGTTTTATAGGTTTCGTTCATTACCCAACGCCCGCTAATGTTTAACTCTTCGACTTTTTCTACGCCATACATTTCAAGGAAGGTAACACTTTCTGGTATTGAATTTTTTAAACTTTGTAAATGATTCAATGGTGCCAAACCTCGCGAAACCTCTTCTTTGTTAAATCCTTCTGGAAAATGATCTGGCACAAAAATTTTATTAACCAATTCTTCTTCTTCTAACAAAATGTTGCCCGTCTTCATGTCGCGAATGTCGATAACGGTTTTGACATGTTCCGGAAGAGACTGCATAACATCTTGCACAAATACAAGAGATACCCCTAATTCACTCGGATCTTCATTAAAAAACTCCATGATGATATGATCCAAAATTAGCTTTTCATCGGTAATCAAAATAACGTAATGTGGTGTGAAAATGGTTTTTTCCTGAGAATTCGCCTTTTCTTCTAACACTTGCTTACGCTCTTTTAAGACTTGATACATGGAATGCAGTACTTGGTCTCTAGAACGTTCATGATAGATAAATCCTCGAACATTCAGATCCTGCAAGCTTGCATGTGGCAGCCAGCGCATCCAGTCCCATTGAGGCTTTTCATCTTCTGGAAAAATATTAATAAACTGTATATCATGATAACTATGAAACATGGAAAGCTGAATGACTAACAACTGCAATTGCTCCAACACAAGCTCACGCTGACCGATATAACCGACAGGCCCTTTTGTCAGCGATGTGACGACCGGTACTTGAGATAGTCCTTGAAATTGTGAGCGTAAGTCTCTTGCTGCATCTACTAGCTCATCTTTATCCTGGGTAAACTCTTCTTCGCGAAATTCAATTTCAAAGCTTGTATCGACATCACCTAACCCGGCACGAAAGTGAAGAAAATCATGATGATACATCGTTTTCTCATATATTCGGGCATTCACACCCAAAACTAATTTACGAATCTCCTCTACATCTGGATAATGATAGGTTAGAGCATGGCGTTGTTCCTCCGTTGCATGATAGAGTTCCTTTGTTTTCCGTTCCAGATATTCACGATAAGTCTTATTTCTGTGCTTCATATCTGCTTTATACTGTTTGACACTTTTAACATATGACGTGATGGAGAAAATGATAGTTGTCACCGTCATTGCTAGCATCACAACAATAAAGACTCCTCTTGGTTGAATAAGTGACACAATGATCAACGCTATGATCATCACAAGCGGTGGTACAATCGTTCGAGCTAGCTGTTCACTCGGTTTGTTCGGTTTACCTGAAGGCTTTGCGATGGTCTTCTTCTCTTCTGGTTCCCGATAAATAATCCGAGGAGAACGATGATAATCAGGATAGTCAGGGCTAAACTGCTCCTCCTTATCCGTAAGTGGGACAAGCTTAGATGTAACACGTCTTCCTGACGGTATCACTTCGATATCTTCCTGGCGAACAATCACGGTTACTCCATCAAAGAAAAGCTGATCACCCGGCTCGACGTAGTTGTTTCCATTGGTAAATGAAAAGTTATGAAATACTACTCCGCCATGTACTTCTAATCGAAAGCCTTCTTGCTCACGAAAAAGAAGCAGATCAGCCTCGACATTTTCGATTACCAGATCATCATATTCATTTTTACTTATCGAAATGTGCTGTTTTGCTGCAATATCAAACAAGTGTCGATTCACTCTATCCGTTAAATAAAAATGAATGTTGTCACCATTTGAAAGGGATAGCTGTCGTTGTTGCTCCAATCGCTGATCATCTACAAAGCAAGATTCACCATCCCACTTCACTGAGATTGATTGATCGAGCGTCAAGAAAGTCATCGTATCCGCCCAATCATTCCCCACTGTTATATCTTTTGGTGACCCTTCAGATAATCCAGTTTTATGAAGTTGCTCACCGTAATTTACCACAAGTGTTTTCTGTACCATCTGTTCCTTCCTCTCTTCACTAAACCACATGAATATTGCTTAACCGAGTAGCTCTTATAGACAGCTTTACTCTTTTGATTCATTTTCTGTCCGTAAGATCGATTCTTACAGACAATTTTTTACTCAAATTCCACGTTTTGTCCATTAGATTGGTTCTTATGGACACTTTTTCTCATTTTGTTCTTTTTTTGTCCATAAAATTAGCTGTTATGGACAATTTTTTGCTTATTGTCTTAAATCTGTCCGTTAGACTACGTATTATTATCTAAGACTCTTCTTCTTCCGTGTTTTCTAAAGGGGGATTTTCTTCTCTTATTGGTTGTTCACTTTCTTCTGTTTCCAAATCTTCCTCAGACCCTGTTCCATTATCAAATCGGTTTTCTTCATCTTCACATAAATTATATTCTTCACAATATTGTTGTAACTCATCTTCTAAGTTACTAACCGTTTCATCACGTTCTGCTCCGCTTAAATTGGGATCATTTTTCGCTTGTTCATACTGTTGGATCAATCCATACATGATCAATTGCGGATCATCTAAATATTTTGCTTTATCCATCGCTAATTCAAAATCGCCACGACCATTGTAAATCCAATATAGTAAATAATCTTGATCACTATTTAAACTGATATTTTTCATAATCACGTTTTTATCGTTTTCTGATAATTGTTCAGAAGAAACGTATGAATAAGCAAGAATATATTTGGTTGCCCTAGGCAGATCCTCGGCATCTTCGCCATTTAACGTCGTTATTACGTCACTGTAATTAGATGCTAAATATTCTTCATGCGCATCCAATAATTTATGTTGATATGGAAGACTTATTAAACTAATGTATATCAGTGGCACTGCTAATAAAACGGCAATGATAATAAAAGAAATGGCAAGTCGTTTAAATAACAAGAAACGTCTAGTAGGAACCAACTTCATTGTTTTTTCTGTTTTTTGTTGCTCCGCGCTAAAAGTTGTCTGTAAATAATCAATAAATTGCTCAAGATCCTCTTGTTGATGAACCTTTTTTTCAAATTCCGTGTCTTTTGCTTTTTCTAATCCTCCGTTGTATAACTGATCAAATGTATATTTATTGGAGAGTAGCGCAATGCTAAAACACTTTAATTGTTTCAGAAAGTCTTGTTCCTCCATTTCAAAAGGAGGAATAATATTTCGTACACCGCGATAAATCATATGAGGTTCAAGGTTATCGTCAAACAGCAGATTATCAGGATGTATAAAAAAGGTTAAACGAGACGACAGGTACTTGTTCAATCTGGCAAGGTTACAAAGCAGACGTAATTTTTCATGCCGATGAAGCCGCTGCAAATCTTTCCACTGCTTCTTTTTTGGATCAATAAAAAAGGAAAAAGTGAAAGCATCTCCTTCTTCTTTCACTTCTAAAGGGACAAATGATTCCTCTGGTGCCCCTGTTAACATTCGAATTTGCTGGGGATCTTTCACTCGTGTTTGTGATTTAGCTAAGCGCAGCTCCCATCTGTCATCACTAATAGTGAATGGGAGGGACAGGTTATTAAACTCAATCGTTTTTTCTCTCATTTTTAACTTGCTCCTTCTTCTATCTAGTAGCACCTTCACATAGTACAGTTATAATATCACCACTAGTCACGGGATAGTCGATTAACATATCGTCGTCAACTAGAACGAGACCTTTTGTTTTCACTTTAAAGGCAGACTTTGATTCCTTTAACTGGTCGATTTTTAACGTGTCAATGAGATCCATTAACAGTTGTTTCACTGTAATTTGAACGGGAATGCGTAAATCATAACTCCCCCCAACACCACATTCGCTAAAATCAATCGTTACATCAATATGACTATTCTTCATCCTGTACCACTCCTAGTCAGCTAATCTCTGAAACATTAGATACATGCCTCCGCCAATGAGACAAGCAAGACCTATAAATCCAGTCATTAGTAATGAAGAACTTTCATTGTCCACTTCTTCTTCCGTTGAACTTGCTGCTTCAGGTGCAACATAATCCTGAGTAAACAATGCTTGCTTCGTATCATCAATCATGGTATTCGCCTCTAATTCGGTAGCAAATAAATCTTGTTCTAATTTGTCTATTGAATCCTGCTTTTCTTCTTTAATGGTTGATATGACCTCTGTAGTCTCGTCTTTAAATAATTCTGGGAACCTCTTCTCTAATTCTGTCTCCCTTTTACTGCGTTCCTCTTTAGAGTCATTCTCCATGATCCGATCAATTTTCCAGTTGATTTTTCCTTTACTCTCATCGTTATCTTCTGCTGACGCAGACAAAGGCATCAGCAGAAGAAACAAACAACAAATTAAGATCATTTTGCTTATCGATTTAAGCAACATTCTCATCATCCTCTGTTACCTGACTAGATTTTCTCGTAACAACTAACAGATTGGCTAATACCGCAAGTAACGCGATCACAATTAGACCAAATACGATAAACCCGTAATCAGACGATCCTTGCACCACTCTGTTTAATAATCGTTCGACATATTGTAATGGAGACAAGTCACGCCAATCTCCTACTCCAGATAAACTGTTCGTTAAAGCATTTGTTAAGAATAGGTACATACTCAACACGCCAAGTAAAAGGAACATACCGATCATTTTCAGTTGTCGTAGTAAATAAGTTGCTGTGAGAACCATGGTAAACATAATTAAAATCAGTAACCCGGTCCAAAGAATTAACTTTCCGCCACTAATTTGAAGTAAATAAGCGGACACTAAACCTAATACTAGCCCTTCTAACACTCCGACAGAAGCGATGATACCAGTGATTAAACCATTTTGGCTTACGATAGATTTTTCCTCTTCAAATTGATTATCTGCCATTCGTTTTTGACTAATAGTTGAAATTCCATAGCCTGTAAACAAGGCAACTAGGAAACAGATCAAGACAAGGAAATAGGCTGTAAATGTATCGGCTCTTTCAACAATGACTCCTTCATTTCTGGTTTCTACCGGATTAGCCAAGAAATCATATAAGTCTTCATTTTGTCTATCGCCGATTCGACTGTTTGCCATCACATTGGTGAAGTTATCTACAAACTCCTGATCACTCATTAATTTATTTGTCATATTGGTAGCAAGTACTTCAGCCTCTTGAATTAGATCTGATCCACTCTGCTGAATCGTATCAGCCTGTTCATCGATTCGCTCAAATGTTTGATAAACGGTTTCTGCTTCATTGAGATTATTGGATGCTTGATCTGCCAGAGTTTGACTTTGACTAAATACCGGTTGGAACCCTTCACTAAGGGACATCACCATTTGCTGTTCTTGCTCGTTTGTATTTTGTATTTCTGACTGGCTGTCTATCAAACTTAGACTTTGTTCTCGCCATTCAGTGATATCCTCTAATGTAGCCTGTAGATTTTCATTTAAAATACGGGCTGCTTCTCTTGTATTCACAACGGTAGATGCTAATTCATCAGCTTGTGCTATCGTTGTATTAATATAACGACGGTAATCTTCCATTTGTTTTTCATAGTTCGCTAAAGGCTCTCTTATTTCTTCCGTTACATCAGCAATTACTTGATCTGCAATATAATCTGTCAGTAATTCTCCAACATCTTTATTAAACAGTGCAAATAATGATTGATCGGATGCCATCTCTGTTAAGCTTTCATCCTGATCCACACTAGCACAATCCTCAGAATCAGGGTCTACATCATTACAGGCCAAATCTAAGCCAAAGTATGCTTCATAAGATGATAATAATCTCTGATATGGTGCAATAGTATCTTCAACAGCACGGATTAAATCTTCTGTAGCATCATCAATCACTGGTGTTTTAACGGTATGACGAATATAATGATGATCTATTTCTACTATTTCAATTTCTTTCTGCTCTTCCTCGTTTTCATTAGGATTTTCTTCTTCATCATTATTTTCACCGTCTTCACCCGGTGTTTCTTCCTCTTCACCAGTTGAGCCATCATCTTCTATTGGATCTTCTTCACTTCCTTCTTCAGATCCATCATTCTCCCCTGGATTTTCTCCATCTTGATTGGATTCATCACTGTCTTCTCCAGTATTCTCATCTGATTGATCGTGCTCGTTTTCACCGTCATTTGAATCACTTGAATCTTCTTGATTATTATTGTTCTGATCATCATTACCTGTTCCATCATCCTGGTCAGTTGATGAATCTGTCTCAGTATCCTCGTCTGTTTCTCCCGTATCATCTACCGATTGAGCAACAGTATAACTAGCAACTATTTGAGTAGGTTCTTCCGTCGTAGGTTCTTCTTCTTCAGCTTCATCATCTTGTTCCAATTGTTCAGCATCTTCTTCATCAATTTGATATAACTCCCACTTCCATCGCTTCATGTCATATACATCTAACGGTTGATCCAGATAATCATCTTTTAATCGAAGTGTTAACGTTACCGTGAATTTTCCGTTCTGAAAGGTAGGTAATTCGATTTCCTCATTTTCCTGATAATTATAAATTGTATGGTCTTCCCCATCTGGAAGTTGGATTGATAGTCTGCTAATGGCAAAGCCTTCCGGAATATCGGTAACCTTAAATTCTCTCAGTGGCTTTTCCGACTCAGGTAATATGACGGTATCTTTCAGTTCTACACCATTTATATTTAAATCTTCTTTTAACGCTTGAATATGTTCCGGTAATATCAAATCACGATTAACCGGATAGACTTCGTTAAATTCATCATTATATTTCTTTGTTACTTTCATGACATTTTGTATTT
The DNA here is from genome assembly GCF_000377765.1 of Gracilibacillus lacisalsi DSM 19029. Taxonomy (GTDB): domain Bacteria; phylum Bacillota; class Bacilli; order Bacillales; family Amphibacillaceae; genus Gracilibacillus; species Gracilibacillus lacisalsi. The sequence continues at coordinate 131,736 of NZ_KB898667.1, read as the reverse complement.
CTTTAATCATTTCCGGGGAAAGATCACTTTCTTCTAATGCTTCCTCGTCCAGAGAAGGTAATTGCGCAATTTGATCTTCCACTCTATCTAGCAATCTATCTTGTTGTGAAGCTAACAATGCTGTCACTTGATCATTTCCATCAAACGCTTCGTCGATAAACGTCGCTAAGCGTTCTTTAACGTTACTATTTATCGCCACTATATCAAAGTTCTCTTGTTCTTCCTCAATTGTTTGTAATGCGGTATTCAAACGATTTTGTAATCCTCTAGTGTGAAATGCAAGATTTTCAAGAGGATCCTCTTGATTTTCATTATTTAGTTGAAATTGTGCATTAATGTAATCATTAGTATCTTGAAGGTTTTTAAGTTGGCTGTTGACATCGCCATTATCTAAACCATTCTGAAAGCCATTTAATTGTTCTGCAAAGTCATTGTGTATCGCACTATTGGATTGTTGTGTTTCTTCTACATCTTGAATATTAGATTGATAGTCTTCAAAGCTACCTAATTGTTCCACTAAGTTTTCTTCGTATGAATTCAATGTATTTTCAAAACCACCAAAAGAATCTTTCGAAACTTCTGTATTATCTTTTATCATGGTGAATTGGTTGGTATAACTGGATAATGGATTATGAACTGCATTATTATAGGTATAGGTTAGTTCTTCGTATTCTTCTACAAAATTCGCAACATTATCCTGAGCTTCCTGCAGGTTACCAATTACACTTGCAAAATAAACATCTATAATTCGACGGTTAAAATCGTTTAATATGTTACTTGCTGTTTCCTCTGCTTGAGCTCGAACAGCCTCACTGTCTGAAGCATTGATTTTATAATTTAATACCACTTGTTCCGGAGACTCTGAATCAATTGATAATGCTTTTTCGGTAAAATCTTTCGGAATCACAATCATCATGTCATATGTATTTCGTTCTAATCCACTCTCCGCGACACCGCGACTAACAACAAACCATTCATGGTTATTCTGGTTAATGCTTTGGACAAATGCATCACCAAAACCTAATTCCACTCCATCAAACGTTGCGCCATCATCTTCGTTGACAAGTGCAATCGACATTCTATCTTCTTGTATATCTACATCTTGAGAAGTGGTGTCACGATCTAACGATACATACGATAGACCTATTATTAATGTTAGAATCAGCACCAAAAAAATGGACAGCTGTAAGATTTTTTTCTTCATGTTTTGACATCTCCTACCTATTATTTCGATAATAAAGATACTTTACGTAAGCACCATACTATATTTTTAAAAACGTATATATGAAGGAAATAATGACATAAGGGGATATAATTAAAAAGGCAGTATGAGGAGCTACACGCTAGTAATTATCGTGTAGCTCATGACCTAAAATCATAAAACTAATTCCTTCAACAAATACACTTAGTTATCTAAGACCAAAATTTTGAGAAAGTGCTTCGTCTTGTTCCTGAACTGCCTGAGCTGTACTTTTCAATTGAGTTTGAATCTCTAATAAAAGTTGTGAAAAGTTTTCAACCTTTGGAACTAACTCAAGGAATTGTTCGTCAAAGCGTTCAAATGAACGACCTTCCCATTCTCCACGTAGTTGTTCTTGTAAATTTCTCAATTTACTTAATACTTCGTTGATTTGATCTGAACCTTGACCATATACTTCTGCTCGTGATTTTAGTTCCTCAGGCGTCATACGAATTTGTCCTGCCATTTTCTTCATCTCCCTTTTTAAAAAGATAGGTGAAAGCTAAGTACTTTCTGATTATTAGATTAGAAGATTCTAACATTTAAAGTCAACAGATAATCCCATAATATTACAAAAACAGAACAATATACCTAATCCATGATTAAGTCGACAAAACATTGATGTTTTTCACTAAAAAAACTGGCCTTTCTGACAAAATACAACATATTTTTATCTTTTTCGTTCCCTCCATTTTTACATTTTAAGGAAACTATTAAATCGAATGTTTTAGAATACTTTGAATTAAGGATTTTTTGATGGATATATTATCCTATTTAATTTTTTAGCTTTTCTCTTTTTGAATTTATGAATTGGAAGCAATTTATCTATGAATGGATATAAAGTGTCAGTGATCATTAACGTTAACTTTCCACACTACCTATATATATTTAGAAATTACTAGAAAGAAATGGGGCTAATAGTTCGAAAAAAAATTTACAGAGGTGGTCCATTTGAAATGTAATTTTCATCCGGGGTGAAAATGGAAATAGTGAATTATCCCTCCCCACGGTTTTAAGTATCCAGGCGAGGGAAGCATCATATTCCGAAGAAATATTAAGCTAAGATGGAGCAGTTTTATAACTCGTTTAATGTAACGACTTCACCGTTTATTGCATGAATTCCATATTGACAATCAAACGCCCCACATAAGAGGTATTGATTTTCTTTCCTATCATATACATAACATGGCTTCAATTGAAATTCCTTTTTTAATTTGTTATATGCATCTTCTTTGGTTACCCTTACTTCTCCGAACTTTTGAAAGGAATCAAACATTTCCTCGATATCCTGTGTGTCCATAAAATTGACGACTTGACTAGTTGTTGTATCGATAACAAGTAGCAACTTCGTTTGAAACACAAGGTTTGTTTGGCTTTCTAATTTCAGTAACGCATGAAGATAGCCATTTTTCCGCGAAAGTGTATGTAATCTCCATTTGCCAGTATCATCTGGGTATACTTTTCGTAAAAAATCAATGACAGCTTGTACAGATTCTTTCTCTTCTTCGGGACTGATTGGAACAGCATCAGGAGACGGCTCTTGTGCAAATGCTTGTTCTGTTGTAATTTCTTGATTCCAATCAATCTCTTTCCTTTCAAAAGGTTCGTCAAGTTGTGTTTGCCAATCCAGTATTTGATTCACATCTACGAAAGCCCCTCTGTCATCCATCCTTAGAAAAGGAATGATTGACCTGTTATCATTTGTAATATAAGACTCCTCAACCGCATAAACAGGAATTAAACATTCCTTTTCGAAGGAGGGAAAGTATACTAACTGCAACTGTTCTTTTGCGATTTCTTCCATTTTTTGCAATGAGAGTGTATACTTTTCTTCATTTACTAGTGCTTTTGAAGGGAAATTGCCATGAACAGTAAATGAAGTAAGTTGGCCTTTACTATCCCATTCAACATCTATGAAACCTCCGGGTGAGACAGCAATACCATCGGTACATTCTTCAAACAAAAGTCTATTTTCCTCTTCCTTTTTCAATTGAAAATGTTTGCCATATGTTAATCTTGTTTCTTTTTCGATCCAGTTTGTAATGATATTGGTGTCCAAATCGTCAAATGTTACACCATTGTCTGCATATGTTTTTCCTCCTACAAAAATGGCACTATTAAATTGTTGAGTATGTATATCCATTTCAATAGCAGCTGTGCCTTCTGGATTTAATTCATCATCCTCCTCTACAGTCACTTGATCTGGAAACCATTCCATGCTTAAGATATATTTCGTTTCATTAAAAATAGTAAGGCTTCGTTCGATACTATGTCGTTTTAAATAATAATTACCTAGGCCAAATTTCGTTTTTGTCAACTCTATTAATTCTTTGATTCTATCATCCATATGGTTAACCCTCCATCTCACTCCATATTCTCTCTACTTCTGTTAAACTATTATTATCATCAAAAGTTAGTCTATAGATGTCCGGTTTTGAGGTGCTTTTCCAAAAATCATATCCATAACGCTCAGCAAAATAGTTCATAATAATTGTCATGATGTTTCCATGTGTCCCTATCACTATATTCTTTCCTTTGTTTTCTTTAATCACTTGCAAAATAGTAGGAATTGCACGTCTTTGAGCCTGTTGGGTAGATTCTCCGCCTTCTAAGCAAAATGCTTTATTGTTAAAAGATTGCTCGATAGCCTTTAATAGTTCTTGTTCAGGAAGTCTATATTCTAATCCTTTAATTGGTCTTTCCTTTAATGTTTCGTACTCTTTAATGGTTAATGCTTTGTAAGTGGCAAGTTCTTGAACAGTTTGAATTGCCCTTGTATATGGACTTGAAACAATTGCTGCTATATCTATATCCTTTAGCAATGCCGTTACTTTCCTAGCAGCTATTTGTCCTTCTCGCGATAAACCGCGAACTCTCTCTTCCCCTAATTTGAAAGGAGATTCTGCGTGACGTACCATATATAAGACTGTTGTCAACATGTATCCTCCTCTCATTTGAAATAATACCATATAATTACTTTTCATTCATTTTAAAATTATTGGAAGTATACCTCTATGATGATAATATTTGGTATATAATTAATATTATAATGAAATAGGATAAAACTATATTACATAAATAAGGGAGATGCAGAATAATGGAGTCATCCGACCGATTTTTAAAGTTTCTTGGTGGTAAAAATATCTTTTATATTTTAATTTTCTTCATTCTAATTGGGATTACAATCTTCATTTATTCGAAGGTTTCTTTTATCTTTTACCCACTGAAGGTTATTTTTTCTACACTGGCACCACCAGTTATTTTAGCCTTTATTGCCTACTATCTATTGAACCCGATCGTAGATTTGTTAGAGCGGATTCGTATTCCGAGAATTTGGGGCATTATTATTCTGATTCTCGGTATTAGTGGAGCATTAACAGGGATTATTTTATTAACCGCACCTGCTATTGAAGCACAGGTAAAAGGTTTAGTAGAGAACTTTCCAAACTATTTAAGTCAACTTGGAGATAGCATGACGACATGGATTCAAAACTCTTTCTTAGGACCATATTATGATGATGGTTACAACTGGCTGATGGAAAGATTAGGAGAACTTCCAGAAATAATCGGAAATTATTTAACTACTGGGTTTCAAGGGATACAAAATATTGCAAATACCATAACCACTACTGTTGTATCCATTATAACCTTTCCATTCGTATTATTTTTCCTATTAAAAGATGGGAAGAAGTTCAAACAATTTAGTATAAAACTATTTCCACCTAAGTTTCGTGATGATATGAAGCAAATTTTATCTAATATGGATACCCAAGTAGGTTCCTATATCCAAGGTCAAATCATTGTTGCATCTGTGATTGGTATCTTGCTATTTATTGGCTATCTCATCATCGGCCTTGATTACGCATTTACGTTAGCAATTGTTGCAGCTGTTACGAGTGTTGTGCCTTATTTAGGTCCAACCATTGCCATCATTCCAGCCATTATTATTGCGATTGTCAGTTCACCATTTATGTTATTAAAGCTAGCTATTGTATGGATAGCGGTACAATTTCTAGAAGGTAATTTCGTATCACCTAATGTTATGGGAAGAACAATGAAGGTTCATCCATTAACTATTATTCTGGTTCTACTCATTGCCGGAAATTTATTCGGTATCCTCGGGGTGATTCTCGGAATTCCTGGCTATGCGATTGTGAAAGTTATCGTAACCTATCTGTTCCACAAATTCAAAAAACGATATAACAAATATTTTGGAGATGACCGTGGACATTATGAAATCGAAGAATGATCAAAGCATCTGTTTTCTTTGCATAGAAAGCAGGTGCTTTTCCCATTCTTAACGGTATCTATCATGAATTGGATTAAACAAATCTTCAGCACTATTCCTAACGATTGAAAAATTGTCTACGTTATAATGACCATGAAGTGTTTCATTATGATGCTGAATGATTTGTTGTGCAGTTAAATGTTTGGAGTCAGAAGTAGAGTGACCATCTCCAACTAGTGTTACGTCAAAGCGATTGATTGTTGCCGTTCTAACAGCTGTATCAATGCAATGCTCCGTCTTACACCCCATTATCACAAGATGTTCTACGTTGGCATGATGTAAATGTTCTTTTAATGGAGTACCATAAAATGAATTAGTAGCTTCTTTGTCAAATATCACTGCCGTGGTTGGCACGTTTATATCTTTGTGTATCTGAAACCCTGGACCTTCACCACTGGCAACATCTAAATCTCTTATAAAAACAATTGGGATTCTCTCATCTAACGCTTTTTGAATAACTGTATTAATATTTGTAATGATTCGTTCTTTATCAAACACACCTTGTTCTTCCGTACTTCCTTCCATTAAGTCTTGCTGAGCATCGATTACCAATAACGTTTGCTTCAATATTTCTCCTCCTTAGCTATTAGAAGTAATTAGTCGCAGTGCCCCATGAAAAAATGGCATATCCCTATGAAAACCAAATTTTTCATCCCATTTTCCTGATTCAAGATCATCTTTTAATCTTTTCACTAACTTGTGTTCCACATCGTTCAAAAGAAAACCCCAAGCAGATTGAGATTGACGTATTTCTTTTTGAAGAAAGGCTTCCGGTCTTCCATAAAAGGCCTCCTGAAATCCATCTTGACAATCGATCGGAATAGGAATTTTTTTTACGACTGATTCTCCTCCCAATATTTCTGTGATATCCTCTATTTTCGGATATCGCGCCTTTTCTACTTCAATCAATTCTGGAAAATAAAAAGCATTCCAGAAAACATCTAATGCATCAGGATCATAAGTCATGATAACAATTTGATCTTTCGTGACTCTACGAAGTTCTTTTAACCCTTTTTCAAGATCTGGCCAATGATGTATCGTAAGTGTAGCCATGGAAGCATCGAATGAATCTTCATCAAAAGGTAAGGAATCTGCAGTTCCAATAACTGCAGGCACTTTATTAGATTTCAGACGTTGTTGCCTCATTGAGCTGGATGGCTCCACTGCAACAACATAACGATCATTAGGTTCATAAGATCCACTACCAGCACCAACGTTAAGCACCGTTTGTGATGAACCAAGAGCTTCTGTAATATATTGGGCAATCCTTGCGTCTGTCTGTCTATAAGTGGAATATTGCTTACCGTGCCCATCATAATTAAAACTAGGGTTTTCTATATCCATGGTACTATCCCTCCTTTAATACAACTAATTAATAAACCGAATATGCTTTAATTGCGTTTTTATTCTATCTAGCTTTTTCTTCAATTTGTTTCTGTTGTTAGGGAGTAATTCAATGTTTGATTGGGAAGCAATAGTTTCTGCTACACGTTCAATCGACATATGATCAGTGTCAATCTTGTGCTGAAAAATATCGTTGGCTAAACCTTTCATACATCTATCTGTTGTTCCAATAATCAATTTGATCACCTTAATTTTTTGTAGTAATAGTGAAGATATTAAATTAATGAAGTCGCTAAAAAAGAGGTTATTTCATTATTAATTTTCATCTGCTCTTTTTTTACTAAAATAATTCCAAGTATAATAAACAATCCAGAATACAATTACAGAAAGTATCGCAAACGGCTTTAATTTTGGAGGTAAATAGATTGCAAGAATAATCGAAATTAGTAAAAACGGTGGCATAAGTATCCAGTAACGCTTGTTTTTGAAGTCTTTAAACATAATATTTCCTCCTTTAACTCCATAAAAACTCTTTTATACAACCAAGAAATAAATAGCTACTGAAATAAGCGCTGGTACTAGTGCCCCCTGGATTTTACTTTTCTTCCAGACATCTAACGTACAGGTAACACCACCCACAATCAAGATGACAATTCCAATATATTTGATGAAATGAATCCCAAAAAGATTTCCAACAGAAGTGAGAAAGTGGCCAATTAAAACAAAACCTACCGTAAAAATAGAATGGGGAGATGTAAAATCTTGCCTGGCAGAAGCCCTATCCTCGGAATCCATTCTTATATAAGCACTTATAACCATAATAGTCAGTGTTCCCCACATAATAAGGAACGTGATTAATGAATCATAATCTATTCCCAAATCTATCACATCCTGTCAACCTAATCTCTCGAAAAATCACTCTCCAATAATTGTAACTCATCAGAAAAGGTTTTAACACCTAAAATTCCATAATTTACTACATATACATTATTGTTTAAACTAGAGGGAGCGATGACAAAGGAGGTAAACAAATTGAATGTTAACGAATTTCAAGATTGGGTAAAGGAACATTATGATCAAAGGGGTTGGACAGATTTAGATATTTTCGTACGTATTGGTTTCTTAGCCGAAGAAACAGGAGAAGTCGCTAGAGCTATTAGAGCTTTAGAAATTGGCAGGGATAGGCCAGATGAATCGCCAGGAACCATGTCACAGCACAAGCAAGAATTAACAGAAGAACTTGGTGATGTTCTTGGTAATATCATCGTGATTGCCAACAAATACGAAATCCCACTCGAAACAATTTTTCAATCTCACCGCGATAAATTAGATAAACGTTTTAATTCAAATAAGTAATGATTCTGGCAAACTATTTATATGATACAGGGCTTTCTTTTTACTTTCCTAGACAAATATGAGCTGTTGAAGATTTCATCAGCTCATATTAAAGAAGGAGATTTCTTAATCTTCACTAAAGCTTGGTAACACACCAATAATCAAACCTAATAACATTATTAGTAATCCTATTATAGTCAGATGAAGTGAGAGGAAACCACCAAATATAGTTAGATGAATACTGAATAATTGTGTCTGAACAATAGTCGGTTCTATAAATTCAATATGCTTCAAAAATATCAAAGCGATGACAACTACGACTATTAAACTAAATAAAATAATTCCTACTATCTCTGGCATTATTACACTCCTAAAAAAGTCTATACTATTAAGCCCTAAGCGATTGTTACTTATGATATTCCATTAACCAACAATCTTGATACTCCCCTTCGTGCAGCTCATGATTTGGAAGTATTCTAACTTTTTTAAATCCGCAATTTTCATAACATTTTAATGCTCTTGAATTTGTAGTTTGGGGATCCATAACTATACGATCTGCATTTTTATATTTAATTAAATATTCAACCATGGAAGAAACAAGTAATGTACCAATACCTTTATTCCAAAATTTTTCTTCACCTATAAATTGATCCATGCCATAAATATTCTCATCAACATATCTATATTCTTCCTTCGTTTTATCGTCTAGTAGATAGAATTGGATATATCCTATATCTCTGTCTTCATATTCTACTATACACTTAACTGTTTCATCTTTAGGATCATAAAAATCTTTTTTAACTTTTTCTAAATCAAAGGGATTGTCTCTTCCCTCGTAAAACTCAAGAACTGACGGTTTGGAAAGCCATTTTGCTAATTGGTAGCTATCTTCTTTTTCTATTTTCCGAACTTTTAACTTTTTATTTTGAAATAACACTTATACTTCTCCCCCCGAATCAAGTTACTTCACTGAAATTAGTATTAGCCTTCAATTGAATTTGAATGTCTTCAACTCGATATTCGTATTGCTTCACTTACCTTCCACTCCTTTCAAAGTTTAAATTTCTCCAAAGAACAACCGCTGTAATTACCATCCAGAAATAGACCGCACCATAAAGTATTCTCTGCAAAAGCCCACCTGGAAGACTGATGAATGGAGGTTGATAAAATAGAAATATTAGTGAACATGTGGTAACTACGGTACAAATACAAGTAAAGATGGCTAATGAGGGTTTTACGTTTCGAATAGCAATACTTATTAGTACTAATGCAGGAATTTGAACAATCATACCTGGCATGGAACCAAGCGTATGCCAAAGAAAATTTATATCAGCAGGAATAATACCGGAAATGTTATAGCTAAGTCCAAAGATTACCAATAATACGGTAGCTATGCTTGTCTTCTTATTATCTGGCCAAAATTGATGTAAAGCTATAGCGCCAACAAATATCACAATGCCTGTAACCGCAATTGTCCAATTCATTAACAAATGGTATGGCGAACAAATTTCATACGGTGCGAGTGGATAGGTATTCGTTCCACATGATGTAACACCTAAATCACTCATCGGTTGATCGAGAGAATGATATGGTGCAGTAGTTGCTTGAATAACGATATACTCAAATATGAAATACAAACTTAATGATATCCAACTGACAAAACCAATTCTAGCAATGATCCTGCGTTGATTCCGTAATAGCAAAACTATAAGAAACGAGATAATGGTTAATGCAGCCATCAAAATGTAAGATGTATACATTACATGCCTCCCAAATATATTCTTAAAATTATTTTAGCATATAATTCCAGTTAATTTTCATTAAAATAAAAGGATTGCCACGCTCGGCAATCCTTTTATTAATAATACCTAAACCAAACAAACCACTTATACTCTTTATTTTTCGCTAAAAAATTTGACCTTCTAAAGCACTGGCACTTAACCCTTCCCATTTAGGAAAGTACAACCTGACTAACCATGATTTATCCGCAACTGATTATATCCCCCGGCTTCCTTGGATTTCGCCAATTAACCAAAGGAGGGAAACGAGCTCTTTCGAAGGATAATTAACTCTCTTCCTTGAATATCATCAATTATCAATGGAAGAGAAATACTTTTCCAGGGAGTAAGGTGAGCCCTTCCGGGGATAATTGCCTCCCTTCCCTGGATATCATCGTTTATCCAAGGAATTGAATTTTAATGCTCTTTTTTTAATAATGCTTCTCTAATTTCTCCAAAAGCTTCTCCCATTCATGTTCGAGTTCTTCTTTTTCTTGATGCAATTGTTGCAATTTCTCCAAATCGTCCGTTTCCAGCAGTTTCTTTTCTATCGTTATAATGCTTTCCTCTAAAGTTTCTATGTCTTTCTCTAAATGGTTATTTTCCACACGCTGATTAGTTGATGTTGAATCTTTCTGTAAGGATGATTTCTTCTTTTTTTCAGTACATCTCTGGACTTCTTTCCCTCTAAATTCAACCATTTTCTGCTTTGCCCAATTATAATCTCCTTCAAAGCAGTAGAGAGTCTGGGCTTCAATCCAATATATTTTAGTAAATAGCTTATTAAGGAAATAACGATCATGGGAAACTGCTAAAATAGTACCTTGAAATCCTTCCAGTGCTTCTTCCAACACTTCTCTCGAGTCAATATCTAAATGATTCGTCGGTTCATCGAGAATAAGCAGATTAATATCTTGATACATCATCTGTGCTAACCTTAAACGCATTCTTTCTCCTCCGCTAAGCTGAGCAACTTTTTTAAATACATCATACCCATAAAACATAAACCTTGCTAAAATCTGTCTAGCTTCTCCTTCAGCCACTTTCACCACATCTCTAAACGTCTCGATAACTGTTTCGTCCTTGACATCAAAAAATATATTCTGAGAAAGGTAACCGATTTTAACATTGCTGCCAACTCTCACTTCTCCTTGGTCCGGTTCCATTCCTTTGCTTCATTCTTAATAGAAGTTATTATTCCTTTATCTATAATAACTTCTCCTTCCACTACCATTCTTGGAAATGATGGTCTTGCACTTTCACAGTCACTTGCCAAAAAATCTTTATAGGAAGTAAGGTTATGAACAAAAATTTCGATATTCCAACCCAAATCAATGATAGACTCCCTATAAGCTGCTTGAATATTACAATCAAATATGACGATATCTAAATTAGTTGTTTTAGTTGCTTCTCCTCGAATCACACTTCCTGCTAAAAGTGCGCCCTGACAATTTCTAAAACGATTTTGTATGAACTTACCTGCCGCTTCTCTTGGTGATAACCTGTTATATCCTTCCATGTCCATCACCCCTTTTCGAGACTTCAATTCAAGTTTACATTCAGAATATACTAATTCAACGTAAATGCGCAACGCCTTGTATAAAAAAAGTCCAGCTACTTTTTGTACGTAACTGAACCATTTTTTCCTTATTTATTTTAACAAATCATATTGTTTCACAACTTCTTGCGTAATTTCACTATCTTCTGCAAGATTACTCACATCCTGCAACACTTTGGCAATTCCGCTTTCTTCGATCATCGCTTGAAGTTTTACTGCTTCTTCATCCTCTTGATGATCAAATAATAGCGCCGCAGCAATGGCTTTTGCTAAGTTTATAAACGGCAAGCCTGCTTTTTGTGCTTCTGTTGCAGGGCGAACCAAACGATCTTCTGGTCCAAGTTTTCGGATTGGAGCACGGCCTACTCTTGTTACACCATCATTTAAATATCGATTTTTGAATCTCTCAACAATTTTGCGAATATAGTTAAAGTGCTCTTCTCCATCTAAACCATATTGCTTCACTAAGTAATCACCAGTCTCTTTTAACGTTGCTTCCACTTGTTTCTCGATTGCTTCATCTGCTAAGGTTTTATCAATCGTTGACTTGCCATTTAAGTAGCCAAGATAGGCAATGACTGCATGTCCTGTATTAACCGTAAATAGCTTTCGCTCAATAAAAGGAGCAAGCTCATCAACAATCGTCATTCCTTCAACTGTTGGAATATTTTCTTTTGTTTCGACAACCCATTCGTAATATGGCTCCACTAATACATCAAGTGATTCATTATCTTCTTGTATTGGTACAATACGGTCAACTGCAGAATTAAAGAACTGCACTCGTCCTGCTAATCTTTCTTTTGTATCTTCATCAAGATTGTCTAAAATATGTTGCTTCAAAATATCTGTTGCACCGATCTGATTTTCACAAGCAATTACATATAGCTTTTCTTCTGTTTGGTACACTCGTTCAGAAATACCACGTGCAATTAACGGTGCAATTCTTGGCAAAATGTTAGGGCCGATAGCAGTAGTCAAATAAGTTGCGTTTGTAATTATCTCGATCACTTCATTTTCCTGGGTCATATTGTTGAGGCCAGATACATGGTTAATCGTAGTTGTTTCTTGTTTATCTGTTGCTAACTTTACTTGATAACTCTTTTGTTCATTTAATTGATTGATGATTTTATCGGCAATATCAACAAAAGTTACATGATATCCTGACTCAGAAAATAATGCTCCGATAAAACCTCTACCGATGTTTCCTGCACCAAAATGAACTGCTTGTTTCATGATGATCATTCCTTTATCCATTTATTTTGAAGGTAATCTGAAAATAACTCCTCTAGCTTACCTTTAATCATTGCTTCACTTGATGACGAAAAAATCATCAATGCTGCATCATTCTCAATCAAACTAGTACTGATGAGACTTAATATTTCTTGTTCTTTTAAACTTAGATTTTCGGGAGATAACATTAATAGTACATTTTTTAACTGTACTTCCTTGCCATCCATACCTTTAATTACACAAGGATGTTCTAAATGACAAACTTGAAAAATAAGCTGTTGAACACTGTTATCACGGCAGTGAAACAATCCCATATTCGTACCTGGAATTCCTAGACCGCCCACTTTCTCCCTTTCCTCTAGCTTCTCAAAAACTTTAGTAGCATCTGTAATTAATCCTTCTTGTTCTAATTCTGCTGTCATCTCTTTTAACACTTGCTGATAATCGGTGTTAACCTTCCAATATATGCGTAAATTATTCAAGATGGATTCGATACTGGTTTGAACATCTTTCATCTCCTGTAAAACATCTTGCAAGCTTGAAGGTGCTTGTAACTTTCCTTTACCTTTGTCCTTCACATATTCATTCTTACTGGTTAGTTGTTGAATATTATTCTGCAGGAAGCTGCGAATCATTTCGATGTCTTCATCACTTAATAACGGTGATACTAAGATATAGTGAACATCATCAAACGGAAGTCGGACAGTGGAAATAACAAGATCAAACTTATCTAAATTCGACATTTCCATTTCTTTCATGGATTTGATCTCGACAGAATTGATTTCCGTAAATTCTTTTTGGATCCGACTTGCTAGCATCTTGGAGGTACCTATTCCGGTTGGACAAACAATAACAGCATGTATCACTGTCTTCTCTTCATTCATTAATAATGCCGAGCCAAAATGCAGAACGATAAAAGCAATTTCATCATCTGGGAAGCTGATGTCAGGAAATTCTTTCTCCAAACTATTCCGAACAGCCATAAATAACACGGGATATTTCTTATTTATTTGCTCTGTTAAAGGATTAAACAATCCCATCTGATGCTTTAACCGAAAAATCGAAGGCTCCATATGGGCTAGCAAGCCCTGAAATAATGAAAAATCTCGAGATAAATCAACATGTAATTGGCTTGAAACATCTTGAATAATATTCTTGATAATCTGCCCGAGCATAATACTGTCATAATCTACCGTCTCAGAATCTTGCAATTTGGACCCTTTTAAAATAACCGCTAAATAATGAACATCTTTCTTTGTTAATGGGATCGATAATTCGGATTTTAAATCGTCACATAACTGACTAATTAGCTCAAATGCTCTTGTCGATTGTTCATCATCTAGTTCTGTTGCTTCCTCCAACACAAAATCATGCTCTACCCGTTGCAACGTTATTGCTATGTGTACGATAAGCCCTAAGTAATCATTATCTGCTAATCTTGTCTGCCCTCTGTCAAACAAATGATGTACCATCTCATCAATTACGACAAGGTAATCCGGAGAAAAGTAACTGAGTACAGAATCGTCTAATTGATTATTCCTTTGTAATAGATACAAACTTGCTAAAAGCTCTTCATGGAAATGAAACAAAAAATAAGTTGCTAATGCTTTACGCATATTCGCTTCACTACCAGCTATACTTACACCGACACCTCTTTTTCGTGTCAATTCAATCGAAAAATTCGCTAACCAATCTGTCAGATCATCCAAATAAGAAGCAAGCGTTGTAACACTTACTCCTAGCTGTTTTGCCAACACTTGCGCCTTAAAAAACGATCCTTCATGTAATAATGTAATGAGTAGTTGCAGCTTTTTTTCTTCTGGTGTTTCATCTGTTGGATGTACATGGTACAACTGCTGCATTAGCTTAAAAATATTCTCATTTTTTCCATCAATCATCAGACCATCATTGGTTGTACGCTTCAATTGTAACTCAAAGGACTTCAAAATGTTTTCAACAGCCTTCAAATCACGCTGTACTGTTCTAACACTTACATGAAGATAGCTTGCAAGTGAATGTGGTGTGTGCTTACCAGACGTCTTCATTACTAAATCAATGATTGATTTTTCTCTTGACGTTATAAACATGCTACCCACTCGTTTCTTTTATTAAATTCTCAGGTAATATACAGAATAGAAAGACAGTAACATACCATCTTTCTACTCTTTTTTGGATCATTTACTATTGATAATGTCTAATAATTCTTTCGTTGTTTGCGCTTGTACCATCTGTTCAATATTTTCCTCATCTGAACAAACCACAGCGATACCAGAAAGAATATCTAAGTGCGTACCATCTTTTCCTGCGATACCAAAAATTAGTTTTGCTTCTTGACCATCAAAATCAACACCATTAGGTACTTGAAGAACAGTAAATCCTGAACGTAATACCGCTTTTTTCGCTTCTTCTGTACCATGTGGAATTGCCACATTATTTCCCATGTAAGTTGAAGTCACATTTTCACGATCGATCATTGCATCAACATAACTTTCTTCTACATAACCGTTTTTAACTAACACTTCACCTGCAAAACGAATAGCCTCTTCCTTCGTAGCAAATTCCTGATTAAGGAAGATATTCTCTTCGCGCAACAAGTCGTCATCATCGTGATCATGATTTGCAGCCGTTACATCTGCTTCTGTTTCTTCAACCATTTCAGCTTGTTCTTCAGAGACACCATTTTGCAGACTGTCAATTAACTTGTCATATTCCGGACTTGATAAGAAGTTATCAACTGAAATGTGATAAGCATTAGGTAATTTATCTTTCGCACGTGGAGTTAATTCTTCTTGTGTAATAACTATCTGTGCATCATTTGGTAAATTACTAATAGCTGTATTGGTGACAGAAACGTCTAAATCTGCAGCTTTCACTTTTTTACGTAATAAGGAAGCTCCCATTGCACTTGAACCCATTCCGGCATCACAAGCAAAAACAATTTTGTTTACACTTTCCGGAAGCGTTCCTGGATTAGATTGCAGTGCTCCAGCAACAGAACTTTTTCTTCCTTTCATTTCTTGCATTTTTTGTGTAGCTTCTTCAATATCTTCGTCTTCTTGTTTACTTGATTTTAACACAAATCCAGAAACAACGAATGAAACAATCGTAGCTACGATTACAGCAGCAAAGTTGGCGAAATAAACACTTCCTTTACCAGGTGTAACTGCAGCAATCGCAAATATACTACCTGGTGATGCAGGAGCTGATAAACCTCCACCTAATAGTACTAAGGTGAAAATTCCACTCATACCACCTAGAATAACAGCAATTAACAGCAGCGGGCGCATTAATACATATGGGAAGTAGATTTCATGAATACCCCCGAAGAAATGAATGATTCCTGCTCCCGGAGCTGATTGCTTTGCAGTACCTTTTCCAAACAGCATAAATGCTAATAAAACTCCAAGACCTGGTCCAGGGTTTGCTTCTAATAAGAAAAGAATAGACTCACCTGTACTTCTAGCCTGTTCCAGTCCAATTGGAGAAAGAATCCCATGATTGATTGCATTATTTAGGAATAAAATTTTGGCAGGTTCGATAAAAATACTTGTTAATGGTAATAATCCTGCACTAATTAACCAATCCACACCTGCAACTAGTAGTTGAGTAAATCCATTTACAGCTGGGCCAATACCCAAGAATGAAAGAATCGCAAGTAGTCCACCAAGAATCCCAGCTGAAAAATTGTTCACCAACATTTCAAAACCAGATCTAATTTTTCCTTCAATTGCTTGATCGAACTTTTTAATTACGTAACCACCAAGCGGCCCCATAATCATGGCACCTAAGAACATCGGAGTATCTGGTGCACCTACAATTACCCCCATTGTAGCGATCGCACCTACGACACCACCACGCTGGTCATGAATTAATTTACCACCTGTGTAACCGATTAACAATGGTAGCAAGTAAAACACCATTGGATCAACTAATTTTGCAAGGTTTTCATTCGGAAGAAAACCATCTGCAATAAATAACGCAGTAATAAGTCCCCATGCAATAAATGCACCAATGTTTGGTAGTACCATCGAACTAAGGAAGTTACCAAACTGCTGGACTTTTACCTTTATGTTTGACTGAGCCATTATATTTCTCCCTTTCCATGTGTTTTTTTATATCCCTCAATTAAATCATATGACACAGTTATCCTACCTTCAAGATACTTGAAAACTAACTTTGTCGCACGGCTGATGACAAACCTATTTTTTCTTCAGTGACGGGATTTATACATAGAGTAAAGGGCAACAATCACAGTACTTGATCGCGATAATAAAAAATCACCATATCAAGATGGTGATTAGATAAATGCTATTCATTTCATCATTGATTGTAATCTTCAATCATGACTTGTTTCTCTATTTTTTGTTTCTTTAATCCATTCTTATATGTAGCAATAAATACTCCAGTTATAACCAGTATCATACCAAAAAGTTGTTGCCACGTTATACGCTCTCCGTACAACAGTACAGCAATCCAGCCAGCATTAATCGGAACAAGATTCATGTAAATACTCGCTTTACTCGCACCAATCTGGTGAATCCCCATATTCCAAAGAAGAAAACCAATGACGGTTGCAAAAACAACCATATAGATCATCTCCAGCCATGATTGACCAGACATAGCTAATACCGCTTTCCATTCTCCGTCAAAAAATGAGCCTATCGCAAGAAAGATCGAACCAATTAAAGTAGTAATAGTTGTTGTAAATAATGGAGAAACACCTTGCATCACAACTTTTCCTATTAACCCGTGGATAACCCAACTAGCTAAAGCCGCCATAAACAATAAATCCCCCTTGTTAAAGGAGAGGGAAAGTAAAGTTTGAAAGGACCCTTGCATAATGACAAGAAATACACCTGTTAACGATAGAAATAAGCCAACTCCTAAACGTTTATTCCATATTTCACTCAAAAAGAAAATCGCCCCTAATGTAATGAAAACAGGAGAAGTTGCCATAATTAAAGAGCCATTAACCGCATTGGTATATTTTAAAGCAATAAAGAAGAAAGCATTATAGCTGAATATTCCCGTAATTGCCATCAGAAAAAGACCTAACCATCGGCTTCTTAATACTGTCCAATTCCATTCACCGCGTAGTAATACAATAATCAATAATAACAGTCCAGCGGAACCAAATCGTAATGTTGCTGCTATTAGTGGCGAAATTTCCGTAATAACGTGTTGAGCTGTTCCAAAAGCCCCACCCCAAAAGAGTGGAACCAAAAATAATAGAAAATAAATTTTTTTGCTCTTTTCTGCAGATTGAATACTCACTTTTCTTTCTTCCTTCCTAGCTAACCGCTTGGTGTCTTGAGACCTGTTAATCTACTAATTCCCTGAAATAGATCCGAAATGAGTTTCCTCACCATTATTAAAAAGTTTAATAGTCTCATAATTTTTATCTACGTTTATCTCATAAAACAACTCATTGCTGAATGCTTCATCTGAATAATTCAACGTTTGATCACTTTCATATGATAAACTTATTGTTTCACGATCTGCTTTGACATTAAAATTAGTAAAGTGAACAGCCTTTTCACCTTGTTTTACATTCGAACCGTTGAGATATACAAAGATAGAGCTATTTTGGTTATCAAAGTAGAGGTGAACACCATTTTGTTCGTTAACGTCATGAAAAAACGATTGGATATCCTTGCTAAGACTACCTTCACTCTTTTCAGTGAGCGACAAAGATAAGTTCGAATTACATCCAACTAAAAGAACAATCCCCAAAAGAATAACAAACAAAAACCTTCTGAACATAACTCCCTCGTTCCCCTCTTTATTGAAGCATCACCAAAAATAGCATACCACTCCATGTAAGATTTGGCATGCTATTTGATTAGTTATTTAGTTTTCAGCTTTTCTTCAGCAAAATTAAACCATTAATTCGCTTTTAATTTTTCAAGCATCTGCCTATTAAATCCTTTCGCAATCAGCCAGACTGCCAAGCTTATTTCATAAACACCTACTGGTAAAGCGATCAGAGCTTTTGCTGTTGACCATTGCTCCACCACTCCGAACATTTCCAGCATCCCAGCAATAAATACTGAAATAGCGGTGATCATGCCAAATCCTGCTAATGGTCGAGGTATAAGTCTCGTTCTGAACAATATATAACTATACATGAACGTGTTGATCCCTAACATTAAGTTAGGTCCTAAAATAAATATCCACTGGTGAACAGCTTGCAACATATAACCAGTATCATCATTGATTAGTTGACCTGCATCATGATAAATACTCAATTGTAAAAGAGCTAAAATACTTACCGTACCTATAGCAACAAAGACGGTTTCCATAAAACGAAAACTAAATTGAGCTAAAGCAAGATGTTCGTTCCAGTGACGCAGATACGGATAGAATAATACAGCGGTTCCTATCATGGATACAATCAAAGCTATTTCATTTAGTACACCCATTAATATTTGTACCTCTAGCCCATTGCCTACAGCCATATACCATTGTTCTGATAAAACTGGATCATAAAGAATAACAGCTATAATTGAGGTAACCGCAGCTGAAATATATAAAATACCTAAAATCATTCCATTCATTCTGTCTTTTGTCATACTATTTTCCTCCTTAAAATAATTCACCTATGATATAATAATTACACAACCATTTAGGATTAGAGGCGTTAATTATGGATCACTATGAAGTTATAGAGCGTGCTTTAAAATATATTGAAGACAATATCGAAGAACCATTATCCGTGGAGTCTGTAGCTGATTCTTTCAACATGTCCAAATACTATTTTCATAGACTTTTTTCTGCGATGATGGGGTACTCATTAAATCATTACATCTTAACCAGAAGACTGAATGCTTCCCTAAAATTAATGCAAAACGATGATTTATCCCTCACAGATATTGCTTATCAACTTAACTTCGGAACGCAATCATCCTTTACCCGTGCCTTTAAACGCCAATATGGTATTACACCAAGTTCTCTAAGAGGAAATGATGGTAAGCTACCACAAAGATCTATCCCTCCAGTTGTAAAAAGACCTATTAAAAACATCAATGGTGATATTGTTACCGATTTTACCCTTACAGAATTTCCAACCATTGAGTTGAATGGAATTGCTTTTGAAGTGGATCTAGCAACAGAAGATTATAGATCAAAAATTCGCTCTCATTCCAAATTGCTGTTAAACAATATTGACGAAGCAATTCAAGGATCATGTTATGTCATCTATTCAGATTGTCAGCCGAATTCCACTCGTTTCAAGGTTCTCTTTGGAATTTCACAGGATATAAAAATAGATCACCCACACTTTTTCACCGTGAATGTACCGCAGCTTTTTTGTGCTAAGTTCAAATATTCTGGTGACCTAATTGATATCAGCGAGGTTTTAAAAACGGATTACGCAAGGTTTTTAAAAATCTCCAAACAAGAATCAGGAGATTCTCATATCGAACTTGTGCAAGTTTTTGAAGACATTCACCAACTGGACTCCACTTACCATATCTATACTCCGATCAAAAAGTTACAAATGGATACTGATATTTAATATGATTGAAGTAATTCATCCTCCTTTCCTTTTAAATAACTTTGTATACTTATAAAATAATGGAAAAGTTTTCGTTATACTTTCCATTTCTTGCTGTAACGGATACCAAGGTTAACAGGCTGCCATTTTATAATGTTGTAGTTGGCTTACATGGGTTATGCGAAGTTTTGTAATTTTTTGGAAGGTAGAAACTGTTTTCTTCCTATAATTCCCTTTCTATTACAAATATAATATTTGGAAAAAAATGAAACTTTTATACTATATAGCATAATGGAAAGTTATGGTATTCTTATTCAGGATATAGAATGGAAAGGGGAAAAAGAATGAAACTATGTAATATTTTTACGGGACTATCTATTATTTTGCTTTTTGGAATAGTTGGATGCGGTAGTGATGACGCTTCAGGGTCAAAAGGAGGATCAGGTGAATTTAAAGAGATAGCTTCCATTGATGTAGAAGGTCATCTTGCACCGCATAATTTTTTCATAAGCGATGATGGTGAAATTTTAAATTATGGGGAACAGGATGAAAGTCTTAGCGAACCAGATCGGATGAAGGTTTGGGTTGATGGAGAGACTGAAGAACTTGATATGGAAACCTTTGATCACTTTTCTTATTTACATCCTGAAGGTAACATTTATTCAACTATAAATGACCAGAATAATGAAACAACTCCATACACTCTTGTGAAATATGATCCGCGAACAGGGGAATCTGAAGAGTTTTTAAAAACGGTTGAAGCTGAAGACTTCTTTCACGTAGGACCAGGGTATGTAAGTGAAGAAGAAGGATTAATTCCAGTGAGAAGTGATGGATATGATGAATTGAATTTTTATCTATGGGATTATCAAAACGATGAAATAGAGATGTATGAGTTGACGGAAGAATTATATGAGCTATTTGGTGAAATAGAACGAACTCATGAACCAAAACTAGCTTTATCACGTGATGCAAAATCATTGTATATCAGTTACACAGAAGGAATTTCACACTATAATACGGAAACAGGTGAATTAAATGAAGTGTTCATTGGTGAGGATATGGATGCTAATTCAGTCAAAGTAACGTTAGATAATCAATATGCTGTCACACGAAAATATACGGGAAGTGAAGATATAATAGGCCTCGCTAACTTTTATATTACAGACAGAGACAGTTTTGAGCAAAAAGAAATTGGTGAAGGTACAGAAGTCTTTCCAATTGCTGACGGTAAAATAGTAATGCAAAAAGTAAATGAACTGACATTTTATGATATAGAATCTGAGGAAACATCTCCATTTTATACGATTGAACTTGGAGAAGAAGAAGATCTTAAAAAAGTGGTAGTAAGTGGTGATGGAAACACTATCGCCTATGGCTATGAAAAAGAGGGAGAAGAGGAAGATAAGACGACGATCAAGATAATACGTCGTTAAATGATTAGTCTTCCTTTACCTCTGCAAGAACTTAGACAGACCAAGACCGTTCATGTTTGAGCATGTACGGTCTTTTATTATCCTAGGACTAAGGTGCAGTAGGATCTACTACACCCTCACTTACACAGTTGATAATGCTCAAAATTTTATACTCTCGTTCTATACGTTTAGTACATCTAATTCTTTTTTTATTTGAGCGATGATATATTCACGATCGGATGGATTGTTCTCAAAATCTAATTGGTCCACGTTAATTTTCAAAACAGGCGAAGCGTCATATGCTTCAAAATATTCTCTGTATTCTTTATTCAACCTCTCCCAATATGCATCTTCTGTATCAACTTCATAACTTCTACCACGTTTATTAATACGACGAATCGCTTCATCTGTTGATATTTCAAGGTATATCATTAATGCAGGTGGCTCGCAGTGTTCAATCATATTTTTGAATAAGTCTAAATAAATATTAAATTCCTCTTCAGACATTTCACCATTATCCTTTAACATTTTGGCAAAAATAACATCTCCATAAATAGAACGATCCAACACTGCCTTGTTCAATTTACTAGCATTTTTTATATGTTTGAACCGTTCATTCAAGAAGAATACTTGTAAAGGAAAGCTGTACCGTTCACGGTCATAATAAAATCTATCTAAAATCGGATTATTCACAACGGGTTCTTCAAATGGTGTATACCCTAACTCGTTTACAACTATATCCATTAAAGTTGTCTTCCCTACACCTACTACACCATCTATCGTAATCATTTTCCATCCATCTCCTTCTGTCCTTTTTAACCTTTTTAAACAATCTTGATAAAAGCTTTTCATTCTATTTAGCCCCTTTAAAAAAATCTAGAACCCGTATCCCTCGAAGCTATGAAAATAATAAAGTGAAACTTTTCCCCACTGAGCAGTTAAAGCTTGAAGTGGCGGTCATACAGACGATTAGCACCGTGATAAATAATAGCATATCAAAACATAATCAAAAACGAGATTTTATTGGTTCTTATATACATGCTTTTAGTCTAAGTATTGAAAAGCAACTTGTATATTATAACACAGACTGTTCATGCGAAATAACGTTTTTCAGGAAGAAAATATATTAACTTGTATAAAAGTTGAAACACCCTCGAGAAGCGCTCTCAAAGACAAAAACGAATGAAACAGTAAAAATGGCTATGAGATAAATTCTTATAGACATACAAGCGAGAAAATACGAAAAAGTGTCTATAAGATGGATTCTTATGGACAAAAAAGTGGTGAAATACGAAAAAGTGTCTATAAGATGAATTCTTATGGACAGAAAAGCGGTGAAATGTGAAAAAGTGTCTATAAGATGAATTCTTATGGATAGAAAAGCGATGAAATGTGAAAAAGTGTCTATGAGATGGATTCTTATGGACAGAAAAGCGGTGAAATGTGAAAAAGTGTCTATAAGATAGATTTTTGAGTCTAACGGAGGATTCACTCTATTTTTCACAGCTTCTTTAAGCAGTCTACTTTACTTATTATAACTTATTTCTTATGATTGTATTTGAAATTAGAAATGGAAAGGATGAGTTAACATGGGTAAGAAAATTGCTGCTCTTGTAACAGATATGGTAGAAGAAATCGAATTAACTGATCCTGCAAAAGCGTATGAAGATGCAGGTCATACAATAGAAATTATTAGTGAAGAAGCAAACAAAGAAATAACTGGTAAAAATGGTGACAAAATCAAAGCTGATAAAGGTATTGATGAGGTAAATCCTAGTGATTATGACGCTCTATTAATCCCAGGAGGATTTTCACCAGATTTATTACGTATTAACCCGAAAAATGGTGCATTTGCAAAGGCGTTTTTACAAGAAGACAAGCCAGTATTCACCATTTGCCACGGACCACAATTCCTTGTAGAAACAGACCTATTAAAAGATAGAGAAATGACAAGCTTCGTGTCTGTACGTAAAGATTTAGAAAATGCTGGCGCAATAGTAAAAGATGAAGAAGTGGTTGTAGACAACAACCTGGTAACTAGCAGAACTCCTGATGACCTTCCTGCATTCAATAGAGAGTCACTTAAATTATTGGAAAACTAGTAGAAAAACAAAAAGGAAAGTGCATAGGATGACTATGCGCTTTCCTTTTCTTAATGTTATATAACTCTCAAGCTTTTGATAGCTTGCTTATGATAACTCCTTTATATACCAAGTGTCACAAGCATTGTGTTCTGATGCTTCCATCGGTTTATCAAGCTGCTTAAAACCAAACCTACTATAGAGTTGGTTGGCGATTTGAAGTTTGTCCATTGTTTCTAAATAACAAAATGTATAGTGCTTTTTTGCGAAGTTTAATGCTACTGTAATCAATTTTTTGGATAAACCTCTACCTTGTGCTTCAGGGATAATGTACAATTTTTGCAACTCGCATATATTTTTTTCCTGGTCGAAAGGTGCAATACCTACCCCACCCATTACTTCCTCATGTTCATTTACAACAACCCAATATTTGGCGTTTGGTTGTTGCTGATAAAATTGTGCTAATCTTCCTAGTTGTGGATCAAAATAAGCTGTACCTGAAATATTTAAGGAAAAAGACTCAAGAGATTGCTTAATAATTCTCTCCATTGCCTGATTATCTTTTTCTACCATTTCACGAATTTCCATAATCACTTCCCCCTATCTCTCTACCGCTTAATCGATACTATTCTACTACAAATTGATCGAAATATTAACGAAATTGTATTTTAGTCCTTCCAATAATAGAGTTTAAGGGGGACTGTGTACGTATTTGAATATTTCTATTTCCTTGCTTTGCTTACTTTTAATTTCTTTCCTTTAACTTTTGTATGTTCCATCGCTTCCAAAACTAGAGATCCTTTGCCATTCAATATATCAACATAAGACCAATTATCTTTAATGGTAATAATCCCAATATCGTCTGCTGTTACATTTGGGATATTTGAAATAGTACCAACAAGATCCACAGCCCGAATTTTCTTCTTTTTGCCACCATTAAAATGCAATTTCATAATATCTTGATTGATTCTAGCTGTTTTATTATTTTTAACAATCCGTCGTTCGGTCATTTTTTTATCAAAGGCTTCTTTTGCTTTCTTTACTGCTTCTTTCGAAGGTATCTCCCGTTTACGAAGCTCAAAACCGATATACTTCTCAATTGGTCGCAAATATTTGTTTTCATAATCAGCTACAAAGGTAATCGCCTTCCCTTTATTACCTGCACGACCTGTTCTTCCTGTTCGGTGTACATAGCTTTCTTTTTCCATTGGGACATCAAAGTTAATCACGAGAGACACATTATCTACATCTATGCCTCTAGCTGCTACATCTGTTGCTACAAGATAACGAAATTCTCCCAATTTAAAGCCTTTCATTACAGAAAATCGTTTTTCTTGTTCTAAACCACCATGAATTTGTTCACAAGAATAATGAGACTGTTCTAACTCACTCCATACTTCGTTTACTTGTTCTTGGGTATTACAGAAAATGATACAGCTATCTGGATTTTCAACAATGGTTACATCCTTAAGTAAAGCCATTTTCGCGTCTTTTTTCACTTCAAATAAACTGTGCTCTATTCGATCAGTTGTGACTTCTGTTGTAATTTCAACATTTACAGGGTCTTTCATATATTGATGGCAAAGCTTTTCAATTTCTTTTGGTAAGGTTGCTGAGTACAACATCGTTACTCTGTTCGATGGTACTTGTTTAATGATAGCTTCTACCTCATCTATAAAGCCCATTCTAAGCATTTCATCTGCTTCATCAATGACAAGATATTTTATTTGCTCTAAATCTAATGTCCCTTTTTCGATATGATCCATTACTCGCCCCGGAGTACCTACAACGACATGTGTTTTTTGTTTCAGTTCATCCTTTTGAATAGCAAAGGATTCTTTGCCATATAGAGCTAATGCTTTGATTCGTTTAAACCTGCCGATATTGGTTATATCTTCACGAACTTGAGCAGCTAGTTCTCTTGTCGGGGCTAGCACTAATGCTTGTGGCTTATTTTCTTCCCAGACCATTTTTTCACAAATAGGAATAGCAAAAGCAGCAGTCTTTCCACTTCCGGTTTGAGACTTTACTATTAGATCTTGGTTCTCCAATACTCGTGGAATGACTTCACTTTGTACCTCTGTAGGCTTATTGTATTTTAATACATCTAGTGCTTTTTTTAATTCAGCACTTAATAGATAGCTTTCAAAATCTCTTTCATTCATTTGTTACCCTCATTTATATTAGATTTATTTATACTATTTGCGCAGACTGTTCATCATATTCAAATATAAGAAAAGCGAATACATTTTTCACTGTTGCTGTAATGTTGACTGATAAATGATTTTTCTCTCTGCAAAAAAAGAAAAAGGACTCTATGGAAGAGCCCTTTAATCATTATGCTTTATTAACGTTAGTAGCTTGAAGTCCGCGTTGACCTTCTTCAGTATCAAACGTAACTGTTTGACCTTCTTCTAAAGTTTTAAATCCTTCACCTTGAATAGCTGAGAAATGTACGAATAAATCTTCGCCACCTTCTACTTCGATAAAACCGAAACCTTTATCTGCATTAAACCATTTAACTGTACCTTGTTGCATATTTGTTTCCTCCTATGTGGATATCCCCACCATTTATTACTATCAATGTTCAATTTAGATAAAAGGCGAAAAGTGCAAAATTTACTCTTTTCTCTCAGACCGATACCGAACAAAAATAAGTCTTATTTAGAATAGCAGATAATGTCTGGAATAGCAACTAATATTTGGATAGACCCATTCCTATCGTTACTATATTGATTGATTTCTAATTCTTTTTCTTAAGTATAAACATTTACCAAAGAAGAGATACACTTATACTAAATAACTAAATCAACATCTCTAACGACGTTTTATTTACATAATTTTGAAAACTAGAGAGACATTAATCATTAAGAGGTGTTCTAACATGATAAGGTTGTAATAGTAGCATTTATATTAACCATTCTATCCCCATCTATTGTATTGGCAAATAAAGAAGCGAATAACGTGACCTCTCCACTACAAGAAGAACTTGTAAGAGATTGTTATTCAGAGGCCCAGAATGGTTGAAATAGAGTATATATCATGTAAATCATGTTAAAGATTATTTTTTAGGTGGATTAAAAATGCAAAACTACAATAATGACAATACAGCAAGGCGTTACAAGGCACATGTCAGTATACTGGGAACAACACAAGTTCATCTAAGAAATCCATATATTATTGCTTGGTGGAGTGCGGCATGTCCAGGATTCGGACATTTATTACTTTCCAAATATATACGTGGCTATTTATTGTTTATCTGGGAAGTTATAATCAATGTCCAAACGAAACTTAACCTTGCAATGATTTATTCGTTTCAAGGGAAAATGGACATGGCTAAAGAGGTTTTGGATACACGATGGCTGCTCATTTATATCCCTGTTTACCTTTTCGCCATTTGGGATAGCTATCGAACAACCATCGACTTGAATAAAGTTTACCTATTGGCAGAAAGAGAAAATCACCGTTTTAACTCTTTTGTCTTATCACCAATAGAAATAAATTACCTAGATAAGAGAAATCCTATACTAGCTTGTATCTGGTCGTTATTCATGCCTGGTCTAGGGCAATTATATATCCATAGAATTTTAACGGCTGCTTTTGTAGGCATTTGGGCTATTGTCTTTTTTTATCAATCTCATGCTCTCGAGGCTGTGTCTTTATTATTTTTAGGAGAAATCCAAAAAGCAACTACAACCTTAAATCCACAATGGTTATTATTTTTTCCGTCTCTGTATGGCTTTGCTATTTATGATTCATATTCAGCGACAGTTGAAAACAACAAACTCTATGAAAAAGAACAAAGATCATATTTAAAAGACCATTATCAAAACGCTAATTTTCAGATTCTAAAAAGACAAAAAGTGAAGTGATTAAAATGCAACTATTTTCAACATTTGAAAATAATACCTTTTTAGAATTAGCTATTTCTACGCTAGAGAAAAAGGGAATCATGAAAGAAAATATATATGCTGTTCCACTTGATAACCGAGAAGAAGAGTGGAAATTATTTGATACACTGCATCGTTCAGACGGTACAAGCATGATTGATATTGGTTTAGCACTTGCGACCGCCTTCTCTGTTATTGGAGCAAGTATAGGCTTTGAATTAGCATTAGGCCCAATATATTGGGGGTTAATCGGTGCATTCATAGGCTTCCTAATCGGGCTTATTATTCGTCTTTTTACTGAACGGATTATTAAAAGAAAGAAACGATTATTAAAAGGAAAACATTCAGAAGTTATTGTAATCATTGAGTGTGAGGAAACACAAGCAGAATTAGTAGAAAATATACTGTGGAATCACTTTGCGATCGGAGTAGCAAAAGTAACCTCCAAATAGAAAGGAATATAGATGTGTGGATATTTATTTTTGTCATTTTTGTTTTCTTCAACTTTATTGCATTTTTTTCTCCTAAAAAGCTAAATAAGATTGAAATTTATGCTACATCCATTTTTGCTTTTGTATATGGACTTTTAACTGATATCATACTTAACCTACATTATCATTTGTATGGTTATTTTCGAGTAGGATTTGATTGGCTTGCCCTGCTAGGAATATTATTGTACTTTCCTTCCATTAGTTTTTTATTTCTAAATTTTTATCCTTCTACTAAGAAGTTAGGAACTAAAGTTCTCTATATCTTACTTTGGACTGCATTTTCCGTTGTTTTTGAATGGATTTCTTTGCAGACAGCGTTTTTTTACTACGTTAGCTGGAAACTTTGGTATTCTGCGTTATTATACCCTTTCATCTTTCTTACCCTTATTATCCATTGGAAGTTTATTCAAAAGTTAAGCTATAAATAAAATTGCTTATATTGTTGGCTTTTAGGAGCAAAAGGAACAAAGTACCTAATTCAAATTGCAATCTTAAAGTTTGATGAAGCCAGACAATAAACATAACGGTTCAAGTTCATCTATAAACATTGACCGATCGGACAGTTAGTGTTAAGATAAAAATATATAAAGGTCCAATCAGGAGGTTGAAATGAGTCACGATTTAAGGATTACAAAAGGCAATGAAACAAAAGAGCGTATTCTGGTTGCCTCTATGACAATCATTGCTGAAGAAGGTATCGAAGGATTAAGCGCAAAAAAAATAGCAGATCTTTTGGGAATTAGTAAGAGCAATATTTTCCACCACTTTGGCTCTGTAGATAGCATTTTAGATACCATTTTCGAGCATATACTTGTTGATTTAGTCGAACCTGTTAAAACCTATCAGGGTAAAGATTTGGAAGGATTTTTCCTTTTTCTTGGTGAGAGTATTTACTCATTAAGTGACGAAGAGAGGTTATCTTATTCTGTTTTATTTCATTTCTATAATACGTGCTTACACAATGAAAAATACAGGGACTATTTGTTAAAGGCTAAGCACGAGGTCGTTGACGCTATTGCTACACAATTATCACACTATAGCACTCAAGAAAAAGAGAGGCTTTTCAAAGTTTCTGAAATGATCATTATGACGTTAGATGGTTACGGTCTCCATTCTTTACTAGAATCAGATGTCGTAACGTTTAAAGAAATTTGGACTTTACAAATAAAAGCATGGCAGTCTTTATTAAAATAACTACTGCCATTTCTCCAAATAATAAAATTGACCGATCGAACGGTTAGAAGGAGTGCTCTATGATTAAAATCCCCTCGTTTTTCCATGAGATATTAGGTGAATTCCAGACGAAATCATCCTTACTTGTGATTGCTTGTTTTGTACTTATATCCGGCTGTACATTATGTTTATTAACGTTTGATGAATGGCGCGGTTTATCTTTGCTAAAACAAATTGTCATGTGGTTTTTGTTTTTAGATATTTCAGGAGGTGTTGTCGCAAACTTAACGAAGGGAACCGATATCTTTTATGAGCAGCACCCAAGAATGAGATGGATATTTATAGCCATCCATATTCAACCGATTATCCTTTCATGGGCAATGGAAATCTCCATTTACTATGGGATTATAGTTTGTGTCTACACTTTAATTAGTGCCATAGTCTTAAATTGGATGAGATCTTCCTCCATCCATAACCTCTTAGCCGGTGGATTAACTGGGTTAGGATTACTAATGGTGGTTTACCTTGGGCAGACAATTCCACTTTTCGCTTCCGCTATATTCATTTTTTATGTTTTTAAGGTATTGTACAGCTTTTCTGTTTTTCATCACAGGGGGGCTCATCATGAACAAACAAATTAACGAAAATCATATATCCTTACTTACTCGAGCTTTTGCGAAAGACCCTATGTTTATCCACTTATTCTCAAATCAAAAAAGAGAGCGGCAAATGAAAAGTTTAATTCGATTTATCATTAAACGAAATCATTTATTAGATGGGCTGATCCTCACAGACCATGCTACGAAGCCAAGTTACATCGCAATTGTCGATCGACCTAGCAATCTTACAAACGTATCTATAAAAGCTAAGATTAACTTAAATATCGAAATGCTGTTATTAGTATTGAAGCTACCTTTTCGTGTACTTAGGTATTTAACTAAGTATCAAAAAGTAACTTTTTCAAATGCCCCCAATGAACCACATTATTATCTAACTATGATCGGGGTAGATCCCTCCTATCAAGGAAAGGGAATAGGTAAAAAGGTTCTAAAACAGCTCGATGAAATTGCTGCGTCTTCACCAATCTCCTATTCCATATCACTTGATACAGAGAATCAGCAGAATGTTGCCTTTTATGAACGATTTGGCTATGAGTTAAGAAATACAACCATAATCGATGGACTTAGCGTTTATTGTATGACGAAATCTAAAGAATCGAATCATTATAATGTCACGTAGAACCCTTGGCAAAAGTAGGTATTAAGAAAAAACGGCAACTCACGCCGGTCGATTATTACTTTGGTATTAATGATGAAATATTTGAACAAGTTGACTCCGGCTGCCCACTTCCCTTTCCTGAGAGTTTTCCCTTCAGCTAACTTTTTCGAGCACAACCTCTCGAAAAAGTGGATCTTTAGGTCAAACAATTCCCACAAGAGTGGAAATAAGCATCCTTCGTTAATCTGCTCTACAACATACGTCAGACTTGGCAACCTGGGTTATTCTCCAGTTTCGCTTTTTATAGTTCAATATACTTTTGTTTCGCGGCGGATGATATCCTTTCTTCCCTTCTTTAAAAAGCCATTACAATACCACTAAGTTTATTTTGATTAACTATTTTCATAGATTCGTTCTCTTGTAGCAAACATCCATTCATATTGACGTAGTCTTAATTCAAACAAGGTAATCGGGTTGCGGTATACCTCTGGTTTTTGTTGCATTTCGCTTAGGATATCTTTATTTTCTTCAATCTCATCATATGTCTCTGCTAAGACTGCATCTAATTCATCATACGGATCTGTAAAGAATATCTTAATATCCCGTTCTAAAGATTTCCCAAATATTTCGAATTGCTGCATAAATTCATCTATAAGTACTTCGCTTGTTTTGCTGTAGTCTTTCCCTTCCATATAGTGTTTATATTTCTCATGGAGAGTTTCTTTATTTTTTGATAATGCACCAACAAGCTTTCCTGCACTTTTCCATAAAAATTGTGAAATGGTAGCATTGCTCATAAAAGTCGCCTTTGTCAACTGTATATTCCCTCTTGTCATTCGATTCATATCCCGATTCCAGTCATCTAGTACCCTTGTGTCACACTCGAAAAATATCTTGTCTTCACCATATAGATGATTAAAACTCTCGCTCATTTCACCTAAGTACTCTTGGCTGTCATTCAGTTCCCTTTCACTATTCTCCATCCATTCTTGCAGTTCTATATATAAATCTGGTAAAACTGTTTCTTCAATATAATGATTAATTCGCTTATTTATTTCATCGTTAAGCACAGTATGAATTTTTGCAAAATCTCTATCTTCCTTAATCACTTCAGAACTTTGTCGAACCAATTCTGGAATCTTTATCGTCAAATCCTTTTTCCATTCTTCTATAATTTTGCTGTATGACTTTTTAATAACTTGAACCGTATTCTCTTCTAAATCACTTAACTGATGTTGAGCACCCTTCAGTTTAGTGACTATCTCTTCATTCCATTTAATGTTATCGATTAATGAATTTTCTACTTCTTCACGTTTTAAAAGCAAATACTTAATCGATTTCCGAATATAATACAAAATCTTTGACGCACGCTCTTGTTCTAAGCTATGTCCACCCATTATAGACCTAGTAAAAGCAGAAAACTCGTTTATTTGATTATTTTCTTCTCCATATGTGGAATAAGTGAATGCTTTCGCCTTTGGGAAATAAGCATCAATTCTAGATATTATTTTCTCCGTCCGTTCCATCACTTCCTGACTGTCCGTATTTCGGTCCGTATTGCATAATAGAAAATGAATAGGGAGTTCTGGTGCCTGTTCCTTGATTTGAACAGCCATATCCAATTCATTACCTGTCAAATTGGAGTCCGCATTTAAAACAAACAATAAGCTGTCTGCTACATACAGATAATGATTACCATCGGTCTGCGGAGTATCAATTAATGTAAGTTTATTTTCATTTAAGAACGGTACCGGCATCTTACAAGAAATAAATGCCTGCTCATCTTTTGTTGCTTCTTTAAACTCGTTATGTTCAGCTATGCTTCTTTCTTCTTCATTCGTAATGGCATGAATTTTCGCATTATCTGCATCTTTATAAAGGATCGTAGCATTAGCAGGCTCTTCTGAAACCTCCTCATCAAGCAACATGTTCACAAATGACGCCTTTCCGCTCGTCTCTGTTCCTGTAATCATCAGATGATATTGATTTAAATTCTGCAGTTCGTGAACGATCCATTCGAAACGTTTATCCAATAACAAGCCTTCATTCTCTGCCCATTTCATGATCGACCTGAAAAGCTTGAATCCATCTTCTACACCTTTCTGATCATAAGCAGACCGGCTTAACAGACTTTCCGCCTTATTAATAATAGAAGCTTCCATATCGGATGAATACATTTCGCTCCACGCTAGTACAGCTGATGATGCTATCGCAGCATCTGAAGCCGTAGATACTTTCATCCAATTGGTTAAATGACTTGGTATTAAATAAGAAAATTCTCTAATCAAAAATGTACCATTTATTAATTCAAAGTATGTTCCCCTAAACTGATTAGGAAGCTTACTCCAAACACAGGAAGGTCCCGGTTCCATGTTTAGCATTAGATCATTTATTTCTTCCAGCCAAGGAAAATATAAATCCGTTTGTTTATAACTATTCCATAGTGCTGTTGCTAAACTTTCAAAGCGATTCAGATCAATGTTAGATAAAGTCATTAATACTTCGCGGAAATAGTTTGGCTTTATTTTTACAGTATGCCCATTTTCTACATACTCTTCTAAGGTCATAAACCATGATAATGATTCTGTTCGTATTGCTTCATTAACTGCAAGTTCAACAGCATTTTCCCAATCCTGTTGGTCTTCAAAGAAAACTCGTGCTACATCAGTGACATCAGGATAGTCTGGATTGATATCCACCGCATGCTTAATCGATTCAACTGCCTTTGCATGCTTACCAAGTTGTATGTATAGTGAAAATAGTTGTAGAAGAACTTCTGTTTTTAACACTTCAGAATCTGTTTCAACTGCATTATAGTAGTCCTCGGCAATGGCAAGTAAATTCATTTTTGCATGAGCATCTGCTATATTTTTCTGCGCCCAAGGTTTCAATTCATTAGCAACGTTTTCCCATTTAAAAATGGCCGCCTCATAATCTTTATACAGAAAATAAACCTCTCCCTGAGCAAAACGAATATACGATAAATCAGGCATTTCATTTTGCTGCTCATCTATATATAATTCACCCAATACCTTGATTGGCTCCACATTATGAATACCTTCTATAAATGTATGATAATAGGATTTACTAATTAGTTGTTTCTCCATGGTCATCCTGTTCCCCCATATTGCTTTATTTAAAACGTGCTATATATAAAGTGTGACTTCTATCAGTGGAGGTTTTTGCTCTCCACCGGTGATTAGTGAAACTTATCAGAGTATTAGCGTCCGTTCTCTCCTACCTTAGCTTCTTTGTTTTACTCGAACCTTAAAGTGGAGTTTTGCGGACGATTAGCACGGTGATAAAACTCTATCCTATATTCTAACAAACATAACCCCGCACAATATTTCAATTCTTTATCATTTAGAATACAATTTTGTATCTCTCCTCAGCTGAATATAATGAATGGATTAAAAAGAGTTACTAGAATTGTTATAATGACTTCGCTTTTAGTATGAATTGACTGAAATCACGTTTTACCACTTGAACATTTAGCTTAAACACGTTAGTATAAAGTATGTAAAGAACGTTTTAAAAAAATTTAACAAATTTATTAAGGAGGGATATGATTCATTTGCTTTAATATCGAAAAAGCCTGTATTCTTATATATAGTTTAAGAATACTATTACATGACTTCTATGCTTCTAAATAGGAGATAAGTTGATGTTTTGCTTTTATATTAAAATATTTCTGAACTAATTTTATGTTTGAAATATTTTAAATAAATAGATAATAAGGGAGTTTTCAACAATGAACAAATGGAAGAAAGAGTTAAGTATTATTTTTACACTATTAGTGGTTGCTGTATTGACAGCATGCGGGGACACTAGTGATCCATCAAACAGTGACCAAACAGAGGAAGACCAGGAGTCACATACAGAAGTAAATAATGAAGAAATAACAATTGGTCAAATTAATTGGGCCGAAAACATCGCTGTAACGAATATGTGGAAAGCGATATTAGAAGATAAAGGTTATAACGTCCAGTTAAATGTATTAGACATGGGTGTGATGATGCAAGCATTAGAAAGTGGCGATATGGACGCTCATTTAGAAATTTGGTTACCGGTTCAAGATGCTAATTACCTTGAAGAGTATCAGGAAACAGTTAATTTCTCAGAAGCTACTTGGTTTGATAATGCTAAAGTAGGGCTTGTAGTTCCAGAATATGTAGAAGAAGTAAATAGTATAGAAGATTTAAATGAACACAAAGATTTGTTTGAAGGAGAAATTGTTGGTTTTGACGCTGGTGCAGGTACAATGGATGTGACGAAAGAATTAATTGATGATTATAATCTTGAATTTGAACTATTAGCAAGCTCTGAAGCTACCATGTTAGTTGAGATTAGAGAATCAATAAAAAATGAAGAACCAATCGTTGCGCCACTATGGACACCACACTGGGCTTTCTCTAAATATGACTTAAAATTCCTAGAAGACCCACAAAACACGTACGGTGGAGTAGAAAAAATTCACCATGCTACAAGAGAAGGATTTAGCGAAGATTTTCCAAACGTTAGCGAATGGATTAATAACTGGAAAATGAATGACGAGCAAATTGGTGAATTAATTGATTATGTGGAAAATGCTGAAGAACCACTCGATGGAGCTAAAGAATGGATCGATGAAAATCAAGAATTGGTTGATGAATGGGTAGAATAAGGAAAAAGATAAAAGAAGTTAGTCTCTCTTACTGGTGAGACTAGCTTCTTTTTTGTAGTTAAATAAGCACATTGCACACAGACCTTGCTATAGACAACTGTATAAATAGAGCAATAACCGCTCCTCCTGGAATACCTTGTTCTCTTCCTTGGATATAAGTCTTTATCCAAGGAACGTGATACTTGTCCAAGTAAAAAGAGCATTAAATTGCTTTGTTTTGCAATTTAATGCTCTAGTTCTATTTCAAAAAAAGGGGGGAATATATTAAATATAAGTGCTTCTTATAGAAACATTATTTGTCTTAGCGATTAACTGTTCCTGCATCGGCTGGATCAATGCCATGACGATAATAATCAGCATGAATCGGCTCCAGTGGTTTACGTCCAAGGATTAAGTCAGCTGCTTTTTCCGCCAACATCAATACAGGAGCATGGATATTACCATTAGTAACGTAAGGCATTGCAGATGCATCAGCAACTCTTACATTGTCAAGTCCATGGACTTTCATTGTATTCGGATTTACGACTGCCATCGGGTCTGAAGCTGGCCCCATTTTTGTCGTGCAGGACGGGTGCAGTGCAGTCTCCGCATCTTTCGCCACCCAATCTAAAATCTCTTCATCTGTTTGAACAGAAGAACCAGGGGAGATTTCTCCAGAATTATATGGTGCCATCGCTGGCTGAGATAAAATATTTCGAGAAACTCGAATTGCTTCAACCCATTCACGTCGATCCTGTTCGGTTGAAAGGTAGTTATAAACCATACTTGGATGGTCTTTAGGATCATTTGAACGAATCTTTAATGACCCTCGAGCATCAGAATACATAGGTCCAACATGTACTTGGAATCCATGATCTGTTTCTGCTTTTTGTCCATCATATCTTACTGCTACCGGAAGGAAATGAAACATCAAATTTGGATAGTCGACATCTTCATTCGAACGGACAAACCCTCCACCTTCAAAATGGTTCGTTGCTGCTGGACCTTTGCGACCGAATATCCACTGCAAACCAACCCAAGGCATCCGCCATAACTTCAAGTTAGGCTGTTCAGATACTGGTTGCGGACAAGCGTGTTGGATATAAACTTCAAGATGGTCCTGAAGGTTTTCGCCAACACCAGGAAGGTTCACTTTCGGTTTGACACCGACTGAACGTAAATGCTCTGCATCACCCACACCTGATAATTGTAATAGTTGTGGCGTATTAATCGCACCACCTGCAAGGATCACCTCACCTGCTTTCACTTGATGCATTTTCCCGTTGCGTCGATATGTCACACCCTCTGCTCGTTCACCATTTATGTCAATATTGGTAACGAAAGCACGTGTTCTTATCGTAAGATTGTTACGGTGCTTGTATGGGTGTAAATATGCACGTGAAGCAGACATCCTTCTACCTTTATACACATGCTTATCAAATGGTCCGAATCCTTCTTGACGATAACCATTTACATCAGGTGTTCGATTGTACCCTGCTTGGACAGCTGCATCAAAAAATGCTTGGAACAATGGATTTTTAGCTGGACCGCGTTCCAATTTAATCGGACCATCATGACCACGAAGGTCATCATCTGGATCTGCTGCTAATGCATTTTCCAAACGTTTAAAATATGGAAGACAGTGCGCAAAATCCCATGTTTCCATACCGGGATCGGCTCCCCATCGTTCATAGTCCTTGGGATTACCTCGCTGATAAATCATACCATTAATCGAACTTGAACCTCCAAGTACCTTACCACGAGCATGCTTAATTCGTCGACCACCCATATAAGGTTCAGGGTCAGATTCATATTTCCAGTCGTACAAGCTTTTCCCTGATGGGAATGGCAATGCTGCTGGCATTTGAATCAATAAATCCCATGGATAGTCACTACGTCCTGCCTCTAATATAAGAACACTCTTTGTTCCGTCTTCACTTAGGCGGTTACCGAGTACAGAACCTGCACTTCCACCGCCAATGACTACATAGTCAAATCTTTCACTCATTCTAAGAACCTCCTTATTTAAATATAAAATGAGCATATTCAAACGAAATTCAGTTATATCATTATTTAAACCAATCAAGTGGCTCTGGATTGAGATTACGGTAAATATGTTTCGTTTCTGTGTACTCTTCCAATCCCATTTTGCCTAACTCACGTCCAATTCCTGATTGTTTATATCCACCCCATGGAGCCTGTGCGAAATATGGATGGAAATCGTTAATCCAGACTGTCCCCATTCGTAATGTAGACGCAACACGTTCTGCTTTATCAACATCAGTCGTCCATACTGCACCGGCAAGGCCATAGATCGTGTCATTAGCCAGACGTACTGCTTCTTCTTCATCTTTAAAACGTTCGACCGTTAGGACAGGGCCAAATACTTCCTCCTGTACAATGCGCATATCGGAATGACAATCGATTAAAATAGTAGGCAAATAAAAGAAGCCGTTTTGCAGTTCGGGATCATCTGGACGAGAACCACCAACCAAGACTTTGGCTCCTTCTTGTTTTCCAATTTCTACGTATTTTTCAACTTTTGCTCGATGTTCTTCTGAAATTAATGGACCAGACTGCGTTTCGTCATTAAATCCGTTACCTAATTTAATCCGTTTAGCTCTTTCAGCAAGTGCTTCGACAAAGCGATCATGAATCGAATCTTCTACGAGCAATCTAGCTCCTGCAGAACAAACCTGACCAGCATGGAAGAAAACAGCATTTAAGGCTTGATCAAGTGCCGTATCGAAATCAGCGTCGGCAAATACAATGTTCGGATTTTTCCCTCCAAGTTCGAGTGCAATCTTCTTCACATTGCCACTTGCCGTCTGCATAATCTTCTTACCTGTATCAATTCCACCTGTAAAAGATATGAGGTCAACGTCATGGCTTTCTGCTAGCTCGTTACCTACTGTCGCACCTTTACCGAGAACAAGGTTAACTACACCATCTGGAAAACCGACTTCTTCCATTAATTCTGTCACTTTAATCGTTGTTAACGGTGTGATCTCACTTGGTTTCATTACAATCGTATTTCCTGCAGCAAGCGCAGGAGCAATTTTCCAAGCTGCTTGTAAAAGTGGGTAATTCCATGGCGTGATTTGACCGCAAACTCCGACCGGTTCGCGGACCACTTTACTTTGGCTATTCGGAATCGGTGAATCAATGATTTCTCCACCGTCTTTATCAGCTAACCCAGCAAAATAACGAAAAACCTCCGCGATATCAGCCATATCTGCACGGCTTTCTTCAATCGTTTTGCCAGTATCAAGAGATTCAAGCTCTGCTAGTTCTTCACTATCTCTTTCTATTAATTCAGCGATTTGGAGTACTTTTTTACCTCGTTCATTAGCAGGGGTATTCCTCCAATCACCATGATCAAAGGCTTCACGTGCTGCAGAGATTGCTAGTTTTGCATCTTCAGCGTTCCCTTCAGCGACTGTTGCAATAATTTCCTGATTGAACGGGTTGATGATGCTCCTACTTTCACCGGTGCGAGCCTCATTCCATTCCCCGTTGATGAACATTTTTTTCATATATTTCTCCCCCTAACATTAATTTTGTTAAATTATTTTTTAACGTTTTTAACATTTTAAATATACCATAGTGTTTTTTCTTTGTAAACCAGTGGCTATCTTCGGTTAAATAATTTTTGACATTCACACAAGATAAGTTATAGTTGAAATTAAAGTAGTTAAATTCATATTTAACCATTTAAATTTTACTAATAGGAAATGAGGGATATCATTGGAAGATGAAAAACAGCAAAAAGCAGAAGAATTGCTTGAAGATGCTGAGCGCTTAGTCATTGACTCGATTGCCGAAACAATGGATCTATACGGCGTCACACCATCCATTGGAAGATTATACGCAACTATGTATTTCAAGCATGATCCTTTGACTCTTGATGATATGAAAAACGACCTTGGAATGAGTAAACCGAGCATGAGTACAGCAGTCCGTAAGTTACAAGATATCAACATTGTAAAGAAAGTTTGGAGAAGAGGTTCTCGTAAAGATTTATTTATGGCCGAGAAAAATTTCTTCCAATATTTTTCCCATTTCTTTGGGGATAAATGGGAAAGAGAAGCAAAATTAAATCTTTCGTCCATCAATGATGCTATAGAAAAACTGCAGGAAGTCCTTAATATGGAGGAAATCGATGTAGAAATGAAACGTCGAGCTGAACAAGATATACAGCAACTCACGGAATATAGGAACTATTGTCACTGGTTGGAGAGACTTGTTGAATCCGTTGAATCTGGTGAGATTTTTGAGTTCTTACCGATTGAGGATACGGATAGTAAGCGTGATGAGTCATAAAAATGAAAACGAGGCTTGGACATAACGAATACATTCCAAGCTAGAGACGAACGTCGGAAAGAAATCTAACTTATTTAAATGAATTTTATTTGTTCGAAGTAACATAATATCCTTAATCATATTTTCGAAATATATAGTGACGATAACTACCACTCCCTTCCCGGAATATAGGTGATTATCCCCGGAAGAGAAGACTTTTTCCTCGGAGCAGAGGTGGCACTTCCGGGGATATCTCCTTCCCTTCCCGGGATATTGGCGATTATCCCCGGAAGAGGGGATTTTTTCCTCGGAACAGGGGTGGCGCTTCCGGGGATATCTCCTTCCCTTCCGGGGATATTGGCGATTATCCCCGGAAAAGAGGACTTTTTCCTCGGAACAGGGGTGGCGTTTCCGGGGATATCTCCTTCCGTTGGTTTGAACGATAACATAGAAAACAATACGAATATAATTTTTGTT
Organism: Gracilibacillus lacisalsi DSM 19029; assembly: GCF_000377765.1. Classification (GTDB taxonomy): domain Bacteria; phylum Bacillota; class Bacilli; order Bacillales; family Amphibacillaceae; genus Gracilibacillus; species Gracilibacillus lacisalsi. The sequence continues at coordinate 91,779 of NZ_KB898667.1, read as the reverse complement.
CGAATAAATATTGTACTTGTTCCCAACGAAGTATTCTGCTGGATCGTTTCGTCAACTTTCTCCAATGAAGAATAAGGACAGTAAATCCATTCACGTTACTGCGCAGTTTATGTTTTAGCCGTTATAAAAATCTTAAGCTCGCATTAAAAAAGACCCGAACTACTCCATTTGTTATGGAATTCAAGTTCGGGTCTTTATTTGTGATCTAGATACTTGTGTCTAGCATCGTGCTAACATCACCTTTGTTTGAACCTTGAATGAAGAAACACTACTAACTCTCGACCCCTTCAAGATTCTTTAACTCAAATTTATCGAGCAATGCACGCACTTCATCAGTTGACTCTGTATCCATTAACTGATTTCGTAATTCACTTGCCCCACGAAATCCACGGACATAAATCTTGAAAAAGCGACGAAGAGGTTTAAACAAACGTGGTTCTACTTTTGAATATTTATCAAAAAGATCCAGATGTAATCTCAAAAGATCGAGCAATTCTTTACTACTCGGATCTCTTGGTTCCTTTTCAAAGGCAAATGGATTATGAAAAATACCACGTCCAATCATCACCCCATCAACACCATATTGCTCGACAAGTTTCAATCCGGTTTGACGATCCGGGATATCGCCATTGATTGTCAAAAGTGTATTTGGTGCCACTTGATCACGAAGTTTCTTTATTTCCGGGATTAATTCCCAATGGGCATCAACTTTACTCATTTCCTTTTTGGTACGGAGATGAATAGAAAGATTAACAATGTCTTGTTTCAAGATATGTGTGAGCCAATCGCGCCATTCTTCCACGTACGTATAACCAAGCCTTGTCTTCACACTTACAGGTAATCCCCCTGCTTTCGCTGCTTGTATGATATCTGCTGCAACTTCTGGACGACGGATCAAGCCACATCCTTTGCCACTTTTTGTGACATTAGGTGCTGGACAACCCATATTGATATCGACACCCTTAAACCCTTCTTTCGCCATACCAATGCTCATTTCCCGAAAGTATTCAGGCTTGTCTCCCCAAATATGAGCGACCATTGGCTGTTCATCCTCTGTAAATGTCAAACGCCCACGCACACTTTGTTTTCCGTCTGGATGACAATAACTTTCCGTATTGGCAAACTCGGTAAAAAACACATCCGGTCTAGCTGCTTCACTCACTACATGACGAAAAACAACATCTGTCACATCTTCCATTGGTGCTAATATAAAAAACGGTCGTGGTAATTCACGCCAAAAATTTTCTGTCATAATTAAAATCCTTTCGTTATCGGGGATAAGACTTATCCTTATCTCAAAAATTAAAAAAGCAAAATTTCTTTTGCTTCTTTTATACTTATACCATGTTTAAGTACCTTTAATCAAACTGATCGCAATAGTTTATTTTTAACCTCCTATTTTCAACTTTTTTCGGAAGTTAAAATATATATTGGTAAAAATATAGAATGAAAGAACCCTGAATCCGCAAAAAAATATTTACGAAATCAGGGTCGGACTAGTAAATAGAGTATTTTTTAGTTAGACACTTTCCCTCATCCCCTATACCTAACAGCCAATCCCTTCAAAAAATTACGTGCATATTTATCTCCACATTCTTTGAAATGCTTATGTCCCTGTTTTCTTAATAAGGCTCCTAATTCACTTTTGGAAATAGTCACGCCTACCCCTTTTAATATTTCAATAATATCCTCACTTGTTAATGTTAGTGCTATTTTTAACTTTTTTAAAACGATGTTATTAACAGGTTCGTTAGATAGTGGAGGTCTTTCGGGTTGCCCTGGTTTTGGCTCTTGTTTCCCTCTTTTAGAAATGATTAAGCCGTTTAAAAATAATTCCAAATTCTTATTATTTACATTTATACTCTCATCATCTTCAATATCATAATCGTAAACATCTTTTGGTTTTGTAAGCATTTTTTGGACTTCTTCTATTGTTACTTCCATACCACCAAGTTTAAAAATCTCTACCATATCTTTATCTTTAATATCTAATGCATATCTTAATCTAATTAATATATCGTTATTAGTCATCTATAAACCTCCTACATTGGAAAAGAATGAGCATCACCTCTTACAGTGTACTTGTATCTTTTTTTACATTTTCCGTTCCAACCAGCAAACATTCTCAATATGAGTTGTTTGAGGAAACATATCAACCGGCTGCACTTCTTTTGTCTCATATCCACCATCTTCTAAAATCCGCAAATCTCTTGCTAACGTAGATGGATTACATGAAACATAAACTATTCGTTTTGGCTTCATCTCTAGCATTGCTTCTAGTAATGCTTCATCACAGCCTTTTCTTGGTGGGTCCACCACAATAACATCAGGCTGAAGCCCTTGTGCTTGCCACCATGGCATTACTTTTTCTGCTTGTCCTACGAAAAATTCTGCATTGTCAATATGATTTAGCTTTGCATTTTCTTTGGCATCACTTACTGCCTCTGGTACGATTTCGACACCATATACTTTTTTCGCCTTCTTTGCTAAAAATAACGAGATTGTTCCAATACCACAATAGGCATCAATCACGGTTTCATTTCCTGATAGGTTTGCATATTCTAAAGCTTGGTCATATAATTTTTTTGTTTGTGGCGGGTTTACTTGATAGAATGATTTAGCAGAGATGGCAAACTTAATATCTCCAATCTGGTCATAAATATATTCTTCTCCCCATAGCACTTTCGTTTTCTTACCAATAATCACGTTGGTACGATCAGGATTAATATTTTGGACGATCGATTTAACATGAGGATTTGTTTCCGTTATTTCCTTGATTAATGTGTCTAACCCATTTACTTTTTCTTTTTTTGTTACTAATACGACCATTGTCTGCTTTGTTTCTTGGCCAGACCTCACCATAATATGTCGTAAAATACCGCGATTATTTTTCTCATCATAAGCTGGAATCCCTAATCGATTAGCAATTTCACGAACCGCCTCTACCATGCGGTCATTTACTTCATCCGTGATGATACAGCGAGCCATATCATCAATGATTTCATGACTTCTTTTTCGATAAAAACCTGTAATTAATTCACCATTTTTCGATCCTACTGGTATTTGAACTTTGTTACGGTATCGCCAAGGGTCCTCCATACCAATCGTTGGATGAATCGGGATATCTTCAATATGTCCGATCTTTTTCAAAGCGCTTTGTACTTGATTTCGTTTCATGTCGAGTTGCATCTCATAACTCATATGCTGCAACTGACAACCACCACATTGATAATACACATTACACGGTGGTTTGACACGATCTTCACTTTCCTCTGTCACTTCGATTAATCGACCAAATCCGAAATTCTTCTTGACCTTAATTACTTTCACTTCAGCTTTTTCACCAGGTAATCCATAAGGAACAAAAAGTGGGTAGCCGTCTATCTTGCCAACTCCAGCACCTTCGTGAGTTATATCTTCAAAGGTTAATTCGATTGTTTGATTTTTTGTTACAGGTGGGGTTGTTTTTGTCATAATATCAACGTCCTTTTTCTCAGGTAAAATGTCTTCATTCGTCAGTCGACACTCTCTCTTATCATATGTTGTCCAAATTTTATCATAGCTAATGACAAATAGGAAATTTCCGTGTCTAATTTAATCATTTCCTGGGAAATATTTTATCGAAAAATAAAAGGTACACTCTCCGACAGAATGCACCATTTTTAACTATTCAATTTTTGCTTGTTTTTCGATAAATCCCTCGGAAACAAAAAATTCAATATGCTGATACAAGTTTTCAAATTCTCCAGGTAACAGACCGCCGTACTCTCCGTCTAGATTAAGCTGCATTTTTTCCTCAGTATGGACTTTAATCCGGTTCGCTCTCGTGTAAAAGATATTTTTATCGTCTAGGTGGGCACCTTTAGTAGCAAGGCTAGCAATGCGAACAAATTCGGCTAGATTCGTCTTGCGAAGTATGACTAAATCAAAATACCCGTCATCCATTTTAGCTTCTGGAGCAATCTTCTCAAAGCCGCCTACCGAGTTGGTATTAGAGACAAGGAAAAGCATGATCTCATCGTCAAACCATTTTCCATCATACTCAATTTGAACTTTGGTTGGTTTTAATGATGGAAGCATCTCTATCCCTTTCAAATAATAAGCGAGCTGGCCGAGCATCGTTTTTAATTTGCTTGGGACTTCATAGGTTAATTCTGTTAACTTGCCGCCACCAGCAATATTCATGAAGTAATGATCATTTACTTTACCGATATCAAGCTTGCAAGTATGATGCTCAAGGATCACACTAACAGCTTTCTGGATCTCACGAGGAATCCCCAGTGCTCTGGCGAAATCATTGGTTGTCCCAACTGGAATAATCGCTAGCTGTGGCCGATATTCCTGCTCTGCCATGCCATGAATGACTTCATTAATGGTACCATCCCCACCTGCAGCAATTATCAAATCAAATTTACGATCTACTGCAATTTTCGCAGCGTTTGTCGCATCACCTTCACATTTAGTCGCGTGGGCTGATGTTTCATATCCAGCTTCTTCCAAACGCCTCAATACCTCTGGCAGCTCCTTTTTGAAAGCCTCACGACCTGACGTTGGATTATAGATAATGCGTGCACGTTTCATACTCATTCTCCTCTAAGTGTTACATCCTACCTTAATCATAATCATTTTGGATAAAAATGCAAATCTTTACTCAAAATGATAACATGAATTTTTTATGGCCACTTTTAACCAATTTATGGCCACTTTCAAGGATTTTATGGTCACTTTTCGTACTTTTATGGTCACTTTTTTTCATTTTATGGCCACTTTCGACGATTATATGGTCACTTATAAATATATCAATTAAATAGAAGGCTGTGCGATGGAACACAGCCTTCCTCATTCATATTATCTTTTTTCGATTTCTTCTTTGATGATCTTGTTAACCATCGGTGGGTTGGCTTGTCCTTTTGTTGCTTTCATGGTTTGACCAACAAGGAAACCAAGGGCTTTGTCTTTACCATTTTTGAAATCGATGATCGATTGTTCATTTTCGTCAAGGATTCCTGTGATGATCTCGCGAAGTTGACCTTCATCAGAGATTTGTACAAGGCCTTTATCTTTGACGATTTTTTCTGGGTCTCCACCATTTTCTACAAGCTCTGCGAAGACTTTTTTCGCCATTTTAGAGGAAATCGTACCATCCTCAATTAGCTGAATCATTTTCGCAAGGGCTGCTGGTGTCATCTTTAAGTCTTGGATTTCGACTTGTTGTTTGTTCATATAGGCGGAAACTTCACCCATGAGCCAGTTAGATGCTTGTTTTACATCTGCACCTGCTTCAATCGCTTCTTCAAAGAAGTCAGACATTTCTTTTGTGCTTGTTAATACACCTGCGTCATAAGCGGGCAGGTCCAACTCTTTCACATAACGCTCACGGCGAGCATCTGGTAATTCTGGAATTTCAGCACGGATGCGTTCTTTCCATGCATCATCAATATATAGTGGAACAAGATCTGGTTCTGGGAAATAACGATAGTCATCAGAACCTTCTTTGACACGCATTAATATAGTTTCCTTCTTTTGCTCATCGTAACGACGAGTTTCCTGAAGGATTTCGCCTCCGTTTAGTAATACTTCACGTTGACGTTTTTCTTCAAATTCCAACCCTTTTTGTACAAAAGAGAAAGAGTTTAAGTTTTTCAATTCTGTCTTTGTACCGAATTCTTCTTGCCCTACTGGACGGATCGAGATGTTGGCGTCACAACGTAGAGAACCTTCTTCCATCTTACAGTCAGATACACCTGTATATTGAATAATGTTTTTTAGTTTTTCCAAGTAAGCATATGCTTCTTCTGGAGTACGGATATCTGGTTCGGATACAATCTCTACTAGTGGTGTACCTTGACGGTTATAATCCACTAACGAATAACCGTCATCACCATGCGTTAGCTTTCCTGCATCTTCTTCTAAGTGAAGACGAGTGATACCGATTTTTTTCTTTTCTCCGTTAACTTCAATTTCAATCCAACCATTTTCCCCGATTGGTTGATCAAATTGGGAAATTTGGTAAGCTTTCGGGTTGTCTGGATAGAAGTAGTTTTTACGGTCGAACTTTGTATTTGTTGCGATGTCACAATTGATTGCCATCGCTGCTTTCATCGCGTAGTTTACTGCTTCTTCATTTAAAACAGGTAATACACCTGGGTATCCTAAGTCGATTGGGTTTACGTTCGCATTCGGCTCTGAACCAAATGCATTCGGACTTGGACTAAAGATTTTAGACGCCGTTTTTAGCTCGACGTGTACCTCTAAACCAATAACTGTTTCAAAATTTGTCATTACCTGTCACCTCCTAAATTAGGACGTTTCTTATGATGATCTGTTGCCTGCTCATATGCATAAGCCGTGCGATAGATCGTTGCCTCATCAAAGTGTCTGCCAATAATTTGTAATCCTATTGGTAAGCCTTCACTTGAGAATCCACAAGGGATCGACATACCCGGGAGTCCGGCAAGGTTTACAGGTGTTGTTAAAACATCATCTGTATACATCGTTAATGGATCATCGATTTTCTCTCCGATTTTATAAGCTGGTGTTGGAGTTGTTGGTCCAATTACTACATCATACTCGTCAAAGATTTTTTCGAAGTCATTTTTAATCAATGTACGTACTTTTTGAGCTTTTTTGTAGTAAGCATCGTAATAACCGGAGCTTAATGCAAAGGTACCAAGCATAATACGACGTTTCACTTCGTCACCAAAGCCTTCTGCACGAGATTCTTTGAACATATCAATCATGTCAACATTTTTCTCTGTACGTTTACCGTAGCGAACTCCATCGAAACGTGCTAGGTTGGCACTTGCTTCTGATGCGGCTAGTAAGTAATAAGCTGCAACCGCATATTTAGAGTGTGGTAACGAAACTTCTTCCCATGTTGCACCTAATTCTTCATATTGTTTTAACGCTGCAAGTACCGCTTCTTTTACTTCTGGGTCAACCCCTTCTTGTAAATACTCCTTCGGTACCGCAATACGTAAGCCTTTCACATCTTCTTTAAATGCATCACCATAGTTTGGAATATTTACATTAGCAGAAGTGGAATCCATGTTGTCATGACCAACAATCGCTTGTAACAAGTGTGCATTATCTTCTACTGTTCTTGTAATTGGTCCAATTTGATCGAGAGATGATGCGAACGCTACAAGACCAAAACGAGATACAAGACCATATGTAGGTTTCATACCAACCACACCACAGAATGCTGCTGGTTGACGAATGGAACCACCCGTATCAGACCCTAGTGAGAAAAATACTTCTCCTGCTGCTACAGCTGCTGCCGAACCACCACTAGAACCACCAGGAACATAATCTGTATTCCAAGGATTGCGAGTATTTTCATAGCTGGAGTTCTCTGTTGAAGAACCCATCGCAAACTCGTCCATGTTTAATTTCCCGATGTTAACTGTATTTTCTTTATTTAATTTCTGGATAACCGTTGCATCATACAATGGGTCATTCAAGTTATCAAGGATTTGACTCGCACAAGTAGTTCGTAATCCTTTTGTTACGATATTATCTTTGATTCCGATTGGCATCCCGTATAGAACCGATGCATCGGAGCCTAATTTTTCATCTAATGCTTTTGCTTGTTTCTTTGCTTCTTCTTCATTTAATGTCAAAAATGCTTTGACTTGATCATCTACTTCATTAATTCGGTTATATGAAGCTTCGACAAGATCACTAACAGTAATTTCCTTGTTATGTAGCTTTTCTTGTAATTCTTTTAACGTATAATCAAACAGTGACAAAAGAAACCCTCCTTATTCAAGAATTGATGGCACACGGAATTGACCATCTTTTTGATCTGGTGCATTCTTTAATGCATCTTCTTTCTTAATCCATTCTTTCGGCTCATCTTTACGCATTACATTTTTTAAATCTAAAACGTGAGTAGTCGGCTCGACGTTATCGGTATCTAACTCGTTTAATAGCTCTGCATAATTGATGATATCTCCTAATTGTTGAGTAAATGTTTCTACTTCTTCCTCTGTTAATGCTAGACGTGCTAGATTGGCAACGTGTTTTACTTGTTCTTTTGAGATTTCTGTCATATTGCTTCACCTCCATATATAGTTGAAAATCATTCATTTATTAGTAAATCCATAATGGTTACCACAGTGCTAAACGTCTGTAAGCCCCCACTTTAAGCTTCCCGTAACAACATGAAAGCCAAGTGGGGGTTATTAGATGCTAACACCCTGATAAGTTTCGCTAATAATCAATGGGGGAAATTCCCCACTGATCATATTCTCACTTTATTCTACCATTAATCCTATCTTTGCAAAACTTTTTTGAATAGAATTAACGGTAGATATGGACAAACCCTTCCTCTTCTCCTGCCTTTCTTACAATTAAGGCTTCTTGTTTATCTCCGGAAGTAATATTTACCTCTAATTGATAATCGCTAGGAAAGCCTGATAATACAAGTCCATATGCATATTGGGTAAAACCAATTAACTCGGCCTTTCCGTAAAATGAAACCGGAATTTCCACTGTTAATTTACGTAGCTCACCATTTTGGAAAAAGCCTTTTCCGATTACGCTGACATAGTTAGGAAAATACGAAGCGATATCTGACTCAAAGTCAACTAATGTCGCCCATACATCCGGATACGTATTTTCACCATAATTAGATGGGAACAAGACATTCTCTTCATTTAATTCTTGCCAATCACCAACAGATGAACTGTCACCAGCGACATTTGTCTTAGCTACAAAGTTACCAGGGACAAGGGAATTTTGTGACTCTTCACGGAAGATCGTTAACATGATTGGGACATTTCCCAACCCTTCCATCTGACGAATTCGTTGTACTACTTCATCCGCTATTTCCTCTGCTTCTGACCGCATATCACTTTCTGATATCTCTTCTTCATAATAGGGGGAGTATGTACCGTCATCAAATTGTGTTCGAAAACGATAAACTGATTTCATCGCGATTCCGATTGAAATTCCTGCTAACTCTACAGAATCATCCTCTGTCTTTCTTAAATAATTTTGTTCCAAAATGTGTGACAAGTATTTTGGATTGTCTTTTTCTTCTTCTATTAACTCATCATCGTCTTTAGATTCGTCTGCTTCAGGGTTCAATCCCTGTGGGTTATCCTCTTCATCATAGCGATCTAACCACTGATATAATATGTTATCAGTCAAATATTGACCTTCTTGAAAGTAATAAGTATCTGGATCATATACTTCCATCGAGTGACGACGTAATCCTTCTTCGAGTTCATCGATATCAAGTCGATTTGCCACTTGGTTCGTAATCACACCTCTTGCCTGACTTAAATTAGAGTCAATCAATACCCGATAATTATCTTCCAAATTATATTTTGGAACAATCGCTGTCTCTTCTAACGATTCATCGTCGATACTTTCATCAATTACGGTTTCCTCCTGTTCTCCAAAATCAGGTGCACAACCGGCTAAAACTAATACAACGATGAAGAGGCTAGCTAGTATTTGTTTCATTATGCTTCCTCCTCTAATACTTCTTGGAGTTTTGCCTCATCCCAAACTTCAACCTCTAATTTTTTCGCTTTATCTAATTTAGATCCAGCATCTTCTCCAGCAATCAGCAAATCTGTCTTTTTACTTACGCTACCTGTAACATTACCGCCAAGTGCTTCAATTTGCTGCTTCGCTTCCTGTCTAGTATAGATTGCTAATTTACCTGTTAAGACAACAGTCTTACCTGAAAAAGGACTGTCCGCTGCCGCTTCATTTACTTTAGGTCCTTGGTAGGTGAGGTTTAAGCCTAAATCTTTCAACTCGGAAATAAGCTGCTTTACTTGATCATCTTCAAAATAATGAACAATCGAATCCGCCATTTTATCGCCGATTTCATCAATCGCAATTAAATCTTCAAAGCTTGCTTGCTGCAGACGGTCCATTGTTTCAAAATGTTCTGCTAATGTTTTTGCTGCTTTGGAACCAACAAAACGTATACCTAGACCAAAGAGCAACCGTTCCAATGAGTTTTGTTTCGAATTTTCGATCGCAGTTAACAAATTCTCCACAGATTTTTCACCCATACGCTCTAGTTTCAATAATTCTTCACGCTCTAACCGGTAAAGATCGGCAATGGTGTGAATATATTCAGCGTGGAAAAGTTGCTCTATAACTTTTTCTCCAAGTCCGTCGATATTCATCGCAAGCCTTGAAACAAAGTGAATCAAACCTTCTTTTAATTGCGCCGGACAATTTGGGTTAATGCACCTTAGTGCAACTTCTTCCTCTAAACGAACGAGTTCATCCCCACATGATGGACATGCTTCCGGCATCGCAAAAGGCTCCTGCTCCTCTGTTCGCATATCCTCGACTACTCGGACCACTTCAGGAATAATGTCACCAGCTTTTTTAATGACGACTGTATCCCCGATACGGATATCTTTCTCCTTGATTAAATCTTCATTATGCAATGATGCTCGTTGAACGGTAGTACCAGCCACTTTAACCGGCTCTAATATAGCTGTTGGTGTAACTACGCCGGTTCTGCCAACACTTAGTTCGATATCGGTAAGATTTGTCACCGCTTCTTCTGCTGGGAATTTATAAGCAATTGCCCAACGCGGACTTTTCGCTGTAAAGCCAAGCTGTTCTTGTGCTTCGAGATTATCTACCTTTATCACGATACCATCAATATCATAGGAAAGAGCAGCTCTTTTCTCTACCCATTCTTCGACATATTGAATCACTTCTTCAATACAATGACATTTTCGCCATTCTGGATTTGTTTTAAAACCTAATTCTTGAAGATAAGTGAGACGTTCACTATGTGTCTCTAATGAACCGGATTCCCATTCACCAACTGCATATAAGAAGATATCCAAATGACGTTTGGCCGCAATTTTCGGATCTAACTGACGTAATGAACCTGCCGCGGCATTTCGTGGATTGGCAAAAGGCTCTTCTCCATTTTTTTCACGTGCTTCATTTAAAGATACAAATGCTTTCTGTGGCATATACGCTTCCCCACGCACTTCAATCGGGGAATGATCCTTAATTCTAAGCGGAATACTTCTGATCGTTTTTAAGTTACTGGTAATATCCTCACCAGTTGTCCCATCGCCACGGGTCGCCCCTTGAACGAAAAGACCATCCTGATAACGTAGGGAAATCGCAAGCCCATCTATTTTCAATTCACAAACATACGTCACATCATCAGTCGCTAATCCTTCACGAACTCGGCGGTCAAAATCTTTTAGCTCTTCTTCATTAAAAGCATTACCTAAACTTAACATCGGTACACGATGGGTTACTTTTTCGAATTGTTCTAAAGGTTCTCCTCCAACACGTTGGGAAGGTGAGTCAGGTGTAATCAATTCAGGGAATTCTGCTTCTATTGCTTTCAATTCCTTCATTTTCGCATCATATTCCGCATCTGAAACACTCGGGTTATCTAACACATGGTATTGGTAGTTATATTCGGTTAATTCTTCTCTTAGCGCTACTAATTTCTGACGTGCTTCTTGTTCTGTCATTGGACGAACACCTCCTTTTTACACTTTCGTAATCGGGGCAAATTTGGCGAGTAGTCGTTTAATACCAGTTGGTGCAGGGAAAGCAATGTCTAATTCCATCGCATCACCAGAACCTTCCACTTTGACAACTGTTCCTTGTCCCCATTTTTTATGATTCGCTTTATCCCCTACATTCCAAGCCTCTTTTTCTCCGCCTGTTGTTTGGTTGACATTACGTATGGGTTGACGTTTCGGTTTTTCCGGCTGCTTTTCAAAAGGTAAATCCTGATCTTGAATCGCTATTTTATCCAAAGAGCCAAACCTCGATTGCTGCATTTCTTCTTTACCTTCTAATAAATCAGCCGGAATTTCATCAATAAAACGACTTATTGGGTTCATATTCGTTCGACCAAATAATGTCCGCATCTTCGCATGGGATACGTGAAGGAGCTCTTCAGCTCTAGTAATTCCTACATAAGCGAGGCGGCGCTCCTCCTGCATCTGCTCTTCATCCATCATCGACCGACTGTGTGGAAAAACACTCTCTTCCATACCAATCAGGAAGACAACAGGAAATTCTAACCCTTTCGCTGCGTGCAAAGTCATCATCGTGACACTGTCATCTGCTGTCGGATCATCATCCATCCGGTCAATATCTGAAATCAACGCTAAGTCTGTCAGGAAATTGACTAATGTTTTGTCCTCATTGGTTTCCTCAAAATGTTTCGTAACGGTTTTGAATTCTTCAATGTTTTCTAAACGTGTCTGTGCTTCAATGCTGCGTTCATTATGGAGCATTTCTTCGTAGCCTGTTTTTTCAATGACTTGTTCAACCATATCGGTTGCTGATAAAAATTCCTGCTGTTGTTCCCAGTTTTTGATCATTTGGCCAAACTCCATTAACGATTTTGCAGCTTTAGCACTGACACCGACAAAGTCTACTTCCTGCACGGCTGTGTATAAGGAAATATCATTTGCCGTAGCATATGCTTGGAGCTTGTCCATACTTGTTTTTCCTACACCTCGTTTTGGCACATTAACAACACGGACAAAGCTAATGTCATCATCTGGGTTGACGATCAAACGTAAGTAGGCGAGCAAATCTTTAATCTCCTTACGATCATAGAACTTCGTGCCTCCTACCATTTGATAGGGAATATTGGCTTTCATAAAGGTTTCCTCTATTGCACGGGATTGGGCATTCGTACGGTAAAGAATCGCTATATCTTTATGCTTATATTTGTTTTCCTTGATTAATTCTTCAATCCGCTCGGCAACAAATAATCCTTCTTCTCGTTCAGTAGATGCTTGGAAATAACGAATTTTGTTCCCGTCTTGGTTCTCTGTCCAGAGATTTTTCGGTTTTCTACCCATATTATTTTCAATAACTTGGTTGGCAGCCTGAAGAATCGATTTTGTTGAACGATAATTTTGTTCGAGCATGACAACACGGGCGGTTGGATAATCCTTTTCAAAGGAAAGGATATTAGAAATATCAGCACCACGCCATGCATAGATTGATTGATCGGAATCCCCAACCACACAGAGATTTTGAAAACGAGCTGCCAGCTGTTTGACTAGTGAATATTGAGCATGGTTAGTATCTTGGTACTCATCAACATGAATGTATTGAAAACGACGCTGATAGTACTCCAATACTTCCGGTACCCGTTTAAAAAGGTGAATCGTCTGCATAATTAAATCATCGAAATCCAGTGCTTGATTTTTCCGTAATCGCCGCTGATATTCGGTAAAAACTTCGGAAACTTGGCGATCAAAAAAGTTGTTTACTGATTCCGCAAATTTTTCAGGTGTTATTAGTTCGTTTTTCGCACTGCTGATCACACCTAGTATTGCTCTTGGTTCAAATTTTTTCGCATCAATATTTTTATCCTTTACGATATTTTTAATTACCGTTAGCTGATCACTGCTATCGAGTATCGAAAAGTTACGACTATATCCAATTCTATCAATATCTCTTCTCAGGATACGTACACACATCGAGTGGAAGGTTGATACCCACATATCCGCTCCATATGGTCCTACAAGTCCTGCAATTCTGTCTTTCATTTCACGTGCCGCTTTATTGGTAAACGTAATCGCTAAGATGTTTCTTGGTGAGACTTCCTTTTCATCTAATAAATAAGCAATACGGTGGGTTAGTACACGTGTTTTCCCACTTCCGGCACCAGCCATGATTAACAAGGGGCCTTCTGTATGCTGTACAGCCTCACGCTGTTCTTTATTTAATCCTTTTAACAAGTCGTGCATCATCCGACTCATTGTAACACCGTCCTTCTACTTTGTTACTTTAACCGTTTTTAATGCTTCTTTCGGATTATCATATAGTGCATTACCGACCACAATGATATCCGCATATTCGCTCATGACAGCGGCTTGTTCTTTTGTTTCAATCCCACCGCCATATATTAATTTCGTGTGCCCGAGTTCTTGACTGATCGATCGAACTAATGACGGATCACCATATGTACCACTATACTCTAAATAGAAAAAAGGCAAGCGGAATAAATGTTCTGCCATTCTTGCATAGGCTATTGCTTCATCTTGTGTCGGCAGCTTGCAGTCTGCATGCTGAAACACTTTGGATTCTTCATTCATAATACAGTAGCCTTCAGCAAACATTTCGTCCCAATTAATGATATCGCCATATTCTACTACTGCCTGATGTTGGACATCCATCATCCATTTTTTATCTTGACTGTTTAACACCAATGGTACGTAGTAATAATCATAACCTGGTGTTACCGATTCAATATTCGATATTTCTAAGATAACAGGCACTGTATGACGGCGAATTCTGCTTAATAATTGTAAGACGCCATCCAAGGTTACATCGTCTGTACCTCCGACCATGATCGCATCTGTTCCTGATTCACATATTTTATCTATCATTTCTTCAGAGATCTCTTTAGCTGGATCTAGCTTGAAGATATGTTTCCATTCGTCGATATTATACACCTTATAATCCTCCAATAATGACGATTCTATATCCATTATTTCATTATAGCAAAAATATACACCTTTTTAGAATGATATAGGAAAGAATTTAAGAAAACATCGTAATCTTTTTTTATAGGAGTTGATAAGGAGAACAGCTATGAGGATCTTACGGACACAATCATTTAAAATAGAAGAAAACTGTCCATAAGATTCTGTCTTGCGGACAAAACTACTCACTTGTACATTAAATTGTCTGTAAGATTCATTCTTACGGACACAATTTTTAATTTTGATTGAAAACTGTCCATAAGTTCTATTCTTATGGACAGTTTTCCTCAAACATAGCTTAAATTGTCCGTAAGTCACAAGAAAAACCTTCTACCGTAGCATTCATCCAAAATCGAAAGGGTAGAAGGCACATCCTTAAAAGCGTGGCTTCTGGTATTGTGCATTGCTCTTTACGAAAAGAGTGTATCACATTAAGCAAGCTGTTTCTTCTCGTCTTTTATAACGATCCCGTCCTGCAAGATAATCGTTCGTTTTGTGTAATCTATTAATTCGTCCTCATGTGTGACGAGAATAATGGTAACACCAGATTGATTTAGTTCTTGCAAAATATCCATGATTTCAATCGTCGTTTTAGAATCTAAATTACCAGTTGGTTCATCTGCTAATAATAATTTCGGTCTATTAGCCAATGCTCTCGCAATTGCTACACGTTGCCGTTGTCCACCCGATAATTGGCTAGGCATATGCTGCATACGTTCCCGGAGCCCCATTCGTTCTGCCAAGGCTTTTGCACGTTGTTTACGCTCTTGTTTCCTAATATTTTGATATAACATTGGTAGCTCTATATTTTTCCATACGTTTAACCTAGGTAGTAGGTGAAAGGATTGAAAGATAAAACCTAAATATTGATTGCGGATATCTGATAGCTGATTTACATTTAGATGCTGTACATCCTCATTATTCAGCCAATATTCACCAGAAGTCGGCTGGTCCAAACAACCTAATATATTTAGTAAAGTTGATTTACCCGAACCTGAACTTCCCATTATCGCAGTAAATTCGCCTTCTTCAATTGTTAAATCGACACTTTTTAATGCATCTACCTTCTCTTCCCCAGTGATATATTGCTTTGTAATTCTTTTCAATTCAATTAATGCCATGCATATGCCTCCTGTTATTCATAACGTAACGAAACAATCGGATCAAGTTTAGCTGCTTTTTTGGCCGGATAGAACCCTGACAAAACACCAATAATGGTCGTAATGCAAAAACTGATCAGAAACACAGGCCAATAGAACACAAAGCTCATTTCGGCTAACTGTGTGACTAACATTGCCATTCCCAATCCAAACAGACAGCCTATAAAACCACCAAGTGTAGTTAACACCAATGTTTCAATTAAAAATTGTTGGAGAATATGCCGTGGCTTAGCGCCGATTGCTTTGCGAATTCCAATTTCCCGTGTCCGCTCCATGACTGATACTAGCATAATATTCATCACACCAATACCGCCAACTAATAATGAAATACCCGCGACAGAACTGATAATAGCTGTAAAAATGCGCAAAACATTATTTACCATATCTAACTGATCTGCCACTGCCTGCGTACGAAAAGTGGATTCTGCTACACCTTTTGACTCTGCTAAAGTCCTGACCATTTCTGTACGAAGTTGATCAAAATGGTTCTCAGATAAAGTGAGGATTTCAATACTATGAACAGGTTGATCTGTTAAATAATGGATTTT
The DNA here is from genome assembly GCF_000377765.1 of Gracilibacillus lacisalsi DSM 19029. Classification (GTDB taxonomy): domain Bacteria; phylum Bacillota; class Bacilli; order Bacillales; family Amphibacillaceae; genus Gracilibacillus; species Gracilibacillus lacisalsi. Next base: position 75,597 of record NZ_KB898667.1, on the reverse strand, counting down.
GTACCATACCTGCAATGGTACATATAGATTCGCTTGAGAACCACTTTGAATAAAATCATTTGTTGTATATACTGCCTGAATCGTAAAAGGAATTCTATCTATCATGACCGAATGTCCAATTGCTTGCCCTGCACTGCCAAAATATCCCTCCGCTAACGCCTCATTTATAAGGACAACATTCTGATTGGTCCCTTCCTCCCAAAAACTACCGTACGCTATATCTAACATATTGGAAACTTGACTATAATTATCGGTTACTGCAGTAATATCTACTTTTTCTGTGCTTTGCTCAAATACTACTTCTTTCTGATCTAAATAAGAGGCAGCAACCTGAGCCTGACTTTGATATTGTTCACGCAACAAACTGATATCCCGCCAACTAAGAGAAGCTTGCTGCTTTTTAGATTGTTCACTCGTATCAAGGTGTAAATAAAATAATTGATTGGCATCTTGCTCGAATTCTCCGATTATATCCTTTCGTCCGCTCTCACCAATTAATAGAATTGCAACTACAGATCCCACCCCGATAATAATTCCGATTAACGTTAAAAAAGTGCGTAGCTTATTAGCTTTTAGCTGTTCTAAAGCTAAACGCAACGTATTTTTTATTTGCATATCCGGCACTCCTTCTATTTACGAGGTGACATCTAATCTTTCCATACTATTTGTATCAACGGATGATCCTTCTTCGATATCATTTTTTGGATTAGCGATAATCCAATCATCCTCAGTAATTCCCTCATCTACTTCTAACATATTAGCTAAGATTTCCTCATCCGTTGTTTCTTGTTCTACCCAAATTCTAAATTGATCATTGCCAATTCCTTCGTCTTCAGAAGCTAACACTGGTACGGACTGAAGTGTCACTTCTTTCTTTGTAATCCTTCCTTCCTCCACCGTATAGACAAAAAAAAGCCCCTCTTCTTCTACTAAAGCTGTCTCTGGTATCATAAATGCCTCATCTACTTCTGCTGTTTGTTGCTCTGTTTCTATCGTTAAAAACGCCTGTAATCCCGGAATTGGATTTTGATCAGAATCATCTTCCATTTCCACTCGCATTTTTATCACTGAACCTTCTGACAATTCTGATTCTGTCACTTCCTGATCAACCGCTGTTACCTTGCCATGCATCACTTCATTAAACGCATTACTTTCAATGGAGACCTTATCTCCTTTGGCGATACGGTCATAATCAAATTCAGACAATTCCCCATAAATTTCCAATTGTTCCTGCTCACCTAACATAATTAAAGGATCACCTGTGTGAATATAACTCCCCTTATCTCCATGTATAGATAAGACCTCACCATCAGCAATAGCAGTTACTTCGACTGTTTCTGTATCATTACCTAAAGAAACCTCTAAATCTACCAGTTTATCTCCTTCTTCTACTTCATCTCCAACATCAATATGCCGTTCCACTAACATACCACTATCAGCAGCCTGTTGTTCTACGGTATTTTTATAACGAAATATTCCCGTAGCTGTTACTTGATTCGCATTCGTCGTCTGTTTTACTTCGGCTTGCACTACTTTCCACGGTACCGGGTCTGTTCCACCAAATACAAAATAGCCAATTAGTGACAGAACTAGTAACGTTGGTACAGTGCGAATAATCCATTTCTTTTTCATACCCGACCTACTCCAATCTGTTAAGCACTCTCGGTTTTATTGCGACCAATTTTACTTCCTAGCCATCCGCCAATTGATCCCAATAAAACCATCATAACTAATTCCGTAAAATAACCTTGTAAAATAATACTCCATGTCTGATTGACGATGGTTTCCATTACTTCATTATTTCGTTTATTCCCATAATATGTAAGAAATTCTTGAACATGTTCCAAATTTCGAGAAATAACCAAAACTAAATAAAAAAAGATATGTGTAACGAAAGCTACAAATGCGCCTGTTAATAAACTACTGTCTTTAATTAAAGGTCCGCGCTGTGTCGCAATAAAAGCAATTGCAACGATAACCCCAATAGGTAGCCAAATGGTTACTACGTCATAAAAAAGTAAAGAACTACTCTCTGTATCCATTAATACTAAAAACAATCCATAACTTACGATTAAAAATAGACTAGCTATAACAGCTAAAAAACTATTCATTTTCAAGATTAATCCCTCCTATTTATCACAGACGATTACCATCAATATGGTTAATCCTCCACTTTGATGGATGTCTCACTTTATAATTGATGGGTTACAAAAAAGTTATAAGCAAAGTGAATACTTGCCACTCCCCATATATTTTTTGAACGTAAAAAAATAAAGCCAAATACAACACCTAGGATCAGTCTGTAACTGACATTGTCTAAGAATGGCTGACCTGAATGAAACACAAAAGCGAATACAGCGGCTGATATCAAAATGGCTAACCAGCTATTCATCACTTTTTGAAGCCGATAAAGTAATATCCCTCTGAAGACTAATTCTTCTCCTAAACCAATCACCGCAAAATGGACCAACATGATCCACGGTATGTCTTGCATTTGTATACAGCTATAAATAATCACCACAAAGGAAATGACACAAATCGTTATAGTGGTTCTATCTAGGCTATGAACCATTCCGATATCCTGTAATCGGAGTTTATCAGAAAGGATATACCATAATAGCGGAAAGAGAATAAAACCAATAAATGCTGGAATGGTAAACAGAAATAGTATGGATAGATCTCCCGAAACAGCGAATCGATCCATACCATACATAATGATAAATGGCAGAATAATAGAGATACCAAAGCACCCTACAACAAGGTTAAGCGTATATAGAAGATAATGAACTTTGCTCATTTCACCACCAAAAGCAACAGTAGTACCCATTGTTAATATCTCCCTAATCCTTTTTTAGCTTTTGTTTTTCTAACCATAAATGGCAAATAGACTAGGCCAACCATGAAAAAAAGCAAACTATTGATACATGCATAAACTAGATAACTAGCTTCCAATGACTGAATATACATGGCACTAGCTGTGAATGGAAGTAAGAGATAAACAAATACTTCAAAAAATTGAAGCCATTGATCCCATGGCAGCAGTAAAACAACTACCGAACCAAATACAATCATGTTTCCTAATGGTCCGATGTCTCGGTAATAAATTTGCAAGCCAGTTAAAATAAAGCTTAATCCAGTACCAGTAAACAAAACAATAAACAAACATGCCGCGACCGCTTCTATCCTTAGCGAAATATCAAATAACAGAGTTGCTCCTGCCATTGCGATAATGGTTAATAATGCAGAGAAAATAAAGTCTGACAAACTTCTTGCTAATAAAATAAAGGATAAACTTCTTTTACTGGCGGCAATTCTCTCAAATGTCCCATATTGCATATCGTCCTGAACCGATTGTGCACTAGATGAAATAGCACTTATGACGACTGGCCAAAATAATAAGCCAATTACCTGCTCCAATGATGTTAAACCGCTAAGCATCCAAATCAGCACACCAGTAATGATTAAATTCTGAATCGTATGTAATAAAAAAGAGAATGGATAATTCCATTGTAGTTGAAAACCTTTAAGGAACTCTGCCATCACCACTTTAGCCATAAGCTTCTTCCTTTCCTATAGCCGCGAATGATGTAGTTACTTGTTCTACAGTAAGACCATTTGATACCGCCAGACTGATAAAATGATAAACCTCAGTGGAATCTGGATTACCATTAACAATCCAGCCGTTTTTCTTTTGTTGTACTAATAAAGAAACAGGAATATCGATATTTGCCGGGAGTTCGCCTTGTAAATGAAAAGAAACATACTGGTCCCTACTCTGTATATTGGTTCGATAAACAGGCAGTTCTCGAACCAACTTTCCTTGTTTAAGATGTAAGATTCGATCGACAAATTGGTATAGAAAATGAAAGTCATGACTGACAACGATGATGCTCATGTTCACTTTTGCTGTTAAATCCTGTAACAATTCCGCTAACAATTGTGACCATTCATAGTCAAGACCATTACTAGGTTCATCTAAGATTAATAGTTTCGGTTGCTGTAATAAGACAATAGCAAGAGACAGTTTCTGTTGCATTCCTCTTGAATAGGTTCCTGTCATTCGATCAACAAAAGCAGACATCCCTAACAATTCGATTAATTCCGCTATTCTAGGCTTCGCATGCTTAACATCTGCTAACACAGAGAAGTATGCTAAATTTTGTCTGCCCGTTAAGTTCCAGTAGAAGGAACGCGAACCTTCTAATAGAATAGCAACGGTCTCTTTAACTTGCTTCTCTTTCCAAAGCTCACCTTCTATTTTGATAATGCCTTCATCTGGATGCAGTAACCCTGCAAGCATTTTCAAAATCGTTGTCTTTCCCGAACCATTATGTCCAACAAGTCCTACAATTTCGTTAGAACTAATCTCAAAGCTAACATTATTTACTGCCATTATCTCTTGTTTTTTACTAACAAAACGCTTCGTAATTTGATTAACCTCTAATAACGGTGGACTCATTTTGATCACCTCATCACTATGCATATATATTTACAAAAAAGAAAAAAATTAGTAATATAATATATAATTACATTCATACGATTTAGAGGAGGTATCTTGCGGCCACAAAATACCTCCAGCATTAAGTATTAAACTCTTAACCATGATGGACCATAGCATTTTTCGATGCGTTTACCAAAAACAACAAGAGAAACACAACCTAAACGTTTTTTCATTTGTTTCACCTCCTTTCAAGGTGATATTAACTCGCTTGAGCTTCTGACGACTCGTTCATCAATATGTCTTCAAGCGAGTCTATTAATCCTTTTTTATGAATAACCCCTTCCTTTACCAGAAAGAAAAAGGGCTTTACAATAACTTGAAACCTTTCCTTCTCTCGTACCGTTACTGACTTTACAACGATATTCCAGCCTTTATCTGCTAAAAATGTATCTATTTCCTGTTGATTACGTATCATCACTATACAGTACTTTTGATTGATGCGATTCTTTTTACGATTTATTTCTTCCATTACTTTAAGACATTTAGGACAATCTATGTCTGCAAAAATTAGCACTATTTCTTTATCCATATCGACATTCTGGAGGGCTGGTGCTTGCTGACCTACTGCCACACCTGAATAATGGAAGAAGAAGAGATAGAGTTGCTGTATTTGCTGATAAAGAATCCAAGAAATAACAGCAAGACCTATAACAATGATTGTGAGAATACCAATTAGAATATACACAAGCCTCTCCTTCCTACATCGATTTGATTTTCGCCAATTTCACTTGGTTCTGTTGGAGTTTCTGATATAATTGATGTACGAACAAATAGGTAACAAATCCGACAGTGGCCACACCATAGTCTCTAAGCTGTACTGCAGCAGAAGCTTGTAATAGGAGAACGATTAAAAAGGTAATAAGCAAGATGTTTTTGATTACTTTTTGATAGTCAAGCCGTTCTTTTAGAAAACCACCATAGCAACCACAATCTTCTTTCGTTATCCCTTTTTGAATCATGATGATAAGATAAACGGTAAAAATGGAGACAAGCATCACAAGACCGACTAACATGATATGAGTGTAAAAATGAAAAATAAGAGCTATCGTTAATGTAAGTTCTGTAATTATTATTATCATCGCGGTTAGATGTGAATAGGGACGGACTAAAGTCTTTGGTAGTTGTCCTACAAAATAAGGGTAATGGACTAGTTTAGCCAAGCTTGAGAATAAGAAATAGATGACTACAAATGCATGTCCTACTGTTATCCATGACATATGTCATTCCACTCCATCTATATATTTTTGGGGAAGAAAGTCTTGGAGGTTTTTGCTTACTTATAATATAACAATTATATGTTAAGAGAGTTTTAATTAAACGTTAATGCTCGGTAATTATTTACCATACTTTCTACTTATACCCATTTTACTATTTGGTAGTGAATCCTTAGAATTTCACTAGCATCCATTATGAACTACTTGAACAGCTTGACCACCACTCCGGCTGTCCACTTTATTCAAAAAAAGATGGTACCACTTATATAGTTTCTTTCCATTTGAAAAAAACCAGCTACCAATAGGTAACTGGTCACTCATTTAATTCACTAAATACCCCGACATAATTAGTTATATTATCCCCTGCATCTTTTAGCACACTAATGGACAACCATTGCGTATAGAGTTCTCCGTTTTTCCGTTTATTAGTAATTTTGCCCTGCCAAATTTCTCTCTTTCTCAATTCTTGCCACATCTCACTATAAAAACTCGAACCTTGCTGTCCAGAGCTTAATATATTGGGAGTTTGACCAATTACTTCTTCTTCACGATAACCGGTTATTCGTTCAAAGGCACGGTTTATCTTTGTAATGCTGCCATTTTCATCTGTCACTAAAATGCCTTGCCCTGCATTATTCACAATATAGTTGGACAAATTCAATTTATCGGTATAATACATCCAAATAATGATGATTAAACTCGCCAGCGCAAACTGGGATAGTGCCATAAAACCAATTGCATAGTGACCATTGATATCATAAACCAACGTGAGAATTATCGGTGGGAAAAATCCACCTAATCCTCCCATGGCAGCCACAATACCATTGACGATCCCTGCTTGTTTAGTGAAATATAAAGGAACTAGTTTAAAAATCGTCCCATTGCCAATACCAGCAAATAGTGCCACTGATAAACTGCCAATTGTGTATAGCAGTATCGTTGGTGAAAAAGATAACAGAATACCAGAAATCGTTAAGCCTGTAAAAACGAACATTAACACTTTAAATGGGTTAAACTTATCTCCTAACCAGCCGCCAACAGGTCTGAGTAATGTACATAATGCAATAAAACCTGCTGTTCGTAATCCGGCATCAACTTCAGATAGTTGAAATTCCGATACTAAAAAGTTTGGTAAATAAACGGTTAAAGCAACAAAGGACCCGAATGTTAAGAAGTAAAAGAAGCTTAAAAACCATAGTTTATTATTTCTATAAACTCCTAACATCTGTTGTTTTAATGAAGTTTGAACTTTTGGTTCATGGCGATCTCCCCATATAAAGTTGAGAACCGCAAACAGTAATAAGGGAATAATAAATGTAAGTACTGCCATGCGCCAACCAAACATTCCAGCGATAATTGGTGCACCAAATGAAGTAATCGCCGTCCCGATGTTCCCAACACCATAAATACCGTTTACGAATCCGTGTTTTTCTTTCGGATAATATTTCGGTAACGACGTAACCCCGACAGAGAATACCGCTCCACCAATACCAAGGAATAATCCTGATAGAATTAAATCTGTGAAACTATTTGCCATGCCTAAATAACCAACTGGCAGAATTAAAAAAAGTAAACTTAACACAAATAAACCGCGTGCCCCAAATCGATTCGTATAAAAACCTAACGGAACTCGTAACACAGAACCTAAGATAACAGGAACTGCGGTAACAAACGATATTTGTCCTGCAGTTAAGCTAATATCTTGCTTAATAAAACTCATTAAAGATGATAGTAATACCCATACCATAAAGCCGACGACAAGGCTAAGTGTTTGTAAAGGTAGTTGCATTTTTTTCAGATTCATCATGTTCGCCCATCCTTTCTCACACTGTTTTGTTAATCTCATAATATCGGCTCTCTTTAAAAAAGTGTGTGATCTTCTTCACATCTTAAATAATAATTTTATAATTGTGAATAAACCATGAATTTTACGTTCAAAATGGTAGAATAGATAGATTTATTTTTACGAATTTATGAAATATCATTGTATCATTACACTTATAAGATAATTTATTTTATAATAATTGTTGTGTAATGAATACTTTTTTTAGAGAATAAGTATTCAAAAATAAAAAAATACACAAGGAGGACAATCATTATGTCATTAATCGGTAAAGAAGTACTACCATTTCAAGCATCTGCATTCCGTCAAGGAGACTTTGTAGATGTAACAGAAGAAAATTTTAAAGGTCAGTGGAGCATTGTTTGCTTCTACCCTGCAGACTTTACCTTCGTTTGCCCAACAGAATTAGAAGACCTACAAAATCAGTATGCAGAATTACAAAAGTTAGGTGTAGAAGTATACTCTGTATCTACGGACACGCACTTTACACATAAAGCATGGCACGAAAGCTCTGATGCAATCGGTAAAATCGAATACACAATGATCGGTGACCCTTCACACATCATCTCTCAAAACTTTGATGTACTACGCGAAGACGAAGGTTTAGCTGATCGCGGAACATTCATTATTGACCCTGATGGTGTCATCCAAGCAGCGGAAATCAATGCAGAAGGTATTGGTCGTGACGCAAGTTCACTAATTAACAAAATTAAAGCAGCTCAATACGTGCGTAACAATCCTGGTGAAGTGTGCCCAGCTAAATGGGAAGAAGGCGGCGAAACACTTAGACCAAGTATTGATCTAGTAGGGAAAATATAAGAAAAGAGGGTCAAAATGCTTGATCAAGAAATAAAAACACAGCTTAAAGAATATTTGAAACTGTTAGAAAATGATATTGTCATCAAGGCAAGCGTCGGTTCTGACGATGTTTCAAAAGAAGTAGACGAACTAGTAAATGAAATTGCAAGCATGTCTGATAAAATCACAGTAGAGAAAGGCTCTTTTGACCGCACTCCTAGCTTTAGCATTAATCGTGCAGGCGAGGACACTGGCGTTATTTTCGCTGGTGTCCCACTTGGTCATGAGTTTACTTCTCTTGTGTTGGCATTATTACAAGTAAGTGGACGTCCACCTAAAGTGGATGATTCTATTATTGAACAAATCAAAAAACTAGAAGGTCCGCTTCACTTCGAAACGTATGTAAGCTTATCATGCCAAAAGTGTCCTGATGTCGTTCAAGCACTTAACATTATGAGTGTTGTACATCCTGACATTACTCATACGATGGTAGAAGGATCTGCTTTTAAAGAGGAAGTAGATAGTAAAGACATCATGGCTGTTCCTTCCGTTTATTTAAATGGCGAACAGTTTGTTGATGGTCGACAAACCATCGAAAGCATCCTTGAAGCACTAGGAAGCAGTGCTGATATTTCCGAGCTAAACGATAAAGATCCTTATGATGTATTAGTCGTTGGTGGAGGACCTGCTGGTTCCAGTGCTGCTATTTATGCTGCTCGTAAAGGTATCCGTACTGGTATCGTGGCAGAACGCTTTGGTGGACAAGTACAAGACACACTTGGTATTGAAAACTTCATCACCACAACTTATACAGAAGGTCCTAAACTAGTTGCTAACATGGAAGAGCATGTTCGAGATTATGATGTGGACATCATGAATTCTATGCGTGCAAAATCTTTAGAGAAAAAAGATCTCTTTGAAGTAGAACTAGAAAACGGCGCAACACTTAAAAGTAAAACCGTTGTACTTTCAACCGGTGCTCGCTGGCGTAATATCGGTGTTCCTGGCGAAGCCGAGTTCAAGAACAAAGGTGTTGCATACTGTCCACACTGTGACGGTCCCATCTTTGAAGGAAAAGATGTAGCTGTAATCGGTGGTGGAAACTCTGGTGTCGAAGCAGCTATTGATCTAGCAGGTATTGTTAAACATGTAACACTGATTGAATTCGCTCCAGAATTAAAAGCAGATAACGTTTTACAAGACCGCCTATATAGTCTATCCAATGTAACAGTGCTTACAAACGCAAGAACTTCTGAAATCTATGGTTCTGACAAAGTCGAAGGACTAAAATATGTAGATCGTGAATCAGAAGAAGAGAAACAAATTGAGCTTGCAGGTGTCTTCATTCAAATTGGACTTGTTCCTAACACAGAATGGTTGCAAGATACCTTGGAGTTAAATAAGTTTGGCGAGATTGTAGTCGATGAGCGTGGTACCACAAGTATCCCTGGTGTATTTGCAGCAGGTGACTGTACGAACAGCGCTTATAAGCAAATCATTATTTCAATGGGCTCTGGTGCTACTGCGGCGTTGGGCGCATTTGATCATTTGATACGTAATTAACATAGAAAAGGCTGTCACACCGATGACAGCCTTTTTCATTTCTTATGGACAAGTTTTAGTGATGTTTGTATTTTTTGTCCGTAAGATTCTTTCTTATAGACAAGAAATTAAGAATTTTAATAATTATGTCCGTAAGATCTTTTCTTATGGACTAAAATTCAATACTTCACCATTTTTTGTCCACAAGATTTTTTCTTACGGACAACTTTTAAAGTTCATGGCTGTTTTTGTCCGTAAGATTTATTTTCATCAGCCAGAAATACAAGCCCTATTTCTTTGCGTGCCTGATCTAGTATTCGCATCGTTGTATGGGAATGCTCCCATGTGTTGATGTCATTTTCTAGCTTCTTTTGTTCGATTGACTCGATAAATGATTTTGCTTCATAATACATCGTGTTATCTTCTTGCCCGGTATCTAAAACCTCTTCCGAACCATCTTTGTACACAATTTTCACTTCAGTCATATCGGAAAATTTCCCAATAACAATAGATCCTTTTTCCCCTTGAATTTCTGATGGGATAGTAGAGTTCGTAATTTTAGAGAACATACAGACACCGTTCAATGAAGGATAGTCCACTGTCACGGTTCCTTCACCGTCAACGCCCGATTCCAACATATATGCTGTTGCTTTCACACGGTCTGGTCCACCAAATAAAGCGACCATTGGATAAATACAATAGACGCCAATATCCATTAATGATCCATTTGATAATTCTGGTTTAAATGCGTTTAATACAATTCCCTCTTTGTATTTATCATAACGAGAGGAATATTGACAGAAGTTCGCAACATAACGGCGAACCGGTCCAATTTTAGCTAAACTTTCTTGAATAAGCTTAAAATTAGGAGTATGCGTCGTTTTCATTGCTTCCATCAGCGTGACATTTTGTTGTTTTGCGGTATCAATCATCGCTTGTACCTCTTGCTGATTAGAGGCAAAAGGTTTTTCAACAATAACGTGTTTACCGCCTTTCATACAAGCTATCGCATGTTCACAGTGATATGCTGTCGGCGAAGCAATATAAACGGCATCTATTTTATCACTGTCTGCCAACTCCTGAATAGTTGTATATGTATGCTCGACATTATACTTACTCGCAAACTCGCTTGCTTTTTCTTCCGTTCGTGAATAAACAGCATTTAACTCAAAATTAGCTAATTTACTTGCTCCATCAATAAAACGATCGGTAATCCAATTCGTACCTATTACTCCAAAGCGAATCATATATATTGCCTCCATTTTGTTGTTATTTTTTTTGGACACTTTCAAAGATTATCTGGACACTATCTCACTCTTTCTGGACACTTATGAGCATTATCTGGACATTTTCCACTGTTATCTGGATACTTTCATCATTTTTCTGGACACTACCTAAAAAGAGTCCCTTCAACTAAGAAGGCACTCTTGATTTTACTCTTTTTCCTTCAATCGGTCTAACACCATACGATATCCATCGGTACCGTAAGCAAGGCATCTCTTCACTCGAGAGATAGTTGTCGTAGATGCGCTAGATTCTTCTGCAATAGCTGTATACGTTCTGCCTTCGTCAAGCATTTTCGCTACTTGCAGGCGTTGTGCCAATGATTGAATTTCGTTCATTGTTGCAATATCATCAAAAAAGCGGTAGCATTCTTCCCGGTCTTCCAGCGATAAAATAGCATCAAATAATTGATCTAATTGTTTGCCACGCAATTTATCTATTTGCATGGTATACATCTCTCCTTTTTACTCCGCCGTGTTTGAAAGTTCTACACCATCAATACCAGGACTCGTAGGAATCACATTGATCCACGTTTGACCTGGAACAAAGGGAACAGGCTCTCCATCTTTCGTTGGGATTATTCTACCATCATTTCGCTCCCATTGCACGTCTTGTACTTTACCTTGCTGTAGCAATAAAGCATTCCCTCCAGAATTAAAGTCAATTTCCCGACGTCCCTCGTCATCAATTACTTGATGGGCTGTTTCCATGATTAATACATTATCCAATTGAATAGGTGAACTGTCTGCATATTCTACTGTCTGTACACCATCGCTATATCGTAAATACTTCTCTGTTGTCTCATCATATTGGTATCTTACACTATTATTACCATAAGAAAAGCTGATATCAGTCGCAACTTCACCTTCTACCGACTCATCCTCTAAAAATGTCATCGGTTGATACTCCGCGTCAATTGAAAATCCCTTCTCCTCCGCTCGCTGGTAGATACCGTCAAATAAGGTATACGAATTATGCGGTGGATTCCGGTCCGTTGATCTTTCAAATAACACTTTATCATTATCATAGTACATGCCATTTAATCCTTGCACTGCACCAGATTGAACCATATTCTCAATATGATCCGCAGCACCGTGATAGACATAAAGCGCATTATAATCGTTAGCTAGATTAAAATAATATGGTCTTGCACTTCTGACAGGGCCAACACGATCAGGCATATGACTGTGATAGAGCGCCATAAACCGAGTTACATTGCCTTCTGCTAAAATCTCAAAAACTATATCTGCTTGAGAAAGGCCTGTTTGCGGTCTTGCTTTTGGATGGTTATTGACCATAACAGCAATTAATCGATCGGTCACATCCTCCTCCGCTTCAAGCCCTGTTAAAGGGTATATATGCTCTGGTTTCTCCGGTTCTTCAGGCTCAACCGGCTCCTCTTCCACAATTTCTTCTGGTTCTTCCTGATCTTGCTCGTTTGTCGTTTCTTCATCATTAGAACATGCTACAAGTGAACATAATACAATAATAAAAAGTACACACCATTTCTTCATCCAAAAGGCCACCTTTTCTAATCTCTAAAAATAGTTTAAACGGAATATCGGCATGCTTATTCACTGCATGCCGATAGAACTAATTCTATTATAGAGGAAAGTTGACTAATCGCCAACCTCTTTTCTTAACGCATAATCGCTGGAAAGAGTATGTCTTTTTTCTTCACATCGATGATTCCTAACGGAGTAATCCGGACAAAAGGTAAATGCATCGACGATAAAAAAAGTAAATTGTAAGGCGGATCCTCGTATTGATAGCCGTGATCAATTAAAATTTCCTTTAATCGCTTATCTTCTTCTATCAGTTTTGGCATCTTGCCATTGTACATCATGCCAGCAATTTGTAACGGTAATTCAAAAACAACTTTTCCTTGATGTACAAGAACAATTCCACCACCAATTTCCTTCATTCTGGAAAACGCTAGTAATAGATCTGACTTACTTTTCCCAATTAACACGATATCACCGGTTAACGAATAGGAACTGGCCAATCCACCTAATGTTTTCGTAAATCCTTTTATAATTGTGTTTACTCGCCACTGTCCTTCACGATCGATTAACATCAGGAATGATTCATCTTTTGAATTTGTAATTTCTTCCGTATTGGCATCAATCGTAATTGGATATGGTTTCATAATGACATCATTAACCATCTTCAGTCCAACCGGCATCGAGAATTGCAAGTCTTTTTCTGTTAACTGCCAATCTAAGCTAAGCTCTCCTAATCCGTATTTATCCCAATCGATTTCGATATTTTGCTCAACCAATTGCCCGTCTCTTTTCAACCATTTTCCTTTCGCAATAACAGATTCAGGTGTGGCATTGTTTACTTCTGATAAAATATTTAGGTGTGCTACTCGACCTGGTGCAATGCCACCTAGTCGTTCCTCTAAATGGAATTGCTCTGCTGCATTGTATGTCCCCATCATATATGCCTCAATCTCCGGAACCCCACTGTCTATTGCGATCTGAATACATTGATTAATGATGCCGTTCTCATAAAAGGCAGGTGTAGAACCATCTGTTGTCATCGTTAGGAAATCATAAGAATGGATTCCGAGGTCCTGTAGCTCTTTTAACAACTTTGCCAAATCTGGGCGTACCGAAGAATTGCGCAAACCTACGCGATACCCCATGGATAGACGATTATATACCTCTTCACCAGATAATGCTTCATGATCTGAACTGACACCGAGAAGTTTTAGCTTTACCAATGTATGCTCAGAAGCACCTGGGAAGTGTCCCTCCACCGGCTTACGAAGTCGCTTTGCTTCCTGCATCCAATAAAGAATACGGTCATCATCACGCATGACTTGCGGCCATGCCGTTAATTCCCCTCCTTGCACGACTGCTTCATGCTGCAACCATGCTTGCACTTCCTCATCCTTAAAAATCTCTTGTTCCTCATTAATTTCAGATTGTGAATCAAATCTTGCCCACCAGTACATGGATACAGGAAGCTTCATGAAATCCTCTAACAATGTAAACGCTTTCTCTCTGTTAGTTAAATAAAGCCATGGTAAGTTGTCATTCATCAATGTTGTTGTTCCTGTTTGCCCGGCATACATAGCTAATTCATAAGGATTATAAAGTTGAAATGGATGTGCATGTGGTTCAATATATCCCGGCACCACATATTTACCTGTACAATCCACTACTTCCATACCTGTTAAGGATGTTGGTAATTTCGAACCAACATATACAATCCGGTCATGGTAAATCCAAATATGAGCCTCCAACCATTTTCTTAAAAAAACGTTTAAATAATACGCATTTTTCAAAATCAGTGTAGGTGACTCTTTGCCATCAATTACAGCTACTTGCTTACGAATTTCTTTATTTCTCCATCTATATAAATGATCATTCATCCTAATCTCCTCAACTTCTTTTGTGATTTCCTTCTATTCTAACACGCATTGATAGCGTTTGCATTGTGTGGTTTTTACAAATTTATGACTATTTTTTAGGCAGATTTACGTATAAAAAATAGCATAACAAAAGATACGACAATGATAGACAAAACCCATGCCCATGCTAATGTCATTTTATTGGATTCAAAGGCCACGTAAATTGCCATAGGTATTGTCTGTGTTCGTCCGGGAATATTTCCAGCAAACATTAATGTCGCTCCAAATTCGCCTAATGCCCTGGCAAAGCTTAGAATCACACCTGAAAGAATAGGTCTCTTGATTAATGGTAACGTGATATACCGAAAAACGCCCCATTCGTTGGAGCCATCTACTCTTGCCGCATCTTCAATATGACGGTCCACAAATGATAAACCTGTCTTAACAGACTGATACATAAGTGGAAAAGCAACTACTACCGCTGCAATAATAGCTGCCCAAATCGTAAACATAAGTGATTGATGAAACAGCAGATTCGTTAATGTACCCAATATTCCATTTTGACCAAACAACATAATTAAAATAAAACCAATTACAGTTGGAGGTAAAACAATTGGCAACAATAATACCGTTTCAATCAACACTTTGCCCCTAAATTCTTTCCTGGACATCAGCCATGCTGCTGAAACGCCTAAAATAAAGACGATCAATAATGCTATACTTGCAACAATTAATGATAATTTAATCGGTTGAAAAAATGCTTCCATCTGTGTCACCATCTATTTCTTGAAATCCGTATTGTTGAAATATTTCGAGTGCTGCTTCTGACTGTAAATAGTTATAAAAAGCTTCAACCGCTTGGGAATCCTTAATGATACCTACGGGGTATATGATTGGTTCATGCTCTCCCAATGGCAGAGTTTCATTGATTTGCACCTTATCAGAGATCATGGCATCCGTTTGATAAACAATCCCAGCATCTACATTATTACTTTCTACATATTGCACGACTTGTCTAACATCTTTCGTAAAAATGAGTTGCTCTTCTATTTCCTTATAAATTCCCTGAGCTACCAATGCTTGTTTTGCATAGTTACCAGCTGGCACGGTTTCTGGAGTACCAATTGCCATTTGATCAAATGATTCCACAGTAGTAGCTAGTTGAACATTTTGTGGCTGAATCCACACTAGTTGATTGGCTAATAAAGCGCGAGCACTCTCTTCCTCGATTAACCCTTCTTGTAAAACCCGTTCAAAATGTGGAACAGACGCAGAAAAGAAGATATCTGCTGGTGCCCCTTGTATAATTTGCTGACTCAATGAACCTGATCCGCCTAGATTAAGTGAAACGGTGATATGAGGGTTTTCGTCTTCGAACTGTTGTACAATTTCTTGTAATGCGTCCGTTAAGGATGCCGCTGCCGAAATCGTTAGTTCTTCTTTTTCCTGCTGACATGCCGTTAATAAAATTAGAGCTAATAGTATGTATAGTAATCGTTTCATGTTCATTGGTAACCTTTCCTGTCATGATCTTTCTATTATAACATGTTTTGTTATAGTATAATGGTGAGGTGTATCACAAGTTGTTATCGTATAATAAAGATGAAGGTTGGTGATAGCATGACTGAATTTTCTCATATAAATAAACAAGGTAGAGCAAAAATGGTGGATATAACAGACAAACAGATAACGAGCAGAACCGCGATTGCCCGCTCAAGTATTTTGGTAAACAAGGAGATTTACACGAAAATCGTAGATCAAACCATTGGTAAAGGGGATGTCCTTTCTGTTGCACAAGTAGCCGGAATTATGGCAGCCAAGCAAACATCGACAATTATTCCGATGTGTCATCCGTTACCATTAAGCGGGGTCAACATTCATTTTGATTGGGAGAACGATGAAGAGACTTATGAGTTAGTGATAACAGTAGAAGCCAAGACTAAAGGAAGCACCGGGGTGGAGATGGAAGCTTTAACCGCTGCTTCTGTTACGGCATTAACGATTTATGATATGTGTAAAGCAGTGGATAAAGGAATGGTGATTGGCCAGACTTATTTAGTTGAAAAAACTGGTGGGAAAAGTGGGGTATATAAGAGAGAGGAGTAATCACTCAATAAGATGTTGAGTGATTTTTTTTATTTTGTGTAACCTTTTGAGAACGAATACGTTGTTAAGGTAGAAAAACAGAAAGGAATGGGGGCATTGGATTCTTTGCAACATTGGTATCAAAAATACCATCAAAATATTTATAATTACATCTATTTTATGATTGGTGATCACGAACAAGCGAAAGACTTGATGCAAGATACGTTTGTTCGAGCCTATCACAGATTTGATTCGTTCCATGGTGGTGACGAAAAAGGCTGGTTAGTTCGAATAGCAAGGAATATAACAATTGACCATATTCGCAAACAAAAACCGATTGCCTTTTTATTAGATCGACCTACTACTCTACAGGCACTAGATAAAACGCCCGAACAAATGTCAATGTTAAATGAGTCGGAAAAAGAATTGTATCATGCATTACAAAAGCTAAAGATCTCTTACCGCGAAATCATTATTTTACGAAAAATTAAAGAATTCTCTATTAAAGAAACCTCTGCCATTTTACATTGGTCTGAAAACAAAGTGAAAGTACAGTTATTTAGGGCTATGAAATCGTTAAAGAAAGAGCTGCAAAAGGAGGGATACATTCATGAGCAAATTTGATAACGAATGGCAAGGGCTTGATCAAAAAATTAAGTTATCCAAAAAGGAAAGTGCAGATTTATACGACAGTATTTTTCAAGAAGTGCAAGAACCTAATAAGAAAAAATCTACAACTCGTTTATTTTTGAAGCCAATCTTAAGTTTAGTTACAGTTGCTTGCATTGCTATTATTTTAATACTTAGTAATATGAATACCTCAGAAAATAAAGGAATGTTAACGCAGTCTTCAAACGGTGAAAATAACAATGAAATAACAATAATTATTACCAATAATGCAACATTTGAGTATTATGGTATCACGATGAACGTTTATAAAGATGGTCGAAAAATTTCAGATCCAACAGTAATCAATGCAGATAATACTGTTATAGCTACTGGTGAGAAACTCCATTTTCCATTCATAGAGGATGACTTTACATTAGAAGGAGAGGTTTCCTTAGAAGCTACCATTGTTTTGGACAACGAGAATCGAGTAACTATAGAACCCAAAATACCGATCTCGATTGAAAAAGGAAACAAATATTATTTATCAATTGAGGGAGATTCTGTTGAGTCATCTCAACTAACTATCGAAAATAGAGCAGAATAAATAATCTGCTCTATTTTATTCACGGTAATCATAATACATTTTCCTTTTTGAGATCCGTTTTATTTTACCTTCTGCAACAGCCTTTTCCCATCTCGCTATTGCGATTTTTCCAGTGCTTTTCGTTCTGAGGGACTGCGTGTTCGGGATTTTTTCGCCTTCCTGGTGGTCGAGATTCTCGGATGATAGCATTTGCTTGTACGGTTTTCTTCAATTCTTTGCTCCAAGTCTTCCATTTTCATTTTTCTCAACATCCTTACCACCTTTCAAATATTTTAAAAGTATAAGCAGCACTATGCTCTCAAACGGGTGGTTTACGAATGATTAGTATCGTTAGATATCCTTATTAATCTCCCTCATAACATGTCCCAATTCTGGAATAATCAATTTTTCCATCGCTAATTTAACAGCTCCTGAGGAACCTGGCGTAGCAAAAATAGCTTTATCCTGCACTACTCCTGCTGTTGCTCGGGAAAGAATCGCTGCTGAACCAATATCTTCGGTGTAACTTAGCATACGAAAAATTTCTCCGAATCCTGGTATTTCTTTATCTAGCATATATTCAATCACTTCAATGGTCACATCACGTTTGGCAATTCCTGTACCGCCATTGATTAAGATTGCATCAATGTCAGTCTGCTGAATACCATTTTCGATCGCTCGTTTAATTTCTATTTGTTCATCTTTTACAATATCATACGCATTCACTTGATGATGATGTTCTTCTAAATATTGGTGCATTAGTTTCCCACTTTTATCGGTGTCTTTTGTTCTGGTATCGCTGACGGTAATAATTTTACATCTTACTATTTTAGGTGCTTCTGCTTTGTGTACTTGTGACATGCTATTAAACTCCTTTTTTAGAGAAAGCTGTTTCGTTCATTTTATCATAGAAAACTAGCGTAGTGGTGCCTCTCCCTGGTACTGTAATCGGATTATTTTATTATCTACAAGTGTTGCTGGGTATAGAATAATTTCACCGGTAGGAGGATCTGTTGTGTTTTGATCAAAGTAAAAATCATCCCCTAATCCAATCGTCCATACAGCTTCATTATTTTCCGCTAACACGATAGCCAATGTACCATATTGATGTACCTGTTCCCATTTAAACAGATGTTGGTCATCATGATGGACGACCATGATCCCCTCTGAACTAGCAGTTACTACCGTATTCTCCCCTTTCCATTGTCCATGAATTTGAGCTCCAACATAAGAATAGGATAACCCGTCATTTCGATCACCATATGTACCTACAAATTGCTGAATATGCTTCTGATTATCTTCATACGTAAAAACAGCAATATCATCCGCTAACCATTTTATCTCTCCTGCTGTAACAATCGAACTGGGCAACGCTTCTTTCGGACGAGCTAATATCCGATAATAACTCCGATAATAGACCGCTTCATTCGTATCCGTATTTTTCTTCAACGAGAAAACTTGCTTCATATCTGGTGAAATACTTGTGATATTTTCAATCATTTGATTGCTTTGATACATCAGATAGCCATTTACACTAATAATCATTATCGTTATCACGACAAGAATACTATTTCCCATTTTCTTCAATGATAATAGTAGCAACAGACTGAGCGCCAGACTAACGGCAATGACCATATTAAAAATATAAAGTAAGCGGTTATCAATGTACTCCGCCTGATAGTTTGATTGAACAATTAGACTACCTATTTGCAATACGGTTAATGAGGTAGCTATTAACAATAAGCTGATCCCGATCCACTTAACCCATTTCTTCATTTTCTGGCACAACCTCCTCTGCAAACTCCCATGTACGTCCATTATCCGTTGAAATAAATTTTGCTCTAATCAATCCATCTTGGTAGTAATCACCATTAGGTCCTTGATCCATTATTAACGCAAGGTGATCCTCTTCTTTATATGGTGCTCTGGCTATGACAAAGACTCTATCATATTGAGAAGGCATATTAAATACTGCCTGTTCCCATGTCTCCCCTTGGTTATTTGTCACATATAAATCTGGTGCCTCAGGGTTTATCGTACCGTAGGACATAAAGCCTGTCTCCTCATCAACAAACCCACCATCCGCTACCAGTCTTGTTGTATCCGGCATATTGATAGATTTCCAGCTTTCACCTTGATTAGTAGATATATATATCAATGATCTCTCCTGTGACATCGTTCGATTATTAGATAAAATAACATACCAGAATTGATCATCCATGAATTCTATTTTTCTGAACCTGATGACAGGAATCCCATTATCTACAATGCTCTTTTCCCATGTTTCCCCCTGATTCTGTGAGTAGATCACTTTTATTCCACCTTCTGAATAAAGAAAAGCAGCATTGTCTTCTGTTAGAATAAAACTATTCTCGATTAACTCTGTTTCTCCGCCTTGATATTCTCCTTGGAAAAGTAGATCCTTTTCAACAGGAACAGTCGTCCATGTATTACCGTCATAATTAGTCATTTGTAATTCATCATTTTGAAGGCTATAACCTATTGTATCCTCCTCATTTCCCTTGATCGGAACTAGTGATTCCTTTTCTTCGGGTGTATTGCTTTCCTCTTGTTGTTGGTTCTGTTCAATATTATAGTAAGGTAAAGGGACTGGTTCACGACTTTGCTCATAAAAAATGGTTAAGATAATCGTTAGAACGATCATACAACTAAGTGCTATTAATACTTTTTGCATAATGTGATCCTCCTTAATCAAATTATACAACATTTTCTTACATTTAAGGGTATTATTAGTTTTTTTACATATTCGAAGCAAAAAAAATCAAAAAAAGAAAAAAATGTGCTTTTATAATGAATGTGTGAGGGGGAATTTATATTGTCATACAATGAAGCCATAAAAAGAACCATTGACTGGATCGAACAGCACCTTCAAGAAGAGATTCATATTGACGATGTTACCAGAGTCAGCCATTTCTCTAGATATCACTTTCATCGTATTTTCCAGAATGAAGTAGGGATATCAGTTGCTTCGTACATTCGATTACGAAGAATCGTTCATGCAGCAATGAAATTACTACATACATCAGACAGAATCCTTGATATTGCATTAACATATCAATTTGAATCTCAAGAAGCATTTACTAGAGCATTTAAGAAAATATATCACCTTCCCCCTGGACAATATCGAAAATTCATGAAGCAAATGATTGTGAAAAAGGAGGAACTTCACATGCACGAAGAAATTAATGGATGGTTTATCAGCGGAAGTCATCCGCACTTTTACAAAAGCGGAATTGATCGCGAACAGGTTCATCAAGGTAATGCTTCTGCTTACTTAGAATCACTCACAGTCGATGAAAACGACCAATTTGCAACACTAATGCAACAAGTTAATGCAGACAAGTACAAAGGAAAAAGAATAAAGCTTTCAGGCTTTATCAAATCTGAAAATGTAGCAACTTTTTCAGGTTTATGGATGAGGGTGGATAGTGCATCAGAGGACTTATTACAATTTGACAACATGCATGATCGTCCCATTACCGGCACAAATAATTGGAATCACTATGCTATCATACTTGATATTCCAGAAAACAGTGCCACTATCTCTTACGGAATTTTACTAACAGGAGCAGGTAAAGTATGGTTGGATGGATTAAAGTTTGAAGAGGTAGATAACAATGTGCCTACAACACATTTAGAGATTAATGTGGTACTGCTGGATGAACCAACCAACCTAAATTTTGAAGAGTAAAAAAAGCTTGGTGTAGACCAAGCTTTTTCTCCTTCTATAGCACATTATCTATGATGGACACTTTTTTGGGATTTATCACTTTTCTGTCCGTCATGACGCTTATGATGGATACTTTTTTCTGATTCACCTATCTTCTGTCCTTCATTTCGTTTATCACATCAGTTGCCTTAAGAAGTAATAATAATCTTATTACCAGACGGATCTTTTGTAATAGCTTGGTTTTCTTCTTCCTTAACTGAAGCACCAATTGCCTTCAATTTTTGCACCGTATGATGGACCGCTTCTTTTGTTGGATAGCTGATCGTATATGATTGCAAACCGACGCTATTTTCTGAAGGTTGCGGGGCACCTACTCCATTCCATGTGTTCAATCCAATGTGATGATGATACTTCCCTGTTGAGATAAATAATGCTTGATTACCGAATTGGGATACCGTTTCGAAACCTAAACCTTTTTCATAAAAATGTTTGGTATTCTCCATTTCTGCAACATGCAAATGAATATGACCCATCACAGTCTCTTTAGGAAGTCCTTGCCATCTCCCTTTTTCTCCTGCTTGTAAAAGATCTTCAAAATCCAATGGGTCAACAGCCATTTCCACTTGATTATCTTGCCAAGTCCATCCAGCAGGATCTCTGTCACGATAAACTTCAATCCCATTTCCATCTGGGTCTGAGAAGTATAATGCTTCACTTACTAAATGATCAGACGAAGCTAAAGGTAAGCCAATATCTATACTATAAAAAACAAAGTTTGCGAGGTCCCTTCTTGTTGGTAGTAATATAGCAAAATGGTACAAACCTGTTGTACGTGACTGTTTCGGCTCAGCATTATCAGGTTGTTCCAAGGTAAGAATACTTGTCTTACCATCTGCAGTTAGCTCAGCTGTTGTGTTGTTTTTTTCTAATATATCAAAACCGATAACTTTTTGGTAAAAAGCTATCGATCTAATTAAATCCTGCACTTTTACGGTGACATTGCTGACAAATGTAATCGGTTTTCGATGAAAATTCATTATTTGTCTCCTTTTTAGGTTATTTTATGTAAGTAATTATACTTTTGTAAGCATTATATATCAAGAAAAAGCTACTAATCTGGCATGAATAGTAGCTTTCCCTTTTGTTCGTTATTTTATTGTTTAGAGAAGCCTATATCTTTTCGATAGAAGAAATCATCGTTTTGATCAAATCGTTCCAAGTATTGATAAATCTCTTTTTGTGCTTGCTCCGGACTGTCCTGGATCGAACCTACTAATAGAACACGACCGCCTGTAGAGGAGAATGAGCCATCTTCTGTACGGGCTGTTCCAGCATGGATTACATAAACTTGATCATCTGCCTTAAGATCTGGGAGGCTTACATTTTTAGCATATGAACCAGGATAACCCTTGGAAGCCACTACTGTCCCTATTGCGTAGCCTTTCTTCCATTTTAGTTGTGGATCTTTTCCGGCGGTGACATCCTCAATCACTTGGATCAAGTCATTTTCCAACAATGGCAAAACAACTTGTGTTTCCGGGTCACCAAATCGAGCATTAAATTCGATTACTTTAGGTCCTTCCTTCGTCTCAATCAGACCACCATAAAGAACACCGGTATAGGTGCGTCCTTCCTTCTTCATTCCTTTGGCAACAGGCTTTAAGATTTTTTCCACTGTAAACTCAATATGCTTTGGATCTAAATCTGGTACTGGTGAAAAAGCACCCATTCCACCGGTGTTGGGACCTTCATCATTGTCATAGGCGCGTTTATGATCACGAGCAGGTACCATCGGATAGACATTTTCACCATCAACGAAAGCAAAAAGAGAGAATTCTTTTCCTTCTAAATATTCTTCAATCACAACTCTGCTTCCAGCTTCGCCAAATTTATTGTCAATCAGCATATCCTCAACCGCAGCTAACGCTTGATGCTCTGTCATGGCAACAACAACACCTTTTCCGGCTGCTAGTCCATCTGCCTTAATTACAATTGGTGCTCCCTCTTGTTGTATATACGCCTTTGCTTTTTCTACATCAGTAAATGTCTGATATTTCGCTGTCGGAATATCATATTGTTTCATAAATGCTTTAGCAAAGTCTTTACTTCCCTCAATAAGAGCAGCGCCTTTTTTAGGGCCGAATACTTTTAAATTTTTCTCTTGGAAAGCATCTACTACACCTTTTGTTAAAGGAACTTCAGGACCGACAATCGTCCAATCGATTTGTTCCTTTTGCGCAAATGCCACTAATTCTTCAATTGCTTCATCTTTGATTGGCACACATGTGGCATCTTGCGCAATACCGCCATTTCCAGGTGCAGCGAAAATTTCTGTTACACGCTCACTACTCTTTAATTTTTTTACGATGATATGCTCACGACCACCACCGCCGATTACTAATACTTTCATGGGAGGCCTCCTTTTTCTATCTATGAATAAGGGAAGATTCTCATAGACACTTTTTTGGATTTGGGATTATTTTGTCCATGAGAATGCTTCTCGTGGACATTTTTTGCGGATTCCGCTTGCTTTTGTCCGTGAGAGTGCTCCTCGTGGACACTTTTTACCGATTTCGCTTGCTTTTGTCCTTGAGAATGCTTCTCGTGGACACTTTTTGCCGATTTCGCTTGCTTTTGTCCTTGAGAATGCTTCTCGTGGACACTTTTTGCCGATTTCGCTTGCTTTTGTCCTTGAGAATGCTTCTCGTGGACACTTTTTGCCGATTTCGCTTGCTTTTGTCCGTAAGAGTGCTTCAATCTGCGAAAAAGGATTCCCAAATTATTGAGAATCCTTTTTGCTTAATGCTTGAAGTGACGCATCTTTGTGAATACCATTGCGATACCGTGTTTGTTGCATTCATCAATGGAATCTTGGTCACGCTTGGATCCACCTGGTTGGATAATCGCTTTGATTCCTGCTTTTGCAGCATTTTCTACGGTGTCTGGCATTGGGAAAAATGCGTCTGAGGCCATGACAGCACCTTCTGCTTTTTCTCCTGCCTGCTCAAAGGCAATTCCTGCAGCACCAACACGGTTCATTTGTCCAGCACCAACTCCAAGAGTTTGGTCTCCTTTGGCAACAACAATTGCATTAGACTTCACGTGTTTTACCACTTTCCATGCAAAGAGAAGCTCATCGATTTCTTTTGCATCTGGTTTACGATCTGTCACAACTTCGATATCTTCTACTAACACTTTGCCATTGTCGCGGTCTTGAACAAGTAGTCCGCCAATCACGCTGACTACTTTTTTCGTATCATTCTCGTTTACTTGCATAGGTGTTTCCAGTAAGCGAATGTTCTTTTTCACGGTTAGGATCTCGAGAGCTTTCTCAGAAAAGCTTGGTGCAATAACAATTTCTAAGAAAATTTCTTTCAGTTGGTTGGCAGTAGCTTCGTCCACTTCACGATTTAATGCTACAATACCACCAAATATAGATACCGGATCACCGGCATAAGCCTTTTTGAAGGCACCAGAAATTGAGTCACCGATACCAACTCCACACGGATTCATATGTTTTACGGCTACCGCTGCTGGTTGTTCAGGAAATTCAAGTACCACCTCTAAAGCGGCATTCGCATCTTGAATATTGTTATATGATAATTCTTTACCATGTAATTGTTTTGCATTGGCGATAGACGCGCCTTTTACATTACCCTCTTTGTAAAATGCCGCCTTTTGATGTGGGTTTTCACCATAGCGAAGGGATTGAACTTTTTCGAAAGTTTGAGTAAATGTTTCCGGATCCTCTTCACCCGTAATATCGACAAAATAGTTCGCAATCATTGCATCATAGTTTGCGGTATGACGGAACACTTTTGCCGCTAGTTGTTTACGAAACTCAACTGTTCCACCATTATTGCCTAAGTTGTCTAACACCGCATCATAATCAGATGGATCCACTACTACCGTGACATCACGGAAGTTTTTCGATGCAGATCGTAGCATCGTTGGACCGCCAATATCAATATTTTCAATTGCATCCTCTTCTGTTACATCTTCTTTTGCAATCGTTTCTTTAAACGGATAAAGATTGACAACGACAACATCAATCGGTGTAATGTCACGCTCTTCTAATTGCGTGACATGAGACTCTTGGTCTCGACGTGCAAGAAGTCCCGCATGGATATATGGGTGTAACGTTTTAACACGACCATCTAAGATTTCATCAAAATTGGTGATTTCCGAAACACCTTTTGCAGGTAATCCAGCATCTTGTAATGCTCGTAATGTACCACCTGTTGAGATTAATTCATAACCTAATTTATCTAATCCTTCTGCAAAAGGAACTAAATTGCTTTTGTCAGAAACACTTAGTAATGCACGTTTTTTCAACGTTATTCTCCTCTCGTGATCAGTTTTTGAATCGTAGTTGGATAAAGCTGATGTTCTACTTGCTGAATGGCTTTTTGCAATTCTTCTCTTGTCATGCCGTCTTCAACATCTACCGCTTGTTGTGCAATAATTTTTCCCGTATCCATACCGGCATCTACATAATGCACGGTAACACCGGAAACTTTTACCCCTGCATCGAATGCTTGTCCAATGGCATCTAGTCCTGGGAAAGCAGGCAAAAGAGAAGGATGAATATTAATGATTTTCCCTTCAAAGGGGTGTAATAAAGTGTCACCAATTAAGCGCATGTAGCCTGCAAGGATGATCCAATCGATTTTTTCTTCTTGGAGCACTTCCACTATTTTCGCTTCGAACATCTGCTTATTTCGATATTGCTTTGGATCAAATACAAAAGCAGGTGTTCCATTTTGTTTTGCCTTCTCTATTACTTTTGCATTCGGTTTATCACAAACAAGTAAGGCTACTTCTGCCTCAAGTGTACCATTTTTCGTTGCTTCGATAATAGCATCGTAATTACTGCCGGTCCCTGATGCAAACACCGCTAATTTATTCATTAGAGAATGTCACCCCAGTTTCTTCTGTCACCTCTCCGATAATAGCTGCTTGTTCGTCGATATCTTTTAATAATTGAAGTGCCATATCTGCTTCATGTGCTTCAATGATAACCGCCATGCCGATCCCCATATTGAAGACACCATACATCTCTTCTTCTTGTAAATCTGCTTGTTTTTGTAAGTAATCAAAGATAGCTGGCTTTTGCCATGATCCTTTTTCAATTCTTACACCAAGATGTTCTGGAATAGCACGTGGTAAGTTCTCATAGAAGCCACCTCCTGTGATATGACTAATCCCTTTGATCGTGAGGTCTAATTTTAATTGTTGAATTGCTTTTGTGTAAATTTTTGTTGGTTCTAAAAGTGCTTCGCCTAATGTTTTGCTCAACTCTGGTACTTGATCTTGGTAATGTAACCCTTTATCATCAATTATTTTACGGACTAAGGAAAAACCGTTGGAGTGTACTCCTGATGAAGTTAAACCAATGATTTTGTCACCAACTTTTATCTTTTCTCCAGTAATAATTTGTTTTTTATCCGCAATCCCAACGACAAAGCCTGCAAGATCATATTCATCCTCACTGTACATGCCTGGCATTTCTGCTGTTTCGCCACCAATTAGAGCAGCACCCGATTGGACGCAACCATCTGTTATCCCTTTTACAATTTGCTCGATTTTTTCTGGCTGGTTCTTACCACAAGCAATATAATCTAAGAAAAAGAGTGGGTCGGCACCTTGGGCAACAATATCATTGACACACATAGCTACAAGATCGACGCCAACCGTGTCATGTTTATCCAACATAAAGGCAAGCTTCAGTTTTGTTCCGACACCATCTGTTCCAGAAACTAAGACTGGTTCTTCATATGAGAATTTACTTAAGTCAAACAGGCCGGCGAAAGCACCGACTCCTCCGATCACTTCAGGGCGATTCGTCTTTGCGATATGTTTTTTCATTAAATCAACTGCTTTGTATCCTGCGTTCACATCGACGCCTGCATCTTTATAGATATCACTCATTCCTATAGACTCCTTTTTGGTGCGGAATTTTTATTGTCTGATTTTATTGGACACTTTTCATGGTTTATTGGACACTTTTCAACATTTACTGGACATTTTTTGCTATTTATTGGACACTTTCCAGAAGTTATGCGGACACTTTCGCCCATTTACTGGACACTTTTAATCTTTATAAGCAGGAATTACCGTATCTGGATAGATTTCGGTCGGGTAATTTCCTGTAAAACATGCTTGGCACACACCATGTTGCATACGATCACGGTCCTCTACGATTGAAACTTCCAATCCTTCTGTTGATAAAAAGAATAAGCTGTCTGCACCGATAATTTCGCGCATTTCTTCGATCGTATTATTTGCTGCGATTAACTCTCCCTTTGTCGATGTATCAATACCGTAGTAGCACGGATTTTGAATTGGAGGAGACGCGATTCGAACATGTACTTCTGTGGCTCCTGCTTCTTTTAATAATCGAACTATTCGCCGACTTGTTGTGCCACGGACGATTGAATCATCTACCATAACGACACGCTTTCCTTCTACAATCCCTCGTACGGAGGATAATTTCATTTTGACACCTTGCTCGCGTAGTTCTTGTGAAGGTTGGATAAACGTTCGACCAACATAGCGGTTTTTAATTAAACCTAACTCATATGGAATACCAGTTGCTTCAGAAAAACCGATTGCTGCTGATATACTGGAATCCGGTACACCTGTAACAACATCCGCTTCAATTGGTGCTTCCTTTGCTAATTGTTTCCCCATTGTTTTACGACTTGCATGAACATTTTTCTCATTTAAATCACTGTCCGGACGGGAAAAATAGACATATTCCATGGAGCAAAGTGTGCGTTGCATGGGAGACGTAAATTGTTTGGTTCTAAATCCATCATCATCGATCACGATTAATTCACCAGGTTTTACTTCACGCTCGTAAGTCGCACCGATTAAATCAAATGCACACGTTTCTGATGCAACAACATATGCATCACCTAAACGGCCAATAGATAGTGGGCGCAAACCGCGCGGATCCAATCCGATAAACAGTTGATCCTCTGTTAAAATCGAGAATGCATAGGCACCTTTGATCATCCCTAAAGCAGAAGAGATCGCTTCTTCCATCGGTACATTACCACTGCGTTTTACTAGGTGGGCGATCACCTCTGTATCTGAAGTAGTCTGCAAAATACTTCCTTGTGCTTCCAGTTGATTCTTTAAGGCATGGGCATTGACGAGGTTTCCGTTATGGGCCAATGCCATACTATTCGTTTGTGAGCGAAAAACAAGTGGCTGTACGTTTTCAAAGCCACCACCACCTTGAGTGGCATAACGAACATGCCCAATTGCCGCATGTCCTTGCAGGCGGGAGACTTCTCCTTCTGAAAAAACGTCATTGATTAAGCCGACACCTTTATGAACATTTAATTTTTCACCATCTGTTGTGACAATTCCGGCACCTTCTTGCCCACGATGCTGGAGAGCATGGAGGCCGTAATAGGTCATTTCGGCAGCTTTCTCATGTCCCCAGATCGCAAATACACCACACTCTTCATTTAAGCCTTTGATTTCAGCAAGCACGGGATAGCTCCTTTCCACAGTTGTTGTAATGATCTTACATCTTCTGTGATTGCTTCTGTTTCTCCGTTTTGAACCACTAGTTTATTCGTATTTGTTACCGTTCCTAATAATGTTGCATCTTCTACTTTTGCTTCGAACGCTTCACGATCTTTCTCTGGAATCGATACGATAAAACGTGATTGTGTTTCACTAAACAATACCGTTGTTAAATCTCCTTCTACTTGGACGTCCGCACCAAGACCTTTTTCAGTAAAAAGGCATTCTGCTAATGCGACACCAAGCCCTCCTTCTGCAATATCGTGAGCTGAGGAAACAAGACCAGCACGGATTGCTGCTAATAATTGCTCTTGACGTTTTGCTTCCGTCTCTAAATCAATTGCCGGAGCTTTACCGAAGTATTTACCTTCCAAAAGGTTCTGCAGCTCACTTCCACCAAACTCTGCTTCTGTTTCACCAATTACGTAAATCAGGTCCCCTTCATTCTGGAAATGAGAAGGTGTAATATGATCGAGTGACTCGTGTAATCCAACCATACCGACAACTGGTGTTGGAAAGATTGCCTGACCGTTTGATTCGTTGTAAAGAGAAACATTACCGCTGATAACCGGTGTGTTCAACTTTAAGCTGGCCGCACTCATTCCTTCTACACTTTTCTCCATTTGCCAGAAGTTTTCTGGTTTATCCGGATTACCAAAGTTTAATCCGTCTGTAAGTGCTAATGGTTTTGCACCAGATGCAACAATATTTCGTGCTGCTTCTGCAACCGCAATTTTACCGCCTGCTTCCGGATCTAAATGAATATATCGGGAATTACAGTCCGTTGTCATCGCAATTGCTTTATCATATCCACGAACACGGACAACTGCCGCATCTGATCCTGGAGAGAATACGGTGTTCGCCTGTACCATTGAATCATATTGATCATAGACATATTCTTTGCTTGCGATCGTAGGTTGCTGTAATAACTTTTTCAATGTTTCTGAATGATCTTTCACTTCTGGGATATATGCAGGCATTCTTTGGTATTCTTCATAAAAGCTTGGTACTTTCGATTCTTTATGGAAAATCGGTGCATCCTCTGCTAAATTATCAACAGGAATGTCTGCCACAACTTCTCCTTTATGCAATAAGCGGAACATTTTATCATCGGTAACATGACCTACTGCTACCGCTTCTAATCCATATTTCTTGAAAATATCCACAATTTCTTGTTCCTCACCTTGTTTCACGCATAATAACATACGTTCTTGTGACTCTGACAACATCATTTCGTACGCTGTCATGTTTTCTTCACGCTGTGGGATTAGATCTAGGTTCATTTCCATGCCCATGCCAGCTTTACTTGCCATCTCACTTGCGGATGAAGTAAGTCCAGCTGCCCCCATATCTTGAATACCAACTAATGCGTCAGAATGAATTACTTCCAAACATGCTTCAATTAGTAATTTTTCCATAAAAGGGTCGCCAACTTGTACATTAGAACGTTTGCTTTCAGAGTCTTCAGATAAATCTTCCGAAGCGAATGTTGCGCCATGGATTCCGTCACGACCTGTTTTCGAACCAACATACATAATCGTGTTTCCTAGTCCTGATGCGATCCCTTTTTGAATATCTTTCGTATCTATTAAACCGACACACATTGCATTAACAAGTGGATTGCCTTCATAACAATCATCGAATTGTACTTCTCCTCCGACTGTTGGTACTCCTACACAATTACCATATCCGGCGATTCCGTGGACCACTTCATCAAAAAGATATTTAACCCGACCAGTATGAAGATTACCGAAACGTAATGAGTTTAATGATGCAATCGGACGAGCCCCCATCGAGAAAACGTCACGGATAATACCACCGACACCTGTTGCCGCTCCTTGATACGGCTCAACCGCTGAAGGGTGGTTATGGCTTTCCACTTTAAATACGACACCTTGACCATCACCGATATCAACAACTCCGGCGCCTTCGCCAGGACCTTGCACGACTTGTGGTCCTTCCGTCGGAAATTTCTTTAATAATGGTTTAGAAGTTTTATAACTGCAGTGTTCCGACCACATTACCGAGAAAATACCGATTTCAGTAAAGTTAGGGCGACGACCCATAATATCTTTAATCATGTCATACTCTTTATCTGTTAATCCCATTTCCTGATAGACTTTATCTTGTTCTACCAATTCAGGAGTAATCTCAGGCGCCTGCAACATAACGTTCCCTCCAGTTTTCTAACATTGATTGGAATAGTTTTAATCCGTCATCACTATTTAAGATTGCTTCTACCGCACGTTCCGGGTGTGGCATCATACCTAGCACATTTCCTTGTTCATTGATGATTCCAGCAATATCTGCGACAGAACCATTTGGGTTGTTTTCATACGTGAATACAATCTGATTATTTTCTTTTAATCTAGCGAGTGTCTCTTCATCACAGTAATAGTTTCCATCATGATGTGCGATCGGAATCGATACTACTTCGTCTTTTTCATATTTCGAGGTAAAAAGGGTATCATTGTTTTCCACGATTAAGTTTTCAAAATGACACATAAATTTCAGATTTTTATTGCGTAGCATTGCACCTGGCAATAAACCAGATTCTAGTAAAATTTGAAAACCATTGCAGACCCCGAGAATGGGAACCCCTTTGTCTGCTTGTTCTCGTAATTGTACGACGATATCAGATGTAGACGCGATTGCTCCAGAACGGAGATAATCACCGTAGGAGAAGCCACCAGGAATTAAAATCGCATCATAACCTTCCAAGTTTGCTTCTTGATACCAAAGCATATCCGCTTCTTCACCCAGTGCATCCTTAGCTGCATAGTACATATCGCGGTCACAGTTGGAACCAGGGAAGACAATCACAGCAAATTTCACTGGACTACCCCCTCTTCTACTGTATATTTATAATTCTCGATAACTGGATTCGCGAGTAGTTTGTTACACATTTCTTCAATCTCTGCTTCGATATTTGCATCATCATTCACAGTTAATTCTAAATATTTTCCAACACGAACTTCTTTCACATTATCATAGCCTAATGTATTTAAAGATCCTTGTACTGCTTTACCTTGTGGGTCTAATACGCCCTCTTTTAATGTAATGTGTACTTTTACTAGTTTCATTGTTTTGCCTCCAGTCTCGATAATATATTGTCATATACAGTAACTAAGTCACCTAAGTCTTCGCGAAATACGTCTTTGTCCATCTTCTCGCCTGTTCCGATATCCCAAAGACGGCAAGTGTCAGGACTCACTTCGTCTGATAGCACAATTTCCCCGCTAGCATTGCGTCCAAATTCCAATTTGAAATCGACAAGCTGTAAATTAATTTCTTTGAAGAAAGCTTGCAATTGCTCATTTACTTGAAGGGCCATTTTTTTAATTTTTACAAGGTCTGCTTCGGTTACATCTGTTAAAAGCAATGCATGTTCGTCATTGATTAACGGATCACCAAGCTCATCTTTTTTATAAAAAAGTTCCACTAGTGGCGGATTGAAAATCGTTTTCTCCTCGATTCCTGTACGACGGACGATGCTTCCTGCCGCTACATTACGAACGACGACCTCAAGCGGTATAATCGTTGTTTTTTCTACTAATTGTTCCGTTTCATTTAATGCTTCTTTAAAATGACTATTAATCCCTTTTTGATGGAGATATTCGAATACTTTAGCAGAAATCAAATTATTATAGCGTCCTTTTCCTTGAAATTCCGCTTTTTTCTCGCCATTAAAGGCTGTTGCATCATTTTTGTAAGACAGGACTAATAAATTCGGATCATCCGCTACCGTAAATACTTGCTTTGCCTTTCCTTCATATAACAGCTTGTCTTTCATTGGATTCCTCTCCTTATGCTAGGCCAATTTTTTTGAAAATCTGATCAACATTTTTTAAATGGTACGTGTAATCAAAGCAATCATCTAATTGTTCTTTCGATAATGTACTATTAATACGCTCTTCTTGTTCGATCAGATGACGGAATGGTGTTGCTGTCTCCCATGCCTTCATCGCATTCGGTTGTACAATGTCATATGCTTCTTCACGACTCATACCTTGATCAATTAAAGAAAGCAATACGCGTTGGGAGAAAATGACACCATACGTACGATCAATATTCCGTTTCATATTTTCCGGGAATACCGTTAAGTTTTTCACGATATTACCAAATCTGTTCAACATATAATTCAAGGCTATTGTTGCATCCGGTAAAATGACACGCTCTGCAGAAGAGTGAGAAATATCACGTTCATGCCATAAGGACACATTTTCATACGATGTCATCATATAACCACGGATAACACGAGCCATCCCCGTCATGTTCTCAGATCCGATTGGGTTACGTTTATGAGGCATTGCTGATGAACCTTTTTGACCTTTCGCAAAAAATTCTTCCACTTCTCTTGTTTCTGTTTTTTGCAATCCGCGGATCTCGGTTGCGAATTTTTCAATGGAGCTTGCAACTAATGCCAGTGCGGACATATATTGCGCATGACGATCACGCTGTAATGTTTGGGTAGAAACCGGTGCTGGCTGTAATCCTAATTGTTCACAAACATATTGTTCAACAAATGGATCGATATTCGCATAAGTACCAACTGCACCTGAAAGTTTTCCTGTTTCAATCACTTTAGCTGCCGCATCAAAGCGTTCAAGGTTACGTTTCATTTCTTCATACCATAGCGCCATTTTCAGACCGAAAGTTGTCGGTTCTGCATGAACACCGTGTGTACGTCCCATCATAACAGTATTCTTATGCTCGATTGCTTTATCTTTTAAAATCTCAATAAAATTCTCGATATCACGACGGATTAATTGGTTTGCTTGCTTTATCATATAGGAGAGTGCAGTATCGACAACATCTGTTGAAGTAAGACCATAATGCACCCATTTCTTCTCTTCACCTAATGTTTCTGAAACAGCACGAGTGAATGCTACGACATCATGACGAGTCTCTTTTTCAATTTCAAAAATGCGGTCGATATGAAAAGAAGCATTTTCTCTAATTTTTTTGACATCCTCTTTTGGAATGATCCCTAACTCACTCCATGCTTCACATGCTAAAATCTCCACCTCAAGCCATGCATTAAAGCGATTCTCATCAGTCCAAATCTTGCCCATTTCTTCTCTTGTATAACGTTCGATCATAAAATGTTTCCTCCTAGTTTTCGATTATCTTTTTTTCCACTAGTTTATTATATATGATTAAAGGATTGTCCCCAATAAAAGTTACATGACCCATTTTACGCAGTGGCTTATTTTCGGCTTTTCCGTACATATGAATGTGTGCTTGTGGATTGTCATCTAATTGACTGAAAAAAGGCTCTACATCTTTTCCTAGTAAATTAACCATTACTGCTCCACCATGAGAGTGAACGGGTATTAATGGTAATCCGCAAATGGCACGAACATGCTGCTCAAATTGCGAGACATCACATGCTTCAATCGTAAAATGCCCTGAGTTATGTGGCCTTGGTGCTAATTCATTGATTAAGATATCTTCTCCACAAACGAACATTTCGATGGCGAATGTGCCGACAACACCGATCGTTTCTGCAATGGCTTTTGCCGCTTGCCGAGCTTTTTCGGCAATCTGTTCAGAAACTCGAGCAGGTGCAATTGTTGCGTGTAAAATATGATCACGATGGATGTTTTCTGCTACTGGAAAATAAGAAATTTCTCCGGATTGTGATCTTGTGAAAACAATCGAGATTTCTTTATCAAAAGGTACCCATTTTTCTATAATTAAACGATCTGCTTGTTGTAGCATTTCTACTGCTGATTCAATATCTGTTTTATTAGTAAGTTTCACTTGGCCCTTTCCGTCATATCCTCCACGGCATGTTTTGGCAACAGAGGGATAGCCAATTTCTTCAACTGCAATTTGTAATTCTTCGGTGGATGTGACAATTGCAAAATCGGCCACTGGCTGATTACTATCAACCATTGCTTTTTTCTCTAATTCACGGTCTTGCGTAACCCTCAGCGAGTTTGCCCCTTGTGGAAGAATTCCGGCATCTTCTAAAATTTGTGCTGCTGTTAAATCAACATTCTCAAATTCGTATGTCACAACATCACTTTTCTCAGCAAGTTCTCTGACAGCGTCTAAATCATCATAAGCTGCGACTATTTGCTCATCAGCTACTTGTGCGGTCGGGCAGTCTGGGGTAGGGTCGAGTACCATAACACGATATCCCATATGCTTAGCTACTGTTGTCATCATTCGTCCTAGCTGGCCACCACCAATAATTCCGATAGTAGACCCGAATAATAATTTATTGTTCTGCAAGATTGTCCCTCATTTCCGCTACTTTATCTTTTAATTGATTTTGATGATCAACTAATCGTGCTGCTGTTTCTTGATCTGTTGTGCCAATGATTTGTGCTGCGAGAATGCCTGCATTTTTCGCTCCCGCTTTACCGATGGCGACTGTGGCAACTGGTACACCGCCTGGCATCTGTACGATGGAATAAAGTGAATCGACACCGCTAAGTGTACTTGTTTTCACTGGTACACCGATGACTGGCAAGGTTGTTTTGGATGCGACCATGCCTGGTAAGTGTGCTGCACCACCTGCTCCTGCAATGATTACTTTTAATCCTCTATCACGTGCAGTTTCGGCATATTCAAACATATCTTCCGGTGTTCTATGCGCAGAGATGACTTCTTTCTCATAACTAATGCCAAGCTCTTCCAACGCTTCACAAGTATGCTGCATCGTTTCCCAATCCGATATGCTCCCCATAATAACACCAACTTGTGCCATACAATCCCCACTTCCCTTTATTTAATATCTGTTTGATTAGTATATACTGCGAATTAACATGAACTTTGACACGTTCTTGGACATTTAGCCTCGGACGGACATCTATTCCGCTATTCATCGAAAATCCCGTTCATTTAAACAGAAAGGAACTGAATAAAGGATTAAATGTCTGCTAGCACCAAAATACAGGTGTTATTCCAGCAAATAACGCACGAAATGTCCGCTCCGTTCATAACAATTAATTTATCATTGGATACAAAAAAACCTATCCATTTCTCTATCAGGAGAGAAGATGAATAGGTGGTGATTCCATAACTATCCTGATGATTTTTCTCGATAAAATCATCGGTCATCTTCCCTCATAGTCCATCATTTACGGTGATGGGTAGAAACTTTTGAGCCGTATTCTCAAATTATATGAGGTAATTACTTTGTTAGGTTTTTTACTACACTGTTATGATAACAAGAGCACTCGAATTCTGTCAACAAAAAATCGAACATTAAAATAAGAGTTTATGCCAACGTTCGGTTTTTAAGAAGTTGATCGTCTGAACTCTAGTTAATAGGAAGTTTAAACGCTAAAAAACAAGAGCTTGCTGACCATCTTGGCCATACAAGCTCTTGTTTCTATATCGTCCATTCATCATTCACCAATGCAACGAGTTTCCATTCACCTTGTTCATTTGGCTCAAAAACGACATGCAAGCTGCTCCAATCTAACTCTTCCTGACCTTCTTTATAAAATTCTACGTGATGCGAATCTGGAAAGAATTCTTTAATATTATTGATCATATTTCCACGGCTATCCGTGTTATCAAACGTTACCTCATCTGGATTAAGGTAATCAGCTTGATAAACATACTCTTCATGATATTCGACTGGGGTTAACTCAATAGGAAATCCACTACCATCTTCCACACCCCAAACATACTCTTCTGTATCTTCCTTGAATGCTGCTACTTCGCTTGGCTCAAATACAAGATCATCTTCACTCACATTAACATATGGGGAAAATAAGAGTCCCTTCTCCTCATGTACATAGTTTGCAAGCTCTTCAAAGTTTTGATTTGCTAATAATTCTATTATTTGATTTGCTTGCTCCTTTAATTTCGTTTCAACGTCTTCTTTCTCTTCCTCCTCTTCACCTTTCTTATTAAAAAACACCGGAACAGCCTCTTGCTTGTGATGCTCCGTAAATGCCCTTGTTTCAACTGCACTTACCGAATTTGCATCTGTAGAATTAAGAATACCTGCGTAATTCAAAGTCGTGATTGTTACTAAAAGAAATACAACAGCTATACCCCACCTAAAACGATTCATAATCATCCTCCTTTAAATAGTTACAAACATTCAAAATTATTATTTACAAGAGGTAGATTATTATCATCAGAAAATTAAAAAAGTACAGAATGAAGCGAACCATTCATGTATAGTAATGTCTCTTAATGTTCGTGTTTTACTAATTTCGCATCAAACACTATCTTTCTGTCATTAGGAACAGGTTGACCATTTTCTTCTATGAAAATTGGTTCCTCCACCCGCCTTGTCGGCTGATACCCTTCCTGCTTTATTCTATCTAAGCAATCATCAATGGTTTCATTCTCCATTACTTCGAACTTCTTCTTGGCTGGCTTGTTGTTGTTCTTCTTCTTCTGCTTTTTGGACACTTTTGCGAATCCTCCCTCTCTTAACTTGTTTTACCCAGAACCCACCATGGATTTGTTTTGGTTCGTAGGCGATAATAAAGGCTTTCGGATCAATCGATTTAATCGTTTCGTATAAATGAAGCTCATATTTTCGCGGTGATAAAATTTGCATCGATAACCGGTCGCCGTCCATGCCGTACGCATACCAACTCGTTACGCCATAGCCTTTATCCCTTAACTGTTTTGTAAATGAGATATCTGGATCTGATGAAATCACATTTACCGTAATATATCCAAGCGCTAATTTTTCTTCTATTTTTGAACCGATGACTACACCAAGGCCATACCCCAACCCGTAAGCCACTAGATTTTGAATCTCTCCTAAGTTATCTAACACGATGCCAAGACCTAGCGTATAGATCATGATTTCGAATATACTGATTGCTCCAGCAATATATCGTCTACCTTTTAGCATAAGAATTACTCTTAATGTGGATAACGATACGTAGACAATATTGATGATCATAATAATAACAATCATCATAAACGCGTTTTCAAGCATTTTAACACACCTCCGCTAATGCACAACGATTTGTCAAAGTCATATCTTATAACATAGCGAAACCATTTTATCACAGCAAAAAGAGAAAGGGGAGAGATAATTTTGGATCCGTTTCAACATATGCATGATTGGAAAAATAACTTAGATCAATTCTTTGGCGGCAACTTTTGGGACGACTTTGAACATATGGTTAAACCGCCAATTCCAGCAGTTAATATGTACGAATTAGACAATGAAGTAATCGTTTATGTTAATTTGCCCGGAATTAAGGATCGTAAACAAGTGAAAGTTTTCGTTGATTATGAAGTATTGGAATTAAAGGGGACGCTTTTTCCTGTTAAACAGTCGGGGAAATTAATAAAGCAGGAAATCTTACATGGAGAATTCTCGAGAAAGATTGACTTACCTTTTCCAGTAAGGGAGGATCGTATTACGGCGACATTGAAACAAGGTTTGATGACGATCCACCTTCACCGGCTGGTAAATAATAAGAAGAAAAAACATGCCATTGACATTGAGGAATTTGAGGAGTAGATGATAAAAACAGGAGAAACCAGTAGTGTCGCCTCTCCTGTTTTTTCCTTTTATTCAATGGATACCCATAATTTCGTTTCTGATGATTTCTCTACTGCTTCCAAGATGACTTGGTTCTTCACACCGTCTTCAAAGTTTGGAGCAGGTTGGTAATCTTCTGCGATACCACGGAAAAATTCATCAATTAAATGGATAAAGGTATGTTCATATCCAATAATATGTCCTGGTGGCCAATATGCACCAACATATGGATGGACTTCTTCGGTACAATTGATCAGGCGA
This sequence comes from Gracilibacillus lacisalsi DSM 19029, assembly GCF_000377765.1. Lineage (GTDB taxonomy): Bacteria > Bacillota > Bacilli > Bacillales > Amphibacillaceae > Gracilibacillus > Gracilibacillus lacisalsi. Next base: position 36,799 of record NZ_KB898667.1, on the reverse strand, counting down.
AAGCCTTGTGTACCCTCCTCGTCATCCGCAAAATAGACTTCTAAATTATTCATGTTTTCCATGTCCCAACGGATCGAGCCTTTTTCACCGTTAATTTCGAATTTGTTTTTGTTGCGGTTTCCTCCAGCAAATCGAGTTGCCTCAAATGTACCTAATGCGCCATTTTCAAAGCGAGCAAGAAAGGCTACAGCATCATCAACGGTTACTTCACCCATTTCATTTGTATCACCTTTGGCACTAAGCCCCCCAGTCATCTCGCCGATTGGACGCTGTTTAATGAACGTTTCCATCGTGCCAGTGATTTCCGCGAATTCACCAATTAAGAAACGAGCAAGGTCAATACTGTGAGCGCCGATATCACCTAACGCTCCAGATCCGGATACTTCTTTTTTCAGTCTCCATACCAATGGGAAATTGGGATCCATTATAAAATCTTGTAAATAATTCGCTCGATAATGATAGACACGACCTATTTTACCGTCTTCCATTAATTTTTTGGCATATTGAACAGCTGGTGCGAAGCGATAATTATGGCAAATCATATGTTTTACACCATTGTCTTCCACCGCTTGAAGCATTTCTTTTGCTTCCTCTACAGTTAGTGCTAGTGGTTTTTCGGTAATAATATGTTTCCCTGCTTTGGCTGCTGCAATCGCAATCTCTGCATGAGTATGGTTCGGTGTTACGATATCGATCACATCAATATCATCTCGCTCAATTACCTTTTTCCAATCTGTTTCATAGCTTTCCCAACCCATTTTCTCTTGGGCTTCTTTGACCGCTTCCACATTCCTACCAGCAATCACTTTTAGCTCCGGTACCAATGGATTATCAAAGTAAAATGGGAGATCACGATAAGCATGGCTATGCGCTTTACCCATAAATTGATAACCAATCATACCGATTCTTATTTTTTGATTTACGCCCACCACATTTCACCAACCTTTTCTTTAATTAAAGCATTTTTCAGAACTGCTACTGCTTTTTGGAACCCTTCCTCAACAGACATTAAGCTGTCTTCATGTTCAATACTTACCGCACCTTGATAGCCTACTAGTTGTAGCGCACTAATAATTCTTTTCCATTCTTCTTCACCATGTCCATAACCAACAGTACGGAAAATCCAAGAACGATTTAGTTCATCACTATATGGTTTTGTGTCTAACACACCATTTGCCGCTGTGTTTTGCGGATCAATTGCCGTATCCTTTGCATGGAAATGGAACAACGCATCATGCTTTCCAAGCTCTTTAATATTAGCGACAGGATCCATTTGCTGCCAGTACAAATGACTTGGATCAAAGTTGACACCGATATTCTTCCCACATGCATCACGAAGCTTCAAAGCGGTTTCATTATTAAACACGACAAATCCTGGGTGAGGTTCAATGGCAATACGGACATTGTGTTGTGCGGCAAAGTCATTTTGCTCTTTCCAGTAAGGAATGACTTTTTCTTGCCATTGCCATTCTAAAACTTCTGGATGATCTTCTGGCCATGCAGCAGTCACCCATACTGGATATTGAGAATACTCCGATTCTCCTGGGCATCCGGAAAAGGTAACTACCGTGTCGACACCGATCTTCTCGGCTAATAACACTGTCTCTTCAAACTGTTGATGATGCTGACCGGAGATATTTTGATTAGGATGTAATGGATTACCGTGACAACTAAGTGCACTAATTTCAATATTTCTTTCGGTAAAAGCTTGCTGAAATGCCGCTAATTTTGCTTCATCCGCTAAAAGCTCTGCCGGATTACAGTGGGCATTCCCTGGATATCCTCCTGTCCCTATTTCAACAGCTTCCAACCCTGCGTCCTTTACCTGATCAAGTGCTTCTTCTAACGACTTATCACCAAACAAAACAGCAAATACTCCTAACTTCATTCCATTCACCTCATTTAGTAATTTTTTTAACCGGGCAGAAGCCCGATAGATAACTATTGCTAACGTTTGTTAAGCGGACATTTAGTACGTTATTTAGTTGAATAATAGCCTATTTTCGATGTTGGCGGACATTTAATCCCTTATTTAGTAGCTTTCGTTAAAAATCAGCATTAATTTCGATGAATAGCGGAATAGATGTCCGCTGAATTCCTAAAAATGCCATTTTTGTCACAAATAGCGGAACAAATGTCCGCATTCTGTCCAGGTTTACCTTGGGAGCCTCGTTTTTTTATTAAAAAATGTTTCATCAATGCCTATTGGTAATGGTTCGGGTTGTTTGCAGCTGCTTGTTAATACATAATGTTTATTGTCTCGTGATGCATCATGTACCCCGTGCATAATATCAAGTACATGAAACGCCAGCTGTCCATCTGTTCTTGCCATACGCTTATTCTCAATGGCATCAACCATATCTGCAACACCCAACCCACGGCTATTATCACTAAAACCGTGTGTCAAAGGTACTTCTGACCATTCTTTATGCTCTTTTCTTCTTACATATACAGGACCACCAAAATTATTCGGATCCGGGACAGAAATCGTACCTTCCGTACCGTAAATTTCAATTTTCGGAAGCTGATGGTGCCAAGTATCAAAGCTTGTAATAATAGAAGCAACTGCACCAGATTCAAAATCAAGTACACCGTTAATCTGCGTCGGAACTTCTACTTGAATTTTTTTACCGAAATTCGGTTCACTTGTGATCGTTCTTTCCTTATAAGTCATTTGAGCTGATCCAGTAATACGGGATACTGGTCCCATTAAATTGATAAGAGCCGTTAAATAGTATGGTCCCATATCAAACATTGGTCCTCCGCCTTCTTGATAATAGAAGGTAGCGTCTGGATGCCAGCTCTCATGACCCGGAATCATCATAAATGCTGTGGCAGAGATTGGCTTTCCAATCCAACCATCATCGATCAATTTACGTGACGTTTGAATCCCTGCTCCTAAAAAGGTATCTGGGGCATTACCAATATATAACCCTTTTTCCTGTGCCACTTCTAACATCCGCTTACCGTCTTCTCGGCTAACTGCTAACGGCTTTTCGCCATAAACATGCTTACCATTTTCTAGTGCTTGAATCGCTATTTCTGCATGAACTGCTGGAATTGTTAAATTAATAACTAACTCAATATCTGAATCCGCTAACAATTCTTCTGTTGTGTATGCCTTCGGAATTCCGAATTCCTGGGCACGTTCCTCTGCACGTTCTTTCACAATGTCTGCAACTGCCACGATCTCGTAATTGCCAAACCTTGCTGCGTTCTGTAAATAAATACGACTGATATTCCCACAACCTATAATTCCAACCTTCATGTTGACTCCCCCTTTATCTACTTGCCCAAGTCATTCCGTTTCTCATTAATGTCATTACCTCTGGCAAACGGACAATTTCAGCTACATGACCTAACCCACAGTAATACACTTTGCCTTTGCCCCATTTTTTCGTCCAAACCACCGGCATATCTACTTCTCCATTGGTCTGGTAAGGTCCTTCTGCTACTGGAAAACGTGTTGTCGCATGCACTTTTACAGCAGGGTCAACATGCATATAATACTGTTCCGATACAACGGTAAAATCCTCCATTCCTTCTGTTAATGGGTGATCTGGATCTACAATATGTACATGATAGGAAACTCCGTCATTACCCGGATGTGCTACCCATTGGCCACCAACCATAAATTGATAGTCAACTTCCCAGCGGAACGAGTCACCCATACCGCCATGAAGGCCTGCTAAACCTGTGCCTTGGGCAACTGCGTCCAATAAAGGCTGCAGTTGTTCCTTTTCAATTGTACCTTGTGTCCAATTAGGAACGATCAAATCATATTCTGTTAAATCATCTTCTTGTAAGGTGGTTAAAGTATCCGTTATTTTAACAGAAAACCCTTCTTCCTCTAGGATTCCTCCTAAAATATTTGCTACATCTTCTGGTTCATGACCTTGCCAACCACCTTGAAAAATTAATGCCTTCTTCATAACTATCCCTCCATTAGTTAGCTAATACTTTATAGTGAAAATAATCAAAGTCTGCATGTTTTTGCTGGCCACTTAAATCCTGAGTGGCCATGCCTACAAAGGTTCCCGTAAAACGAATGTATGCTGCGTCATCATCAGATAGATGACCTATATCTATTTGTTCTCCAATAGTTTGCCAGTTTCCTTCTTCTGTCGCGTAAAAGAATTGTAAAAGGTGGCGATGAATCTCTGCTTTTAAATATATTTCCGTATTTTCTGGTAATGCGACATCTTTGTCGAGCAGTTCATCATACTCACCATACTTCGTTTCGATGATACCTAAACATTTACCATGCTCCTCATGCTCTGTTACTCGTAAATAGACATGATCATTGGTATCATAGTAAATCATTAAGCCTGCCATTTGTTGAAAATGATCTGGTTGGAAATCAATTTTGGTTTCGACCTCTACATCAAAATGTTCCAACCTTCTCATCAACATACTTTGTCGATGGAACGAACTTACTGATTCTTCACCAAATAACCGTAAATAACCAGGTCTGTCTGTTAAGTTAAACCAATCTCCTTCAAAGGTGCGTCTCAATGCATTCCAATATTTTAGTAGCTTATTATCATTAAAATCATCATAGTCTGGTAGTTTCTCCGCTTTAAATTCTGGTAGATTAGGAGCTTCGACTGTAGTACTCGGATGTGGCCCATCTACAACTCTAATCCAGTCATCATCTGTCCAATAGCATTTCTGTATCGCTGTTTCTCTCCCTAATATACACTTGTCATCCATAACAGGTCGTCCACATAAATGGGCGATATACCATTCACCGTCTTGTGTTTCTACAAAACAACCATGCCCCGCTTTTTGTAGCTGATTTTCTTGCGATTTATCAGAAGTTAGAATTGGATTAGTTGGATCCACTTCATATGGGCCATCAATCGACTTAGAACGAGCTACGGTTGCTGCATGGGTATACCATGTCCCACCTTCAGCAGTTAACAAATAATAGTAGCCGTTTCGTTTATATAAATGAGGTGCCTCTGTTAATCCTAGTTCCGTACCTCTGAAAATATTCTTAATTGGACCAATTAATTTTTGCTCAGCAGGCGAATACTCCTGTAAAGCAATACCCGCAAAAGAATTCGTTCCTTTACGATGGTCCCAAATCATATTGACGAGCCACTTCTTACCATCGTCATCATGAAAAAGAGAAGGATCAAACCCACTACTATTGAGATAAATAGGTTCTGACCATGGTCCCTCGATATTCTTTGCTGTTACGAGATAATTATGGGTGTCTTTAAATGCTCCCTGTCTGCTTTTGACATCCGTGTAGATTAAGTAAAAAACACCATCGGCATAAGACAAGCATGGCGCCCAAACGCCTCCTGAATTAACATTACCTAACATATTTAACTGTGATTCTCTTGTTAACGGATAACCTGTTAGCTCCCAATTTATTAGATCTTTAGAATGATAGATTTGCACACCTGGAAACCACTCGAAGGTGGAAACGGCAATATAATAGTCATCTCCTACCCTTACGATCGATGGATCAGGATGATAACCAGGCAATACTGGATTTGTTATCGCTTTCATCTCTTTACCTCCTTAGCCCTTCACCGAACCAGCTGCAAGTCCAGTTACTATTTTCTCCTGTGCTATAAAGTATACCAATAAAAGGGGTAGACTTCCAAGTGTAAGGGCTGCCATAATTCCAGGAATGTTAACCGAAAACTCACCATAGAACTCTCTCAAGCCAATCGGAAGGGTAGCATTTTGACTGGAATTCGTTAGCACTAAAGCAAAAATAAATTCATTCCATATATGAATGAAATTATAAATAGCAACTGTTGCTACAGCTGGCGTCAATAATGGAAAAATGATATTCCAGAATAACCGTAAATGACTGCAGCCATCAATTTTTGCCGATTCTTCTAACTCCTTTGGTATATCACGCATAAACTGCGTAAAAATTACAATAGAAATCGGTAGTGCAAATGCGATATAAGGGCCGATCAATCCAAATAATGAATCATATATCCCCATCTTATTGGTTAAGATAAAGATTGGAACAAGTGTAGTATGAATGGGTATCATCATTCCGACCATAAATAAAATAAAGATTGGCCGACTCAATCGAAACTTTAACCTTGCTAGCGGATAACTGGCCATTGCCGCGATAATAATCACAATAAATACCGAGACAACCGAAACAAACAAACTGTTAGCAAAATAACCGAAAAACTCCAGTTCGACTAAAAGCATGTAATTATCCAATGAAAAGCTTTTAGGAATAGACCAAGGTGAGGTCATGAATTCCATTTGTCCTTTAAATGATGTTAAAGTCATGATCAAAAAAGGAAGACCGGTGACTACCAAAATCCCAATCGCCAATAGATATAACGGAATACCTTTTATCACTTTGATCATTATTCATTCCCCCTTCTTGTTCTGTCACCTAATAATATAAAGACTGTTACAATAAAGGCAATAATAAACATCGAGAAGGAAATACTACTGCCATAGCCCATGTTAAAATTGGTAAATGTTTGTTTATACATATAGGTTGCCATTAATTCTGTAGAGTTGTTCGGTCCACCGCCAGTCATCACATATATGAGATCAAAATATTTTAAAGAACCTATTACAGATAAAATCGCCGAGGTAATAATAATAGGCATTAATAATGGTAACGTAATATTTTTAAATCTTTGCCATCCACTTGCTCCATCGATATCAGCCGCTTCATATAACTCTTCTGGTATGCCGACAATAGTTGCTCTAAAGAGGATCATATAAAAAGGTGCAAATTGCCAACAAACGGTTGCGATTACTGCCCAAATCGCAGTACTTTCTTTTCCAATCCATGCAGTTTGTAATGATTCTAATCCGACCGCACCTAATATGGTATTTAACAAACCATAGTTTCCTTCATAAATGAAGATAAACAGAATACCGATCGCTACCGTTGACATTAAGAACGGCATAAAATATACCGAGCGGAATAACCTCATTCCCTTAATGGGACTAAAAAGCAATAATGCCATAATTAATCCAACCGGTAACTGGGTTAAAAGTGATGCAATAACTAGCAGAAAATTGTTTTGAATCGATGTCCAAAATACGCCATCCTGTAATAATCGTATATAATTCTCCAAACCTACAAAAACCATATTGGCGTCAATACCAGTCCAGCTAAATGTACTATAATAGAACGTCATAAAAATTGAATAAATAACATAGACACCATAAATAAGGAAAGCAGGTGCTATAAATCCAATAATCGCCCATGTATCTTTGTTCTTTCTCTTCTTACGAACACGTACCGTATCTAAACTGATTTCTTGGGATCTGCTCATATCTTCACCACCTGGTTAATAATGAAGAACTACATTAAAGAGCTTCCTTAATGTAGTTCTTAAAATAATTATTCTTCTAATACCTCTTCTGCTTTTTCCTCTACTTCATCCATTGCTTCTTCTGGTTCCATTGACAATCCGAATAATGCTTGCGTTGTATCTAAATGCACCTGTGCCAACTCTGGAGGTAATGTTTGATCATAATATGTTTGCATTGCTTCAGAGCTTTCTAATACTTCACTCATTTCTTGGATGTATGGATCGTCGTATTCCACACCCATGACAGCAGAGATAGAACCAGCATTATTAGCCATTTCTGTTGCCGTTTCTAAACTAGCTAATTCATTCACTAATTCAGCAGCTAATTCAGGATGATCAGTTTGTTGAGCCACTGAAAATACTGGTGAAACACCACCAACTACATGGTTTTTCGCACCTTCTCCACCTTCAACTGACGGGAATAAGAAGAATCCTAATTTATCTTCAAACTCAGGCATCTCATCACGTACGTTATTTACTAGCCATCCCCCCATTGTCATCATAGCAGCGCTCTCCGTATAAAGCATTTGACGAGATTGACCCGTGTCATAGTTCATACCATTAACACCTTCAGGGAAAGCACCCATTTCTACTAGTTCTTGAATTTTCCTACCCGCTTCCACGTAAGCCTCGTCATCAAACGTACGTCCTGAACGTTCAAAAGCTTCATTAAATAATTCTGGTCCTCCAATTCGCTCTGCTAAATACATTAAATAAAAGGAACCTGTCCATTTCGTTTGATTTGCCAAGGCAAATGGTGTGACACCATTGTCTGACAATGTCTGAACAATATCTAACAAGTCATCATAGGTTTCTGGTTCTTCTAAACCATATTCTTCAAACATGTCTTTGTTATAAAAAACAGGTACTACATCCATACTTACTGGGGCTCCATAAATATTGTGATCAAAAGTGGCCACTGACAGTGCTGCTTCATTATAAAGACTTGCATCAACGGAATCCGTAATATCTAATACTTGATCGGAGTCTACGAATTGTTTCAACCAACCGCCACCCCATGAGTGAAATACATCTGGCGGATTACCTCCACCCATAGCAACACTTAACTGGGATTTATAGGGATCATTTTCTTGTTGTGAAACTTCAACTGTAACATTTGGATTATTTTCTTCAAAACGTTCCACGGCAACTTCTATCGTTTCTTCGGATGGCCCAGTTTCAATATGCCACAAGTTCAATGTAATTTGTTCGCCATCCCCTGCTATTTCTGCATCCTCACCACTATTTTCTGTTTCTGTGTCCGTGTCTCCTGAGACATCTTCAGGCGCATCATCCGTACCAGTTGAATCAGAGGGTCCACAAGCAGCAAACACGAACATAATTGTTACTAACATTAGCCAAAATATTTTTTTATTAATCATACATACAACCCCTTCCCAAAATTGTTAACGCTTACATTTAGCAACTAATATGAGCTATACCTCCTTTTCTTCTTTTTTTATTACACAAGTTCATCCAGAGAATAAACTTAGTTAAAAACATACTATTATCACGAACTATGTTTGCCATTATAAAACATTTTTTGTTATTTGTCATTATAACTAGCAGTTAACGGTTTGTCAATAACAAATACAAAGGATTTTGTTTTATAATATAAAACAAAATTTTATATTATTGACACAATGTTTTATAGCTTCTATACTTAAATTATTAATGTAAACGCTTTAGAGGAGAGGTGTTCTTGATGGGTAAATTAGATAATTTAATGCATCATCCCGATACGATCTACGATATTAAAACTGTTGCAAGGGGACCAATTGGTAAATTACCCTTGACTGATCATATGCTGAGAAAATCACCAAGCGGCAATTTATTTGGGCTTTCCCAAAATGTAGGAATGGGCTGGAGTCCCAAAATGCTAGATGGTAAACAGGTATTATTGTTAAGTACACAAGGTGGTTTAAAGGATGAAGACGGTAACCCATTAGCCCTAGGCTACCATACAGGGCATTGGGAAGTGGATATTTTAATGAAAGAAGCTGCAAATGAAGTGAGTCAACATGCAGGTATCCCTTTTGCAGCATATGTCAGCGACCCTTGTGATGGAAGATCTCAAGGAACAACCGGAATGTTCGATTCTTTCCCTTACCGCAATGATGCAGCTATGGTATATCGTCGTTTAATCCGTTCATTACCAACTCGTGATGCTGTTCTCGGTATAGCTACATGCGATAAAGGTCTGCCAGCTATGATCATTGCCTTAGCTTCGATGCATGATTTGCCTACAGTTGTCATACCAGGTGGTGTAACTTTACCACCTTTATACGGCGAAGATGCCGGAAAGGTGCAAACTATCGGTGCTAGATATTCCAATGATGAACTGTCATTAGAAGAAGCTGCTGAATTAGGTTGTATGGCTTGTGCTACCCCAGGTGGAGGATGCCAATTCCTTGGAACTGCAGCTACAGCACAAGTGATTGCCGAAGCATTAGGTATGACTGTTCCACATGCAGCACTAGCACCATCAGGTCAAAGTGTATGGAAAGAGATGGCACGTCAATCAGCAAGAGCTATTACTGCGATGGAAGATCAACAACTGACAACAAAAGATATTGTCACAGATGACGCTATCCATAATGCTATGGTGGTACACGCTGCTTTCGGCGGATCTACCAATCTATTATTACACATCCCAGCCATTGCACATGCAGCAAAATGTAAAACACCATCATTGGAAGATTGGCACCGCATTAACAAAGAGACACCTCGCCTTGTTAGTGTACTACCAAACGGACCTACCCCACATCCGACTATCCGCGCCTTTCTTGCAGGTGGAGTTCCTGAAGTAATGTTACACCTTCGTAACTTAGGTTTATTACGTGAACATGTCATGACAGTTACTGGTCACACACTGCAAGAAAACTTAGATTGGTGGGAACAATCTGAACGCCGTCAAAAAATGAAAGAAAAATTAAAAGAAGCTGATCAAATTGATGCCGACGAGGTTATTATGTCGAAAGAAAAAGCAGAAGCACGTGGATTAACTTCTACGGTGACCTTCCCTACCGGTAATATCGCACCAGAGGGAGCTGTTATTAAATCTACTTCAATTGATGCATCGAGATTAGATGAAAATCAAGTTTACTACCATAAAAGTGAAGCAAAAGTTTTTACTAGTGAGGCAAGCGCTATTGAAGCAATCAAGACCCAACAAATTAAAAAAGGGGATATTATGATCCTTACCGGCTGCGGCCCTCTAGGTACAGGAATGGAGGAAACATATCAGGTTACCTCTGCATTGAAACATTTATCTTACGGAAAATATGTCACCTTAATTACCGATGCCCGTTTTTCTGGTGTATCAACAGGTGCTTGTATTGGCCACGTTGGCCCTGAAGGATTAGCAGATGGGCCGATCGGCAAACTACAAAATGGCGATCTGATTGAAGTTCGAATCGACGCAAAAAATCTAGAAGGTTCGATTAACTTTGTAGGTGATAAAGATCAGGAAGTCTCACCTGAGGAAGGGGCTCGTATTCTTGCCACTAGAAACGTTAATGCAGCTATTAAACCGTCAGAAGATTTACCTGATGATACACGTCTTTGGGCTGCCTTACAAAAGGTGAGTGGCGGAACTTGGAAAGGTAGTGTATATGATGTCGACCGAATTATTGAAGTACTAGAGGCAGGGGAGAAAGTGTTGAAGAAAAAAGAGGCATACTCTGCCCGCTAGGTTAGTAATAAGAAATAAAAAGCAGAAACCCATGTTACATGATAGTACATGAGTTTCTGCTTTTTTATATGATTATCCTTTAAGAAAAACCGTCTTTGTTGTTGTAAAAAATTCTTTGGCCGCTTGTCCCTGTTCTCTGGAATAGGAACTAGATGCTTTCATTCCTCCAAAAGGTGCTTGTAATTCTACACCTGCTGTTTCGGAATTAATCCGAACTAACCCTGCTTCAATATCATCGATAAAGGATAAAATATGGTCAATATTTTTAGAAAAGATCGAAGCACTTAGTCCATATTCTACATCATTAGCCAATTCAATTGCTTCTTCCACTGTATCTACTTTCATTAAAGCCAATACAGGTCCAAAGATTTCTTCTTGAGCAATTGTCATATTAGTGGTAACCTCATCAAAGATAGTCGGTTCAATATAGTAACCGTCTTTTAAATTACCTTCTGTTATCTGATTACCACCTAGTACCAATGTCGCTCCTTCTTCCTGCCCTTTAGCAATATAATGCTTCACCGTATTAAACTGCCCTTCACTTGCACATGGTCCCATCCAAGTTGATGCATCCATTCCGTCGCCTACTGTAATTTCCTTTGCTTTTTCAATCAAACGTTCTTTGAACTGATCATAGATACTAGATTGTACAATAACACGACTGCTGCAAGTACACTTTTGGCCGGTAGATTTTAGTCCGCCACTAAGTGTTGCGTCTACGGCTGCTTCAATATCAGCATCTTCTGCGATGATGATTGGGTTTTTACCACCCATTTCTAATTGATATTTACCACCGCGTGCTGCTACAACTTTCCCAATATTTTTCCCCACATTGTTGGAACCGGTAAATGTAACGGCATTAACATCTGGATTCTCCGCTAACCCTTGACCAATAACTGATCCGCTTCCTGTAACAAAATTAACAACTCCTGCAGGAAAACCTGCTTTTTCGAAGCACTTCATTACCTTAGCAGCAGTCACCGCTCCTTCTGTTGCAGGCTTTAAGACAACCGTGTTCCCATAAATTAAAGCAGGTGCCATCTTCCATATTGGGATTGCTACTGGGAAATTCCATGGTGTAATAACACCAACAACCCCGATTGGAACTCTTTTGCTAAACATTAAGGCACTGGCATCTGTTGAGGGAATGAGATCTCCATCAGAACGCATCCCTTCACCGGCATAATACTTTAGAATTTGAATACCTCGGGTCGTTTCACCTTTTGCTTCAGGCAAGGATTTCCCCATTTCTTTCGTCATCGTTGTAGCAATCTCTTCTAAATTTTCTTCTAAAATTGCTGCTGCTTTGTAGAGATAATTACCTCTTTCAGCTCCAGCTAATTTTCTCCATGATTTTTGTGCCTTCTTTGCTTGTGCTACTGCCTCATCTACTTCTGATCTTGTTGAGCTTTGCACACTGCCAACTACTTCATTCTTATTTGCTGGATTGTAGCTTTCCAACACTTCACCTGACACTGTTTCTTTCCATTCTCCACCAATGTAATTCAAGAATGCTTTTCCACTCATATCAGACTCTCCCTTTTATTAATATTACTAGTTAGTTTAACTGGATTTTTCAATACACCAATTGATCCGATTTCTATTTCAATCACATCATCTTCCTGTAATGTGAAGCTGTCATCTGGAATGATACAAGTTCCAGTCAGTAATGTTGTTCCATCTAGAATATCATTATCTTTGATTAAGTAAGACACTAATTCGTTATAAGATCTTTTCAACATAGATGTATTAGCAGATCCTTTTGACACTAACTCACCTTCACGTTTAATCCGACATTCAATTGCTAAATTATAAGGATCTTCTACTGTATCCGCTAACAAAATTGCCGGACCAATCGAACAAGAATGTTTCCACATTTTGGCCTGTGGTAAATAGAGTGGGTTTTCTCCTTCAATATCACGGCTACTCATATCATTACCAATTGTATAACCTACAATTTCCCCGTCAGCCTTCACTACTAGAGCTAATTCAGGCTCTGGTATTTGCCAATTAGAATCTGTTCTAATTCCAACCGGTTCATTAGGTCCTATTAATCTTCTAGCAGTAGATTTTAAGAAAATTTCGGGTCTTGGAGCATCGTATACCTTATCATAGAAAGAATCTTTTTCTACTTTTGCTTCTCTGTTTCTTGCTTCTTTACTTTTTAAATACGTGACACCAGCAGCCCATACTTCATCTGACACAACAGGGACTAATAACTTTAACTCTGCTAAGTCTTGCGAAATAGGCTGTTTATTGATTATTTCCTCTTCGATAACCTGACTGCAACTCTTGTTTGCTTTCTCTGCTACACGCATTAAATCTTGGAATGACTCTGCCGATAACTCATAGATTTGATTATCATCATGAACCACTGCTAATTGATTTACACCTGAATCTTTTTTAAATCTGATTACTTTCATTTAACATTCCTCCTATTTATTTAATAAAAAGAAAGCCGTTATTCCCTCCTTTTAGTTTTATATTATAAAACATAGTTCTTTATTATAATTATTAAAAAATTTATCCTTTTACAGATAAATTTCTTTATTACCTAACGCTTGGGAAATTTCGGAACATGTTTGTTTCAGTGTATCTATAATTTTTTGTTCTAAGGCGGATGTTATCGTTTGTTTTGTTGTAGAAATACTAATAGCTGCCACCACATGATTGGTGTGATTAAATACGGGAACCGCAATACAGAATATACCAGGTTCATTTTCCTCATTATCTATCGCATAACCTTGTTTTCTAACTTCTGCTAGTTCGTCAATAAATACTTGTTTATCTGTAATAGTATTGGTTGTTTGAGCAAAAAAGTCATAATGTTGAAGTAGTTCTTCTATGTCCTTTGGTTGTCTAAATGCCATTAGTGATTTTCCGACAGCACTGCTATGAATGGGAACCCGCTTTCCTATTCGAGAATAAACAACTGCTGACTCACCCTCGACCTTATCAATGTAGACACCATACATACCTTCTAGTATCACTAAATGGGTTGTCTGACCAGTTGTGACGGATAAATCAATCAGATATTTCCGGGCAATTTCCCTTATATCCAAACTATTTAGCATAAATTGACCTCGTTCTAACAATTTTAATCCTAAACTGTATTTTCCGCTATCGGCATCCTGTTTAATATAGTCATGTTCTTTTAATGTTTTTAATAATGAGTGCGTTGTGCTTTTGTTTAACTCTAATTTCTTGCTAATTTCTGTAATCTTCATTTCACTGTTATGTTCATTGAATAAATCAAGAATTTTTAATGCTCTATCGACTGACTGGATAATCGGCATATATGTGTAACCTCTTTCATACTTTAACTTTGGTAAAAGTATATCACACTAGTTTTATATAATCAAAACTATTTTTAAATAGCTGAACTCAAATAGAAACCTGATTTATATAGGAAAAAATGAAGTGGAGGCATCTTGCTAATAGTGTAACGGTGATAAGTTTAGGGTGCTCGGAGCTAGACAAATTCTCATATTTTATAGTTTCCTATAAATAAAAGGCTTTGGCGTTCTGCCAAAGCCTTCCACGCTATTAGTGTAAGAATGCTAAATACAAGATGAAGATAACGAATAAGAACCACATGATCGGGTTGATTTCTTTTGCTTTACCTTTTGCAACCATTGTAATCGGGTAGAAAATAAAACCTACTGCAATACCTGTCGCAATACTGTATGCTAACGGCATGGTTACTACCGTTAAAAACGCCGGTACAGCTACAACAAAATCATCCCATGGAATGTCCTTCAAGGAAGATGCCATCAATACCCCTACAATAATTAAGGCTGGTGCTGTCACCGATGAAGTAACTACTCCTAGTAATGGTGAAAAGAATAACGCTAAGATAAACAATACTGCTGTTATAACTGACGCGAATCCGGAACGTCCACCTGCACCAACACCTGTTGCAGATTCTACATAAGAAGTAGTAGTTGATGTCCCTAATGTCGCACCCACTACAGTAGCCGCTGAATCTGAGAATAGTGCTTTTCCTGCTCTAGGTAGTTTATTATCTTTTAGTAAACCTGCTTTGGAAGCAACGGCAACTAACGTACCTGCAGTATCAAAAAAGTCTACGAATAAGAAAGTTAAAATAACCACTAACATTTCTAAAGTAAATACTTCCCCTAAATGAGCAAAAGCTGCGCCAAATGTCGGAGCCATACTAGGAATAGGAGCAACAATTCCCTCGGGAGTTGGTACCTGACTAAAGATCATACCCACAATGGCTGTGATGATCATCCCGTAAAATACGCCACCTTTTAGTCCTAAAGCAAGCAATATAACCGTGACGAAAACACCAAAAACAGCTAACAACGTCGGACCTGCAGTTAGGTCACCTAAGGCCACCATTGTTGATGGGTCGGCAATGATAATTCCAGAGTTTTGAAAACCAATAAATGCAATAAACAAACCAATACCGGCACCTACTGCCATCTTTAAAACTGGTGGAATTGCATTAATGACTTTTTCACGAATACCAGTAAGCGTCAAAATAATAAAGATAATACCTGATACTAACACACCTGCTAAAGCTGTTTCCCATGGAATTCCATGCCCCAAAACAACTGTATACGTAAAAAATGCGTTTAATCCCATACCCGGTGCGAGCGCGATTGGATATCTAGCAAACACACCCATAATCAGTGTACCAATAGCTGCCGCTAGTGCTGTAGCAACAAATACCGCATCTCTATCCATCCCAGTTCCTTCTGCAGCTAACATATCCGGGTTAACAAATAAAATATAGGCCATAGCTAAAAAGGTAGTAATACCCGCTACTGTTTCCGTACGATAATTTGTTCCCAATTGATCAAATTCAAAATACTTTCTCACTTTACCTTTCCTCCTTTTGTTTCCGACCGAAAGAAAAAACACTCTTAGAAAAAATTCCAAGAGTGTTTTTTACAATTCGGTGTAGTCATATGGTTATTAAACTATATCCTACATCCTCCTCGTAGTCAGAGCAATTTACGGTGCTCTGGTAGAAACTCTTGGGCCATATTCCCAACATTATACGACGAATGATTATGGTTGATATGAAGTTTGCATTAATATATTACTATATTACTAGGCAGCTTTGATTTAGTCAAGACTAAATCCGAATATTCTTTTATCTTTCTATAGTATTGTTCGCTTTTATTTCCTCGAATATTTTAATACCTTCTGCAGTATCTTCGATCAGAATCGGGCGATTTTTGTTTCGCCATAACTTATAGCAATAATAAAAGTCGCCAACACAACCAGATGTATGTATTGCAAACAGTAAATAGAGTGCCACTCGATTAATGGGAAAAATAAACGACAAAAAGACTAATAAGGTGATAATAACAAAAGGCATGATCACAATCCAAGTGAATTGTTGTTTGTTGTATTTCGTGCCCGGATTAGCTGCATAGAGCATACCACTCTTGAATCCATATTGCACCTTGGACCCAGGAGCAAACACTTTAAAAAAGATGCCATGAATCCATTCATGCAAGAAGAAGGTAAGCACTAAAGTGATGAAGAAGCTAAATAAACCTAATGCAGTAATAGGGACAGACCCTTCTGAAGACAAGAATAAACCACCAACTAACAACACGAAGAACATCACCATAGCCCATACATTCAACCATATAACTAACTTTCGATCAACCAAGATGTTGATTTCGTCGATCAACTTTAGATTCATTTGTATTCCACCTTTTTTCTTTTATTTTAACATAAATTGGAATAGAAAATCCTAGGTCTTTATCACTTTAATGTTCTTAGCAAAGCGCAGAGCTATAAACCAGAAAAGTCGGTTTAACTGAGACATCTACTTTGGGAAATGTTGTGTTTAGTCATGAACAGAAGTCAAAAGAAGTCGCAACCTTTTCTAGCGTCGCGACTTCTTTTCTATTCTCATATATTACTTTTCTTAAAAAATCTTTCGAATTTATTGTAACGAAATACATTCTTGATAAATGCTGTGATAGCAAAAACTACAATTAATATTAATGTAATCGTAGCTCCCGGGGGAGTACCTACTTCATAAGAAGCGACTAAGCCACTTAACATCCCAATTAATGCAATAACTATTCCGATTAAAATAACACCATTAAAACTTTTACTTAAACGCATCGAGATAGCAGCGGGTAAAACGATGATGGCTGAAACCAACAAAGCCCCAACGATAGGCATAATCACAGCAATTGTTATTCCTGTTAATACATTAAACAAAACAGACATCGTGTTGATAGGCAGCCCAGCGGTGAAGGCTGTTTCTTCATCAAATGTCAAAATATACATAGGCTTGCGAAAAACTAAATATAGTAGACTAATAATAATGGTAAGCATTAATAACATCCATACTTGCTGTTCACTAATGGTAACAATTGAACCAAATAAAAATTGGTTGATACTTAAAGTTGCCCCGCCATCACTTAATCCCATTAGGACTAATACTAGAGCCATTCCGGCTGACATCAAAATCGCAATAGAAATTTCCGAATAGGTGCGGTACACCGCACGCAAATATTCCAGTAATATCGCAATCACCGCTACCACTAACATATTGGTCCATGTTGGATTAACACCAATTAACAAGCCCAGTGCTACACCTGCTAAGGAGACATGGGATAACGTGTCTGCCATTAGAGATTGTCTACGTAAAATTAAAAACAAGCCTAAAACTGGTGCAATTAATGATATTAAGAGTGAGGCTTGGAAAGCTCTTTGCATGAATCCATGGAAAAACATCTCCACGGTGAGTCCTCCTTCCTCACTAGCTCAATATGTTTATCAGCATAGTGGCGAATTTCTTCATGATCGTGGGTAACCATCAAAATACCTTTACCATGTTCTTTACAATTGTGTTTGAGTAACTTATAGAATTCTTTTCGAGCATTCCCATCCATACCTGTAGTAGGTTCATCTAGTACGAACAAATCAGGATCTGTTGCAAATACACGAGCGAGAGAAATTCGCTGTTTTTGTCCACCAGATAGTTCTCCGATTTTCTTATGCCGCATGTCCCACATTCC
Organism: Gracilibacillus lacisalsi DSM 19029; assembly: GCF_000377765.1. Classification (GTDB taxonomy): domain Bacteria; phylum Bacillota; class Bacilli; order Bacillales; family Amphibacillaceae; genus Gracilibacillus; species Gracilibacillus lacisalsi. Next base: position 18,761 of record NZ_KB898667.1, on the reverse strand, counting down.
CACTGATTCAAGTGACCGTTGGACATGCATCTTGTCTTCTTTATCTAAACGTTTAAACCATTTACCTCTCTGATAGCGCCCAGATTGCACAAGCTCCAGTACAGTGCTTGGAAAGCCAGCGTTAAAGGATGCAACTTGCTGGGAAACATATCCGACAACTAACTTCTCACCAAAGTGATTTTGGGAAGCGATTCGGACACTACCTTTCGATGGCTTAAGTAACCCCAAAATATTACGTAATAGTGTCGTTTTTGCTGCACCATTTTCTCCTGTCAGCATTACAAAATCTTCTGCATCTACTTCAAATGAAATATTTTCTAACACTGGTTCTTCTTCGTACTGAAAGGCAAGGTTTTTCACTTCAATATAATGCACCATTAAGCGACCTTTCTTTTATGATATTCTTTCGACTTATGATTTAAAAATCCTGTTATTGAACACTTAACTGTAAAGCTTCCAAGTTCTGACGCATCGCATCGACGTATCCTAGATCCTCTGCTTGTAATTCTTCAGACAATACTTCTAAATCATACATAGCTGCTGTCTCTGTTCCTGTTTCAGTAGCGACCGTTTCTGCTATTGCTGAATTAGCGCCCTGTTGATAATAAATAACTGGAACATCATGCTCTTCCACTAGGTTTGCAATCTCAGCAATACGCGATGGACTTGGTTCTACTTCTGTAGATAAACCGCCAATAGCGATTTGCTCTAAATTATATCGGTTTGCAAGGTATCCAAATGCTTGGTGTTGCACTACAAAAGCACGATTCTCTGCATCTCCAAGTTTTGCTTGATATTCTTCATCTAATGCTTGAAGCTCTTCGTTAAAGGCTTCCGCATTTTCTTCATAAATTTCTTTTCCGTCTGGATCTGCTTCAATTAGTGCATCACGAATAACATTCACTTGTTCTTGTGCTAATACCGGATCTAACCAAATATGTGGATCGTGTGATTCATGATCATCGATGATAATGGACACTGGCTCAGATTCCGCATACGTATTATGATCGTTGTCATAAAGTACCGCTTTAACTTCGAAGCTTTCTCCAGTGGTTTCATATTCAAAGTGATCGGTTTGCTGACCAGATACAACTTCCCATTGCTCATCTTCACTTTCACGTGTAAACCAGTGCCAATGATCATACTCTATATTTTCATCGAGCTGAGCAACAAGTGTAACTACATCTCCTGTGTGATAGTGATCCGCCAAGCCGGCGATTTCAATGGTACCAGTTCCATTTTCATTATCCTGACCAGATTCCTCGTCTTGGCCATGTTCGTGATCATGCCCGCCTTCTTCACCATGATTATGATCGTGTTCTTCTTCGCTATGATCATGATCGTCACCATCATGATCATCAATGACAATTTCTACTGGTTCTGATGCTGCATATTCATTATGTTCGCCATCGAAAAGTACCGCTCGAAGTTCGAAACTTTCTCCTGAGGCTTCATATTCGAATTCAGGTCCTCCTTGATCCGGAACAGTTGCCCATTCCTCATCAGCACTTTCCCTTGTATACCAGTGCCAGTGATCATATTCTACATCTTCATCTAATTCCGCTGTTAATCCGATCATGTCACCAGTGTGATAATGATCAGCAACTCCTTGAATGTTTATATTTCCAATAGCTTCTTGATTTTCCTCGTCCTCATGATCATGGTCATGATCTGAACCTTCAGTATTAACTAGGTCAACACCATCTGCTGTACGAACTATTACAAGATCATCGTTCTCTACTGTATTTAATAAACTCTCTACCCAATGTTCCATTTCTTCACTGCTATAAACCAATACTTCTGCTTCATTAACACCTGCTACATCTTGTGCGCTTGGTTCATAATGGTGTGCATCTTCTCCGGCAGAGACCATCAGTGATACATCCGCTCGATCCCCTGCTACTTGTTGCGTAAATTCATACATTGGATAAAACGATGTGACAACTGATAACTTTTCATTTGCAGTGCTTTCACCCTCATTTTGATTACATCCCAAGAGAGTAGCACACATAATGAAACTAAATAAAACAGTGACGAACCAATTTCTTTTCATTATCCATTCTCCTTACACCACTTTATACGTAATGATTACGATTTAAACACTAAAAAAATACCTTCTTTGTTATATTCATTACATTTTTTATTATCTTATGATAAAGTCAGACTTCCCTCAGCAGGTTTGTTAGCCCTTGAGGGTTAAAGAATTCTTATCAAACCATTGGAATAACGTCGTTCAAACAATTAATGTGCTAGCATTTCCTGAACGATTCCATCCTTATCTAATTCGGAAGGATAATACGTTGGCCAATTCGTAACTTCCTCTAACAGTTCTTCACGATCATCACCCCAATATAAGTGATAATGATGAGAATCGACCGGGAATATATTATGATCACTAAATTGAATATACTGAGGCATTTCATCTGATCCATCCACTAATTCAAATATAAATCGTACACCTCTATTACCTGCTTCATAAGTAAGAATCTCGTAACCATCTGATTTGTACTCTCCTGAATATTCATTTCCATTTTCAAAAAAGGTTACCTGGCCATCCTCAATAATGATGCGCTCAACATCCGTTTCGTATCCAATAGTGTAGTACTCCTTATACTCTTCTGCTGTCATATCTCCATCTTCTGCTTTATGTTCAAACACTTCGTCTAAATCTCCAGATAACAGATATGGATAAACCGATTGCCAATCCCCTTCCCAATCTGACAACTCACGATCTTCTACTTGACTATCTTCAAAGTAACCTTCATAGATTTGTTGACTTTCTTCATCATGTCCATGATGGTCATCAATGATAACTTCAACTGGTGCGGACTGAACACTAGGCTCGTGATCATCATCGAATAAAACTGCTTTAATTTCTAATCCATTGACTGTTGCTTCACCTGTAAACGTTTCTGACTCCTGTCCTGAAACAACTTCCCATTCAGCTTCTTCACTTTCTCTACTATACCAGTGCCAATGATCGAACTCTGAATCTTCTTCTAAGACTGCAGTTAGCTCCATTGTATCCCCTGTATGATAATGGTCAGCAACTCCTTCGATTTCAATACCTTCTGGTGCTTCTATCTCTTGTCCTTCGTCTTCATGATGGTCATGGTCATGTTCTTCGTCTGTATGTACTTCTTGTTCCCCTTCCTCTGTTCCATCCACTTGCTCACCTTCTGTGCCTTGACATGCAGTTAGATAAAAACTGATTAACAATAAAATTGATAAACTAGTAAGTAATCTTTTCATTCTTCTTCCCTCTCCTATACATTTTTTCTTTAATCATCATTATTACGTTTTGATAGCAGCACTTATTTATCTTCTCGACCAATAAATTTAAGTTTAAACCTACGTTCTCCTTTCTATAAAGAATCAATATAACTATCCAAATAAGGTCAAATCGTAATCATTACGATTACATGATATTATAAACCATTAAACCCGAAACGTAAATAGTAATGATTATGATTTATGCGATTTTAGTAATTTCAGTCGGGAGTCCTTAGGAAGTTGGTCATCTTTTGATAGAAACTATTATTCTTTTAGTTTTAATCGGTATGAAGAACAGTAGGCACACAATTTAAAAACCATTTGCTATCTTTAAGAAGTGCGTTTTGCTTGTTAAAACGGTCTAAACTCGGTAATAATAAGAAAACACATTTTAAAAAATCGGAGGATTAAACGATGTTCGTCTATACTCGAAAAGCAACGATACATGATGCAGAAGCAATCATGTCGATTTTAAATGATGGAATTGCCTATTTAAAGGAGCAAGGGGTGCCACAATGGCAAAATGGAGAAGGCCCGACACCTGAATTAATTAAACAGGATATCGAAAAAGGATATGCACATGTCTTAATCTACGATAACAAGGTAGCGGGGTACGGTGCGTTAGTTCCTGGTCCAGAAGCGCCTTACGAAAATATAACGGAAGGATCATGGGAAGAACAAGAAGATTCTTACATCGTTATCCATAGAATTGCGGTAGATTTACATGTCCGTGGGAAAGGGTTATCTAAAATACTATTACATGATTTAATTGTGCTCTCACGTCAAATGGAATTTAAAGATGTACGTGTTGATACATATCCGAAAAATGAGATTATGCAAAAAGTGATTGTGAATGCAGGATTTAATTATAGGGGAATGATCTATTTTCCTATTGAACACGGTGAGCGTAAAGCATACCAACTTTTGCTTGATTGATAGTTAGACTAAGAATAGCCCAAACCTGATGGTATCGGCTATTCTTCACTTCTAATTATTTATTCAAAACATATTATTCACTGATTAAACATACAATCCCTTAATTATCTTCAAAAATGTAGTATAATCAATATATTTTTTACCAAAATATTCTCATCTTTTATTCCCATTCTATCGTAGCTGGTGGCTTACTTGTCACATCATACAGCACACGATTAATGTGGTCCACTTCATTAACTAACCGTACAGATATCTTCTCCAAAATGTCCCACGGAATTCGAGCCCAATCAGATGTCATTCCATCAATCGACGTTACCGCACGGATACCGATCGCGTAATCATACGTACGCGCATCTCCCATCACACCTACACTGCGGATGTCCGGTAACACTGTAAAGTACTGCCAGATGTCACGATCTAATCCAGCTTTTTTAATTTCCTCACGCAAGATCGCATCTGATTCACGGACAATTTCTACTTTCTCTGGCGTGATTTCGCCAAGTACACGGATACCAAGGCCAGGTCCCGGGAATGGTTGACGCCATACGATCTCATCAGGTACTCCAAGCTCTGTTCCTAAAGCACGTACTTCGTCTTTAAACAACGTATTTAATGGTTCAATTAACTGAAAATCCATATCTTCTGGTAACCCACCAACATTGTGGTGAGATTTAATCGTTTGAGCTGTTTCCGTTCCACTTTCAACAATATCCGTATAAAGCGTTCCTTGAGCTAAGAAATCCATGTTTTCTAGCTTTGCTGCTTCATCATCAAAAACATAAATAAATTCATTACCAATAATTTTACGCTTCTGTTCAGGGTCGGACACACCTTTTAACTTGGAAAGAAAACGTTCCTGGGCATCGATTTTGATAATATTCATATTAAACTGATCACGGAAGGTACGCATTACTGTTTCACCTTCATCTTTACGTAATAAGCCGTGATCAACGAAAATACATGTTAACTGATCACCGATCGCTTTATGAATAAGTGCAGCAACAACAGAAGAGTCAACACCACCACTTAATGCACATAGTACATTACGATCACCGACTTGCTCTCTGATTTTATCTACTTCCATATCAATGAAGTTTGCCATTGTCCAATCGCCTGCACAATTACAAGCTTGGAAAACAAATGATTTTAATAAGTCATTGCCATATTCCGTGTTACGTACTTCTGGATGGAATTGTACACCAAATAGCTGCTTATCTTTATTACTCATTGCTGCAACTGGTGTGGAAGAGCTTGTTGCTTCAATATCAAAGTCTTTTGGCGGCTCGATAATCTTGTCACTATGGCTCATCCAGACTACTTGTTCTTCCGGAGTTCCTTCAAAAAGTAATGCTCCCTCTTTGACATGAATATCTGCTTTACCATATTCACGCTCATTAGCACGTTCTACTACACCGCCGAAATGATGGGTCATCAACTGCATGCCGTAGCAAATACCTAAAACCGGTATTCCTAAATCAAAAATACGCTCATCACAACGGAAGCTGTTTTCACCGTACACGCTGTGAGGACCACCTGATAGAATAATTCCTTTTGGATTCATTTCTTTTATTTCATCGATTGTTAAACGATGAGAATGCAGTTCACTATATACCCCAAATTCACGGATACGTCGTGTAATTAATTGATTGTATTGACTACCAAAATCTAATACTAAGATCATTTCATTGTTTACTTCCAAGTTGTCCACTCCTTCAGTTTGATTACATTCTATATCATACATGCATGATGATAGTTACTCATTAATTGTTGTGAAATCTCCATCGTTTATTGCGAAATTCGCTATCTTTATTGCGAAATCCCTATTGTTTATTGCGAAACTCGCTACCTTTATTGCGAAATCCCTATTGTTTATTGCGAAACTCGCTACCTTTATTGCGAAATCCCCATTGTTTATTGCGAAACTCGCTATCTTTATTGCGAAATCCCCATTGTTTATTGCGAAATCATCTTTATCATAAAAAATCTGCCTTTCTTCATAATAAACAGAAAGGCAGAAATCCCGGCAAGACCCCCGCCTTCATAGTCCGAACATTTACGGTGTTCCGGTAGAAACGTTTGAGCCTTATTCTCAAACATATATGAAGGTGATATGATGATGCAGGGAAGACTGCATCGAATATTCGCTTTAATTTTCATCTATTCTATCAATCGATACGAGGCTGGTCAAGCTAATATTTGATCAATCATTTGTTGGAATAACCCATGTAATCGCTTGTTATCCTTTGCTAATGATGGTTGGTCACGATACAGGTATTCTTCATATGCTAGTGTGATATCATACATTTCTGAAGTTCCTAAACGCCTGTCTACTTCTTTGGCATACTGTCGTAAAGTTTGCCCTTTCGTTCGAGGCATCCCTCTTTTTTCTAGTATTTCCAGTAAGTAGACATAAGATGCTTCTATCTCTAACCTTTGTTTTAATCGATCCCATTTCTTTAACAAATACCAATCTCTTAGTTCCGTAAGTTTACGATAAATGATGGTAGCAAGAATCGCTAAGATGAGCAGTACAGCACCTATCCAATAATAGTTTCCACCATTTCCTTTCTCCTCATTATCGGCACCACCAACTTCACTTTCATCTTCATCTGGATTTAGTTGTTCATTTTCCTGTTCGACTTCACTTGATTCTTGCTCCGTTTCTTCTTCCGTTTCTTCTTCATCGATCATATAATCCTCTGTGTTCACATCTCCGCTCGTTTCTAGATAAAAGTCAGTTGGGTTCGTAAAACCACTTGTTGGTTCAAAAGGTACCCAGCCAGTTTCAGGAAAATATACCTCTACCCATGAGTGCGCGTTATTATTCGTCACTTCATATAAAGAATAGTCGTCTGGAAGTGGAGGCTGATCTGCCGCTTCCACGCCACCAGTGAATCCTTTCACCCACCGTGCAGGGATATCCAAAGCACGAAGCATCACGACCATAGAAGTTGAAAAATTATCACAATAACCTACTTTGGTCTCGAATAAAAATTGATCAACATAATCCTCGCCTTCTTCTGGGACAGATACATCTTCGATCTGATACACGTACCCATTGGTAGAGAAGTAGCTTTCTATCGCCTGTGCTTTATCGTACCTAGTGTCTTCTCCGTCTGTTATCTCAAGTGCTAATTCACTTACGCGTTCTGGTAGACTGTCTGGTAATTGCAAATACTGTTCTTTTATCCCTGCAGGATCATCGCCTGAATTATCTCTCAATTCATTTATCGCATAGGAAGGAGCATCATATTCAATCGTATAAGACAAATTTTGATTCTGTTCGGATGATTCAGATTCTATCAGACCGAATTCACTATCCGTAAAAAACTGTCCTTGGTCTAATGACGTAATACGATTAATACCATACGGATATACAACTTTCGGCAATTGATTTTGATTTACTGGTCGTACCTCCGCATTGTATGAAGTTGTTTCCACCTGTTGTGAAAAAGTACTCCAACCTAGATTACCATTGGTTAATTCTTGAAAGTCTAATTCTGTTGAACGTTCCCAGCCCTTTCCAGTATACAAGTCCTTCGATTCTATTCTCCAATAAATATCATCATGAGCAATTGCCTCAAACACAGGAGAATCATCCTGTACAAAAGAACCTCCCAATTGTGAATCGTCTTCCCCATAACCGACTTTTTGTACTGGACCATCACTAAAACCAACATGTCCTGCTGTACTTTGAATAAAAGGAACAGGATCTGGCCATTGTGGATTTAACTTCGGTGAATAGATACCAAGTATGGTAGCAAACAGTACAATGACCAGCACCGGTGTCATCCAACTCCAAACATGTTGCTTACGATGAGTGGTATCCACATTATTCATCAATTTCACATATCTGCTGAGTCCGAGAACCAGAAAGGATACGACAAACGTTCTGATCATGGCTGCTTGACCATCGTATATCGTATACGTATCTAATACTGCTAAATAAACGAACGTTAAAACAACAAATAAGAAGAATTTATTAGCAACCATAAACCAATAGTGTAATAGATAGCTCATAAGCCATAACAATAGCAAGAATAAAAAGCTTCTGAAAAAGGATGTCATTAATACCCAATCGTTTTTCCAAACCGCTGCGAGATTATACCTTAATTCCAACGTTAAAGTCTGTATCCATTCACGAGACAACAAGGTAGCATCAAGAAATAAATAATCTAGTATAAACAGTAGGGAAACAGATTTGATTACGAACTTGGCCCAGCCATTCCTTGTTAAGAAAGAAGTAACAAAGCAAATAGCCGTATAAATGACAAACAAATGCACATTACCTGTATCTGTTATTTGTTCTAACGGGCGGAGCCATTCCCAGAATAATAGAAAACCTGCTAATAATAGAATAAAAGAAGATACAGATTCTAAAGAGATATTTTTTTTCATCGAGATGCCTGCACCTCCCACTGTTCTTGCTTCAGTTCCCTTTCTGTTACGGCTTGTACACTTATATTTTTCAAGCGTAGTGCCCGAATATATTGCTCTTCTTTATCGTTCAATTGTTTTTCTGGAATAACATAGCAAACTACTATGGTATAATCTTGTTTCTTCCAGTTGGATAATCTCTCTACTAATAATTCATCTAAATGATGAATAACAAACAAAATGACACTTCCTCTTGAAAGTTCCTTCATTGGAGTTGTTATTCGTTCTGCTAATGATACCTGTTCTTGTGTTACAGTTGCGAGGTAGTTTTGCACTGCTGGAAATTGGAACTGTAATTGTTGATTGGAGAAAAATCTCTCCGTTTTTCCGAACGTATAAAACGAGATGTTTTGATCTTTCTTACGCAACGACTGTAAAACAGATGCTGTCCATTCCACTACTGCTTCAAACACTAATCGTTGCGATTGTTGTAGGCCACCCACATCTAAAACAACGACAATACTGGAATCCTTTTCCTGTTCAAACTCTTTTGTCATCACAGTATTTTTCCGAGCAGTCGTTTTCCAATCAATCCATGAAAAGCGATCCCCGGGAATATATTCTCGAACACCTGATACAACATTTGTCAGCTTTTCGTCATGGACATGTGAGGAATTGGAGCCTTCTTCTAAACTCATAGATTGCTGTTTCCACTTCAAGTCTTGAATAGCAGGATAAACAAAAAACTCTTTCGTGACATAAAATGGATGATTACATTCAACAAAACCGAATGGATCACCCATTTTCAGATTGATATCGGACAACTGATGTTTTCCTCGTGGCAGATGCTCTATCCGATACGAAACAGTAAATTCTTTCTGAAAACCTGGATATATGACTTTTTTTACATAACGCTTTCTATTATAGGATGGTTGATCAGAAAGAGATTGATATTTTTTCTTGCCGATATCTTGAAACTGAAGTGTTTCAGGAAACATCTCTTCTAAAACTAAATAGAAAATAGGAAAGCGTGATTTTCGCTTGATCGTAATCGTTACCTCTATCTCACTACCTGTTTCCAAATACCGGTCCGATAATATTCTATCGATCTTCCAATTGTGAATCGGATAGAATGGGATAAACAGCATATAGAGAATAATAGGTAACATACTGTAGAATAAAAACCAGCTAACAAATCCTCCTTGAAACATTGCAAATACAAACAAGATCCCTAGTAAAAGAAGTAGTTGCAGTTCTCTTACCATTTTTTTAATGATTCGTTTCATCCATGCAATTCCTTCCGTACAGGGACATCGATTTCTTCTAGTATTTGCGTAATAAGAGAAGATTGGGTAACACCTTCATATCTTGCTTCCGGACGTAATATGACCCGGTGTGATAGAACATAAGGAGCTAAATAAACGATGTCGTCTGGTATCACATAGTCGCGTTTTTGAATATAAGCATATGCTTTTGCTGCTTTCATCAATGAAATCGAACCACGTGGACTTACCCCTAGTTGAACGTAAGGACTTTTTCTCGTTTCAGATACCAGTTGAACAATATAACGTTTTACCGTGTTATCAACATAGAGACTGTCTACTTCTTTTTGCATATTTAGTAATTGTTCTTTATTGATAACTGCTTCTATTTCATCAATTGGATGCTCACGATCAGTTCGATTTAACATTTCTAATTCATCTGCTTCGTTGGGATATCCCATACTTAACTTCATGAGGAAACGGTCAAGTTGTGCTTCAGGTAGTGGATATGTTCCTTCATAGTCTACTGGATTTTGGGTTGCCATTACGAAAAAAGGCTTTTGCAGTGATTTTGTCATGCCATCTACTGTTACATTCATTTCCTCCATCGCTTCCAGTAAAGCGGATTGGGTTTTTGGTGAGGTTCTATTAATCTCATCCGCTAATACGATATCACCAAAAATAGGGCCACTTCGAAATTCAAATACCATTTCTTTTGGATTATATATCGAAACACCTGTTACATCAGAAGGTAATAAATCAGGTGTGAATTGGATTCTTTTAAAATCACAATTTAATGATTTTGACAATGCTCGCACCATCATTGTTTTTCCTACACCTGGTACGTCTTCCAATAATACATGCCCATCAGCTAACAGAGCAACAAGACTGAGTGTTACCTCACGTTCCTTTCCAATCATAACTTTTTCAATGTTTTCTAGAATTTGTCCTACTTCGTTTCCGTAATCCATCTTATCCGCCTCCATTCTCACTACTCTTTCCCGAAACTATTACTACCTATAACTATACTATATTATAACCCCCTTTTCCTACTGATTAATCTAGGTGAATGAAGAAAATCTTGGATTTCTCCGGCATAGATTGATTTCAAAAACTGTGAAGACTCGAGCACACCACAAAATGGAACGTCAACATTTATTGAGCGGACATATAGTGCGTTATTTGGCAAAATAACTACCATTTCTCGATGTTAGCGGACATTTAGTTCCTTATTCGGTTACTTTTGGTGAAAATTAGCGTAATTTTCGATGAATAGCGGAACAAATGTCCGACCGAGGTCAGGTTTGTCAAATCGTAAATTCAATACTTCTCCACAAAAATAACCCCATGCAAAGGCCTTGAGGTTATCCGATAATAACTCGTTCTGTTGGGTAATGAAAACGATCTTTGGTATCATCGCCACGGATGATAAATAAGAAGGTAAAGAGTCCGATCCGACCAATAAACATGAGACACATGATTAAACATTTACCAAAAGTAGATAATTCAGGAGTAATCCCCATTGATAAACCGGTAGTACCAAAAGCAGATGCTACTTCAAAGATAATTTCCATCAGAGTAAATGGCTCTGTTTTATTTAGAATAATAACCGATCCGACACAAAGCATTAATGCAGTAGTGATGACGATAAAAGATCGCAACATATCTTCTTGGTGAATTTCACGTCCGAATACTTTCACACTTGAATTCCCTTTAGCATAATTCCAAATCGTCAAAAGCATAATCGCAAATGTTGTCGTTCGAATCCCACCTCCAACACTGCTTGGAGAAGCACCAATAAACATTAAGGCACTGATTAAAAATAGTGTAGCCGTTGAAAATTCAGACACATCCATTGTTGCCAAACCACCACTTCTACTGGTAACCGATTGGAACAAGCTATAGAAGAATGTTTCATGCCATGATTTATCCGCAAAGAATGCGTTTTTCTCAAGTAAAAAGATCAGCAAAGTTCCAATCACAACCAGCCAAAAGAATGTAGCTGTCGTAATTTTGGTAAACAAAGAAAATTTATGACGATCATTAATTACTTGACTTCTTCCTTTTAGAACTTCCTGCACTTCGACTAACACTGGAAAACCAATGGCTCCTAAAACAATCAGAATCATATTGATAAATTGTACAAAATAATCATCAGCAAACGGGATTAACGAAGCACCAGTAATATCTAAACCACCGTTCGTAGTTGCACTGACTGCTCCAAATAAACCGTGTAACATAGCTTCTCCGACACTGTCATAATAATTGAGAAAATGAATCGATAAAATGGCAGCACCAATCAACTCAATCAACAAAATCAGTTTAAAGATCTCCAGCATTAATTTAACTAGACCAGAAAGTGTTTTACTATTTTGCTCAACCATAATCATTTTCCGACTGCGAATACCGATTTTTTTACCGAGTACTACCCAGATAAAGGTCCCCATCGCCATAATCCCTATACCACCAAGGTGTAATATTACCGCAATGGCAATCTGACCAGCTGGGTTAAAGACATCTGCAACAGTAATAACCGTTAATCCTGTCACACTTATCGATGTAACCGCAGTGAACATAGCGTCAATAAATGATAATTCGATTCCTGGATTATGAAAAATTGGCAAACTAACAATTATAGTTGCAATAATGACCGCTAACAAGTAATAGATAACGATATGATGAATGGCTGTCCATTGTTTCATCACATGTTTTAATTTTTCGATGGTATTCATCTCTATGACCCCTTGGTATAATTCAAACTAGAGGATAGTTTATCATAGATTTATCCAATTATCATCTTTTCTTTTGGATAGTGATAGCGGTCGTGAACGTCCTCTCCACGAATTAAGAACAAGAAAGAGAAAATTCCAATTCTTCCGATAAACATCAATAAAATAATCACTATTTTACCGATTACCGATAAATCGGATGTCACTCCCATTGACAGCCCCGTGGTACCAAAAGCCGAAAACACTTCAAAAACAATTGCCATATTCGATAGTGGCTCTATCCAAATCAAAAACACGATGGCACTACCACATAACATAATCGCTGTAATCGCAACAATAAATGATCTTGTTACATCATCAGGATCAACCTCACGTTTGAACACTTTAATCGTATTATGCCCTTTTGCGTAATGAAAAATAGCCAGCATCATAATGGCAAACGTTGTAGTACGAATTCCGCCTCCTACACTACTAGGGGATGCTCCAATAAACATAAGTGCACACAAAAGTAATAACGTAGGTGTGGTGAATTCTGCAACATCCATTGTTGCCAAACCACCATTTCGTGTTGTAACGGACTGAAAAAGACTATAAAACAACGATTCATGCCATGCCTTTCCCTGCAAGAAATGATTATGTTCAAACAGAAAAATACCTATGGCTCCGACCACAATTAATATAAAAAACGTAATCGTAGTTATTTTCGTAAATAAAGAGAATTGATATTTCCATTCTAAATTGCGATATCTTCCCCAAAGTACTTCCTGTATTTCTAATAAAACAGGAAATCCAATTGCCCCTAAAACTAGAAGAAGAATGGTAATAAATTGCACGAAATAGTCATGTGCAAAAGGTACAAGCGAAGCACCAGTAATATCAAAACCTGCATTTGTTGTCGCACTCACAGATGCAAAAATTCCTTGTATTAATGCTTCTTGCCATGTATCAAAATACTTTAGAAAGTAAATGGAAAGAACGACAGCACCAAACAATTCAATGACTAATATCGTTCTTAAAATTTTCAACATCAATTGGACTAATCCTGCTAATGTATTGCGATTTTGATCAATTTGAATCAATTGCCTTGTTCGTATTCCGATTTTTTTACCAAGCACTAAATATATAAATGTTCCTAACGTCATAATACCAATCCCGCCAAATTGCAAGACAAACGCTAAAACGAAGTAACCGATATTATTAAACGTGTCAGCTGTAGATACAACAGTGAGTCCTGTCACACTGATGGCACTGACTGCAGTAAAGATACTATCTAACAAGGATAGCTCGACACCTTCACGGTGGAAGTATGGGATACTAAGTAAAAATGTAGATAATAATGCAGCTGAAAAATAAAATAAAACAATAAGATGAATACCAGACAAATTACTTAATTTATCAAAAAAAATACCTAATCTTTTACGCACAGTGTTCACTTCTTTCTATTTTCTAGTGCTACAACTGACATTATAGCAAAAAATAGAAATGGAATCCTAGTTAATTTTAAAATCCGCTGTATGAATCTCGATGAAACCTGCCGTTCGCCTGATACAAATAATTCTCAGGAATAGCTTGCTCTATCATCGGGAAAATTACTCGTTCCTCTAACCGGACATGCTTTTGCAACAACTCCCCTAAATCACGGAAAATTTGACGATCTTTACGTTGCATACTTCTGATTTGTTGAACATAGCTTCTGATCTGCACATGTTGCATCAGCATTTCACGAATTTCAGGGATATCTATCTCTTGATATTGGGCAAACAATGGTAATAACACTTCTTCTTCATCACGAAAATGATCTTCTCCATCGTTTTTCCAGAACTTAATAACATCTCTTGTCATCTCCTGAATACTCGCTTTTTCATCTGCATTTTTTAACTGTTGTGCCATTACTAGTGTGTGGTGATGATGATGAGATAACGGATGCAGCGCTTCATGTCGTTTCATTTATATCGACTCCTTTTTTTATTATAGTATCAAGTTTGTGTTTATCCTCATTTCATTTTAAAATAATTTGGAGAGATATAATGTGATTTGTTATATAGAAAAGGAGAAATCGGATGAATTCATTAAGAAAATTTGTCATGGATATACGCTTTAATCGCTTTATTACAGGACTAATTATATTTAATGCGATCTTAATTGGTCTTGAAACATTCCCAAATATTTATGAAAACTATCATACTTACTTTGTTGTAATTGATATAATCATTCTCGCCATTTTCACTTTAGAGGTGATTTTAAAAATTATTGTACTGAAAAAAGGTTTTTTCTCTAATCCTTGGAATATTTTTGACTTTGTGATCGTACTGGGAAGTTTGATTTTATATAGTACCCCGTTCGTTAGTGTATTACGTATTTTTCGTGTTTTGCGTGTTTTCCGTACGATTACCGTTATTCCCACTTTAAGACGGATTGTATCCGCACTATTTATGGCTATTCCAACGATCAGCAGTGTGTTGTTAATTATGACCATCATTTTCTATGTTTATGCCATTCTCGGTACATCTTTTTATGGCGATATTGCACCTGAATATTTTGGTGATATCTTTTTAAGCTTTGTTACATTGTTCCAGATTTTCACTTTGGAATCCTGGGCAAGTGGTATTTTCCGCCCAATATTTGCAGAAGAACCATGGTCATGGCTGTACTTCCTATCCTTTATTGTGATCGCAACGTTCATCATGATTAATTTAATCGTTGGGGAAATCGTCAATAATGCACAAAAAATCACTGACGATATTGAAGAAGATACAGATGAGATCAAAGAGGATACAAGTGAAATTAAAGAATTGCGGAAAGAAATACGAGAGCTGAAGGAAATGTTACAGAATAAATAAACCTTTCTAATTTTGTTCCTTGGATATCTCCTTGCATCTATCCAAGTTAAGAAAAACCGGCAAAGCCCACCCGACCCTGTCCAAAGTAGTAGTTATAAAGTAGTAGTTATTTTGACATGAATAAAAGGTTAAACAACCGCTGCGGCTTGCCCACTTCAACTCCTGTGGAAACTGTTTTACCTGAAGATCCACTTTTTCAAGCGGTTTTTGCTTGGAAAAGTTAGCTGAAGGTAAAACTCCAGAAAGGGAAGCGGGCAGCCGGAGCGATGCTTTCCGTCTACATATCATTTCAAAATGACCACCTATGATACAAAAAAACACTATCATGCCGCGTATAATGCTTTCCTTATAAATAAGAAAAGCGAAAAGCGCCCGTTTAGAAACGTAGCGGTAGTTTCTGGTGCTTGGAGCTAGACAGACACCTAATTTTTATACTTTCTTTCTTATGAACAAATGAACGATTCCTATTTATCTCTATTATTCAATCTCCCAATCTATTGCTTCTTGTCCATTTCCTTCAAGAATCTGATTAGCTTTAGAAAATGGTTTGCTACCGAAAAATCCGCGATGAGCTGATAATGGGCTTGGATGTGGTGATTTGATTACATAATGTTTAGTTAAATCAATCAGAGCTTGTTTTTTCTGTGCTGCTGCTCCCCAAAGGATATATACGACAGGTGTTTCTTTTTGATTCAATGTCATGATAACTTGGTCAGTGAATTGCTCCCATCCCTTACCACGATGAGAATGTGCTTGTCCTTGCCGTACGGTTAATACGTTGTTAAGTAGCAGTACACCTTGTTCTGCCCATTTCACGAGATAACCATGATTCGGAATGGGGCATCCAATATCTGCATGTAATTCCTTATAGATATTTTTAAGTGAAGGCGGAATATCAACCTCTGGCTTAACTGAAAAACTTAAACCATGCGCCTGATTAGGTCCATGATAAGGGTCCTGACCTAGAATCACCACTTTCACATGATGAAAAGGTGTGTAATGTAACGCATTATAAATATCATACATATTGGGATAAATCGTGTAGTTCTGATACTCCTGTTTCAAAAACTCTCGTAATTGCACATAATAATCCTTTTGAAATTCAGCTTCTAATAACTCTGCCCAATCATTATTCAATATTTTTGTCGTCATAACTATCAACCTTTTCCTAAAAATTGTTCTACTTGGTCTTTTGTCGGCATACCGCCTTGGGCTCCTTTCTTGCCGACGGATAACGCTGCTGCTGCATTCGCAAACGTGACAGCTTTCGTTAAAGCTTGACCTTCGGCTAACGCCACTGCTAATGCTCCATTAAAGGTATCACCAGCACCTGTTGTATCTACAACATCTACTGGATGACCTGCTACTTCTTGCTCTTTGCCAGCTTCAACAAAAGATACACCTTGTTTACCTTTTGTGATAATTAATTTCTCATTAGACTGATTTCCGAATAGTTGTTGCCGTTCGGTTTCATTCGGCGTAATATATGTAGCTTGTTCCCATGTTGCTTGATCCAATTCCATAGCTGGTGCAGGATTAACAATAACAGGAATCCCATGTTTATAACATAATTCCATACTATATACAATCGTTTCTTTCGGAATTTCAAATTGAAGTAAAACATAATCACTCTTGAGAATCGCAGCTTTGATTTGTTCGATATAATCCTTTGTCACTTTGCCATTTGCTCCAGCAATGATAATGATTCGATTATCCTGTTCAGATAAGATGATATTAGCAAGACCTGTTGGTGTATCCCTTACATGATCAACGTGGTCTACTTGAATGTTTTCTTTCCGTAAATGATCCATTAAAACATCACCAAATTGATCGTCACCCACACGGCCAACCATCGTTACTTCCGCTCCCAAACGAGCAGCCGCTACTGCTTGATTTGCACCTTTTCCACCAGGTACCGTTTGGAAATTGGCCCCTCTTACCGTTTCACCTTGGACTGGCATTATATCTGTTTCGGTAACTAAGTCCATATTAATACTGCCAATCACCGTGATTTTAGGTTGATTCATTCCTGACGTCTCCTCTCACTCGGAGTATGATTCTAACGCTTTTTTAAATAAGCTCCAAAATTTCCCCTGATCGAGTCCCGTAGCAAAATAAGCATTCGGCTGATGACCTGTTACAGCTAAACGATCGACTACCGTCATCCCGTAACTGTGCTCTCCTTTTGTTTCTATCGCAACATGAACATCTTCAAATTCAAAAATGGAAGGATCAATAAGATGTGCAATCGTACATGCATCATGAATCGGGCCACCTGAAAATGCAAAATAGTCTTTGTACGCTTGCATAAAAAAGACTAATAACTCTGCCACAAATTCACTTACTGGATTGGCAATTTCTTTTAACTGTTCTACTGTTTCTTTGGTAGCCAGGGCTTGATGTGTTACATCCAATCCAAACATTCGAATCGGAAGTCCACTCTCAAACACGACTTTTGCTGCTTCTGCATCCACATAAATATTAAATTCTGCTGCCGGTGTCCAATTACCAAAAGTACCCCCGCCCATTAAGACAATTTCCTTTATCTTCGTCCTGATAGAAGGATCTTTGACTAGTGCCAAGGCAATGTTGGTTAATGGACCTGTCGGAACTAAGGTAATCGGCTCTGCTGAATGGTGTAATTGCTCAATAATATAATCAACCGCATGTTGACTAATCGCTGTTCTTTTTGGAGTCTTCGGCAGATTAGGACCGTCTAAACCGGTCTCTCCATGAATATGCTCTGCTATTTCTGGTTCTCTTACCATCGGCCGTGCTGCACCTTGTACTACCGGAACATCGTCTAAACCGATAATATCACAAACCTTTAATGCATTTAAGGTATTCTTTTCTACTTCTACATTTCCCGAAACCGTTGTAATACCGACGATATCTAACGGACTAACTTTAGACGCTGCTAGAATAATAGCAATCGCATCATCATGCCCGGGATCACAATCTAAAATCACTTTCATATTCATCACTCCTTACCCTATATTGTACACAAAAAAACTGTGAAGCATGGTGGTTACCCCCAAAAGTTAGAGTCTTGTTATACAGCTGATTGGTTAGATTGAGTTCGGTATTCTACTGGACTCAATCCAGCCAATTTTTCTTTTGATCGTTCGTGATTATACCAGTAGATGTATTCTTCAATTCGTCTTTTTAATTCCTCATAGCTTACTAGTTCTTCTCCATAATACATTTCTTGTTTCAATAGACCAAAGAAATTCTCTATTGAAGCATTGTCTGCACAAGTAGCTTTACGTGACATGCTTTGGAATACTTTATTTTGTTTTAATGTACTTACCCATTGGTTGTGCTGATAATGCCATCCTTGATCA